>JBBCJP010000001.1:0-161474 GCA_037190625.1 Alphaproteobacteria bacterium
GCTCTCCCGCCACCCACGCAAGAACTCGCGGTTTTTCAATAAGTTACCGCCAGGACATGAAGTCGGACGCGAGAGAAAAAATAATCCGCCGGTTCCCCGACGGATTGGCAATTATGTACCACAAAATGGGGTCAAAAAACAGGACTAAAGCTCCGCGCTCCCCGCAGGGCACGGATGCCGAAGCCGGGAAACAGCCTTAGGCGTTCGCGCCCGGGTTTGGGCTAAGTTGCTGTTTCTTATCAGGTTTTCCCTTCCATTCGTCTGCGTCTGGAGGGGTCTCGCCCTTGACCGTGATGTTCGGCCACTTGTCGGCGTATTCCTTATTGATATCAGACCATTCGGCCGCCGACTCGTCCGAATCGGGGACAATGGCCTCGGCTGGACATTCGGGTTCGCAGACCCCGCAATCGATGCACTCGTCCGGATGGATGACGAGCATGTTCTCGCCTTCGTAGAAGCAGTCCACCGGACAGACTTCGACGCAGTCCATATATTTGCAGCGGATGCAGGCATCGGTGACGACGTAGGTCATGGCAGTCTCTATCTCCCCATGCCGTCCCTAAGCGGGGCCGCCCGGCTCCGTCAATTCGCAATAATGCGCCCGCGCCTCGGCAGGCGGGCCGCGCCGGGCGGGCAACGCCTCGACCTTCAAGACGCGCACGGCGCCGCGCTGGGCGAAGCTCAGTATGTCACCGACGCGCACCGGGGCATGGGCACGGTCGATCACGCGGCCGGAGAGGCGAATGCGGCCCTGCTCGGCCAGTTCCTGCGCCTGGCCGCGCGTCCTGGCGATGCGGGCGAACCAGAGGAATTTGTCGAGCCGCAGGCTGTCAGCCACGCTTGAGCTCCGCGAGCGCGGCGAAGGCGTGGCCCTTGCCCGCCGGCTTGCCGCGCGGCGGACGCGGGCGCTCCCGTCCGCGCCAGATCCAGCCGGGGCCGTCTTCCGGCGCGCCGGTCGCCTCGCGAAAGCCCAGATCCCGCATCAGCCGGGCCAGTGCCTCGGGCTTGAGGCCGAGCGAGGTGACGAAGGCGGCGTTGACCGGGGAGCGGTTGCCGCCGTGACGCGCCTCATGCGCCTGGCGCGCGATCCGTTCGGCCATGTCCACCCGGATCCATTGCGGGCCGGCGGCGCGGAAGCCGAGCCGCGCCTCGCCGTTCGGCTTGCCTTCCAAGGGAAAGACCACGGCGGAGACGGGCGGCAGCTCCGGCATCGGCCGATCGGCGGCGGCGGCGCGCAGGGCGGCCCGCCAGCGCATCGCGTCGGCTTTCAGCACGGCGGGCATGAAAAGATCGAGCGCGCCGATCCGCACGCCGAGCGCGGTGACGGCGCGGCGCTGCTCCTTGTCGAGCGCGCCCAGCGCCCCGGCCACCGCATCGCGCGCCACGATTCCGCCCTCGTCCACCAGCAAGGCCAGCAGCGCCCGGGCCGGCGCCGGCGTCGCCGGGTCCTGCGCGGCATGGCCGGCCGCGCGAAGCGGTCCCAACACTGTCTCGACCCGGTCTCGCAACCAATCCTTTAGACGTAAAATAACGGCCTCGCGGCCCTGCGGAGAGACGCTGTCGATGCGCCGGTCGAGATGGACGCGGGGACTGAGCAGGTTCTTGCCCGGTCCCAGCCGCGCCACCTCATGCCCGCGCCAAAGGACCGTAACCCGCCTACCCGCCTCGGCGCCCAAGGTGAAATGATCGTCCGTGTCGGCGACCAGGGCGGCGGCGCGCTTCTCATATTCGCCGGCGAGACGCCGCTCGGCAGTGGCGAGCAGCATCTTGCGGTCGGCATGGCGGGCGGCCGGATCGACCTCGAAGGCGAAGCCGTTCAGCCGGCCGATCGCATAGGTGCCGACGCTGACCTCGCCCTCGGCATCGATCTCGACCGGAAAGGCGCCCGCCCCGGCCTTGCCGAGATCGCGCATCAGGACGGCGGTGCGCCGGTCGACGAAACGCTGGGTCAGCCGCTCGTGCAGGGCGTCGGACAGCTTTTCCTCGACCGCCATGGCGCGCTCGGCCATCTGCGCCGGCGCGGCCAGCCAGTCCGAGCGGTGCGCGACATAGGCCCAGGTCCGCACACCGGCGAGCCGATCCGCGAGCGTCTCGATATCGCCCTGCACATTGTCGAGCTTCGCCACCTCGCTCGCGAACCAATCCTGCGGGACATGGCCGTCACCCTCGCTCAGATGGCCGAAGAGGCGCGCGACGAGACGGGCATGATGCTCCGGTCCCGTCTTGCGGAAATCGGGCAGGCCGCAGGCGGCCCAGAGGCGGCGGGCTAACTCCGGCGTGGTCGCGCGCGCCGCGACTGGATCGGCGGAGAGCAATTTCAGCACCGCCAGATCCTCCGCCTCGGGCGCGGCGCGCAGGCCCCGGATCACCGGGCGGCGCTCCAGCGAACGGATCAGCGGCTCAACCCCGCGGAAGTCCAGCTCGCTCTCGCGCCAGTAGAGGAAGTCGAGCGGCTGGAAGCGATGCTCCTCGATCGCCTCGATCTCTTCGGGGCGGAATTCGGCGGCGCCTTCCCCTTCGAAGGTCAGCGATCCGAACGTGCCGTCGCGCTGGTGGCGGCCGGCGCGACCGGCGATCTGCGCCATCTCGGCGACAGTGAGCCGGCGACGGCGCTGCCCGTCGAACTTGGAAAGGCCGGCAAAGGCGACATGGGCGACGTCCATGTTGAGGCCCATGCCGATCGCGTCGGTGGCGACGAGATAATCGACCTCACCGGCCTGATACATGGCGACCTGGGCATTGCGGGTGCGGGGGCTCAAGGCGCCCATCACCACCGCCGCGCCGCCGCGCATCCGGCGCAGCATCTCAGCGACCGCATAGACCTGCTCCGCCGAGAAGGCGACGATCGCCGAACGCGGCGGCAGGCGCGACAGCTTGGTCGCGGCGGCATAAGACAGGGTCGAGAAACGCGGCCGGGTGACGATCTCCGCCTTGGGCAAGAGAGCGCGAACCATCGGCTTCAGGCTTTCCGAGCCAAGGATCATCGTCTCCTCGCGGCCGCGCGCATGGAGCATGCGATCGGTGAAGACATGGCCCCGCTCCGGGTCGATGCCGAGTTGCGCCTCGTCGAGCGCGACGAAGGCGAAGTCGCGCGCGTTATTGGTGTCGTCTCCGGCAACCATGCCTCCGTTGGTCGGCATGCTCTCCGCGGTGCACAGGAACCAGCGCGCGTCCTTCGGCAGGATCTTCTCCTCGCCGGTCAGCAGGGCAACCTGGTTCGGCCCCTTCAGGGCGACAACACGGTCGTAGACCTCGCGCGCCAGCAGCCGCAGCGGAAATCCCATCAGGCCGGAGGAGTGGGCGCACATCCGCTCGACCGCGAGGTGGGTCTTGCCGGTATTGGTCGGCCCGAGAATGGCCTTGAGCGGCGCGCGGGCGAACGAGGACATGTGCAATAGATCGGCTGCCCGACGGCAAATCGCAACCTTTTCCGGTGCTTGGTGGCCGGACTCGGCTCATCCGGCATGCTGGCCGGTTCGTCGCAAGAGAAGGGGAGGGGCGAAAGTCGTAATTTGACTTTAACCTCTTTTCTTCACAACCCTCGCCACTTGCCGAGCGGGGATGCGCGGCAGGGCAAACAGGCGCGGGGACAAGCCAGCCTTGTATCGGTTCAACGATATCGTCACCCAGCCGGGGAGCGGCGCGGTCGCGCTCCGCCCCGGCGACATGCTCGCGCGCCCGGCCCGCCCGCAATTCGGCGCCAAGGTCGCCGATCTCGGTGCGCGCGTCGGCGATCTCGACCTCGTCGTCGATCTCGGCCAACGCATCGGCTCGCGGCAATGGTGGCGCGGCCTCGTCACCTGCGGCGCGCTGTGCGCAGCCGCAGCCTCCTTCGCTCCAGATCTCGGGCCGATCGCCGGCTATTCGCCGCTGCCGCTACCCGACGCGCAATTCGCCGAAGCGCGCACGCTCGCCATCGCGCCGCTCGCTTATGGCGGCGACACCGGCCGGCGAATGGCGCCGACCGACGCGGTCGAGCCGCTGACCGACACGCCCGAGCGTCCGATGATCGAGCTGCGTGCCACTCTGGGCCGGGGCGACGGCTTCGCCCGCGTGCTGGAACGCGCCGGCGTGGGCGCCGCCGAGGCGGCCCAGGTCGCCGCGATGGTCGGCGAGGCCGTGCCACTGGCCGACCTGCGCGCCGGCACCGCGCTCGATCTGACGCTCGGCCGCCGCCCGAACCGGACGGTCGCCCGCCCGCTCGACGCGATGGCGTTCCGCGCCCGTTTCGATCTTCGCATCGAAATGGCGCGGGTGGACGGTCAGCTCGTGCTGCGGCCGATCCCGATCGCGGTGGACGAGACGCCGCTGCGCATCCAGGGCCGGGTCGGCGCCAGCCTCTACCGCTCGGCGCGCGCCGCCGGCGTGCCGGCGCGCATCGTCGAATCCTATATCCGCGCGCTGTCGAGCCAGATCAGCGTGCCATCGGACCTGCGCGCCGCAGACCGTTTCGACATCATCATCGAGCATCGCCGCGCCGAAACGGGCGAGACCGAAACCGGGCAGCTCCTTTATGCCGGGCTGGATCGCTCGTCGGGCCGCAACCTGCAGATGATGCAATGGACTTCGGAAGGTCGCGCTCAATGGTTCGAGGCCTCTGGCGTCGGGCGGCAGCGCGGCGGCATCCTGCAGCCCGTGCCGGGCCGGATAACCTCCAATTACGGCCTTCGAATGCATCCGATCCTGGGCTATTCGCGCATGCATCGCGGCCTGGATTTCCGCGCATCGCACGGGACGCCGATCGTCGCGGTGATGGACGGAACGGTCGGCGGCGCCGGCCGCGCCGGCGGCTATGGCCTGCAAGTGCGGCTCAACCATTCGGGCGGGCTCGCCACCTCCTATTCCCATATGAGCCGGATCGCCGTCTCCCGCGGCGCGCGCGTGCGCCAGGGCCAGGTGATCGGCTATGTTGGCTCGACCGGCCTGTCGACCGGGCCCCACCTCCATTACGAAATGTATCGGGGCGGCCAGTCCATCAACCCGCGCTCGGTGCGCTTCATGGAGCGGGCGCAGCTCTCCGGCAGCGACCTCGCCAATTTCCGCGCCCGCCTGCGTACCTTGCTGGCCACCCCGCTGGGCGCCACCCGCCAGGCCGAGGCTTCGGCGGAGAGCGCCCAAACCGCGCCCTGAATCTTTCGGGCAAAAATTTTGGGAACGTGTCGAATCCGTCGCTCGTCGTTCGTCGTGAGGATATGAGACCCTTCCGGCCTCAACGACGAGGAGATGAACGATGCGCGTGATGGTGTTCGTAAAGGCGACCGAGGACAGCGAAGCCGGCCTCAAGCCTTCGGCCGAAATATCGAAGATGTTCGAGGATATGGGCCGGTTCAACGAGGAGCTGGTCAAGGCGGGCATCATGCTGGGCGGCGACGGTCTCAAGCCATCGAGCGCCGGCAAGCGCGTGGCGTTCGACGGCCCGGGCCGCACCGTGATCGACGGCCCCTTCGCCGAGACCCGGGAGCTGGTCGCCGGCTACTGGCTATGGGAGGTCAAGGACATGGACGAAGCCGTGGCCTGGGTGAAGCGCTGCCCGAACCCCATGCTCGGGCCCAGCGAGATCGAGATCCGGCCGCTCTACGAGGTGGAGGATTTCGGCGACATGCTGACACCCGAAGCCGAAGAAATCCACGGTCGCGTCTGGGACAAGCTGGACAAGCGCTGAGGCGCTTGCGCCGGTCCGCCCGCGCGGCTTAACCGGAGCGGATGACGGACGGCGACTCCCACCGGGCGATCGAGGCGGTCTTCCGGATCGAGCGGGCCAGGCTGATCGGGGGCCTGGCCCGGATCGTCCGCGACGTGGACCGCGCCGAGGAGCTGGCGCAGGACGCGCTGGTCATCGCGCTTGCCGAATGGCCGAAGAACGGGATTCCCCACCGTCCAGGCGCCTGGCTGATGGCGGCGGCGAAGCGGCGCGCCATCGACCAGTTGCGACGCGAAGCGATGCGCTCGCGCAAGCATGAGAAGATCGCCCGCGAGGCCGAAGGGGAAGCGGACCACAGTGCCGAAGAGATGCAAACGGCGATGGACGACGAGATCGGTGACGAGCTGCTCGCACTCATCTTCACCGCTTGCCACCCGATCTTGTCCGCCGATGCCCGCGCGGCGCTGACGCTGCGTCTGATCGGCGGACTGACGACGGCAGAGATCGCCCGCGCTTTCCTGTCGACCGAGGCGAGCATCGCCCAGCGCATCGTCCGGGCGAAGCGCACGATCGGGCAGGCGGGGCTGGCGTTCGCGGTGCCCCGGGGCGAAGAAAAGGATGCCCGGCTCGCATCCGTCCTGGAAGTCATCTACCTGATTTTCAACGAAGGCTATGCGGCAACCGCCGGGGAAGACCTGACCCGCCCGCTTTTGTGCGCCGAAGCGCAGCGGCTGGGGCGAATTCTGGCCGGGCTGATGCCGGATGAGCCGGAAGTGCTCGGCCTGCTCGCCTTGATGGAGATCCAGGCCTCCCGCCTGCCCGCGCGCACCGGCCCGGACGGCGCGCTCCTGACGCTGGCCGAACAGAACCGCGCCAGATGGGATCGATTGCTGATCCGGCGCGGCCTCGCCGCACTGGACCGCGCCGAAACATTTGGCGGCACCGGACCCTATGTCCTGCAAGCGGCGCTTGCCGCGTGCCATGCGCAGGCGCGCACGATGGCAGAGACGGACTGGCCACGGATCGCAGCTCTGTACGGCGCCCTGCGCCGGGCCATGCCCAGTCCGGTGGTCGATCTCAATCGCGCTGTCGCGCACTCCATGGCGTTCGGCCCCGAAGCGGGGCTGGCGCTGATCGACGCGATCGCCGGGGAGGAGGCACTGCGCAATTATGCGCCGCTGCCGGCGGCACGCGGGGATTTCCTGTTTCGGGCCGGCCGGCTCGCCGAGGCAAAAGCGGAGTTCGCGAGAGCGGCTGCCCTCACCCGCAATGCGGGCGAGCAGAACTTCCTGTTGAACCGGGCGAAGGCATGCGGCTGATCCGCTTTTAGCGCCCCTGCGCGCGCCAGCGCTTGACGACGCGGGCGACCATCTGGTCCTCCTCGCCGCTGATCCGCCACAGCTCGGAGAAGAGCGGATCGGACGAGGCCGGGCGGCGGTCGCGCTCGAGATCGTCGAACGAGACGCGGATCGGGATCGAAACGCCCTCGCCGCAGATGATGCATTCGCGGTTGCGCAGCGCGGGGATGACGTCGAGGAACCCGCGCGAGCCTTCCGGCATCGCCGATTTCACGAAATTCTGGTCGCGATCGTTGTTGAGACGCATCGCGACGATCGTACCGCACTGGGAGAGCACGCCTTCGGCAAGATCGGACGGGCGCTGCGTGATGAGGCCGAGCGACACGCCATATTTACGGCCTTCCTTGGCGATCCGCTCCAGCACCTTCCTGACCGCCTGGCCGGTCGAGGTCTTGTCGGACGGCACGTAACGGTGCGCTTCCTCGCAGACCAGCAGGACCGGGCGCTGGACCTCGTTGCGCGACCAGATCGCATAATCGAAAACGAGCCGCGAAAGCACCGCGACGACCACCGAGACGATGTCGGTCGGCACGCCGGAAACGTCGATGATCGAGATCGGCTTGCCGTTGGCGGGCAGGCGGAAGATCTTCGAAATGAAGGAGGACATCGAATCCGCCACCAGCATGCCGGAGAACATGAACTGGTAGCGTGGATCGGACTTCAGCTCGTCGATCTTGCTCTTGAGCCGCATATAGGGCGCCGTGTCGGTCGCCTTGTTGAGCAGACCCATGTCGTTGGTGATCGCTGCCGTGAGGTCCGACAGCGTGTAGGGGATGGGCGAATCCACGGTGAGCTTGTTGAGCCCCTCGGCCGCGCGATTCTTGGCGCGCGCCTGGAGCAGGCACTTGGCGAGAATGTCCATGTCCTGCTGCCGCTCGGCGCCCTGCGACGTGAGGATCACCTCGCAATGCTCCTCGAAGTTCATCAGCCAATAGGGCATGGCGAGATTGTCGACGTTGAACAGCTCGCCATTGCCCTTGAAGGCCGCCGAATATTCGCCGTGCGGATCGATCATCACGATATGCCCTTCCGGGCTCGCATCGCAGATCCGGTGCATGATAAGGGCGGCGGAGGTGGACTTGCCGGTGCCGGTCGAGCCCAGCAGCGCGAAATGCTTGCCGAGCAGCGCATCGACATAGAGGGCGGCGCGCACGTCCTTGGTCGGAAAGACGGTGCCGATCTCGATATGCGCACGCTCGTCGGCGGCGTACATCTGCTTGAGGTCGCTGCCCGTCACCGGATAGGCCTTGTTTCCCGGGATCGGATAGGCGGTGATGCCGCGCTTGAAGTTCACCAGCTTGCCGGTCGCCGGGTCCTCCTCGCCCTCGCCCAGGAAATCGATGTCGGCGACGACGACGTCCGCCTCCACGTCGGCGACACGCAGCGCGCCGACATTGGCGAGCAGCCAGCGGCGGCCCGAGGCGATCTTGATCTGGCTGCCGACCTGCCCGGACATAGCGACCGACGGATCGGGATCAGTGGCGACCTCAACCAGCCGGCGCCCGACCATCTCAATAACCGCGCCGCTGCCCGAAATCTGGCTGACCGCGCCAAGCGCTTCATGCTGCGCATTCAGTCCCTGCCGGCCGCTCGGCCGGGGCGCGACATCGGTATCGTCGGCGGAGGGGAAGCTGTGGAGATTCATGGAATCAGTCATCGCGCCCGGAATCCTTCAGGTCGGTTGTCGCCGGCCTTTTTAGCCGGTCCGGGTAAACAACCGGTTTTCGATCCTGTCGGGAGGCCGGCTCAATGACGCCGAGCAAGACGTGCGGCGTGCCGCAAGGTTAGCGCCGCTGGAACAGGGCGCTGGCGCCGAAGCCAAGCAGCAGCGAAAGCGCGACCGATACCACGCCATAAGCGAGCGACCAACGTTCGGCCGCGTCGGCGACGAAGCGCTCGAAGCCCAATTTGTCGATGCTGATCTCGCGCACCGCGCCGGCGATCACCCGGCCGTCGCGGATCAGGAATGTTTCGGCGGTATAGGCGCCGACCGGCACCCGCGCGGGTATCGAGATGCGGGCGCGATAAAGCACGCCTTCGCTGATCTCCACCCCGTCCGGGATTTCCTGATAGAGCTGATGGCGCCGGCGCAGGTCGATGAAGCCGCGCTCGAAACGGCGCAGCGTATCGGCATCCGCGCCGCCGCCGGGCGAGAGCTGGAGATTGTCCAGCCCCAACTCGTAGATCGCGGCGGTGCGCTCATCGATCAGTTCGCGCAGCGGCCGTGACGAGGCGACCGCATAGAAACTGGGTGCCGAACGGAAGCGAACCCGATCGACGTTCATCCAGATGCCCGCGACCTTCTGCTTCTCGCGCACCACGATCGGCTCGAGCGGGCCTTTCAGCACCACCGCGACATCGGTGCCGGGTTCCGGCGCGCGCCCGTCGGGATAGACGACCGCGCCGAACAGCAGCAGCTCCGCGCCGGTGAAGCTGTAGCGGATTTCGACCTGGCGCTGCGAAACGTCCGGGACGAGCCGCGGCTGTGCCTGGCCGAGCAGCAATGGCGCGAACAGCGCCAGGAGAAGGGCGCGCGGTCTCACAGCATCTGCACCGTGTAGATTTCCTCGGGCCGCCAGCCGAGCTGCAGGGCCATGCGCAGCGCGACGCCGAGCACGACGATGGCGAGGATCAGGCGCAGCAGCTCCGGCTTCATCGCCTGGGCAAAGCGCGCGCCATATTGCGCGCCGATCACTGACCCGAGCAACAGCAGCCCGGCGAGCACGATGTCCACGGACCGGGTCGTTGTGGCGTGAACGATCGTGGTGATCGCCGTGACGAACAGGATTTGCAGCAGCGAGGTGCCCACCACGACCGCCGCCGACATGCCGAGCAGATAGATCATCGCCGGGACCATGATGAAGCCGCCGCCAATGCCGAGCAAAACGGTGAGCACACCCGAGATGAACCCGAGCGCCAATGGCGCGAGCGGGGAGATGTAGAGACCCGAGCGATAGAAGCGCCAGCGCATCGGCAACATTGCGATCAGCGGATTGTGCCGGCGGGCAGGGCGATCATCCCCGGTCCTGGCCGGCAGCATGCCGAGCGACGTCGCCGCCTCCTTGGCCATCATGATGCCGATGCTGCCCAGCAGCAGGACGTAGAGGATGGAAATAACGGTATCGATCTGCCCGCCCTGCTGGAGCAGGCGGAAGACGAAGCCGCCGGCAAGCGAGCCGAGCACGCCGCCGGCGATGATCACCGCGCCCATCTGGACATCCACCCCGCGCCGGCGGCGGTGGGCGAGCACGCCGGAAATGCTGGTGCCGGTGATCTGGGTGGTGGCCGAAGCGACCGCCACCGCCGGCGGGATGCCGTAGAAGATCAGGATCGGCGTGGTGAGGAAGCCGCCGCCGACGCCCACCATGCCGGTCAGCAGCCCGACCAGCCCGCCCAGGCCGATGATGACCAGAGCGTTCACCGAGAGGCCAGCGATCGGCAGGTAGATGTCCATGGGATGGCGACCCTAGCCGCGATTGCGCGCCTGCGGAAGCGCGTGGAAAGCTAGAAATCTGTACCGATCGTCAACGCCGGGCCCGATGCAGGGCGCGCGTCGCCGGCGAGGCGGAAGCGCCAGTCTGCAGAGACGCGCAGACGCGCAACGCCGGCATTTACGGGCAACGACACCTGCGGACCGGCATCGAGCCGCGCCGTGCCCGGCTGTGCCGCACCCCAGGCGCCGCCGCCGACCTCGAACGGGCCGAATGGCATGCCGACACGCACCGCGCCGTCGGCGAACAGATCGCGCGAGCGGAGCCCGACCGCGCCGGCCTGGGCATAGGCATCGATCCGGGCGCCGGCGGGGAGGGCGACGCTGGTGCCGCCATGAACAAAGGCCGCGAAAGCGGAGCGATCCCCATCCAGTCCCTGCCTGCGCTCCGCGAGGAGGTGGATGGGCAGACGCTCCACCGGCCGCCAATCGAGACCGAGAGCCGCTTCGGCGCCTCGCCCACGCAACGGCGCGGAGACACGGGCGGCGAGCGCGAACGGGCGGGCGGCATCGTCGTTGAGCCGATACAGCAGGCGCCCGCCCGCCTGGCTGCCGCCGAGAATGCCGCCCGGGGCCAGCGTCGGCGCAGCGCCGTCGCGGCGAACGAGCAGCCACGCCGAACCCGACCAACGGCGCGGCCGACCGGGCGCCGCCGGGACAGCATCGAGCCCGGCAACCTCATGGCCCGGCCCGGACGGCATTGCAGGCCCCGCCGCGATAGCGGGCATTGCTGAATGGGGCGCCATTGCTACGGGAGACGATGGTGAAATCGGCACCGGCCCAAAGCGCCGCCCCGCTTCGCTCGATCCTTGCGCCGTCGCCCGCCTTGGACGTTGTATGCGGCCTTCCGACAGCGTTTCCGGTTGCGCCTCCAGGTCGGAAACGGGGCCAACGATTGGCAGGACAGGCGAAGCGATCGCCAATTGCGGATCGGGAGCTTTCGCGACGGGCCAGCTGATCCAGGTCGCGGCGCGAAACAGGACCCACCCGCCGACGACCAGCACGAGGAACCGCAGCGGCGGTGGAGCAGCCCGGCTCATTCGGCGGGCAGGCGTGCCGGAAAAGCGTGAGCGGTCTTGCCCCAGGTCGCCGCACCGGTACGCCGCCCGACAAGATAGCGCATCATTGCACGCCGTGCGGCGAGCATGGCGATCATGTTGGCGATCACCACACGCGGCAGCGCGCGCAGGCCCTCACGCCAGCCATACGCCCGCGCGACGAAACCGAAACGCATCGCCAGGCGCCAGACGAGCAAGCCGAGGTTGATGGCGAGCAAAGTGGACAGCAAGTCCGGGATCGGCTGCATCACGCGCCCTGTGCCCAGCTCCAGCGCATGGAGCACGGCCCAAAGGACAAGCGCGACATAAGCGGCAAACAGGATCAAAGCGGCCAGCACCGCGCTGCGATCGCGCAAACGCATCCAGCGCTCGGCCAGCCCGCCGCGCCAGCCGAGCCGGTCCCAGCCGGCCAGCGCGATGCCGGCCATCCAGCGGGATTTCTGCGCGACGGCAGCGTCGAGCGTTGACGGGAAGTAGCCGCGGGTGGACACGACCGGGCGCCCTCGCCCCGCCGGGAGCCGCACGAAGGCCGCGCGGGCGCCCATGAAGCGCAGCTTGAGGCCCAGCTCATAATCCTCGGTGAGACTTGCCGGGTCGAACGGCGCGCCATTCACCGCGGCAAGCCGGTCCAGCGCCGCGCGCGCGATCGCGCAGCCGACACCGGCAGAGGGGAGCGCGGCGCCCAGCGCCTCGCGTACGACCAACTCCTTGCCATGCGATTCCGCGAACTCGTCGGCATAATGTCCGCCGATCCAGCGCGATCCTGGATCGATCAGCGGGACCACCGGAAGCTGCACGAGATCGAATCGCTCGATCAGCGCATCGAACAGCTTGAGCTCCGCCGAATGGACCACGTCCTCGGCATCGTGCAGCACCACTGCCTTGCAGCGCCGGTCCTCCGCCGCTTCATCGGACCGCATCGCCTCCCACAAGCGGTTGAGGCAATCGGCCTTGCTGGTCGGCCCGGGCGCGGGATTGATGACGAGGCGGATGCGGTCATCAGCGAGCGACCGGACGACGGCGATCGTATCGGGATCGTTGGGATAGCAGCCGACATAGAGGCGCCAATCGCCGTCACCGAATGCGATGCGAGCATGTCTGAGCATATCCGCGATCACATCCGCCTCGTCCCAGGCGGGCACGAAGACCGCGATCCGCCCAGGAGCGGCGGGTGGAGTCAGGCTTTCGGCACAGGTCTTCGGCCAATCGCGACCAAGCAGGCGCCGGCGCAACGTCCGGCCGATCCAGATCAGGTCAATCGCGACATCGCCAAGCCCAAGAAGAAGGAAGCCGGCCGCCGCGAACAAGGCGGTCTCGCGCATGACGACCTCGCCAGCGGCGATAAAGCCTTCCAGCATATTGGCCGAATCTCCCCCCGTTTCGGAGCGAGCTTCATCCATTATGAAAATAACGAGCGCAAGTGGATTCGAACAAAGACCGAAGTGATCTAGAATCCACCAAGGAATGATGAAACGTTGTTTCCAACGGAATCTATCGCATATCCGCCTTCCATTATGACCAGACAATTGTCTGCTAAAGTCGCGATCTCGCGTCCAAGTACGGCATAATCTTGGGTCTTCAACCGGAAATGGGAGATGGGATCCTCGATGAACGTATCTGCGCCATAGGAACAGACCAGCAAGTCCGGCCCGAAGCGCGCGATTCGCTCCAAGGCCGTGCTCAAGGCAGGGCGATAAACGGTGAGATCGGCCCCGCGCGGTAGCGGCAGATTGAGCGTCGCGCCTTCGCCGTCGCCCGCACCGGTCTCGTCGGCATGACCCCAATAATAAGGATAGTCGGTGCGCGGATCGGCGTGGATCGACACGAACAGCACATCGCCGCGATCGTAGAAGATGTCCTGCGTGCCGTTGCCGTGATGATAATCCACGTCGAGGATCGCGACGCGCCGGCCGGCCGCGACCGCGGCCTGGGCGGCGATGGCGGCATTGTTGAGATAGCAATAGCCGCCGAGATAGTCGGCGCCGCAATGATGGCCGGGCGGGCGGCACAAGGCAAAGGCGGCGCGATCCCCGGCCAGCACTGCGTCCAGCGCGCTCAGAGCGGTCTGCGCCGACCAATAGGCCCCTTCCCAGGTGCCTTGCGCGATCGGGCTGGAAGCATCGAAGCTGAAGGCGCCGAGCTTCGCGTCGATCCGGGTCAGATCGAGCGGCCGGCGGCGCACCACCGGCCAGGCATAAGCGCCGGCATCGCCCGGCCGCCCCGCCGCGCGCCAGTCGTCATAGGCGGAGCGGAGGAAAGCGAGATAGGCCGGATCGTGGACCGCACTGAGCGGCGCCTCGCCATGATCGGCCGCCGGCTCGACCGTTCCAAGCGCGGCCAGGATCGCTTCGGCGCGCGCCGGACTTTCGGCATAAGGCACGAAGGCACCATTGTGGAGTTCCTGTGCCGGCGCATGAGCAAGCTGACGCGCGTCGTAAAAGCAGCGCACTCTCGCCGCCTATTTCCCCGCCCTGCGCGCCTGTATCGCCAGCAGCGTCATCGAAGCGCCGATGGCGAGGCCGGCATAGGTCTTTATCGTCGCGGCGCCGTCATTCCACACGCTGAGCCCCGCTGCGCCGAAGAACAGAAACGCGGCGACGGCGAAGAGCAGGCTCTGTTTCATGCGCGATTCCTACAGTTTCTCGGTCAGTTCGGGAACGATTTTGAACAGGTCGCCGACCAGGCCAATGTCAGCGACCTGGAAAATCGGCGCATCCTCGTCCTTGTTGATCGCGACGATGACCTTCGAATCCTTCATGCCGGCAAGGTGCTGGATCGCGCCGGAAATGCCGATCGCGACATAGACTTCCGGGGCGACGATCTTGCCGGTCTGGCCGACCTGATAGTCGTTGGGGGCGTAGCCCGCGTCCACGGCGGCGCGGCTGGCGCCAACCCCGGCCTTGAGCTTGTCAGCCAAAGGATCGAGCAGCGCGTGGAATTGGTCCGACGAGCCGAAGGCGCGGCCGCCCGAGACGATGATCTTGGCGCTGGTCAGCTCCGGACGCTCGGACTTGGACAGCTCCGAGCCGACATAGGAAGACAGGCCGGCATCGCCGCCGCCCGAGACAGCCTCGACGCTGCCCGAGCCGCCCGTCGCCGCCGCCTTCTCGAACGCGGTGGTGCGCACGGTGAGGACCTTCTTCGCGTCCGATGACTTCACCGTCGCGATCGCGTTGCCGGCATAGATCGGCCGGGTGAAGGTGTCGGCGCTCTCGACGCTCAGGATGTCGCTCACCTGCATCACGTCGAGCAGAGCGGCGACGCGCGGCGCGATGTTCTTGCCGGTGGTCGTCGCCGGCACGACGAAATAGTCGCCATGGTCCTTCATCAACGCGGCGGCGACCGGCGCGACATTCTCGGCGAGATTGTGGGCATAGGCCGCATCGTCCGCGACATGCACCTTGGCGACGCCCGCGATCTTGGCGGCGGCATCGGCGACGCCGCCGACACCTTGCCCCGCGACCAGTGCATGAACCTCGCCCAGCTTCGCCGCGGCGGTGACGGTGGCGAGGGTGGCGTCCTTGATCTGGCCGCCTTCATGCTCGACGAGAACGATTGCGACGCTCATGCCACCACTCCCAAAGTCTTCAGCTTGCCGATCAGTTCATCCACGTCCGCGACCTTGACGCCCGCCTGGCGCTTGGCCGGCTCCTCGACCTTCAGCGTCGACAAACGCGGGCTCGTGTCCACGCCGTAATCGGCGGGGGCTTTCTGCGCCAAGGGCTTGGACTTGGCCTTCATGATGTTGGGGAGCGAGGCATAGCGCGGCTCGTTGAGGCGTAGGTCCGTGGTGACGATGGCGGGTGTGTTCAGCTTCACCGTCTCCAGGCCGCCATCGACCTCGCGGGTCACGTCCACCTTGCCGCCGGCCAGCTCGACCTTCGATGCGAACGTGCCCTGCGGCCAGTTCAGCAGCGCGGCGAGCATCTGGCCGGTCTGGTTGCTGTCGTCGTCGATCGCCTGCTTGCCCAGGATCACCAGGCCGGGCTGCTCCTCTTCCGCGACCTTGGCCAGCAGCTTCGCCACCGCCAGCGGCTCCACCTCGTCGTCGGTCTGGATCAGGATCGCGCGGTCGGCCCCCATGGCCAGCGCCGTGCGCAAAGTCTCCTGCGCCTTGGCCGGGCCGATCGACACCGCGACGATCTCGGTAGCGGCACCCTTCTCCTTCAGCCGGATCGCTTCTTCCACGGCGATCTCGTCGAACGGGTTCATGCTCATCTTGACGTTGGCGAGATCGACCCCCGTGCCGTCCGCCTTCACCCGCGGCTTCACATTGTAATCGATCACCCGCTTCACAGCGACCAGCAGCTTCATGGCCTCATCCTTTTCTTGCGCAAACTCAGGCGACCTTGGCCACCTCCGCGACGATCTTCTTGGCGGCATCCCCCAGATCGTTGGCCGGCACGATCGCCAGCCCGCTATCGGCGAGGATCGCCTTGCCTTCCTCGACATTTGTGCCTTCGAGCCGGACGACCAAAGGCACCGACAATTGCACTTCCTTCGCCGCCGCGACGATCCCCTCGGCGATGATGTCGCAGCGCATGATCCCGCCGAAGATGTTGACCAGGATGCCCTGCACGGCGGGATCGCTGAGAATGATCTTGAAGGCGGAGGTCACCTTCTCCTTCGAAGCGCCGCCGCCGACGTCGAGGAAATTGGCCGGGAAGGCACCATTGAGCTTGATGATGTCCATCGTCGCCATGGCGAGGCCGGCGCCGTTCACCATGCAGCCGATATTGCCGTCCAGCTTGATATAGGCGAGGTCGTGCTTCGACGCCTCAAGCTCCATCGGGTCTTCCTCGGTCTCGTCGCGCAGTTCCGCCAGATCCTTGTGGCGGAATTCGGCGTTGGAATCGAAGCCGACCTTGGCGTCGAGGACGAGGAGCTTTCCGTCATCGGTGACGGCCAGCGGATTGATCTCGATCTGCGCGGCGTCGGTGCCGATGAAGGCGTCGTAGAGCAAAGCGGCGGTCTTCTGCGCCTGCTTGGCGAGATCGCCGGTGAGGCCCAACGCGTTCGCCGCCGCGCGGCCGTGATGGGGCATGAACCCGGTCGCCGGATCGATCGTGAAGGTGTGGATCTTCTCCGGCGTGTCGTGCGCCACTTCCTCGATATTCATGCCGCCCTCGGTCGAGGCGACGAAGGCGATCCGGCCGGTGGCGCGATCGACGAGCAAGGCGAGATAGAATTCCCGAGCGATATCGACGCCGTCGGTGACGTAGAGCCGGTTGACCTGCTTGCCGGCCGGCCCGGTCTGCACCGTCACCAAAGTGTTGCCGAGCATCTCGGACGCGGCCGCGCGCACCTCGTCGGCGCTGCGGGCGAGGCGGACGCCGCCCTTGGCGTCGGGGCCGAGCTCCTTGAACTTGCCCTTGCCGCGCCCGCCGGCGTGAATCTGCGCCTTCACGACATAGAGCGGCCCGGGCAATTTGCTCGCCGCCGCCACCGCTTCATCGACGCTCATCGCGGCATGGCCCGCCGGAACGGGGACGCCGAACTTGGCCAGGAGCTCCTTGGCCTGATATTCGTGAATGTTCATCGCGCCCGCCTAAAGCATAGACGCGCGGGCCCTGCCAAGCCTTTCGTTGCGCCGCACCATCAAGGCGCTGTCAGGCCGCCCGGCCAATCGCCTTCTGGCGGCGGCGCTGGACGGACGAGCCCAGGCCGATCGCCTCGCGATATTTGGCGACGGTGCGCCGCGCGATGTCGAAGCCCTCTTGCCTGAGCATCTCGACGAGCTGGTCGTCGGAGAGAATCCTGGTCGGCTCCTCGGCGGCGATCAGCGCCTTGATCCGGCTCTTCACCGCTTCCGACGAGGCCGCGTCGCCGCCGTCGGCCGACTGGATGCCGGAGGTGAAGAAATATTTGAGTTCGAAGAGGCCGCGTTCGCAGGAGAGATATTTGTTGGAGGTGACGCGGCTCACCGTCGATTCGTGCATGCCGATCGTCTCGGCCACCGCGCGCAGGGTGAGCGGCTTCAAATGCGCGACACCATGCCGGAAGAAGCCCTCCTGCCTGGTGACGATCTCGGAGGCGACCTTCATGATCGTGCGCGCGCGCTGATCCAGCGCCTTCATCAGCCAGTTGGCGCTCTGCAATTGCTCGCTGAGCCACGCCTTTGACTGCTTGTCCTGCGGGCCGCTCGACAGCTCCTGATAATAAGTGCGGTTGACCAACAGCCTCGGCAACGTCGCGCCGTTCAGCTCTACTGCCCAGCCTGCACCGCGCTTTGCGACGAACAGGTCGGGCACGATCGCGTCGATCCGGTCCGAAGCCATGAAGCGGCAACCGGGCTTGGGATCGTAGGCGCGCAGCTCGCGGATCATGTCCGCCATGTCCTCGTCATCGACGCCCGTGATCCGCTTCAGCGCCGCGATATTGCCCTTCGCCAGATAATCGAGATTGGCGATCAGCCGCGCCATCGCCGGATCGTAGCGGTTCGCGTCCTTGGCCTGGAGCGCGAGGCATTCGGCAAGATCGCGCGCGCCGACGCCCGCCGGATCGAAGGTCTGGAGGATAGCGAGCACCCGCTCCACCTCATGCAGCGCCACCCCGAGCCGCTGGGATATGTCGAGCAGATTGCCGGTGAAATAGCCGGTCTCCTCGATCTGCTCGACGAGGCGCTGGGCGATGACGAGATCGACGCCGGACAGCACTTCGCCGGCCTGGGCGAGGAGATGATCGTGAAGCGAACGGCTTTCGGCGGCGAAGCTGTCGAAATCCGGTCCATCCTCCGGCATCCCGCCCGCCCCGGAAAGGCCGCTGCCGCTGCCCAGACCAAGGCCGCCGTCGAGGCCGCCGACCGCATCGGCCGGACCATCCTGATGGAAATCCTCGCTGTTCGTGTCGATGTCGAGCGCGGCGTCGCCACCGCCGGCGTCGATCTCGGGCAAAGGCTCGCCTTCGAATTCGAAATCGCCGTCGCCTTCGAATTCGGCTTCGGGCGCGGGCTCAGGCCGATCCGGACCTTCGCCCTCGCCGCCGCCCACTTCGAGCAGAGGATTCTTCTCGATCTCCTCGGCGATGAAGGTCTCCACCTCCAGGTTCGACAGCGCGAGCAGGCGGATCGCCTGCTGCAGCTGCGGCGTCATCACCAGCGATTGCGACTGCCGAAGATCGAGGCGCGGCCCCAAAGCCATGACTACAGCTCGAAGCTCTCCCCGAGATAGAGGCGCCGCACATTCTCGTCGGCGACGAGATCGGCGGGGCTGCCGGCGAAGAGCACCTGGCCGCCATAGATGATGCAGGCGCGATCGACGATCTCCAGAGTCTCGCGGACATTGTGATCGGTGATCAACACGCCGATGCCGCGCGCCTTCAGGGCGACGATCAGATCGCGAATATCCTGGATCGAAATCGGATCGATGCCGGCGAAGGGCTCGTCGAGCAGCATGATCGAGGGATTGGCGGCCAGCGCCCGCGCGATCTCGCAGCGCCGCCTCTCGCCGCCCGACAGCGCCATCGCCGGGGCGTCGCGCAGACGCTCGATATGGAATTCGGCGAGGAGCTGCTCCAGCCGCGCCTCGCGCGCCGTCTTGTCCGGCTCGGCCACTTCGAGCACGGCCATGATATTCTGGCTGACAGTGAGGCCGCGGAAGATCGAGGTTTCCTGCGGCAGATATCCCAGCCCCAGGATCGCGCGGCGGTACATGGGGAGGCCCGTGATATCGGCGCCGTCGAGCAGGATGCGGCCGCTGTCCGGCTTCACCAGCCCCATGATCGAATAGAAGCAGGTCGTCTTGCCCGCGCCGTTGGGCCCGAGCAGGCCGAGCACCTCGCCGCGATCGACGCCGAGCGAGACATCGGTCAGCACCGCCTTCTTGTCATAGGATTTGGCGATCGAGACGACCGAAAGCCCGCGCGCGAGCTCGCCGACGGCCGCATCGGTCTCGGTCCGCTCGATCGACAGCGTTTCGTTCATGGATACTCCCGCCTGTTCACGCGCCTTAGTTAGGCGTTCGGGCGCAAAGCCTCAACCGGCAAGAGTCTTGCATGGCGGCGATTCGACGCGCCGGGTGGTTCAATTGTCCTGCGCGCGCTGCGGCACGGTGAAGCGTCCGGTGACGCGCCCGCCGCTCGCCTGGCCCGGCGCGCCGGACGTGCCACCGTCCATGACCGCCCGGCCGGTGCTGAGGTCGAGCACGAGCCGACCCCCGCGCACATTGGAATCGCCGCGGGTCAGCGTCACGCCGCCGATCATCGTCACCAGCCGGCGATCGAGATCGTAGATCGCGAACTGGCTGCGCGCAGTCTCGGACGGGCTGGTCAGGGTGACGCCGCCGCTCGCCTCCAGCCGCTTGATGTCGATGCCGCTGGTATTGGCATAAGCGACGGTGAGGCGGGGCGCGGCGAGGCGCAGCGATCCCTGCCGTACATCGACATTGCCGGAGAAGACCGCGCGATCGGCGCGGTCGAGCACCTCGATCCGGTCGGCCGCGACATCGACCGGCGCATTGGTGTCATGGCCTTTCAGCGCGGAGGCGCCGCCCTGGCCGGCCGCCGGCTGAGCGACGACCAGCGCCAGGGCCAGGCATGCGGCGACGCCGGGCGCGGCGAGCCAGCGGGTCATACTCATCGCATCGCTCCCTGCACGATGTGGAGGCGGGGCCGGCCGGTCAGCACCACCCGGCGTTCGCCGAGATCGGCCTCCAGCCGCCCGCCCGAAAAGGTGCCGAGCGGCATCCGTCCCTCGACCGCGCCGTTGCTGGCGAGCTGGCGTGTGCGCAAATTGACCACCACGTCGCGCGTCTCCATCCGATAGCCGTCCGCTGCACTCATCAGGATCGGCCCGACGACCGCCACTCGATCGGAGGCCACGTCGTAACGCGCATGGTCGGCGCTGAGCTCGGCCGGACCGTTTTGCAGCCCCATGCGGGCCCGCATGCCGCGTATCTGGACCGCATCGGTCGCAGTGCGCTGGAGCGCGTCCTGCGCAACGATCACGAATGGGCGCCCCTGATCGTCGACGCCGCGATACTGGGCCGACTGGACCTGCATCCGGTCGTCGGCCTGGTCCACCTTGTTCTTGTCGAGCAGGAAGCTGACCTCCTGCTTGTCCTCGAACGGCGCGAAGGCGAGGAAGGCGAGCACGACGCCGATCAGCGCCGGCAGGCCGATCTTCATCGCCTGGACGACGCGGTCGTGGCTGCCGCCAGGCGCCGCCCAGCCGCGCTTCACCAGCCGTTCGCGGTCGGCCAGCTCAGACATGGCGCGGCTCAAACATGAGCGAAAATGTCCTGTTCGTCCCAGCCGGCGATATCGAGCGCGGCGCGATGCGGCAGGAAATCGAAACAGGCCTGGGCCAACCCGACACGGCCTTCGCGCGCAAGCCGCTCGTCGAGCTTCTCCTTCAGCGCGTGGAGATAGCGGACGTCGGCGGCGGCATAATCCTTCTGCGCGTCACTGAGCTCGGGCGCGCCCCAGTCCGAACTTTGCTGCTGCTTGGAAATCTCCTGGCCGAGCACTTCCTTGACCAGATCCTTGAGCCCGTGCCGGTCGGTATAGGTCCGCACCAGGCGCGAGACGATCTTGGTGCAATAGACTGGCGCCGCGACCACATTGAGATAGGCCTGGATCGAGGCCAGATCGAAGCGCGCGAAATGGTAGAGCTTGAGCCGGGCGGGATCGGCCAGCACCGCCTTGAGGTTCGGCGCGGCATAATCGCTGCCCGGCGCGAAACGCACCAGATGCTCGTCGCCGCTTCCGTCCGAAATCTGCACCAGGCACAATCGGTCGCGGCCGACCTGCAGCCCCATGGTCTCGGTATCGACGGCGACCGGGCCGGGGCCGAGCGCGCCGGCGGGCAGGTCTTCTTGGTGAAAATGGATCGTCATGACTGGCCGAGATAGGGCCTAGCGGGCGCGCGCTCAATGGCCTGCCTGACGGGCGACGCGGCCCGAGCACGTTTCGCGGCGGGGAACCGCGCGAAGATCGACGGCAAAACCCCTCGCCGGACAGGCTTTTTTCCGCTATAGGAGTCGCCGTCGCGCCGCTTTCCGGCGCGAAAGCCTTTGCGCGTTCTGCCCGGCGCGGTGGTTTTGACAGGGGATTGGGCGCTGGAAAGTACTTGAATCAAATGGGTTTCGATAGAGGGCGCCGCGGCGAGCGCGGTGGTCGCGGCAGAGACAAGCGCGACAATATCGGCGGCGGTGAAGATTTCGGCGGCGGTGGATTCGACAGGGGCGGCTTCGGCGGCGGCGGCGGCGACAGATTCGGCGGCGGCGGCGGTGATCGATTCGGCGGCGGCGGCGGTTATCGCGGCGGCGGCGGTGGCGGCTTCGGCGGCCCGCGCGGCGGCGGTGGCGGCGGCTTCGGCGGTCCCCGTGGTGGCGGCGGTGGCGGCGGCATGCCGCCGCAGGTCGTCGGCGAGGCCAAGGGCGTCGTAAAATTCTTCAACGGCCACAAGGGCTTCGGCTTCATCGTTCGCGACGATGGCGGCGAGGACGTATTCGTCCACATTTCGGCGGTCGAGCAGGCAGGCCTGACCGGCCTTGCCGAAGGCCAGCCGCTGGAATTCACCCTGGTGGATCGTGGCGGCCGCGTTTCGGCGACCGATCTCAAGATCGAGGGCGATCCGCTGCCGGTCGAGGAATCGGCACCGCGCGATCGCGGGCCGCAGCGCCAGCTCACCGGCGAGAAGGCGTCCGGCACGGTCAAGTTCTTCAACGCGACCAAGGGCTTCGGCTTCATCACCCGTGATGACGGCCAGCCCGACGCTTTCGTTCACATCTCGGCTGTCGAGCGCGCCGGGATGATCTCGCTCAACGAAGGCGACCGGATCGAGTTCGAGCTGGAGGTCGATCGGCGCGGCAAGACCGCGGCGGTGAACCTCACGCCCATCCAGTAAGCCTGGCTTAAACGCCCTAAGGAAAAGGCCGGCCATTGCGCCGGCCTTTTTCGTTCAGGTCGCCAAGGCTTGCAGCGCCGCGATCGTATCGGCCTCCGCGGCCGGCTTGTCGGCGCGGATGCGGGCGATGCGCGGAAAGCGCATGGCGAGGCCGGATTTGTGGCGCTTGCTGGCGTGAATCGAATCGAACGCCACTTCCAACACCAGTTTCTTCTCGACCTCGCGCACCGGCCCGAAGCGCTGGATCGTGTGATTGCGCACGAAGCGGTCCAGCCATTTCAGCTCCTCGTCGGTAAAGCCCGAATAGGCCTTGCCGACCGGCAGCAGCGCGCCGTCCGCCGCCCAGCAGCCGAACGTATAGTCCGAATAATAGGATGAGCGCTTCCCGCTGCCGCGCTGTGCGTACATCAGGACGCAATCGGCGGTCAGCGGATCGCGCTTCCATTTGTACCAGAGGCCGGTCTTGCGGCCGGTCACATAAGGGCTGTCCCGCCGCTTCAGCATCACGCCCTCGATCGCCGCATCGCGCGCGCCGGCGCGAATTTGCTCCAGCGCGGCGAAATCCGCCGCATCGATCAGCGCGGACAGGTCGAAGCGCGCGGGATCGAGCCGGGGCATGAAGGCCTCCAGCCGGGCGCGGCGTTCGGACCAGGGCAAGGTCCGCAGATCCTCCGCGCCGTCGAACAGAATGTCGTAGAGCCGGACGAAGGCCGGATAGTCCGCCAGCATCTTCGCCGACACCGCCTTGCGCCCCAGCCTTTGCTGAAGCGCGTTGAAGCTGGCCGCCTCTCCGCCCTGCGCATCGCCCCGCACCAGCAATTCGCCGTCGACCGCACCGGGCGTATCGAACGCTTCGGCCACGTCGGGGAAGCTCTTCGTGATGTCGTCCCCGGCACGGCTGTAGAGGCGGGTCTCGCCGCCGGCATGGACGATCTGGACGCGGATGCCGTCCCATTTCCATTCGGCGGCATAATCGCCCAGCGACACCCGCTCCGCGCCGAGGGGATGGGCAAGCATGAACGGGCGGAAGACCGGCACGTCGCGCGCCTCGGGCCGATCGCCACGCCCCTCCGCCCAGGCGAACAGGGCCGGATAGGGCGGGGCGAGGCCGTGCCACACCTCCTCGATCGCATCGACATCGATGGCGAAGGCTTCGGCGAGCGCGACCTTCGCCAACCGCGCGGAAATGCCGATGCGCAGGGCGCCGGTGGCGAGCTTAAGCAGCGCGAACCGGCCGCTGGGATCGAGACGATCGAGCATCGCGGCCAGCGCCGCCGGCGCCTCCGCGCGGCCGAGCCGGGCGAGACGCTCGACGACCGCGCCGAGCCGCAGGCTGCCATCGTCGAGATCGGCCGCCTCGCCGGGCGTCGGCCAGATCAGGGACACCGTTTCGGCCATGTCGCCGACATAGTCGCGGCTGAGCCGGAACAGCAGCGGATCGACCCGTTCCTCGACCAGCGCCCGCACCATCGCCGGCTTGACGGCGGGTAAATCCAGTTCGCCGGTGAGCGCCGCGAGCGCATAGCCGCGATCCGGATCGGGCGCGCGGCGGAGATAATCGCCGATCAGGCGAAGCTTCGCGCTGCGCGAGCGGGTATAGACGAGCGCGTCGAGAAGTTGAGAAAAGTCCCGCACGCGCCCGTCAACGCCTCAGCGCAGGGTCAGGTCCGGCGCCTAGGTCCGGCTCGCCTCGAACAGGAACCAGGCGCGCTTTTCGGCGCGGTCGGTCCAGTCGTCGAGGATGCCGGACGTCGCATTGTCCTTCGCCTCGTCGACGATCTCTTTCGCCTCGCGCAGCGCCTCGACCAGCTTCAGATTGTCCTCGCGCAATTCGGCCAGCATGTCCTTGGCCGACACGAAATCCTTGTCATTGTCCTTGACGCTCTGGCGGCGCGCGATGTCTCCGATCGAGCGCAGGGTGGCGTTGCCGGTCTTGCGCACCCGCTCGGCGATCTCGTCGGTGGTGAGCAGGATGTCGGCCGCCTGTTCGTCGAGCAGCAGGTGATAGTCGCGGAAATGCGGGCCCGAGACGTGCCAATGGAAATTCTTGGTCTTGAGATAGATCGCATAGCTGTCGGCGAGGATGCCGTTCAGCGCGTCGGCGACCGTCTTGGTGGCATTGCTCGAAAGGTCGGTCGGCGTGTTCAATTTGGCGGCGGTGTCGGACATATTTGCCTCCTGGTCAGCGTTGGCACCGAGATAGGAATCGCAACCGGCGCCAACCATAGCCCAGACCCGTCCGGCCGCCGACAAATATCGATGGCTGTGATCGAGGAGTTTGATGAAGGTCAGGCGAGCCGGAGCGCCTGCATCGCCACGATGAAGCCGATGACGAGGAACAGGCCGCCGGCGGTGAAGCGGATGGCGCGCAGCGGGACGGCTCTGGCCAGGCGATCGCCGAGCAAGGCGGCCGGGGCGGTCGCGGCCAGCAACCCCGCGCTGGCGCCCGCCATGGCCAGCCAGACCGAATCGAAGCGGGCGGCGAGCGCGAAGGTGAGGAACTGGCCCCGGCTGCCGGTTTCGGCGGCAAGGCACAGGATCGCGGCGACGAGGAGGAGCGGCAGCTTCATCGAGCCGAGCGAGGGCGCGCCGCGCGGCAGGAAGGCGCCCAGCCCGCCGAGCAGCAGCGCCAGCGCGACCATCAGCGAAGCGGCACGGGGCGGCATGGTGGCGCCGATCAGCGTGCCGGCCCAGGCGGCGACCAGGCTGCTCGCCAGCGCCGCGACGAGCAGCCCTGCGAGCACGAGTCCCGGCCGTCCGCTGCGCGCGGCGAGCAGGGCGACGATGAGCTGCGTCTTGTCGCCCCAGCCGGACAGGAAGGCGGCGACGAAAGTGGTGACGAGCGGCTCCATTTACGCCCTCAGGCGCTGAGGCGCACCGAGATCGAGGCGAGCATCGCTTCGCTCGCCGCCGTCGATCCGGTCGGGCCGCAGCCGACCGCGTCGCGCAGCCGATCGAAATAGATGTCGGCCGGGCAGCCGCGTGGATTGGCGCGCACCGCGCGTTCCAGCGCGTCGGCGAGGCAGACCACCGGCACCATGCCATAGGCTGCCGCCATCGTCCGCACGGATGCGATCTGCTGAACGAAATCGCGCACGTTCATCTTGCGCGCCGCCTGTTGCAGGCTGTCGAGCCGGTCACACAGCTCCGAACGGACCAGAATCATGCCATCGCGTTCCCAGTGCATCTTCGCGGCTCCCGCCTGTGGGCAGGAAGACACCATGCGCGCTTATGGTTACCAGCGCGTTAAACCGCCGGGCGCTTGACAGAATCGCTCGCAATCGTCAGAGGCGAGCCGGAAACGAGGGCGGCGCTGGCGCCGCTTTCTTTTTTTACGCCACCGATTTTTTGAGAGAGGCTGTCATGGCCAAGCCGACCACGGTCAAGATCAAGCTCGTCAGCTCCGCCGATACGGGCTTCTTCTATGTGACCAAGAAGAATCCGCGCAACATCACCGAGAAGATGACCTTCCGGAAATATGATCCGATTGCGCGCAAGCACGTCGAGTTCAAGGAAGCCAAGATCAAGTGACGACCCCATAAAGGGGCGTCATCCCGGGCTCGATCCGGGATCCAGCTTGTTTTCGGCCGCTTCTTCGCCGCTCCCGGCATCCAGCCCGGGGGCGGCATTTTCTTTGTCCGGCCGGTTCGCGAGCAGCTCGCGGACTGCCTCGACGAACTTCAGCACCGAAATGGGCTTGGACACATAGCCTTCCGCCCCTGCATCGCGGATGCGCTCCTCGTCGCCCTTGGCGGCATAAGCCGTCACCGCCATGATCGGCACGGTCATCAACTCGCCGTCCATCTTCATCTGCTCGATCAACTCGAGCCCGCTCACATGCGGCATCTGAATGTCCATGACGACGAGATCCGGCGCGAAATCCCGTGCGCGTGCGATCGCCTCACGCCCATCGCGCACCGGCTCGACTTCATAGCCGTGGGCACGCAGCAGGTCGCAGAACAGCTTCAGGTTGAGCTCGTTGTCCTCGACAATCAGGATTTTTTGTCCCACGCCCCGTTCGTAGGCGATGAGTGGCAAACAGACAATTGACGACGAGGCCCTGGCTTTGTCTGCGCTGGGCTGGGCGCTGGCCGAAGATGCGCGGGCGGAGCGTTTCCTGGCCCTGACCGGCTTGACGCCCGATACGCTGCG
This sequence comes from Alphaproteobacteria bacterium, assembly GCA_037190625.1. Classification (GTDB taxonomy): domain Bacteria; phylum Pseudomonadota; class Alphaproteobacteria; order Sphingomonadales; family Sphingomonadaceae; genus Allosphingosinicella. The sequence continues at coordinate 26,546 of JBBCJP010000001.1, forward strand.
TGCCGCGCTCGGCGAACGATCGACGCTCGCAGCCGTGCTGCGCTTTCTGGAAGCGCACGAACCGGACCTGATCGCCTGCGCCGCGGCGATCGGCGCCGACCCCCTGGACCTGCCGGCGGCGCGGCGGAGGTTGGAAGCATGAAGCGGCCGCTCCTCATCAGCGATTGCGACGATGTGCTGCTGCATTTCCTGCCCCATTTCGCCGAATGGCTGGACGAGGCGCAGGACATGCATTTCGATTTCGAGGCGGCGGGCTTCGCCGGGGCGCTGCGCTACAAGGACGGCGCGCCGGTCGCGGAGGACCGGATCTGGCCGCTGCTGGACCTGTTCTTCCACAATGAGATGCACCGCCAGAGCCTGGTCGCCGGCGCGGCCGAGGCGCTGGGCACGATCGGCGAGGTGGCGGACATCGTCATCCTCACCAATATCGGCGATGCCCATCATGCCGGCCGCATCGCCCAGCTCGACGCTTTCGGCATCCGCCACCGGGTGATCTGCAACCAGGGCGGCAAGGGCCGTCCCGCGCGCAAGCTGATCGCGGAAATGGACGCGGGCGCGACCGTCTTTGTCGACGATCTCGGCCCGCATCACGAATCGGTGGCGAAGCATGCGCCGGACGTGTGGCGGCTGCACATGATCGCCGAGCCCCGCTTCGCCGCGAAGACCCCGCCGGCCGAACATGCCCATGCCCGGATCGATCCGTGGGACGAGGCTTTGCCCTGGGTGCTGGAGCGGCTGACCGCCGCCAAGGCTTGACCCGGCCCGCCGCCGGATGCTTAGCCCTTGGCCATGACCGACAGCCCCACCGCCCGCCTCGCCGCGCTCGGCATCGCCCTGCCCGAGCCCGCCGCTCCCGTCGCCGCTTATGTGCCCGCCGTGGAGATTGGCGGCCTGCTCTATCTTTCCGGCCAGCTTCCGTTCGATGCGGACGGCAAGGTGATCACCGGCCGGCTCGGCGAGGATCAGGATCTGGAACATGGCCAGGAGGCGGCGCGCGCTTGCGGCGTGATGATCCTGGCGCAGATCAAGAAGGCCTTGGGTTCGCTCGACCGGGTCGAGCGGATCGTCCGGCTCGGCGTGTTCATCAGCAGCGCGGCCGATTTCACCGATCAGCCCAGGGTCGCCAACGGTGCGTCGGAACTGATGGAACAGGTCTTCGGCGAGGCCGGGCGACATGCCCGCAGCGCGGTGGGCGTGCCGGTGCTGCCGCTGGGTGCCGCGGTCGAGATCGATGCGATCATCGCGGTCAAGGCCGGCTAGGCTCGCCGAGCTTTTCGCGAAGCCCTTCGCGCATCGCGGCCTGCACGGTCGCGCTATCGTCGAGAACAGCCGCGCCGCTTTCCTGGCCGCGATCGACGCTGGCCACGGCATTGAGCTTGACGTGCAGGCCAGCGCGGACGGCCAGGCGATCGTCTTCCACGATTACGACCTCACAAGATTGGCCGGCGCGCCGGGACGGCTGGCCGAAATGGTCGCGGCGGACATCTGCGCGCACCGCCTGACCGGCACTGAGGAGGCGATTCCCACTCTTTCCGAAGTCCTGGCGCTGATCGACGGACGCGCGCCGCTGCTGATCGAGGTGAAGTCGCCGGGCTGGCGGGTCGGACAGCTCTGCCGGGCTGTGAAAGCGGCGCTTGATGCCTATGTCGGGCCGGTGGCGGTGATGTCGTTCAATCCCCTGATCCCCGGCTGGTTCGCGGCCCATGCGCCGGATGTGCTGCGCGGGCTCGTGGTGACGGAGGAAGGGCGACCGGATCGCAAACGGCTCCGGCGCAAAGCCTCCCTGGCCTGGTCGCGCGCCGATTTCCTCGCCTACGACATTCGCGACCTGCCTTCCGCTTTCGTCAATGCCGCCCGCGCCAGGGGGCTGAAGATCGGCACCTGGACGGTCCGCACCGAAGCCCAGCGCGCGACGGCGGCGGCGCATGCCGATCAGATCATCTACGAAGACGCGCCATGAGCGACGAGCCCGTCCTCGCCCGGATCGTACCGGGCGTGGCGCGCTTCCCGGCCGGAGACTGGGATCGCTGCGCCGGGCCCGATGACCCGTTCCTGAGCCACGCCTTCCTCGCCGCGTTGGAGGATTCGGGCAGCGCCGCCGCAGAGACCGGCTGGCAACCGGTGCCGGTCGCGATCGATGGGCCGGACGGGCGCCCGGACGCGGTGATGCCCGCTTATGTGAAGAGCCACAGCCAGGGCGAATATGTCTTCGACCATGGCTGGGCGGACGCCTTCCAGCGCGCCGGCGGAGCCTATTATCCCAAACTGCAGATCGCGGTGCCGTTCACGCCGGTGCCGGGGCGGCGGCTGCTGGCCCGCGCGCCGCAGCTCGCCCCGGCCCTGATCGGCGCGGCGGAGCGGATCGTGGCGGCGCACGGCCTGTCCTCCGCCCACGCCACCTTCATCCACTCTGACGAGGTGCCCCTGTTCGAACAGGCCGGCTGGCTGATCCGTGCCGACAGCCAGTTCCACTGGCTCAACCAGGGCTTCGCCACGTTCGACGATTTTCTCGCCACCTTGGCTTCGCGCAAGCGCAAGGCGATCCGCAAGGAACGCGCGGCGGCGATCCAGGGGCTGGAGATCGTCCACCTCACTGGCGCCGCGCTGACCGAGGCGCATTGGGACGCCTTCTGGGCCTTTTACCAGGACACCGGCGCGCGCAAATGGGGCCGGCCCTATCTCACCCGGCCCTTCTTCTCGCGGCTCGGCGAGACGCTGGCCGACAAGGTGCTGCTGATCCTCGCGCTGCGCGACGGCCGCCCGATCGCCGGGGCGCTCAACCTGATCGGTACCGAGGCGCTCTACGGCCGCTATTGGGGCTGTATCGAGGATGTGCCCAACCTGCATTTCGAGCTCTGTTATTATCAAGCGATCGATGTCGCGATCGCACACGGCCTCCAGCGGGTCGAAGCGGGCGCGCAGGGCGGACACAAGCTGGCCCGCGGCTACCGGCCGGTGCCGACCTGGTCGGCCCATTATATCGCCCATCCCGGCTTCCGCCGCGCAGTGGCGGACTTTCTCGCCGCCGAGCGCGCGGCGGTATCGCGCGAAATGACCGCGCTGGACGAATTGACGCCGTTCAAAAAACGCTGAACGGCTTGCCCAATGGCACGGGTTCCTTATGGTCGCGACCTCATCCGGATGCAGGGGGCGACATGATGCGCAAATGGCTGTGGGCATGGGCTGTGCTGATTTTCGTGTGGGCGCCGGCTTCCGCCCAGACCCAGCAGGGCCCGGAGCGGCTGTTCACCGGCCGCGACCTGTTCAGCCTGGAAGTCGCGTCCGATCCGCAGATCAGCCCGGACGGCCGCCGCATCGCCTATGTCCGCCGCTCCGGCGACATCATGACCGACCGGATGCGCCCGACGCTCTGGCTGATCGACACGGCGAGCGGCGGACAGGTGCCGATCGCCGCCGGCCCGGGCAATCACAGCCAGCCGCGCTGGTCGCCGGACGGCGCCCGCCTCGCTTATGTTTCCTCGGCCGAAGGCGGCGCGTCGCAGCTCTTCGTGCGCTGGATGGCGAGCGGCGAGACGGCACGGATCACCGGCCTGCCCAACGCGCCGAGCCGGATCGCCTGGTCGCCCGACGGCCGCCAGATCGCCTATTCGATGTTCGTCCCCGCCGAAGGCCCGCGCCTCGGCGCCGCGCCGGCCCGGCCGGAAGGCGCGCAGTGGGCGGCCCCGCTGGAGGTGATAAACTCGGTCAGCTACCGGGTCGACGGCGCCGGCTATCTGCGCCCCGGCTTCACCCAGCTCTTCCTGGTTTCGGCCGAGGGCGGCGCGCCCCGTCAGCTCACCTTCGGCGACTATAATCACGGCAGCGAGGTGTCCTTCTCGCCGGACGGGCGGACGCTCTATTTCAGCGGCAACCGATCGCCGACCTGGGAACGCGACGGGCGCAACAGCGAAGTCTATGCGCTCGACCTCGGCTCCGGCACGATCGCCGCGCTCACCGACCGCGACGGGCCGGACGGACAGCCCGCCGTCTCGCCGGACGGACGGACGATCGCCTATGTCGGCTTCGACGATGCTGGCCATCGCGGCTACGAGAACAGCATCCTCTATGTGATGGACCGCGACGGATCGAACCGCCGCGCGCTCACCGCCAGCCTGGACCGTTCGGTCGGCTCCCCGATCTGGGCGGCCGACGGGCGGAGCATCTATGTTTCCTATGAGGATCGCGGCACGGTCAGCGTCGCGCGTGTCGGGCTCGACGGATCGCGCCGGGTGGTCGCCGAGCAGCTCACCGGCGACGGGCTCGACCGGCCTTATGCCGGCGGCGATTTCAGCGTCGCGCGCGACGGCACCCTTGCCATCACCCGGGGCAGTGCCACCCGCCCGTCCGACGTCGCCCTGGTGCGCGGCGGCGCGACCCGGGCGCTGACCCGGCTCAATGCCGATCTGCTCGATCGCAAGGCGCTGGGCCAGGTCCGCCGGATCGAAACGCCCTCCTCGCATGACGGACGGCCGGTCGAATCGTGGCTGACCCTGCCGGCCGATTATGTCGAGGGACGGCTTTATCCGCTGATCCTGGAAATCCATGGCGGCCCGTTCGCCGCCTACGGTCCCAATTTCGCCACCGACAACCAGCTTTACGCGGCCGCCGGCTATGCGGTGCTGTCGGTCAATCCGCGCGGTTCCACCTCCTATGGCGCTGAATTCGCCAATCTCATCCACCATGCCTATCCCGGCAACGACTATGACGACCTGATCAGCGCGGTCGACGCGGCGATCGCGCAAGGCGTGGCCGATCCCGATCGGCTGTTCGTCACCGGCGGATCGGGCGGCGGCGTGCTGACCGCCTGGATCGTCGGGCAGACGAACCGCTTCCGCGCGGCGGCGACCCAGAAGCCGGTGATCGACTGGTCGAGCTTCGTGCTGACCGCCGATTTCCCGAGCTTCTTCGCGCGCTACTGGTTCGGGCAATATCCCTGGGAGAATCAGGACGCCTATTGGCGGCGCTCGCCATTGAGCCTGGTCGGCAATGTCCAGACGCCGACTTTGGTGGTGGTGGGCAGCGAGGATTATCGCACCCCGGTCAGCGAATCCGAGCAATATTATACAGCGCTTCAGCTGCGCGGCATTCCAACGGCGTTGGTGAAGGTGCCGGGCGTCGGCCACGGCTTCACGGCGCGGCCCTCACAGAGCGCGGCCAAGGCCTCGGCGATCCTCGCCTGGTTCGAGCGTTACCGCGACGGCATGCCGCGCACGACGGCGCGTTAGGGTAGAAGCGGCACCGGCCCGCACCCCCACCCGGCCTCCCAACGACAGCTTATGCTATGGGAGGCCGGGTGGGGATGCGAGCCGGTGCCGTATCTGTTTCGGCAGCGCCGAAACAGATTCAAATCTTCATGCCGCGCGCCGTTCCGAAGCGAAATCGGCGAGCCAGGCGCGGGCCTGGCGCTGCGCCTCGGCGATCTCGCGCGCGGTCATCTCCTCGGAAATGTCGGCGCGGCATTCCTGTGCCAGCGTGCTGCCGTTCAGGGCCGCCAGATTGAACCATTTGTGCGCTTCGATGAGATCGACGGCGATTCCGCCGCTGCCGGTCGAATAGGCAACGCCCAGTTCGTAAAGCGCCTTGATGTCCCCGCTCGCCGCATCGGCGATGCGGCTTTCGATCAGGAACGCGGCCGCTTTCGCGCTATGTGCCATGGATAGTCCCCCACACCTGCGTGTCCGGGACGATGTCTGGCGCACCACTTCCAAACAAATGGTTAACGCGAAAGTGACAATGTTCAGGCGGGCGTCACGGCCAGATTGTCGATGAGGCGGGTGCGGCCGATCCGGGCGGCGGCGAGCAGGCGGGCCGGGCGATCGAGCACGGCGAGCGGCGTCAGCGTCTCGGCATCGCACAAGGCGACATAGTCGATCGGCGCGAAACCGGCCTCGGCGAGCCGCGCCTCGGCCCGCGCCAGCACGTCCGGCACCGCTTCGCCTTCGCCCAGCGCTCGCGCCGCTTCGCCCAGCGCGCGGGGCAAGGCGCGGGCGGCCTTGCGCTCCTCGTCGGTCAGGTAGGCGTTGCGCGACGACAGCGCCAGGCCGTCAGCGTCGCGCTGGGTCGGCACGCCGGCGATGTCGATCGGCATGTCGAGATCGCGGACCATGCGGCGGATCACGCAAAGCTGCTGATAGTCCTTCTCTCCGAAGAAGGCGAAATCCGGCCGGACCTGATTGAACAATTTGGCCACGACGATGGCGACCCCGTCGAAATGGCCGGGCCGCGCCGCGCCGTCGAGCCCGTCGGTGATCCCGCCGATGCTGAGCGTCGAGGCGAACCCTTCGGGGTACATGGTGGCCGCGTCCGGCGCCCACAGCAATGCACAGCCCGCTTCCTCCAGCATCCGCGCGTCCGTCGCCTCGCGCCGGGGATAAGTGGAGAGATCCTCATTCGGCCCGAACTGTGCCGGATTGACGAAGATCGAGGCGACGACATGATCGGCACGGACCCGCGCCTCCGCCACCAGCGCCATATGGCCGGCATGGAGCGCACCCATCGTCGGCACCAGCGCGATGGTGTCGCCATGGACGCGCAAGCGCGCCACGGCGTCGCGCAGGATTTCGATCTCACGGATGATTTGCACCGCCTGTTGGCCTCCGATACAGGAAATCGCGCGCGGCTCTTTGGGCGCGCCAAGGTTCAAGATCAAGTCTGGGGCAGCGATCGACATGGCCGGAACGGGCCCGCATTTCCTGGTTTTCGCCAACGAGAAGGGCGGCACCGGCAAGTCCACCACGGCGGTGCACAGCGCCGTCGCGCTCGCCGCGCGCGGGCGCCGCGTCGCCGCGATCGATCTCGATACGCGCCAGCGCACGCTTGGCCGCTATCTCGACAATCGCGCGGAAACGGTCAAACGCCTCGGCGTCGATCTGCCGATGCCGGCCCATGCCACCTTCCATCCCGACGGCACGGAAAGCCTCGACGATCTGATCGCGCGCATGGCGGAAGGCGCGGATGTGCTGGTTATCGACACGCCGGGGCGCGACGATCCCCATGCCCGCGCCGCGATGATCCGCGCCGACACGCTGGTCACGCCGATCAACGACAGCTTCGTTGATCTCGATCTGATCGGCGAGGTCGATGCCGAAACCTATCGCGTGCGCCGCCCCAGCTTCTATGCCGAGCTGGTCTGGAACAGCCGCACCCAGCGCGCCAAGGCCCAGGGACAGAGCGTCGACTGGGTCGTGCTGAGGAATCGCATGCAGCATATCGAGGCGAAGAATATGCGCCGGGTGGGGGCCGCCCTGAACGAGCTGTCCCGCCGGGTCGGCTTTCGCGTCATTCCGGGGCTGGGCGAACGCGTCATCTATCGCGAGCTCTTTCCCAAGGGCCTGACCCTGCTCGATCTCCAGCAGATCGGCGAGGTCGGCATCGCCCATGTCGCGGCGCGCCAGGAATTGCGCGAGATGCTCGCCGGCTTCGCGCTTCCCGACGATGCGGCGGACAATCCGCCGCGCATCGCCGCCGCCGGATGATCGTCAAGGCGCTCGTCCTCGCCGCCGTCGCGGCGATCCTCTGGCTGTGGTGGCGGCGCTCCGCGCGGGCGGTGGCGATGACGCCGCGCGAAGCGCGCGAGCTGCTCGGCGTCGCGCCCGAGGCGAGCCTGGACGAGATACGCGAGGCGCACCGCCGCCTGATCGCGAAGGTTCACCCCGACAGCGGCGGGTCGAACGCACTCGCCAGCCGGGTCAACCTGGCCCGCGACGCCCTTGTCGCCGAACTGCGCCGCGGCCCGCCCCGCGCGCCCTGACATTTCACGGAGCTTCCATGAGCCACGATTTCCATCCCACTTCGCTGCGTGAATATGACATTCGCGGCATTGTCGGTGAGACGCTGAGCGACGCCGACGCCTATGCCCTCGGCCGCTCCTTCGGCACTGTGGTCCGGCGCGCCGGCGGTACGCGCATCGCCGTCGGGCGCGACGGTCGGGAAAGCTCGCCGGCGCTGGAGGACAGCCTGGTCCAGGGGCTGACGGCGAGCGGTGTGGACGTGGTTCGCGTCGGTCTCGGCCCGACGCCGATGCTCTATTATGCCGCTGCCGAGCTCGACGTGGCCGGCGGCATCATGATCACCGGCAGCCACAACCCTGCCGAATATAACGGCTTCAAGATGACGCTGGGCGGCAAGCCCTTCTTCGGCGCCGACATCCAGCAGATCGGCGCAATGGCGGCGGCAAGCGACTGGGAGGAAGGCGAGGGCAACGTCACCGACGAGGACGTGATGGACGCCTATGTCGATCGCCTGTTTCAGGGCTTTGACGGCACGGATTTCCGGATCGGTTGGGACGCGGGCAACGGCGCCGCCGGGCCGGTGCTGGAGCGCCTCGTCGAGAAACTGCCGGGCGAGCATCATCTGCTCTTCACGCAAGTCAGCGGCGCTTTCCCCAATCACCATCCCGATCCGACGGACGAAGCCAATCTCAAGGATCTGAAACAGCTCGTCCACGCCCACGGCCTCGATTTCGGCATCGCCTTCGACGGCGACGGCGACCGGATCGGCGCTGTCGATTCGCTCGGCCGGGTGGTGTGGGGGGATCAAATCCTCTCTATTTTGGCCGAGCCGGTGCTGGAGGCTGTGCCGGGCGCGACGATCATCGCCGACGTGAAAGCGAGCCAGGCCCTGTTCGACCGCGTCGCCGAGCTGGGCGGCACGCCTCTAATGTGGAAGACCGGGCACAGCCTGATCAAATCCAAGATGAAGGAAACCGGTTCGCCGCTGGCCGGCGAAATGAGCGGGCACATCTTCTTCGCCCACGACTATTACGGCTTCGACGACGCGCTCTACGCCGCCGTGCGGTTGATCCGCGCCGTCTCGAAGCTCGGCGGTTCGCTGACCGCCCTGCGCTCGGCGATGCCCAAGGTGGTCAACACGCCGGAGCTGCGCTTCCAGGTGGACGAGAGCCGCAAGTTCGCGGTGGTGGACGAAGTGCTGGATCGCCTTGCCGGCGATGGCGCGCAGGTGGACCGCACCGACGGCGCCCGGGTCAACACCGACGACGGCTGGTGGCTGCTGCGCGCCTCGAACACGCAGGACGTGCTGGTCGCCCGCGCCGAGGCGCAGGACCAGGCAGGGCTCGACCGGCTGGTCGCGCAGATCGACGCCCAGCTCGCCGCTTCCGGCGTGGCGCGCGGGCCGCAGGCGGGGCATTGATGCCGGGGCTCAATCTCGACGCGCTCGCCTTCGCCGTCGCCTGGGCGGCGCTGGCGCTGCTCGCCGGGATGGTCGGCGGCTTCTATATGGGTGGCGGGCTCGCGCTGGCTTTGCTCGTCGTGGTGATGCCGCTCAGCGCCTTCATCCTGTCGAAAACCGGCGATTTCGCGCTGGAACGCAAGGTCCGCTGGGGCATGTTCGCCGCCGCGGCGCTGGGGCTGATCGTCACCCGTTTTCTCTAGTACGGACCCTAATCATCCTCATCCTCATAGCCGACGAGGTTGAGTTCGCGCGCCTTGATCTGGCGGGTCATGCACCAATGCTTGAGCGCGTCCTCCCGGCCATGGGTGATCCAGACCTCGCGCGGCGCCAGCTCCCGGATGGTGGCGGTGAGTTCGTCCCAATCGGCATGATCGGAAACGATGAGCGGCAACTCGACCAGCCGCTGGCGTGCGCGCTGGCGCACCCGCATCCAGCCGGACGCCATGGCAGTGATCGGATCGGGCAGCCGCCGCGACCAGCGGTCGTTGAGCGCGGATGGGGGTGCGACGACGATGCGGCCCTTCATCTCCTCCTTCGTCGCCTCGGTCGCCGGGCGCAGTTCGCCCAAGGGCACGCCGAAACCCGCATAAAGATCGCACAGCCGCTGCAGCGCGCCGTGAATGTAGATCGGGTCGCGATGGCCGCGGCCGCGCAGCTCCGCGATCAGCCGCTGCGCCTTGCCGAGCGCATAGGCGCCGACCAGCACGCAACGGTCGGGATTGTCGTGCAGCCGCGCCAATAGCCGGTCGATTTCCTCCGTCGTCGCGGGGTGGCGGAAGACCGGCAGGCCGAAGGTGGCCTCGGTCACGAACACGTCGCACGGCACCGGCTCAAACGGCGCGCAGGTGGGATCGGGCCGGCGCTTGTAATCGCCGGACACGACGATCCGCTCGCCGGCATGTTCGAGCACGATCTGCGCCGAGCCCAGCACATGGCCGGCCGGCACGAAACGGATATCCACCTCGCCCAGCCGGAAGCCTTCGCCATAGCCGACCGGGTTGGCCGGCTGCGCGCCATAGCGGCAGTCCATGATCGCCAGCGTCTCCGGCGTCGCCCACACCGCATCATGGCCGCCGCGCGCATGATCGGCATGGCCGTGCGTGACCAGTGCCCGTGCCTTGGGCTGTGAGGGATCGATCCAGGCGTCGGCGGGGCGAACGTAAATCCCTTCCTGATGGGGTTCGATCCAGGATCCAAGTCGCGCCATCTGGCTTATATGGTCGGCATGGCGTCCGGTTCCGAGTCCCTTCCCCCGATCCTCGCCGACTGGTTCGCCGCGAAAGGCTGGGCGGTGCGCCGGCACCAAAGCGACATGCTCGCCGCCGGGCGGGCGGGCCGCAGCGCGTTGCTCGTCGCGCCGACCGGAGCGGGCAAGACGATGGCGGGCTTCCTGCCCAGCCTGGCCGAGCTGATCACGGTACCGACGGACGGCCTGCACACGCTCTATGTGTCGCCGCTGAAGGCGCTGGCGGTGGACGTGCGCCGCAACCTGCTGGCGCCGATCGAGGAGCTGGGCCTGCCGATCCGGGTCGAGACCCGCACCGGCGACACCCCTTCCGACCGCAAGGCCCGCCAGCGCGCCCGGCCGCCGCAGATGCTGCTGACCACGCCGGAATCGCTGAGCCTGCTCTTGAGCCATCCGGACAGCGACCGATTGTTTCAGGCCTTAAGCACCATCGTCGTCGACGAGATTCACGCCTTCGCCAGCACCAAGCGCGGCGATCTGCTCAGCCTCGCCATGGCGAGGCTGCAGCGGCTCGCGCCGAATCTCCGCCGGGTCGGGCTGTCCGCCACGGTGGCGGACCCGGAAGTCTATCAGGGCTGGCTCGCCCCCCATGGCGACGCGTCCGAAGTCGCTTTGGTGCGAGGCGATCCCGGCGCGGAGCCGCAGATCGACATCATGCTGCCCGAAAATGCGCGCGTCCCCTGGTCCGGCCATAGCGGCAAATGGGCGGCCCCCCGGGTGATGAAGGAGATCGAGGCGCACCGCACCACCCTGGTTTTCTGCAACACGCGCGGGCTCGCCGAGCTGATCTTCCAGGAATTGTGGGGGGTCAACGAGACCAATCTGCCGATCGGCATCCATCATGGCAGCCTGGCCGTGGAGGCGCGGCGCAAGGTCGAAGGGGCGATGGCCGCCGGCAAGCTGCGCGCGCTCGTCTGCACCGCCAGTCTCGATCTCGGCGTCGATTGGGGCGATGTCGATCTCGTCGTCCAGATGGGGGCGCCCAAGGGTGCCTCGCGCCTCATCCAGCGGATCGGACGGGCCAATCACCGGCTCGACCAGCCCAGCGAGGCGATCCTCGTCCCCGGCAACCGCTTCGAATATCTGGAGGCGCGCGCCGCTTTCGACGCGATCGAGGCGGGCGAGCTGGATGCCGAGACCTTTCGTCCCGGCGCGCTCGACGTGCTCGCCCAGCATGTCATGGCCATGGCTTGCGCTGGCCCGTTCCGCGAGGAAGAGCTGCTCGCGGAGGTACAGGGCGCCGCGCCCTATGCCGGGCTCGACGCGGAAACCTTCGCGCGCATCCTGAGCTTCATCGAGAGCGGGGGCTATGCCTTGCGCGCCTATGACAAGTTCAAGCGGCTGACCCGCGCGCCAGACGGGACATGGCGGGTGAGCCACCCGCGTTTCGTTCAGCAGCACCGGATGAATGCCGGCATCATCGTCGACGCGCCGGTGCTCGACGTGCGCTTCCGCAACGGCCGCAAGCTCGGCACGGTTGAAGACTATTTCGCCTCCACCCTCAGCCCCGGCGACACCTTCTTCTTCGCCGGGCTGAGCCTGGAGGTGGAACGGCTCGACGCCGCCGAGATCGTGGTGCGCGCGACGAAGAAATCGGCGCGCATCCCGACCTATGTCGGCGCCCGCCTCGCCATGACGACGCGTCTCGCCGATCGGGTCCGCCATTTCCTCGCCGAGTCCGCTTCCTGGGCGCGCTTTCCCGACGACGTGCGCGAATGGCTGGAGGTGCAGGCGCGGCGCTCCGTCCTGCCGCGCCCCGACCAGCTCCTCGTCGAAACCTTCCCGCACGAGGGGCGGCATCACATGATCGCCTACAGCTTCGAGGGCTGGAACGCGCATCAGTCGCTCGGCATGCTGCTCACCCGGCGGATGGAAACGGCGGGGCTGAAGCCGCTCGGCTTCGTCGCCAACGATTATGCGCTGGCCTGTTACGGGCTGGAACCGGTCACCGATCCCGCCAGCCTGTTCAGCGCCGATCTGCTGGAGTCCGAATTCGTCGACTGGGTGCAGGGATCGAGCCTGCTGAAACGCGCCTTTCGCGAGGTCGCGGTGATCGGCGGACTGGTCGAACGCCAGCAGCCCGGCCAGCGCAAGTCCGGACGGCAGGTCACCTTCTCGACCGACCTCATCTACGACGTGCTACGCCGCTACGAGCCCGATCACCTGCTGCTGCGCGCCGCCTGGGAGGATGCGAAGACGCGGCTCACCGACATCGGCCGCCTGTCCTCCCTGCTGGAGCGGGCAGCCGGCACGATGCTTCATGTCGATCTCGACCGAGTCTCCCCCCTGGCGGTGCCGACGCTCATCATGATCGGACGCGAGATGGTGCCTGCGGGCATCGCCGAGGACGAGCTGCTGATCGAGGCGGAAGCGCTGGCCGAAACCGCGATGCGGTTGACGGATGGCGCCGCACGTCTTTGAATGCGCGCTTTCCAGCGGAGTCCGTCATGCGCCTCACCCTCGCTTTAGCCTTTGCCGCCTCGCTCGCCATTCCCGCCTCAGCCCAGACCGAGCCGGATGTGACCGGCGAAATCCGCGAGATTCACGAGCAGATGATCGTGCTCGACACCCATCTCGACATTCCGATGCGCTTCGACGACGGCCAGTGGGACTTTTCCCAGCGCAATCGTTTCGAATGGGACGGCAGCCAGGTCGATCTGCCGCGCATGATCGAAGGCGGGCTCGATGGCGGCTTCTTCGTCATCTATCTCGGCCAGGGCGACCTGACGCCCGAGGGCTACCGCCAGGCGCGCGACGCCGCCCTGGTCCGTACAACCGCGATCCACCGGGTGATCGGCGAAAATCGCGCGGCCATGGGGCTGGCGCTGACCGCCGAAGATGCCGAACAGCTGGTGCGCGAGGGCCGGCGGGTCGCCTTCCTGTCGATGGAGAATAGCTGGCCGCTGGGTGAGGATCTGTCGCTGCTGCGCACCTTCCACCGGCTCGGCGTACGGATGGCCGGGCCGGTGCACAGCCGCACCAACCAGCTCGCCGATTCGACCACCGGCGAGGCACGCTGGAACGGCCTGTCGCCGCTGGGCCGGCAATGGGTGGCGGAGATGAACCGTCTCGGCATCGTCATCGACGGTAGCCACAGCTCCGACACCGCGATCGACCAGATGATCGAGCTGTCGCGCGTGCCGATCGTGCTGTCCCATCATGGCGCGCGCGTACTCTACGATCATCCGCGCAACACCAGCGACGAGCGGATGCGGCGGCTGGCGGCGAGCGGTGGCGTGCTGTTCCTCAACATGGTGTTCCTCGCCGCCGACGACCGCTCGCCCGAACGTTCAGCGATCGAGCGCCGACAGGCACAATGGGCGCAGCTTTCGTCCGAAGAACGCCGCCAACTGATGGCCGACAAATCGGCGCTGGATGCGCAGCGGCCGTTCACGGAGGCCGATTTCGAAACCTTCATGCGCGCCGCGCTTCACATCATCCGGGTGATGGGCGTCGACCATGTCGGCTTGGGCGCCGATTGGGACGGCGGCGGCGGCGTGGTTGGGCTGGAAGACATTGCCGGGCTGCCGCGCATCACCGCCCGGCTGCTGCGCGAAGGCTATGGCGAGGAAGACATCGCCAAGATCATGGGCGGCAACATCCTTCGCGTGCTGCGCACGGCGCAGGCGGGAGCGGAGCCGGAATTCCGCGTCCATGCACAAAGACCCACTTCCTGATCGGATTCCCACTGCCCTTCGCTTAGCTCTTTCTTCATAACAAAGAGGGAGTTAGGCTTTCGGGAAAGACCGGCGCTGGAGAGGAGGCCGTCGCACGCGATGAAGTCGATCCTGCCTCCACCCGACGCCGCCGGTCTGCCCGTTCCACCAGGCGGCACTGCGGCGGCGGCCTGGGCGCATGACTGGGCCGCGACCCCGCTGGGACCGCCGGCCGGCTGGCCACGGGCATTGAAGACCGCCGCCAGCATCGTGCTCGGCTCGAACGTCCCCATGTTCCTGGGCTGGGGCCCTGAGCTGTTGCTAATCCACAATGACAGCTTCGGCGAGATCGTCGGCGACCGGCGTCCGGCGCTGGGCCGGCCGATGCGCGAAATCTGGGCGGATATCTGGCCGCTGGTCGGCGCCAATCCGGAGCGCGCCTTCGCCGGCGAGACCGTCTATATGGAGGCCGATCCCCGGCCCGTCCGTCGCGGCGGGCGCGAGGAGATGGTCTGGTTCACCTATTGCTACAATCCTGTGCGCGACGAACGCGGGGAGGTGGCCGGCATCTATTGCGTCATCACCGCCGCGAACAGCGACGAGCGGACCGAGGAACGCCTGCGCGAGAGCGAGGAAAGATTCCGCTTGATCGCCGATTCCGCCCCGGTGCCGATGTGGGTGACGAAGCTCGACCGCAGGCGTGGCTTCGTCAACCGCGCCTATGTCGACTTTCTCGGCATCTCTTACGACGACGCGGTGGATTTCGACTGGCGCGAGATCATCCATCCCGAGGACGGTGCACGCATCCTCGCAGAGTCGATCGCCGGCGAAGCCTCGCTCAAGACCTTCACGCTTGAAGCGCGTTTCCGACGTGGCGACGGCGACTGGCGCTGGCTGCGCTCGATCTCGCAGCCGCGCTGGGGCGCGGGCGGCGAGCATATCGGTTTCATCGGCGTCGCTCATGACATCACCGAATGGAAGCTGGCCGAACAGGCGCTGCGCGACGTCAACGAGACGCTGGAGGGCAAGGTCGCGGCACGCACCGCCGATCTGAGCACGGCGCTCGACCGGCTGACTGCCGAGGTCGCCGATCGCGAACGGGCCGAAGAGGCGCTGCGCCAGGCGCAGAAAATGGAGGCAGTCGGCCGGCTAACCGGCGGCATCGCGCACGATTTCAACAATCTGCTGACTCCGGTGATCGGCGGCCTCGAAATCATCTCCGCCGGGCTCGAGGAGGAGCGGCTGAAGCGGATCGCCGAAATGGCGCTCGAGGCCGGGCGGCGCGGCGCAAAGCTGACCTCCCAGCTCCTCGCCTTCTCGCGCATCCAACGGCTCAACATGGCGGCGGTTGAAGTCAACCGAGCGATCGGCAATCTGGGCCAGATCCTGAGCCGCACGATCGGGCCAGACATCGTGATCCGCACCGCGCTCGATCCACAGGCCGGGCATGCCCTGTGCGACGAGAACCAGCTTGAAAACGCGATCCTCAATCTCGCGATCAACGCGCGAGATGCGATGCCCGATGGGGGTGAGCTCCTCATCTCCACCGAAATCGTCGCGGAGCCCCTCGGCCCGGATCTGGAAGCGGGCGACTATGTCGCGCTCACCGTCGCCGATACCGGCCACGGCATGGCGCCGGACATCGCCGCGCGCGCGACCGAGCCCTTTTTCACCACCAAGCCGTTCGGCCAGGGGACGGGATTGGGCCTTGCCCAGGTTTACGGCATCGCCCGACAGGCCGGAGGTACGCTGCGCATCGACAGCCGCGAGGGCGGTGGGACGGTCGTGAAGCTGCTATTGCCGCAGGTCGCGCCGAGCGAGAGTCAATCCGAAGCCGGTGCGACCGACAGGCCGGTGGGCATGGCCGAGCCCGGCGGTAATGCGCATATTCTCGTAGTAGACGACGATGAGGATGTGCGCGCCTTCGTCGCCGATGCGCTGGCTCAACTCGGCTATCGCGTCGACACGGCAAAGGACGGCGCGGCGGCGCTGGCGGCGATTGGCGCAGCGGTGCCGGACCTTATGCTGCTCGATTTCGCCATGCCCGGGATGAACGGCGCCGAAGCCGCCCGCGCCGCGCGCGCCATGCGCCCCGGCCTGCCGATCCTCTTCGTCTCCGGCTATGCCGAAAGCGCGCAGATCGAAGCGGCATTGGGAAACGAAGCGGCGATGCTGCGCAAACCGTTCGGCGCCGACGAGCTTGCCGCGGCCGTCGAATCCGCCCTGGACCGCGCGAGCCGGACCGATTCCACCTCGCGTTGACGATGTCGGGCAGGAACTTCCGCCAGGGCTCCGCATTGGGAGCGGATGTTCGATCACGATCCGCTCGCACTCTTTTCCTGGTCGGAACTGACCCTCCGGCTGGGGATCGCGACACTGGTCGGCTTGGTGCTCGGGCTTGATCGGGAGCTCAACGGCCATTCGGCAGGGGTCCGAACCCATGCGCTGGTTGCTTTGAGCTCCGCGATGATCATGGCCTCCTCGCTGATGCTGACCGCCCAGCTGCGCGGCGACGATTTCCAGCCCGATCCACTGCGCGCCATCCAGGGTCTCAGTCAGGCGATAGGATTCATCGCCGCGGGCGTCATCTTCGTGCGCGGCGCCAATGTCGTGAACCTCACCACCGCCGCGAACATCTGGGTCGCCGCCGCGATCGGCATCGCTTCGGGCGCGGGCCAGTACCGGCTCGTTCTGGTCGGCGCAGGCATGGGCATCGCGCTGCTGACGCTGGCGAAACTCGTCACCCGCTTTCTCCCTACCCCGGCCGGAGAAGATGAACCGCGTTAAACATCGCGGTTCAGGCGTCGTTTAGACCCGCAAGGCTAGGCAAGCATCGTTACGGACGCTAACGGGCGCGCTCTCGCGCCGGGTGGCCGGGCAAGTCGAAGCAATTCAGAGATACGTGATGCGTGTGTGGAAGAAGAAGCTGCAGAATCCATTCGTGCTGGTCGGCCAGGGCTTCGTGCTCGGCGGCATCCTCTTTTTCGCCCTCAACGCTCCGGGCGAAGCGTCGCCTGTCGTGCCCGCCGCTCTAAAGGCTGCGCGCTGACCGCTTGAACCCGGCCCTGCGCGCCTTATAGCGGAGCGCATGGTTCGCCTTTCGTTCTGTGGACATGAGTTTCGCGCCTTGCCGAAGGGCGCATTGGTCTGGCCAGCCCGGCGCGCCTTGCTCGTCGCCGATCTCCACCTCGAGAAAGCGAGCTGGTTCGCCAAAGGCGGCCAGATGCTGCCGCCTTACGACAGCCTGGCGACGCTGGCCGACCTCGCCGCACTCGTGCGGGCGACCGATGCGGCCGAAATCTGGTGCCTGGGCGACAGTTTCCACGACGCCGAGGGGGTGGCCCGCCTGCCGGCCGGCGCGCGCGATGCGCTGATGGCGCTCACCACCACGACGCGCTGGACCTGGATCGTCGGCAATCACGATCCCGCGCTGGCTGACTCCTGCGGCGGCGGGTTGGCGGACGAGGCCGAGATAGACGGCATCGTGCTGCGCCATGAGGCCGAACCAGGCGAAACGCGCCCCGAACTGTCCGGCCATTTCCACCCGAAGCTCCGGATCAGCCGGCGCGGCCGGATGGTGTCGCGCCGCTGCTTCGTCGCCACGAAAAACAAGCTGATCCTTCCGGCCTTCGGGTCGCTGACCGGCGGGCTCGACGCGGGCCATCCGGAAATCGCGAAGGCGCTCGGCGCGCCGGCCGAGGCGCTGGTGCCGCTGGAAGACCGGCTGCTGCGCTTCCCGCTCGCCGCCTAGCCAAGTATCGCCGGGATCAGCCCGCGCACTGCATTGCCGATCAGGAAACCGCCCGCGAGGTCGGCCTCCGTCAAGTCCGATTCGTGTGCCCGACCTTCCTCGATCAACCGCTCTCTTAGGACGCCCGGCAGCAATCCGCGCGACGAAGGCGGAGTAAGCAGCGCGCCGTCTCGCTCGACGAACACCGACGTGAAGCTACCCTCGGTCAAGAAACCGGCGGAATCGCGAAACAGCACCTCGAACATCTCCGCCGCCACACGCGCCTCATCGTAGAAAGCGCGATCGCTCGTCTTGTGGCGCAGCCGGAAATCCTCAGGTGCCACCGGCAGATCGGCGATCGTCACCCGCACCGGGCCAGCCGGCGCGGACGGCAGCGCCCTGAGCTCGATCGCCATCGCCCCGCTCGGCGACAGCAGCAGCCGCACGACGCTCGCACCGGCGCGGAAGGTCGCAGCCTGCAGCTCGTTGCGCGCCTCGTGCCGGTCGAACGGGAAATCGAGCGCCGCGGCACTGCGCTTCAGCCGAGCGAGATGGCGATCGAGCTCGGCGATGCCGGCATGGGGATCGAAGGCCATCGTCTCTATGAGGTCGAACCGCCGCGTCGTCGCCAAGAATTCCCCCTTTGTCAGGCATTCGCGCCATTCCGGTCCTGACTCGCTGTCGGCCACGATGCCGGAGCCCAGGCCAAGGCGCCCGTGCGTTTCGCCATCCCGAATGACCAGCGTCCGGATCGCGACATTGAACGCCGCCGCGCCGTCCGGCGCAAGCCGCCCGATCGCTCCGGTATAAACGCCGCGCGTGCCCTTTTCGAGGGCGTGGATGATCTCCATTGCCCGGATCTTGGGCGCCCCCGTCACCGAGCCGCAGGGATGGATCGCGGCGAGCAGGTCAACCGGCCCGACGCCTTCCTCCAGCTCGGCCGTGACCGTCGAGGTCATCTGGAGTACGGTCGGATAGGTCTCGACCGCGAACATCTCCGGCACTTTGACCGTCCCCGGCTTGGCAAGGCGCGACAGATCGTTGCGCAGCAGATCGACGATCATCAGGTTTTCGGCGCGCTGCTTGGGATCGTCGCGCAGCGCCGCGGGATCGCTGCCGGCCGGCGCCGTGCCCTTCATCGGCCGGGTGACGACATGGCCGCCCTCGCAGGTGAAGAACAGCTCCGGCGAGAAGCTCAGCAACCAGTGCTCGCCGGTGAATATGATGCCGCCATGCCCGGCGCGGGCGCGTTTCCGGATCGCCGCATAGAGCGCGCGCGGATCGCCCGCGATGCGCGCCTCCGCCTGGAAGGTCAGGTTCGCCTGATAGATGTCGCCGGCGGCGATATGCTCAAGCACCGCATCGATCGCGGCGCGATATGCGTCTTGCGCGATCAGCGGACGGGGCATGCCCGCCCAGGCGCCGGCGCCGTCGGGCAGGAAGGCGGCGGGATCGACCGTCTCGGCCCGGCCGAAAATGCCGAACCACAGCAAGGGCGGCGCGTCCGGCGACGGCACCTCGGCGAGCGGCGCCAGCCTGCCCTCCAGCGCCAGCCCGGCCTCGTAGGATAGGAACCCGGCGGCATGGCGCCCGCGCAGCCGTTCCAGGCAGGCGCGTATCTCGGTGGGCTCGCGCGTCTCGACGATCTCGATCGGCTGCGCATAAAGCCATGTTTCGCCGTCGCCCCGCGCATCATCGAGCAGCACGAAGGGGCCGGCGCTTGTCATCGTCCGGCTTCCGGTCCATGCCCCCCGGCAAGGAGAGAGCCTGTGGTTTGCAGCGTCTTCGATCTGTTCAAGATCGGCGTCGGTCCATCCAGTTCGCACACAATGGGTCCGATGACGGCGGCGTGCGACTTTGTCGAGGGGCTGCGCGATGCGGGGCTGCTGGATTCCGTTATCCGCGTGGAGGCCGACCTCTACGGATCGCTCGCTCTGACCGGCAAGGGACATGCCACCGACCATGCCGTCCTGCTCGGCCTGTCCGGCCTCCGCCCGGCCGCGCTCGATCCGGACGAAGCGGAGCGGATCGTGGCGCACGTCCGCGACAGCGGGCGGCTGATGCTCGCCGGCGCACACGATCTCGCCTTCGACGAGGCGGCCGACTTGCGCTTCAACCAGCGCGAACGGTTGCCCCACCATTCCAACGGCATGCGCTTCACCGCCACGACGGCTTCGGGGGAGGCGTCGAGCAAGGTCTATTACTCGATCGGCGGCGGCGCGATCGCGGACGAATCAAGCGTGGCGCGCAACGCCCCGCCGGAGGGCGGCTGGGACGTCCCTTTGCCTTATGCCTCCGGTGATGAGTTGCTCGCGGTGGCTGCTCGCGAGGGGTTGAGCATCGCCGAACTCGCCCGCGACAATGAGCGCGCGGGCCTGTCGGACGAGGAGATCGACGCCCGGCTCGACGATATCGCCGCCGCCATGTCCGCCTGCATCGACAGGGGCATGGGCCAGAGCGGCACCCTGCCCGGCGGCCTCAACGTCAAGCGCCGCGCGCCCGGGCTCCATGAACTGCTCATCGAACGGGCGGAGCGCTGCCTGCAGGACCCACTCACCGTGATCGACTGGGTCAACCTCTGGGCGCTCGCGGTGAACGAAGAGAATGCCGCCGGCGGCAAGGTTGTCACCGCGCCGACCAATGGCGCCGCCGGCATCGTGCCGGCCGTGCTGCGTTACTATCAGCGCTTCACCCCGCGTGCCGACGCAAATGGGGTGCGCACATTCCTGCTCGCCGCCGCCGCGATCGGCTCCTTGTTCAAGGAGAACGCTTCCATCTCCGGCGCCGAGGTCGGCTGCCAGGGCGAGGTCGGCGTCGCCTGCTCGATGGCCGCCGCCGGGCTGACGGCGGCATTGGGCGGCACCAATGGCCAGGTCGAGAATGCCGCCGAGATTGGCATGGAGCACAATCTCGGCCTCACCTGCGATCCGGTCGGCGGGCTCGTCCAGGTGCCGTGCATCGAGCGCAACGCGGTCGGCGCGGTCAAAGCGATCGAGGCCTCCCGCCTCGCCATGATCGGCGACGGCTCGCACCGGGTCAGCCTCGATCAGGTGATCGAGACGATGCGCAAGACCGGCCTCGACATGAACGAGCGCTACAAGGAGACCAGCCTCGGCGGCCTCGCCGTCAACGTGGTGGAATGCTGAGCGCTTGTTCTCTCTGAGACGGCACCGGCCCGCTCCCCCATCCAGCCTCCCGACAGGGTAAGCTCTGGGAGGCTGGGTGGGGGAGCGGGCCGGTGCCGCGTTTCAGAAGAATCGCGTCATCCAGTAGAAGAAGGCACTGATCAGCGCCGCCGCCGGCATGGTGATCACCCATGCGACAACGATGTTGCCGGCCACGCCCCAGCGCACCGCCGAGGCGCGACGGGCCGCGCCGACGCCCATGATCGCGCCGGTGATGGTGTGGGTGGTGGAGACCGGGATGCCGAGCCAGGTCGCCCCGAACAGCATGACCGCGCCGCCCGTCTCCGCGCAGAAACCCTGATGCGGGGTGAGGCGGGTGATCTTCGAGCCCATCGTGTGGACGATCCGCCAGCCGCCGAACAGGGTGCCCAGCCCCATCGCCGCCTGGGCCGAGATCACCACCCAGAAGGGCACGTAGAATTCGTCGCCCAGCATCCCCTGCGAGAAGAGCAGGACGGCGATGATGCCCATCGTCTTCTGCGCGTCGTTGCCGCCATGGCCGAGCGAATAGGCGGCGGCGGAGGCGAGTTGCATCCGCCGGAAGCTCTTGTCCGCGGTCGGCGCGCTGACCCGTCGGAAGGCCCATGAACTCAAGACCACCAACATCAACGCGACCAGCATGCCGAGCATCGGCGCCAGGAAGATCGCCACGCTGGTCTTGATCACGCCGGAAGAGACGATGACGCCGAG
The DNA here is from genome assembly GCA_037190625.1 of Alphaproteobacteria bacterium. Taxonomy (GTDB): domain Bacteria; phylum Pseudomonadota; class Alphaproteobacteria; order Sphingomonadales; family Sphingomonadaceae; genus Allosphingosinicella. Next base: position 48,245 of record JBBCJP010000001.1, read on the forward strand.
GCCGCCCTTGGTGATGCCGGCGCCGAGCAGCCCGCCGATCAGCGCATGGCTCGAGCTGGAGGGGATGCCGAGCGCCCAGGTGATCACGTTCCAGGCGATCGCCCCCATCAGCGCGCCGAAGATGACTGCCGGATCTATGATGTCGGCCGAGACGATCCCCTTGCCGATCGTCTCGGCGACATGGAGACCGAAGAAGAGGAAGGCGATGAAGTTGAAGAAGGCCGCCCAGCAGACTGCGACAGGTGGGCTCAGCACCCGCGTCGCGACCACGGTCGCGATCGAATTGGCCGCGTCGTGCAGGCCGTTCAGGAAATCGAACAGCAACGCCACGCCGATCAGCGCGACCAGCAGCGAAAAGGCGATGGTCGGCTCCATCAGGCGTGGTCGATCACGATGCCCTGGATCTCGTCGGCCACATCCTCGAGCCGGTCGAGCACCCGCTCGACATGGCTGTAGATTTCACGCCCGACGAAATAGGCCATGGGCCGCTTCGCCGCCTCCTTCTGGTAAAGCGCCTTGAGACCGGCGGCGTGCAACTCGTCGGCGCGTCCCTCGAGATGGACGACCGCCTCGGTGATCTGGTGGAGCCGATGGGCATTGCGTCCGATATGCGTCATCAGCGGGATGGCTTCCTGCACCAGCCGCGCCGCTTCGGCCGCCATCCTGGCCATCTGCAGCAATTGCGGATCGAAGCTTTCCACCTCGTAGAGCGTGATCGCCTTGGCCGTCCCCCACATCTCGTCCATCGCATCGTCCATCGACGAAGCGAGCGCGGTGATCGCGCTGCGGTCGAACGGGGTGATGAAGGAGCGGCGCACTGCGACGAGAACGTCGCGCGTGACATCGTCGGCGGCATGTTCGTGCTGGGCGATACGGCGGCAGGATTCGGCGATACCCTCCTCGCCGGCGAACATCGCCACCATCGCGTCGGCGCCGGAGACGAGGATGTCGGCATGGCGGCGGAACATGTCGAAGAAGCGGTCCTCCTTCGGCATGATCGCGCGAAACAGCTTGAGAATGCCGAAGCCGCTCGCCAGCAGGCTTTCGCCCTCACGAACCTGCGGATTCGTCGGCGCGGCGCCGGGCGGGCGGAAGGCGAGGATGAGACCGCGCAAGCTGCGCTCCGCCACCGATCCGGCGGCTTCCGCCAGGGTGAACCAGCGCGTGGAGCGCTCATGCCGCTCCGCCCAGTCGTCGAGCTGGCGCGTCACTCTCAGCGGGAAGACCGCGACATCGGCCGGCACCGCATCGCCGTCGCGCCGCTGCTTCACATAACGGTAAGTGCCGATCGGCTCGGCCGTGACATCGCCCTCGACGCCGGCTTCCTCGCGCGCCTCGCGCATCGCCGAATCGCGCGGCAGCAGCCCTGGTTCGGGATTGCCCTTGGGAATGATCCAGCGCCCGGTGTCCCGCGACGTGATCAGCAGGATTTTGACCTCCCCATTCGGCTCGATCCGATAGGGAAGCACGCCATATTGTTCGATCACATTGGGCCCCGGCTTGCGTTCGCCGTCATCTAAACGTCACATTTCCGTAAAATTCCAGCACAACCTTCATCCGCCCATCGAGACGATTGGCGGAACGAGCCTCACAGTCTAGGAGAGCACCAAAGACAGGGAGGATTATCATGCGTTTGAAGATGCTTGTGCTTGCACTCGCGCTGCCTGCCGCCGCGCTGGCCCAAGACCAGGCACCGCCTCCCGCCGCCATGGAACGTCCCGCCGCCCTGGTCGCCGACGGCATCCCAGCGGTGCCGGCGGAGCTCGCTGATCGCACCCGCCCCTATATGGAATTCCGCACCGCCGGCTTTGCAGGCTGGAATGCGCGCGACCGGTCGATGCTGATCAGCACGCGCTTCGGCAACACCTCGCAGGTCCACCGCGTCGCCACGCCGATGGGCGCGCGCGAGCAGCTCAGCTTCGAGGTCGAGCCGGTCGGCGGACGCTGGTCGCCCACCGGCGACGTGCTGCTGGTCAGCAAGGATATCGGCGGCAACGAATTCTTCCAGCTCTTCACGCTCGCCAACGGCCGGCTGACGATGATCACCGACGGGCGTAGCCGCAACAGCTTCGGCGCGTGGAGCCACGACGGACGCTGGGTCGGCTATTCCTCGACCCGGCGCAACGGCCGCGACGCCGACCTCTATGTCGTCGATCCGCGCGATCCGTCCACGGATCGGCTGGTCGCCCAGGTCGAAGGCGGCGGCTGGGGCATCGCGGATTTCTCGCCCGACGGACGCAGCGCGGTCGTCATCCAGTATCTCCAGGTCACCAAATCCAACCTGCATCTGCTCGATCTCGCCAGCGGCCGGATGACGCCGATCGGCGATCACAGCCTGCCGATCGCCTATGGCGCCGCACAATTCGCCCCTGACGGGACGCTGTGGGTCACATCCGATCAGGACAGCGAGTTCCAGCGGCTCGGCCGGATCGATGTCCGCACCGGCGCCTTCACGCCCGTCTCGCCCGATCCGCGCTGGGACGTGGAGGGTTTCGACATCGCCGATGACGGCGGCTTCATCGCCTACACGATCAACGAAGCCGGACGCACCCGGCTGCGAATCCTCGATCCACGCACCGGTCAGGCGCGCACCGTCGAGGGTCTGCCAGCGGGTATCGCCGGCGGGCTCGATATCGCTCCCTGGGGCGCGATCGGCCTCACTTTCACCTCGGCGCGCAGCGCGGCCGATGCCTATTCGGTCGATCCGCGCACGCTGGAGGTCACGCGCTGGACGCGCAGCGAGACAGGCGGCCTCGACACCGAAGCCAATGTCGAGCCCGAGCTGATCGAGGTAGCGAGCTTCGACGGTGAGGGCGTTTCCGGTTTCCTCTACCGCCCGGATCCGGCCCGCTTCCCCGGCCGCCGGCCGGTGATCGTCAACATCCATGGCGGTCCGGAAGGACAATCGCGCACCGGTTTCCTGGGGCGCAACAACTACCTGATCAACGAGCTCGGCATAGCCATCTTCTATCCCAATGTCCGCGGCTCGACCGGCTACGGCAAGCGGTTCGTCAGCCTCGACAACGGTCCGGACCGGCGCGAAGATTCGGTGCGCGACATCGGCGCCTTCCTCGATCGCCTCGGTGCCGATCCGACGATCGATCCGGCCCGCATCGCCGTGACCGGCGGATCCTATGGCGGCTATATGTGCTATGCCAGCGCGATCCATTTCGGCGATCGGCTGCGCGGTGCCAACTGCATCGTCGCCATCTCCAATTTCGTCACCTTCCTGGAAAATACCGAGGCCTATCGCCGTGATCTCCGGCGCGTCGAATATGGCGACGAGCGCGATCCAGCGCAGCGGGCGCGGCTGATCGAGATTTCGCCGCTGACCCGGGTGAACGAGATCAGCCTGCCGCTGATGGTCGTCACCGGCGCCAACGATCCGCGCGTGCCGGCATCGGAGGCCGATCAGATTATCGATGCGGTGCGCGCCCAGGGCCGCGAGGCCTGGCATCTTCTCGCGCAGGACGAAGGCCATGGTTTCGCCAAGAAGGTCAACCAGGACTATCAGTTCTGGACCAGCCTGATGTTCTGGCAGCGCACCCTGCTCGGCGACTGAACGACCCGCTTGACTCGCTCATTGCGCCGTGACCCTATCCCCGCTCGGGGGACAGGGGGGCGGCCATGAGCGTTTCCATCATCGACGGTACGATCGAATCCGCTGAGCTCAGGCGCGCGTCCGGCAAGGTTCGCATCTACCGGAGCATCACCTTCCGCCGCGCCGGCGGCCAGATCGAGGAGGTGAAGAAACCGATCGTCCATGCCGATCTCGGTCCGCTGATCGAGCCGGGAGCGAGCGGGCGCTTCTACCTGTTCAAGTCGATCGACCATCGCGGCATCCACGCCGTCCGCCCGCAAGGCGGCACGCCGGTCTTCCGCTATCCGCGCAACAACGAGCTGATCGGAATGGGGCTGACCTTCTTCACCGCCGCCTGGATCGCGATCAGCCTCAATTATATCGGCGATTTCTCGATCTTCGCGCTGCTCGGCTTCGTGATCGGAGCGATGGTATGGGTGGTCAACTGGCAGCTCCGCCGTTCCGCCGAGCGTCAGTTTGCCGCCGATAATGGCGGCATGATCTAAGGTTCAATCCGTCCGCCGGCCCTGCCAGCCGCGCTCGCCCGGCACATCGGGATCGGGCCGCATCGCGGCGCCGTCTATAATCGCAGCATAGCTGCGCCCGCCCGCCGTGAAACGCAGCCGGTCGCCGCGCAGCATCGCGCCCGACAGGTCATGCGCCCGGCCTGCCGCCGTCAGCGTGCCGCGCACCTCCTGGAACCGCTGTTCCAGCTCCAGCAGCATGCGCGTCCCGTCAGCCCCGGTCAGTGCCCATTCGCCGCCGGCGACGGCCGGGACGATCCACAGATAGGCGTTGCGCCCGTCCACGTCGCGATGCTCGTCGGGGCGCCAATCGCCCATGGCGAAGGCATGGCTGACGATCCGCGTGCCGGGCCGAAGCTCGGTCAACAGCCGGGGACGCAGCCGGAGATTGACATCGGGCAGCAGATAGATGGCGATCACGCTCGCCTCACGGATCGGCGTCGCGAACAAGTCCTGGCGGCGGAAGGCGGCGCGGCCCTCGACGCCGGCAAAGCGTGCTGCGTTCGTCGCCTCGGCCACCCGGTTCGGATCGATGTCGACGCCGAGCCCGCGTGCGCCGCGGCGGGCGGCGGCGATCACGATCCGCCCATCGCCGGAGCCAAGGTCGATCAGATAATCGGCCTGCCCGACCTCGGCCATGTCGAGCATCGCATCGACCACCGGCATGGGCGTTTGCACATAGGGCACTTCGGGCTCACGCTGGCTGAGCGAAGCGACCACGGGATTAAGCGGCTGGAACAACCCATCGCCTTGGAAGGTGCAGCCGGCGAGCAGGACGCCAAGGCCGGCGAGAATGAGAGGTCGCGTCATGGGGCGGGACTTATCACATGGCCTTGTGCTTGTATCGCACGCCGCACCGGGCCATGTGCCGGGCATGACCGCTTCCGTTCCCCCGCTTCGCGCCGCGATCATCCCGGTGACGCCCTTGCAGCAGAATTGCTGCCTGATCTGGTGCACCGCGACGATGAAGGGGGCCTTCACCGATCCGGGCGGCGATCTGGATCGGTTGAAAGCGGCGGCAAAGCAAAACGGCGTCACGATCGAGAAGCTGCTGCTCACCCACGGCCATATCGACCATTGCGGATCGGCCAAGATTCTGGCCGACGAGCTCGGCGTGAAGATCGAAGGGCCGCACGAGGACGACCGCTTCTGGATTTCCCGACTGGAGGATGACGGCCGGTCCTACGGCATCACCGGCAAGCCGTTCGAATCGGATCGCTGGCTGGTCAACGGGGATCAGGTGAAGGTCGGCGAGCTGGTACTCGACGTCTACCATTGTCCCGGCCACACGCCGGGCCATGTCGTCTTTCACCATCCACCATCCAAGCTGGCCATTGTCGGCGACGTGCTGTTCCAGGGATCGATCGGCCGCACCGATTTTCCGATGGGCAACCATCAGGACCTGCTCGACGCGATCACCAGCCGGCTGTGGCCGCTGGGCAACGACACGGCCTTTGTGCCCGGCCATGGCCCAATGAGCACCTTCGGCCATGAGCGGGCGACCAATCCTTTCGTCGCAGACCGGGTGCTGGCGGGCGGCTGACGGCGCGCTCGCCACGGCCCGTCGAAGCGCATGGAACTTTTTCAAAAACGTGTATGAGCGAACTAATACGCCGTTCGGCTGGCGTTCAGGTTCACAGCGTCAAACGCCCCTCCGGCCCGTGCTTCAAAGGGCCGCTTTAGGGAGTTTGAAATGTACAAGTCTGCTTTGCTTCTGCTTCTCGCCGGCGCTGCCGCCAGCCCGGCTCTGGCGCAGGAGGCCGCCCCGTTTCAGGGCGCACGTGTCGAGGGCGTGATCGGCTATGACCGCGTCGGCGTGGAAGGCGATGGCGCCAACGGCATCACCTATGGCGCCGGCATCGGCTACGACATCCAGCGCGGCCGGGGCGTCTTCGGCATCGAGGCCGAGATTACCGATTCCACTTCGGATGCCTGCGTCGGCGGTGTCGTGATCGCGGGCGACACATTGTGCGCCAGCGCCGGTCGTGACCTCTATGTCGGTGCACGTGCCGGCGCTGCGGTAGCCCCGAATATGCTGCTCTACGCCAAGGCGGGCTACACCAATGGCCGCGTCCGGCTGGACTATGAGGACGGTACGGCCGGCACCGCCGCCGATTTCCGGATCGGCGAGAATCTGGACGGCGTGCGCGTCGGCGCCGGCGCCGAATATGCGATCGGTCCCAACTCATATCTGAAGGCCGAATATCGCTATTCGAACTATGAGCAGGGCTTCGATCGCCATCAGGTTGTCGGCGGCTTCGGCTTCCGCTTCTGATCGATCGGAAACGGTCACCGAAATGGGGTCGGGGCGGCAACGTCCCGGCCCCTTTTTTCATGCACATTGGGCTGGCGGCATAGGCAAGTCCCGCTATAACCATTGTCCAAATTCCGGAATTGCGACCGAGCAGGGGTAATCATGAAAGCGACGATCGAACGGGCGACGCTCCTCAAGGGGCTGGGGCATGTCCATTCCGTGGTGGAACGGCGCAATACGATCCCCATTCTGTCCAACGTTCTGATCGAGGCGGGCGAGGATGGCTCGATCCGGCTGATGGCGACCGATCTCGACCTGCAGATCAACGAGACGGTCGAGGCCAATGTCACCGATGCGGGCGCGACCACGGTGCCCGCCCACACCTTGTTCGACATTGTCCGCAAGCTGCCGGAGGGGAGCCAGGTCGAGCTGATCGCGGCCGAGGGACGGATGCAGGTCAATGCCGGACGCGCCCGTTTCACGCTTTCCACCCTGCCGCGCGACGATTTCCCCGTGATCGCCGAGGGTGAGCTGCCGATCGCGTTCGAGCTGCCCGCTGCGACGCTGCGGCAGATCGTCGACAAAACCCGTTTCGCCATCTCAACCGAAGAGACGCGCTACTATCTGAATGGCATCTACCTGCACGTCTCTGACGAGGCGCAGCCGGTGCTGAAGGCCGCTGCCACCGACGGCCACCGCTTAGCCCGCGTCACGGTGCCGCGCCCCGATGGCGCCCAAGGCATGCCGGGGGTCATCATCCCCCGCAAATGCGTCGCTGAATTGAGGAAGTTGCTAGACGAGGTGGACGGCTCGGTCCAGGTTTCGCTGTCCGACAGCAAGATCCGCTTCGGCCTGGGCAATGCGGTGCTCACCTCCAAGCTGATCGACGGCACCTTCCCCGATTACAACCGGGTGATCCCGACCGCGAACGACAAGCTCCTGAAGATCGATCCACGCGCTTTCGAGGAGGGCGTGGACCGCGTTTCCACGATCGCCAGCGAGCGCACCCGCGCGGTCAAGATGGCGCTCGATCGCGACCGGATCACGCTGTCCGTGACCTCGCCTGAGAACGGCACTGCGGCGGAAGAAGTGTCGGCCGACTATGCCGCCGACGGCTTCGAGATCGGCTTCAACGCCCGCTACCTGCTCGATATTCTTGGCCAGATCGAAGGCGACGCGGTCGAGGTCCACCTTGCCGATGCCGCCGCGCCGACCCTGTTGCGCGAGAACGACAAGGCTCCGGCGCTGTACGTACTGATGCCGATGCGAGTCTAGGAGAGCGGCCGGGGCCTCCCTCATTGACTCCAGAGCCCCGCGCTGATAGGCGCGCGGGCTTTCCCGCAGGGCCGGAATATCAAGAGATTGGAGCTGCCGCATGGCGCGCGTAACCGTCGAAGATTGCGTCGACAAAATCCCCAACCGGTTTGACCTCGTCCTCCTCTCCGCGCAACGCGCGCGGCAGATTTCGGGCGGCGCCGAACTCACCATCGATCGCGACCGCGACAAGAATCCGGTCGTCGCGCTGCGCGAGATCGCGGATGAGACGGTCCGGCCGCGTCATCTGGAAGAGGCGCTGGTCGGCAGCCTGCAACGCGTCCAGGTCGATGATGACGACGTCGCGGACGAGGTCGGATCGCTCAGCGCATCGGCTGAAGCGCTGCGCCTCACCGCCGCCGCGCCGCAGCGCAACACCAATGCGGGCGCCGATTACGACGGCTGAGCGTTCGGTCGCGTAACTCGCCTTGAAACGGCCGTGCCCCTGTGGCGCGGCCGTTTTCCTATCCGTCTGCCACCTCGTCGCGATCGAGCCATTCCAGCTCGCCCAGCTCGAGCGCGCGTCCATCGGCGGCGCACACAGACATCGGCGCGATCGGACGACGGGTGCGCCGATCGACCAGCACCGGATTGCCGGGCGAGTCCAGCACCCATTTCTCACCCCATTGCCTGAGCGAGATCAGCACCGGCAGCAGATCGCGGCCCTTTTCGGTCAGGCGATAGGCGATCTTGCGCCGATCGGCGGGATCCGGCTCCCGTGCCAGGATACCGTGCTCGACCAGCCGGACCAGCCGGTTTGAAAGGATGTTACGGGCGATGCCGAGCGTCGACTGGAACTCCTCGAAATGATGGAGCCCATTGAACGCACCGCGCAGGATCAGAAACGACCAGCGCTCGCCCACCGCCTCCAAAGCGGCGGCGATCGAACATTGGCGCAGCAGTTCGCGGTGGCGTTCGACGTCGAGCATCAGGCACGATCCTACGCTGTTTCACCTGCGATGGATATGGGGCTGGATTTCCAGTTGCAATTGAAAACTTTATGTCATGCCCTGCGCCGCCGCGCTTTCTCTACTGATCGAATCCTATTGATCGCGGCGCGATCCCGCCACATCTTGGCGTCGTGCTCAGGCAGTATGAACTGATCGAGAAGGTCAAGGGCTATGACCCGGACGCCGACGAGGCGCTGATCAACCGCGCCTATGTCTTCTCGATGAAGGCCCACGGCTCCCAGACGCGCGCTTCAGGCGACCCCTATTATAGCCATCCGATCGAGGTCGCCGGCATCCTCACCGACCTGCGCCTCGACGACGAGACGATCGTCACCGCGATCCTCCACGACACGATCGAGGACACGCTGGCGACGCCCGAGGAGATCGAGAAGCATTTCGGCGGCAATGTTGCCCGGCTGGTGGACGGTGTTACCAAGCTTTCCAAGATCGAAGCGCAGAGCGAGAGCCAGCGCGCGGCGGAGAATTTGCGCAAGTTCCTGCTCGCCATGTCGGGTGACATCCGCGTGCTGCTCGTCAAGCTCGCCGACCGACTGCACAACATGCGCACCCTGCATTTCATCACGAACGAGGATAAGCGTCGCCGAATAGCCAAGGAGACGATGGACATCTATGCCCCGCTCGCCGAGCGGATCGGCATGTACGAGTTCATGACCGAGATGCAGACCCTGGCCTTCCGCGAGCTGGAGCCCGACGCCTACGAATCGATCACCAAGCGGCTCACGCAACTGAACAAGGGCGGCGGCAACGATCTCATCCAGCGCATCGGCCGCGGCATCAAGGCCCATCTGGAAGCGCACGGGGTCGAGGCCGACGTCACGGGGCGCGAGAAGCATCCTTTCTCGATCTGGCGCAAGATGGCCGAGCGACATGTCAGCTTCGAGCAATTGTCCGACGTCATGGCTTTCCGGGCGATCGTCGGCAACATCGACGAATGCTATCGCACGCTCGGCCTCATCCACCAGCGCTGGCCGGTCGTGCCCGGACGCTTCAAGGACTTCATCTCAACGCCGAAGCGCAACGGCTATCGCTCGATCCACACCACCATCATCCACGACGAGCAGATGCGGATCGAAATCCAGATTCGCACCGCCGAGATGCACGCCCAGGCCGAGCACGGGCTCGCCGCGCACTGGGCCTACAAAGAGGGCATGGTCGAGGCGAGCGCGGATCATCCCTGGATTCACGATCTCGTCGAAATTCTCGACCATGCGGGGAGCGCCGAAGAGCTGCTCGAACATACCCGCATGGCGATGTACACCGACCGCATCTTCGCCTTCACGCCGAAGGGTGAGCTGATCCAGCTCCCCAAGGGCGCGACGCCGGTCGATTTCGCCTATGCCGTGCACACCGATCTCGGCGACCAGACGGTCGGCGCAAAGGTCAACGGCCGGGTGATGCCGCTGCGCACTCTTCTCGACAATGGCGACCAGGTGGAGATCCTGACCTCCAAGGCGCAGCATCCGCAGCCCGCCTGGCTCTCTTATGTCGTCACCGGCAAGGCGCGCGCCAAGATCCGCCGCTGGGTGAAATCCAAGGAGCGCGAGGAAACCGTCTCGCTCGGGCGAAAAATCTATGACGAAATCGTCCAGCGCCTGCCCGCCGCTTTGGGGTGGGAGGCGATGGCCGAGGCGCTGCGCCGGCTGAAGCTGCCCAATGACGAGGCTCTGATGGAGGCGATCGCGCTGAAACGGGTCGACGACGTGCAGGTGATGGAGGCGCTGATGCCGGGCTCGGCGACGCGCGACGGCGCCAAGCCGCCGCCACAGCGCACCGCCATCTCGATCAAGGGCCTTACCCCCGGCGTGGCCTTCCAGCTCGCCGAATGTTGCCACCCGATTCCCGGCGACCGTATCGTCGGCCTGCGTCGCGAGGGCGAAGGGATCGAGGTGCACACGATCGGCTGCGACACGCTGGCGAGCGGCGTCGATGCCGACTGGGTGGATCTCGCCTGGGGGAATGAGACGGACGGCGGCACCGCGCGCCTCGCCGTGATCGTGAAGAACCAGCCCGGCGCGCTCGCCGCCGTGGCCGGCATCCTAGGCACGCACGGCGCCAATATCGTCAGCATGGACCAGACAGCGCGCGATGGCTCGTTCCATACCTTCAACTTCGACATCGAAGTGCACGATGTGCAGCACCTGATGCGCATCCTGGCGGCACTGCGCGCCACCGACATGGTCTCGACCGCCGAACGGCTTTAGGCGCTACGCCGCCTCCAGCAGGAAGATGTCGCCGCCCAGGCTCACCATGTAGAGATTGCCCGATCCATCCTCGCCGAAAGCGACGATATTGTTGAGCGTCCCCGCATTGGGCGCGAAATCCGCGCGGCGCAGGAAGAAGCGGTCGCTGCTCAATGTCGACCCCAGGCTCACCCACCGCACCGGCAGCGACCAGATGTTGCCGCTGATGAAATCGGCGAAGACATATTGGCCGCGCAAGGCTTCGACCGGGCCGCGATAGACCCGCCCGCCGGTGATCGAGCGGCCCTGGCGCGCGCCGCTGCCATGGCTGTATTCGGTGACAGGCGGCGTGAAGCCGGCCTGGGGCGGGCCGGTGAAGTTGAGCGTACCTTCGACGACGTTCCAGCCGAAATTGGCGCCGCCGTCATTGGGCCGCATCACATTCACTTCCTCGCGCGCGCCTTGGCCGACATCGCCGATCCACAGATTGCCGGTGACGGTATCGAAGCTCGCGCGGAACGGATTGCGCAGGCCATAGGCCCAGATTTCTCCCGCCCCGCCGCCGCCGGCGAAGGGATTGCCCGACGGTATCCGATAGTCGCGATCGGGATCCGACGGAAAGGCATCGCCCGACGGATCGATGCGCAGGATCTTGCCGAGCAGCGAATTGCGATTCTGCGCATTGCCGAGCGGATCGCCACCGCCGCCGCCATCGCCGGTGGCGAGATAGAGCAGCCCGTCCGGCCCGAAGGCGATCCAGCCGCCATTGTGATTGTTGAAGCCCGGATGCGGGATGAGCAGGATGAGGTCGGCACTGGTCGGATCGGCCCGGTCGCGATTGCCCGACAGGGTCGTGTAGCGCCGGATTTCGATGCTGCCGGCAAGGTTGGTGAGGAAGACGTAGAAGGTGCCGCTGGTCGCGAAATTGGGCGCCAGCGCAACCCCGAGCAGGCCGCGCTCGCCGTCCGTGCTGACCTGGGCGGCGATGTCGAGGAACGGCGTGGGCAGGATCGCGCCACTCGCCGGATTGAGGATTCGGATGCGCCCGGCCCGCTCGACGACGAGCATCCGTCCGGTGCCGTCGGGCAGCGCCGCGATGTCGATCGGCCCCGCAAAGCCGGCGCCGACCCGCGTCACGCGAAAAGCGTCCGGCCCGACATTGGTGACGGTGACCGCGAGATCGAGCGTCACGCTGGTCGTGCCGTCGCTGACCGAAAGCTGGAGCAGATAGACATTGTTGGCGTCGGCATCGTCGGGCGCCTCGAAATCGGGCGGATCGACGAAGGACAGCGCCCCGGCGGGGGTGATCGCAAAGCGCGTCCGATCGGCGCCGCCGGAGAGCGAGAAGGTGAGCGCATTGCCGTCTGGATCGCTCGCCGCCGCCGTATAGATCGTGCCCGCGCTGTTCTCCGGCACGCTGGCCGTAGCCGGCGAGGTGAAGGCGGGCGGACGATTGGTAGAAGGGGGCGGATTACCTCCACCTCCGCCGCTTCCGCCGCCGCCACATGACGCCAGCGCCAGAACGAACAGACCTGCCGCGAAATGCCGGCCGAAGCGCACCCCTGTCATCGCCGCCTCCCTTTCCGGACACCCGGAAGCATATGCAACGCGCGTTTGCCCCGCCCGGTTGCCATGTTAGACGTTGCCGCCATGACAAACCCGGAAAACATGACCTACGGCCAGTATCTGACGCTGGACGCGCTGCTCACCGCCCAGCATCCGATTTCGGACCATCATGACGAGCTGCTCTTCGTCATCATCCACCAGACTAAGGAATTGTGGCTCAAGCAGATCATCCACGAGCTCAAGCTCGCCGTGGAGCTGATCCGCGCCGACAAGCTGATCGAGGTGCATAAAAATCTCTCGCGCGTGTCGCGCATCCAGAGCGTGATGACATTGTCCTGGGACGTGCTGGCGACATTGACCCCGACCGATTATCTCACCTTCCGCGGCGTGCTCGGCGGCTCGAGCGGCTTCCAGTCCGCGCAATTCCGCCAGGTCGAGTTCCGGCTCGGTTTCAAGGATGCCGGCCATCTCAAATTCCTCGCAGAAGGCAGCGCCGAGCACACAGCGCTGGCCGAAGCGCTCGCCGCGCCGAGCCTGTGGGACGAAGCGAATGCGGCGCTCGCCCGGGGCGGCTTCGCGTTGCCGCCCGAGGTGCTGGCGCGCGATTGGTCGCAGCCTTATGCGCCCTCATCCGAGGTGGAGGCTGCCTGGGCCGATGTCTATCGCGACACGGAGCGATGGTGGCGCTTCTACCAGCTCGCCGAAAAGCTCGTTGATGTGGACGACGCCCTCGCCATCTGGCGCCACAAACATGCCGTCACCGTCGAGCGCGTGATCGGCTTCAAGCGCGGCACCGGCGGCACGGCCGGGGTGAAATATCTGCAGTCGACGATCGGCAAGCGCGCCTTCCCTGAGCTCTGGACGCTGAGAACGCAGCTTTAAACATCGACACAGAGCCGTGCGTCAGTCCGTCATCCCGGTCTTGATCCGGGATCCATGAACACAGCACGATCGAGCCCTTCGCCATCCGTGTTCATGGATGCTGAAACAAGTTCAGCATGACGAGGGGCGGTCAAGCCCTCAGCGTCGCCCCAAGCTTCATCGCAGCCGCGACGATCTTCCCGGAAATGCCTTTCAGCTCCTCGTCGGTGAAGCTCTTTTCCGCCGGTTGCAGGATCACTTCGATCGCCAGGCTTTTCCGGCCTTCGCCAACGCCCGCGCCGGTGAAGACATCGAACAGGGAGACGCCGATGATCGCGCCCTTGTCCGCACCCTTCACGGCGCGCAGCAACTGGTCCGCCGCCAGGCTGTCCGGCACCAGGAAGGCGAAATCGCGCCGCACGGGCTGGAGCGCCGGCGGCGCATAGGCACTGCGCATCCGGCCCGCCTCCCGCTTCGCCGGAATGGCGTCGAGATAGATTTCGGCCGCCACCACGGGTCCGTCGAGATCGAAGGCCTTCGCCACGCGCGGATGGAGCATACCGAACTCGGCGAGCACCGTCTTCGGGCCCAGCGTCAGCCTGCCCGACCGGCCCGGATGATAGACGTCGGACGCCGCCCCCGGCACCTGCAGATTGTCGATCGGCGCCCCCGCTGCGGCGAGCAGGGCCAAAGCCTCCGCCTTGGCGTCATAGGCGTCATGGCCGCGCGCGCCCGGCCGCCGCCAGTGCCGCGCCGCCGCGCCGGCCAGCACGATGCCGATTGTCGGCCGCTCCGCCTCGCCCAGATAGCGCCGGCCGACCTCGAACAGCCGCACGCCCTCCGCGCCGCGCGCCAGATTGCGCCGTGCCGCTGCCAGCAGGCCGGGCAGCAGCGAGGGGCGCATCGCCTTCATCTCCTCGCTGATTGGATTGGCGAGCAACCAGGCCGAGCCGCCGAACGGCGCCGCCTCCGCCTCGGAGACGAAGCTCCAGGTCACCGCCTCGTTCAGCCCGCGCGCCGCGGCGGTGCGCCGCACCCGGCGCTCGATCCGCTGTTCCGCCGTCGCTGTCGGCCGCGCAACACCCGGCGCGCGCGGCAGCGGGGTGGAGGGCACCTTGTCCAGCCCTTCGATCCGGATCACTTCCTCGACGATGTCGGCGGCGCCATCCACGTCGCGGCGCCAGCTCGGCACCGCCACGCGCCAGACCTCGCCGCGCGTCACGGTGAAGCCGAGCCGCTGGAGAATCTCCGCCTGCCGGTCTTCGGCCACATCGACGCCGGCCAGCTCCAGGCATCGCCCGGGGCGATAATCGACCAGCTTGTCCGGCACGGGCGGCGTTCCCGCCCGCACGATCTGCGAGGGCTCGCCCCCGGCCAGCTCCAGCACCATCTGCGTCGCCAGCTGAAGCCCCGCTTCGACGAAGGCCGGGTCCACGCCCCGTTCGAACCGCTGCCGGGCATCGCTGGTCAGGCCCAGTTTCTGCCCGGACAAAGCGATCCGCTCGGGATCGAAATAGGCGCATTCGATGAAGATGTCGGTGGTCGCCTCGGTGACACCCGATTCCTCACCGCCCATGATGCCGGCGATCCCGTCCGCCTTCGCGCCATTGGCGATGACGGTAATCGTGGGATCGAGGACGTAGGTCTTGCCGTTGAGCGCCAGCACCTCCTCGCCGTCGCGCGCGCGCCGCGCGGTCAGGGCGCCGTCCAGTTTGGCGAGATCGTAAACGTGGAGCGGACGACCATGGGTCAGCGAGATATAGTTGGTCATGTCGACCAGGGCGCTGATCGGCCTGAGGCCCACCGCCTTGAGCCTTTGCTGCAACCAGTCCGGCGACGGCCCGTTCGTCACGCCGCGCACGACCCGGCCGTAGAAAGCTGGGCAGCCCTCCTCATCCTCGATTCCGACCGGAATCGGCGAGGGATAGGTGCCGGCTATGTCCGGCACGTCGACCGGCTTCAGCCGGCCGAGGCCGGCGGCGGCGAGATCGCGGGCGATGCCGTGCACGCCCATCGCGTCCTGCCGGTTCGGCGTCACCGAAATGTCGATCACCGGATCGTCGAGCTGCGCATAATCCGCGAAGGCCGCGCCCACCGGCGCATCGGCGGGCAGCTCGATGATGCCGTCATGGTCCTCGCCCAGCTCCAGCTCGCGGGTCGAGCACATCATGCCGTTCGATTCGACACCCCGGATCGCGGCGACCTTCAGCACCATGCCATTGGCCGGCACCACCGCGCCCGGCGCACCGAACACGCCGATCAGGCCGGCGCGGGCGTTTGGCGCACCGCAGACGACCTGGAGCGGCCCGTCGCCGGCATCCACGGTCAGCACCTGCAGCTTGTCCGCCTGCGGGTGCGGCGCGGCGGTCAGCACCTTCGCGATGCGGAAGGCGGACAGCTTCTCGGCCGGGTTCTCCACGCCCTCCACTTCGAGCCCGATCGCGGTCAGCGTATCGAGCACTTGGGGCAGGCTCGCATCCGTCTCCAGATGCTCCTTCAGCCACGAAAGGGTGAACTTCATGCCCCCACTCCTCCGCTGAGCGTGGGCACGTCGAGCGCGCGGAAACCGTAATGCCGCAGCCAGCGCAGATCGCCGTCGAAGAAGGCGCGCAGGTCGTCCATGCCATATTTCAGCATGGCGAGCCGATCGATGCCGCAGCCGAAGGCGAAGCCCTGCCATTCGTCCGGATCGAGTCCGCAATTGGCGATGACGCGCGGGTGGACCATGCCGGAGCCAAGCAGCTCCATCCAGTGATCGCTGCCGCCCAGCACGCGCCGGCCGTTCTGGATCGTGTAGCCCACGTCCACTTCCGCCGAAGGCTCGGTGAAGGGGAAATAGGAGGGACGCAGGCGCAGCACGATGTCGTCGCGCTCGAAGAAGGCCTTGAGGAAGGTCTCCAGCGTCCATTTGAGATGGCCGAGCGTGATGCCCTTGTCGATTACGAGCCCCTCGACCTGATGGAACATCGGCGTGTGGGTCGCGTCACTGTCGGAACGATAGGTCCGGCCCGGCGCGATCACGTAGATCGGCGGCTCCTGCGACTGCATCGTCCGGATCTGCACCGGCGAGGTGTGGGTGCGCAGCAGCATCTTGCGGCCGTCAGCGTCCGTGCGATCGAAATAGAAGGTGTCGTGCATCGCCCGGGCCGGATGGCTTTCGGGGATGTTGAGCGCGGTGAAGTTGCGCCAGTCATCCTCGATCTCCGGACCCGTGGCGACCGAGAAGCCGAGATCGGCGAAGATCTCCGCCAGCTCGTCCATCACCTGGCTGACGGGATGGACGCTGCCCTCGCCGCCGGCTTCGACCGGCAGCGTCATGTCCAGCCCCTCGCTGGCCAGCCGCCGCTCCAGCTCAGCGCTCTCGAGCGCCTCCTTCCGGGCGGCGAGCGCGGCCGTCACGGCCTCGCGCAGGGCGTGGATGCGCGGGCCTTCGCTGGTGCGCTCTTCGGGCGACATCCCGCCGAGCGTCTTCAGGAGCCCCGTCACCGCCCCCTGCTTGCCAAGCGCGGCCACCCGCTCCGCCTCCAGCGCGGCCAGATCGGCGGCCGCTTCGACGCGCGCGAGCCATTCGCCGGTCATCGTTTCAAGGTCCGTTGCCATGACCCGCCTCTAGAGGAGATTGGGCGCCCAAGGAAAGAGCGATCCTTTGCGAGTCGCGGCGCCTCGACAGGGTACCAGCGAGTCGCTGCCCGGCGAATCTCCGCAGAGTACGAAGTTGACAAAGTTGTCAGGGTGGGGGGTGTTTCTGGCGGGGCCACGGAGCCAGCGGCACGGTGATATTTTCGGGAGATTCAAAGAGCCGGCGCCCCGGCCATGAAGCCGGGGTCGCGCGAGAGCATGGCAGGCGAAATCCTACTTGTATCCAACAATCGACGACGTTCCGCAGGGGGCGGGAAAAACCGCTTGACTAAATTCTACCTATGTAGATTTATGATGCGATGACCCGAAACCGCAGCCTGTCCCCCCACGCCAGAAACCTTCTTGCCATATTGACGGAGAGCGGCGGAAGCTGGGCGCACGGCTATGAGCTGTGCCAGCGCGCGGGAATCAAATCCGGCACACTCTATCCGCTGCTGATCCGCCTGGAGAAGCAGGGCTATCTGGAAGCGGAGTGGCAGAGCCCCGCGGAGCCCGGCCGGCCGCCGCGCCATGCCTATCGGCTGACGGCGGCCGGACGCGCGCTTGCCGCCGAAAATCCTCCGATCGGTTCGGCTGGTACGGCAAAGCTGTCGGAAGGCCTGGCATGAGCCGCCGGATGTCTGCGCCGATCGTCCGGCTTGCCGCCGCGCTGCTTCCTGCCCCGCTCCGCGACTGGGGCCAGGCGATGCGCGCGGAAGCGGAAAGCATCGAGAGCTCCCCTGCCGCTTTTCGCTTCGCGCTTGGCTGCCTGGGCTGCGCGATCCGGGAAGCTGCCGCCTTTCATGCCGCGCGGATCGCCGCGCGCGACACACCGCAATTTCAACCGGAGGATGAAGTCATGGCGATGTCGGACGGAACGGGCCTGCGCCCGCGCCTGGTGGGAATGGCCTGCGCGGCCGGCGCGGTGGGCCTCGGTTTCGTCTATCTGGCGGTAGCGGGGGCGCCACTCACTTATTTCGTGATGAACGGGGCCGCGCTGGTGCTGGGCGTCGCGCTCGTCGCGGCGCTGGGAGCGATGCCGCGAACCGGGCGGCTGGTCGACGGCGTCGTCCCGCTCGCGCTGGCGTTCGTCCTTCTCGCCACCGCTTTCTGGGGCATCGCGGCGGACGGCGCCGCGCGCTGGGTGTCGATCGGCGGCATCATGCTCCAGCCGAGCCTGCTCTTCGTGCCCGCATTGGCCGTGCGCTTCGCGCGCGCTCCGGACGGACCGGCGACCGCCGCCATCATCATTGCCGCCTCTGCGCTGGCGCTGCAGCCGGACCGGGCGATGGCCGGCGCGCTGCTCGCGGGAACCGGCATGTTCGTCCTGATGCGGCCGGGCCGGAACATGGGGGCCGCATTCGTGGCGGCGCTGGCGGGATTCGCCGTGGCGCTGTGGCGGACCGATACATCGCCCGCCATGCCCTATGTGGACCAGATCTTCTTCTCCTCCTTCGCCGTTCACCCGCTGGCGGGCCTCGCGGTCCTTGGCGGATCGCTCCTGCTGCTTGTCCCCGCACTCGTCGGCGCCTGGGGCGATCCCATCCGTCGCAGCACCTATGCGGCATTCGGCGCGGTCTGGCTGGCCGCGATCGCCGCGGCCGCGCTCGGCAATTATCCGACGCCTTTGGTCGGCTATGGCGGCAGCGCGATCATCGGCTACCTGCTCGGCCTCGCCGCCTTGCCGCGCCGGGGCGCGGCGCGCGAGACACGGGATATCGCGGCTCGCCCGCGCGAGGAGCGGGGCACGCCGCGCGGCGATCTCTCCTTTTCGGCCTGAGTACGAAGCGGCGCTCTCGCCCGGACAGGTGCGGCGCGCCCGAAACCCGGCTAAGCCGGTTTCCACAGAATGTCCGGAGAGAAGAGATGAGCGTCGCCTTCCGCCGCGAAAGCGATGAGGAGCATAAGGAGCCGAGGTTCGAGCTGCCGATCCCGCCCGGCCCCAATCTCGTCACCGCCGCCGGCCTCAAGCAGGCCGAAGACATGGTGGCGGCCCTGGAAGCCGAAGTCGCCGCCGAAGGCGACGAAACAGCACTGGCCGACAAGCAGCGCACCCTGCGCTACTGGCGCACCCGCCTCGCCACCGCCGAACTGGCCCCGCCGCCGCCCGAGGGCGAAGTCGCCTTCGGCACAAGCGTCACCTTCCGCCTGAACGGCCAGGAGCGCACCCTCGCCATCGTCGGCGACGACGAAGCCGATCCGGCGGCGGGGAAGATCGCGTTTTCGGCGCCGCTGGCGCGGGCGATCATTGGGGCAGCGCCGGGTGACTTTGCGGACTTCGGCGGGAAGGCGGACGCGATCGAGGTAATATCGATACTGGCGATCGGGAGATGAACATTCAGCCGCGTGCGTATCGTGCCGCGAACTGAATCGGTCTACTCCGGTGAAACTCGCAGACCCTGCCGTTGAAAGGCTTCGTCCCGTTCCCTTTCACATTGATCGAGCATCTCCATCGCCTCGTCGATCGAAAAGGCCGGGTTGGAGGGCTGCATGGCCGCGATGAAATCCTCTATCGGATAGGCGGAGATAATGCGGCCGCGCTCCGCTTGCTCCTCTGTCGAAAGCTCCTCTTCCGGCCGGGATACGAGCCGGTCGAAAGTACGAAAGTCCTCGCCTTCATAGAAAGCTATAAGCCGTGTTAGCCGCTCCTCTCCGAGGGCTCCCGCGACTCTCCGCACGGCCTGTCTGCCGTAGGCGGCGCGGCAGTTTGAGAAGCTTTGCAGAATTGGCGCGACCGCTGCCGCTCGATCGGGATTGAGTGAGGTGAAATAGGTCAATTCCTGCGGATCTGGATCACTCCCCGGATCGGGAATCGCGGCCATAAAGCGGTCGATCACGGCATCGCTGGCGGGTGCTATATCCTGGGCGCCAATCGTCAGCGTTATCAGGAGTGCGGAAAGAATGATTCCCATAAAGTTGGCTTAGCCTCCCAGAAACGGAAATGGCGAGATCGTTTTCCGCGTTTCCTGCACGGTCAGCGTCCGCCCGGCGGGCGCCGCCGCGCGCTGGGGGCAGCGGGCGCGAGGGCACAAAGTGCAGGCGGGGCCGATCGGGGTGACGTGGGGGGCGGCGAGGTCGAGGCCGGCGGCATAGCCGATGCGGTTTGCATATTTGAGATCGCAACCGAGGCCTATGGCGAGCTGGCTGTCCTCGCGGGGATCGATGCGGACAGAACGTTCGACCGTGCACGCGGCGGTGAAATAGCGCTGGCCGTCCGGCGTCTCGACGATCTGGGTCACCACCCGGCCCGGCGTCTGGAAAGCGCTGTGCAGGTTCCAGCGCGGGCAGGTGCCGCCGAAGCGCGAGAAGGGGAAGCTTTCGCCGGCGAACCGCTTCGAGATATTCCCGGCCCCGTCCACGCGCAGCATGAAGAAGGGGATGCCGCGCGCGCCGCTGCGCCCCAAGGTGGTCAACCGGTGCGCGACCTGTTCGACGCTGGCGCCGAACTCGGCACAGAGGCGATCGATATCGTAGCCATGCGTCTCTGCCGCCTTCAGGAATGGCGCATAGGGCATCATGATCGCCGCGGCCGCATAATTGGCGAGGCTCATGTGGAGCAGCCGCCGCGTGGGCGAATCGGGGGGCGTGGCGGCGGCGATCATCCGATCGAGCAGCGGCCGGAATTCGGCCAGAGCGAGCTGATAGGCGAGCGCGAAGGTCCGGCTTTCCCCGCGCAGCAAGGCGGAGAGCATCAGCTGCTTGCGGTGGAGATCGTAATGCTGGCTCGCCCCGTCGAGCAATTCGGGCGGGACGACCCGCGATTCGATGCCGAACGCCTCCTTCAAGCGCCGCCGCAACGGCTCGGCGATGGCGAGCGGATCGCCGAGCGCGCCGGCCAAAGTCTCCGCCGCCTCCTCAAGATAGGGGAAGTGGTTGCGCTGCGCCTGGATATGATCGCGTACCCAGCTTTCCGGAGTCAGCGCCGATGTCTCGTGCCCACCGGAGGCCGGGCGCCGCCTGAGCTCCGCATAGGCCGAATAGAGCCGGGACACCGCATCCGCCACGGCCGGCGCGCTGTTGGCGATCTCGACCAGTTCGTAACGCGGAATACCGAGATCGGCGAACATGGGATCGGCGAAAATCTCGCTTAATTGCTCCGGCCCCGTCCCGTCCGCGCCCTCCGCCGCGAAGCTCTTGAGATCGAGTTCGTAAGTCTCGGAGAGGCGCAATAGCACCTGCGCCGTGACCGGCCGCTGGTTGCGCTCCATATGATTGAGATAGGAGGGCGACACGCCGATCTCGGCCGCCATGGCGCTCTGGTTGAGCCCCAGCTCGCGGCGCAGGCGGCGCAGGCGCCCGCCAAGGTAGAGCTTTCGATCCGCCATATTGTAGAATTGTCATGAATTCACAAAAGTCGCAAGTCGTCCTGCGACTCCATGACCTCTTTCGGAGTGCCGATCCCGCCTGTCCGTGGTTCTTGGGCGAACCCTTCTCCAGCAGCTGGCCCGCATGATGACCGATTTCGCCGACCTGATCCCCGCCCCGACCGGCCGTTTCGACGGCATCACCCGGCCCTATGCGCCAGCCGAAGTCGAGCGGCTGCGCGGCTCGGTGGCGATCGAGCACAGCCTTGCCCGGCGCGGCGCGAACCGCCTGTGGGAGCTGCTGAAGTCCGAGGATTATATCAATGCGCTGGGCGCCCTCAGCGGCAACCAGGCGATGCAGATGGTCCGCGCGGGCCTGAAGGCGATCTATCTCAGCGGCTGGCAGGTCGCGGCCGACGCCAACACCGCCGGGGCCATGTATCCGGACCAGTCGCTCTACCCGGCCAATGCCGGCCCGGAGCTGTGCCGCCGGATAAACCGCACCCTGCAGCGCGCCGACCAGATCGAGCATATGGAAGGCGGCAGCGCCAATAGTTCAGGTGGGCGCGACTGGTTCGCACCGATCGTCGCCGATGCCGAGGCCGGATTCGGCGGTCCGCTGAACTGCTTCGAGATCATGAAGGCCTATATCGAGGCGGGCGCGGCCGGGGTTCATTTCGAGGACCAGCTCGCGAGCGAGAAGAAGTGCGGCCATCTGGGCGGCAAGGTGCTGATCCCGACCCAGGCGCATATCCGCAATCTCGACGCGGCGCGGCTGGCGGCGGACGTGTGCGGCGTGCCGACCATCCTCGTCGCCCGCACCGACGCGGAGAGCGCGAAGCTCATCACTTCCGATGTCGACGAACGCGACCATGAATTCCTGACCGGCGAACGCACGCCCGAGGGCTTCTTCCGCCTGAAGGACGGCACCGGCGTCGATCATTGCATCAAGCGCGGCCTCGCCTTCGCCGAACATGCCGATCTGCTCTGGTGGGAGACGAGTCACCCGAACCTGGACGACGCGCGGCGCTTCGCCGAGGCGATCCAGAAAGCCTATCCGGGCAAGATGATGGCCTATAATTGTTCGCCCAGCTTCAACTGGGAGGCGAAGCTGGACAAGGAGACGATCGCGAAGTTCCAGCGCGAGCTGGGCGCGATGGGCTACAAGTTCCAGTTCGTGACGCTGGCGGGCTTCCACCAGCTCAATCACGGCATGTTCGAGCTGGCGCGCGGCTACAAGGACCGCGGCATGGCAGCCTATTCGGAGCTCCAGCAGGCGGAATTCGCCAGCGAGGCGGACGGCTATACCGCGACGCGCCACCAGCGCGAGGTCGGCACCGGCTATTTCGATCTGGTCGCGACGACGCTGGCCGGCGGCGAGGCTTCGACCACCGCCCTCGCCGAATCGACCGAAACGGCGCAATTCCAGAAGGAGGCCGCGTGATGACCATGCGTTACTGGATCGTCGGCGGGGAATATGAAGGGCCGGATTTCCGCGCCCTCATCCCCGGCAGCGAGACGATGATCGGCCCGTTCGACGACGAGCGGCGGGCACGCAGCGAATGGATGCGGCTGACGTACAAGCCCGGCACCGATCCCGCGACCACCCGCTATTCGATCGCCGCGGAGACCATGCACTAACCTCCCGGGAGAGGGGCCAAAAGGAAAGGGCGCGGAAGGAAAACCCTTCCGCGCCCTTTCGCTTGTTTCGTGCGTGCGGTCCGGCTCAGGCCGGGAGCGCCGCCTTCGCCTGCGCGACGATGCCCTTGAAGGCGTCGCCCTCGTGCATCGCGATGTCGGCGAGGACCTTCCGGTCCAGCTCGATGCCGGCCAGCTTCAGGCCGTGCATGAACTGGCTGTAGGTCAGCCCCTCGGCCCGGACGCCGGCGTTGATGCGCTGGATCCACAGGCCGCGGAAGCTCCGCTTCTTCACCTTGCGATCGCGATAGGCGTACTGGCCGGCCTTCTCGACCGCCTGGCGGGCGATGCGGATCGTGTTCTTGCGACGGCCATAATAGCCCTTCGCCTGCTCCAGGATCCGCTTGTGCTTGGCGCGCGTGGTGACGCCGCGCTTGATGCGTGCCATCTGTCAGAACCTCCTTATTTCAGGCCGTAGGGCGCCCAGAGCTTCACCCGCGCCGTATCGGCGTCAGCGAGCACTTCGGTGCCGCGGTTCTGGCGGATATATTTGGCATTGTGGCTGATGAGCCGGTGGCGCTTGCCTGCCACGCCGTGCTTCACCTTGCCGGTCGCGGTGAGCTTGAAGCGCTTCTTCACACCGCTCTTGGTCTTGAGCTTGGGCATTTTCGTCTCCTTGCGGCGCTTGCCGACGTTTGAGAACAGCCACGGCAGCCCTTGATGGCCGGGCCGTTCGATTCTTCCAACACTCTGGAAAGCGGGGGCCTATAAGCCGCCCGTAGGCGTCTGGCAAGGAGCGAGTCGATGACGAACGAAGAGCAGGGTCCGGCCGGCGGGGTGACCGCCCATCTCACCATCCGCGACAAGCGCGCCGCTGAGGCGATCGACTTCTACAAGCGGGCCTTCGGCGCCGAGGCCGCGATGGAGCCGTTCAAGGGCGAGGATGGCGAGCGGATCATGCATGCCCACCTGCTGATCAATGGCGGCCACCTGATGCTCAACGACGATTTCCCGGAATATAGCGGCGGCGAGACCGAGCCCGGCAGCCTGACGCTCCATCTCCAGGTCGCCGACGCGGACACCGCCTGGGCCCGCGCGCTCGAGGCCGGCGCGACCGAGGTCTTCCCGCTCGCCGACCAGTTCTGGGGCGACCGCTACGGCCAGGTGCGCGACCCGTTCGGCTTCCGCTGGTCGATCGGCGCGCCAGTCAGAAAATAGCGATCGCGCTCAGCCGATCACGGCATGGGCGCGGACCGGAAAAGTGCCCATGCCCTTCACCTTGGGCGGCGTCGCGAAGAAGCGGAAACCCGATTCGGGCAATTGCCCAAGCCCGGTCATATGTTCGACGATCTGGATGCCGGCGCCGAGCAGCACCGAATGCACCGGCCGCTCGCCGCCCGAGACATCGTCGATGTTGAGCGAATCGATGCCGACCAGGACGGCACCCTGATCGCGCAGATATTCGGCCGCCGCCTGGGTCAGGAAGGGATGGCCTTCGAAATAGGCGTCGGTCCGCCAGTGCCGGTCCCAGCCGGTATGGACCAGCACGGCGCGGCCCGCCACGTCACTCGCAGCGAAATGGGTCCAGTCGATCGCGCGCTCCGCCAGCCCCGTCGCCCGCAAGACCAGCCCGGGCAGGTTGGCGATCGGCTCCAACGGCACGCAGGCGAGGTCGGCGCCATCGGCATAGCGATGGAAAGGCGTGTCGATATAGGTGCCGGTATTGGCGGCCATCTCGATCTTGCCGATCTGGAATTCGGTACCCGGCGCATAGCTTTGCCGCGACGCTTCGCGCGACAGCCAGTCGCAGATGATCGGCGCGGGCAGGCCCTTGTAGGTCACCATCCCGTCCTCGATCACATGGCTGAGATCGACGAGCCGGCTGCTCGCGACCTGCCTCGCGCCGCGCTTGTGCGGCTCCGCAATGATCTTTTTACGTTTGATCCGGATCGCGCCGACCATCAAGAGGCGCAAGTCGGTGACGACATAGGCGGCGAGCGCTTCGTCGGAAATGTCGTCGTCCTGGATGTCGAGCCGGAAATCCTGGCCCTGGATGCCGCCGCCGTTCGAGAAATCGACCTCGAAATCGAAGACCACGCGCTTGTCGGTCACGCCGCGCGTCCCCGCCTCAGTCGAACAAGCTGGAAACGGAAGATTCGTCGGCGATCCGCTTGATCGCCTCGGCGAGCAGCGGGGCGATGGTGAGCAGGCGGATCTTGTCGGTCGCCTCGGCCGCTTCATAGGCGGCGATCGAATCGGTGATCACCAGCTCATGCAGCACCGAGCTTTCGACGCGGGAAACAGCGGCGCCGGAGAGCACGCCATGGGTGCAATAGGCGACGACGCCGTCCGCCCCGCCTTCCTTCAGCGCGGCGGCGGCGTTGCACAGGGTGCCGGCCGAATCGACGATGTCGTCGATGAGCACGCAGAAGCGCCCCGAAACGTCGCCGATAATGTTCATCACCTCCGATTCGCCGGGCTTCTCGCGGCGCTTGTCGACGATGGCGAGCGGGGCGTTGTCGAGGCGCTTGGCGAGCGCGCGGGCGCGCACCACGCCGCCCACGTCGGGCGACACCACCGTGATCGGCTTGCCGGCAAAGCGCGCCTGGATGTCGGCGGACATGACCGGCGCGGCATAGAGATTGTCGGTCGGGATATCGAAGAAGCCCTGAATCTGGCCGGCATGGAGATCGACCGACAGCACCCGGTTGGCGCCCGCCGTGGTGATGAGATTGGCGACCAGCTTGGCCGAAATGGGGGTGCGCGGGCCGGGCTTCCGGTCCTGCCGCGCATAGCCGAAATAGGGCATCACCGCGGTGATCCGCTTGGCCGAGGCGCGGCGCAGCGCATCGATACAGATCAGCAATTCCATCAGATTGTCGTTGGCCGGATAGGAGGTCGACTGGACGACGAAGACGTCCTCGCCGCGTACATTTTCGTGGATCTCGACGAAAATCTCCTCGTCGGCGAAGCGGCGAACGCTGGCCTGGGTGATCGGGATTTCGAGATAGTTCGAGATCGCCTGCACCAGGGGCGCATTCGAATTGCCCGACATCAGCTTCATGCGGAAACGATCCTCACCGGGGGAAGTCCCGCCCTCTTACGGCGCGAAGCCACGATGGCAAGAGCATTGCCGGACAAGCGCGCGCAAGTTAGGCCTCGGGCCATCCCGCCACCGCCATTGCAGGGGACGCAAAAGGCCATGACGGACATCCATCAGTTCGGCCAGCGCTTCGTCAACCGCGCGAATCCCGCATTCAAGCGGTTCAAGAGCGACTTCGAGGCGATCGGTTCGGCCGCCGTCAGGGCGATGAAGGCGGGCGAGCTCAGCCGGGACGAAGCCGATGCGCTGTTCCTCGACCGGGATCACGCGGTCACGCTGCCGCTGCAGCGTCTGTATCTGGAGCGCGGCCTGTTCGACCTGGTCGACCGATTCCACCGCGCCACCGAATCGATCAAGACGGCCGTCTGGCCGACGCCGCTGGCCAAGGCCGCGCTGGACGGCTTCGTCGCGTCGGGCGAAGGCGCATGGGCGGTCGCGCTGGCGCGCTTTCACCTCGAGAAGCGCCGCAACGCGCTGCGCATCGACATGCGCGAGCGCAAGCGCAAGCCGACGGCCGAGGGCGGCGCGCTGATGATCGCCTTGTCCACCGCGACGATCGCGGACCTGCCGGCACGCAGGGCTGAACTGACCGCCGCCATCGACCGGTTCGCGGCGCTCTTCACCGCGCATGGAAGCGAAGCCGACAAGGCCTGGATCGACACGTTGCGCGCCGAGGCCCAGGCCTAGCGCCACGCGCCCAAAAGCCTATAGGCGAGCCATGCGCGTCGTCACCCGTTTCGCCCCCTCGCCGACCGGTCGGCTCCATGTCGGCAATATCCGCACCGCCGTGCACAACTGGCTGTGGGCCCGGCGCCATGGCGGGCGCTTCGCGCTGCGGTTCGACGACACCGATCAGGCGCGCAGCGAAGAGGCGCATGTCGAGGCGATCCGCGCCGATCTCGCCTGGCTGGGAATGGCGCCGGACGCGGAATATCGCCAGTCGGACCGGTTCGGCCTTTACGAGGCGGCGCTGGCACGGCTGATCGAGGCGGGGCGCGCCTATCCCGCTTACGAGACCGCGCAGGAACTCGATCTCAAGCGCAAGGTGCTGCTGGGACGCGGCCTGCCGCCGGTCTATGATCGTGCCGCGCTGGCGCTGAATGACGGCGAGCGCGACGCGCTAGAAGCCGAAGGACGCCGGCCGCACTGGCGCTTCAAGCTGGATCACGACACGCCGATCGCCTGGGACGACCTGGTGCGCGGGGCCCAGCAGCTCGACCCGAAGCTGCTCAGCGATCCCGTCATCCGGCGCGAGGACGGAAGCTGGCTCTACATGCTGCCCAGCGTCGTCGACGATATCGAGATGGAGGTGACCCATGTCGTGCGCGGCGAGGATCATGTCACCAATACCGGGCTGCAGCTCCAGATGTTCGCCGCGCTCGGCGCCGAAGCGCCCGCCTTCGCCCATGAGGCATTGCTGGTCGGATCGGAGGGCAAATTGTCCAAGCGGCTCGGCTCGCTCGGCGTCGAGTCGATGCGCGAGAGCGGGATCGAGCCGGAGGCGCTGATCGCCAAACTGGCGCGGATCGGCACCAGCCAGCCCGTCGAGCCCTTCGCCGATCCGGCACCGCTGATCGAGGGTTTCGATTTCTCGGCCTTCGGGCGAGCGCCGGCACGCTTCGACCTGGACGAGCTCGCGGCCCTCAATGCCCGGATCGTCCACCAGCTTGCCTATCAGAAGGTCGCCGCGCGGCTGCCGGCAGGGATGGGCGAGGACGACTGGATCGCGATCCGGCCGAACCTCAAGACCGTCGCCGAGGCCGCCGACTGGTGGGACATCCTGCACGGCCATGTCGAGCATGAGGCGGCGGCCGAGGATCGCGACTTCCTTGCCGCCGCCGCCGAAGCCGCCGGCCAGATCGACTGGCGCGAGGCGCCCTGGCCGCAGCTCGTCGCCCGGCTTAAGGAGGCGACCGGACGCGCCGGCAAACCGCTCTTCCTGCCGCTGCGCCGCGCGCTGACCGGGCGGGACAGCGGCCCGGAAATGGCAGCCCTGCTGCCGCTGATCGGGCGCGACGAAGCGATCGCCCGCCTCAGAGCCGCAGCCTCCTAGGACCCAGAATCCACGGGGGTTCTCCGGCTATGACGGCATGGGTATAGTATATCGTAACGATATGATGTAACATCCAAGTATCGTCGGCCAGGACGATGCCGGCGTCGGGATGAGGAGAGGATCATGTCGTACAGCCAATATCAGCCGCAGCGCGCCAGCCCCGGCGGTCTCGCGCTCATCGTCATCCTTCATGCTGCTGCGATCGGCGCAGTGATGTTGATCAAGGGACCGGAATTCGTCCGGCCGGTTTACCCGGTCACCAAGATCTTCCGCGTTCCCGAGCCCACGCCGCCCGAGCCGTCGCCAGCCGAGCCGCGGACCAATCCGGCCCGTCAGCCGACCACTTCCATCGATCGGCCCGAACCGGAGATCATGCCGCCTCCCAGCGACCAGGGCGGCGCGGCGCGCCCGGCCGATCCGCTCCCGCCCTTCAGCGGCGGCACCGGAGATTCCGTTGCCCCGCCCGCCGACCCGCCCCGGCCGCTGCCTGTCCGCGTCGAGGCCGAGCTCGATTCGCGCTATGCCGATGCCTTCCGGCCGCCTTATCCGGCCGCCGAAATTCGCGCGCAGCGCGACGGGGTGGTGCGGCTGCGCGTGACGATCGGGACGGACGGCCGCGTGCGTGCCGTCGAGCGCCTGTCCGCGACAAGCGACGCCTTCTGGGCCGCAGCCGAGCGTCAGGCGCTCAGCCGCTGGCGCTTCCGCCCGGCGACGGTGGACGGCCGGCCGGTCGAAAGCAGCAAGGTAATGACCTTGCGCTTTCGGATCGAGGACGCCTGAGCGCATCGCTCGGGACTGGCGGCGGCGGCATTGCGCGACTATCTTGGTGCGATGCCGCTGCCTCGCCCCGCCTCACCGCGCGCCTTGTGGAAGGACATGCGCGATTTCTGGCGCCAGCGACCGCGCCACCAATGGCTCGCCGCGACGCTGGCGCTGCTGATTCCAGCCGGCATCCTTGTCGCTTTCTATTACGATGCGCAGACCAATATCCTTCCGGGCGAACAGGTCATCTATCTCGACAGCTGGTCGGCGGACCGCAGCGACGCGGAGATCATCGCCAAGCAGGAGGCGGACCTCAAGCAGCGCGAGGACTATGAGCGCGAACGCCAGCGGCAGTTCAAGAATCTCGACGATCGCCTGCGCCGGTACGGCATTTGACCGACGCAGAAGGGATGGCGGAGGCGATCGCGCTCGGCGAGCGCGGCCATGGTGCGACCGCCCCCAATCCGCATGTCGGCTGCCTGGTCGCCCGCGACGGCGCAGCGATCGGCCGGGGCTGGACGCAGGATGGCGGGCGTCCCCATGCCGAAGCGGTCGCGCTGGCCGAGGCCGGCAATGCCGAAGGCGCCACGATCCATGTCTCGCTGGAGCCCTGCGCGCATGAAAGCGCGCGGGGCCCGGCTTGTGCGGACCTGATCGTCGAAGCCAAGCCGGCACGGGTGGTCGTCGCTCTGGAGGATCCAGACCCACGTACCGCCGGACGCGGCATCGCCCGGCTGCGCGAAGCGGGCATCAGGGTCGATGTCGGCGAAGGGTCCGAGGCGGCGGCGGCGAGCATGGCCGGTTACCTGAGCCGCGTGCGGCGGGGCCGCCCGCTGGTGACGCTGAAGCTGGCCTTGTCGATCGACGGACGGATCGCTTTGCCGTCGGGCGAGAGCAAGTGGATCACCGGCGAGGATGCCCGCGCCGACGTCCACCGCGAACGCGCGCGGGCCGACATGATCCTGGTCGGGCGCGGCACCTACGAGGCGGACGCGCCCCGGCTGGACGTGCGGCTGCCGGGGCTGGAGGGCCGCTCGCCGCGCAAGGCGCTGCTGACGCGCGGGACGGCGCCGGAGGGCTGGACCCGGCTCGGCGCCCCCGAGGAGATCGCCGCGCTTGGCGACGTCAACGAACTGCTCGTCGAGGGCGGATCGGCCACGGCCTCCGCCTTTCTCGCCGCCGATTTGGTCGATCGCCTGCTCGTCTATCGCGCGCCCATCCTGATCGGCGCCGGCAAATCCTCGGTCGGCTATATCGGTCTCGACGCGCTCGCCGACGCGCATGGCCGCTGGCGTTTCGCCGATTCCCGCCCGCTTGGCATCGACCGGCTCGAAGTCTACGAGCGGACCAGGAACGAGGACTGAGATGTTCACCGGAATCATCACCGATATCGGGCGGATCGAGGCCGCCGAGGAGCGCGGCGACCTACGCCTGCGGATCGCCAGCGGCTACGATATGGCGGGCGTCGATCTGGGCGCGTCGATCTCCTGCTCGGGCGTCTGCCTGACCGTGGTCGACAAGGGCGAGGGCTGGTTCGCAGTGGACGTGTCGGGCGAGACGCGCTCGCGCACCGCGCCCGGCATGTGGGCGGAGGGCACGCGGCTGAATCTGGAACGCGCGCTGAAGGTCGGCGACGAACTGGGCGGCCATATCGTGACCGGCCATGTCGACGGGCTGGGTACCGTTATCGACAGCGCGCCGGACAAGGGATCGACCCGCTACACCATCGCCGTAACGGACAAGCTCGCTTCCTATCTCTCGGAGAAAGGCTCGATCGCGATCAACGGAATCTCGCTGACCGTGAATGAAGTGACGGACGGCACCGAAGGCACCAGCTTCGGCGTCAACATCATCCCCCATACCGCCGGAAACACCGCAATGTTCGCCAAGGGCGATCAAGTGAATCTGGAGATCGACATTCTCGCCCGCTATCTCGGCCGCATGCTGGACGTCCGCAACAGCAAGATGTGATTTTCGCAATAGCGCATCACATTTCGCTGTGATACCGCCGCGCCATGAGCACGCTTCTGATCGATCGCCTGTCCGATCTCGTCGCCGCCGGCGAGATGAGCCGCGCCGGCCTCGCCCGCGCTGCCGGTCTCCATCCCAACAGCTTGCGCAAGCTGGGCGAGGCGGACTGGAATCCGACCGCCGATACCCTGCTCAAGCTGGAGAAATTTCTGGCCGGCGGCAGCCGCGACGTGATGGCCTCGGCCGAGCAGATCATCGACGAAGCGCGCAACGGGCGGATGTTCATCCTGGTCGACGACGAGGACCGGGAGAATGAGGGCGATCTCGTCATCCCCGCCCAGATGGCGACCCCGGATGCGATCAACTTCATGGCCCGGCACGGGCGCGGCCTGATCTGCCTGTCGCTGACCCGCGAGCGGGTGGATCAACTCGGCCTGCCCCTGATGAGCCGTCACAACGGCACGCGGCACGAGACCGCCTTCACCGTCTCGATCGAGGCGAAGGACGGCGTCACGACCGGCATTTCCGCCGCCGACCGGGCGCGCACGATCGCGGTTGCGATCGACGCGGCCAAGGGGCCGGAGGAGATCGTGACCCCCGGTCATGTCTTCCCGCTGGTCGCGCGAGACGGCGGCGTGCTGGTCCGCGCCGGCCATACCGAGGCGGCGGTGGATGTCTCGCGGCTCGCAGGACTCAACCCCTCCGGCGTGATCTGCGAGATCATGCGCGAGGACGGCGCGATGGCGCGGATGGACGATCTCGTCGAGTTCGCCGCCACCCACGGCCTCAAGATTGGCACGATCCGCGATCTCATCGCCTATCGGCTGAAGAAGGACCGATTGGTCGAGCAGACCGCCGAAGCGCGGTTCGAAAGCCGCTGGGGCGGCACCTGGACCGCCAAGACCTTCCTCAACAAGGCCTCCGGCACCGAGCAGATCGCGCTGGTAAAGGGTCATGTCGACCCCGCCAGGCCGACTTTGGTCCGGATGCACGCGCTCAGCCTGCTCTCCGACGTCTTCGGCGAGGCCGGCGGGCGCGGCGACCTGCTCGAAGGCGCGATGAAGGCGATCGCCGAGGAAGGCGCGGGTGTGATCGTCGCGATCAACCGGCCGATGGTGCCGGGCGCGCTGTCGCGCGCGCTCAAGGTCCGCGCTGGCGAGGAACGCGGCGGCGACAGCGATCAGCTGCGCGATTACGGTGTCGGCGCGCAAATCCTCGCCGCGCTGGGCGTGCATGACATGGTCCTCCTGACCAACAGCCACCACACGCCGGTCGCGCTTGGCGGCTACGGCCTAACCATCGTCGGCGAACGGCCGATACCGGGAGACGCATGATGGCCCGTATCCTGATCGTCGAGGCGCGCTTCTACGCCCACCTGAACGACCTGCTGCTCGAAGGAACGCGCGCCGCGCTGAACGGGCATGAGATGGATGTGATCACGGTGCCCGGCGCGCTGGAAGTGCCCGGCGCGATCGCGCTGGCGGCGGAAGGCGGGCGTTATGACGCGTTCGTCGCGCTCGGCGTGGTCATCCGGGGCGAGACCTACCATTTCGAGATCGTCGCCGGCGAAAGCGCGCGCGCGCTGATGGCGCTGACGCTGGACGGCCTCGCCATCGGCAACGGCATTTTGACGGTGGAGGACGAAGCCCAGGCGCTCGCCCGCGCCAAGCCCACCGAAAAGGACAAAGGCGGCGAGGCGGCCAAGGCGGCGCTCGCCATGCTCGCGCTCAAGGAGCGTTTTGCCTGATGGACGGGCCAGTCCTGCAGACCGAGCGGCTGATCCTGCGCCCGCTGAATGGCGAGGATTTCGAGTCCTGGTGCGCGTTTCAGGCCGATCCGGAAACGATGCGCTTTCTGGGCGGCGTGCAATCGCGCGAGGAAGCGTGGCGCAGCCTGTGCGTGATGGCCGGGGCCTGGTCCGTGCGCGGCTTTTCGATGTTCTCGCTGATCGAGCGCGACACCGGCCGCTGGGTCGGCCGGGTCGGCCCGTGGCAGCCGGAAAACTGGCCGGGCACCGAGATCGGCTGGGGCGTGGCCCGCGAATTTGCCGGGCGCGGCTATGCTTATGAGGCGGCGGTGGCGTCGATGGACTACGCCGTCGAGACGCTGGGCTGGACCGACATCATCCACACGATCGATCCGGACAATGCGCCTTCGATCCGGCTCGCCCAGCGGCTCGGCGCTGTCAATCGCGGGCCGACCCGGTTGCCGCCGCCGCTGGAACATCTGCCGGTCGACGCCTGGGGCCAGACCGCCGACCAATGGCGCGCCGCGCGTTACTCCGCCGCCAAAGCGGGATAATCGATATAGCCTTCCGGCCCCTGGCTGTACCAGGTCGCCATATTGTCGGGATTGAGCGGCGCGGCGGCGCGCAGCCGTTCGACGAGGTCCGGATTGGCGAGGAAGGTGCGGCCGAAGGCGATCGCGTCCGCCGCGCCGGCATCGAGCGCCGCCTGCGCGTCCGCCAGCCGATAATCGGAATTGAGCACCAGCGGGCCGGGAAAGGCCGTGCGGATATGCGGATGGACCGGCGGCAGCTCGGCCTTGCCGAACGTGCCCTCGAAGCCCGGCTCGCGCAGCTCCAGAAAGGCGATGCCGATCTCGCCGAGCGCTGCGGCCGCGGCGCTGAACAAGGGGACGGGATCGCTGTCGTTGACCCCCTGCGAATCCCCGTTGGGCGACAGCCGCACCGCCGTGCGCGCCGCGCCGACCGTATCGGCGAGCGATTGCGTCACTTCCCTCAAGAGCCGGATGCGATTCTCGACCGGGCCGCCATAATCGTCGTCGCGCCGATTGCTGCCGTCGCGCAGAAACTGGTCGATCAGGTAGCCGTTCGCGGCGTGAAGCTGAACGCCATCGAACCCCGCCGCGACCGCGTTGCCGGCCGCGTGGACATAATCGGCGATCAGGCCGGATATCTCATCAACCCGCAGCGCCCGCGCCTCGGCATAAGGCTGGCGCCCGCCATAGGTGTGGGCCTTGTAGGGTGCGGTGGTCGCCGAGGCGGAAACCGGCGCCGCACCGCCCAGGAAGCTCGGATGCACCACCCGGCCCATATGCCAGAGCTGGGCGAAGATGCGGCCGCCTGCTTCGTGCACCGCCTCGGTCACCGGCTTCCAGGCCTCGACCTGTTCGTCGCTCCACAGGCCCGGCGCATAGGGCCAGCCCAGCCCCTGCCGGCTGATTCCGGTCGCTTCCGAGAGGATGAGGCCCGCGCCGGCGCGCTGGGCATAATAGGTCGCCATCAGCGGCGTCGGCACGTGTTCGCGCGTCGCCCGCCCACGGGTCAGCGGCGCCATCAGCACGCGATTGGGGAGATCGAGATCGCCCAGCTTGATCGGATCGAAGAGCGAGGGCATGGCGGGGCTTCCTGATGCTGCGTTGCGGCAGATATAAGGGTTGCGATTCGAAATGCACAACCCCGCCCGCTTCGCCTTTCCCGCCCTGATCGTCGCCTGCCTGTTTCTCGCGGCGGGGCCCTGGATGGTGCGGCTGGCCGATGTCGGGCCTAACGCCTCGGCCTTCTGGCGGCTCGTTCTGGTCCTCCCCATTCTGGTTTTGCTTGCGCTCCGTCAGAGCCAAAGCAAGGCTTTTCCCGGCTGGATGCTGATCGGCGCGGTGGCGCTCGGAGGCCTGTTCTTCGCCGCCGATCTTTCCGCCTGGCACGAAGGCATCCTGCGCACCCGGCTCGCCAACGCCACCCTGTTCGGCAACATGTCGAGCTTCCTGTTCGCGCTCTACGGCTTCCTCGTGCTGCGCGCCTTGCCCCGGCCGCTCCAGGCCGCCGCGCTGGCGCTCGCGGCCGCCGGCACCTTCCTGCTGCTCGGCCGCAGCTACGAATTGTCGCCCGATCATTTCACCGGCGACCTGCTCGCCTTGCTCGCCGCCTTCTTCTACGGCCTCTATCTGATCGCGATCGACCGCGCGCGCCGCGCCATGGCGCCCTGGCCGGTGCTCGCCATCGCCACCGCGGCGGGCGCGCTGCCTTTGCTCGCCGCCGCGCTCATGCTCGGCGAGCAGGTGATGCCGACCGACTGGACGCCGCTCGTCCTGCTCTCGATCGGCAGTCAGCTGATCGGCCAGGGGCTGCTCGTCTATGCGATGGGCCATCTCTCGCCGCTCGTCGTCGGCCTCGGCCTGCTCACCCAGCCCGTCGCGGCCGCCGCGATCGGCTGGGCAGCCTATGGCGAACGGCTCGGCCCGATCGATCTGGCGGGCGCGCTTCTGATCTGCGCGGCGCTGGTGCTGATCCGCCTGCCAAGTCGCGGGGTTGCAACACCGCCGGGCGAGGCCCATTGAACATCGCCATGATCGCCCCGGCCGACATGAACCTGGACGAGCTGGCCGCCGCGCTGGCACCGGCGCTGGCGCGTCACGCCGCGTTCGACGGCTGGTCGGACGGCGCACTCGCCATGGCCGCAGAGGAATTGGGCGCTCCCGCCGAACGCGCCCGGCTGGCCTTCTCGGGCGGCCAGGCGCAGATGATCGACGCCTGGTTCGATGCGATCGACCGGGCGATGCTCGACGCCTTTCCGCCCGAGCGGATCGCCGCGCTGAAGATCCGCGAGCGCATCCGCGAACTGGTCCTGTTCCGGCTGGCGACGATACAGCCCGATCGCGAGGCGCTGCGCCGCGCGCTCGCGGTGCTGGCCCTGCCCGGCAACGTCGCCTCGTCGGCGCGCCTCGCCTGGCGCAGCGCGGACCGTATCTGGCGCCTGGCCGGCGATACAGCGACCGACTTCAATCATTATTCGAAGCGCACGATCCTGATCGGCGTCTATGGCTCGACCAGCCTCGTCTTTCTTGACGATGAGAGCGACGATCTCGCCGACACGCGCGCCTTCCTCGATCGGCGGATCGACGATGTGATGCGTTTCGAAAAGGCCAAGGCGCGCTGGACCGGCGGCGCCGACCGGCGTCCCTCGCTCAGCCGCTTTCTCGGCCGGCTGCGCTATCCGGCGGTGTAAAACGCCTTATTGATAATCGTTCGCAAGAGTCCTAGGCCATCGCATCGTTCCTCGGTGCGGACTGACTCGCATGGCCCATATCCTCCTCCGGCTCTTCGGCTTATGCCTGCTGCTCGCCGCGACGGCGCCCGCCAGCGCCACCACCGCCTCGATCCAGACCACCTGGCGGCTGCTCGATTATATCGCGGTCGATTATCCCGAGGCGGTTCAAGGCGGCCAAGTCGTCAATCCGGGCGAATATGAGGAGATGCGGGAATTTTCCGCGACGGTCGCGACGCGGCTGCGCGAACTGCCCGCCCATGTTGCGCGCGACGGGCTGATCGCCGAAAGCGGGCGCTTGCGCGATGCGATCGAGGCGCGCCGCCCGCCCGCTGAGATCGCCGCTCTGGCGCGGGGGCTGGGCGACCGGCTGATCGCCGCTTTCCCGGTGCCACTCGCCCCCTCCGCCGCGCCCGACCTTGCCTTGGGCGCGCGCCTGTTCGCCCGCGATTGCGCCGTCTGCCACGGCCCGAACGGCGATGCCGCCGTGCCGATGGCCGCGACGCTCGATCCGCCGCCGATCGACTTCACCGACCGCAACCGGGCGCGCGAGCGCAGCCTCTTCGCGCTCTATCAGGTGATCGATCAGGGCCTTGAGGGCACGGCGATGACGAGCTTCGCGCATCTGCCGCCCGATGCGCGCTGGGCGCTCGCCTTCCAGACCGGCCGCTACGCCTATCCCGACGCGCTGGCCGCCGAAGGCCGGCGGCTGTGGGAGCGCGATGCGGGCCTGCGCGCGCGCATCCCCGATCTGGAGACGCTCGTCCGGCTGACGCCCGCCGCGCTCGCGGGCGAGATCGGCGAGGATCGCGCGACCGCCGTGATTGCCTATCTGCGCGCCAATCCTGCCGCCGTGACCGCGCCCGCTCTCGGCACGGGGCAGCTCGACCAGGCGCGGGCGCTGCTGCGCCTGAGCGTCGAAGCCTACCGGGGCGGCGACCGCGCCCGGTCGCGGGAGCTGGCCCTGGCGGCCTATCTGGACGGCTTCGAGCCGGTCGAGGCGTTGCTCGGCGCGCGCGATGCGGCACTGGTCGGGCGGATCGAACAGGCGATGGGCGCGCTGCGCGCCGCGATCGGCCGCAATGCCCCGGAATCCGAGGTCGAGGCGCGCGCCGAAGCGGTGCGGGCCCTGTTCGACGAGGCCGAGGCCGCGATCGCGCCGGAGAATGCGAGCGCCGCCGCCACCTTCCTGGGCGCCTTCACGATCCTGCTGCGCGAGGGGCTGGAGGCGTTGCTGATCGTGGTGGCGATGATCACCTTCCTGATCCGCGCGGAGCGGCGTGATCGGTTGCCATGGGTCCATGCCGGCTGGATCGCCGCGCTCGCCGCCGGACTCGCGACCTGGTGGGCGGCGAGCCGCTTCATCACGATCAGCGGCGCGGGGCGCGAGCTGACCGAGGGCTTCGGCGCGCTGGTCGCCGCCGCGATTCTGGTGAGCGTCGGCATCTGGATGCACGGCAAGGCGCAGGCCGGCGCCTGGCAGGCCTATGTCCGCGACAGGCTGGACAATGCGCTCGGCCGGGGTTCGGCGGTCTTCCTCTTCGGCCTCGCCTTTCTCGTCGTCTATCGCGAGGCGTTCGAGACGATACTGTTCTTCATCGCTTTGGGCGCGCAGGGGAAGAGCGGCGCGCTGATCGGCGGCGTGGCGGCGGCGATCGCCGTGCTGGCGCTGATCGCCTGGGCGATGCTGCGGCTGGGCAAGAAGCTGCCCATCGCGACATTCTTCGCGTTCAGCGCGATCCTGATCGCGGTGCTCGCTATGGTCCTCGCCGGCAAGGGCATGGGCGCGTTGCAGGAGGCCGGGCTGGTCGGCGTCACCCTGGTGCCGGGCGTGCCGCGCATCGACCTGATCGGCCTGTCGCCGACGGTGGAGGCGCTGGCCGCGCAGTTCGTGACCGCCGCGCTGCTCGTCATCGGTTTCGTCCGGACGCGACGTAGCGTTTCCGCCACCTGAGTCCGTTGCCGCGCCCGACGGCTTGTCCTATGCCGGGCGCAGGACATTCAGGAGATTTTCGAGATGGCGGGCGTGAACAAGGTCATTCTGGTCGGCAATCTGGGCGACGATCCGGAAGCGCGCAGCCTGAACAACGGCGGCGAGGTGGTGAACCTGCGCGTCGCCACGTCGGAAAGCTGGACCGACAAGGCCACCGGCAACCGCCAGGAGCGGACCGAATGGCACCGCGTCGTGATCTTCAACGAGAATCTGGGCCGCGTCGCCAAATCCTATCTGAAGAAGGGCTCCAAGGTTTACCTGGAGGGCCAGATCCAGACGCGCAAGTGGCAGGACCAGAGCGGCCAGGACCGCTATTCGACCGAGATCGTGCTCCAGCGCTTCCGCGGCGAACTCGTCCTGCTCGACAGCCGCGGCGGCGGGGGCGGCGGCGACGATTATGGCGACCGCGGCGGTTATGGGGGTGGCGATTTCGGTGGCGGTCAGCGCCAGCCGCAACAGCAGTCGCGCCCGCAGCCGGCGTTCGACAGCGACCTCGACGACGACGTGCCCTTTTAAGGCTTGAGCTTGTCCCTGAGGCTGGCCAGCGCGCCGAAGGGGCCGGCTTCCGCCTCGCTCTTCACTCCGGCGGCCTTCAGTGCTGCCTCGCCGTCGGGCGCGCGCGGATAGGGATCCAGCGCCAGAGCGAGCGTCTGGGCGACGGCCTCCCCCAGATCGACAGCGCCGCCTTCGTAGAAGATCGTGTCGAGCTCGCCTTCGTCCAGCTCGATCTCCTCGTCGGGCTGCGCAGCGCCGGGCTGCGGCCGGAAGACGATCTCGAAGGGCTCATCGATGTCCTGCGGCACCGGTGCGCCGCTGGCGACGCAGCTTTGCGTCACCGCCGCCGAAATTCGCCCCGTCGCGGTCACGTCCGGGCCCGAACGGTGAAGTGCCGCCTCTGCGGTCAATCGGTCGATCGAGATCAGGCCAAAGCGCCGCGCCAGTGCCGCACGCTCGACCTCTTTCGCGGCTACGGTCATATTGCGCGCCGCATCGCCAATCGTGTCGAGCGCCACCGGCCGGCTGAATTCGGGCATGGTCATGACGACGGCAGCCGCCCGGCGAGGAGCGCGTCCGCATCCGCCGCCGCCAGCGCGGCATCGAAGGCTTCGAGCCGCGCCGCGACCCAGGCCACCGCAGCATCGGACGGCGGCGCGTCGTGGAAGATGTTGCGGCGCACCGCCTCGGCGAAACCGCCTTCGGCCCGGCCCTCGCGCAGCGCGCCGAGCCGACCGCCGAGCGCACTCATCATCCGCCCGATATGCTTGCCCACGACATAATCGCCGACGCCGAGCTGGCGCAACGTGGCGTCCATATCGTCGATGAACGTCTCGGTGAGCAGCACCGACGGTGCGCGCGCGGCATCGCCCGCCGCCTCCAGCCGCAGCAACACCAGCGAGGTGAGCGCCGCGATCATGTCGAAGCGTCCGTCCAGCGTGTCGGGCACCTGGCCGTCGCGATACCAGGCCGGATCGCGCCCGGCCGCGACGATCGCGTCGTAGAGCGGGCGCAGCGCGGCGCGCTCGCTTCTGTCACCGAAGATGCGTTTGAGAAAGGACAAGGCGATGACCCGAATATCGCGCGGCTTGCGCCGGTTAGCCGATGTTCATATTGGAGGGGCTAGTCAAGTCCGCCGTCGCCCCTGGGGCCACCGCCCGGACGATCAGGAGTTTCGCCCGTAATGACCTCCCGGCCCGCCTCTCATGTCCTTTTCGCCGCCCTTTTGGCCGGCGCCGTGCTGACCGCGGGCTGTACCCCCCTGCGCGAGCATCAGGGCTTCGTGATGGACGAGCCGCTGGTCGCCGCGATCCAGCCAGGTGTCGACAATCGCGAATCGGTCACCGGCACGCTGGGCCGGCCGACCTTCACCGGCCAGTTCGACCGACAAGAGCGCGACTGGTATTATGTGTCGCGCGATACTGCGGCGCTCGCTTTCCGCATGCCCCGCCCCACCGCGCAAACAGTGCTTCATGTCCGCTTCGACGAAGCCGGCAATGTCGAGAGCGTCCAGCGCACGGGGTTGGAACTGGTCGCCAATATCCGGCCGGACGACGAGAAGACCCCGACGCTCGGCCGGCGCATGAACCTGTTCGACGAGCTGTTCGGAAATATCGGGGCTGTCGGCCGGAGCGGTGAGCGCGGCCAAAGCGCGGACAACCCGCAATAATCGGCCCAAGATAATCGGCGAGACACGCTTCGACCCGTTGCCGCCTTCCTTGCCCTCGCTCTAGCAACGCGCAATCCCTGCCAATGTGGCCGGGCCGACCGGCGTGGGGGACGATGCAGTGGACAATCTGACCCACAGCCTGGTCGGCGCGCTGATCGGACAGGCCGGGCTGAAGCGCAGGACCGGCCTCGCCATGCCGGCCTTGATCATCGGCGCCAACATTCCGGACATAGACGGCGCCTGCGTGGCGCTGGGCACGGTCAGCCTGGCGATGCGCCGCGGGCTGACCCACGGGCCGATCGCCTGGGTGGTGCTGCCGCTGCTGCTGGCGGGACTGCTCTACGGCTGGGACCGCTGGCAGGCGCGGCGGGGCACACGCCCCGCGAGCCGGCCGCCGGTCCATTTCGGCTGGCTCTTTGCGCTCAGCCTGATCGCCTGCCTCACCCATCCCGCGCTCGACTGGCTGAACAGCTACGGCATCCGCTTCCTCGAGCCTTTTTCCAGCCGCTGGTTCTACGGCGACATCCTGTTCATCATCGACATCTGGCTGTGGATCGGCCTGGGCGGCGCCCTGTGGCTGTCGCTGCGGCGGGAACGACGCGGACGCAGCTGGCGCTGGCCGGCCCGGATCGCGCTGGGGGGTGCGGTGGCCTATATCGGCGCGAACGCCGCCATATCCCAGGTGGCGGAAGCCCAGGCGCGGCTGCACGAGCCCTATCCCGCCGTAGCGATCCCCAGCATCCCGCCCGTCACCTCCTGGCGGCGCGAAATGATCGCCGGGCAGGGCGACGGCATCTGGACGGTCGGGGGCAGGCGGATCGGCGATCTGCCGCTGGATCGTTGCGATCTCGCGGCCGCGCGGCAACAGGACCGGCGGATCGACGCCTTCCTCTTCTGGTCCCGCGCGCCCTATCTGTGGCGCAGCGACGGACAATGGATGCTGGGCGACGCCCGCTTCGCCGGCCGGACCGGAACATTCACCGTCGCCCTGCCGCCGGGCACCTGCCCCGCCGGCTGAGCGCTACCGCACGATCCGCCCCGCCGCGAGGACGGCGAGAGTCACCAGATCGGAGGCGGTGGCAGTCATCGGCGCGATCTGGACCTGATGCTCCATACCGACCAGCATCGGGCCGATCACCGAATCGCCGCCCAACTCCTTGACCAGCTTGGCGGAGATGTTGGCGGTCTGCAGACCCGGCATGACCAGCACGTTGGCCGGGCCGGTGAGGCGGCTGAACGGATAGATTTTGTGCATCGCCGGATTGAGCGCGACGTCCGGCGGCATCTCGCCTTCATATTCGAAGTCGATATCGTCGCGCCCATCCATCAGCTTCACCGCGTCGCGGATGCGATCGAGGAAGCTGCCCTCCGGATTGCCGAAGGTGGAATAAGACAGGAAAGCGACGCGCGGCTCGTGGCCCATGCCGCGCGCGACTTCGGCGGTGCGGATCGCGATCTCGACGAGCTGTTGGGGGCCGGGCCGCTCCGTCACCGTCGTGTCGGCGATGAAGACGGTGTGCGACTGTCCCACCATGACATGGATGCCGAAGGGCGTGACGCCGGACTGCGGATCGAGCACCCGGCGGATCTGGCGCAGATTCTGGGCATAGGTGCGGGTGACGCCGGTGATCATCACATCCGCCTCGCCGGCGTCGAGCAGCAGCGAGGCGAAGATGTTGCGGTCCTGATTGACCACCCGCTCCACTTCGCGCGGCAGATAACCGCGCCGCTGGAGCCGTTGATAGAGCCGGTCGGCCAACTCCTTCACCCGCGGATAATTGCGGCTGTTGAAGACGGTGAAGCTTTCCGGATCTTCGACGCCGAGCGCGCGCAGGCGATCGTGCACATCGTCGCGCCCGACCAGCATCGGAATGCCATAGCCGCCGTCGCGGAAAGCGACGGCCGCGCGCAGCACCACATCCTCCTCCCCTTCCGCGAACAGCACGCGGCGCGGATTGGCGCGGGCGGCTTCGTAAGCCAGCGTGAGAACGGAGGTGGTGGGATTGAGCCGGGCGCGCAGCTTGGTGCGATATTCGTCCATGTCGGCGATCGGCAGGCGGGCGACGCCGCTCTCGATCGCCGCCTGCGCGACGGCGGCGGGCACGACCTCCATCAACCGCGGATCGAACGGCGCGGGGATGATGTAATCGGGGCCGAAGCTGTGCGCCCGGCCGCCATAGGCCGCCGCCACTTCCTCGGGCACTGCCTCACGCGCCAGCTCGGCCAGTGCCCGAGCGGCGGCGATCTTCATCTCGTCGTTGATCGCGGTCGCCCGCACGTCGAGCGCACCGCGGAAGATGAAAGGGAAGCCCAGCACATTATTGACCTGGTTCGGATAGTCCGAGCGCCCGGTGGCGACGATCGCGTCGGGGCGCACCGCCTTGGCTTCCGGCGGCGTGATCTCCGGATCGGGATTGGCCATGGCGAAGATGATCGGCTGCTTGGCCATGTCCTTGACCATGTCGGGCTTCAGCGCGCCGGCGGCGGAAAGGCCCAGGAACACGTCCGCGCCCTTCATCGCCTCGGCCAGGCTGCGCGCCTCGGTCGGCACGGCATGGGCGGATTTCCACTGGTCCATGCCTTCGGTCCGGCCCTGATAAATGACGCCGGTGCGGTCGCACATGACGACATTGTCGTGGCGCACGCCCATCGCCTTGATGAGCTCGGTGCAGGCGATCGCCGCCGCGCCGGCACCGTTCACGACGACCTTCACGTCCTTGAGCTCGCGGCCCGTGAGATAGCAGGCGTTGATCAGGCCGGCCGCGCTGATGATCGCGGTGCCGTGCTGATCGTCATGCATCACCGGGATGTTCATCCGCTCGCGCAGCGTCTGCTCGATGATGAAGCATTCCGGCGCCTTGATGTCCTCGAGGTTGATGCCGCCGAAGCTCGGCTCCATCAGCGCCACCGCCTCGATGAACTTGTCCGGATCCTCGGTGTCCAGCTCGATGTCGATCGAATCGACGTCGGCGAAGCGCTTGAAGAGCACCGCCTTGCCTTCCATCACCGGCTTGGACGCCAGCGCGCCGAGATTGCCGAGGCCGAGGATCGCGGTGCCGTTGGAGATGACGGCGACGAGATTGCCCTTGGCGGTATAATCATAGGCCTTGCCGGGATCCTCGGCGATCGCGCGCACCGGCA
The DNA here is from genome assembly GCA_037190625.1 of Alphaproteobacteria bacterium. Classification (GTDB taxonomy): domain Bacteria; phylum Pseudomonadota; class Alphaproteobacteria; order Sphingomonadales; family Sphingomonadaceae; genus Allosphingosinicella. The sequence goes on from JBBCJP010000001.1 coordinate 91,248, forward strand.
CCGCGACGCCGGGCGAATAAGCGAGGCTGAGATCGCGCTGCGTCGCCATCGGCTTGCAGGCGACGATCTCGATCTTGCCGGGCCGGCCCTGGGAATGGAATTCCAGCGCCTCGGCCTCCGAGAATTTGACGTTGCTGCCCTCGCTCATCCCGAACTCCCTGTTTGCGAGAAGCAGTAAGCGGGGATTCGCGGCAACCGCAAGGGCGGCGTCAGAAGAAGTCGATGCCGGGACGCAGTGCGATCTGGAAGATGGCGAGCACCAGCGCCAATGCGGCGAGCGTCCAGGCCGCAGACGAGAGCAGTGAAAACGGCCCCGGTCCGGGCCGCGAACCGATCGCACCGAGCTGCACGAACAGCGCGCCCGCGACGTTCATGATCACGGGCACGAGGACGACCTGATCGATCGAACCGGGCACCCGGAAGGGGAGGATCAGCGGGATCGCGACCAGAGCGGGCAGGGTGGCGAGGAGGAAGACCGTCCGCCCCGATTTGCCCTCCGGCGCGAAGCCGCGGAAGAACGGCGCCAGCGCCCGGCCGGCGAGGATCATCGCCAGCACGGCAAACGCCGCCGCGATGAACTTCGCGCTATCGCCGAGCCCGAACCAGGTCATCGCCCGGCCGACATCGTTCATCGGCACGAACGCCCCGATCACGACCTGCGGCAGCGCCTGGTAGAGACCGCTGAACGCGATCCAGACGAGCAGCAGCCGCAGCGTCGCCCCGCCGCCCGCATGGCGCAGGCGCCAGAGCAGCGCCAGCGCGACAATCAGGATCGCCAGCGCGCCCGTGCCCTGCAGCAGCTCGGCGATCGGATCAGGGCCGGCCCAATCGTGATTGTTGTGGAAGAGGGTGGGGTTCAACCCGGGCACCAGCGCCTTGGGTAACACCAGGAACAGTTCCTGGAGAAAGAAGACCAGATTGAAGGCGAGCACCGCCAGCAAGGCCGAATGCAGGACGAGGCGGGGACGCGACATATCGGGGGCAGAGGTCATTTCATCAGTCTCTAGGGGTGAAAACAGGTTCCGCAACTCCCTCCGACCTTCTATCTCCCGCAGATGGCCAGCGCCGCCGCCAAACCTCCGCAAGACGCCCCGACGCCGATGATGGCGCAATATCTTGCGCTCAAGGCACAGGCCGAGGATTGCCTGCTCTTCTACCGGATGGGCGACTTCTTCGAACTGTTCTTCGAGGATGCGCGGATCGCGGCGGCCGATCTCGACATCGCGCTCACCGCGCGCGGCGAGCATGAGGGCAAGCCGATCCCGATGTGCGGCGTGCCGATCCACGCCGCCGAATCCTATCTCGCCCGCCTGATCCGCGCCGGCCACCGCGTCGCCATCGCCGAGCAGACCGAAAGCCCGGCCGAGGCCAAGAAGCGCGGCTCCAAATCGGTGGTCAATCGCGCGATCGTGCGCGTCGTCACCGCCGGCACGCTGACCGAAGAGGCCTTGCTCGATTCGCGCGCCGCAAACTGGCTGGCGGCGGTGGCGAAGGCGGGGGAGCGTTACGGCATCGCGGCCGCCGATATCTCGACGGGACGATTCGAGCTGGGCTCCGTTTCCGCTGGCGCGCTCGACGCCGAGCTGGCGCGGCTGGCGGCGGCGGAGATCATCTCGCCGGAAATGCTGCCGGGCGCGCATGAACGACGCGCGGGATTCGACAGCATCGGTGCCGAGAAGCTGCTGAAGGACAAATTCGGCGTCGCGACGCTGGACGGATTTGGCGGCTTCGACCGGGCGGCGCTGGCGGCGGCAGGCGGCCTTCTCGCCTATCTGGACGAGGTGGCGGGCGAGACATTGCCATTCCTGCGCCCGCCGGTCGCGGTGACGAGCGCCGACCATATGGCGATCGACGCGGCGACCCGCGAAAGCCTGGAGCTGACCCAGAGCCAGGCGGGCGGCCGCGCCGGCAGCCTGCTCGCCTGCATCGACCGCAGCGTGACCGGCGCGGGCGCGCGGCTGCTCGCCGCCGATCTCGGCGCGCCGCTGCTCGACCGGGCGCGGATCGAGGCGCGGCTCGATCTCGTCGCTTTGTTCGAGGGCGATGCGGGCCTGCGCGAGTCCCTGCGCCGGCAGCTTCGCGCGCTGCCCGATATCGGCCGCGCGCTGGGCCGGCTCGTCGCCGGACGCGGCGGCCCGCGCGATCTCGGCCAGCTGCGCGACGGGCTCGGCGAGGCGCGCCGGCTGCAAGACCGGCTGGCGCGAATCGAGGCGTCGCCGGCTTTGCTGACCGAACTGCTGCCCGCGCTCGCCGGCCATGGGGAGCTGGTCGATCTCCTCTCCCGCGCTTTGGTGCCAGCGCCGCCGATCGACGCGGCCCAGGGCGGCTATATCGCGGAGGGCTATGACGCCGCGCTCGATGCGTTGCGCGCCGATGGCGGCGAGGGGCGACGGGCCATTGCCGGACTCGAGGCGCGCTACCGTACGCAGACCGGGATCGCGACGCTGAAGATCCGGCACAACAATGTGCTGGGCTATCATGTCGAGGTGCCGGCGAAGAGCGCCGACCGGCTGATGGCCGCCGATTCGGGCTTCACCCATCGCCAGACCTTGGCCGGCGTGGTGCGCTTCAACGCGCCCGACCTGCACGAACAGGCGCTGCGCGTCGGTCAGGCCGGCGCCCACGCGCTCGCCGCCGAGGCCGCGCATCTGGAGGAGCTGACCGAAGCCGCGCTCAGTCGCGCCGAACCGATCGCCGCCACCGCCGACGCGCTCGCCCGGCTCGACGTCGCCGCTGCGCTGGCGGAGCGCGCGGCCGAAAGCGGCTGGTGCCGGCCGCATTTCGAGGATCATGCCTGCTTCGAGGTTGAGGGCGGGCGGCATCCGGTGGTCGAAGAGGCGCTGAAGGGCAGCGGCGCGCGCTTCGTCGCCAACGATTTGTCGCTCACCGAGGATTCGCGCCTCTGGCTCGTCACCGGCCCCAATATGGGCGGCAAGTCCACCTTCCTGCGCCAGAACGCGCTGATCGCCATCCTCGCCCAGGCGGGAAGCTATGTGCCCGCCGCCAGCGCCCGGCTCGGGCTGGTCGACCGATTGTTCAGCCGGGTCGGCGCTTCGGACAATCTGGCGCGCGGCCGCTCCACCTTCATGGTCGAGATGGTCGAGACTGCCGCGATCCTCGCGCAGGCGACAAGCCGAAGCTTCGTCATCCTCGACGAAGTGGGGCGCGGCACCTCCACCTATGACGGCCTCGCCATCGCCTGGTCGGTCGTGGAGGCGATCCACGACAATGCGAAATGCCGCTGCCTCTTCGCCACCCATTATCACGAGCTGACCCGGCTGGCGGAGCGGCTCGACGCGCTGTCGCTGCACCATGTCCGGGCGCGGGAATATAAGGGCGATCTGGTGCTGCTCCACGAGGTCGCCTCGGGACCGGCGGACCGCTCCTATGGCCTCGCCGTCGCCAAGTTGGCGGGCCTGCCACCACCAGTGCTCGCCCGCGCAAAAGCGGTGCTCGGCAAGCTGGAAGCGGGCCGCGCGGCAACCGGCGGCATCGCCGCGGGGCTTGACGATTTGCCGCTCTTCGCCGCCACACCGGCGGAGGAAGCCGCACCCGATCCGCTGCTGGCGGCGCTCACCGAGATCGAGCCGGACAGCCTCACGCCGCGCGAGGCGCTCGACATCGTCTATCGGCTGAAGCGTCTGCAGGCGGAGCAAGGCTGATGGCGACGCGCTTTTCCGCCATCCCCGCGCGCCGCGAGATCATCGACCGGCGCCTGATCGCCGAGCGGATGACGGACGCGGACCGGGCCGAGGCCACCACAATCCTCAAGGAGGCGCTGGACCGGGGCCGCGACGAAATCGCCCGGCGCCTCGCCGAAAAGCCCTATGCCGGTACCGAGACGGCGGCGGTTTATGCTTTTCTCCACGATCAGGTCTTGCGCCTGGCCTACGATCATGTCGTCACCCGCGAATATCCGCTCGCCAATCCGACCACGGCGGAGCGGCTGATGCTGCTCGCCGTCGGCGGCTACGGTCGCGGCGAGATGGCGCCCTTCTCGGACGTCGACATCGGCTTCGTGACGCCAGGCAAGCGGACCGGCTGGAGCGAATCGGTCATCGAATCCGTCCTCTACCTGCTCTGGGACCTGGGCCTGAAGGTCGGGCATTCGGCGCGCAGCCTCGACGAACTGGTCCGCGCCGCCTTGGCCGATCATACGGTGCGCACCGCGATCCTGGAGGCCCGCTATCTCTGGGGCGACGAGGCGCTGTATGATGAGGCGCAGGCCCTGTTCTGGAAGAAGGCGGCGGGCAATCCGCGCGGCTTCGTCAAGGAGAAGCTGGATGAGCGCGATGCGCGCCACAAGCGCATGGGCGACAGCCGCTATCTGGTCGAGCCCAACGTCAAGGAAGGCAAAGGCGGGCTGCGCGATCTCCACACGCTCTTCTGGATCGGCAAATATGTCCACCGCGTCGGCTCGGTCGCCGAGCTGGTCGATGTCGGCCTGCTTTCCGCCGATGAGTTGCGCCGTTTCCAGCGCGCCGAGCGCTTCCTGTGGGCGGTGCGCTGCCATCTCCATCTCGTCGCGGGGCGGGCCGAGGAGCGGCTCACCTTTGATCATCAGCGCGCCATCGCCGAGCGGATGAACTATGCCGACCGGCCCGGCAAATCCTCGGTCGAGCGCTTCATGCGCCATCATTTCCTGCACGCGCGCACGGTTGGCGACCTGACCGGCGTCTTCCTCGCCCATCTCGACGAGAAATTCGCCGCGCGCGGCCGCCGCTTCACTTTGCCCAGCCTGATGCGCCGGCCGCGCCGGCTGGAGGGCTTCATGTTGGAGCGGGGCCGCCTGACGATCCCCGACGAGCAATTCTTCGCCGACGATCCGGTGCGGCTCATCCAGATGTTCGCGCTGGCCGACCGGCATGGGCTTGAAATCCACCCCAATGCGATGCGGGCGGCGGCGGCCAATGCCAAGCTGATCGACGCCGCCGTGCGCGACAACCCACGCGCCAATGCGCTGTTCCTCGACATACTCACCAGCCCGCGCGACCCCGAGACAGTGCTGCGCTGGATGAACGAGGCGGAGGTATTCGGACGCTTCATTCCCGATTTCGGCCGGGTCGTCGCGCGCATGCAGTTCGACATGTACCACCATTATACCGTGGACGAGCATACGATCCGGGCGATCGGCCTGCTCGCGCGGATCGAGAAGGGCGAGCTCAAGGAGGATCATCCGCTTTCGACCCGGCTGTTCCAGCACATCGCCTCGCGGCGCGTCCTGTATGTCGCCGTGCTGCTCCACGATATCGCCAAGGGGCGGGGCGGCGATCACAGCCTGCTGGGCGAGCAAGTCGCGCTCGACCTGTGCCCGCGCCTTGGCCTGACGGCGGCCGAAACGGAGACGGTGGCCTGGCTGGTGCGCTGGCATCTGCTGATGTCGGCGACCGCGCAGAAGCGCGATCTCGCCGATCCCCAGACGATTCAGGATTTCGTCGCCCGCGTGAAGAGCCTGGAACGGATGCGGCTGCTGCTGATCCTCACCGTCGTCGACATCCGCGCGGTCGGGCCCGGCACCTGGAACGGTTGGAAGGCGCAGCTTTTGAGGACTTTGTTCGACGCATCGGAGGAAATGCTGCGCCTGGGGCACAAGCAGGAAGGGCGTGTCGTGCGGGTCGAGGAAGCGCGGCGCGCGCTGGGCGTCCGATTGGGCTGGAGCGACTCGGGGCTGACCGCTTATGCTGGGCGACTGCCGGACAGTTACTGGCTGGCCGAGCCGATCGAGGTGATCGAACGCAACGCCCGCTTTGTCGCCGCGGCGGAAGCGGCCGGGCCGGCTGCCGCGCCCTTCGAAACGGTGGCACAGCCCGAGCGCGGCGCGACCCTGGTGACCGTCTATGCCAAGGACCAGCCCGGCCTGTTCTACCGTGTCGCCGGCGCGATCAGTTTGGCGGGCGGCAACATCATCGACGCGCGCATCCACACCACTGCGGACGGCATGGCGCTCGACAACATCCTGGTCCAGGACATGGATCGCGGGCCGATCGCCGATCGCCACAGGCTGGAGCGGCTGGAACGCGCGGTGCGCGAGGCGGTGGCCGGTCAGGAGCCGTCCTTGCCCAAGCTGGCGGCGAGGGCATTGCCGTTGCGCCGCGCCGAGGCGTTCCGCATCCATCCCGCGGTGTTCATCGACAACAAGGCGTCCAGCCGCCACACCGTCGTCGAGGTCAATGCCCGCGACCGCGCCGCCTTGCTGAGCGAGCTGGCGCGGGCCTTCCACGAATCGAAGGCATCGATCCGTAGCGCCCATATCGCCACTTATGGCGAGCGCGCGGTGGATGTCTTTTATGTCGCCGATCGCGCCGGGGCGAAGATCGTGGCGCCGGCACGGCTGAAGGCGCTGGAAGCGCGGCTTCTGCAAGCGGCCGGTGACGGCGGCGCGACGCGACGCAAGGCAGCCTGAACGGCGCGATATCCACGAAAAAGGCCCCCGCCGCATGGCGAGGGCCTTCTTCCCCCCAAACAGGCAGCGCTTCGCTAGAAGCGGAAGCGGCCGGTGACGCCGAAAGTGCGCGGCTCCGCCAGGTAGCTCGTGAAAATCTGGTTGGCAGTGCCGAAACCCTGGGCCGCGCCGAACGCCTGGACCTGGGCAACGCTGTTGCTGCCCTGGAACGGCGCGTTGAACGCGACCTGCTGATAATCCTGGTTGAACAGGTTCTGGGCCCACAGCTCGACTGCCCAGCGCTGCGCCGGTCCGCGGATGCCGACACGGGCGTTGACCAGCGCATAGCTGTCCTGCTCCTTCTCCGGGAACAGGTCCGACCCGGTATTATAGTCGGAGGTCAGACGCGCATCGATGTAGAACAGGCCGGTCAGGCCCGAGGAGCCCAGCCGCGGCGTCCATGACAGCGAGCTGGTGACCGTGATCTTCGGCGCGTTGGACAGATTGTCGCCCGGCAGCAGGAAGAGCGCGGAATCGAGCGGCGCGCCGGTGTCGCGGCCGACCAGATCGTTGCGATAACGCGTGTCGGCATAGGTGAGGCCGGCGGTCAGCGTCAGATCGCGGCGGGGATAGAAAGCCGCCTCGATCTCCACGCCGGTCGAAACCACGCCCGCGCGGACCTGATCAGCCGGGCAGGCGCCCGTCACGTTGCTCGCGTCCGAATCGGTCCCGCCGAGGTCGGCGCCGCAGCCGTTGATGTTCTGGACCAGGAAGACCGATCCGTTGAACGTGTTGAGCTGGAAATTGTCGAACAGCTGGTGAAAGGCCGCGACGTTCACGATGAAATTGCGGCGCGTCCATTTCATGCCGAGCTCGAACGCGTTGACGATTTCCGGATCGAACTGAAGGTTGCCGGTACCGAACGCGGCGCCGCGGCCGCCGGTGTTGCGCGGATCGTTCGGCGCGAAGACCGGCGAACCGAGTGCCGAGCGATCAAGATTGAAGCCGCCCGCTTTGTAGCCTCGCGAATAGCTGCCGTACAGCAGCAGCTCCGGATTCGGCCGGAAGGAAAGCACGCCGGTTCCGGTGAATTCGTCCTCGTCGCGTTCGTCGGAGAGATTGAGCGCGTTGAGCGAGCTCGACGAATTGCCCTGGCAGGTCAGGTTGACGAGGCCGGCGAGCAGCGGTGCCGCAGTGGCCGGAATCAGCCCGGCATTGGCGCCACCCGGCAGGAAGGAGGAGAAAGCCGCCTGCTGAACCGGGCAGATCGTGTTGTTGTTGGCGAAATTGGCCGAGAATTCCTTCTTCTCGCTGGTGTAGCGCAGGCCGATCGTCAGGCTCAGATTGTCGGTGATGTTGAAGATGTTGTGCGTGAACAGCGCCCAGTTGGTGCTATCCTGGAAATAATTGGCGGCGCTGTCGCCGACATTGTTGACGGTGCTGAGGCGATCCAGGCCGCTAAGGAAGAGCGGCGCCAGCGCGCCGAACGCGCCGGTGAGCGTCGCCCGTCCCGCCGCGCTCATGCAGCCCGGCGCGCTCGGATCGCGCAGCACGGAGGCCGCGTTGATGGTCGCGACGAGCCGGCAGGCGGCAAAGGCGCCATATTGGCTGCCGAAGGTGAGATTGTCGCGCAGCGACAGGTCTTCCTTGGCGAAATAGCCGCCGACGAGCCAGTCCAGCGCGCCGTCGAAGGCCGATCCCTGGAGCCGCAATTCCTGGGTGAAGGTCTGGAACTGGCGGAAAGCATTGCCATTGTCAGGCCGCTGCAGGATGTCGACATTGCTGTAATCGAAGTCGCCCGGCTGCTCGGAACGATAGTCGCGATAGGCGGTGATCGAAGTCAGCGTCGCGCCGCCCAAATCCCAGTCGATCTGGCCGGACAGGCCCCAGTCGCGAGTCAGGCCGCGATAGGAGAGGCCGGGCGTGACCGCAATCTGGCGGTTGTAAGGATCGCCGGCGGACGGGAAGATACCGCCAAGGCTCTGCATGACCTGAACGATCCGGTTGGCGGGCGCAGTGGCAAAGTCGCCCGGCGTGGCAGGCGTCGGATCGAACGTTTCGTCGAGACCGACATAGACCGCACCGCAGCACGATTCGTTGCGCCGCGTGTAATCGCCGATCAGGCGAATCGAGATGGCGTCGCTCGGTTCGAACAGCAGCTGCCCGCGCACGAACCAGCGGTTGCGGTCGTTGACATCGCTCTCCGTTGCCCCTGTGGCGTTGACCACATCATAGAAGCCATCGCGCCGCGAATAGATGCCGTCGAGACGGAAGGCGACATTCTCGCCGATCGGTCCCGTGATGGCGCCTGCCGCGCGCACCTGGTCATAATTGCCGTAGGTGAGTTCGGCATAGCCGCCGAACTCGAATTCCGGGCGCCGGGTGATGACGTGGATCAGGCCGGCCGAGGCGTTGCGGCCGAACAAAGTGCCCTGCGGCCCGCGCAGCACTTCGATCCGCTCGACCTCGCCCAGCTCGTTGAGACCGATGCCCGAGCGCGAACGATAGACGCCGTCGATGAACACCGCGACCGAGCTTTCGAGGCCGGGATTGTCGCCGACCGTACCGATACCGCGGATGCGCGCAGAGCCGTTCGCCTCCGTACCCGTCGAGGAAACGAGGAGAGAGGGAGCGAGCTGATTAAGCTGCCGGATGTCGCTGGCGCCGGTATTGGCCAGCGCCTGGCCGCCGATCGCGGAAACGGCGAGCGGCACGTCCTGCAAGACCTGACGGCGGCCCTGCGCGGTGATGACGATTTCGGCCTGGCTGTTCAGGCTTTCGTCCTGCGCGGTCGCGTCGACCTCCTGATCCTGCGCGTAAGCGGGCGCAGCGAACGCAACGAAGCCGGCGGACAGCAGCCAGAAGGTCTTGGACATGAACCCCTCCCAATATGTATCTGTTTTGCGGAAGGCTAACCCGGAAGCCCCGGCTCCGCCAGCGGAAAAACCGCAGAAATCCTTAGGTCTGGCGACCCTTATTGCAAATCCGCAACATATTGGTTTCGAGTTGAAACTGGCCTGATCGACCTTCCGCTACGGAAAGCTGGCCTCCGTCGCGAAGGGCATTTCGGCGCCGAATCGCAAGCGCGCGGCCGGATTTCGGGCCGCGCGCGCATTTTCCGTTCGAACGAAGCTTATTTGGGTGCCAGGACCATCAGCATTTGGCGCCCTTCCATGCGCGGATGCTGCTCGACCTTCGCGATTTCGGCCACATCGGCCTGCACCCGCTGCAGGAGCTGCATGCCGAGCTCGCCATGCGCCAGTTCACGGCCGCGGAAACGAAGCGTCACCTTCACCTTGTCGCCCTCGCCGATGAACTCGACGACCTTCTTCATCTTCGTCCCATAATCATGGTCGTCGATGTTCGGACGCATCTTGATCTCCTTGATCTCCTGCGTCTTCTGGGTCTTGCGGGCGAGGTTCGCCTTCTTCTGCGCCTCATATTTGAACTTGCCGACGTCGAGGAACTTGCACACCGGCGGATCGGCGTTCGGGGAAACCTCGACGAGGTCAAGCCCGACCTCGGCGGCTTGCTCGATCGCCTCGGCGGTCAGCAGGACACCGATATTCTCGCCATTCTCATCGATCACGCGCACCTTGGGCGCGGAGATGAATTCGTTGAAGCGGGGGCCGCTGAGCGGCGGGGCGGCGGGACGCCGCATCTGGGGGGAACGTATGTTAGCTTCTCCTCAAGCCGAAAGGCGGCCTTACCTAGTGAATATGCGGCGCGAATGAAAGATGCTGCTCCATGAGCCGCGATTTTTCGCGACGCGCTGTTGCGCTTCAGTCCCGAAGATCGGGCGCAAGCGCCTCGTCCGACAGCCGAGCCGCCAAGGCATCGAGCCCGATCACTTCCTGCCGCGCGTCGGCGCCGAGCGGGCGGAGCGCGACGGTGCGCTCCTCCGCCTCGCGCTTGCCGACGACCAGCAGATAGGGAACCTTGGCGAGGCTGTGCTCGCGCACCTTGTAGTTGATCTTCTCGTTCCTGAGGTCCGATTCGATCCGGATGCCGGCCGCGCGCAATGTCTCTTCAACCTCGCGGGCATAATCGTCGGCGTCGGACACGATCGTCGCCACCACCGCCTGCACCGGCGCGAGCCAGAGCGGGAAGCGGCCGGCATAATGTTCGATCAATATGCCGATGAACCGCTCGTAGGAGCCGAAGATCGCACGGTGGAGCATGATCGGGCGATGCCGTTCGCCGTCCTCGCCGACATAAGAGGCATCGAGCCGGTCCGGCAGCACCCGGTCCGACTGGATCGTGCCGACCTGCCAGGTCCGCCCGATCGCGTCGGTCAGGTGCCATTCCAGCTTGGGCGCATAGAAGGCGCCCTCGCCCGGCAGCTCCGCCCAGCCATATTCGAAGGTGTTCAGCCCGGCGGCGGCCACGGCATCGCGCAGTTCGGCCTCCGACAGATCCCACATTTCCTCGCTGCCGAATCTCTTTTCGGGCCGCAGCGCGAGCTTGATCGAATAGCTGAAGCCGAAGTGCTTGTAGATCCGGTCGGCCAGCGCGCAGAAGGCGCGGACCTCATCGACGATCTGGTCCTCGCGGCAGAAGATATGGGCGTCGTCCTGGGTGAACTGGCGCACCCGCATCAGCCCGTGCAGCGCGCCATGCGGCTCGTTGCGATGGCAACAGCCGTTCTCGTAGAAGCGCAGCGGCAGCTCGCGATAGGATTTTATCCCCTGACGGAAGATCAGGACGTGGGCCGGGCAGTTCATCGGCTTCAGCGCCATCCAGGCCGCGTCGTCCGAGACGATCGGACCTTCATCCTCCGTGTTCGGCACCTCGTCCGGGATGACGAACATATTCTCGCGATATTTGCCCCAGTGGCCGGACGCTTCCCACTGGCGCGCGTCCATCACCTGGGGCGTCTTGACCTCGCGATAGCCCGCGCTGTCGATCGCGCGGCGCATATAGGCCTCCAGCTCCCGCCAGACGATATAGCCCTTGGGGTGCCAGAAGACCGAGCCATGTGCCTCCTGCTGGAGGTGGAACAGGTCCATCTCCTGCCCGAGCCGGCGATGGTCGCGCTTGGCGGCCTCCTCCAGCTTGTGGAGATGGGCGTCGAGCTGCTTCTTGTTGAGCCAGCCCGTCCCGTAGATGCGCGTGAGCTGGGCGTTGCGCTGATCCCCGCGCCAATAGGCGCCGGCGACGCGCATCAGCTTGAACGCCTGCGGATCGAGCTTGCCGGTGCTGGCCAGATGCGGCCCCCGGCACATATCGAGCCAGTCGTCGCCGGACCAGTAGACGGTCAACTCCTCGCCCTCGGGCAGTTCCTTCGCCCATTCCGCTTTGAACGCCTCGCCTTCGGCGGACCATTTGTCGATCAGCCGCTGGCGGCTCCACACCTCGCGGCGCAGCGGCTTGTCGGCGCGGATGATCTCGCGCATCCGCTCCTCGATCGCGGGCAGGTCGTCCATCGAAAAGGGCTCGCGCGTGGGCGGGGCCATCACGTCGTAATAGAAGCCGTCCTCGGTCGCGGGACCGAAGGTGATCTGCGTACCGGGGAACAGGCTCTGCACCGCTTCGGCCAGGACATGGGCGAAATCGTGCCGCGCCAGCTCCAGCGCGTCCGCTTCGTCGCGCGACGTAACCAGCGCCAACTCGGCATCGCCGTCGAACGGACGGCCGATATCGCGCAGCTCGCCATTGACCCGCGCCGCCAGCGCCGCCTTGGCGAGACCCGGCCCGATCGCCGCGGCGATGTCTGCCGGCGTGGAGCCTGGCGCGACCTCGCGGACCGATCCGTCGGGGAGGCTGATCTTCAGCAATTGCGTCATCGTCTGTCCTGTCCGCGTATCGCGCGCCGGATTACGGGCGCCAAGGGCGGGAAACAAGGGAAAGGTGGGAAGGTCCGCCCGGCCCTGCCCACCTGCCGGGCAGCGGCCGGAAACGCTCCGCGTCAGCCGACGCGCACGCTCCGCCGCCCCCGGCCGGGGCGGGTGGTAGTGGTCGTCAGGGCGCTGCGCGAAGCCATGCCGGGCATATAGGCGGGGCGACCCGAAAAGTCACGACCCGTGCCTTGTAAAGGACAGTTGACAAACGAACGAAGGAGTTGTAAAGTTCCCTTGTCATTCAGCCAAGGAGAGTTGACCATATGTCGATCATCTATCAGGCCCTGCTCTGGGCAATCGCTATCCTGCTCGTCGCTCTGGCGGGCGCGGCCGGGTTCATCCCGGAGCGGACGGCCACCTCGCTCGTCACGGTCCTGCCGCTCGCGATGGTCACGATCATCGCTGGTCGCCGGCGCTGCGCAAAGGCCTGAGCCATGGCCGCAAACCCCGCCCAAAAGCGGTATCTCAGCCGCACCATCCCGATCACGATCGCCTATCTCGCGACCATATTCATTGCGGCCGCACTGGTCGACGACCGCAGCTCGGTCAGCGCCGGCGTGGTCGCGCTGGCGCTGCTGCCGGGCATCGCCGCGCTGGGATGGATCTGGGCGCTGGCCCGGTTGCTGGTCGAACTCGACGACGAATATCTGCGGATGCTGGAGGTGCGGAAATTCCTGGTCGCCACGGCAGTCGTGCTCGCCGTCTCGAGCGTCTGGGGACTGCTGGAGATGTTCACCAGCGTGCCGCGCCTCCCGATCTTCTACATCTTCCCGCTCTGGTGCTTCAGCCTGATCTTCGGACAGCTCGTCAATCGCGCGAAGCTTGACGACGGAGACTGTTCGTGAAGAACCGCCTGCGCGTGCTGCGCGCCGAGCGCGAATGGAGCCAAAGCGATCTCGCCGAGCGGCTCGGCGTCTCGCGCCAGAGCGTCAACGCGATAGAGACGGGGAAATATGATCCGTCCCTGCCGCTCGCTTTCCGCATCGCCGATCTGTTCGCGCTCAGGATCGAAGATGTGTTCGAAAACCCCGCCAAGGAGTCCGTCTGAGATGAAGTCATTGTTGCTGTTCGCTCTCGCAATTCTGGTCTTGCCCGTAGCTGGCCATGCCCAATCGCACGCCGAGACGCGCCTATCCCATATCTCGATCCAGTCGATCGGGGAGGGCGACCCGGTCGTGCTGATTCCCGGCCTCGCCTCGCCCCGCGCGGTGTGGGACGGCATCGCACCCGATCTCGCCCGCCGCCACCGCGTCCTGCTCGTCCAGGTCAACGGCTTTGCCGGCGACGATCGCGGCGCGAATGGCGCGGAGGGCATGCTGCCGGCGATCGTCGGCGAGCTTGCCGGTTATTTGCGCGACAACGGGATCGAACGTCCGGCGATCGTCGGCCATTCGCTCGGCGGCCTGCTCGGCATGATGCTGGCCAAGGATCATCCCGAGCAGGTCGGCAGGCTGATGGTCGTCGACGCCTTGCCCTTTTTCGGGATGCTGATGGGGCCAGCATCGACGGTCGAGACGGTGCGGCCCATGGCGGCGAATATGCGCGACATGATGCGCAACGCGCCGTCCGGACAAAGCGCACCGCCTAACATGTCGAACAATCCGGCGGGCCAGGCCCAGGTCGCGACCTGGGCAAATGCGGCTGATCGCATGGCCGCGAGCCAGGCGCTGTACGAGGATTTCGTCACCGACCTGCGGCCCGACGTCGCGGCGATCGGCCGGGTGCCGCTGACCGTGGTCTATGCCGTTCCGAACGCAGGCATGGCGGAGATGGTGCATGGCCTCTATCGAGCCGCCTATGCCGACGATACGGATGCGCGGCTGGTGCCGATCGAAGACAGCTTCCATTTCGTGATGCTCGATCAGCCGGCCCGTTTCACCGCGGCGCTGGAGACGTTCCTCGCGGGGCGCTAAAGCAGCCTCATGAGGATCAATTTCAGCGACAATTCCGCCAGCGCCGCCCAGCGGCTGGCCCATCGTCATCGGGCGGGGCGCGGGCCGACCATCATCTTCCTACCCGGCTACATGTCGGACATGGAAGGGACCAAAGCGCTGGCGCTCGATGCCTGGGCCGAGGCCGAAGGGCGGGCGATGCTGCGCTTCGACTATACGGGCTGCGGCGCCAGCCCGGGCGTGTTCGAGGAGCAGACGCTCGCCGGGTGGCGCGACGACGTGCTGGCGATGATCGACGAGGTGGCGCGCGGGCCGGTCGTGCTGGTCGGCTCGTCGATGGGCGGCTGGCTGATGCTGCTCGCCGCGCTGGCGCGGCCGGAGCAGGTGAAGGGGCTGGTCGGCATCGCCGCGGCGCCGGACTTCACCGGCTGGGGCTTCACCGAGGAGCAGAAGCTGACCATCCTGCGCGACGGGCGGCTGGTCGAGGAGACGCCTTATGGCGACCAGCCCTATGTCACCAGCCGCGCTTTCTGGGAGAGCGGCGAATCGCTGCGCCTCATGCACGCGCCGCTCTCCATCGATTGCCCGATCCGGCTGCTGCATGGGCAGGAGGACAAGGACGTGGCCTGGACCTGGGCGCTTGAAATCGCCCGGTTGGCGCGTTCACCCGACGTGCAGGTGACTCTGGTCAAGGACGGCGACCACCGCCTGTCGCGTCCCGGCGATCTCGCCGTGCTGATCGCGACGGTGAAGACCCTGATGGAGCAAATGTGACCCCCTTCCTGATCGCGCTCGCACTGCAGGGCGCAGCGCCGGCCAATGAGGACACCGAAGCGCTCGAGCGCTATGCCGCTTGCGCCGATCTGGTGCAGTCAAATCCCGAACGCGCGATCGAGATGGCGAGCGCCTGGCGGGTGGAGGGCGGTGGCCTGCATGCCCGCCAGTGCCTGGGCCTCGCTTATGTCGCGCTGGAGCGCTGGGCGCCGGCAGCCACCGTTTACGAGCAGGCCGCGCGCGATGCCGAAGCGGCGAACGACCCCCGCATCGCCGATTTCCATGTGAAGGCCGGCAATGCCTGGCTGGCGGCCGGCGAGCCGACCCGCGCGGTTCAGGCGCTCGATGCGGCATTGGCCGCGCCGCGCCTTTCCGACGAGCTGCGCGGCGAAGTCCATCTCGATCGCGCCCGCGCACTGGTCGCGCTGGGCAATGCGGCGGGCGCGCGAACCGACCTGAACGAAGGACTGAGGCTCGTGCCATCCGATCCCTTCGCCTGGTATCTTTCCGCCGCGCTCGCCCGGCGCCAGGGCGATGCCGCCCGCGCCCGGACCGACATCGCCCGCGCGCTGGAGATGGCCGCGGACAATCCCGACATCACGTTGCTCGCCGGCACCATCGCGGGAGAAGCCGGGGACATGACCGAGGCCGAGCGGCTTTACCTGCGGGTCGCCGAGGGCGCGCCCGAAACCGAGGCCGGCCGCGCCGCGCGCGCCAGCCTGGAAACGCTGCGCGAGGTCGAGGTCGACGCGCCCCGCCCCGCGCCGGAACCTCAGCCGAGATAGAATTCGATCGTCGTCACCACCCGCACCTTCTGATTGGGCGATTCCCGCCCGCCGGAGCCTTCCTCCGACACGTCGCCATCGCGCGGCCCGATCGAGAAATAGCCCTGGGTGGCGGAACGGATGCCGCCGACGCTGGTGCCCGAATCCTGGGCGAACTGCTCAGCGCCCTCGCGCGCATCGCGCGTCGCTTCGGCGATCATCTCCGGCTTGATGTCGTTGAGGCGGGTGAAGATGTATTGCATGCCCGATCCCTCCTGCAGCCCGACGCCGGCGCGGATCAGCTCGAACTGACGGGCGTACGCGCGCTGGGCGCGGGCGACGTCATCGGAGCGGAACTGGAGCCGGCGGCTGACCGTGACGATGTTCGCGCCCCGCTCGCTGCTGTAATAGGAGCTGACCGAACCGCCCGCGTCGCTCACCGCCTCGTCCGGAAAGCCGGCGGCGCGGAAGAAGTCGCGGATGCGGCGGGTGTCCTCCTCGATCTTGCCCTGTACGGCGGCGAGCTCGGTGCCATTGGCCGAAAGGTTGATCGTCCAGGTGGCGAGATTGGCGGTCACATCGCGCTCTGCCAGACCGCGCATCGTCACCGCCCGATCAGCCATGCGCGCCCGTTTGAGGCCGTCGCCGAGCAGATAGCCGCCGGCGATGATGCTGGCGGCGAGGATCAGGACGGCGATCAGGATGGTGGCGCGCTGCTGCTTGTCGTGGACCCCTTCGGACATGGCGATTCCTCCCGCCCGGCACGGGCGTGCGCCGGGACGATGACCTATCTCATGGCGTCGATGAACCGTGTGTTTATAGAGACGAGCCGTTATTCCGAATCCGTCAGCATCTGGGTCCGCTGCGCAGTTAGCCAGGCCGCGAGATGATCGCGTGGCACGGCGGGATAAGTGAGTGCGGCGAAGACCAGATAGGCATCGCGGTAGCGTAACCAGGCGCGCTGGGCGTCCCGCACCTGTTCCCAGGTCACCGTGCCTTCCGGTTCCCCTCGCAATGCTTCACGACGCGCCGCATAGGCCGCGTTGAGCGCCGCATCCGCCGTCGCGAGGGAACCGGCGGGCAGGCGGCGCGCATCGAGCCGCCGCATCGTATCGAGAAACGCTTCGTTCGCGCGCTCTCGCGCGCCGATCGACAGCGCGCCGCGCAAGGTTCCGGACATGTCGACCTCGCCATCGCCATGCGCGTCGATAAAGACGTCGCGCGACGTCTCCAACACAGCATATGCCCGGCGCTGGGGCGGCGTCAGGCCTGCAGTCAACGTGGCGAGCGCCGCTGCGCGCCCGACCTCGGCAATGCGGGCCTGATGGCTGGCACAATAGCCGGCGGCAAGACCGCTGGTAATGTCGCTGCAATAATGGAAGTCGTCGCCGGTCCAGCGCTGCGCCTTGAGCTGAGCCAGATGAGTCACGCGCCCGTGCGATTCCATCGCCGCGCCCTCCACATTGCAGGCGAGGTGGATGGCGACGTCGAAATCGCGCCGCGCGCCGACGCCGTTGGCATAAGCGGTCATGAGGATGACGCGCCCGGACAGCGGCGCATGATCACGCGCCTCGGCGATCTCGGCGAAAGCGCACAGCCGCGCCCGTTCCGGATCGGCCGGCATGCCGATGCCGTAATAGAGCGCTTCGGAATCGCAGCCGGCGAGCGAGGCGCGCATCGCCGCGTCAGGGCGGTCGGATGCGGGCGGCTCGCGGTCTCTCACCTCGCGGCACAAGGCGCGCGAGGGTTCGAAGACCGGGTCGCCCGCGAAGACGTCGTCGCCCTCGCCCCAATCCTGGGCCAGCGCTCCGCCGAAGAGCCCCAATGCCAGCGCGCCCGCCAGCGCGGCTTTGATCTTCATGCGAGATCTCCCATATGCGGCGGAGGAAATCCTAGGCGCTGGCGCGTTCCATCACAATCCGACGGCACCTTCATTCAAGGACAGGACCGAGCAGGAACCATGAAATATCTCCACACCATGATCCGCGTCTCCGATCCGGAGGAAACGCTGCGCTTCTTCTCCGTGCTTGGGCTCCGGGAAATCCGGCGGATGGACAATGAGGCCGAGCGCTTCACCCTCATCTTCCTCGCCGCGCCCGGTGACGAGGAGGCGCAGGTCGAGCTGACCCACAATTGGGACGAGGCGGGCTATGGCGAGGGCCGCAATTTCGGCCACCTCGCTTACCGGGTCGAGAATATCTACGAGAGCTGCCAGCGGCTGATGGACGCGGGCTACACGATCAACCGCCCGCCGCGCGACGGTCACATGGCCTTTGTGCGCACCCCCGACAACATCTCGATCGAGCTGTTGCAGGACGGCCGGCTGGAACCCGCCGAACCCTGGGCCTCGATGCCCAATACGGGCCAGTGGTGATGATCGAAGTCGTCCGCATCCCGGTCCTGTCCGACAATTATGTCTGGCTCGCGCATGAACCGGAGAGCGGCGAAACTGCCGTGATCGATCCGGCGGTGGCCGAGCCGGTGCTGGCCGAGACGGCGCGGCGCGGCTGGACGATCACCCAGATCTGGAACACGCATTGGCATCCCGATCACACCGGCGGCAATGCGGCGATCAAGGCGGCGACCGGCTGCACGATCACTGGGCCCGCCGCGGAGGCCGAGCGCATTCCGACGCTGGACCGACTGGTCGGCGAAGGCGACCGGGTCGCGCTCGGCGAGATCGAGGCGGACGTGCTGGAGGTGCCCGCCCACACCGCCGGCCATATCGCCTATCACTTCCCCGAGGAGGCGACGCTCTTCATCGGCGACACCCTTTTCGCGATGGGCTGCGGCCGGCTGTTCGAAGGCACGCCGGCGCAGATGCACGCCAATCTCCAGCGTCTCGCGGGCCTCCCGCCCGACACGCTCGTTTATTGCGCGCACGAATATACCCTATCGAACGGCCGCTTTGCGCTGACCGTCGAGCCGGAAAATGGTGCGCTGCGCGAACGGATGGCGAAGGTCGAGGCGGCGCGCGCGGCCGATGAGCCGACCGTGCCGACCACGATCGCCGACGAGCGTGCGACCAACCCTTTCATGCGCGCCGCATCGGTCGAGGAACTGGCCGCGCGGCGGGCCGCGAAGGACGCTTTCTAGCGCCGGAAACTAACGCTTGTAGAGCGCGTCCAGCCGTTCGCCGTACAGCCCCTTGATGACGTGGCGGCGGATCTTGATCGACGGCGTGAGCTGCTCGTTCTCGACCGTGAAGGGTTCGTCCGCGATGATGAAGCGGCGGACCTTCTCGATCACCGAAAGCTCCTTGTTCACCTTGTCCACCGCCTCGGAGACGGCGCGGATATAGTCCGGGTCCTTGGACAGGACTGCGAAGTGACAGGTCCGCCGGTTGGCGACGCACCATTCGGCAGACCATTCCGGATCGGGTACGATCAGGCCGACCAGATAAGGGCGCTTGTCGCCCACCACCATCGCCTGCAGGATTTCGGCCTGGAGGGTAAGCATTCCCTCGACCTTCTGCGGGGAGACATTGTCGCCCTTGTCGTTGACGATCAGATCCTTCTTGCGATCGGTGATGACGATCCGCCCGGCCTCGTCGATATGGCCGACATCGCCTGTGTGCAGCCAGATGCCCGCGCCGGGCTCGCCCTCCGGCTCCTTCAGCACCCGGTCGGTCTCCGCCTGGTTGCGCCAATAGCCGTGCATGACCAGCTCGCCGCGCACGAGGATTTCGCCGTCCTGCGCGATCTTGACCTCCACGCCGTCCATCGGCGGGCCGACCGTGTCCATCTTGAGGCCCGCTTTCGGCCGATTGCAGGAGATGACCGGCGCCGCCTCGGTCTGGCCGTAACCCTGCAGGAGCGTGAGCCCCAACGAATGGAAGAAGATGCCGACCTCGGGATTGAGCGGCGCTCCGCCGGAAACCATCGCCTTGATCCGTCCGCCGAACTTCTTCTGGATCTTGGGCTTGAGCGTGCGGCTCAGGAACAGCTTCATCGGCCGGTCCCAGACTGGAACGGACCCGCCATAATCCTTCGCGCCGATCGAAAGCGCGCGGTCCATCAGATAGTTGGTCAGCTTCCCCTGCTTCTCTACTTGCTTCAGGATGCGCTGGCGCAGCACTTCGAACAGGCGCGGCACCACCACCATGATGGTCGGGCGCACCTCCTCGATATTGGAAGCGAGCTTCTCCAGCCCTTCCGAATAATAGATTTGCGCGCCCAGCCCGATCGGGAACATCTGCCCGCCCGAATGCTCATAGGCGTGAGAGGCCGGCAGGAAGGACAGGAAAATCTCTTCGTCCCAGCCGAAATCCTCGGCGATCAGGGCCGCGCAGCCCTCGATGTTGGTCAGGATCGCGCCGTGATGCTGCATCACGCCGCGCGGTGCGCCGCCGGTGCCCGATGTGTAGATGATACAGGCGAGATCGGAGCGCGCGAAGGTCGCGCCCGCTGCGCAGGCTTCCGGGTCGGTCATCTCCGCCGCGATCAGCGCGCCCCAGTCGTGGAGCTGCACATTGCCCGCTTGGCCGAGGCCGGAAAGCGGCCCGTCGATCATCGCGACATGCTCGCAGCCCGAGCTGCGCACCGCGGCCGGCAGTAGCGTCTTGGCGAGCTTGGCGGTCGAGACGATCACGGCGCGCGCGCCGCTGTCGTCGATGATGTGTTGGTGATCGCGCTCGGTGTTGGTCGTGTAGGTCGGCACGATGACGCAGCCGGCGGCCATGATCGCGAGATCTGAGATCAGCCATTCGGGGCGGTTTTCGGACACCAGCATCACCCGATCGCCATTGCCGAGGCCCAGCCGGTTCAGCGCGGAGGCAAGATTGGCGACCTGCTCGGCCGCCTCCTTCCAGCTCGTCGATTGCCATTCGCCGCCACGCTTCGCCCAGAGAAAGGGCGCGTCGCCGCGCTCGCGCGCCCGCGCAAAGAACATCGCCACCAGATTCGGAAAATGCTCCAGCCGCCGCATCATGCCTCCCAATCCCCGCGCGGTTTACCCGCGTCGAAAGAGCCTTCCTAATGCGCGAATCACAGCAGCGCCACGGCGATCAACGGTGGACGCTTACGCCGGGCTTGGCTAGGCCCGCCTGACCTCTGGTGGTGCGGGGCCGAAAGCATGAATCTCCTGTCGCGTCTGCTCTGTTTGCTTGCCGTTCTTGCCCTCCCGGGCTGCGCGACGGCAGCGACCGATGCCCGTCCCGAGCCCGCACAGTCGCAGGCACAGATCTATGTCATCACCGCCAATCCGCTCGCGGCCGAGGCGGGCATGAATGTGCTGCGCCGGGGCGGCAGCGCGGTCGATGCCGCGATCGCGGTCCAGGCGATGCTGTCGCTGGTCGAACCGCAAAGCTCCGGCCTCGGCGGCGGCGGCTTCATGACCTATTACGACGCGGCGGCGGGCCAGGTGCGTGTCTATGACGGCCGCGAGACTGCGCCGGCGGGCGCCACTCCCGAGATGTTCGTCGGCAGCGACGGCGATGCCCTGCCTTTCCGCGATGCGGTGGTAAGCGGTCGGGCGACCGGCGTGCCCGGCGTGGTGCGGATGCTCGATTTCGCCCATCGCGCGCATGGCCGGCTGCCCTGGAACGCGCTGTTCGGCGACGCCGAACGCACCGCGCGCGATGGCTTCACGATCAGCCCGCGCCTTGGCCGCTTCATTCACGGCAGGGCGCCGCAAAACACGATGCCGGACGTCCGCGCCTATTTCAGCGGTCCGGACGGCGCCCTGCTGCGCGCCGGCGACACGTTGCGCAATGCCGCTTATGCCGAATTCCTCGTCCGCCTGGCCGAGCAGGGTCCGGACGCGCTCTATCGCGGGCCGACCGCCGAGCGGATCGTCGCGCGCATCCGCACCGGCGCACTGCCCGGGACGATGACCCTGGCCGATCTCGAAGCCTATCGCCCGGTGCAGCGCGAGGCGCTGTGCGGCGCCTATCGCGCCTACCGGATCTGCGTGCCGCCGCCGCCGTCGAGCGGTGTCGCCGTGCTGCAATTGCTGGCGATGCTCGAGCATACGGACATCGCTTCGCGCGGTCCCGCCGATCCGCAAGGCTGGTTCCTGTTCGCGGAAGCGAGCCGGCTCATGTACGCCGACCGCGACCTTTATGTCGGCGATCCGGCTTTCGCCGCCGTGCCCGTCGCCGGGCTGCTTGATCCGGCCTATGTTGCGCAGCGGGCAACACTGATCGGGCCGCGCGCGGCGGCACATCCCCCGCTGCCCGGAACGCCACCCGGCGCGCCCTTGGCGGCACGCGATGCGACCCGCGAACCCGCCGGCACCACCCATTTCATCGTCGGCGACGCGCAGGGCAACGTCGTTTCGATGACCGCCACGGTCGAATCGCTGTTCGGGTCGGGCCGGATGGTCGACGGCTTCTTCCTCAACAATCAGATGACCGATTTCTCCTTCCTGCCGCGCGATGCGCAAGGGCGGCCCGCGGCCAATGCGGTGGCGCCGGGCAAACGACCGCGCTCGTCGATGCTGCCGGCGATCCTGCTCGATGCCGAGGGCCGCTTCGCGGGTGCGCTTGGCTCGCCGGGCGGCAATGCCATCCTCGCTTATGTCGGCAAGGCGATGATCGGCACGGTCGATTGGGGATTGTCGATGCAGGAAGCGATCGCGCTGCCCAACCTCATCGCGCGCGGCGGCAATTTCAACGGCGAGGCGGATCGCTTTCCGCCCGGCGTGATCGAAGCGCTCGCCGCGCGCGGCGTCGAGGTGCGGCCGGGGCAGGGTGAGGATTCCGGCCTGCACGGCGTGATCCTGCGCGACGGCCGGCTCGACGGCGGCGCCGATCCCCGCCGCGAAGGCGTTGTCCTGATCGAGCCGGCGCCGCGTTAGTCGGCGGCGGCGCCGACCGCCTCGGCGATCGAAGCGAAACCGTTGCGTGCCAGCAATATCTTCAGCTCGCGGTTGATCTCGCCCGCCAGCCCGGGACCGCGATAGACCAGCGCGCTGTAGAGCTGGACCAGGCTCGCCCCGGCCCGGATGCGATCGAAGGCATCGACGCCATTCTCTATTCCCCCGGCGGCAATCAGCGGCAGCGCGGCGCCGGTGGCGCGTCGAAAGTCGCGCAGCCGTTCCAGTGCGAGCGCCTTCAGCGGCGCTCCGGAAAGTCCCCCCGCTTCCCCGCGATGCCCGGAACGCAGCACCGGCCGGCTGACCGTGGTATTGGCGACGATCAGCGCATCCACGCCGCGCTCGATCGAAAGCTTGGAGATTGCGTCCACTTCGGCCCGTTCCAGATCCGGCGCGACTTTGAGGAAAACCGGCGGTCCGGCACCCCGCGCCTCGACCACGGCGGCGAGCAGCTCGTCGAGCGCGCCTTCGTCCTGCAACGCGCGCAGGCCCGGTGTATTGGGTGAGGAGATGTTGACGGTGAGATAGTCGGCGAGCCCCAGCATCGCCCGGACGCCAGCGGCATAATCGGCGACGCGATCCGTGCTGTCCTTGTCGGCGCCGATATTGACGCCGACAATCCCGCGCCGGCGGTCGCGATTCTCCAGCCGTGCGGCAGCGGCGGCCTGGCCTTCATTGTTGAAGCCCATCCGGTTGATCACCGCCCGGTCTTCGGCGAGGCGAAACAGTCGGGGTTTCGGATTGCCCTCCTGCGGCCGGGGAGTCAGCGTGCCGACCTCGACGAAGCCGAATCCGAAACCCAGCATCTGCCGGAACACTTCCGCATCCTTGTCGAAGCCGGCGGCGAGCCCGACCGGGTTGGGAAAATCGAAACCAGCGACGCGGATCGACAAAGCGAGATCTCTTTCGGCCGGCAAGCCGGCGGGCACCAGCTTCAGCGCTTTGATTGCCAAGCGGTGTGCCCGCTCCGCGTCGAGCGCGAAGGCGAGCGGCCGAACCAGAGGGTAGAGTGCCATCGCCGGCGCTATGGCATCGCCGCGAGGGCTGGTCAAAAGGCGGCGCCTTCTTCTATCCAATGCGCATTCCCGCCATCGATGAGGTCGTTCACATGATCCGAGCCGCTTATTCCGCCTTCGCCGTCGCTTTGCTCGCCTCCGCAGCGCTCCCGCAGCTCGCTGCACCAGCGACCGCCCAGGCGGCTGCAGCCGCGCAGAACAATGCCGAGCTCGCCCGCTTCTTTGAGGATTATGACCGCGCGCAGCTCGCTTTGTCGCCCGCCGGCAAGGCCTATCGCGGCATCATCGACGAGGATTACGGCCGGTGGGGCGACGCAACCGATGCGGCCGCAAGGCGCAACTTCGAGCTGCAGCAAAGCACGGCCGCGGCGATGCGCGAGCGGTTCGACCGCGACAGCCTTTCGGCCGCAGACCGGTTGTCCTACGATTTCTTCGAGAGCCAGGCGCGCCGCTCCGCCGCCGCCTTTCCATTCCGCCGTCACAATTATGTCTTTGAGCAGATGAGCGGGTCGCAGGGCCAGATCCCCGCGTTCATGATCAACATCCACCGTGTCACGAACCTCGCCACCGCCGAGGCCTATGTCAGCCGGCTGCGCGGCATCGAGGATGTGCTGGACCAGAATATCGCGGAAGCGCGCATCCGGGCGGAAGCGGGGGTGATTCCGCCGGCCTGGGTCCTGCCGCTCGTCATCGTTCAGGCGCGCAACGTGATTAGCGGCGCGCCGTTCGGCGACGGTCCCGATTCGGCCTTGTGGGCGGACCTCCAGACCAAGATCAACGCCGCGCCGATTTCGGACGCGGACAAGCAGCGGCTGATCGCGGCGGGACGCGCCGCCCTGACCGACCATGTCGCCCCGGCCTATCAGCGGCTGATCGCATTGCTGGAAGAACAGCAGGGGCAGGCCGCGGCAGGCGACGGCGTGTGGCGCCTGCCCGACGGCGCGAACTATTATGCCGAGCGGCTGCGCTTCCATACCACCACCGACCTGACGCCCGATCAGGTCCACGAACTCGGCCTGCGCGAAGTCGCGCGGATTCATGAGCAGATGCGCGCGATCATGGCGCAGGTCGGCTTCGAGGGTACGCTCCAGCAATTCTTCGAGCATGTCCGCACCGGCGACCGGTTCTTCCACACCAGCCGCGAAGCCTATCTCGCGGAGGTCGGTGAGGTGTTCGATCGCATTCGGCCGCTGCTGCCGCGCTATTTCAACACGCTGCCGCAATCGCCGATGGAGGTCCGCGCGGTTGAAGCCTTCCGCGAGCGCACCGCCGGGAAGGCCTTCTACCAGAGCCCGGCGCCGGACGGATCCCGCCCGGGCGTCTATTACGTCAACCTGTCCAACCTGCGCGACATGTCCCGCAACGAACTCGCCGCTCTGGCCGCGCATGAAGGCGTGCCCGGCCACCATCTCCAGCGCGCCATCCAGACCGAATTGGGCGATGTCCCGCCCTTCCGGCGGTTCGGCGGCGTCACCGTATATTCGGAAGGCTGGGGGCTCTACACCGAGGAGCTGGCCGGCGAGATGGGCATCTATGAAGACCCTTATTCGGATTTCGGGCGGCTCGGCATGGAGCTGTGGCGCGCGGCGCGTCTCGTGGTCGACAGCGGCATCCATCACCGACGCTGGAGTCGCGCCGAGGCCGTGGCTTACCTGCAGGAGAACACGCCGAACCCGCAGGGCGATATCGAGCGGGCCATAGACCGCTACACCGTCTATCCGGGCCAGGCGACCGCCTACATGATCGGCAAGCTCAAGATCATGGAACTGCGCGCGCGGGCGCGCGCCGCATTGGGTGATCGCTTCGACATTCGCGGCTTCCACGACGCGGTACTGCTCTCCGGCCCAGTGCCGCTCGACATGCTGGAGCGCAATGTGGACGCCTGGATCGCCGGGCAGGCGGCGCCGTAAGGTTCAGCTCCCGTCGTAGCGCGCGGCGCGGATCCAGCGGCTGGCGAGCCATTTCTCGCCATCGGTGACCGCAAGGCCGGCATGGGCCGAAGCCTCGTCCCGGCGGCCGTCCGGGCCGGCATTGCGGAACAGGAGCGCGTCGCCGGCGCGGCCCTTGGCCTTGAGCCCAGTCGAAAGGAAATGGGTCTCGCCGCCCGCATAATCGTCGTTCAGCCAGACCAGGAAGGTCAGCACGCGCTGGTTGCCGAAGCCGGGAATGGCGTCGAAATGCGGCTTGTACTCCTGCCCCGGCCGGTAGCGCAGGATCTGCAGTGGCTCACCCTGTTCGGCCCGCGTTCCGCTCGCGGCGGCGATCCGGCGGTTGAGCGCGTGCACGGCGGGGCTTTCCAGCGGCCAGGTGAGGCCGACGCTGTCGGACGTGCGGCCCGGATGACGGGCTTTCTGGCCGGCCTGGTCCTCGACCACTGCGGGCTGGAGCATCGGCGTGGCGGTCTCCGCGAGGAAGCGGCATTCCGCGGCCGTCAGCAGGCCGGGGATCAGCTCGACATGCGGCGCCTCGCTCAGCAATTCGCCCTGCGGCACCGAGACCGGATCGCCGGTCTCGGTCAGCGTCATGGCGCCGATCAGCTCCAGCTCGCGCCGGCAATGGGGATCGTGCTGCGCCAGCATGTCGAGCAGCGCGAGGCCGCGCGGCCAGTCCGGCGCGCCACCGGTGCCGTTCGCGACGAGATTGACATAGATGACGCCCGCATCGAAGCGCCCGGCTTCGGCCGATCGCTTGAACAGCTCGCGCGCCCGGGGAAGATCGGCGGCGACGCCATCGCCCGCCAGAGTCCGCGCCGCCAGCGCGAACAGCGCATCGGGATCGCCCGCATCGGCGCGCCGCGAAAGTTCAGCAAGTTCGTCCATATCACCTCGCCGTGCAGAGCCTAATGAGAGCGGCCGCCCGCCGTCCAGCCTTTCGACACGCGGCTTGATTTTCGGTGCGGAGACAGCCACATGCCAATCGGAACGAATCAGTCCGATTTGAGAATGGTTCGCAACTAGCCGAAGGGTCTATGCGACTTTCCAGCCTTGCCGATTATGCCGTCGTGATGATGTCGGCCGCCGCGCGCCATTGCGGGGCCGCAAAGGTCAATGCGACGACGCTGAGCGCGGAGACGGGGATTCCGCTGCCGACCGCGCAGAAGCTGGTCAGCCGGCTTTCGACCGCGGGACTGCTCGAATCGAGCCGGGGCACGGGCGGCGGCGTCCGCCTCGCGCGGCCTCCGGCGGCGATCAGCCTGGCCGACATCGTCGAGGCGGTCGAAGGCCCGATCCAGATGACGAGCTGCGTGGACAATGAGCGCCACGATTGCGCGCTGGAGAGCTGCTGCCAGGTCCGTCCGCACATGCACATCGTCAACGGCGCGGTGCGCGGGGCGCTGGCGGGGGTGTCCCTTTCCAGCCTCGCTGTTCGTTCCCCGGCGCAAGCCGGGGTCCAGCGTCAAGACAAGGAACGGCGCGATAGCGCCGCCTGGGCCCCGGCCTTCGCCGGGGGGCAGGTGCAGGCATGACCGACGTCAAGAACCGCGAGGCGATCGAGGCGGCGGAGCGCGCCGCGAAATACGAATGGGGCTTTTCCAGCCCCGTCGAGCAGGAATTCGCGCCCAAGGGCCTGAACGAGGACACCGTCCGCTACATCTCGGCCAAGAAGAACGAGCCGGAATGGATGCTGGACTGGCGGCTCAAGGCCTATCGCGCCTGGCTGGAGATGGCGGAGGTGGACTGGGCGAAGCTCGACATTCCGCCGATCGATTTTCAGGACGCCTATTATTACGCCGAGCCCAAGAAGAAGCCGACGCTCGCCTCATTGGACGAGCTCGACCCGGAAATCCGCCGCACCTACGAAAAGCTCGGCATCCCGATCGAGGAACAGAAGGTGCTGGCCGGGGTCGAGGGCGCGCGCAAGATCGCGGTCGATGCGGTGTTCGACAGCGTCAGCGTCGCCACCACTTTCCGCGACGAGCTGCGCAAGGCCGGCGTCATCTTCCTCTCCATCTCCGAGGCGATCCGCGAATTCCCGGAGCTGGTGCAGAAATATCTCGGCTCCGTCGTGCCCCAGCGCGACAATTATTATGCCTGCCTCAACAGCGCGGTCTTCTCCGACGGCACCTTCGTCTATGTGCCGGAGGGCGTGCGCTGCCCGATGGAGCTCTCCACCTATTTCCGCATCAATGCGGAGAATACCGGCCAGTTCGAGCGCACTTTGATCGTCGCCGACAAGGGCAGCTACGTCTCCTATCTCGAGGGCTGCACCGCGCCGATGCGCGACGAGAACCAGCTCCACGCGGCGGTCGTGGAAATCTACGCGCACGAGGACGCGGAGGTGAAATATTCCACCGTCCAGAACTGGTATCCGGGCGACGCCGAGGGCAAGGGCGGCATCTACAATTTCGTGACCAAGCGCGCGCTCTGCGCCGGCGACCGATCGAAGGTGTCGTGGACGCAGGTCGAGACCGGATCGGCGATCACCTGGAAATATCCGTCCTGCATATTGAAAGGCGCGGACAGCGTCGGCGAATTCTATTCGGTCGCGCTCACCAACAACATGCAGCAGGCCGATACCGGCACCAAGATGATCCATCTCGGCAAGGGCAGCCGCTCGACCATCGTGTCGAAGGGGATCAGCGCCGGCCGCTCCAACAACACCTATCGCGGCCTCGTCCGCGTCAACGCCAATGCGGAAGGCGTGCGCAACTTCACCCAGTGCGACTCCCTGCTGCTCGGCGACCAGTGCGGCGCCCACACCGTCCCCTATATCGAGGTCCGCAACCCCTCGGCCCAGATCGAGCATGAGGCGACCACCTCCAAAATCAGCGACGACCAGCTCTTCTACGCGATGAGCCGGGGGCTCAGCCAAGAGGATGCCGTCGCGCTGATCGTCAACGGCTTCGCCCGCGAGGTGCTGCAACAGCTCCCGATGGAGTTCGCGGTGGAGGCGCAGAAGCTGCTGGGGATTTCGCTGGAAGGATCGGTGGGATGAACGCGCCGACCATCGACAAGGGCTGGAGCCCGAAAACCCCTCCCCTTCAGGGGAGGGGCAAGGGGTGGGGCCTGTCGGTCGAGCAGCTCCGCCTTCTCCACGAACGCGCCGCCGAGATGCGCCGCAATCCGACCGAACCGGAAAAGCGCCTCTGGCGGCACCTCTCCAACGGACAGCTCTTCGGCCACAAGTTCCGCCGCCAGTCCGTGATCGGCCGCTTCATCGCGGATTTCCTGTGCCCGCAGCGGGCACTGATCGTCGAGGTGGACGGCGACACGCATGACGCGGCGAAGGATCGGCTGCGCGACGACATGCTGACCGGACATGGCTTCCGCGTCGTGCGCGTCACGAACGGAGACGTGATGACCAATATCGACGGGGTGCTGGCCCATATCGCCGAAGCTTTGTCGGCCGCCCCGATGCGCTGGAACAAGCCCCACCCCAACCCCTCCCCTGAAGGGGAGGGGCTTGATGCAGGCGCGGCGCAGAAGCTGCTGGGGGTCAGCCTTGAGGGGAGCGTGGGATGATCATCGCGATGCTGATGCTGGGAATGATTCAACCCGCCGAGGAGCCAATAATCCTTCGTGAGCGGCGGACCCTTGCTTTGCCACGTGAAATCGCCCCTGCGATCACGCCTTATCTCATGTGCATGCTGGAAGATCGCAACGCGAGGATACCAGGTTCGCGGACAGGAAACGCCGTGCGCGCTGCCATCGAGCAATTGAAGGCTGACTGCCGAGAAGAACGAAATGAAGCTGAATTGCGTGCTCGCGAGATGTTGCGGACCAGCAATTTACCGGATGCTGACAAGGAACAGATGATCGAAGGCGCTCTGATCTCAATCGATCACAGCCAACAGTATCGCGCAGAACGCCTCGATCAATTTAATCCTCCGCAGATGGAGGCGATAGACTAAAATCATGCTCAAGATTGAAAACCTCCACGCCGAAATCGACGGCAAGACGATCCTCAAGGGGATCAGCCTCACGCTCAACCCGGGCGAAATCCATGCGATCATGGGGCCGAACGGGTCGGGCAAATCGACCCTGTCCTACGTCCTCGCCGGGCGGCCGGGCTATGAGGTGACGCATGGGTCGGTGACGCTTACCCCGCCGTTCCCCGGCGAAGGCCGGGGTCCAGACCCTTTAGACACTAGCGGCGCGGCAGCGTCGCATCGGCGCGACGCGCCGATCCTGGACCCCGGCCTTCGCCGGGGAACGGAGGAAATCGACCTGCTCGCCCTCGAACCGCACGAGCGCGCCGCGCTCGGCATGTTCCTCGGCTTTCAATATCCGGTCGAAATCCCCGGTGTCTCCAATGTCCAGTTCCTGCGCACCGCATTGAACGCCCAGCGCCGCGCGCGGGGCGAGGCGGAGCTTTCGGCGGGGGATTTCCTGCGGCTGGCGCGGGCGCAGGCCGACGCCCTCGGGCTCGACATGGAAATGATGAAGCGCGCCGTGAATGTCGGCTTTTCCGGCGGCGAGAAGAAGCGCAACGAGATGGTGCAGATGGGGATCATCGATCCCGCCCTCGCCATCCTCGACGAGACCGATTCCGGCCTCGACATCGACGCGCTGCGCGTCGTCGGCGAGGGGATCAACCGGATCATGCGCAAGCCCGACAAGGCGGTGCTGCTCATCACCCATTATCAGCGGCTGCTCGATCTCGTCCGGCCGGATTTCGTCCATGTGCTGGCGGGCGGGCGGATCGTCCGCTCCGGCGGCGCGGAACTCGCGCTCGAGCTGGAGCGCGAAGGCTATGCGGCGGTGGCGGCGTGATCCTCCGCACGCCCTTTTCCTTTGGTCATCCCGGACTTGATCCGGGACCCATGAACACGGCTTGCGAGAATAGTCAGCTGCATTGTTCATGGATGCTGAATCGAGTTCAGCATGACGGAAAGAAGGGGGGCTGATGCCGCTCGACCTTCCCTCGAAGCGCGACGAGCATTGGCGCTGGAGCGCGCTGGACGGGCTGCCCGCGCTGGCCGAGAGCGCGCCGACGGGCGCGGTGCCGGAGGCGTTGCCGTGGATCGAGACCGAACGGCCCGGGCCGCGGCTGCTGTTCGTCGATGGCGCCTTCGATGCGGCGCGCAGCAATGCCGGCGAGGTGAAGGTTTCGGCCGCGCGCTACAAGCCGGGCAACAATGTGCTCGCCGATCTCGCCTGCGCGGAGGCGAAGGCGGGCTATGTGATCGCGCTGGGCAAGGACGGCGCGACCGACGGCCTCGTCCAGATCGTCCATGTCTCGACCGGCGGCGCGGCGCATCATTCCAACCGCATCGTGCTGGGGGATGGCGCGCAGGCCTCGATCGTCGAGACCCATGTCGGCGGCGGCTGGAGCAACGCGACGGCGATCTTCGAAATCGCCAAAGGCGCGCGGCTGATGCGGACGCTGCGCGTGCTGAAGGCGGGCGGCGCGCATACCGATTTCGCTTTCGTCACGGTCGGCGAGGGGGCGAGCTATACGGGGACCGCATTGGTGACGGGCGCGGACAGCGCGCGGATCGAGCATGAGCTGATCCTGACCGGCGAAGGCGCCTATGGCGAGGCGGGCGGGGCGCTGCTGGCGCGGGGCGCAGAGCGGCTGGAGGGCGTCACCGTGCTGCGCCATGCCCGGCCCGAAGGCACGAGCCGGCAGGTCTGGCGCTCGGTCGCGGACGATCGCAGCGCCTGTTCGGTGGCCGCGCGGGTCGAGGTGGATCGCGGCGCGCAGAAGACGGACGGCGAGCAGAGCCTGAAGGGCCTGCTGCTCGACCGCGCCGCGCAGATCAACGCCAAGCCGGAGCTGGAGATTTTCGCCGACGACGTGAAATGCGCCCATGGCGCGACGGTCGGCGAGCTGGACCGGCAGGCGCTCTTCTATCTCGAAAGCCGTGGCGTGACGCCGGACGAGGCCCGGGGCCTGCTCACCCGCGCTTTCGTCGCCGACGCGCTGGACCGGATCGGCGAGCCGGACGTGCGCGCGGCCTGCTATGCGGATGTGGATGCGTGGTTCGGAAACCCCTCTCCCCTTGCGGGAGAGGGAGGGGCCCGCCGCGAAGCGACGGGAGGGTGAGGGCATGATCGACGCCGACCGCACTTTCCCTCACCCCCCCATTGCTGACGCAATGGGTCCCCCCCTCTCCCGCGAGGGGAGAGGGATACCAGCGCTCGACTGGCTGGCCGATTTTCCGGCGATTCCCGATGGCTGGGCCTATCTCGACACGGCCGCGACCGCGCAGAAGCCAAGGCAAGTCATCGACGCGATCGCGCGGGGCTATGCCGAGACCTATGCGACAGTCCATCGCGGCGTCTATCAGCGTTCGGCTGACATGACCGTCGCGTTCGAGGCCTCGCGGCGCCGGGTCGCTTCCTTCCTCAACGCCGCCGCGCCGGAGGAGATCGTCTTCGTGCGCGGCGCGACCGAGGGGATCAACCTGGTCGCGCAGAGCTGGGGCGGCGCGAACCTGAAATCGGGCGACCGCATCCTGCTGTCCACGCTTGAGCATCACAGCAACATCGTGCCGTGGCAGATGACTGGTGCCGAGATCGACGTGGTGCCGCTGACCGAGGATCACCGGATCGATCTGGACGCTTGTGCCGCGATGATCCGGCCGGAGCACAAGCTGGTCGCGCTCGCCCATGTCTCCAATGTGCTCGGCTCCGTACTCGACGCCAAGCGGGCGGCGGAGATCGCGCACAGCGTCGGCGCGAAGTTGCTGCTCGACGGTTGCCAGGCCGTGCCGCGCATGAGCGTCGATGTGCAGGCGCTCGATTGCGACTTCTATGTTTTCTCCGGCCACAAGCTCTATGGCCCGACCGGGATCGGCGTGCTGTGGGCGCGTGGCGACATCCTGGAATCCATGCCGCCCTGGCAGGGCGGCGGCGCGATGATCGACAAGGTCACGTTCGAGAAGACGACCTATGCCCCGCCGCCGGCGCGGTTCGAAGCGGGGACGCCGCATGTCGTCGGCGTGCTCGGGCTCCATGCCGCCATCGACTATGTCGAGGGGATCGGCCTCGAAGCGATCGCGACGCACGAGGCGGCTTTGGTCGCGGAGACGCGCGCGGCCTTGCGCGGGCTCAATTCGGTCCGGCTGTTCGGGCCGGAGGATGCGGCTGGCATCGTCAGTTTCGCGGTTCAGGGGGTGCATCCCCACGATGTCGGCACCATATTGGACGAGAGCCGGGTCGCGATCCGCGCCGGCCATCATTGCGCACAGCCGCTGATGGCGGCCCTGGGCGTGGACGCGACGGCGCGGGCGAGCTTCGGCGTCTATAACGCCAAGCAGGATATCGCGGCCCTGGTCGCGGGGATCGAACGGGTGACGAGAATCTTCGGATGAACGAGCAGCAGAAGATCGAGATCGAGGAAGTGGACGGCGTGGAAGCGCCGCCCAAGGCGCGCGTGTCCGACGTGGTCGAGACGTTTGAAAGGAAGCGCGACTATCTGGAGGGCTTCCTGTCGCAGCAGCCGGCGACGCTTTCCGGGACGGAGCCGGGCGGCGACCTTTATGAAGCCGTGATCGCGGCGCTGAAGGACATTTACGATCCGGAGATTCCGGTGAACATTTACGATCTCGGCCTGATCTACGGCGTCGAGATCACCCCCGAACATCACGCCAAGGTGACGATGACGCTGACCACGCCGCATTGCCCGGTCGCCGAATCGATGCCGGGCGAGATCGAGCTGCGCGTCGGCGCGGTGCCCGGGATCGGCGATGCCGAAGTGGAGCTGGTCTGGGATCCGCCCTGGGACCCGCAGAAGATGAGCGACGAGGCCAAGCTGGAGCTCGGAATGCTATGACGACGGAAACCAAGACCCGCGCCCGCCCTGCCGCGGTCATCCTGACGCCCGCCGCCGAGGCGCGTATCGCCGAGCTGATGGCCAAGGCGCCCCAAGACGCGATCGGCGCCAAGCTGTCCACGCCCCGGCGCGGCTGTTCGGGGCTGGCTTATTCGGTGGACTACGTCACCGAGGCCGATCCGTTCGACGAGAAGATCGAGACGCCGGGCGGCGCCTTCTACATCGACGGCGCGTCCGTCCTCTATCTGATCGGATCGACCATGGACTGGGTGGAAGACGATTTCACCGCCGGTTTCGTTTTCGACAATCCCAACGCCAAGGGCGCCTGCGGCTGCGGCGAGAGCTTTACCGTCTGATCGCGGCCGCTAAGGTGCGCGGATGCGCATCGGAATCCTGACGGGGGGCGGCGATGTCCCCGGCCTCAATCCCTGCATCCGCTCGGTCGTGCTCTCCGCCGACGATCTCGGCTGGGAGGTGACCGGCTTCCAGCGCGGCTGGGAAGGCGTGATGGCGATCGATCCGGGCGATCCGGCCAGTATCGCCGCCAACACGATCGCGCTCGGCCGCGAGCGCGTGCGCGGCATCGACCGGCGCGGCGGCACCATGCTCCACACGTCGCGCGCCGATCCGCGCACGCACAAGCACGGCGACGGCACCGGCCATGTTCTGGAGGTGCTGGAGAAGCTCGGCGTCGACGCGATGGTGACGCTTGGCGGGGACGGCACGCTGCGCTTCTCCGCCCACCTCGCGGCGCAGGGCGTGCCCGTCATCTCCGTCCCCAAGACGATGGACAATGACGTGTTCGGCACGGACTATTGCATCGGCTTTTCCACCGCCGTCAGCCGATCGGTCGAGGCGATCAACGCGCTGCGCACTACCGTCGAGAGCCATGAGCGGATCGGCGTCGTCGAACTGTTCGGCCGGCGCAGCGGCGAGACCGCCTTGCTGTCCGGCTTCCTCGCCCAGGTCGACCGCACCGTGATCGCCGAAGTGCCGGCGGACCTCGACCTGCTGCTGCCGCTGCTGGCCGAGGACAAGGCCTCCAACCCGGCCAATTACGCGATGTGCGTGATATCGGAAGGCGCGCGCATCTCCGGCGTGGCGGAGGCGGACGACCTTTCGCAGACCGCGACCCAGCGCGACGAGGCGGGGATCGGCCGCCGGCTCGGCCGCGCGATCGAGGCGAAGCTGGGCATCGGCACGGTGATCCAGGAACTGGCCTATCTGATGCGCGCCGGCGCGCCGGACGCGATGGACCGGATGGTCGGCTTCGCCTTCGGCGGCCTCGCCGTGCAATTGCTCGCGAACGGCGAGAAAGCGCGGATGGTCACGCTTTCCGACGGCAAATACAGCCATGTGCCCAACGACACCCTGCTCAAGGGCACCAAGTCGGTGGATGTCACCGCCCTCTACGACAAAGCGAGCTACCGCGCCCGGCTGATGCGGGTCGAGGGCATGCCGATGTTCCTCTATTGAGCGGCGATTGCGCGGTGGTTGCGCGGCCCGGAAGGCTTTGCTAGAGGCCCCGCTTCCTACCGACGCCGGGCCTTCCGGCGTGCATCACGTGCGGTCGTGGCGGAACTGGTAGACGCGCAGCGTTGAGGTCGCTGTGGCCGAAAGGCCGTGGAAGTTCGAGTCTTCTCGACCGCACCATGAATCGGGCAGCCGGCCTCCGGGCGCTGAGTCGATTCAGCAATCCCACATTCCCCGATTGCAGAGCATTGCCAACCGGCGCACAACGCCGAACGGGGGAATGCAGCCATGACGTCACCGGCAGGTCCGCAACGCGCCTTCGGCTTCTGGCTCTGCCTCGTCCTCGTCATCGGCAACGTGATCGGCACGGGCATCTTCCTGCTGCCCGCCCAACTCGCGCCTTATGGCTGGAACGCGGTGTTCGGCTGGCTGTTCACCATCGCCGGCGCGCTCTGCCTCGCCTTCGTCTTCGCCCGGCTGACCCGGGCGATGCCCGGCGCCGGTGGCCCCTATGCGTTCGTGCAGGAGGCATTCGGCCCGATCCCCGCCTTCGCCGTCGCGTGGAGCTACTGGATCGCTTTGTGGGCCGGCAACGCCGCCATCGCGGTCGCGGCGATCAGCTATCTCTCGCTGTTCGCGCCCGCGCTGGCGAGCACGCCTGGCCTGGGCGCGCTCGCCACGATCGCCTTGCTCTGGGCACTGACCGCGATCAACTGCGCCAGCGTGCGCGCCGCAGGCGGCATCCAGTTCGTCACCGTCCTCATCAAGCTGATCCCGTTGATCGCCGTCATCGTCATCGCCGCACTGGTGGTCGGCGAAGGCCGGCAGGTGACGAATATCCCGCTGCGTGCGACGGATATCAGCTTTGCCGGCATTTCTGCCGCGGCTGCGCTTACCCTCTGGGCGATGCTTGGCGTCGAAGCGGCGGCGGTGGGCGAGGACAAGGTTCGGGATCCGGCGCGCAACGTGCCGCGCGCCACCATGATCGGCATCCTGATCGTCGGTATCGTCTATCTGCTGACCTCGATGCCGGTCATATTGTTGATGCCGACCGACCAGATCGCCGCGTCGAATGCGCCGCTGGCCGATTTCGTGGCGCTTTACTGGAGCTCCGGTCTCGCCCTGCTGGTCGGCCTCTTCGCGGCGATCAGCGCGATCGGAGCGCTGAACGGCTGGGTGCTGCTTCAGGGCGAGATGCCGTTGGCGATGGCGCGGCAGGGCGTCTTCCCCGCATGGTTTGCAAAGACATCGCGCGGCATCGCCGTGCGGGCACAAATCCTGTCCAGCGGCCTCGCCACCATCCTGATCGCCGCCAACTATTCGCGCACGGTCGGGGGGCTGTTCGCGTTCATGGCGCTGCTCACGACCGCTTTGGCTCTCATCCTCTATCTCGCATGCGCGCTCGCCGCGCTCCGGCTGCAATATACCGGCAGAATCGCGGGATCGGCGATGCTCTCGGTCATCGCCTCTCTGGGGGCGCTCTATTCCTTATGGACGCTCTATGGCGCGGGCTATGAGGCGACGGCCTGGGGCGCGGCGCTGCTCGCGGCCGGCATTCCGGTCTATTTCCTCATGCGCCGGGCAGGCCGCTCCAGCCCGGCGGCGGGGGCGAGTCCAGCCGCGTCTGCGGAATGATCCGCCGGAGCTTGCGGGCGAAACTGCGCAGGCAGACTTCGCTGTCGCCCAGCGGCCCCGGCCGGTAGAGCGACGATCCCATGCCCTGCTGGACGCGGGCGATCAGCTCCGTGTCCTCGGCATTGACCTGGCGGTTGATCCGCCAGTTGAGATAGCGCGCGGCCTTCATCTCGCGGCGCGCATCCGGCACGGCATAGCTGATCTCGCGGATCAGCGTCTGCGTCGGCGAGACCGGCACGAAATGCATGAAATCGACCTGGTCGGGATAGATGTCGAACGCGACGTTCGGCCAGAGCTTGAAATAGAGCCAGGTCCGCCCGGCACCCTTGGGCAGGAAATGCCGGTAGGCGCGCTCGGACAGGTTGGCGGACGGCCGCTCGCGCAATTCGCCCGCCATCCGGTCGACATGATCGCCGGCCTCGATCTCGTAGCTCGCGCCGAAGAGACGATCGAGGCCGGGATGGGCGACATCGATATGGAGGCCGTCCGAATAATTGTCGGCGACAGTCTTCCAGTTCACGTCGCGCGGACGCAGCGTGATCCGGCCGATCGCCTCCAGCGCCTCGAAACGGTGCGGCGCGATCTCCGTCTCATGGGGCGCCATCATCTCGGCGACGCTCGGCCCGCCGCTTTCCAGCCGGACGAACAGGAAGCCGCGCCAGTCCTCCAGCTCGATCGGGATCAGCCCGTGCGCGGCCAGGTCCAGCCCCGGATAATCCTCCCGGTGCGGAACGCCGATCAGCCGGCCGTCGGCGGCGTAGGTCCAGGCATGATAGGGACAGGTGAGCCGCTTCGCGCAGCCGCCCGTGCCGTCCACCAGCCGGGCGCCCCGATGGCGGCAGAGATTGGCGAAGGCGCGCACCATCCCGTCCGCGCCACGAATGACGATCACGCTTTCGCCCAGATAATCGAGCGACCGCCAGTTGCCCGGCGCCGGAACGTCGCTGGCATGACAGACGATCTGCCAGGCCGGACGAATCACGCGCGCCATCTCGACCCGGAAGAATTCCGGATCGCGATAGACCCAGCCCGGCAGACTTAATCCGTCGAGCGGATCGACTTCGCAAACAGGCAGGCGGACGATGTCGGACATATGATCTTCTATCCCTGCACCGGCGAAATGTCGCGCCAGACGACTTCGCATCGAAATGCGAGCTTTTGCGTGGCATATTGCGGCAGGCTCGGATGGAGAGCGAGGCGATGGGCGGCATTTCGGGGGGCGGCATTTCGGGGCTGGGACGGGTCGCCGCGGGGTTGGTCGGGGCGGTTGCGTGGGCGGGCCTCGCTATCCAGTTCGCCGCCAGCAGCGATCTGGCCGGATCGGCCGGCGCGGCGATCTGGGCGATGCTGCGCTATTTCACGATCCTGACCAATCTGGCCGTCGCCCTGCTGTTTACCGCCATCGCCCTGGGCCGAGCCTCCGGGCGGATGCCCTTCCTGCTCGGCGGCGCGACGCTCGCCATCCTGCTCGTCGGCATCGTCTATGCGCTTTTGCTGCGCGGGCTGCTGGAGCTGTCCGGCGGCGCGCGGCTCGCCGATCTGCTGCTGCACACGGCCACGCCGATCCTGGTGCCGCTTTTCTGGCTCGCCTTCGCGCCGAAGG
The DNA here is from genome assembly GCA_037190625.1 of Alphaproteobacteria bacterium. Lineage (GTDB taxonomy): Bacteria > Pseudomonadota > Alphaproteobacteria > Sphingomonadales > Sphingomonadaceae > Allosphingosinicella. The sequence continues at coordinate 129,163 of JBBCJP010000001.1, forward strand.
GCGGTCTCGCCCGGCGCGATCCGTGGCTCTGGGCGCTCTATCCGCTGGCCTATTTCGTTTATGCGCTGGCGCGCGGGGCGGCGGAAGGGCGCTACGCCTATCCCTTCCTGGATGCCGGGCGGCTTGCCCCGACGGAGATCGCGCTGAACGCAGCGATCATGGCCGCCGGCTTCCTCCTTGCCGGCTATGGCCTGCTCCGGCTGGACCGCCGGCTGGCGCGGGATTGATCGAAGGCGGACGACGCCCCACATTCCGGCCATGGACAGGCTCGATCTCACCGACGCCGAATGGCGCGACCGGCTCTCTCCCGAAGGCTATCATGTGCTGCGCGAAGGCGGCACGGAGCGCGCCTTCACCGGCATCTACTGGGACAATCACGACCAGGGCGGTTATCGCTGCGCCGGCTGCGGCACCCTGCTCTTCGACAGCGACACCAAATTCGACAGCGGCAGCGGCTGGCCGAGCTTCACCAGCCCGGCGGCGCAGGATCATGTGACGCTGATCGAGGATCGGAGCCACGGCATGGTCCGAACGGAAGTGCGCTGCGCGAAATGCGATGGCCATCTCGGCCATGTCTTTCCCGACGGCCCGGGGCCGGAGGGCCTGCGTTACTGCATCAATTCGGCCAGCCTCGATTTCGAACGCCGCGACGAACCGAAGTAAGCCCCGGTTAAGGCGCCGCGCGCTTCTGCTTGCCGCCATGACTCGCCGCCCCTATCGGTAGCCCTCCATGGCCAGCGCTCCTCCCCGGTCCCGCATCCGGCGGTTCATCGTCTCCAGCTTCAAGATCGCGGCCTATTTGCTGGTCGTGTCGTTCGTCGCGCTGGGCGTCGCGGTCGCCGTCGCGGTCAACCAGCTTCCCAGCTATAGCGAGCTCAGCCGCCGCGACGATCTCGGCCAGATGATCCGGGTGCGCGCGGCCGACGGGACGGTGATCCATTCGATGGGCCCGGTCTTCGGCGAATGGCTGCGCTACCAACAGATCCCGCCGATCATGCGCGACGCGATGATCGCGGTGGAGGATCGCCGCTTCCGCTCGCATCCCGGCGTCGATCCGATCGGCATCGCGCGCGGCATCTGGGTCGGCTGGACCGACGGCAGCCGGGTGCGCGGCGTTTCCACCATATCGCAGCAGCTTGCCCGCAACATCTTTCTCACCAACGATCGCAGCTTCGTGCGCAAGGTTCGCGAGGGCATTCTTGCGCTCGCGCTGGAATGGAAATTCTCCAAGGACCAGATCCTGGAGCTCTACCTCAACCGCGTCTATTTCGGCGGCGGCGCCTATGGCATCGACGCCGCCTCGCGCCTCTTCTTCGATCACAGCGCGACCGAGATGAGCGTCGCCGAGGCGGCGATCGTCGCCGGCCTCGTCAAGGCGCCGTCCAATTATTCGCCGACCGCCGATGCCGAAGCGGCGCGGGAGCGCGCCAGCGTCGTGCTCCGTCTGATGGTACGCAGCGGCGCGATCACCAGCGCCCAGGCAGCCGCCGCCAATCCGCAGGACGTCGAGCTGGTCCGCCAGGAGCGCCGGCAGGATGTGACCCGCTATTTCGTCGATTGGGTGCTGCCCCAGCTCGAGTTGCTGATCGATGAGACCAGCGCTCCGATCGACGTGTGGACCACGATCGACGCCGGTATGCAGCGCGCCGCCGCGGACGCGATCAACGCCAATGCACCGCAGGGTGCCCAGGGCGCGCTCGTGTCGCTCGACCGGGACGGCGCGGTGCGCGCGATGGTCGGCGGGCGCGATTATGCGAGTTCCATCTACAACCGCGCGACCCAGGCGACGCGCCAGCCCGGTTCGTCGTTCAAGCTGTTCGTCTATCTGGCCGCGCTGGAGGCGGGCTTCAATCCGAACACCATCGTCGAGGATTCGCCGATCACGATAAACGGGTGGAGCCCGCGCAACGACAATGGCCGCAATGTGGGCCCAATTCCGTTGCGCGCCGCCTTCGCCTATTCGGTCAATACCGTTGCCGTGCGCCTGGCGCAGCAGGTGGGCACCCGTTCGGTGGCGGACATGGCGCAGCGCTTCGGCATCACCACGCGGGTCAATACCAGCCCGGCCATGGCGCTTGGTTCGTCCGAAGTCCGGCTGATCGACATGACGCGGGCTTATGCAGCGGTGGCGCGCGGCGGCGTTTCGGTCGTTCCCTATGGCATCCGCCGCGTCACCACCGCCGACGGCACGCTGCTTTACCAGCATCAGGACGAAGGCGGGCGCGTGCTCGTCCAGCCCTGGGTCGCGGCGCAGATGACCGACCTGCTTCAGGGCGTCGTCGCCAACGGCACCGGCCGCGCCGCCGACCTCGGCCGGCCGACCGCGGGCAAGACCGGCACCACCTCCTCCAACCGCGACGGCTATTTCGTCGGTTTTTCCAGCGGCATCACCACCGGCGTGTGGATGGGCCGCGACGACAATCGCCGGCTGGCGGGCCTCTCCGGCGGCCGCGCGCCGGCCCAGGCTTTCCGCACCTATATGAGCCGCGCCGTCGCCAACCGTGCGGCGGAGCCCTTCGCGACAGAAGCATCCGCGCCCGAATGGCAGGTCGATCCGGAGGAGGATCTCTGGTACGCGCCGCCCGAGGATGGCCCGATGATGGATGCCGACGGCAACCCGCTCGCCCCGCCCTCGGCGGGCGACGAGGTCATCCTGGGCGACCGTCCGACCCCGCCCGTCCAGGAAGAGAAGCCCGACGAGCCGCAGCGGATCGACCGCTCCTGGCTCGAGCGCACGCTCACCCGGCCGCGTCAAGGCGAGCAGCAGCAGCAGCAGCAGCGCGAGCCGCCGCCGCGCCGCCCGGAGCCGCGCCCCTTCTAACGCGCTCCGACGAGGTGCAGGCCGGCGCCGTCCCGCCTGAGCCAGGCGCGCGCGGGCTGCGGATCGGCGCCGAGCAATCGGGCCACCAATGCGTGGAAGGCGGGCCCATGATTCATGTGAGAGAGATGAGCGACTTCGTGCGCGACCGTCGCGCGGCGCACGAATTCGGGCGCGAGAATCAGCCGCCAGCTATAGCGGATCGCGCCCGAGGAGGCGCAGCTGCCCCAGCGCGAGACCGGATCGCCGACGCTTACCCGCGACGCCATGACGCCGCCCTTCGCCGCATATTCGCGAGTCTCCGCCTCGAGCCGGGTGAGCGCGCGCGCCTTCAGCCAGCGCAGCATGCGGCGATCCAGCCCCTCGATCGGGCCGCCGGCCAGCAGCCGCCCATCCGCAACTTCGATTCGGCGCGGCCGGGATGCCGACCAGTCGATGATGTGCGGGACTCCTTCCAGCGGGATCGTCGCGCCCGGTGTGAACGGCAAGGCGGCGGGCAGGGCCGCCAGCGCGCGCTCCGCCCAATCGCGATGCTCCGCCGCCCAGGCCAGCGCCCGGCGTCGGGATATGCGGGGCGGGACGGTCAGCAGCAGGACACGGGTGCGGCGATCGACCTTCAGCCGCAACCGGCGCGCGCGCGGATTGACCCGAATGGCGAGCGGCAGACCGTCCAGGTCCGCGTCAGAGCGCGCGATCGATGAGATAATGCTCGAGATCACCGACATCGTCTTCCGACACCGTCCAGCCGCGTACAGATATCCCCGCTTCGTGGACGCTCTCCGGATCGCCGCTGATCAGGTAATGCCAGTCGAACAGCGGCTTGTCCTCGGCGCGCAGCCGATAGGCGCAGGTCGAGGGCAGCCAGTCGATCCCGCACAGGCTCTCCGCATCGAGCCGCACGCAATCGGGCACATAAGCGCGCCGGTTCCGGTAATCCTTGCATCGGCAGCTCTTGCGATCGAGCAGCCGGCAAGCGACGTTGGTCGGGAAAAGCTCGCCCGTAACCTCATCCTCAAGCTTGTGCAGGCAGCATTTGCCGCAGCCGTCGCACAGGGCCTCCCATTCCGCCCGGTCCAGCGTCTCCAGCGGCAATTCCCAGAAACGCGGCCTCATCGCACCCAGCGTGCGAGCTCGGCGGCGACGCCGGCCGGCCCCTGATCATGCGGGACGATCGCGATCGGCTCGCCCTCCGGGCCGTAAAGCACGACGATCCGGCTGTGATCGACCAGATAGGCGCCCTGTTCGTTGGGCGTGCCCCGGTTGAAATAGACCCCATAGGCGCGCGCCACGTCCGCCACTTCCTGTTCGCTGCCGGTCAGGCCGATCAGCCGGGGGTGGAAGTTCGCGACATAGGCGCGCATCGCCTCGGGCGTGTCGCGCGCAGGATCGACGCTGATGAAGATCGGCTGCACGCGGGCGGCGCGCGCCGAATCGCTCTGTTCGAACTGGCGCAGGCCCGCGCCCACCACCTGCAGATCCACCGGGCAAACGTCGGGGCAGTAAGTGAAGCCGAAATAGACGATCCGATACTTGCCGGCGAAATCGGTGTCGCTGACCCGCCGCCCGTTCTGGTCGGTGAGCGTGAACGGCCCGCCCATCGTCGCGCCTTGCAGCGGCGGCGCCTCGGCGGGCGGCGTGCCGCAGCCGGCAAGCAGGAATGCCAGCAACAGGGCCAGCAGGGAAAAAGGCCGAAGGTGCGTGCTTTCGTTCATGGCGCTCACAGCCATGCTTTGCTAAGCCGCTGCGATCAAGTCGAATAGCAGCGGGAATCGTTTCGAATCATGGCCAAGACCAACATTCGCGCACTCGCGGCCGTGCTCCTGGCGCTGCTTGCGGTGCCGGTGATCGCGCAAACCGGCTTTTCGGAGCATTACCGCTTCCTGAAGGCGGTGCGCGAGCGTGACGGCGGCGTTGTGGACGAGATCACCGCCAACCCGAGTTCGATCGCGATCAATGCGCGCGATCAATCGACCGGCGAGGGCGCACTGCACATGCTGGTGCGCGGTCGCGACCTCAACTGGCTCTCCTTCCTGCTGAGCCGCGGTGCGCGCCCCGATCTCCAGAACAGCGATGGCACGACGCCGCTGATGCTCGCGGCGCAGATCGGCTGGCGCGATGGCGCCGAGCGCCTGCTTGCGCGGCGCGCCAACGTCAACATGGCCAATAATCGCGGCGAGACCGCGTTGATCCTGGCGGTGCAGCGGATGGACCTGCCGATGGTGCGGTTGCTGATGGCCCAGGGCGCCGACCCCAACCAGAGCGACAGCGTCGCCGGCTATTCGGCGCTCGATTATGCGCGGCAGGACCGGCGCGCAGGATCCATCCTGCGCGCGCTGGAAGGCACGGAGCGCACGCCGGCATCGCCCAACGACCAGCCCTGAATCAAAAATCCGGTCCGGTCACCAGCGCCGAATCCATACCGCCCGCCAGCCGCCGCGCGGCGCGGCGGGCAAAGCGCAGCGTTTCCGCCTTGCGCCGCGCGGCGGCGAGCGGCCGGCATGGCGCCGGTCGGATCACTTCCGCATCGTAGCGATCGGCGACGATCAGCCCGGCAAGTTCCGGGCCGAGCGCACCGCCATCGAACGGCTCCAGCCCGAAGCCCGCTGGCACCGCCCAGTAGAAATGGTCGCAATAGTCGAGATAGTCGGTCCATTTGCGGTCGCCCATCAGGTCGGCCTTCGACACCTTGATCTCGACGATGGTAAGCATTCCCTTGCCGCAGATCGCCATCAAGTCCGCCCGCCGCCCGTTGGGCAGCGGCGCTTCGCAGATGCCGTAGAGATCGGAGCGGTGGAACAATCGCGCCACGCCGCGCGCGACATCCTGCGCGACGAGCGGCAGATCGGCGAAGCAGGGGTCCGACTCGGGCAGGCTGGCCATCGCGCGAATCTAGAATGAAACGGGAACGGATGAAAGGCGGGCAAGAAAAGGCCCGCTCTCCGGGCACTGGAGAGCGGGCCGATCCAACCGGCCAGGCCGAGCAGCCTAGCGGTAGAAGACGTGATTGCCGATCGTCGCGACCCGGGTCAGCCGCCAGCGCGGATTGACGTGGCGGGCATGGAAGAACAGCGCATTGGGTGCCGCGCCGTCGGCCAAGTCCTGGATGGCGATCTGTGCGATCGCGACCGCGATGCGCCAATCGCGCGAGCCTTGCGGCGGCGTCGGGATGACGCCGCGGCGAACGAAGGAGAACTGGCTGGCCTGGCGGACCACGCCGCAGATCGAATTGGGGAACCGGCCGGACCGCGAGCGATTGATGATCACCTCGGCGACGGTGAGCTGGCCGGTCAGCGGCTCGCCCTTGGATTCGTAATAGACGGCGCGGGCGAGACATTCGGCCTCATCGTCCGGCGTTTCGGTGGCGGCATATTGATCGACCAAAGCCGCCAGCGAGCGGCCGTCGCGCTCCGCCTCGCGGAGGATTTCGCCCTGGTCGGCCGGGGCGATCGCATGGGTGGCGACGGGGGTGGAGAAATCCACGTCCTGGGCGAGCCGGGCCGGCTCGTCGGCGGCGTTGAGACCCAAATCCCCGCTCTGCTGGAGCGCGAGGCCGGTATGAGCCGCATAGGAGGAAGCCGGGACTCCCGCCGCCTCCGAAGCGATCGAAGGGCCGGCAAAACCGGCAAGGCCGGCGGCTGCCGAAAAGCAGATGGCCGCCGCGGCAAGAGCCGCGGTGCGAACGGTGCTTCGCATTGAAACTCTGGTCATTGCGGTCGGCCGAGCCATGACGGGCGAGAAACGTTCACCCCGGTCGCCCTCCCGTCTCGCGTGCCGCCTGGTCCTGCCCGGATCGCGGTCGGCCCCCGCTCTGAGTGCTTCAAGCGCGCTAGAACCACCCGCCAGGCACGTCAACCGAGCGCGTTCATTTCAGCGGCGAAGCGTTCGGCCGATGCGATATCCAGTTCGACGATCCACAGATCGGAATCGACGCGCCGTTTCCCAGCGAGAACGATTGAAAAATTATGTTCGTTTTCAATATCTTGGTTGGAAACTTCCCACCAAGCATAGCTGCCGTCCGATTGCAGGGCCCGTTCGCGCAGGGAGGCGAGCCGTCCGCGTTCGCGCAGGATCACGGCGACGGCGCCGGCATTTGCGTCTCCTTTTGCGACAATAACGCCGGAACCTCCTTCCGCTTCGGCGAGGCGAATCAGGGCTTTGACGAACACCGAACTTGCCAGGCGCGGCGCCATCAGGCCGGCCGATAGCCTTCGAGCCCGGCGAGCGGGATGTGCGAGCGCATGAACGTGCCCGTACCGCGCCCGGCTTCCTCGCCGTCCGGCATCACCAGCCGCGCCTCGCCGACGAACACGCGGCGCTTGCCGCTGATCCACCGGCCTTCGGCGATCACCGGTCCCGCCTTGAGCGGCCGGGTAAAGACGAGATTGAAGGCGGTGGTGAGCAGGAAGCGATCGCTGACCAGGCTGTTGCAGGCATAGAAAGCGGCATCGTCCATCATCTTGAAATAGACGGTGCCGTGGGCGGCGCCGGCGGCATGGAAGCTGCCCGGAACGATTTCGAACCGGATGCGCGCGAAGCCAGGCTCGACGATTTCGAGCCGGGAGTCGAACAGGCTGTTGACCGGAGCGGCGGCATAGAGGGATTCGAGCGCGCGAAAATGGGCGCGCTCGCCGCCTTCAGGCGACATGCCGCGCTTCCTCTCCCGCAAGCAGCGCGTAGAGCGCGTCCTTCGAGCCCGCGCCGCGCAGCTTGGCCATGATCGCGCGGTCGCGAAAAGCACGGCTGACGCTGGCGAGGGCTTTCAGGTGATCGGCGCCGGCATCGGGCGGCGACAGCAACAGAAAGACGAGATCGACCGGCAAGCCGTCGACGGCCCCGAAATCGATCGGCTGCGACAGGCGCGCGAAAGCGCCAACCACCTGAGTCAGCCCTTCCACCTTGCCATGCGGGATCGCCGCGCCGCCGCCGAAACCGGTCGAGCCGAGCTTTTCCCGGGCGTTCAGGGCGGCGACGATCGTCTTGGTCGCGATCCCGGTCTGCCGGCTCATCTGCGCGGCGAGAAGCTGGAACAGCGCCTTCTTATTGGCGACCGTAAGGCTCGCCTCCACTGCGTCGCTCGCCAATATATCGTTGAGATCGCTCATCATTGTACCGGACTTTGGCCCGGCCCCTGTTGCGGGAAGAACATTGCGGAAGGTCAGCCCTGCCCGGGCTCGACCCAGCCGATCGTGCCATCGCCCCGTCGATAGACCATGTTGTACCGGTCCGTCGCGCTGTTGCGAAACATCAGCGCATTGGTATCGCGCAGGTCGAGCAGCATCACCGCGTCGGACACGGTCGCGCTTGGAATATCGACCCTGGTCTCGGCGATCACCGGCGGATGATCGGCCGGCTCCTCCGCTTCAGGCGGCGGGGCGAACACGGTATAGGCGGCCTCGATCTCGGCTTCGGCATGGGCGACCTGCGTGTGGCGGTCCTTCAGCCGACGCTTGTAGCGGCGAAGCTGGGTTTCGATGCGGTCGGCAGCCTGTTCGAGGGCGGCATGCGCATCATTGGCGGCGGCGCGCCCTTTCAGGACCACGCCCTGCGGCACATGGGCGACGATGTCGCACGTGAAACTTCGGTCATAAGGGCCTTTGCCGAACGTCACCTGCGCCGAAACGGCGCGCGAGAAATATTTGTCGGCGATCCCGTTCAGCCGCTGATCGACATGGGTTCGAAGCGCCTCGCCGGTATCGATCTGATGGCCGGAGACACGAATGTCCATCACCTGGCTCCCGATGATGGGCCCGAGCCGGGCCCTGAAATGTCCACGCCCGGCATGTGGGCGCGCATGCGAACAAGGTCAACCGCGGCCGCCGAGCCGGCTCCAGATCGGATCCCTGATCCCGGCAAGGAACGCCGCATGGCGCGCCAACTCCGCCTCGCTCGGCGCGTGGGGCCGGGCCGGGCGGACGGCCAGCGCCGTCGGTGCCGTTTCGAGGAGCATGTCGGCGGGGCGCGTCTCCGCGGCGACCATGTCCGCGACCAGCGTCAACCCGATCTGCCGTCCGCCGGTCAGCTCGACATAGACCTGGGCGAGCAATTGCGCGTCGATCAGCGCACCATGCTTGACGCGCAGCGAGCGATCGACCCCGAAGCGAGTGCACAGCGCATCGAGGCTGTGCTTGGCGCCGGGAAATTTCTGCCGCGCGATGGCGAGCGTGTCGACCATCCGCGAATGGCAGACGGTCGGCCGGCCGCAACCGCCCAGCTCGTGATTGATGAAGCCGAAATCGAAGGTCGCATTGTGCGCGACCAAAGGCGAATCGCCGATGAAATCGAGCAGCGACTCGCACATGTCCTCAAAGACCGGCTTGTCTGAAAGGAAGCGCTCGGACAGGCCATGCACCGCCTCGGCCTCGGACGGCATCGACCGGCCGGGATTGAAATAGGAATGGAAGGTGCGGCCGGTTTCGACCCGGTTGTAGAGCTCGACGCACCCGATCTCGACCATCCGGTCGCCATTGACGGGGCTAAGGCCCGTGGTTTCGGTGTCAAAGACGATCTCGCGCATGTCCGGCCTATGAATCCGCCGGCGCGGCGAGGCAAGCGGCGATCACTCGGCGCACCGCTTCGCGCGTCGCGTCCATCGACACATCGGTCGGGATCAGGAAATCGGCACGTGCGCGCTTTTCCGCGTCCGGGGTCTGGTGCGAGAGGATGCGCGCGAACTTTTCCGGCGTCATGCCGGGCCGCGCCAGTGTACGCATCTGCTGGATATCCTCGTCGGCCGAAACGACCGCGACCTTATCGACGATCCGGTCCATGCCGGTTTCGAACAGCAAAGGAATGTCGAGCAGCACCAGGGGCCTTCCGGCATGTTCAGCCAGAAACGCTTCGCGAGCCTTGCCCACCGCCGGATGAACGATCGCCTCAAGCTGCTTCAGGACCGCCCGGTCGGCGAGCACCCGCGCCGCCAGCGCCTCGCGATCGACGCCGGCCGCTCCGGTCGTGCCCGGAAAAGCCGATTCGATCGCATCGACCAGCGCGCCGCCAGGTCCTTGCAGGCGCCTGACCGCCGCATCGGCATCGAACACGGGTACGCCTTCGTCGGCGAACATGCGCGCGACCGTGGACTTGCCCATGCCGATGGAGCCGGTGAGTCCCAAGACGATCATGCCGCGATCATAGACCTCTCACGCAGGAAAGCGAGCAAAGGGATGAGCGGCAAGCCGAGGATCGCGAAATGGCTGCCTTCGATCCGCTCGACGAGCTGTACGCCCGCCCCCTCTATCGCGTAGCCGCCGACATTCCAGCGGACCGACTCATAGTTCCGGTCGAGATAGGAATCGAGAAAGGCATCGCTGAAATTACGCAGGACGAGCGTCGCGGTCTCCGTAGCCGACCAGACCGGCGCGCCGCCCTGGACGATCGTGGCGGCCGAATGGAGTTGGTGACGTTTCCCGGAGAGCATCCGGAGCTGATCGCGCAGCTCGGCCCACGATCCGGCCTTGCTCATTACCGCCCCGGCTTCGGTCTCCAGCACCTGATCGGCGCCCAGCACCAGCGCGTCTGCCGGCGCGGCCGCGCTCAAGGCCTTCGCTTCGGCCAGCTTTCCGGCGAGCGTTCGGGCATCGACCGCGCCCGACGCCATGACGTCGCGCTTCGTCCGCTCCTCGTCGAGCGGCGCATCGACCAGATCGAACGGCACGCCAGCATCGGCCAGCATCTGCCGCCGGGCCGCGCTTTTCGACGCGAGCAGCAACGTCATTGGACGCCCTTCTCCAGCCTTTCCGCATAGAGTTTGGCGATGGCGAGCGCGCTTTCCTCGATCGAACGCCGCGTCACGTCGATCACCGGCCAGCCATTGTCGGCGAACATCCGCCGCGCGAAGGCGAGCTCGGCATTGACCGCCTCGCCATCGACATAATCGGTCTCCGGCGCCTGGTTGAGCGACAGAAGCCGGTTGCGCCTTATCTGGATCAGCCGATCGGGATTGGTGGTGAGCCCGACGACCAGAGGGTGCTTGAGCGCGAAAAACGAAGCGGGCGGCGGAGATTCCGGCACCAGCGGTACATTGGCGACCTTGAAGCCGCGATTGGCGAGATAGATGCTGGTCGGTGTCTTGGAGGTGCGGGAGACGCCGGCGAGAATGATGTCCGCCTCCTCCCAGTTTTCCGGGCCGACGCCGTCGTCATGGGCGATGGTGAACTGGATCGCATCGACCCTTGCGAAGTAGGCGGCATCGAGGGCGTGCTGCCTCCCGGACCTGCCCTTGGCCTGCTGCCCGCTTACCGCCGCCAGCGCGTCCAGCACCGGATCGAGCACCGAAACCGCGTGGATCTTGCGCTGCTTGCACTTGCGCTCGAGCTCCTTGCGGATCGTCGGGTTGACGACGGTGTAGAGGACGAGACCGGGCCGCCGCGCGACATCGTCCAGCACGCGGTCCAGATGCCCTTCCGAGCGCACCATCGGCCATGTGTGGCGGATCGCCTCGACATCGTCGAATTGCGCAAGGCAGGCATTGGCGACCATGTCGAGCGTCTCGCCGGTCGAATCCGAAAGGAGATGCAGATGCAACTGCTTCATCGCGAGAGGAGATTCCGGCGCCTGTGGAAAAACATGGGGAAATCGCTAGCGGAAGCCTGGGTGCGGCGGCAAGGACAGGATTCGCTCCCGGCCCGCCGCACGACCATCCACAGCCTCGCGAACATGGTAAAGAATCCACAACCAAGCTGTGGATCGCGGGGATGGGGCGCGCGAATCCGCACAAAGCCGCGACTGCCAATGAGTCAAGCTGTTGGCAAAATATGTGCGAGCCCATAAACCCCGTTTTGCCCACGCCAACTCACTTCAACAGACTCTCTATTATCTAATAAGGATAAGAGGAGAGCGGAGCGCCCAGCCCGTCATGACCGGTTCGTCCAAGCCGCTTCTCAACGTCCTAAAGGGCGGAAAAACAGAGATAAATCCGGTGTGGCTTATGCGCCAGGCAGGACGCTATCTGCCGGAATATCGTGCGCTGAGGGCGGAAAAGGGCGGATTCCTAGCGCTCGTCAACGATCCCGAGGCCGCCGCCGAAGTCACGCTTCAGCCGATCCGCCGCTTCGGCTTCGACGGCGCCATCCTCTTTTCCGACATCCTGATCGTGCCGCACGCTTTGGGCCAGGATCTGACCTTCGGCCCGGGCGAGGGACCGCGCCTTTCCCCGCGTCTGCTCGACGCCGCCTTGGCCGGACTGGAACGCGTGCCGGCGCGGCTCGAGCCGATCTACCGCACTGTGGAGAAAGTGAAATCGCAGCTGCCCGCCGAAACGACCTTCCTGGGTTTCGCGGGCAGCCCCTGGACGGTTGCGACCTATATGGTGGCGGGCCAGGGCAGCCGCGACCAGAGCGAGACGCGCGGCTTCGCTTATGCCGATCCGTCCGCTTTCGCCGAGATCGTGGATGCGATCGCCGACATGACGATCGGCTATCTGGTCGGGCAGGCCGATGCCGGCGTCGAGGCGGTGCAATTGTTCGACAGCTGGGCGGGCAGCCTGTCGCCGGCCCAGTTCGAGCAATGGGTGATTGCCCCGAACGCACGGATCGTTGCCGGCCTGAAGGCGCGGCGGCCCGATCTGCCCATCATCGGCTTCCCCAAGGGCGCCGGAGCGCGGCTTGCCGCTTATGCCCGCGAGACCGGAGTCGATGCGGTCGGGCTGGACGAGACGATCGATCCGGCCTGGGCGGCGCGCGAACTGCCCGATGATCTGCCGACGCAGGGCAATCTCGATCCTCTCGCCTTGCTTGTCGGCGGCGAGGCGCTTGAAAATGCGGTGGCGCGTATCCTATCTGTGTTCGCGGGGCGGCCGCACATCTTCAATCTCGGCCACGGCATCATCAAGGAAACCCCGATCGCCCATGTCGAACGCCTGCTCAATCTGGTGCGCGATCGGTGATCGATGATTTTGGATGGGCGCTCGGCGTGACCTACGCATGGCTGAAAGCCGGCCACATCATCTTCGTCATCTTCTGGGTCGCCGGCCTGTTCATGCTGCCGCGATTCTACGTCTATCACCAGGAATCGACGCCGGGATCGGATGAGGAAGCGCGCTGGATCGAGCGCGAGCGCAAGCTGCGCACGATCATCATCACGCCGGCCATGGCCATGGTCTGGATATTGGGCCTGGCGCTCGCTTATGTGACCGACGCATGGCAGCAGGGCTGGTTCATGGCCAAGTTCGCGCTCGTTTTCGCGCTGTCTGGCTATCATGGCTGGATGGTGGGCTATGGGCGGAAGCTCGCCGCCGGCCAGCGCCCGGTCAGCGGGCGGGCGCTCAGGCTGATGAACGAGATTCCCGGCATCGCGGTCGTTCTGATCGTCGTGCTGGTGATCGTCCGCCCCTTCTAGCTGTTTTCCCCAGCTTGACTCGCCTTTGGGCGGCGCATAACGCCGGTGCAGTCGTTGGCCCGCCGTCCGCGCGGGCGTTCAAGCTGCATCACAATTTCGAACCTTCTGAGCTTTGCAACGCCCAGAATCCGACTCAAGACGAGAAACTCAATGCATCTCAAAGATCTGAAGCAGAAGACGCCCGCCGAGCTGGTCGCGCTCGCCGAGGAGCTCGGCGTCGAAGGCGCTTCGACCCTGCGCAAGCAGGAACTGATGTTCTCCATCCTCAAGGTCCGCGCCGAAAATGGCGACGAGATCATGGGTCAGGGGACGATCGAGGTCCTGCAGGACGGCTTCGGCTTCCTGCGCTCCGCAGATTCCAATTATCTGGCCGGCCCCGACGACATCTACGTCTCGCCCAACCAGGTCCGTAAATTCGGCCTGCGCACCGGCGACACGGTGGAAGGCGAGATCCGCGGGCCCAAGGACGGCGAGCGCTATTTCAGCCTGGTGCGCGTGTCCCAGGTCAATTTCGACGATCCGGACGCGGTCCGCCACCGGGTCAATTTCGACAATCTGACGCCGCTCTATCCGGACGAGAAGCTGCGGCTCGACACGCTCGACCCGACGCTCAAGGACAAGTCCGCGCGGGTGATCGACATCATCTCGCCGCAGGGCAAGGGCCAGCGCGCGCTGATCGTCGCGCCGCCGCGCACCGGCAAGACGGTGCTCCTCCAGAACATCGCCAAGGCGATCACCGACAATCATCCCGAGGTCTTCCTGATCGTGCTGCTGATCGACGAGCGGCCGGAGGAAGTGACCGACATGCAGCGCAGCGTGAACGGCGAGGTCATCTCCTCGACCTTCGACGAGCCCGCGTCGCGGCACGTTCAGGTCGCCGAGATGGTGATCGAGAAGGCCAAGCGCCTCGTCGAGCACAAGAAGGACGTGGTGATTTTGCTGGATTCGATCACCCGCCTGGGCCGCGCCTACAACACGGTGGTGCCGAGCTCCGGCAAGGTGCTGACCGGCGGCGTCGATGCCAATGCGCTGCAGCGGCCGAAGCGTTTCTTCGGCGCGGCGCGCAATATCGAGGAGGGCGGCTCGCTCTCGATCATCGCCACCGCGCTCATCGACACCGGTTCCAAGATGGACGAGGTCATCTTCGAGGAATTCAAGGGCACCGGCAATTCCGAGATCGTGCTCGACCGCAAGGTTTCCGACAAGCGCATCTTCCCGAGCCTGGATGTCGGCAAGTCCGGCACCCGCAAGGAAGAGCTGCTGGTCGAGCAGGGCACCCTCAGCAAGATGTGGGTGCTGCGCCGCATCCTGATGCAGATGGGCACGGTCGATGCCATGCAATTCCTTCTCGACAAGATGAAGGACAGCAAGACCAACGAGGATTTCTTCGCGTCGATGAACCAATAGGCGCGATCGCCGTTGCGTGTTTTCTCCGCTTGGCCGCATCCGGCGCCTTCGATAGAGGCGCTCCGGTGACGGCGGCGGCTAGACGGGAAATGGAAATCGAACGTGACTGATCTTCTTTCTATCTTCGCGATCGGCACCGCGGGTGCGCCCATGGATCTGGGCGGCCTGAGCGGCATGTGGAATCATATCGTCAACGATTTCTCGAACATCACCGAGCCTTCGAATATGAAGGCGTTCTTCCTGGTGATCGCGATCGATCTGCTGCTTGCGGCCGACAATGCGATCATCGTCGGCGCGCTCGCCGCCGGCCTGCCGCCTGAACAGCGGCGCAAGGTCATCATCATTGGCGTGATCGCGGCCCTGGTGCTGCGCATCGCCTTCGCGCTCGTCGTCGTCCAGCTGATGAGCATCATCGGGCTGATCTTCGTCGGCGGCCTGCTGCTGCTCTGGGTCGCGTTCAAGATGTGGCGCGAATTGCGCCATGTCGGGGGTGTGCATTCGCCCGGCTCGCCTGAAATCGCGGGCGACGAGAGTTCTGGCCTGAAGCCGGCCAAGAGCTTCTGGGGCGCGGTCTGGGCCGTCGCTGTCGCCGACGTGTCGATGAGCCTCGACAACGTGCTGGCCGTCGCGGGAGCGGCGGGCGACCATCCTGGCATCATGATCGTCGGCTTGGTCTTCGCCGTCGCGCTGATGGGCGTCGCCGCGAACTTCCTGGCGCGCCTGATCGAGCGCTACAAGTGGCTGGCCTATATCGGTCTGCTGCTGGTCCTCTATGTCGCGCTCAAGATGATGTACGACGGCTGGGTCAATCCCGTCGTCGGCGTCGGGACCTTGTTCACCTAGGCCGGACAGGGCGGCTCCCCACGGGAGCCGCCCCGCCTGTCACAAAAGCTCCATCTTGCGGGGCTAGCGGCCAAATCATGAATCACGGACCAAGCGAGGCCGGCCGATGCGCGCAATGCGCCTTCTGGCTGCGTCTCCTGCTCTGGGCGAGCCGCCGGGCGGGCGCCTGACCCGTCTCAATTCCGGGCGATATGCTCCGCGAAAAAGGCCTCCGTCCTGCTGTCGGCGAGCTGGGCGGCCTGTTCGCTCCGGCGATTGCCCATGGCGACGGCGAAGCCGTGATCCTCGCCCGGATAATCGTGGAGCGTGACCCGTGGCTCGTCGTCCAGTCCTTCATGGATCAGCTTCTGCTTGTCGGGCGTGACGAAATGATCGGCGCCGGCGATGTGGAGCATCAGCGGGCGGGCGATCGCGTGCTTCTCGCCCAGCAGGCCTTCCAGCCCGACGCCGTAATAGCCGACGCTGGCGTCCACGTCGGTGCGCGCCGCGGTCATGTAGGCCAAGCGACCGCCCAGGCAATAGCCGACCGCGCCGACCCGGCCGCCCTCCGGCAGGCGCGCCCGCGCGGCGCGGATCGCCGCCTCGATATCGGCGATGCCCTGATCCTGATCGAAGCGGTTCATCAAGGCGAGCGCCCGCTTGAAATCCTCCGGCACGTCGGGATCGAGCACCACGCCGGGCTCCAGCCGCCAGAACAGGTCCGGCGCGACGGCGAGATAGCCGAGGCCCGCCCAATGATCGCATTTGGCGCGGATGCCGGGATTGACCCCGAATATCTCCTGGATGACGACGATGGCGCCGCGCGGGGTGGATGAAGGCTCGGCGAGATAGCCGGTGAAGCTGCCCGCATGATCCAGGGTGGGAATGTCGATGGCGGCCATGCGCGGCTCCTCTCACTTGCTCTTGGCGGGGCTATAGACTTAGAGGCAAAGCGACCAACAGCCGCGAAAGGATCCGGCCCCATGAAAGTCTCGGTCGATGTCGATTGCACGCCGGAAGAGGCGCGCCGGTTCCTGGGCCTGCCCGATCTCACGCCGGTGCACGAGGCCTATATCGAAAAGATGAAGGCGGTTGTCACCGAAGGCGCCTCGCCTGAAATGTTCGGCGACATGATGAAGGCCTGGGGTCCGATGAACGAGGCGGGCATGAATCTGTGGCGCCAGATGCTGGGGAGCGCCGGCGGGAAGTCGTCCAGCTGACCGACACGATCTACGCATTGTCGTCCGGCGCGCCGCCGGCCGCGATCGCGGTGGTGCGGATCAGCGGGCCGGAAGCGGGCGCGGCGCTGACGGCGCTGGCGGGGGCGCTGCCGCCGCCGCGCACGGCGCGTCTGGCCGCGCTCAGGCGGGACGGCGAGCTTCTCGATCATGGGCTGGTGCTGCACTTTCCGGGACCGAACAGCGCGACCGGGGAGGAACTGGCGGAGCTTCACCTCCATGGCGGACGATCGGTAGTCGCGGCGGTGCTGGCGGCGCTGGGCGCGATGCCGGGGGTGCGCGCCGCACAGCCCGGCGAATTCACTCGGCGGGCGTTCGAAAATGGCCGGATCGACCTCGCCGAGGCCGAGGGGCTGGCCGACCTGCTCGCCGCCGAGACGGAATCGCAGCGCCGCGCGGCGCTGGCGCTGGCCGGCGGGGCGCTCAGCCGGCAGGTCGAGGCCTGGCAAAAGCGGCTGCTCGCCATCGCGGCGGGGATCGAGGCGGAACTCGATTTCGACGATGAGGGCGATGTCCAAAAGTCAGGCAAAAGTCAGCCCAAGAACGAGCTGGCGGCGCTGGCCGCCGAGCTGGGCGATTGGCTGACCCGGCCCTCGGCCGAACGGCTGCGCGACGGCGTCCGGGTCGTGATCGCGGGGCCGCCTAACGCTGGAAAATCTAGTCTTATCAATGTCTTGGTTGGCCGAGAGGCGGCAATCACGTCCGATATTGCCGGGACGACGCGCGATCTGGTGGAAGCGCCGGTGGCGCTGGGCGGGACGCCGTTCCTGTTCACCGACACGGCGGGGCTGCGCGACAGCGATGATGCGATCGAGGCGATCGGCGTGGCGCGGGCGCGGGGAGTGATGGAGGCGGCCGACATCGTCCTGTGGCTCGGGGCGCCGGAGGACTTCCCGCAGACGGATCGCGCGATTCTCGTCCAGACCAAGGCTGATCTCGACCCGCCGCCGCGCGCGCACGATATCGCGGTGTCGGCGGTCACGAGCGTGGGGCTCAAGGAGCTTACCGCGCTGCTGATTGCGCGGGCCGCGGCATTGTTGCCGGCGGAAGGCGAGACGGCACTCAATGCCCGCCACCGCGCCGCGCTGGCCGAGGCGGCCGACTGGCTGGCCGAGGCCGAGCAGGCGGACGATCTGCTGATCGCCGCCGAATCGCTGCGCCAGGCCCGCGCCGCGCTCGACCGGATCACCGGCCGCGCCGGTGTCGAGGACATGCTGGACGCCTTGTTCGGGCGCTTCTGTATCGGAAAGTGATGTTTCACGTGGAACAGATGCGCTAGAGGCGCGCGCGTGACTCGGGCTTTCGACATCATCGTGGTGGGCGGCGGACATGCCGGGACCGAAGCGGCTGCGTCCGCGGCGCGGATGGGCGCGGCCGTGGCTCTCGTCAGCTTCACGCGCGACCAGATCGGCGCGATGTCGTGCAATCCGGCGATGGGCGGACTCGGCAAGGGGCATCTGATCCGGGAGGTGGACGCGTTCGACGGGCTGATCGCGCGGGCGTCGGACCGGGCCGCGATCCACTATCGGATGCTCAACGCCAGCAAGGGCGCGGCGGTGCGTGGGCCGCGCATCCAGGCCGACCGCAAGCTCTACAAGCGCGCGATCCACGACATGGTCGACGCGCAGGCGGGGCTGGAGATCGTCGAGGGCGAAGCGAGCGCCTTGGCGCTGGACGGGTGGCGGGTGACCGGGCTAATGCTCGCGGATGGGCGGGAACTCGCGGCGAAGGCCGTCATCCTCGCCACCGGCACCTTCCTCGGCGGCAAGCTGCATTTCGGGATGACGTCTAGCGCGGGCGGCCGGGTCGGCGAGCGGGCGGCGACCGAACTGGCGCATCAGCTGCGCGCGCTCGGCCTGCCGCTGGCGCGTCTCAAGACGGGCACGCCGCCACGTCTCGACGGGCGCACGATCGACTGGGCCGCGCTGGAACGGCAGGAGTCGGACGACGATGACTGGACGATGTCGCCGATGAGCCCCGGCCGCACGGTGCCGCAGCTCTTCTGCGCGATCACCCGGACCAACGCGCGAACCCATGAGATTATCCGGGCCAATCTCGACCGCTCGCCGCTTTTCGCCGGGGAGATCAGCGGGGTGGGGCCGCGTTACTGCCCGTCGATCGAGGACAAGGTGCACCGCTTCGGCGACCGGGACGGGCACCAGATCTTCCTCGAGCCGGAAGGGCTGGACGATCCGACCGTCTATCCGAACGGCATTTCCACCTCGCTGCCCGAAGATGTGCAACTCGATTTCGTCCGTTCGATGGCGGGACTGGAACGCGCCGAGATCCTGCAGGCCGGCTATGCGGTGGAATATGACCATGTCGATCCGCGCATCCTCGACGCCACCTTGGCGGTGCGTGACGTGGAGGGCCTCTACCTGGCGGGGCAGATCAACGGCACGACCGGCTATGAGGAGGCCGCCGCCCAAGGGCTGGTGGCGGGGCTGAACGCCGCCGCCTGGGCCGCCGGCAAGGCGCCGATCGTCCTCGACCGCGCGGACTCCTATATCGGGGTGATGATCGACGATCTCGTCCTGCAGGGCGTCACTGAGCCCTATCGGATGCTCACCGCCCGGGCGGAATATCGCCTGCGGCTGCGCGCCGACAATGCCGAGGCGCGGCTGACGCCGATCGCCATCGCTGCGGGCTGTGCCTCGCCCGATCGGCGGCGGCATTTCGAAGCAGCGCAGAGCGAACGCGCGCAGGTCGAGATGCTGTTGGCGCGGGTGATGCCGGCCAAGCCGCTTCGCGATGCCGGGATCGCCGTACGCGACGACGGGGTGAAGCGCAGTCTCGGCGAATGGCTCCGCTTTCCGGAACTGGACGGGGAGGGGCTGAAGCGGCTCGATCCGGCCTTCTCAAAAATGCCGGCAGCGCGGCTGGAAGAAGCGATCCAGGACCACCGCTATGCGCCTTATGTCGCACGGCAGACGGGCGAGATCGCGCGGCTGCGCGCGGACGAGGCGGTGCGGATACCGCCCGGGCTCGATTATGCGGGCATTGCGGGTCTCTCCAATGAGATGATCGAGCGGCTTTCGGCGGCGCGGCCGGCCACGATCGGCGCTGCGTCCCGCATAAGGGGTATCACGCCGGCGGCGCTGGCGGCGATTCTCGTCCATTCGCGGCGCAAGGCGGCCTGATGGACGAGGCGGCGGCGCGGGCCTGGGTGGCGGCCCAGTTCGATGTTCCACGTGAAACATTGGCGCGTCTTGACGCCTTCGCCGAGCTGCTGCGCGCGGAGAATGGACGGCAGAATCTCGTCTCCAAAGCCAGTCTGGACCGGCTCTGGCTGCGCCATATCGCCGATTCGGCGCAGCTGCTGCGCTTTGCGCCGTCACAAGAGGCGAGCTGGATCGATCTCGGCAGCGGACCGGGCTTTCCAGGGCTGATCGTCGCGGCGCTGCACAAGGGGCCGGTAACGCTCGTCGAGGAACGGCGGCTCCGGGTCGAGTTCCTTCGTCGCGCGGCGGACGTTCTGGGCGTCGAGGTGGAGATACTGGGCATGAAGGTGGAGCGGGTGCCGGCCCATCCATTCGACGTGATCAGCGCCCGCGCCTTCGCGCCGCTGGAGAAATTGCTGACCCTGGCCACAGGATTGTCCACAAGAAACAGCCTCTGGGTGCTTCCCAAGGGACGAAATGCGCAGTCGGAACTGGAAGCGCTCGATCCTTCATGGCAGGGTGACTTCCGGCTCGAGCAGAGCCTTACCGATCCCGAAGCCGGCATCATCGTCGCGCAGGGGGTCGGCAGAACCGAAAGGAAGCGCCGATGATCCGGATCGCGGTCGCCAATCAGAAGGGCGGGGTCGGCAAGACGACGACCGCGATCAATCTCGCCACCGCTCTGGCCGCGACGGGCTGGCGCGTGCTGCTGATCGATCTCGATCCGCAGGGCAATGCCTCGACCGGGCTCGGCATCGGCCAGGCGCTGCGCGATCGCTCCAGCTACGAATTGCTGACCGGGCAGGCCACGCTGGACGAGGTCGTCGTCCAGACAAGGGTACCGCGCCTCGACATCATGCCGGCCAAGGTCGATCTCTCTGGCGCGGAGATCGAACTCATTGATTTCGAACGCAGAACCCATCGGCTGGACGGCGCGCTGGAAAATGTGCCGCCGGGGCGCTGGGACGTCTGCCTGATCGACTGCCCGCCCTCCTTGGGGCTGCTCACCGTCAACGCGCTGATCGCCGCCAATTCGATCCTGGTGCCGCTCCAGGCCGAGTTCTTCGCGCTGGAAGGCCTCAGTCAGCTGCTCCAGACGGTCGAGCGGGTGCGCGGGCGCTTCAATCCGGAGCTGTCCATCCTGGGCGTGGCGCTCACCATGTACGACCGGCGCAACAACCTGTCGGCGCAGGTCGGCGACGATGTCCGCGCCTGCCTCGGCGATCTGGTGTTCCAGACGGTGATCCCGCGCAATGTGCGGCTCTCGGAAGCGCCGAGCCATGGCATTCCCGCGCTCATCTACGATCATCGCTGCCCGGGCTCGGAAGCCTATATGGCGCTGGCCCGCGAGCTGATCGCGCGACTGCCGCGCAAGGCCGAGGCGGCATGAGCGACGAGGCGCCCCGCGCCGCCAAGCGCCCGTCCGGGCTGGGGCGCGGCCTGTCCTCGCTGCTCGGCGAGGTTTCACGTGAAACGCCGGTGTCCGGCGGCGGCGTGACCGGCGAGGTGCGGCGCATTCCGGTCGCCAGCATCGAGCCCAATCCCGCCCAGCCGCGCCGGATCTTCGCCGAGGACGCGCTGGCCGAGCTCGCCGAATCGATCTCGGCGCGCGGCGTCATCCAGCCGATCATCGTGCGGCCGCATGGGCATCGCTTCCAGATCGTCGCCGGCGAGCGGCGCTGGCGCGCGTCGCAGAAGGCACGGCTGCACGAAATTCCGGCGATCGTGCGCGAATTCAGCGACGAGGAGACGCTGGAAGTCGCGCTCGTCGAGAATATCCAGCGCCGCGATCTCAACGCGATCGAGGAGGCGCAGGCCTACAAAAGGCTGATCGACGATTACGGGCACACCCAGGATGCACTTGGGAAGATCGTCCACAAATCGCGGAGCCATGTCGCCAACCTCATGAGATTGCTCGATCTTCCGGCCAAAGTTCAGGTCATGGTCGGCGCCGGGCAATTGAGCATGGGCCATGCCCGTGCCCTCGTTTCCGCGCCCGATCCGGAAGGGTTGGCCGACGAGGTGCTGCGTCGCGGCCTGTCGGTGCGCGAGACCGAGAAGCTGGCGCGCGAAGGCAAGCCGACTCGCCAGCGCCCGCTGCCGATCGAATATAAGGGCGCCCATGCCGACATCGCCGCGCTGGAGCGGCAATTGGGTGACATGCTGGGCCTCAAGGTCGCGATCAAGCATAGCCCCAAGGGCGGGCAGGTGACATTGGGCTACACGACGCTCGACCAGCTCGACATGATCTGTCAGCGGCTCAGCGGGGACAAGTTTTAGGAACGGGAGCGTCGGCGCCCCCCAAATCCGTCATGCTGAACTTGTTTCAGCATCCACATCTCCACCGGAAAAGCGGACGACCATCTGGACCCTGAAACAAGTTCAGGGTGACGATTTGTGGTTCAAGAGCCTCGCGTTACGGACTCTTACCTTAGCCGCGCCGCCTGGCGGCAGATGGCGAAGAGTTCGGCTTCGGCGGCGATCGGGCCGGGACCGCCGGAGGTCATCACCTGCTTCTCGGCTTCGACCAGGCGCGCGATCGCCTTGGCGATGACTTCACCCGGCCAGCGGCCAAGCACCCGCTCGATCGCGTCTTTTTCCTTCCAGAACAATTGCTTGCCGATTGACGCCATGACGTCGCGCGGGCGCTTGCCCCGGTCCACCTCGACCCGGTAGCGGGCGAGCATCACCATGCGGCGCAGCATCGCCCGGGTGAGGCCGATCCCGTCGCGCCCTTCGGCGCGCAGGCGGGAAATCTCGTTTTCCAGCGCCGCCGCGTCGCCGCCCAGCACACTGTCGACCAGCCGGCTGAGATCGCCTTCGTCCGCATCCGCGCCGAGCGCATCGATCGCGTCATGGTCGAGCAATTTGGACGCGCCGGGCGCGGCGTCGAGATAGAGGGCGTATTTCTCCAGCTCCAGCGCGATCAGCGCGCGATTGCCGCCGCAGCCCTCCGCGATCCGCGCAGCGACGTCGCCGCGCACCTCCAGCCCGAGCGGGCGGGCGGCTTCATCGACGATCCGGGCGTGATCGCGCGCCTCGGGCAGGTAGCTCGCGCAGACCAGAGCGGATTTCTCCCCCTGGGCGAGCTTCACCAGGCGCGAGGTGCCGCGCAGCGCGCCGGCGAGGATCAGGACGGGATTGCCGGCGGCGGGCGCTTCGATCAGCGCCTCGACGGCCGGGACGATCTCCTCACCCGCCTGCTCGACCAGGATCCAGCGTCTGTCGCCGAACATCGAGATGGCGGCGCCCTCGTCGGCGAGGCGGGCGGGATCGGCTTTCAGGTCCGCGCCGGTCAGATCGATCCGCTCGGCGTTGTCGCCCATCGCGGCGGCGAGCAGCTTCATCAGGCTGCGGCTGCCGGCCTCGTCGGGGCCGTAGAGAAGGAAGAAACGCGTCTCGCCGGGGCTTTTCAGCGCGCGCTCCATCTCCGGGCGCTTCGCCACCGTCATTGCGGCGTCTGTCCGTTGCGGGTGCGCGAGGCGTAGAGGGCGACGCGCGCGACGATCTGGTCGGCGACCTCGACGGCGAGGCGTTCCAGCGCGGTCTGCTCGGCTGCGACCGTCGCATATTCGCTGGAGACGACGTCGATGCCCGCGTCGGAACCGGCGGTGGCGTCGAGCACGACCGTGCCGAGCTCTGCATCGACGAGGCGGTAGCGGGCGCGCAGCGTGCGCCGTTCGCGTGTCACCGCGTCGTCGGAGCGGATGCCGAAGCCGGTGATATTGTCGTCCAGCTCGATCTCCAGCCGGTAGCGCGGCACCGTATCGTTGCCGAGCCGGTCTTGCAGCGCGGTGCGGACCAGCCAGCCGGCGCGCCCCGGAATCGGCGCCACCGCGACCGATTCGAGCGCCTGGGCGACCGGACCGCTCGCGCCGCCGGCATAAAGCGGGCGAAGCGTGCAGCCGGACAGAGCGAGCGCGATGCCGATCAGGGCGGCGCGCGCCATCATGCGACGATGTTCACCAGGCGATCGGGGACCACGATGACCTTCTTCGGCGCCGCGCCGGCGAGAATTCGCTGCACATTGGGATTGGCAACGGCCATCGCCTCGAGCTGTTCCTTCGGCGCGCCCTTGGCGGCGGTCACCGTGTCGCGCAGCTTGCCGTTGACCTGAATGGCGATGGTGACTTCGTCCTCGACCAGCAAAGCCGGATCGGCCTCGGGCCAGGGCGCATCGGCGATCATGCCTTCGCGACCAGCGGCGGCCCACGCCTCCTCGGCGAGATGCGGCACCATCGGCGCAGCGAGGCGCAGCAAGGTCTCCACAGCCGCACGGCGCGAGCCGGAAGGCTGGGCCTTCTCGATCGCATTGGCGAGCTCGTAGAGATTGGCGACGGCCTTGTTGAAGGCGAGCGCCTCGATATTGGCGCTGACCGCCGCGATCGTCTGGTGGAGCTTGCGATCGAGCGCCTTGTCTTCACCGTCTCCGGCCTGGTCGGCGGAGAGGATGCGCCACAGGCGCTGGATGAAGCGCCACGAACCCTCGATGCCGGATTCGCTCCACTCCAAATCGCGTTCGGGCGGGCTGTCGGAGAGCATGAACCAGCGCACCGCGTCCGCGCCATATTGCTCGACGATCGGCTCGGGATCGACCGTGTTGCGCTTGGACTTGGACATCTTCTCGACGCGGCCGGAGGTGACCTTGTCGCCCTTCGCCAGCGCGGCCTCCGCCTCTTCGGGCAGGAGCCACTTCCCGGCTGCGTCCTGATAGGTGCGGTGCGTTACCATGCCTTGCGTGAACAGGCCCTGGAACGGCTCGGCGACGTCGATCATGCCGATGCGCTGGAGCGCCCGGGTCCAGAAGCGGGCGTAGAGCAGATGCAGGATCGCATGTTCGACTCCGCCGATATACTGATCGACCGGCAGCCAGTGCGCGGCGACCTCCGCGTCGAACGGCCGGTCCGCCGGCTGGCTGGCGAAGCGTATGAAATACCAGGAGGAATCGACGAAGGTGTCGAGCGTGTCGGTCTCGCGCACCGCCTTCTTGCCGCAGGACGGGCAATCGACATGCTTCCAGCTCGGATGGCGATCGAGCGGATTGCCGGGCGTTTCGAAGTCGATGTCCTCGGGCAGGACAACCGGAAGCTGGTCCTTCGGCACCGGTACAGCACCGCAGGACTCGCAATGGACGATCGGGATCGGCGTCCCCCAGTAACGCTGGCGCGAGACGCCCCAGTCGCGCAGCCGCCAGGCGGTCGTGCCCTGACCCCAGCCCTCGGCTTCGGCGCGGGCGATGACGGCGGCCTTGGCCGTCTCGACATCCTTGCCGTCCAGGAAGCGGGAATTGACCAGGATGCCGTCGCCGGGCTCGGCCGCATCGCCGATCGGCTTGTCCGCCTCGGCCGCGCTCGGCGCGACGACGCGCTGGATGTCGAGGCCGTATTTGGTGGCGAATTCGAAATCGCGCTGGTCGTGGCCCGGCACGCCGAAGACGGCGCCGGTGCCGTAATCCATCAGCACGAAATTGGCGATGAAGACGGGCAGCTCCCAATCGGGATCGAGCGGATGGTAGGCCTCGCCGATCTCAAGTCCCAGTTTCTCTGCCGTCTCCAGCTCGGCTGCTGTCGTGCCGCCCTGCTTGCACTTGGCGATGAACGCCGCGACCTCGGGCGAGCTGGCGGCATATTCCTGCGCGAGCGGATGATCGGGCGAAACCGCGACGAAGCTGGCGCCGAAGATCGTGTCGGGCCGGGTGGTGAACACTTCGATCGACTTGATGCCGCCGCGCTGCGCCGGCTCGATCGCGAAGCGGAAGTTCATGCCCCGGCTCTTGCCGATCCAGTTTTCCTGCATCAGCCGGACCTTGTCGGGCCATTGATCGAGCGCGCCGAGGCCCTCGAGCAGATCCTCGGCGAAATCGGTGATCTTCAGGAACCACTGGCTCAACTTGCGCCGCTCGACCAAAGCGCCGGAGCGCCAGCCGCGCCCGTCGATCACCTGTTCGTTGGCGAGGACGGTCATGTCGACGGGGTCCCAATTGACCTCGCTTTCCTTGCGGTAAACGAGCCCTGCCTTGAACAGATCGACGAAGAGGGCCTGCTCCTGCCCGTAATAGGCCGGATCGCAGGTCGCGAGCTCGCGGCTCCAGTCGAGCGCGAAGCCGAGGCGTTTCAATTGCGCCTTCATCGTCGCGATATTGGACCACGTCCACTCGCCCGGATGGACCTTGCGCTCCATCGCGGCATTTTCCGCCGGCATGCCGAAAGCGTCCCAGCCCATCGGGTGGAGCACTTCGAAGCCGTTCATCCGTCGGTAGCGGGCGAGCACGTCGCCCATCGCATAGTTGCGGACATGGCCCATATGGATGCGCCCCGAGGGATAGGGGAACATCTCGAGGATATAGGCCTTCGGGCGCGACGAATCGTTGGAGGCGTGGAAAGTCCCCGCCTCGTCCCAGGCCTGCTGCCAGCGGGCATCGGCCGTCAGAGGATTGAAGCGCGATGCCATCGCGGCGTGATGTCCTTGTGATTTAGCCGATGGTGGCGGCGCGCCTCAGGTCGCGGGCCCGGGTGAGGATGATTTCCTCGAGCCGCTGCACGGTCGCCGCCGTCACCGGCGCCTCCACCCACTGGCCGTTCTGCTGCGTCTGGCGGGCGGCCGTCACCTGCAGCGCATCGGCGCGCAGGTCGCGATCGAGAATGGCGACGCTGACGCGCACGCGTTCGTTCGGATTTTGCGGATTGGCATACCAGTCGGTCGCCAGCACGCCGCCGTTCGAATCGCTCTGCGTCAGCGGCGCGAAGGACAGCGTTTCGAGCGCGGCGCGCCAGAGATAGGCGTTGACGCCGATCGTCGTCACCTGGCTGGCGGCGAGATCTGCCTGCCGGGCGCGATCCTCCGGCGCCTTGCCGAAGGTGCGGTTGATATCGTCGCGAACGAACTGGCAGCCGGCCAGCGAAACCGCGCAGATCGCGGCCAGGCCGATATGAAGAGGGCGTGCCATGCGTGAAATCCTTGGAAAAACGGGTCCGTTGCGGGCCGTTATAGATAACGCGGCGCGCCCGGCAAGCGCCTCGTGCGCCGTTGCGGGCCTGAATTTCGTCGTGCGACTCGCGGGAACGGCTCCCCACGGTTGTGGGAAACGTGCAACAGCCGGCGCGATTCCGGCCGGAGTCGCAGCGCAAAGGACGCCTTTGCTAGGAATCCAGGCCGAGTCGCACTAGGTTTCCGATGGAATCGGAGTCGGATGCCTTGAGAAAATTTCGGGCCTTGGGAACGGCAGGAGGCGCATCGCTGGTCGCGGTGGCGCTTTTGCTCGCGCCCGCACTGGCCGCCGAAACGCTCAACCGAGGCAAGGCCAGGCCCGCCGCTGCATCTCAGGCCCGCCCTCTCGGGGCCTTCACGCCCGCCGTTTCCGATCCCCGCCTCGCCGCCGTGCTGGCGCGCAGCGGGCGCACTCTGGATGGCGATTTCCGCTTCACGCCTGCCAATGCGTCCGGCGAACGCAGCCGTGCCGTGCGGGTGGCCATTCGCGCCCGGGCGAGCACCCCTGCGGAGGCCGCGCGCGGCGTGCTCGCCGCCGCCCCGTCGGGCCCCACCACGGCGATCACGCCCAGTTCCTACAATCTCGGCGTGTCGCTCGGCTGGCGGCGCTTCGCCATTTCCGGCGACATTGCCCATGCCGACGGCGGTGTGGGCCTGGGTGCGCGCGATTCGGCCGAAGTCGGCATGAGCTATCGCGCCAATCGCCGCCTGACCGGCCGCGTCGCGGTCGCCGCCGAGCGCGCCGAGGGTGCGCAGCGGATCATCGGCGAGGACGAATCCTATTCGCTCGATGTCGGCGGCGCCTATTCGATCACTCGCAACATCGACCTGACCGCCGGTGCGCGCTACCGCATTTCGCGCGACAATATCGATTCGATGGCGCGCGACGAGCGCCGCGACAGCCAGGCCGTCTATGTCGGCACGGCGTTCCGCTTCTAGCCCAGCCAGGCGTCGATTCCCGCCCAGCCATAAGCGCCCGCAGCGGCGGTTTCCTGCGCGCGCGCCGCATCCATCCCGCCCAGCGCGATAACCGGCAGCCGCGTCGCACGGACCAGGCCCGCGAATCGGTCCATGCCCAGCGCAGCCGCGCCGGCATGGCTGCGCGTGGCGAAGACGGGCGAGAGGAACAGAAGATCGGCGCCGTCCCGCTCGGCGGCGTGGATTTCCTCCAGATCGTGCACGGGGGCGCTGCGCAGACCCTCGCCGGGGCCGCGCCCGTGGCTGCCGTTTGCACCCCAGGCAAGGGCCTGGTCGGCGGGGCCGGCCAGAAGGAGCAGATGTCCTGGCGTCGCGGCTCTCACCCGATCGAACAAGGCGCGGCGCTCTTCATCGGGCAGGCTGTAATGCCGCAGGACGATGCCCGACCCCTGCGGCAGTCGCCCGATCGCGGCGAACAGGCCGTCGCCCATCCGCTCGTCGGTCATCAGCCAGGTCGTCGGCAGGGCTTGGCGCGTCGGCATGTCGGTACCTATAGCAGCCGCGATGAGCGAAACATCAGCATCTCAGCGGCTGGCGGCGGTGCGCGCCGGCCTCGCCAAAGCCGCCAAGCTTGCGGGACGTCCGGTAGGCGCCGCGACCCTGATCGCCGTTTCCAAGACCCAGCCGGTCGAGGCGATCGCGCCGCTGATCGCCGCCGGGCACCGCGATTTCGGCGAGAATCGGGTGCAGGAGGCGCAGGGCAAGTGGCCGGCGCTGAAGGCGGCGCATGCCGATCTTCGCCTGCACCTGATCGGCCAGCTCCAATCCAACAAGGGCGAGGATGCGGTGGCCTTGTTCGATGCGATCCATTCGGTGGATCGCCCGTCGTTGGTCGAGGCCCTGGCCAGGGCGATGGCGAAGAGCGAGCGGCGCCCGGAATTCTTCGTCCAGGTCAATATCGGCGACGAGCCGCAGAAGGGCGGCTGCGCGGTGGCGGACGTGCCCGCCTTGCTCGCGCACTGCGCCCAGGCGGGCCTGCCAGTCGCCGGCCTGATGTGCATTCCGCCGGACGGCGTTGAATCCGCGCCCTATTTCGCCTTGCTGGCCAAGCTGGCGCGGCGGCATGACGTCACCGGGCTCAGCATGGGTATGTCGGCCGATTACGAGACGGCGGTGATGTGCGGGGCGACCCATGTCCGCGTCGGCACGGCTTTGTTCGGTGCCCGTCAGTGAAATATGATGCCCTGATCTTCGATTTTGACGGGGTGCTGCTCGAAAGCGAATATGTCGGCAACGCGCAGATCGCCGAATTCCTGACCGCGCGGGGGCATCCGACCAGCGTGGCCGATTCGATGGCCAATTTCATGGGCCTTTCGGGGCGCGATTTCCTCGGCGCGATCGAGACATGGATCGGCGGGCCGCTGCCGGAGGATTTCCACGCGGCGCGCAAGACCGAGGACGAGCGGGTGATGGCGGAGGGGATCGAGGCGGTGGCCGGCGCCATCGCCTTCATCGAAAAGCTGCCGCCGGACCTGCCCCGCGCCATCGCCTCGTCCAGCTCGACCCGCTGGATCGCGCGCCATCTCGATCATCTCGGCCTGCGCGCCGCGTTCGGGAACCACATCTATTCCGGCCGTGAGCATGTCGCGCGCGGCAAGCCGGCGCCAGACATCTATCTCCACGCCGCCGCCGCTTTGGGCGTGCCGATCGAACGGGTGGCGATCATCGAGGATTCGCCGGTCGGCGTTACCGGCGCGCTGGCCAGCGGCGCCACCGTGATCGGCCTCGCGGCGGGGCGGCATTGTATGGACGGCCATGCGGAGCGGCTGCGGGGGCTGGGCGTCGCGCGAATCGCGCACGATTTCGACGAGGTCGCGGCCTTTCTGGCCGAGTGACCGACAGGCTGTTCGCTTCGACCCGTCATGGAGCTGCCCCTATCTGTTAAGTTGACAAAGTTGACAGGGTCGGGGGTGTTTTCGGGGGGCGATGGTGGGCATCGGATTGCATGGTTCAAAGAGCCGGCGAAGCAGAGCCGAAACCCCGCTTCGGGGCGAAGCGTGACAGAGCTTTTCCTACATTGGAAGCGAGGGGCGGAAGGTCTGCTTACGGCCCATTGCGGACGTTAGGAAATTTCTCGAGCAATTACCCAATCTCGCAACGCAAGTGCGTCATAATAGGCATTGTGCGGCAGCTTGCTAAGCCTATCGGCGGAGAATTCAGGCAGGCTCAAAAGCCGAAACACAATCTCGGCACTCACGAGCCGCCGGCCTTTTCCGTTGGTCAGCAGCATTGCCGCATGGGCTATGTCCTCCGGCCAGTCCGCTAAAATGACTGGGAACGGATCAGCAGCCAGAAAGTCGGCAAAAAGGCTGGCCACTTCTGTTATCGGGCGCGGCTTCGTCTGCAATATCGGTATGACATGTTCTGCAACCCAATCCGAGGGATCGGGGCATTGCACCGCCTCGTAAAATGGCGGTGCCGCATCATCTTCCGGCACGGCTGCAAAGGAAATCAGGTCACCGCCAAAGCCATTGAATTCAGCATCGACGAAGTAGCGCATGCCCCATCACAACAGATCAATCGGCTGACGTCCAGAGAATGCCCGCTAGCCAACCGTAGTGGACGTCCTCTGAAATCCTCAAAGCTGATGCCCGCTCCGGTCGCGCTTGGTGGCGAGATAGGCGCGGTTGTGGTCGCCGGGCTCGATCTGGTGGGGGACGCGCTCCGCGACCCTGATCCCCTCCGCCGCCAGCGCCGCGACCTTGGCGGGGTTGTTGGTGAGGAGGCGGATGTTTGTCTGGCCGAGCGCCTTCAGCATCGCCGCCGCAGCGCCGAAATCGCGTTCGTCGTCCTGGAAGCCGAGGCGGAGGTTGGCATCGACCGTGTCGAAGCCCTGATCCTGCAGCGCATAGGCGCGCAGCTTGTTGACGAGGCCGATGCCGCGCCCTTCCTGACGCAGATAGAGGAGGATGCCCCAGCCGGCGTCGCCCATCGCCTGGATCGCGCCGGCGAGCTGCGGGCCGCAATCGCACTTCAATGAGCAGAACACGTCGCCGGTCAGGCATTCGCTGTGCAGGCGGACCAGCGGGGGGCGGCCGTCCGGCGATCCGATCAGCAGCGCGACATGCTCGGCCGTGTCGCCATCGGCGCGGAAGGCGACGATCTCCGCGCCCTCGGCGGAGCGGGTCGGCAGGCGGGCGCGGCTGACGATGCGCAGATCGCCGCCATGGCCGAAGGCGGCGATGTCGGCGGCGGCGACCCGTGCCTCCGGCGCGCCCGCGCCGCCGATGAAGAAGGCGGGCAGCAGGCCGGCGAGGCGGGCGAGGCGGATCGCCGCTTCCGCCGTTTCGGGCCGATCGATGGGCAGCGTCCGGAACGGCCCCTTGAGCGGCGTCGCGAGATCCAGCGCCGGATCGGCGATGGCGAGGCCTTCCGAAAAGTCGATCCAGGACGCGCGGGCGATGCGGACGGGCGCGGTCGGCGTGCCTTCGCGCTGGTTGGCGAGTTTCAGCGTCGCGGCGCGGTTGCCGGAGATCAGCAGATCGGCGGCGCCGTCCGCGTCGAAGGCGGCGAGCGCCGCTTCGTCGGCCGTCTCGACCGGGAGCAGGGTCAGCCCGTCGACCGCCACCGGCCAGCCGCGCCGCAGCGCGTCGATCGCGCGGGCAATGTCCCGCGCCGCGCTCAAAATGCGAATTCCGTCATCAGCGGCACATGATCGGACGGGCGCGCCCAGGCGCGGCAGGGCTTGTAGACCTTGTGCGAGACGGCCTGCGCGGCGACGTCCTTCGTCGCCCACATATGATCGAGCCGCCGGCCGCGATCGTTTTTCGTCCAGTCCGGCGAGCGGTAGCTCCACCAGGTGAACAGGCGCTCCGGCGCGGGGACGAACTTGCGGCCGAGATCGACCCATTCGTTGCTCTGCTGCAGCCCGGTCAGCGCCTCGACCTCCACGGGCGTGTGGCTGACGACGTTGAGAAGCTGCTTGTGGCTCCACACATCGCATTCCAGCGGCGCGACGTTGAGATCGCCGACCAGCACGGTCGGCTCGCGGCAGGTTTCCGACCAGCGCGTCATCCGCTCGATGAAATCGAGCTTCTGGCCGAACTTCGCGTTCAGCTCGCGGTCCGGAATGTCGCCGCCGGCAGGGACATAGACATTTTCCAGCCGGATGCCGCATTCGAGCCGGACGCCGACATGGCGCGCTTCGCCATTGGCCTGCCAGTCCAGCCGGCCGTCCTCGCGCAGCGGCCGCTTCGAGGCGATGGCGACGCCGTGATGCATCGGCTGGCCGCAGATCATCAGGTGATTGTAGCCGAGCCGGCGGAACAGCCCCTCCGGGAATTCGGAGTCGCGGACCTTGGTTTCCTGAAGGCACAATATGTCGGGCGATTCCTCGATCAGGAATTTCTCGACGATCTCGGTGCGGGCGCGGATGGAATTGATGTTCCAGGTGGCGATCTTGAGGGAAGAGGACATGGAAGGTCGCTTAGCGGGCGAGACCCGCCCTGTCGATGATGAGGCTTGGAGTCGTTTTCAGCTTCGCTGAAGCGGCACCGGCCCGCTCCCCCACCCGGCCTCCCCAACGATAGTAGCCTGTGGGAGGCCGGGTGGGGGAGCGGGCCGGTGCCG
>JBBCJP010000002.1:0-275291 GCA_037190625.1 Alphaproteobacteria bacterium
TTCAGGCCGACCCGACGATCATCTATCCGATCACGCAGGGCAAGCCGCTGGGGCGGCGGATCAGACAGTCCGAGATTCAGGCGATCAACGCGTATAATACTTATTCTATGGTGGGCTTGCCGCAGGGGCCGATCACCAATCCGGGACGGGAATCGATCGAAGCGGTCGTGAACCCGGAAAAGACCACCGCGCTCTACATGGTAGCGGATGGAACCGGCGGGCACGTGTTCTCCGACACGCTTGAACAGCATAACCGTGCGGTGGAAAAATGGTTCGCGATCCGGCGGCAGCGGGGCGAAATGTGAGCGGGGAGCGGGGCGCTGCAAAAGGCGCGCCGCTGCTGGTGACGGCGGACCTGCCGCCTGACATCTTCAAATGGGCGAACGATTTGCGGCGGGCGCATTTTCCGCCGGAGCGCAACAAGCTGAAGGCTCACGTCACCCTGTTCCATGCCCTGCCACCTTCTGTGGAAGGTGAACTGCGGGACTTGTTGGGCACGTTGGCGAAGCAGCCTCCGCCCGCCGCGCGGATCAGCGGCGTGATGAAGCTGGACGGCGGAACCGCGCTGGCGGTGGATAGCCCCGGTATGGTCGAACTGCATGCGACGATTCAGGACCGGATGCGCGGGGTTACCATTTTGAAGGATTGCCGCCCGCTGCGGCTGCACATAACCATCCAGAACAAGGTGTCGGCACAGGAGGCAAGGGCGCTTCAGGTTCGGCTTGAAGCCACTCTGAAACCCCGCGATTTTCGCTTTCGCGGGTTCGAACTGTTCGCCTTTAAAGAGGGGATATGGCGGCCGATCCGGACGTTCCCGTTTCGCGGCTGACGCAGTGCGATCATCATTATCCGATTGCCGCGATTGAACGGTTGACCATCGGGATGCCCAGCCTTAAAGAGCGCGGCCTGCGCGGGGTAAAATCCCCCGGCAGCCAACGATATGGCGGAGTAGCTCAGCCGGTTAGAGCAGCGGAATCATAATCCGCGTGTCGGGGGTTCAAGTCCCTCCTCCGCTACCATCCCCGTCCGGCTCGATCCGTTCGATATAGCCCGCCGCCCAGAGCGCGCGGACCAGCGCGTCGGGATCGGCGCAGTTGAGGTCCGCGCGGGCGAAAGCTGTGCCGGACAGGGCGATTTCAAGCGCCGCGCCGTCTTCCACCTCGAAGCCGGTGTCGCCGCCCGGACCGATCAGCACCATCTTGCCGTCGTCGCCGGCGATGTTCCACGGCACGAAGCGCCGCCGCCGCCAGCGGTCGCCGGGATCGATCGGGCGCCGCGATCCGGCGATTACCCCGCCGGTATTGGGCCGCCGCGCGCGGACGAAATTGTCGGCGAGCAGATCGAAGGCGCCGTCCATGCTCGCTTTGCCCGCGATCAGCTTCATCAACCTGTCGAAATATGTCTGCGCCCCGGCCCGGTCGAAATCGCGCGCGGCGAAGCCGGCGGGGAGCGAACGGCGGAAATCGGGCTCGTCGAGCGCCAGTTCGGACACCGCCTCCAGCACCAGATCGGCCCAGGTCTTGGTGATGAGGCCGACCGTGATGTGGAGCGAGGGTTCATCGCCGATATTCTCGGCATCGTGCATCAGCCCGCGCGGCAGATACAGGCAGTCGCCGGGGCCGAGCGTGAACTCCTGGGTGGGATCGCCGGTCTCGTGCCGGCCGAGCTCGAATCGCTCGCCGCGATAGGGCGTCTCGACCGGCGTGCCGTACAGCCGCCAGGCTTTCGATCCCGAAATCTGCAGCACGAACACGTCGTGATTGTCGTAATGGGGCGGAAAGCCCTGATTGGCGGTGCCGCCCTCGCTGCGCGGCGTCAGATAGACGTTGGTCTGAATGTGGCAGGTGAAGACTTCCTCCAGGGCGCGGCAGAATTCGCCGAGGCCGGGAAGCGAATCGTGCAGGTGCGGCAGGATGATGGTGGCACCGCGCAGATATTCTTCGGCGACGGCGATCCGGCTCACCCGGCCGTCCTCGTCGACATAATCGTCACGCGAGATGCGGTCGCGATGATTGGTGAGATCGACCATGCCTTCGCGCAAATCGGCGCTGGCGATGAAGCGATCGAGCATCTCCAGGGTCAACAGCCCGGCATAACGGCTGGACTCCCCGCGGATGCCGATCATCGCGGCGCGCTCGTAATGCTCGGTCATGAAGGCGTCGCGCGACAGCGGCGCGACCAGGAAGCCAAGCGCATCCTCTTCCCAGTGCGGCGCATTCGCCGCTTGCAACGCCTTGCTTCCCATCTGTTTCTCCCCCGATCGGAGAACAGTCTATCGGCGGGGCGGCCGGTCAGGAAGCGGGATTTGCGGGCCGGCGGACGAAGGGATCGCCGCCGGCCCGCAATCCCGAAGATCAGCCGGCGGTGCCGCCGATCTGGGCTCGCAGTTCGGCTACGGTCGCGCCGATCACCAACCCGTCCGGGCCGGCGGCGACGGCAGCGCGGGGCAGGCGGACCTGCTGCTCGCCGAACTGGATGGTCAGAGTCTCGTCGTCCAGCGCCTGCACCTCGCCGACGGTGGCGCCGTCCCGGTCGCGCACGGTCGCGCCCACCGCGAAGGCTTGCTGGGCCTGGGCGAGCATCTGGTCGACCTGGCTGTTGAGCTGGTCGCGGGTCATGGCGATCAGCGCGGCTTCCTCGGTCACCGCGAATGAAGCGGCGGGCAGCCGTACTTCGTGGCGATCCGTGCGCAGCACGACATTGTCGCCGTCAATGGCGGTGATCGTGCCGACGGCGCCGCCGTCCGGATCGGTGACCGGCTTGCCGACGCTCAGCGTCTGGGCAGACACGGCGGCGGGCAGCAGGAGGGCCGCCGAAAGGGCGGTGGCGGCGAGCAATTTACGAAGCGACATTCAAGTCTCCCGAGAGGATAAGGATCATGCAAGGCCCGAGGGCCGGCGATTGGCCATCGCAATGGTCGGACGGTATATGGCCGCCCTTTCCGGGAGCAAGGTTAACCGGCGGGAAGCATGACGCAACCCGTTTTGGTGCGTTCAAGCGACGCCATCGCCCTCAGGCGCTTAAAAAAATCACCGCGAAATCAGGCCTCGGCCTTCGCGGGCAGCACGCCGCGGCGGATCTGGTCGAGCTCGATCGATTCGAACAAAGCCTTGAAATTGCCTTCGCCAAAGCCGTCATTGCCCTTGCGTTGGATGATCTCGAAGAAGATCGGGCCGACCATGTTCTCGGTGAAGATCTGCAGCAGCAGGCCCTCGCCGGTCTCGGGCGATCCGTCGATCAGGATGCGGCGCTTGCGCATCTCGTCCACCGAATGGCCGTGGCCGGGCAGGCGCTTGTCGATCATGTCGTAATAGGTTTCCGGGCTGTCCTGGAAGCGGATGCCGTTGGCGCGCAGGGCATCGACGGTGGCGAAGATATCGTCGGTCGAAAGCGCGATATGCTGGATACCTTCGCCTTTATATTCGCGCAGGAATTCTTCGATCTGGCTGTGCTCGTCCTGGCTTTCGTTGAGCGGGATGCGGATCTTGTCGTCCGGCGCGGTCATCGCGCGGGAGAGGAGGGCGGTTTGCTGCCCCTCGATGTCGAAATAGCGGATCTGGCGGAAATTGAAGATGCGCTCGTAGAAACCGGCCCAGTGATCCATCCGGCCGCGATTCACATTGTGGGTGAGATGGTCGAGCGTGTGCAGGCCGACGCTGTTGGCGTCGCGATGCGCCCCCGGCACCGGCTCGAAATCCGTGTCGTAGATCTGCTCGGCGCCATAGCGATCGACCAGATAGAGATAGGAGCCGCCAATGCCTTCGATCGCCGGGATGTCGAGTTCGCCAGGCCCGCGCGGCATCTCGGCGGGAATCGCGCCGCGCTCGACCGCCAGGCGGAACGCCTTGCGGCCGTCCGAGACGCGAAACGCCATGCCGTTGGCCGATGGGCCGTGGGCGGCG
Organism: Alphaproteobacteria bacterium; assembly: GCA_037190625.1. GTDB lineage: Bacteria > Pseudomonadota > Alphaproteobacteria > Sphingomonadales > Sphingomonadaceae > Allosphingosinicella. The sequence goes on from JBBCJP010000002.1 coordinate 3,903, forward strand.
CGGAATTCGGCGGGCTGGCCGGCCTTTTCCATATTGAGGATGAAATTGATGTCGCCCTGGCCGTAATGGCGGACATTCTTCGATTTGTGATCGCCCAGATGGGTGAAGCCCAGTTTTACGAACAGGTCGGCCAGCGCCTCGGGATCGGGGCTGGTGAACTCGACGAATTCGAAGCCGTCCAGGCCAAGCGGATTTTCACGGGCGGTCATGTCGAAGCCTCTTATGCGCGTACAGGTCGGATGCCCCGGCCTTTACACCCGCGCCCGCCGCGCCGCAAATGCCGGTTGCGCCCGCGCGCACCGCCTCCTACGTCCGGGCATATCCCTCCCTTTCGCGCTTTTCGGAAAGACGTTCATGGCCGCGACCCATTCGACCCGCATGCTCATCCTCGGTTCCGGCCCGGCCGGCCTCACCGCCGCCATTTACGCGGCGCGCGCCGGCCTGGCGCCGATCGTCGTCCAGGGCATGCAGCCGGGCGGCCAGCTCACCATCACCACCGATGTCGAGAATTACCCGGGCTTCGCCGACGTGATCCAGGGCCCCTGGCTCATGGAGCAGATGCAGAAGCAGGCGGAGCATGTCGGCGCGCGGATGGAATGGGACCATATCGTCGATATCGATCTGTCCCAGCGCCCGTTCCGGATGACCGGCGACAGCGGCACCGTCTATCTCGGCGACACCTTGGTCATCGCGACCGGCGCGCAGGCCAAATGGCTGAACCTGGCGTCGGAAGAGCGGCTGAAGGGGAAGGGCGTCAGCGCCTGCGCCACCTGCGACGGCTTCTTCTATCGGGGCAAGAAGGTGATCGTGATCGGCGGCGGCAACACCGCGGTCGAAGAAGCGCTCTACATGACCAACCACAGCCATGACGTCACCCTGATCCACCGCCGCGATCACCTGCGCGCGGAGAAGATCCTGCAGGGCCGGCTCTTCGCCCATCCCAATATCAAGGTGCTATGGAACCGCGAGGTCGCGGAATTTATCGGTGACGGCACGCCGGAGGGTCTGGTCGCCGCCGACCTTCGCGATACGCAGACCGGCGAGATCCAGCGGTTGGACATGGACGGCGCCTTCGTGGCGATCGGCCATGTCCCGGCGACGGAGCTGTTCAAGGGCAAGCTCGACCTCGATGCGGACGGCTATATCCCGGTCACGCCCGGCACGGCGCGCACTTCCATCCCTGGGGTCTTCGCCTGCGGCGACGTGATGGACAAAATCTATCGCCAGGCCGTCACCGCCGCCGGCACCGGCTGCATGGCGGCGCTGGATGCCGAGCGTTTCCTGGCCGAAGCCGATTTCGAAGCGGCCGAAGCCCGCGCGCTTCAGGACGCCTGAGCGCCAAGCCGCCGCAGCGCGTCGAGGGTTGCGGCGGCGAGCGGGGCCTCGTCGCCGGGCCGCGCGAAGGTGTGGGAATCCGTATTCAGTTCCTGAACATCTATATTCAGACCATTGAAACCATGTGACTTCATTGCCGATCGCGCAGCGATGGCGGTGGCGTCGCCGGCGGCAAGGATGACGCAAGCGGGCAAGCGATGGCGGCGCAAAGCCGTCGCCGTTTCGGCCGCTAGCGAAGCATCCTCCGGCCGGAACAGCCGCGCGATGCCGCTCCACAGTTTGCGCAGGTCCACCGCGCCGCTGAGCAGCCTCTTCCAGCCTTCCAGACTCAGCAGCCGCTCCCGATAATGCGCGCGCAAAGCTGCCGCCGGTGGCGCGCCCGCGCCGGCCTCGACCAGCCAGGGATTGACCAGGATCAGCCCGTCCAGCCCGATCGCGTCGCCATGCAGCGCCAGCGCCGTCGCGCCGTCGCACAGGCCGAAGCCGAACAGCCGTTCGATGCCGGGCGCCTCGCGGCGGAACGCGGCAATAGCGGCGGTCAGATCGGGCAGGCTGTCGCGATAACCCGGATCCTCGCCGTCGCTGTCGCCGATACCGCGGCGGTCGAAGCGCAGCGAAGAAATCCCTTGTTCTGAAAGTGCTTTGGCGAGTCTTTCATACATTCTATGCGAGCCGATGCGAGTCTGGCTGCCGCCCGTCACCATCAGCAGGCCGGCCGTGCCGCCGCCAGCATCAATCGTGGCGCCGAGCATCGCGCCCTCGCAGGGGAAGGTCAGGAGGCGGCGCATAGCGCGTGCCATGCGGCGATGTCCGCCGCCATCGTCTCGGCCAGCGCCGGCGCGGTGCCGGGCTCCGATCGCCGCCACAGAGCAGGGCCAGGAAACTTCACGTCGGCCTGGCCCACATCGCTTTCCAGCCTCGCCACCCGCAGCGGCTCCTGCGCGAACGGCCTGGCATCCTGCAGCCGGCCGCGAATGTCGGGATCGGGGGCATAGCCCGCCCATTCCACGCCCGCGAGACCGGCCCGGACCATGTCGCGCGCCAGCGAGGCACCGTCGACCGGGGCCAGCCGCCACCAGCCGATCGCCGCCGCCATGTCGTCGATCAGCGCGCCGCCGCGCAGCGAGGCGACCAGCGGCGCTTGGCCGGAGCGCGTACGCATATGCGCGGCCGCGGCGATGACGTCATGCCGCCAGCCGTCCCAACGCACCGTCTCCAGCGCCGCCTTGCTCTCGCCTGTCCCGGCAAGGTCGGGCAGCCAGCAGCCGAAGCCCCGTGCCGCCAGCGCGCGCATCGTCGCGGCGATCAGCGCGCGGGTGCGGTTCATTTCCTCGAAGAGGGGCGCCACGAACAGGATCGGCGGCGCCTCGGCCGGCCCGATCCGCATCATCCATTCCTCACCCGCCTCGCTCTTGTAGCTTTCGTAGGCGAGGTCGGTGCCGGTCATAGCAGCGCCTTGACCCGGGCGAAGGAGAGGAGAGCGCCGAACGTCTCCATCATGTCGGTGTCAACTTCATGATCCTCGATCAGGATTCCAAGCCGTTCCTCCAACTCGGTCAACAGCCCGGCCACCGCCATGGAATCGAATTCCGGCAGCGCGCCGAACAGGGGCGTCGCCTCATCGAACGTCGCCACGCGCTCCGGCGCCAGGCCGAGCACGTCGGACAGCACTGCGCGCAGCGTGTTTTCGACCTCTTCCCCGTCGCTTGCAGCCAAATTCACGTGGGAAAATCCTCATCGCCCCCGAAACGGGCCAAGCGCCTAACCGCTTCGCCAGCGCCCTGCAAGCGCCGAGGCAGCGTCGCGCGCCATGGCGGCAAGGCCTCGCAGGGAACGGCGGTCATAAGCGGAAAGGTGCCACAACATCCGTCGCTCGCCCATCCAGTCCGCCTTGTAGGGCTCGTCGCCCGTACCATAGTCGATCCTGTTCACCCGGTCCCGATCGAGGACATGGCGGAACATCGCCTCGGTCAGGATCGTGCCTGGAGACAACGCCTTGGCGTCATCGGTATAAGCCAGTTTGTGGATGGTCGCCTCTTCATTCTCCACCAGCCAGAGCTGCGCCGCGACCGGCGTGCCGTCCTTGTAGGCCAGCCCCAGTCGCAAGGCGCCAGCGGCGCCTTCCTCCTCGGCGAGCGCGCGCAGGAAGGGAAAGGAGCCTTCCTCCGGCTTCCAGCTCGCGCGATAGACCGTTTCATAGTCCGCCCAGGCGGCGGTATCGAAGACGTCATGGATGCGCACGTCCAGACCCGCCGCCTTCGCCTTGCGGCGGAAGGTGTTGCGCAATCTGGCCGGCCGCGTGGCCCAGTAAGCGGCGAAATCCATGCCGGCCGTGTCGATCCGCCAGTTCGCCTTGCCGGGCAGGATCCGCACCGCCCAGCCGGCGCGCTTCAGCCCCGCCGCAAGCGGTTCGGGTCGTTCGACGGGGGCAAGGTTCAGTTGGGCAATCCCTTGTTTTCTCAAGCCATTTGTCAATGACGTCATGACGTCATCCCGCTCCGAACCGATCGGCCCGACGCGCAGAGCATACCAGTTCGCATAGGCCTCGGCGGCATGGCCTTTCACCGCCAGGAACAGCCAAGCGCGCGCCTCGCCTTCGCCCGCGCGGATCGCCAGCAGGCGCCCGGGCGGCGGGCAATGGGCCGCGACCAGCCGGAACCAGTCGAGCCGCTCGAACAGGCAAGGACGCGCGGCACGGTCCAGCGCGCCGCCCGCATCGCGCGCGACCTCGTCGAGATCTTGGAAAAGCCCTATGTTAACCGCCACCGCTTTATGCCCTCTTGCCGTCGGCCTATCATGGCGGCGTTTAAGCGAGAATGAAGGTGCCCGATCAGACGCCCCGCCCGCTCGATCATCTGACGCTGCGCGGGGACCGCGGCGCACCGGCGCTCGTCACGCGCGACGGCGTGCTCGACTATGCCGGGCTGGAGGCGGCGGTGGGCGCGTTGGCCGGCGGATTGGCGGCGCGGGGCCTTGTCACCGGCGACCGGGTGGCGAGCTGGCTGCCCAAGACCCGCCTTACCGCCTTGCTGCCCCTAGCCGCGGCGCGCGCGGGATTGATCCATGTCCCCATCAATCCGCTGCTCAAGCGGGCCCAGGTCGCCCATATCCTCGCCGACAGCGGTGCGCGGCTGCTGCTCAGCGGCAGCGCGCGGCTGGCCTCGCTGGAGCAAAGCGACGTGCCGGACGGCTGCGAACTGGTGGACGAGGAGGGAAGTGCCGCATTGGCCGGCCATGACGATCCGCTGCCGCCCTCCGACAACGACCCCGAAGAGCTCGTCGCATTGCTCTACACGTCCGGCTCCACCGGGCGGCCCAAGGGCGTGATGCTGAGCCACGCCAATCTCTGGCTCGGCGCGATCAGCGTCGCGCACTATCTGCGGCTGACGCCCGACGATCGCGTGCTCGCCGTGCTCCCGTTCAGTTTCGACTATGGCCAGAATCAATTGCTGTCGGCCTGGGCGGCGGGCGGCTGCGTCGTGCCGCTCGACTATCTTGCGGCCAAGGATGTGATCCGCGCGGTCGAAGCGCACAAGATCAGCACTTTGGCGGGCGTTCCTCCGCTGTTCGTGCAACTTGTCGAAGCGCCCTGGCCGCCGGCCGCCGCGCTGTCGTTACGACGTCTGACCAATAGCGGCGGCAAGCTGCCGCCCTCCATCATCCGCCGGATGCGCGAGCTGTTTCCGGCCGCCGACATCTATTCGATGTACGGCCTCACCGAAGCCTTCCGCTCGACCTTTCTGGAGCCCGCCTTGCTGGACGATCATCCGGACTCGATCGGCACGGCGATTCCCTTCGCCGAAATCCTGGTGATCGGTCCGGACGGCGTCGAGGCGGCGGAAGGCGAGCTGGTCCATGCTGGCCCGTTGGTCGCGAAGGGCTATTGGAACGATTCCGAACGCACCGCCGAGCGATTTAAGCCAACTCCGGCCGGCTCGGTCTATGGTGGCATGGCCGTCTGGTCCGGCGACCGGGTGCGCCGGGACGATGAGGGCCTACTCTACTTCGTCGGGCGCGAGGACGGGATGATCAAGACCTCCGGCAACCGCGTCAGCCCGACCGAGGTCGAGGAGGCGGCGATCGCCTCGGGTCTGGTCGCCGAGGCGGTGGCGCTCGGTGTCTCCGATCCGCGCCTGGGCGAGGCGATCGCACTCATCGTCCGACCGGACCGGCGGGATGGGGAGGCGGCGCTGCGTGCCCATCTGAAGCGCGAATTGCCCAATTTCATGCAGCCGGGGCCGATCCTGTGGCGCGACGATCTGCCGCGCGGCCCGAACGGCAAGCTCGATCGCGTGGCCTTGAAAGCGGAGCTGATGGCATGAGCAAGCCGATGGGCCCGATTCCGCCCGGCTTCGCGGCGGATGTGGACGGCATGCTGCTGATCGGCGGCCGCCGCGCCGATGCGTTGGTGGCCGAAGCGGGCGATACCCCGCTCTTCGTCTACGATCTCGCCATGGTCGATGCCCGGATCGCGCGCTTTCGCGCGGCCTTTCCCGGTATCCATCTCCATTATGCCATGAAAGCAAACCCTTATTCGCCATTGCTGCAGCATATCGGCGGCAGGGTAGGCGGTGTGGACCTCGCTTCGGGCGGAGAGTTGGCCATCGCACAAGAGGCTGGCATCGATCCCAAGACGACCAGCTTTGCGGGTCCGGGCAAGCGCGATGCCGATCTGGAAGCGGCGATCGGCGCCGGCGTCACGCTCAATCTCGAATCCGAAGGGGAGGCGGACCGTGCGCTGGCCATTGCCGGGCGCCTCGACCAGCGCCCGCGCCTCGCCGTGCGGGTCAATCCGGATTTCGAGATCAAGGGCTCCGGCATGCGGATGGGCGGCGGCGCCAAGCCGTTCGGCATCGACGCCGCGCGGGTGCCTGCGCTGGTGCGGCGGATATTGGCGGCAGGCGCGGACTGGCGCGGCTTTCACATCTTCGCCGGATCGCAGGCGTTGAGCGCCGAGGCGCTGATCGAGGCGCAGCGCGCCACGCTGGCACTCGCGGCCGAGCTGGCGGACGCGGTCGGCGCCGCGCCGCCGCTGGTCAATCTCGGCGGCGGCTTCGGCATCCCTTATTTCCACGGCGAGACGGCGCTTGATATAGAAGCAATCGGCGGTGAACTCATTTCTTTTGTGAGTAATCGGCCACAAATTCTTGAAAAAACTAAATTTGCTATCGAACTCGGCCGCTGGCTGGTCGGCGAATGCGGCGTCTATCTGACCCGGATCATCGATCGCAAGGAGAGTCATGGCAAGACCTTCCTGGTCGTCGACGGCGGCATGCATCACCAGCTCGCCGCCTCCGGCAATTTCGGCCAGGTGGTGCGCCGCAACTATCCCGTCGCCATCGCCTCGCGCTTCGCCGCCGCGGCGGAGGAGGAGGCGAGCATCGTCGGCTGCCTGTGCACCCCGCTCGATCGCCTCGCCGACGATATCGATCTCCCCGCTGCCGGGCCCGGCGATCTCGTCGCCGTCTTCCTCGCCGGCGCCTATGGCCTCACCGCCAGTCCCCAGGCCTTCCTCGCCCAGCAGGCGGCGCGCGAGATGATCGTCGGCTCCCCGATTTAATACATTCTTATGCGCCGTCCCGTTCTGGGACGCGCCCTAAAAGCCCCTTGTTCCTAACCGGAATTTTACCTCTTCCCACCATAGCGGGCCGTTGAAATCCCGCGCCTCGGGCGGTCCCGCTCAGGGACGCCGGGGAACGGCTGAAAAGCCCTGTGAAGAGGACAGAAGATGCGCCCGTCCGTGACGACCTGCCTGGCCTGCCTGATCGCCGTGTCGACGAGCGGTTGCACGACCGCCGGGGGCAATGGCGCCAGCCTGCCGCCTGCCAGCTTCGTCGGCGCCGCCGACGTGGCGGGGGAGAGCTACCAGATCGGCGCCCTGGACGAGATCACCGTCTTCGTCTGGCGCAATCCGGAGCTCGGCGCGCGCGTCCAGGTCCGGCCCGACGGGCGGATCACCACGCCGCTGATCAGCGATCTGGTCGCGGTCGGCAAAACGCCGGCGCAGCTCGCCGAGGATATCCGCACCGTGCTCGCCGAATATATCCAGGACCCGCTCGTCTCGGTCATGGTCGATCGCCCGCAGGGCACGTTCGCGCAGCAGATCCGCATCGTCGGCGCCACCGAGCGTCCGGCGGCGATCCCCTATCGCGCCAACATGACCCTGCTCGACGCGATGATCGCGGTCGGCGGCCTTAGCGAATATGCCGCTGGCGATCGCGCCCGGCTGGTCCGCACCGATCGCGAGAGCGGCCGGCAGCGCGAATATGATCTGCGCATCGCCCGCCTGCTGCGGCGGGGCGACGTCAGCGCGAACGTCCGGCTCGAGCCGGGCGACGTGATCATCATTCCCGAAAGCATGTTCTGATCCGGCGCCTGCCGACCCAGCGAGGACGATAGCCGCCCATGGACGGACTTTACGAGCAGATCAGGATCATCCTGCACCAGGTCTGGCGCAGGCGCTGGCTGGCGCTCGGCGTCGCCTGGGGCGTCGCCGTGCTCGGCTGGCTGGTGATCGCGCTGATCCCGCCCAGCTACGAGGCGAAGGCGCGTCTCTTCGTGCAGGTCCAGTCGATTCTGCCCACCCAGGTCGGCATCGCCCCCAACGACCAGCAGGGCCAGCTTCTGCGCCTGAAGCAGCAGCTCACTTCCAACGAGAGCCTGATCCGCGTCGTGCGGCAGACCGATCTCAACACGCTCGTCGCGAGCGAGGCCGACATGGGCGGGATCGTCTCCGCCCTGCGCCAGCGGATCGAGATCACCGCCCAGCCGGACGGCGTGATCGAGATCAAGGCGCGCTCGAACATCTCCAGCTTCTCCAACGGGCAGAATGCGCGCACCGCCGCCGCCACCGTTCAGGGCCTGATCGACCAGTTCACCGCGCAGAACCTCTCCGGAGACGGGCGCGAGGCTGGCCAGTCGCTCGAATTCCTCGACGAGGAAGTGCGCAATCGCGAAACTGCCCTGCGCGAGGCCGAGCAGCGCCGCGTGTTGTTTGAGCAGCAATTCATGGGCTTGCTCCCGGGCGAAGGCTCGATCGGACAGCGCATGTCGGCGGCCCGCGCCGAGCTCGACAATCTCCAGCAGCAGATCGCCGCCGCGCAGGCGGGCGTGAACGCCATGCGCGGCCAGCTCGCCGCCACGCCCACCAACCTACCCGGCGAAGCGGGCGGCGGCGGCTCGGCCAGCGGCCAGATCGCGGCGCTGGAAGGGCAGATCAACCAGAATCTCGCTCGCGGCTGGCGCGAGGAACATCCGGACATCCAGGCGGCGCGTCAGCAGATCGCCCGGCTGCGCCCCTATGCCCAGGCCGAGCAGCGCGGCGGTACGCCCACTGCCACCAATCCCAGCTACATATCGCTGCGCGCGATGCTGTCGGAACGCGAGGCGCAGCTCGCGGCCTCCACCGCCCGGCGCAACCAGCTTCAGTCCGATCTCGCCCAGCTCTCCGCGCGCCAGTCGTCGGAGCCCGGCGTCGCCGCCGAGCAGGACCGTCTGAACCGCGACTACGAGGTGATGAAGCAGCAATATGATCAGCTTCTCGCCAATCGCGAGCAGGTCCGGCTGCGCGGCGAGGTGGCGACGCGGACCAGCCCGCTCAACATCCAGGTGATCGAGCCGCCGAGCGTACCGGGCGTTCCCGCCGCGCCGGACCGGCCGATCTTCCTCACCGCCGTCCTGATTCTCGCGCTCGGCGCGGGCGTCGGTGTCGCGTTCGTGGTGGGGCAGCTTCAGACGACCTTCCCGACCCAGAATCGGCTCGCCGACGTCACCGGTCTGCCGGTGCTCGGCACCCTCTCCGAAGTGGTGACCCCGGCGGAGCGGACCGATCGGCGCAAGCGCCTCGCCTGGTTCGGCGGCGCAGGGGCGGCACTCGCCGGCAGCTATGCGCTGCTGATCCTCGTCGAATTCTGGCAGCGCGGCACGGGAGCGTGAGGGCGACATGACCAAGCACAGCCCCCTCTCGCTGATCGAGCGCGCCGCCGAAACCTACGATTTCGCGGCACTCCTGCGCGCCCCCGAGGCTCCGGCGCCGGCACCGGTCGAGGCAGAGGTCACCGAAGCCGCTCCCGTCGCGCTGCCCGAGCCGGAACCCGTCGCTCCGGTGGTGGACGAGATTGTGGACGTCGAGCCCGAAGAGGCATTGCTGCTGAACGAACCTGTCGAGCCTGAGCCCGAGCCGCAGCCTGCGCGTCTGCCCGCTCTGGTCCGTCCGGCGCCGGCCGGCGAGATCGCTGAGATCGACCGCGCCGCTTTGGCCGAGAAGGGCTTCATCCTCCCCGATGCGCCCGTCACCGGGCTCGCCGAGGAATTCCGCCTGGTCAAGCGCCAGCTTCTCGCCGGCATCGACCGCCGCGTCTCGCTGCCGGAGGAGAAACGCCGGACCGTCCTCATCTCCTCGGGCCAGCCGGGCGAGGGCAAGAGCTTCTGCGCCACCAATCTCGCGCTCAGCCTGGCCGGCGAGCGCGATGTCGAGGTGCTGCTGATCGACGGCGATGTCTCGAAGCCCGACATCCTCGCTACCCTGGGCATCGCCTCGGGCGGGCCGGGTCTCGTCGATGCGCTCGCCGATCCCGCCGTCGATCCCGAGCAATTCGTGATCCGCACCGATATGCCGGGCCTGTCGGTCCTGCCCGCCGGACGCAAGGCGAACAATGTGCCGGAGCTGCTCGCCTCGGAACGCACCCGCGACGTGCTGGGCCGGCTGGCGGCGGCGCATCCGCACCGCGTCATCCTGTTCGATTCCCCTCCGGCCCTGATGGCCTCCTCGGCCGCCGTGCTCGCCGGCCATGTCGGCCAGGTGCTGGTCGTGGTCCGTGCCGATCGGACGACCGAGGCGGATCTGCGCGAGACGATCGAATTACTCTCCGCCTGCGATCATGTCGGCCTGCTGCTCAACGGCGCGGCTCTCTCGCTCGGCGGCCGGCGCTTCGGCGCCTATGAAGGTTATGGCGATGGCGAGGACTAGTCTCTCCATCCTTCGCCGGCTGGCGCTCGCATTCGGCCTCGCGGTCGCGGCGACGGTCGCGCCGGCGCAAGGCGTCTCCTACGATCCGCCGCCGGCCCAGGCATCCGAACGGCAGACCGCGTCGGACACTGGCGAAGCCGCGCCGTCGCGTGAGCGCCAGCGGCCCCGCCGCTCCCGCGCCGAAATCCGGCCCTATCTGGAGGTCGCGCAGATCGTCACCGCCGAGCTGAATGGCGGCGACGTCTTCACCTATACCAGCCTCGCCGCCGGCGTGGACGGACGGGTCGAGACCCGCCGGGTGCGCGCCCAGGCGAGCTATCGCTACCAGCGCAACATCGAATGGGGCGGCAATGGCGGCGATCAGGACACGCATAGCGGCCTGGCCATCGTCAACGCCGATATCGTGCCGGGTCTGCTCCAGTTCGACGCCGGCGCGCTCGCCACCCGCACCGGCGGCATCGGCCGGGCGCTGGGCGTCACGCCGCGCGACTCGTCGATCGGCATCTACAGCCTGTTCGCCGGCCCCACGCTTTCGACCCGGATCGGCCCGGCGGCGCTCAACGCCGCCTACCGGATCGGCTATGTCGCGGTGGATGACGACACGCCCTTCGGCGCCTTCCGTGATAACTATGACGATGCGGTCGCCCACAGCCTCAGCGCCAGCATCGGCATGGGGCCGGGCCGGCTGCCCTTCGGCTGGACGCTCGCCGGCGGCTATGCCCGCTCCGACAATGGCGGGCCGTTCGATCAAAGGTTCGAGGGCGCCTATGTGCGCGGCGACATCGTCCTGCCCGTCGGCCCGACCCTGGCGCTCACCGCCGGCGTCGGTTACGAGGACCTGCGCGCCGACCAGTTCGACATCGCCCGCGATGCCGACGATCTGCCGATCCTGACGCCGGGCGGCGTGCCGATCGCCGATCCGACCCGGCCGCGCCTGCTCACTTATGACATCGACGGCCTGATCTACGATGCCGGCCTGATCTGGCGGCCCACGCCCCGCACCGAATTGCAGGCGCGCGCCGGCCATCGCTATGGCGGCACCACCATCGTCGGCACCTTCCAGCACCGCTTCAACCGCACTTATGGCGTGGCGGCGGCGGTATTCGACACGGTCGAGACGTTTGGCAGTTCGATCATCAACAATATCAGTAATTTGCCGACGGATTTTAATATCGTGCGCAATCCGTTCACCGGCAATATCGGCGGCTGCGCGTTCGGCGCCGATCCGGGCGCGGGCCTGTGTTTCGATCAATCGCTGCAGTCTGTCCGCTCGACCAGCTTCCGGGCGCGGGGCGCGACCGCCTTGGTGTCCGGCAATCGCGGCCTGTGGAGCTTCGGCGCCGGGGCGTCCTATGTCCACCGCCGCTATGCGCGGCCCAGCGATCCGGCGTTCGACATCTTCGGCGGCGGCAGCGACCAGAGCTTCGGCCTCTACGCGACCGTCGGCCGAGAGCTCAGCCGCACCTCCGATCTCACCTTCGATGCCTATGCGAGCTGGTTCGACAGCGATCTCGCCGGGTTCGAAAGCATTTTCAGCGTCGGCGCCACCGCGACCTACAGCCGCCGCCTGCTCTACGATCGGCTACAGCTGATCGGCGCGCTCGGTCTCTATCACACCAGCAGCGGCGCCAATGACAGCATCGTCGCGAACGGCCTGATCGGCCTTCGCTACACTTTCTAAAGCCTGGGGAGGCTAGGGAACGCCCATGTATACCGAGCATTTCGGCCTGACCGGACAGCCCTTTCAGCTGACGCCCGACGCGCGCTTCTGGTTCGAGAGCCGCACGCACCGCAAGGCGATGGCTTATCTGGGCTATGGCATCGCGCAAGGCGAGGGCTTCATCGTCGTCACCGGCGAGATCGGCGCGGGCAAATCGACCCTCGCCGCGCATCTGACCGCGACGATCGACCGCGCCCGGCTCAACGTCATCGCGCTCGTCTCCACCCAGGTGGAGGGCGACGATCTGCTGCGCCTCACAGCCCAGGGCCTCGGCCTCGACGTGCGCGGCGTGGAGAAGGCGGCGCTGATCGCAGCGGTCGAGCGGCGCCTCGCCGAAGAGGCGCGCGCCGGCAAGCGCACCTTGCTGATCGTCGACGAGGCGCAGACGCTGACCGTCTCCGCGCTCGAAGAGCTGCGCATGCTCTCCAATTTCCAGAGCAACGGCCGCGCGCTCGTCCAGATACTGCTGCTCGGCCAGCCCGAATTCCGCGACAAGCTCGCCTCGGCCGGGCTCGAGCAGCTGCGCCAGCGCGTGATCGCCACCCACCATCTCGATGCGATGGGCGCCGACGAGGTCGAAACCTATATCGGCCACCGCCTCGCTCTGGTCGGCTGGCAGGGACAGCCTGATTTCGCCGCCGATGCCTTTCCGGCCATCCATGCGGCGAGCGGCGGCATTCCGCGCCGGATCAACCAGCTCTGCCACCGGCTGATGCTGCAGGCCTCGGTGGAAGGCACGCCGCTCGTCACCGCTGAGACCGTCGCCGCGGTGCTCGCCGATCTCGGCGCCGACGCCGCGCCGATCCGGGGCGAGAGCGGGGTGCTGCCGCTGCGCGCTGCGAAACCCCGGCTGGTCGAGGACGCGTCGGGCCCCGCGCCGGAGCCCCAAATCGTGCAGGTGCCGGTCGCCGATCCCGCGCAGGAGCGCCGCATCGCCGCGCTTGAGGCGCAGCTTGCCGAGCAGGAGCAGACGCTGCGCCGCGTGCTGACCCTGCTCGTCGAATGGGTCGAGACCAACAACCGCAACGCGCCCGCGCCGTATCGGTCGAACGCCGCCTGAGGAGCGCCATGCGCAATGCCCTCTCCGTCGATGTCGAGGACTGGTTTCAGGTCGGCGCTTTCGAAGGCGTGATCGACCGCGCCGACTGGGACGCGCTCCCGCGCCGGGTCGAGGCCAATACCGATGCCGTGCTGGCCCTGTTCGACGAAGCGGGCGTGAAGGCGACCTTCTTCACACTTGGCTGGGTCGCCGAGCGTCATCCGGCTCTCATCCGCCGGATCGCCGACGCGGGTCATGAGATCGCCAGCCACGGGCTCGATCACAAGCGCGTCTTCACGATGGATGCCGACGCCTTCCGTACCGACATCGCCCGCGCCCGCGCCGCGCTGGAGGATGCGTCCGGCCAGAAAGTCACCGGCTATCGCGCGCCCAGCTTCTCGATCGACGCACGCACGCCTTGGGCGCATCAGGTGCTGGCGGAGGAGGGCTATGCCTATTCCTCCTCGGTCGCGCCGGTCGCGCACGATCATTATGGCTGGCGCGAGTCGCCACGTTTCGCCTGGCGTCCGGTAAAGGGTGCCGAACTGATCGAGCTACCCGTCACAACCGTGGATGTCGCGGGCCGGCGCATGGCGGCGGGGGGCGGGGGCTTCTTCCGGCTGCTCCCCTACGCCTTCTCCAGCTGGGCGGTCGGCCGGGTGAACCGCGCCGAAGCGCGCCCGGCCATCTTCTATTTCCATCCCTGGGAGATCGATCCCGACCAGCCGCGCGTCGCCGATGCGCCGCTCAAATCGAAACTGCGTCATTACACCAATCTCTCCGTGATGCGCCCCAAGCTCCTGAAATTGCTTCGTACTCACGCCTGGGCGCGCACCGACGAAATCGCCGCGGCGGAACGGGCGCGGCTGCCGTGAACGCCCATGCGCCCCTGGCCGCGCCGGCCGTGCGGATCGCCGATCCCGCCGAGCCGGCGCTGGAGGCGTTCGTCCGCGCCCATGCCGACGCGACGCCCTTCCACCTGCCGCAATGGAGCCGCGCTGTCGAAGCGGGAACCGGTCAGCGCGCGCACCTCCTTGTCGCCGAGCAGGACGGCGCGATCCGCGCCTATCTGCCGCTCAGCGAGATACGCTCGCCCTTGTTCGGCAATCTGCTCGCCTCGACTGGCTTCGGCGTGGACGGCGGCATTCTCTCATCGGACTCTGCGTCGGCGCGCCTGCTGGCCGATGAGGCGGTGAAACTGGCCGAGCGGTTGGATTGCCCTGCGATCGAATTGCGCGGCGGCACCCCGCCCGAAGGCTGGCGGGTCAGCGAGGGCAGCTATGTCGGCTTCGCCCGCGATCTTCCACAGGGTGACGAGGCGATCCTGAAGGCGATTCCGCGCAAGCAGCGCGCCGAAGTGCGCCGCGCGCTGGGCTTCGGGTTGGACGTGACGATCGACCGGGACGTCGCCACTCATCACCGCGTCTATTCGGAAAGCGTCCGCAATCTCGGCACGCCGGTCTTCCCGCGCCGCCTGTTCGAAGCTGTTCTCGAGGAATTCGGCGAAGAGGCTGATATCCTGACTGTCTCGCAGGAAGGCAAGCCGCTCGCCAGCGTGCTCAGCCTCTATTTCAATGGTACGGTCTATCCCTATTGGGGCGGCGGCACGCATGAAGCCCGGGCCGCGCGCGCCAACGAGCTGATGTATTATGCCCTGATGTGCCACGCCGCCGCGCGGGGTTGCGCGCGCTTCGATTTCGGCCGCTCCAAGGCGGGGACCGGCGCCTTCGCCTTCAAGAAGAATTGGGGCTTCGAACCGCAACCGCTCCGCTACGCCCATTATGGCGAAGCGCGCGACGCCAATCCGCTGAGCCCCAAATACCGGCTGCGGATCGCCCTCTGGCGACGCCTGCCGCTCTGGCTCGCCAACCGGCTCGGCCCGCCGATCGCGGGGGGGCTGGGATGAACGGGGACATCCTCTTCCTCGCCCACCGCATCCCGTTTCCGCCGGACCGTGGCGACAAGATCCGTTCGTGGCACATCCTGCGGCATCTGGCGGAGCAAAGCCGGGTCCATCTCGCCTGCTTCGCCGACGACGAAGCGGATGCCGCCCATCTCCCGGCGCTGCGCGAAGCATTGGGCGGCGCGCTGGGCGAGGCGCATGTCGAAATCCGCCGCACCGGCAAGGCGGTGGCTGGCGCCCGCGCTTTGGTCGAGGGCAAGCCGGTCTCGCTCACTTTGTTCGACAGCACGGACCTCCGCGCCTTCGTCGCCCGCCTGCTCGGCACCGGCCGGATCGGCACGATCTTCGCCTTTTCCGGGCAGATGGCGCAATTCGTCCCCGATCCCGCACCGGCGCGCTTCGTGATGGACTTCGTCGACATGGATTCGGCCAAGTTCGCGTCCTATGCCAAAGCGGAAGGCGGCCCGATGCGCTGGGTCCACCGACGCGAGGCGGAAAAGCTCTTTGCTTTCGAGCGCACCACCGCCGCGCGTGCCGATGCGTCGCTGTTCGTCAGCGAGGCGGAAGCGGCCCTGTTCCGCGCCCGCACTGGCCTTCCCGGCATCACCGCGCTTTCCAACGGCATCGACCTCGAGACATTCAATCCGAAGGCGGAATTTATCCCGCTCGCCGCCGCCGAAGCCGGGCAGGGGCCTATCCTGCTCTTCACGGGCCAAATGGATTATCCGCCCAATGTCGATGCGGTCCGCTGGTTCGCACATGAAGTGCTGCCGCATGTGCCGGGCCGCTTCGTCATCGCCGGGCGCAATCCGGCGGCCGAGGTCCGGGCGCTGGCCGGCCCGTGCGTTCACGTCACCGGCGCGGTGCCGGACATGCGCGCCTGGCTAGCCGCCGCCGACATCGTCGCCGCGCCCCTTCGGATCGCGCGTGGCATCCAGAACAAGGTGCTGGAGGCGATGGCGATGGCCCGGCCGGTCGTCGCCAGCCCCGAAGCGTTCGAAGGCATCGAAGCGCAGCCCGGCCGCGACCTGATCGTCGCCGACGGCGCGGAGGCGATGGCGGCAGCGATCAACGACCTGCTGGCCGACCCCGAAACCGCCGCGAAGCTCGGCACATCGGCCCGCAAGCTGGTGGAAGCGAGTTATTCCTGGAGCTCACGCCTCGCGCCGCTCGCGGAGATCGTCGCGCCGCAAGGGCGGAAAGCCGCGGCATGACGCTCGGCTGGCCCGTCCCGCAGGCCGCCGCGGCGCCCAGCGCGTGGCGCCGGCACCTGATCGCGCTCGGCCTCGTCTGGGCGGGCCTTATGGCACTGTTCCATGCCGATGCGGCGGACATGGCGGCGATCTGGTGGAACGCCTCCACCTTCAACCATTGCCTGCTGATTCTTCCGATCATCGTCTGGCTGGTCTGGCAGCGCGCGCCGGGCCTGCGCGAACTTATGCCGTCCGCCTGGTTGCCGGGTCTCGCCTGGCTCGGCCTCGGCGCGTTCGGCTGGCTGCTGGGGGAGGCGGGCGGCGTCGGCCTCGCGCGTCATGCCGGGCTGGTGCTGATGCTGCAGGGCGCCGCCATCGCCTGCTTCGGCAAGTCCGTCTCGCGCGCGCTCGCTTTCCCGATCTTCTATGCCCTGTTCCTGATCCCGGCGGGCGAGGAGCTGGTGCCGGCGCTGCAACTGATCACCGCCGATATCGTCATCTTCCTGCTCGGCCTGGTCGGCATCCCGGCCCATATCGAGGGCATCTTCATCACCACGCCCGTAGGCCTGTTCGAAGTCGCGGAGGCTTGTGCGGGCGCCAAGTTCCTGATCGCGATGGCGGCGTTCGGCGCGCTCGCGGCCAATGTCTGCTTCCGCTCCTGGCCGCGCCGGATCGCCTTCATGGCCCTCTCGCTGATCGTCCCGATCCTCGCCAACGGCGTGCGCGCCTTCGCCACCATCTACATTGCGGAGCGGACCGGCAGCGTCGAATTCGCCGCCGGCATGGACCATGTGATCTATGGCGGCATCTTCTTCGCCATCGTCATCGCGCTGATCCTGGCCCTCAGCTGGCGCTTCTTCGATCGCGGAGTCAGCGATCCCTGGTTCGACCCGGCCGAGCTCACCGAAGCACCCGTCCGCACCCCACTCGCCTTCGCCGCCGTCGCCGCGCTGGCGCTCGCCATCCTCCCCGTCGCCTGGGCCTCGGCGGTCTCGGCGGGCGGCGTGCGCGATCTGCCCGCGACCTTCGCGCTCCCCGACATTCCCGGTTGGCAGCGTGTCGAGGCGCGGGATGCCGCGCCCTGGCAACCCAATTTCACCGGCGCCGACCGCTTCGCCATCGCACGCTATCGCGACGCGCAGGGCCGCGAGGTCGATCTCGCCGTCGCCATCTTCACGCATCAGGACGAGGGGCGCGAGCTGGTTGGCTTCGGGCAGGGCGCGGTGCCGCCGGGCGGCGCTTGGACCTGGCTTTCGGCCGCGCCCGCTCCGCCGGGCGGACGCGCGGAGCGGATCGCCTCGCACGGACTGGTGCGCGAGGTCGCGAGCTTCTACCGCGTCGGCGATATCGTGACGGGGAGCGGCATGAAGGTGAAGCTGGAGACGATGAAGGTGCGCCTGATCGGCGGGTCGCAGCGCGCCGTCGCTTTGCTCGTCTCAGCGCCCGCGCCGGCCGGGGGCGTTGGTACGCGCCCCGCCATTGACGATTTCCTCGCCGCGCTCGGCCCGGTCGCCCCGCTGGCCGATCGTCTTTCGGGACTGGACTAGGCCGATGTGCGGCATCGCCGGCATCTTCCACCCGGACGTCCCCAAGCCCGTCGATCCGGCGCGGGTCGAGGCGATGACGGACACGCTCGTCCATCGCGGGCCGGACGGCTCCGGCATCTGGACCGCGCCGGGCGTGGGCTTCGGCCACCGCCGCCTCGCGATCATCGATCTGACCGAAGGCGGCGCGCAGCCGATGCTGACCCCCGACCGCCGCATCGCCATCACCTATAATGGTGAAATCTACAATTTCCGCGAAGTCCGCGCTGTCCTGGAAGGGAAGGGGCATCGTTTCCAGAGCGAGAGCGACACCGAAGTCATCCTCGCCGCCTGGCGGCAATGGGGGCCGGACTGCCTCTCGCGCTTCAACGGCATGTTCGCGCTGGCGCTTTACGACGCCGATCAGGACGCGCTCTTCCTCGCGCGCGACCGGCTGGGCGTGAAGCCGCTCTACATCGTCCAGCTCGCCGACGGCGCGATCCTGTTCGCCTCCGAGCTGAAGGCTTTGCTCGCCCATCCGGGCCTGCGCCGTGCGCCCGATCCGCAGGCGATCGAGGATTATCTGGCTTATGGCTATGTCCCGGATGACACATCGATCGTCGCGGGCGTACGCAAGCTGCCGGCGGGCCATTCCCTCCATATCCGGCGCGGCAAATCCATCCCCAACCCGGTGCAATGGTGGGACGTCGATTTCTCCAGCCCCGATCGCCGCTCGGCCCGGGTGCTGGGCGAGGAGCTGGTTGAACGGCTGCGCGAGGCAGTGCGCTCGCGCATGGTGGCGGACGTGCCGCTCGGCGCCTTCCTCTCCGGCGGAGTGGACAGCTCGGCCGTGGTCGCCTTCATGGCCGAAGCGAGCCGCAGCGCGGTCGAGACCTGCGCGATCGGCTTCGACGAAGCGGATCTGGACGAGACCGCCCATGCCGCCCGCGTCGCCGCATTGTTCGGGACCAGCCACCGCACCCGCACGGTCGCTTCCGCCGATTTCGGCCTGATCGACATCCTCGCCGACGCGTTCGACGAGCCCTTCGCCGACGCCTCCGCCTTCGGCACCTATCGTGTCTCTGAGCTGGCGCGCGCGAAGGTGACGGTCGCGCTCTCCGGCGACGGCGCGGACGAGGCCTTCGCCGGCTATCGCCGCTACCGCCTGTTCCGCAATGAGGATCGGGCGCGCCGTCTGCTCCCCGGGCCGCTGGGCCGCCTCGCCGGGCGGCTGGGCGATGTCTATCCCAAGCTGGACAATGCGCCCCAGTTCCTGCGCGCCAAGACGACGCTCCAGGCGCTGGGCCGGTCGAGCGGGGAGGCCTATGCGATGGCCGTCGGCGTCACGCCCCAGGCGATCCGCCGCGCCATTTTCACCGCGCCGATGCATGACCACCGCGCCGAGGACCGCTATGCGCGCGCATTCGCCGACGCGCCGGCGAACGACGCGCTCTCCCGCGCCCAATATGCCGATCTCAAGCTCTGGTTGCCCGGCGATATCCTGACCAAGGTGGATCGCGCCTCGATGGCGGTCAGCCTGGAGGCCCGCGAGCCGCTACTGGATCATCGCCTGATCGAGTTCGCCGCCAAATTGCCGCCCCGGATGCGCCTGCGCGGCGGCACCGGAAAATGGCTGCTGAAGCGCGTCCTCGCCGATCGCCTGCCGGAGGAAATCCTGCACCGGCGCAAGATGGGCTTCGTCACGCCCATCTCCGAATGGCTGCGCGGCCCGCTCGCCGACCGGGCAGAGGCGATCGCGCGCAGCCCCGCTCTGCTGGAGACCGGCTGGTTCGACGGCGAAGCGATCCGGCGGCTGTCCGAAGCGCACCGCTCCCGTCGCGCCGAACACGGCCGCACGCTCTGGCAATTGCTGATGCTGGAGAAATCGCTTCAAAAGGTCTTCGGCCTGGGCGAGGTCAGCGCGCGCCCGGATAGCTCGCCTCGACGAAATAAAGCCCGTCGGGCGGCGCGTTGAAGCCAAGGGCGGCGCGCTCCGCCGCCTCCAGCGCCGCCTTGAGGTCCGCCTTGGTCCACTTGCCGCGCCCCACCAGTTCCAGGCAGCCGACCATCGACCGCACCTGATGGTGGAGGAAGGAGCGCGCCGCAGCCTCGATCTCGATCACGTCGCCCAGTCGTCGCACAGTCAGCCGGTCCAGCGTCTTGATGGGGCTCTCCGATTGGCAATGGGCGGACCGGAATGTCGTGAAATCATGTTTGCCGACAAGCACCTGCGCGGCCTTGTTCATATCGTCCGCATCCAGCCAGACCGGCACCCGCCACGCCTTGCCGGCCTCCAGCGCCAGCGGCGCGCGGCGATTGACGATCCGATAGACATAGCGCCGTCCGATGCAGGAGAAACGGGCGTGGAAATCCTCCTCCACCTCCTGCGCGGCGAGGATCGCGACGGGCGAAGGCCGCAGCTTCGCATTGGTCCCGTCCGCCAGCCGAAAGGCGGTGATCGGCTTTGCGATATCGACATGCGCCGTCATCGCCAGCGCATGGACACCGGCATCGGTCCGCCCGGCGGCATGGAGCACGACCTGCTCATGCGTGATCGCCCGGATCGCCTCCTCGATCGCCTGCTGCACCGACGGCCCATGCGCCTGCCGCTGCCAGCCCATGAAGGGCCGCCCGTCATATTCGATGGTCAGACGAAAGCGCGTCACCAGAGCACCGCGCCGGGCGGGATGGAAAAGCCGCGCAGCAATTCGCCGGGGGTCATTGCCCCACGCCCGGCCCGCTGCACGAGGGTAGGGCGGATCGCGCCGCCATTGCAGCCGATCGTCAGATCCATATCGAGCACATTGGCTGCCGCTCCGAACTCATCGACGATATCGGCCGCAAGTATCTTGATTCTCTCGTTTCCATATTCGAAATAGGCGCCCGGCGCCGGGTTGAACGCGCGTATCTGCCGTTCCACCTCGTCGGCGGGTCGCGAAAAATCGAGCTTCGCCTCGGCCTTCTCGATCTTCGCCGCATAGGTGACACCATCCTCGGGCTGCGGCTCCGGCTCGATCTCCTCGATCCGCTTCAGCACATCGACCATCAGCGCTCCGCCGATCCCGGCGAGCTCGGCGGTCAGCTCGCCGGCGGTCTTGCGGTCCACCGCCGTTTCGCGCCGCGCATAGACCGGGCCGGTATCCAGCCCCTTCTCCATGTCCATGATGCACACCCCGGTCATCTCGTCTCCGGCGAGAATGGCACGGTGAATCGGCGCGGCGCCCCGCCAGCGCGGGAGCAGGGAGGCGTGGACGTTGAGGCAGCCATGACGCGGCGCGGCCAGCACCGGCTCGGGCAGGATCAGCCCATAAGCCGCGACCACCGCCACATCGAGGTCCAGCGCCGAGAACGCCGCCTGCGCCTCCGGATCGCGCAATGTTACCGGCGTCATGACGTCAATCCCCACGTCCTCCGCCCGCCGCTGCACGGGCGATGGGAGGAGGCTCTTGCCGCGCCCGGCCCGCCGCGGCGGCTGGGTATAAACGGCCACCACCTCATGCCCCGCGCCGATCAGGGCATCGAGCGTCGGCACGGCAAAGTCCGGGGTTCCCATGAAGGCAATGCGCATGGGGGGCGTTTAGCCGCCAAAGATCGTCATTGCGACCCCGGCGCAGGCCGGGGGAAGCAATCCAGCCCTGCACCTGGATTGCTTCGTCGCTTGCGCTCCTCGCAATGACGGCTACCTACACAGCCATGGCTTCTCCCGAGATCGAGGCGCTCACCCAGGCGCTGTCCCGCCTGCCGGGGCTTGGCCCGCGTTCGGCGCGGCGCGCGGTGCTGCATCTCATCAAGCGGCGGGAAGGCGCGATGACGCCGCTGCTGCGCGCGCTGGAGCAGGTGAACGAGAAGCTCGCCACCTGCACGACCTGCTTCAATGTCGATACCACCGATCCTTGCGGCATTTGCGCCGATCCGCGCCGCGACGCGCGGCTGCTTTGCGTGGTGGAGGAGGTGTCGGACCTGTGGGCGCTCGATCGCTCCCGCCTCTTTCCGGGGCGCTTCCACGTCCTCGGCGGTCGTCTATCCGCGCTGGAGGGTGTCCGCCCCGAAGACCTCAACATCGATCGCCTGATCTCCCGCGTCGCCGCCGGCGGGGTGGACGAGATCGTGCTGGCGATGAACGCCACTTTGGAGGGGCAGACCACCGCCCACTATCTCGCCGAGCGGCTTGAAACCTATCCCGTCCGCATCACCCAGCTCGCCCACGGCCTGCCCGTCGGCGGCGAGCTCGACTATCTGGACGAGGGCACGCTGGCCCAGGCGCTGCGCGCGCGCCGTCCTGTCGCTTGAAGGCGAGGGCAAAAGCCCTTATTTCCACGCGCATGGCCATTCTTCCGATCTACGAGACGCCCGATCCGGTGCTGCGTCAGATTTCCTCGCCGGTCGAGGAGATCACGCCCGAGCTGCAGACCCTGATCGACGACATGTTCGCGACCATGTACGCGGCGCCCGGCATCGGCCTCGCCGCGATCCAGGTCGGCGTGCCGAAGCGGTTGCTCGTCATCGACCTGCAGGAGCCCGAGGAGGAGGATGGCGATCCGGTCAAGGATCCGCGCGTCTTCATCAATCCGGAGATCCTCGAGGAATCGGAGATCACCGTGCCCTACAATGAGGGCTGCCTGTCCGTGCCCGATCAATATGCCGAGGTGCTGCGCCCGGACCGCGTCCGCGCCCGCTGGCAGGACCGCGACGGCAAGGTGCATGAGGAATGGCTGGACGGCCTGCTCGCCACCTGCCTGCAGCACGAGATCGACCATCTGAACGGCGTGCTGTTCATCGATCACCTGTCCCGCCTGAAGCGCGACATGTTGCTCAAGAAGCTGGTCAAGGCCCGCCGCGAGACGGGCGCCCGCCGCGCGGCCTAACGGCCAGGCGTTTCAGGTCCGCAATAGACCAGGCCGGCATCCGCCACGCTTTCGGATTCGAACCGCATCGCGCCCGCCTCCTCGTCGAAGCGCAGCCGGATATTGTCGTCGCGCTCCGGCGCTTCCGCCGTGCAGCGCGCGGCGATGTCGTATCCGCCGTCCACCGGCGTCACGTCGCGGAAGGTGCAGGCCGAGCCCGCCGGCGTCTCCATCCGGTCCGCCGTGAAGCGCCAGGCGGCGCTCTCGCACCCGCGCACTTCGGTCGCCCAGCGTCCCACGAAGCGCAGCGCCCGGTCGTCCGGCGGCAGGGCGCCATAGCCTTCGGGCGGCGCCATGTGATTGCGCGCCCCGGCGAGCTGGTCGAGCGCCAGCGACTCGTCGATATTCGCCGCCGGCGCATCGCCCGCCGCATTGATGTCGGCTTGCTCGTTCAGCGGCGCGGTTTCCGGCGCCTGCCGGCAGGAGGCGAAGGCGAGCATGGTGGCGGCGAGCAGGGCGAATCTCGGTGAAGTCATGGTGTCTCCTGACGCGTTCCGAACGGCTTTTCCACAACATGTGTTCCCCGCTGCTTGAGGAAGCGCGAAAGCTCGGGTAAGTTCCACTTTCGTTCCGCTTCGGAGAGCCCATGGACCCGCTCGTCGCCATCCTTCTCGTCCTCGCCGCGCTGGCGGTCGGCGTGGCGCTCGGCTGGTGGGTCGGCGGCGGCCGGGCCGGCGCGCTGGCCGAGGAGCGCGGCAAGGCGTCCGATTTGCTGCGGATGACGCTCGACGAAGTCACGAAGGAACGCGACGCGGCCAAGCAGGAGCTGTCCGGTCTGCAGGCCGACGCCCGCAATTTCGATGCGCGTATGAAGGAACTTCTCGAAGCGAAAGAAGCGCTTGCGGCGCAATTCAACGAAATCGGCTCGAAATTGCTCGGCGAGGCGCAGCAACAATTCCTGGCCCGCGCCGAGGAGCGTTTCGGCCAGGCCGGCGAGAAGAGCGAGGAAAAGCTGAAGGCCCTGCTCCAGCCGGTCGAGGCGACGCTGAAGCGCTACGAGGACGGCCTCACCAAGGTCGAGAAGGAGCGGGTCGGCAGCTACGAGGCGCTGCGCGAGGCGGTGACTTTGCTCCATGCCGGCCACACCCAGGTGCGCGACGAGACCCGCAACCTGGTCAACGCGCTGCGCTCCAGCCCCAAGGCGCGGGGCCGCTGGGGCGAGCAGAGCCTCAGGAATGTGCTCGAACAGGCCGGCCTGTCGCCCTTCGCGGATTTCCAGACCGAGGTGTCGGTCGACACCGGCGACGGGCGGCTGCGGCCGGACGTGATCGTGCGCCTGCCGGGCGGGCGCAAGCTGATCATCGACGCCAAATGCTCGCTCAACGCCTTTCTCGACGCCAGCGAGGAGACGGACGATGCCCTCCGACTCGCCCATCTTCAGAAGCATGTAGGCTCGATCCGCAATCACGCCCAGCAACTCGGCTCCAAGAATTACTGGGAGCAGTTCGGCGACGCCGCCGACTATGTCGTCATGTACATTCCCGGCGAGCATTTCCTGACCGCGGCGCTGGAGCAGGACGATGCGCTATGGGACTGGGCGTTCCAACGCAAAGTGCTGCTCGCCACGCCGACCAACCTCGTCGCCATCGCCCGCACGGTCGCCAGCGTCTGGCGGCAGGAGCGCCTCGCCGAGGAAGCCGCCGAGATCGCCCGGCTCGGCAAGGAACTGCATTCCCGCCTCGCCACGATGGGCGGCCATGTCGCCCGCATGGGCCGCAACCTCGAGCTGGCGACCGGCGCCTACAACGCCTTTGTCGGCAGCCTGGAAAGCCAGGTGATGACCCAGGCCAAGCGCTTCGAGACGCTGGAGGTGTCGAGCGGCGCCAAGGAGATCGAGGCGCTTCCGGTCATCGAAGCCGCGCCGCGCCCACTGGCCAAGCTGGTCACCGACGAGACGGACGAAGCCGCCGGATAAAGCTACATCGCCCGCCGCGCGCGGATCGTGCCGGCGGCGCTCGTCAGCTCCAGCCTGTCCCCACCGGGAAAGCCGATCCGCACCTGCCCGCGCATGATCTCGCCGAAACGCTGTTCGTCCGCCATGCCCGGGCCCATGCAGGCCATCCGGGTCATTGCCAGGGCCCCGACGGTGAGCATGTCGCCGGCCTGGTTGTAACCGCCGGTGAAGCGGTTGCAGCCGGCCCGGCCGCTGACCTGCGCGCCGGTGAAAGAGAGGTGATAGAGCTCGCCCGACACGGCCTCGCCGCCGATCTCGACGATGCTCCAGTTGGTGTCGGCCAAGGTCGCGGGCGGCAGCGGCTCGCCGCCGCAGCCCATCAAAGGCGGCTCCGCCCCCTCGAAAGCGACGCGGACCGAATCGGGATAGGTATAATCGCTCATCCCGTCGCTGCACGGGCCGGGGCTGATATCTACTGTGAAGGCCGAGCTTTCATAGCGCGTGCCGTTGCCGAACGGGCGCGGCGCGGGGGCCGGGACATCCACTGTTGGCTGATCCAGCCCTTCATACACCATCCGCCCGCCGCCGATCGTTACCGACCAGAACGGCTCGGTGCCGCGCGCGCGATAGGATTCGTCATCTTCCGCCGCCGGCACGGTGGCGCAACCGGCGAGCAGCAGCAGGCCCAATGACATCATCCTCATCCGCGCCTCCACTGGTTGATGACCTCATAGGCCATCACCGCCGTCGCCACGGCGGCGTTCAGGCTGTCGGCCTTGCCCAGCATCGGCATCTTAACGAGCAGGTCGCATTCCTGTTCATAAGCGGCGGGCAGCCCCGCCTGCTCGTTGCCGACCAAGAGGAAGGTCGGCGGCGCATAAGCTGGCGCCTGATAATCCTGCGTGGCCTTCAGGCTCGTCCCGACGAGCTGGCCCGCTCCCTCCCGCAGCCAGGCGACGAAGTCCGCCCAGCGCGCCGCCGCGATCCGCTGGGTGAAAAGCGCGCCCATCGACGCGCGCACCGCCTCGACGGAGAAGGGGTCGGCGCAATCGTCGATCAGGATCAGCCCGCCCGCGCCGGTCGCGTCGCCGGTGCGCAGGATGGTGCCGATATTGCCGGGATCGCGCAGCGCCTGGGCGACGATCCAGAGCGGCGCGGCGCTCCGGTCGATCGCCTCCAGCCCCGTGTCGAACGCGCGATAGACGCCGACCGCGGCCTGCGGATTCTCCTTGCCGGAAATCTTGTGGAGGATGTCCGCGTCGGTTTCGATCGCCATGCCGCCCGCGGCTTCCGTCTCGGCGATCAGGCGGTCGAGCAGGGGATGGCCGGCCTCGCTGAAGAATAGCATTTCGGGCAGCCGCCCGGCCTCGCGCGCTTCGGTGAGGATGCGCAGCCCTTCGGCCAGGAACAGCCCTTCGCGCCGCCGGTTCTTCTTCTCGCGCAGGCCCCGGGCCTGCTTGACGATCGGGTTGGAGAAGGCGGTGATCCGCCGGGGCATGACCTAATCCTCGCCGAACTTGCTCTCGACGAGCGCCGTCAGCCGCGCCACCGCCAGCTCGGCGCCCGGTCCGATCGCCACGATCCGGATCGAATCGCCCATCGCCGCGCCGAGCATCATCAGTCCCATGATCGATGTGCCGCACACCTGCGTGCCGTCCTTTTCGACCTCGATATTGGCGTCGATCTCGGCGGCGACGGTGACGAACTTGGCGCTCGCCCGGGCATGGAGGCCGCGCTTGTTGCGCAGTTCCACGACGCATTCGGCCATCAGGCCGCTGCCTCGCCGAGCACTTCGGAGGCGACCGAGATATATTTGCGCCCGGCCTCGCGCGCCGCGGCGACGGCGGCCTTCACGTCCATCGTCTTGCGCGCGCCTTCCAGCCGGATCAGCATGGGCAGGTTCACCCCGGCAATCACCTCGATCTTCTCGCTTTTCATCAGCGAGATGGCGAGGTTGGAGGGCGTGCCGCCGAACAGGTCGGTGAGGATGATGACGCCGTCGCCGCCGTCCACCTTGGCGATCGCCTTGGCGATGTCCTTGCGCCGCGCTTCCATGTCGTCGTCGGGACCGATGCAAATGGGCTCGATCCGCTCCTGCGGACCGACCACATGCTCCATGGCGACGATGAATTCGGACGCAAGCTTGCCGTGCGTCACCAGCACCAAACCGATCATTATTTCACCTTGGAGGCGGCCGTCCGCCCCGGTCCCTGACGAATGTTCAAACCGAATCAGCCTTTCGGCGACCGCTCGATGCCGTCGCGGGGCGGCGTGTCGAGGTCGCGATGGTCGAGAGTGGGCGAAAAACCTGCGGCGCGCAACCGTGCCGCAACACGTTCCGCCACATGGACCGAGCGGTGTCTCCCGCCGGTACAGCCGAAGGCCACGGAAACATAGGCTTTTCCCTCTGCCCGGTAGCGGGGGAGGAGGGTGAGGAGCAGCTCCTCGATCCGGACCAGCGCGTCTTCATATGCGGGGTCCTGGGCGATATGCGTGCCCACCGCCGGGTCCAGCCCGGTCAGCTCGCGCAGGTCCGGATCCCAGTGTGGGTTCTTGAGGAAACGCATGTCGAAAACCAGGTCCGCATTGCGCGGCAAGCCGCGGGCGAAGCCGAAGGATTGCACGGTCAGTGTGGGCGCGTCGCTGCCCGTGCCGAACCGGTCCCTGATCTGCTGACCGAGCAGGTTGGCGCCGATTTCGGTGGTGTCGATGACATGATCGGCCCAACGCTTCAGCGGGGCCATCATCTCCCGCTCTTCCGCGATGCCGTCCGCGACGGGGCGGTCGGGCGCGAGCGGGTGGCGCCGCCTCGTTTCGGAATAGCGGCGCAGCAGCTCATGCGTCTGGCATTCCAGATAGAGCGTTTCGATCGTGTGGCCGCGTTCCTTGCCGATCCGCTTGATCTGGCCGACGATCCGCTCGGCGCCGAAGCCGCGGGTGCGGCTGTCGAGGCCGACGGCGAGGGGACGCCGGTCGTCCGTGCCGGCGGGCAGGGGGGCGGCGAGCAGGTGATTGAGCAGCGAGAGCGGGAGGTTGTCCACCGTCTCCCAGCCGGTATCCTCCAGCGCCTTCAGCACGGTCGATTGGCCCGCGCCGGACATGCCGGTGACGAGCAGGATGCGGGTGGGATCGGCGGTGCGGGTCACGCGGGATCGAGCCCGAACAGGCGCAGCGCCGCTTCGGCCTTGATCGGCGCCGACGGTTCGAGTGCGGCCAGCGCGATCACCGGCACCGCGATGCCGGCCAGCATCCGCGTCTCGCCCGCTTCGGGCAGCCGCTCGGCATCGCGATCGAGATCGATGAACAACCCCACCGGCACGTCCGCCTCATGAGGAAGCTCGATCAGCCCGACGCCGCGCACTTCGATCTTGCCGACGATGTTGGGCGGGGCTGTCGCGACCAGCCGGCCATCCAGGCGGCGTACGATCGTGTAATCGTCGCTGATCAGGCGCGCGCCGCGGTCGATCAGGCGCAGTGCCAGGTCGGATTTGCCCTTGCCGGATCGGCCCGCGATCAGCACGGCGCGGCCGCTGATCGCCACCGCGCTGGCATGGATGGTTTCGGAAGAAAGGGTCGGCGTCCTCATGGCGCGGCTCCCGGAAAATGGACCACGAAGCGCGCCCCGTTACGCCCGTCGTGGCGGTCTTCGACCTCGATGCGCCCGGCATGACCCTCGACAATCGCCTTGGCGATGGCAAGGCCCAGGCCGGAATGGCGGCCGAAATCCGCGTCCGGACGAATGGAATGGAAGCGGTTAAAAATCGCCTCGCGCTGTTCCGGCGGCACCCCCGGCCCCTCGTCCTCGATGCTCAGCGCCACTTCGTCGCCGGCACTGGCGGCGCGGATCTCGACCAGCCCGCCGTCGGGCGAGAAGGAGAGGGCGTTGTCGACCAGATTGTCGATCAGCCGGGCGAGTCGCGATTCGTCGCCTGACACCAGGGCCGTCCCGGCGCGCGGCCGTGCGAAGGCGATGGCGGCGCGCCCTCCGGCCCGCTCATCCCAGACCGGCAGCAAGGCTTCGATCAGCTTGCCGAGATCGACCGGTTCGAAGCGCGCGCGGGACAGTTCGGCGTCCAGTCGGGCCGATTCCGCGATGTCGACGACCAGCCGGTCGAGCCGCGCCACGTCGTCGCGAACCACGTCCAGGAGCTGTCGCCGCAATTCCGGATCGTCCACCCGCTCCAGCGAATCGACGGCGGAGCGCAGCGACGCCAGCGGGTTCTTCAGCTCGTGCGTGACATCGGCGGCGAAGGCATCGGTCGCGTCGATCCGCTGACGCAAGGTCTGCGTCATGTCGGCAAGCGCGCGGGCGAGCAGGCCGATCTCGTCGCGCCGCGCGGGCAGCACAGGGACATCCACCTCGCGCGCGCGCCCCAGCCGCACCCGGTGGGCGGCGAGCGCCAGCGCGCGCAGCGGGTTGGCGATCGTCCTCGCCAGGAAGCGCGACAGCAGGATCGACAGGATCAGGGTGCCCAGCAGGACCAGAGCGAGGTCGAATCGCTCGGCGCGCACCGCCCGGCGCACGTCACGGGCGTTGACGGTGAACAGCAGCACCCCGTCGCCCTCGATCCGCATTGCCGCGCTGAGATAGGGCGTTCCTTCGGGCGCGCGGCGGGACCGGGCTTCGATCCCGCCGGAGGCCAGCGCCGCTTGTGCCTCGGGCCAGTTGCCGAGGGTGTCCGTCGCCGCTTCGACATAGCGTTCGGGCCGCCGCGCCCGGACGATCGCATCGAAGCCATTGTCGAGCGCGCGGGCCAATGTGCGCAGCACCGGCTCGCCTTCCGTCTCGCGCAGTTCGTAGGTGGGCGCCGCGCCGCGCCAACTGTCCTCGCGCTTCGGGCCGGCCGGGTCATAGATGCGCAGCCGTACGCCCGCATCGGTGCCGAGCCGGACGAGCAAAGGCTGCCACGCCTCGCGCGGCGCGGCCGCCAGCATGTGGGCGATCATCACCGTTTCCGATCGCACCTGGTCGGCGCGCGCCTGGATGAGCTGGCTGCGGAAGCTGTCGAGATAGAACAGGCTGCCGGCGATGATGACGATCGCGAAGATGTTGACCGCCAGGATGCGCTGCCGGAGCGACAGCCGCCGCGACCAGCCGAGCACCGGCGGGGGGCGCAGCTCCTCATTCCTCGGCAAAGCGGTATCCGACCCCGTAAAGCGTTTCGATCGCCTTGAAGTCGCCATCGACGGCGCGGAACTTGCGGCGCATCCGCTTGATGTGGCTGTCGATCGTGCGGTCGTCGACATAGATGTCGTCCTGATAGGCGATGTCCATCAGCTGGTTGCGCGATTTGACGACGCCGGGGCGCTGCGCCAGCGCCTCGAGGATCAGGAACTCGGTGACGGTCAGCGCGACTTCCTTGCCCGCCCAGCGCACCCGGTGGCGGGCCGGATCCATCGCGAGGCGGCCGCGCGCGATCTCCTCGGCGATCGGCTCTTCCTCTCCGCCCGGCACGGCGGCGCGTGCTTCGGACCGGCGCAGAACGGCGCGGATGCGCGCGATCAGCAGCCGCTGCGAGAAGGGCTTGGCGATATAATCGTCCGCGCCCATGGCGAGGCCCAGCGCCTCGTCCAGCTCCTCGTCCTTGGAGGTGAGGAAGATGACCGGAAAGTCGCTTTTCTCGCGCACCCGGCGGAGCAGCTCCATCCCATCCATCCTGGGCATCTTGATGTCGAAGATGGCGAGGTCCGGTGGGTTTTCGACCAGCGCCTTCAGCGCCGCCTCGCCGTCCGAATAGAGGCGCGCGACGAACCCCTCCGATTGCAGCGCGACGGACAGGGAGGTGAGGATGTTGCGGTCGTCGTCGACCAGCGCGATCGTTGTCGACATTGCGGCCTGCTTTTCCTCCCGGCAGGGCTTTACGCGAGCCCGCTTCGGCGCGCTACCCTTTGACGCGGGCCATGCCCTCCGATAAGGGCGTCCGCATGGCAGAGTGCTCCTCCAGGGAGCCGAAAACCTATCGTAAAACAGGAGAGTAAGGTGGCCAATCGGGTCCCGTCCTTCGATTTGCATTATCAGGGTATCGATACGTCTGCGGCGCTGAACTGGAATCTCGGCACCGCCCAGCTCGTGGAGCAGGCGATCGCGCGCGGCGAGGGCGTGCTGGCCAAGGACGGCCCGCTGGTGGTCGCCACCGGCAAGCACACCGGCCGCTCCGCCAAGGACAAGTTCACCGTCCGCGATGCCGAGACCGAGAGCACGATCTGGTGGGACAATGCCAAGGCGATGACGCCGGACCAGTTCGCCGCGCTCAAGGCCGATTTCCTGACCGCGCTGGCCGGCAAGGAGACGCTCTACGTCGCCGATCTCTACGGCGGCTCGCAGCCCGAGCATCGCGTGCGGGTACGGGTCATCAACGAGCTCGCCTGGCACAATCTCTTCATCCGCACCCTGCTGGTCCGTCCCGAGACCGATGAGCTGGCCGGTTTCGAGCCGGAATTCACCATCATCGACCTGCCGAGCTTCCAGGCCGATCCGGCCCGTCACGGCACGCGCTCCGAAACCGTGATCGCGGTCAACCTGACCGAGCGGCTGATCCTGATCGGCGGCACCAAATATGCCGGCGAGATGAAGAAGTCGGTCTTCGGCATCCTCAATTACAAGCTGCCGGTCGAGGGCATCATGCCGATGCATTGCTCGGCCAATATCGGCCCGGACGGCGACACCGCCGTCTTCTTCGGCCTGTCGGGCACCGGCAAGACGACGCTCAGCGCCGATGCCAGCCGCACCCTGATCGGCGACGACGAGCATGGCTGGTCGGACACGGCGGTCTTCAATTTCGAAGGCGGTTGCTACGCCAAGATGATCCGCCTCTCGCCGGAAGCGGAGCCGGAAATCTACGCGACCACCAAGCGCTTCGGCACGGTCCTCGAAAATGTTGTGATCGATCCCGATACGCGCGAACTCGACCTCGACGACGCCACGCTCGCCGAGAATACCCGCGGCGCCTATCCGATCGATTTCATCCCCAATGCCTCCGAAGCCAATATGGGGCCGGTGCCGAAGAACGTCATCTTCCTCACTGCCGACGCCTTCGGCGTGCTGCCGCCGATCGCGCGCCTCACGCCCGATCAGGCGATGTACCACTTCCTCTCCGGCTACACCGCCAAGGTCGCCGGCACCGAGATCGGCGTCACCGAGCCGGAGGCGACCTTCTCGACCTGTTTCGGCGCACCCTTCATGCCGCGCCATCCCAGCGTTTACGGCAATCTGCTCAAGGAGCGGATCGCCAAGGGCGGGGTGAAGTGCTGGCTGGTCAATACCGGCTGGACCGGCGGCAAATATGGCGTCGGCAATCGCATGCCGATCAAGGCGACCCGCGCGCTGCTCAACGCCGCGCTCGACGGCAGCCTCAATGACGTCGCCTTCCGCACCGATCCCAATTTCGGGTTCGAAGTGCCGGTCAGCGTGCCGGGCGTCGATGCGGCGATCCTGAACCCGCGCGACACCTGGGCCGACAAGGCCGATTACGACGCGACGGCGGCGAAGCTGGTGAAGCTCTTCACCGACAATTTCGCCCGGTTCGCGGACCATGTCGATGCCGGCGTCCTCGCCGCCGGACCGACCGGCGACGCGGCGGTCCAGCAACAGGCCAGGGAACCCATGCCCGCCGCCTGAGCCCGCGCATATATCGCTTCCAAGGAGCGTGCCGGCCCAGTGCCGGCGCGCTCCTTTTCTTTTGGAGTAAGACCATGAACGACCATGAACCGCGCCTGTTCGCCGACGACGCGGCCATCCGCCACCTCGGCGAAAGGATGCTCGCCTGCACCTTGCCCAAGGCGGAATGGACCCACGAGGCCCATCTCGCCACCTGCGCCTGGCTGATCCTGGAGCGCCCCGACATCGCGCCGGAGCGCGACCTGCCGCGCCTTATCCGCCGCTACAATGAAAGCGTCGGCGGGGTGAACGACGCGACGCAGGGCTATCACGAAACGATCACCCAGGCCTTCATCATCGCCGTCCGTATCTCCTTGGCGCGCAGCGGGGAGGGCGGCCTCGCCCACCGCGTCAACGCCCTCCTCCTCGCCGACGAAGGCCGCCGCGACTGGCCGCTGCATTTCTACAGCCACGACCTGCTCTTCTCGGCGGAGGCGCGGCTCGGCTGGGTGGCGCCGGATTTGGCGAGCTTGCCTGAAGCTGCGGCCTCTTGAACCCATCCGTATTATTCCTATAATACACCTCATCGAAAGGATGAGGCTCATGTTGGACAATCCCGTTGCCAAGCGCACCGCCATCGCCGCCGGGATCGGTGCGCTGATCGCCATTCCCGTGCCGTTCGTGGGGCCGATCTTCGGCGCCCTCGTCGGCGCCGGCATCGGCTACTTCACCGCGAAGCAGCGCTGATATCGTCCTGCGCGGCGAAAGCTGGTAGGATCGCGCCTCCGGCCGCCATGGGAGGAGCGCAGCGATGACCAATATGTTCGAGCAGATGTTCGGCAATCTCGGCAATATGGAGGAGCTGGCCGCCCGGGTCGGCGTTTCTCCGGAGCAGTTCCAGGGCCTCGCCCAGTCGCTCCAGGGCCAGCTCGCCGCCGGCGCCAATCATGCCGAGGCGCTGCAGGCGATGGCCGCGCAGCATGGTCTGTCGCTGGAGAGCCTGCAGGGCGTTTTCGCCGAAGGCGGCGCGCTGGGCGGCCTGGGTTCGATGCTGGACCGCGACGGCGACGGCAATCCGCTCAACGACATCACCGGCTTCGCGCAGAACCTGTTCAAGCGGAGCTGAGGCCCGGCCCCATCGGGAATGCGCCGGCGTTTGAGGAATCCGTCATCCCGGACTTGATCCGGGATCCATGAACACGGCATCGCCGCGAAAGGCGCGGGCCGGATCGCCCCTTTCCTGAAAGCGCGGTGTGCATGGATCCCGACTTGCGTCGGGATGACGTCTAAAATCTGCAGACCCGACAAGGTGTAGCTGAAGAGCCTAGCCCGCCGGCGGCAGCGCCGGCACGGGCACCACGTCCAGGCAATTGCCCTGCACGCCGGTCACGCGCACCCGCGCCCCGGCCGGCGCGTCGGCGCCGCGCGCCGTCCACACGCTGTCGCCGATCCGCACCCGGCCCTGGCCGCCGCGTATCTCGGCCACGACCTCGAATTCCTGGCCGATCAGCCGGGCGACCGGATCGTTGATGTGTAGATCGTCTGCCAGCGAGGCCTTGTGCTCGTAATAGCGACGCCCGCCGATCACGGCGACGGCGGCGAGCATGCTGAACAGGACGAGCTGGATCGGCAGGCTGAGCGGGAGGAGGGCGATGACGATCCCGGTCGCCGCCGCCGCCGCCGCCAGCCAGACCAGGAACACGCCGGGCGCGAAAATCTCGAGGATACCGAGCAACGCCGCGCCCAGCAGCCACCACCAATGCGCGCCGAGCCCGCCCAGGTCCATCAGCCATTCCCCTCGAACGGGCCGGTGCGTCGGGGCGCCGGCGCACGGGCGGGGACGTTATCGCTCTTGCCCAACGCATCCCGCGCCAGCTCGCCGATCCCGCCAAGCGTGCCGATCAGCTGTGTCGCCTCGACCGGGAAGAGGATCGTCTTGGCATTGGGCGATCGGGCGAACTCGCCCACCGCCTCGACATATTTCTGCGCGATGAAATAGTTGATCGCCTGCGCGTTGCCGCTGGCGATCGCCTCGGACACCATTTGCGTCGCCTTCGCCTCGGCCTCCGCCTCGCGCTCGCGCGCCTCGGCGTCGCGGAAGGCGGCCTCGCGCCGGCCCTCGGCCTGCAGGATCTGGCCCTGCTTCTCGCCCTCGGCGCGCAGGATTTCCGACGCGCGCAGGCCTTCGGCCTCCAGGATCGCGGCGCGCTTCTCGCGCTCCGCCTTCATCTGCCGCGCCATGGCGTTGACGATGTCGCCGGGCGGGCGGATGTCCTTGATCTCGACGCGGTTGATCTTCACGCCCCAGGGCGTCGTCGCGTGATCGATCACGTCGAGCAGCCGCGCGTTGATCTCGTCGCGCTTGGACAGGGTCTCGTCCAGGTCCATCGATCCCATCACGGTGCGCAGGTTCGTGGTCACGAGGTTCAGGATCGCATTGTAGAGATCGCTGACCTCATAGGCCGCCTTTGCCGCGTCGAGCACCTGGAAGAAGACGACGCCGTCGGTCGAAACCATGGCGTTGTCCTTGGTGATGATCTCCTGGCCCGGAATCTGAAGAACCTGCTCCATCATGTTGACCTTGCGGCCGACGCGATAGACGATGGCCGGATAGAGATTGAGCCCCGGCGCGGCGACGGCGGTGAAGCGGCCGAAGCGCTCGATCGTGTACTGATAGCCCTGCCGCACCATCTTCACGCTGGCGAACAGCCAGAGGATGATGAACAGGGCAAGGACGAAGAACACGATTTCCATGGCGATTCCTCCCATCGCGAGCCATGTTATCATGTAGTCAAAGCCGCGTGCATCCAAGCGGAATCGAAAACGGGGGAGAGATGAACACCAAGGATCCGGCCCTGTGCCGCTCGCTGCTGTTCCTGCCGGCCTCCAATGCCCGCGCGATCGAAAAGGCGCGCACGCTTCCCGCCGACATGGTGATCCTCGATCTCGAGGATGCGGTGAAGCAGGAGGACAAGGCGGATGCGCGCGCGGCCGCGATCGCCGCCACCGCTGAAGGCTTCGGCGACCGCATGGTCGCCGTCCGGGCCAATCCCGTCGACAGCCCCGAATTCGGTGAGGACGTGGTCGCGCTGCGCCGCTGCGCGATCGATTTCATCGTGCTGGCCAAGACGGAAAGCGTGAAGCAGGCGCATGACGCCGCCTGGCTGATCGGCAAGCCGGTGCTGGCGATGATCGAAACGCCCAAGGGCGTGATCGACGCCGCCGCCATCGCCCCGGTGACGAGCGGGCTGATCGCCGGCACCAACGATCTCGCCGCGTCGTTGCGCATGCCCGCGGGCGCCGGTCGCGGCGGCCTCGTCTATGCCTTGCAGCGCATCGTGCTCGCCGCCCGCGCCGGCGGCGTCGCCGCCTTTGACGGAGTCTACAACAAGCTGGAATCGGACGAAGGCCTTGCTGCCGAATGCGCCGAAGGCCGCGCCTGGGGCTTCGACGGCAAGTCCGTCATCCATCCCAGCCAGATCGACACGGTCAACCGCGCCTTCTCGCCTGGCGAAGCGGAACTGGCCGAAGCCCGCCGCCTCATCGAAGCCGCCACCGGCGGCGCCGAACGCCATGACGGCCGCATGATCGAGGCGATGCATGTCGATCAGGCCAAGGCGACGATCGCCAAGGCGCGGGGGTAGGGGGCGTCGGGAATGTCGGCTATGAGTGATTAACGAGCATTGCTGCATAGCTACGCCAAGTCTAACTTACGTAAATCTTTTGGAGCAAACTTGCTCTCGTAAAAGGTATTATGTTTGAGGGAAGTAGAATGCGCCGCTACGCCCGCTCTCTTGCTGCCATCCTCTTGTCCCTTACCGTTGGAGCGATATTCGGTCCGGTACTGATCGCCGGCGCAGCAGCAGCGTTGGGCAGAGGATCAGACGGATTTGGCCCAATAAGCGAAGCTGATAGGTTGGTTGATGCCTATCGAGACCAGCTACCGCGCGGGAGATTGTTCCTATCCATTGTCGCGTCCCCGGATGGTGAAGAATGCGGATACGATCCGGAGGTCGTCTTTCCAAGGGGCATCCTTGCGATGCAGCCGGAAGGGAGACTAGACTCGTATACTGATTACCGAGGTTATTTCGAGCTGAATGGGTGGCGCAACGAGAGGCGCGACGAGGCCTGGATTCGAGCGATCACAACCCGCATTCAAGCTGAGATGAGCGACTTCCGGATAGGCTTCTTGCGCCGTTGCATCGAATCTACGTTATTTGCT
Source organism: Alphaproteobacteria bacterium (assembly GCA_037190625.1). Classification (GTDB taxonomy): domain Bacteria; phylum Pseudomonadota; class Alphaproteobacteria; order Sphingomonadales; family Sphingomonadaceae; genus Allosphingosinicella. The sequence continues at coordinate 40,201 of JBBCJP010000002.1, forward strand.
GGGGTTTGTGCAAAAGAGGTCGAGCAGTTCGGGGAAACCGTTCCACGGTTTGACCGGAGAAGGACCAGCGAAGCACAGGGCTCCGAAGATCGAGTAGTCTGCACCTTCGTGGACGGGGTAGCAGCGCGAAAAGGTGTGCCACTTTCCTCTAGTGAGCGGATCCTCGCCGATTGAGTGAGGAATGTCCGCTTTGGGGTCGAAAGCGGACCTCCCGCCGACTACCTCAATGTAGGAATTCCTCTGTCACGCTCGACCCGATCGGAGGCCTCTGCTCCAGTTACCGCTTTTTGAACCGTCCGCTCCTCTTATCTTGCCCGCAAGTCCGCAGCACCGCGAACATTGGGGCCTTTCGCCGGTTGGCACGCATAGATTCCTCGCTTCCGCCGCCCTTTTCCGAATCGCTTGCGACTCCGCCGCACTCTCCTTAAGCAGCCGCATGTTTGCCAAGCTGATCCGTGCCGCCGCGCCGCTCGTCCTCATTCTCGCCGCCACCGCCGCTCCGGCCCAGAGCGACCGCCCGGTCACGCCGGCCGAGCTGATGCGCCATATCGAGCGGCTCTCCAGCGACGAGTTTCAGGGCCGTGCCCCCGCCACCGAGGGCGAGCGCCTGACCACCGCCTATATCGTCGAGCAGCTCCAGTCCCGCGGCGTCGAGCCGGCCGGGGAGGGCGGCACCTGGTTCCAGCCCGTCCGCCTGGTCGAGCGCGCCGCCGGTTCGCACCGCGCCAGCTGGACCGCGAATGGCCGTCCCGCGCAGTTCAGCGACGACGAAATCGTCCTGCTTGGCCGGGAGGCGCAGGAGCGGATCGCCGACGCGCCCGTCATCTTCGCTGGCCATGGCGCCCGCATGCCGGACCGCGGCATCGATCAGCTCGCCGGCGTCGACGTCACCGGCGCGGTCGTGCTGATCATGCTGGAGGGGCCGGACGTGGCCGGTTTCCCGTCGCTCGCCGATCGCCGGCTGGCGGTGAGCGAGGCTGGTGCGGCGGCGGTGATCGCGATCGCCGGCGAGGACATCCCCTGGGCCACCGTCCGCCAGGTGATGAGCAATCAGGTCGCTACCCGTCTCGACGCCACGCCGGTGCCGGCCATCACCGGCGCGATGCCGGTCACGGTCGCCCAGCGACTGATCGCGGCAGGCGGCGGCAATCTGGATCGGCTGCTCAACGATCAGCCCGGCTCCTCCTTCCGCGCCTCGGTCCTGCCGCTGCGCGCCACGATCGAGGTGACGACACGGGTGGATCGCTACACGAGCAACAATGTCGTCGGCCGCCTGCGCGGCAGCGGCAATACCAATGAGAGCATCGTCTATCTCTCGCACTGGGATCATCTCGGCATCTGCCGGCCGGAGGGCGAAGCGGACCGGATCTGCAACGGCGCGGTCGACAATGCCTCGGGCATCGCCGCCCTGATCGAGATTGCCGGGCGCCTCTCCGCCCAGCCTCGGCCGCCGCGCGACATCCTCTTCCTCGCCACCACGGCCGAGGAAATCGGCCTGCTCGGCGCCGAACATTTCGCGACGCATCCGGTCGTGCCGGCCGCTTCGATCCAGGTGGCGATCAACATGGACACGATCGCCATCCACCCGCTCGGCGAGCCGGTCGCGGTGATGGGCCGGGGCATCGCGCCGCTCGACGCCGCGATCGACGCCACGGTGGAGGCGATGGGCCGCCGGCTCGACAATGACGACGACGCCAATGCCCTGATCCGCCGCCAGGACGGCTGGGCCTTCGCCCGCAACGGCATCCCGGCGATCATGGTCGGCGGCTCCTTCTCGAACATGGACCTGCTCGGCGCCTTCCTCGAAGGGCCCTATCACAAGCCGGACGACCAGCTTGGCGGGCGGATCGTGCTGGAGGGCGCGGCGGAGGATACCAGCCTGATGATCGCGCTCGGCCGCCGCCTCGCCGATCCCGCGCACTATCGCCGTCCGGCGGCGGGGCAGGAGTAAGGATCATGGACATCCGCCTCGGCCTCACCTTCGACGACGTCTTGCTTCAGCCGGCCGAATCCTCGGTCCTGCCGAGCCAGGCCGACACCCGCACGCAGGTGACGCGCGGCATCGCCCTCAACATCCCGATCCTCTCCTCCGCGATGGATACGGTGACCGGCGCGGACATGGCGATCGTGATGGCGCAGCTGGGCGGGCTCGGCGTGCTCCACCGCAACATGGAGGTGGAGGAGCAGTTCGCCGCCGTCCGCGCCGTGAAGCGCTTCGAAAGCGGCATGGTGGTCAATCCGATCACGATCCGCCCCGATCAGACCCTTGCCGAGGCGCAGGAGCTGATGGCGCGCAACAAGATCTCCGGCATCCCGGTGACGGAGCCGGGCGGCCGGCTGGTCGGCATCCTCACCCACCGCGACGTGCGCTTCGCCGAAAATCCGCGCCAGCCGGTGTCGGAGCTGATGACCAGCGACAATCTCGCCACGGTTGGCCCCGGCGTCAGCCAGGAGGAAGCCCGCCGCCTGCTTCACCAGCGCCGGATCGAGAAGCTGCTCGTGGTCGATGGCGACGGCCGCTGCATCGGCCTCATCACGGTCAAGGACATCGAAAAGGCGGTCACCTATCCCAACGCCACCAAGGACGGCGCGGGCCGCCTGCGCGTCGCCGCGGCCACCACGGTGGGCGACACCGGGTTCGAGCGCAGTTCGGCGCTGATCGACGCCGAGTGCGACCTCATCGTCATCGACACAGCGCACGGCCACAACCGCGACGTCGCCCTCGCCGTCGAGCGGATCAAGCGCGCGTCCAATGCGGTCCAGGTCGTCGCCGGCAATGTCGCGACCGCCGAGGCGACAAAGGCGCTGATCGGCGCGGGGGCGGATTGCGTGAAGGTCGGCATCGGCCCCGGCTCGATCTGCACCACCCGCGTCGTCGCCGGCGTCGGCGTGCCGCAATTGACCGCGATCATGGACTGCGCCGAGGAAGCGGCGAAGTCCGGTACGCCGGTCATCGGCGATGGCGGCCTGCGCACGTCGGGCGACATCGCCAAGGCACTGGCCGGCGGCGCGTCGGCGGTCATGGTCGGCTCGCTGCTGGCGGGGACCGAGGAAGCGCCGGGCGAGACGTTCCTCTATCAGGGCCGCGCCTATAAGAGCTATCGCGGCATGGGCAGCGTCGGCGCGATGGCGCGCGGCTCGGCCGATCGCTATTTCCAGCAGGACATCAAGGATCAGCTCAAGCTCGTTCCCGAAGGGATCGAAGGGCAGGTCGCCTATAAGGGCCATGCCCGCGACGTGATCCACCAGCTGGTCGGCGGCGTGAAGGCGGCGATGGGCTATACCGGCGCGGCGACGATCGCCGATCTGCAGAAAGCCCGCTTCGTGCAGATCACCAATGCGGGCCTGCGCGAAAGCCACGTCCACGACGTGACGATCACCCGTGAGGCGCCCAACTACCCCTCGCATTAACCACCCTCTTGCCTTTCGTGCGATGATGGTGAAGCGTTGCAGGGCTCCAAGGGGGGAGAGACTGGAATGCGCGCATTCGCGCCGCTTGCGTTAGGGGTCGCGCTCGCCGGCTGCACCGGTGGCATCGCTTCGGCGACCTGCGAGGATGTCGTGGCACGCGCCGTGGAGATTTCGGCGGAGGAATCGGTTCAGATCCGCTCCACCGCCGACGCCCGCGAAATCGCGCGCGGTCCGGGCGACCTTCGCTGCGCCGCCAGCGCGGTTCTCAGTGACGAACGCGCCACGACATTGTACCTGCGCGCCTATGACGACAATGGCAGCCTCATGGTCGCTTACCAGGAACATCCGTTCGACTGAGCCGCGGGGCTGGCGATGACGCCTGCCGCGCGCGCCCAGGCGGCGATCGAGCTGCTCGACGAAATCGTCGCCGCCGCCCGTGAAGGCGGCGCTGCCGCAGACACGCTCGTCCAGCGTTACTTCAAGACGCGCCGCTATGCCGGATCGAAGGACCGCCGCGCGGTCCGCGATCTCGTCTACCGCGCGATCCGCCGCGCCGGCGATCGCCCCGAATCGGGCCGCGCCGCCTTGCTCGGCCTCGCCACCGACGACCGCGACTTGCGGGCGCTGTTCGATGGCTCGCCGCATGGCCCGGCGCCGATGGGGGAGAATGAGGCGGCTGCTCCGGCGTCGGTCGTGCCCGCCTGGCTCGCCGGGCGCTTCGATCCGGCGATGGACGCGCGGGAACTGCCCGCTCTGCTCGATCGCGCGACCCTGGACCTGCGCGTGAACCGCCTGCGCGGCACGCGGGACGAGGCGCGGGCGGCCCTTCCCGAGGCCATGCCGACGCCGCATTCGCCATTGGGTCTGCGCCTGTCCGAAGGCTTCCAGGTCGAGCGATCGGAAAGCTGGGCTTCCGGCCTGGTCGAGGTGCAGGACGAAGGCAGCCAGCTTTTATGCCTCGCCTGCGCAGCACGTCCCGGCATGACGGCGGTCGATCTGTGCGCCGGCGCGGGTGGCAAGACGCTGGCGCTGGCCGCTGAGATGGGCGGGGAGGGGCGCATCGTCGCGTCGGACACCGATCGCACCCGTCTCTCGCGGATGGCGCCGCGCCTCGTGCGGGCGGGTGTCGGCAATGTCGAGACGCGCTTGCTCGACCCCGGCCGCGAATCGGCTGCGCTCGCCGATCTGGTCGGCGCGGCCGATCTGGTGCTGATCGACGCGCCCTGCTCGGGCACCGGCACCTGGCGACGCAATCCGGAGACGCGCTGGCGCCTCACGCCCGAACGGTTGGAACGGCTCATCGCGCTTCAGGCACATCTTCTTGATATCGGGTCGGAACTTGTCCGCCCGGGCGGCCATTTGGTCTATGCGGTCTGTTCGCTGCTCGCCGAAGAAGGACGCAATCAGGCCGCCAAATTCGAAATGCGTCGTTCAGCCTTCGTTCGGGACTTTGCCCCCATGAATGCGGGACGCGCCGCCGGCGCCGGGCATCTGCTCAGCCCCGCCGCCGACGGCACGGACGGCTTTTTCGTCGCGCGCTGGCGGCGCCCATGCTAGCCATGCCGCGACCGGGAATGGAGTATCTGATGCGTCTCTTGCCGATTGCCCTCACGATCGCCGTCGCGGCGACCACGATCGCCGCCGCCGGCCACGGTCAGCGCGCCGACGACCAGATCGATCCGCGCTCGGCGGCGATGGTGGAGCAGGCTCGTTCGCTGACCGCCGCCGGTCGCCATAACGAGGCGATCGACTTGCTCGAAACCGCGCTTGCGATCGATCCGGGCAATCGCGCCGCCTATATTCAGCTCGGCCGCGTCGCTCAGGCGCAGCGGCTGCCTGGCAAGGCGATCCGGCTCTACGGCGATGCGCTTCGGCTCGAGCCCAATGACGTCAACGCGCTCGCCGGGCAGGGCGAGGCCTATGTCCAGCGCGGCGCGGTCGATCGGGCCCGGACCAATCTCGAACGGGTGCGCGGCCTGTGCAGTGCGCCTTGCGCGCAGGCCGATCAGCTCGCCGCTGCGATCACACGCGGCCCGCCCGCCGAGGTGGTGCAGGCGCAGCGCCCCGAGCCCCCGGCGGCGCCCGCCGGTCAGCCGCGCAGCAACTAGGCTTTCATTGCCCGCGCCAGCGCAACGAAATCGCCGACGGCAAGTGTTTCCGCGCGCCGCTGCGGATCGATGCCGATGGCCTCCAGCGCGTCCAGCGCGCCTGGCACGCCTTTGAGCGACTGGCGCAGCATCTTGCGCCGCTGACCGAAGGCGGCGGCGGTCAGGCGCTCCAGCACTTCCGGGTGCACGCTAGCCGGTGCCTCGGTCGGAACGATATGGACCACCGCGGACATCACCTTGGGCGGCGGCACGAAGGCGGAACGGTGTACTTTCATCGCCAGCGTCGCGCTCGCGCGCCACTGCGCGAGTACGGCGAGCCGCCCATAGGCGCTCGTGCCGGGTTTGGCGACGATCCGCTCGGCCACCTCCTGCTGAAACATCAATGTCAGCGAAGTCCACCATGGCGGCCAGCTTTCGCCGCTCAGCCAGCGCACGAGCAACGCGGTGCCGACATTGTATGGCAGGTTGGCGACGATATGGGCAGGTCCGACCGTCTCGGCCTCATCGATCGCTAGGGCGTCGCCTTCGATTACGGCCAGCTTTCCTTCGGCGGCATCGCCAAGCTCCGCCAAAGCGGGCAGGCAGCGCCGGTCGCGCTCGACCGCGATCACTTCCGCTCCGGCGCGCAGCAGGGCGCGGGTGAGGCCGCCGGGCCCCGGCCCGACCTCATAGACCCGTGCGCCCGTGAGAGATCCCGGCACGCGCGCGATCCGGTCGAGCAATTGCCCGTCGAGCAGGAAATTCTGGCCGAGCGCCTTCGACGCGGCAAGCCCGTGGCGCGCGATCACCTCGCGCAGTGGCGGCAATGTGTCGAACCCGCTCACGCCGCCGTGAGGCGGGCCGCGCATTCACCGGCGGTTCGGATCGCCGCGATCATCGCGCCCGGATCGGCGACATCCTTGCCGGCGATGTCGAAGGCGGTGCCGTGATCCGGAGAAGTGCGGACGATCGGCAGCCCGAGCGTCACGTTGATTCCCTCGTCGAAGTGCAGCGTTTTCAGCGGAATCAGCGCCTGGTCGTGATACATGCACAGCGCCATGTCGTAGGCCTCGCGCCGGCGCGTGTTGAACATGATGTCGGGCGGATGAGGGCCGGTCACTTCGAAACCTTCCTCGCGCAGCCGCTCGATCGCGGGCGCGATGATGTCGATCTCCTCCCGGCCCAGCGCGCCGCTTTCGCCCGCATGCGGGTTGAGCCCGGCAACCGCGATCCGGGGCGCGGCGATGCCGAACTGGCGCTGCAGCCCACGCGCGGCGGCGCGACCCTTGGCGACGATCCGCTCGATTGTAAGCATCTCCGGCACTTTGGCGAGCGGGATGTGAGTGGTGACCGGAATGACGCGCAAGGTCGGGCCGGCCAGCATCATCGCGACGAGTTCGCTCGCCACGCCACACCTCTCGGCCACGAACTCGGTCTGCCCGGGATGGGTAAAGCCGACCGCATAGAGCCGCGATTTGGAGACAGGCCCGGTGACGAGGCCGGAGGCCGCGCCCGAGCGGGCCAGGCCGACCGCCAGCTCAAGTGCGTCCAACGCATTGCGCGCGCCGACCAGGTCCAGGCTGCCGGGAGGGGCCGTCGAATCGGCGACCCGGATGACGGGCAGGGCATCGGTAAACAGGCTTGTCGCCTGGGCAGGCTCGGCGATGACCGCGACGGGGCCGTTCCAGGTCGCCTCGATCGCGCCCACGTCGCCCACCGCGAAGAAAGGCGGCAATCTCTCCTCGACGCGGCGCGCCCAGCTCTTGGCGATGACTTCGGCGCCGATGCCCGCCGGATCGCCCAGCGAGATTGCAAGCGGCGCCGGCAATGGCTCAGCGATAATCGACCACCGCGTCGCGCCTCAGGTCGCGCAGGTAGCGCTGCGCCCGGCGGTTGACGCGCTCCTCGTTGATCTGGGTATAGACCTGATCGAAGCTCGGGCCGCCGGCATTCTGCGGTTCGTCGCGGCCGCACAGGACAAGCACACTAATCCGTTCGGTCGACCCGAAAGGTTGTGTCGCCTGGCCGATGCTGAGATCGAGGAGCATCTGCTGGAGCTGTGGCGGCAGCTCGCGCACCCGCACCTGATCGTTGGAGATCAACTCCGCACCCAGGGTGGTGGCGGCCTGCGTCGCGCCGCCGCAGCCGCCCATCGTCTGGGTCGTCTGGGCGAGGCGTTCGCCGCGCGCTTCCGCCTGCTGGGCAGTGGTGCCGGCGGGGTTGGTCATCGAGATCTGCATCAGGCTAAGCACCGCATCGCGTGGATCGGCGACGAGAATCTGGCGACTGTCGGCAAGCGCGACGATCGAGAAGCCGCCGGGCACGGGCACCGGGTCGCTGATCGCGCCCACCGGCATTTCCTGCACGAGACCGGCAAGCTCCGGCGGCAGCTGTTCGGCGCGGACCCAACCGAGATCGCCGCCCAGCGCGGCGGTCGATGCCTCCGAATATTGCCGGGCATAAGCGGCGAAGGAGGCACCGGCCCGGATCTGCTGGATGAGCCGGGTCGCGGTGGCGAGCGCTTCGGAAGACGTTTCCGGGGTCGAGGAAATGAAGATTTCGGCGACCCGATATTCGGCGGTCCCGCGCGAGGCGTTGAGCCGGTCGATCACCGATTGCACCTCTTCGTCGCCGACGGTGACGAACGGCTCGATCTGCCGGCGCTGCACGCGCTGCCAGGACAGTTCGCCGCGAATCTGCCGCTTCAGCGAGCGATCCGACGAGCCGATCGAGCGCAGGTAGCTGGAAAAGCTCTGCGCCGACTGATTGAAGCCGCCGGCGAAACGCTCGAAATATTGATCGACTTCGCGCTGGTCGACCGAGATTTCCTGCTGGGCGGCGGCCTGGATCTGGAGAGCCTCGTCGATCAGGTTGCGCAGCACCTGGGCACGCACGCGCTGCAGCTCCTCGGGCTCCAGCTCGACATTGTTGGACGCGACGATCAGCGCGAGGCGATGGTCAATGTCGCTTTCGGTGATCACTTCGCCGTTGACGATCGCGGTCGCCTTGCGCACGCCGGGCTGGGAATTGCCGACGAACTGGACGTTGTCCGGAATATTCAGTCCGCCCGCGCCGGGTTGGCTCTGCGCCGTCGCGACTACGGAAAGCAAGGCGCCGGCCAGCACCATGGCCGCCCTTGGAAACCTACCGAGCTTCATCATTCCTCCAGTGAAAGCAGGACTCGATCCTGCCCGATCCATGCTGAACCACAGCTTAGCGTCCGTCCTTTAGCGGCCCAGGTTCCGGAGCGCCACCCGGATGAGAAAGGTGTTGCCGCGCCTTGCGTCGCCGGTCGTCTCATAGTCGCGCCGCCAGGTTACGCCAAGCTCGATGCACTCGTCGTCGTACAAGATGCCGATGCGGTGGCGGACCGGTTCGAAGCCGTCGGCCTGGGACAAGGGGTCTTCCTGCTGGCCGGTGAGATCGACCACCGCCGAACCGAAGATCGACCAGTAGCGCGCGAAGCGGACCCGCCCGCCGAAACGGATTTCCTCGCGGTCGCGCAGATCCTCGATCGAGGCGTCCACGTCTCGGTCGAGCCGCAAATAGCCGATCGTGGCATAGGTCTGGCGTCCGCCGATCGTCGCGTCGATCTCGTTGCGCCGTACGGCCAGGCTGTCTTTGTCGAGCCGGAAGCGGTGGGTGAAATTGACCCGCCGGCCGATCCGCAGCGTGGTGCGCCCGACGATGTCGGAGAAGCGGTCGGACAGGCCGGTGCCGACGGGCAGGATGCTTTCGCGGGTGCTGAGACGATAGCTTTGGCCGATATTGGTCCTGACCGCGATGCCGGGCAGATCGAAGGACCAGTCGGCACCATAGGTCACGCGCACCCCGTCCTCCCAGCGATCGTGACCGGGAAAGCGGTTCAGTGCGAACAGGTTGGAATCCTCGAGATCGACGGCGCGGGCGTCCTCGTTCGGGATGTCGAGATTGTCTGTCGCCGGTGAGGCGACGAACTGGAGGCGCGGGGTCAATCGCTGGGTGCCGCCCATGAAGGTTCCGATGAACGGCCATTTCACGTCGGCGGCGATCGCGCCGATGAAGCGGCCGTTCCAGCCTTCCGTGCCGCGATAGAGCGCTGTCTGGGTCAGCAGGGTGTCGTTGGCGTGATAGACATCGCCTCGCGCAAAAGCGGTGAGCACCAGTTCCTGGCCCCATGGCAGGATGTTACGCCGCTCCCACTCGGCGCTTGCGAAGGCACGCTGCGTGTCCTGGCCCTCGGGGCGCATGATGGCGAGGCTGTTGGCCCGCAGCTCGAACCGCCCGCCGGCCCATGGGTCGGCGATCCGCCAACGCGCGTCGATCGCCGGCAGGGCGATCGGCTGCTGCCCGTCCACGTCGGTGACGCGCAGGCCCTGAAATGCCCAGCCGGCGATCGAGACATAGCTGTCCGTGCCGATCCGCTCGGCCTCGATCATGGAGCGCAGCCGGTCGTCGCGCGAGATGTCGTACCGGCGCATGAACGTGCGATCGGTGGCATAGCGGCCGGCGGCGGTGACGCTCCATTGCGGCGTTAGCTGCCAACGCCCGCTGCCCTCGATGTAACCGCGAAAGCCGCGATCCCCTTCCGGATCGGGAAAGTTGGGGTCGATCGTGAGGCGCGATCCGAAGGTGCCGTAGCCGTGGAGCTGGAACGCTCCGCGCCGGGTGAGCTGGCGATATTCCAGCTCAAGCATCGGCGCGACCTCTGTATAGACGTGCGGCGTGATGGTGAGATCGCGATTGGACGCGAACCGCAGGTAATAAGGGACGCTGAGCTCCAGCCCGTTCAGCCGGTCGTAGCGGATCTCCGGAACCAGCACGCCGCTGCCGCCGCCGCCGCTGCCATCGGGGTGCGAGAGACCGGGCAGGCCGAGGATCGGCGTGCCGAACAGATTGAGCGTGGCCCCCCGATAGGTGATCCGCCGCCGCACCGGGTCGTGGGTTACGCGCACCGCGTTGATCTGCCAGGTCGGCGCTTTCGGGCAGCCTTCGGCATCGACGACGGCACAAGGCGTGTAAGCGGCACGGTCCAACGTCGTGACGCCATTTTCCCGCCTGGCATGCATCGCGCCGAGCCGGCCGCCGTCCGCCAGCACGAGCAGCAGGTTCTCGATCATGCCGTCGCGCAGATTGTCTTCGAGCACCACGCTGTCGCCATAAGCGACGTCGCCGCCGGGGCTGACCACACGCACATCGCCGCTGGCGCGCACTTCGCCGCTCGTCCGGTTCCAGGTGACCGTGTCGGCGCGCAGGTTGTAGCCTTCTCGGTTCATCCGCACTTCGCCGGCGGCGGTCACGACTTCGCTGTCCTGGTCATATTCCAGCCGGTCGGCGCTGAACGCGATTTGATCGGGCGCTGTCGTGCTGGCTGGCACTGGCTGTTCCTGCGCCCAGGCGGCGCAGGGCAGGCTTAGCAGCAGCGGCAAAGCGGTCCGGCAGATCGTTCGAAGCTTGTTCACAAAATCCCGCCGCTCTGGCCCTAGCCCCATCGTCATGGGGCGCCCCAGCCTATTGCACCTGCGCCCGCTCCCTGCAATGGCGGGCCTTTCCGGCTGTCGCAAACGGCCGTCAGAGGAGATTTGTTTCGTGATCCAGGTCAGCTTCGCCGCTGCGCGGCCGAAAGGCGCTTTTGCGCTCGCCATTCCCGTCCGGGGCGAGGACATGCTGCACGACCGGTTGCAAGGTTTCGACGATGCGGCGCGAACGCTCGCCGTCCGTTCCGCCGAGGCGCAGCGCTTCGAGCGCGAGGTGGGTGCGATCGCCGAGACCTTCATTGACGAAAAAGACGCGGCACGCCGGCTGCTGCTTGTCGGCCTTGGCGGCAAGAGCGATGAGGCGGGCTTGTACGAGCGGGTCGGCGGCGCACTCACAGCGAAACTGCTGACGTCGGGCGAGACGAAGCTGGTGATCGACCTTTCGGGCCTGTCGCTCGCCGCGCGCCAGGCGGCGCGGCTCGCCTTCGGTGCGGCGGCGCGTTCCTGGCGTTACGACATCTACCGCACCAAGCTCGGTCGCAAGCAGCGCCCGACGCTGGCCGAGGCGATCGTCGTCGGCGCCCCGGAGGGCGCGAAGGCCGAATGGGCGCATTTCTCCGCCGTGTTGAACGGTCTCGATCTCACCCGCGGCCTCGTCACCGAGCCGTCCAACATCGTCTATCCCCAGACCTTCGTGGAGCGCGTCCGCGCCTCGCTCGACGGGCTGGGTGTCGAGATCGACGTGCTGGACGAAAAGCAGATGGCAAAGCTCGGCATGGGCGCGCTGCTTGGCGTGGGGCAGGGCTCGGTCCGTCCGCCGCGGCTGCTGGTCATGCGCTGGAACGGTGCCGCGAAGAGCAGGAAGCCGGTGGTGCTGGTGGGGAAGGGGATCACCTTCGACACGGGCGGCATCTCGATCAAGCCCGCCGCCGGCATGGAGGCGATGAAGTGGGACATGGGTGGCGCCGGCGCCGTGGTCGGCGCGCTGAAGGCGATCGCCGGCCGCAAGGCGAAGGCGAATGTGGTCGGCGTCTGCGCGCTGGCCGAGAACATGCCGGACGGCAATGCCCAGCGTCCGGGCGACGTCGTCACCTCCATGTCCGGCCAGACGATCGAGGTCATCAACACCGATGCCGAAGGCCGCCTCGTCCTCGCCGACGCGATGACCTGGGCGCAGCGCGAGTTCAAACCAGAGGTGATGATTGACCTCGCCACCCTGACCGGCGCGATGATCATCAGCCTCGGCCATGAGCATGGCGGCCTGTTCTCGAACGACGACGGCCTCGCCGCCGGGCTCACCTCCGCCGGTCTCGCCAGCGGCGACAAGCTCTGGCGCTTCCCGATGAACGAGGCGTACGACAAGATCATGGACTCGCAGATCGCCGACATGCGCAACAGCGCGTCGCGCGACGCCGGCTCGATCACCGCCGCCTGTTTTCTGCAGCGCTTCGTCGAGGAGGGCGTCAAATGGGCGCATCTCGACATTGCCGGCATGGTCTGGGCGGACAAGCCGGGCGCGCTCTTCGACAAGGGCGCGACCGGTTACGGCGTGGCCCTGCTCGACCGCTATATCGCGGACAATCACGAAGGCTGAGGCGGCCCTTGCCCTTGCGGCGCGCTCCTCCTAGAGAGCCGCCGCAACATTCCTTCAAGACACGGAGTTTTTCGGGCCATGGCCACGACGCGCACCTTTTCGATCATCAAGCCGGACGCGACCCGGCGCAACCTCACCGGCGCGGTCACCGCGAAGCTGGAGGAAGCCGGCCTTCGCGTCGTCGCCTCCAAGCGCATCCACATGACCAAGGACCAGGCCGAGGGCTTTTACGGCGTGCACCGCGAGCGGCCCTTCTTCAATGACCTGGTCGCCTTCATGACCTCCGGCCCGGTGGTTGTGCAGGTGCTCGAGGGCGAGGACGCCGTCGCCCGCAACCGCGAGATCATGGGTGCGACCAATCCCGAGAACGCCGCCGAGGGCACAATCCGCAAGACCTTCGCCGAATCGATCGAGGCGAACAGCGTCCACGGCTCCGACAGCGACGAGAATGCGAAGATCGAGATCGACTTCTTCTTCAAGCCGGAAGAGATCGTCGGCTGACTCATCTCCTCCCCTCCCGCTCGCGGGAGGGGATTGAGGGGTGGGCTTCGCTAGAAGCCCCGCATCTCCGCCAATCGCCTGGGCGCGACCATCGCCCAGCTGCTCTCGATCCGATCGGCGACATGGTCCCAATCGACCGTCTCGCCATCCAGCCGAATGCCGATCCAGCCCGACGGCGCGAGATAGGCGGGCCGGTAATAGAGGTCCGGATCGGCCTCGATCAGCATGTCCTGCTCCTCCGCGCCGCTGGTCTTGACCGCGACGGAGGTGATGTCGTTGGCATGATGATCGTGCAGGAACCAGGCGAAGCTCTTGCCCTTGTCGATGAAGAAGACGGGCTGGCCGTGCGACAGCTTCTCGATCGCGCGGGGGAGAGCGAGGCTGATCGCCCTGACGCGTTCTAGACAGGCCGCATGATCCGGGCTCATGCGACATCCTCCTGTTCGATCGCATCGCCGCGCAGCAGGCGGCAATAGGCGTCCAGCGCCTGCGGATAGAGTTCGTGCTCCGCTTCCAGCACGCGCGCGGAAAGGCTGTCGGCATCGTCACGCGGCTGGATACGAACCCTGGACTGGGCCAGGACTGGGCCGGAATCGAGATCGTCGGTCACGATATGGACCGAGCAGCCGCCATATTCGTCCCCCGCCAGCAAGGCGCGCCGATGCGTGTCCAGCCCCTTGTGGAGGGGCAGCAGCGAAGGATGGACGTTGAGGATACGGTCCGGCCAGCGAGCCACGAATTCCGGCGAAAGCAGCCGCATATAGCCGGCCAGCGCGACGAGGCCGATCTCATGGGCATTCAGCGCCTTGTCCAGCTCCGCGTCGTAATCGGCGCGCGTCATTCCCTTGTGGCTCATCGCCCAGGTCGAAATGCCCAGCCGCTTCGCCGCGACCAGCCCACGCGCATCCGGCACGTTCGAAGCGACCAGGGCGATGTCGTAGGCCCGATCGGGATCGCGGCGTTTGTACTCCGACAGCGCGACCATGTTGGAGCCGCGCCCGGAGATCAGCACCCCGACCCGGATGCGCTCAGCCATGATGGGTGGCGGTCCAGTCGCTCCGCGCGCTCCAGGTCTCGGTGCTACCCGTCACGGTGCAGCCGCGCGCGCCGGCTTCGACGCGGCCGATCTCGAAGACGGTTTCTCCGGCCTGTTCGAGCTGCTGCGTAACATCGTGCACATCGCCTTCGGCGACGACCAAAGCCATGCCGATGCCGCAATTGAAGGTGCGTGCCATCTCCTCCGGCTCGATATTGCCCTGTGCCTGGAGGAAGGCCATCAGCCGCGGCTGCGCCCAGGCATCGGCGTCGATCCGGGCGTGGAGATGGTCCGGCAGCACGCGCGGGACATTCTCCAGCAGCCCGCCGCCGGTGATGTGGGCGAGAGCGGCGATCTTGCCGGCGCGGATCGCTGGCAGCAGCGATTTCACATAGATGCGCGTCGGCGCCAGCAGCGCCTCGATCAGCAGCACATCCTGGTCGAACAAGGCCGGCCGGTCGAGCTTCCAGCCCTTGTCGGCGGCAAGGCGGCGGACCAGAGAGAAACCGTTGGAATGAACGCCGGACGAGGCGAGGCCCAGAACGACGTCGCCCGCCTTGACCCTGTCGCCGGTCAATTGCTCGCCGCGCTCGACGGCGCCGACGCAGAAGCCGGCCAGGTCGTAATCGCCCGGCGCGTACATGCCCGGCATCTCGGCCGTCTCGCCGCCGATCAACGCGCAGCCGGCCTGCTTGCAGCCCTCGGCGATCGACGCGATCACCGCCTCGGCGATGCCCGGCTCCAGCTTGCCGGTCGCGAAATAGTCGAGGAAGAAGAGCGGCTCGGCGCCCTGGACGATGAGATCGTTGGCGCACATCGCGACCAGGTCGATCCCCACGCCCTCGTGCCGCCCGGATTCGATGGCGAGCTTGAGCTTGGTGCCGACGCCGTCATTGGCCGCGACCAGCAACGGATCGGCATAGCCCGCCGCCTTGGGATCGAAGAAACCGCCGAAGCCGCCCAATGAGGCATCCGCTCCCGGCCTCGCCGTCGCCTTGGCCAGCGGCGCGATCGCTTTGACCAGTGCGTTGCCGGCGGCGATGTCGACCCCGGCGCCGGCATAAGTATAGGGCTTCTGGTTGTGCGTTGGGTTCACCATGAGCCGCGCCTAGCCACAACAGGCTTGGATTTCCACGCCCAACTCGCCAAAAGGCGCCCGTGAAGCTTACGCGCCGTCTCCTGATCATCGCGATTCCGCTCGTGCTCGTCGCTTTCGTCGCCGGCGGCGGCCTGATCTACGCCCAGTTGGACGGCGCCGACCGGGGCATTCCGCCCATCGATTCGACCAGCAATTTCGAGGTGATGGGCGTCGAGGTGGACGTGCGCGCCGCCAATGGCGAGGCGGCCCGCGTCGAAGGCTGGCGCCGGGCGCAGCGCGAGGGCTGGCGGCTGCTCTGGTCGCGGACCACCGGCCGCCCCATCGCGCAGGCGCCGAACCTCTCCGAATCCGTGCTGAACGGCATTGTCTCCGGCATCATCATCGATTCCGAGCAGATCGGCCCGACCCGCTATATCGCGCGCCTCGGCGTGTTGTTCGATCGCGCCCGCACGGGGCAGATGCTGGGCGTGGAGGGCCTTCAGCGCCGCTCCGCCGCGATGCTGGTGATTCCCGTAATGAAGACCGGTGCCAGCGCCTACAGCTTCGAATTCCAGAACGACTGGCAGCGCGCCTGGGCCGAGTATCGTACCGCCGGCAGCCCGATCGACTATGTCCGTACTTCCGGTGCCGGCATCGATCCGCTGTTGCTCAATCTTGCCCAGGCCGGTCGGCGCGGTCGCGGCTGGTGGCGAATGATCCTCGATCAATATGGCGCGGCGGACGTTCTGGTCGCGGAGCTGGACCTGCGGCGTCTCTATCCCGGCGGTCCGGCGCTGGGCGTCTTCACCGCCCGCTTCGGGCCGGACGGCGAGGTGCTGGGGAGCTTCCGGCTGCGCGCCGAGAACAGCCAGCAGCTCCGCGCGATGCTCGACGAGGGCGTGCGGCGGCTTGACGCGCTTTACACCCAGGCTCTGGAGCAGGGGCGGTTGAGTCCCGATTCCAGCCTCGTCATCATCGAGCCGGCGGTGCAGCGCCAGATCGAGGAGATCGTGCCCGAAACGCCAGTCGTCACGGCCGTCCCGATCGGCCCCACCATCACGATCAACGTCCAGGTCGATACGCCCGATGCGGGCGCGGTGCAGAATGCGGAGCTCTCGGTCAGCCGGGTCGGCGGGGTCACGTCGGCCGTCACCACCAGCCTTGCGCTCGGCGGCACGTCGATCATGCGAGTCACTTATGCGGGCGATGCCGCCGGCCTCCAGGCGGCGCTGGCGGCGCAGGGCTGGCGTGTGCAGGCGGTGGGCGGCAATACCGTCCGGATCTCCCGGTAGGCGCATGGGCCTCAACCAGATCGCGCTGCCGCTCGATTGGCCGGTGGCCGATCGGGAGGAGGATTTCCTTCTTTCCGAAGCCAATCGCGCCGCCTTCGAACATCTCGCCCGCTGGTCGCTCTGGCCGGTCATGGCGACGCTCGTCACAGGCCCGCGCAAGTCGGGCCGCAGCCTGCTCGGCCGCATCTTCGTGCGCAAGACCGGCGGGCGATTGTTCGACAATGCCGAGGATCATGACGAGGAGGCCTTGTTCCATGCCTGGAACGATGCCCAGGCGCGCCGCAAGCCACTGCTGATCGTCGCCGCCGCGCCGCCGCCCGCCTGGCAGGTGTCGTTGCCCGACCTGCGCTCGCGCCTTGCGGCAACGCCCCATGTCGCGCTGGAGGAGCCGGACGACGCCTTGCTCGGCGATCTTATCGTCAAATTGCTCAATGATCGGGGCATCGCCACGCCGCCCGAATTGGCCGACTATCTGGTCCCGCGCGTCG
Organism: Alphaproteobacteria bacterium; assembly: GCA_037190625.1. Taxonomy (GTDB): domain Bacteria; phylum Pseudomonadota; class Alphaproteobacteria; order Sphingomonadales; family Sphingomonadaceae; genus Allosphingosinicella. The sequence goes on from JBBCJP010000002.1 coordinate 57,144, forward strand.
AACGCAGCTATGTGGCGGCCTTGAAGATCGTCGATCTGCTCGACCAGGCGATGCTGTCGCATCACCGTCGCATGACCGTGCCAATGGCGAAACAGGCGTTGGAGGAGGTTGGGATGATCGGACGCGCAAGAGGCCGCTGATGCAACCCGCCGCGACGCCCGCCAACGATGCCGATCCCGCCCCCGCGGCGGGCGACGATATGCGCCGTTACTTCAACCGCGAGCTGTCCTGGCTGGCCTTCAACCGGCGCGTGCTGGAGGAAGCGTGCAATGAAGCGCACCCGCTGCTGGAACGGCTGCGCTTCCTGTCAATCTCCGGCAACAATCTCGACGAATTCTTCATGGTCCGCGTCGCCGGCCTGAAGGCGCAGCAATTGCTCGGTGTCGAGGAGCCGTCGGTCGACGGCCTTACGCCCGCCCAGCAGCTCGCCGCGATCGCCGCGGAATCGAACGCGCTCACCGCCAGCCAGCAGGACGTGTGGCGCGACCTGCGCGATTTGCTGCGCGAGTCCGGCTTCTCCGTGCTCGGCGAGGACGAAGTGACGGACGAGGACGCGGCCTGGCTCGACGACCATTTTCGCGACCATATCTTCCCGGTGCTGACTCCCCAGGCGATCGATCCGGCCCACCCCTTTCCGTTCATCCCCAACAAGGGCTTCAGCCTGGTCTTCGACCTGAAGCGATTGTCGGACGGCGCGCCGATCCAGGAATTGCTGATGGTGCCGGCGACCCTGCCGCGCTTCGTCCGCCTGCCGGGTGAGGCGGCGCGCTATATCGCGATCGAGCGGCTGATCCGCCGCCAGGCCGGGATGCTGTTCCCGGGTTACGAGATGCAGGGCGGCGGCGCCTTCCGTATCATCCGCGACAGCGACATCGAGATCGAGGAGGAGGCGGAAGACCTGGTCCGCTACTATCGCAGCGCGATCAAGCGGCGCCGGCGCGGCCGCGTCATCCGGCTGAAGCTGGAAGCAGACATGCCGGACGATCTCGTCGCTTTGGTCCGCGACGGTCTCGACGCCAGCGAGGCGCTGGTCTTCGAATCGACCGGTTTCCTCGGCATCGCCGATCTTGCCATGCTGGTCGACGAGGACCGCGCCGATCTCAAATTCCCGGCTTTCTCCGCCCGCTTCCCGGAGCGGATCCGCGAATATGGCGGCGATTGCTTCGCCGCGATCCGCGCCAAGGACATCGTCGTCCACCATCCTTATGAAAGCTTCGACGTCGTGCTCGCCTTCCTGCGCCAGGCGGCGGAGGATCCGGACGTGGTGGCGATCAAGCAGACGCTCTACCGCGCCGGCAAGCAGTCCGCCGTCATCAACGCGCTGATCGCGGCGGCCGAGGCGGGCAAGTCGGTCACCGCCGTGGTCGAATTGAAGGCCCGTTTCGACGAGGAACAGAATCTGATGTGGGCCAGCGCGCTGGAGCGCGCCGGCGTCCAGGTTGTCTACGGCTTCATCGAGTGGAAGACGCACGCCAAGATGTCGATGGTCGTGCGGCGGGAAGAGGGAAGCTACCGCACCTACTGCCATCTCGGCACCGGCAACTATCACCCCGTAACCGCGAAAATCTACACGGACATCAGCTACTTCACCGCCGATCCTCGCGTCGGGCGCGATGTGTCTCACGTCTTCAACTACATCACCGGCTATATCGAGCCGCGCGGGCTGGAATTGCTGACGATGTCGCCCAGCGGCCTGCGCGCCAGCTTGTTCGGGCTGATCGACCGGGAGATCGCCCATGCCCGCGCGGGGCGGCCGGCGGCGATCTGGGCGAAGATGAATTCGCTGGTCGATCCCGCGACCATCGACCGGCTCTACGAGGCGAGCGAGGCCGGCGTGGAGATCGATCTCGTCATTCGCGGCATTTGCTGCCTGCGCCCGGGCGTGCCGGGCCTGTCCGACAATATCCACGTGAAGTCGATCGTCGGGCGCTTCCTTGAACACAGCCGCATCTGGTGCTTCGGCAATGGCGGCGAGCTGCCCAACCGGGAAGCGGAGGTCTACATCTCGTCGGCCGACTGGATGCCGCGCAATTTCGACCGGCGCGTCGAATATGCGCTGCCCGTCGAGAACGACACGGTCCATGCGCAGATCCTCGATCAGGTGATGGTCGCCAACATCATCGATACGGAGCAGAGCTGGCGGCTGCGCGCGGACGGCAGCTATGAACGCCTGGTGCCGGGCGTGGACGGCAAGCCGTTTAACCTGCATCATTATTTCATGACCAATCCATCCCTGTCAGGGCGCGGGGCTGCCGGCCATGGCCGCGGCGCCTATCCCCAGAAGCTGCGTCTCCCGCGCGGCCAGCAATAGGCGTTCCGGTCATGCATGCCCGCGCGCCGGTCGCGATCATCGACATCGGCTCCAACTCCGTGCGCCTCGTCGTCTTTTCGGGCGCGACCCGCATTCCGTCGATCATCTTCAACGAAAAGGTGATGGCGGGCCTGGGCAGGGACATGAGCGAAACGGGCGCGCTCGGTGACGAGGCGCGGGCGCGGGCGCTACGCGCGCTCGACCGCTTCCGCCTGCTCACCCAGCAGATGGGCGTGGTCCGTACCCGCACGGTCGCCACCGCCGCGGTGCGCGAAGCCTCCAACGGAGAAGCATTCCTCGATGAAGTGCGCGCGCTCGGTCTCGATCCGCTTATCCTCACCGGCAAGGAAGAGGCGCGGATGGCCGGGCTGGGCGCGGTGTCCGGCATTCCCGACGCGGATGGGCTGGTCGGCGATCTCGGCGGCGGCAGCCTGGAACTGGTGGCGGTGGCGAAGCGCAAGGCGAAGCGCGCCGTGTCCCTGCCGCTCGGCGTGCTCCGCCTTGACGCATTGGCGGCGGAGGGTGACGCTGCTTTCGCCAAGAAGGTCGGCAAGGCGATCGCATCGGCCGGTTTCGCGGGCAAGGGGGAAGGCAAGCCGCTCTATCTTGTCGGTGGCAGCTGGCGCGCTCTGGCCCAGTTCGACATGGCGCTGGCCGATCATCCGCTGCCGATCACGCATCAGCACGCAATGCTGCCCGGCCGCCCCGCCAAGCTGGCCGAGGCGCTGCGCAAGCTTGGGCCGGATGGGCTGCGCGATTTCGCGCCGGTCTCGACCTCGCGCATCCCCAGCCTGCCCGCCGCGAACCGGCTGCTGGCCGCCTTGGTCGATGCGCTGCGTCCCGCCGCACTGATCGTGTCGAGCTTCGGCATTCGTGAGGGGCTGCTCTATGATGAGCTCGATCCGGCCCAGCGCGCCCGCGATCCGTTGATCGAAGCGGCGCGGGAAGCGGGGGCGGGCCTGGGTCGTTTCGCGCAGCATGGCGCGTTGCTCGACGCGTGGATCGCGCCGGCCTTCGACGACAGCCCGCGCCAGGCGCGCCTGCGCCTTGCCGCCTGCCTTCTGTCAGATATCGCCTGGGCTGCACATCCAGATTTCCGGGCCGAACGCGGCATAGACATGGCGCTGCACGGCAATTGGGTGGCGATCGACGCGCCGGGCCGGGTCATGCTGGCGCTCGCCTTGTTCCGCGCCTTTGGCGGCGAGCGCGATCTTCCCTATCCGGCGATCGCAGCCCTGTGCACGACGGAAGAACTGACGCGCGCCGGCCTGTGGGGCCTGGCGATGCGCCTGGGTCAGCGCCTCAGCGGCGGCGTCGCGGCCGGGCTGGAGCGCAGCCGGCTGGCCCGCGAGGGCGCGACCCTGGTGCTGGAAGTGCGCCGCGCCGATGCCGCGCTGATCGGCGAATCGGTCGAACGCCGCCTGCGCATTCTCGCGGGAGAGCTGGGCCTGGACGCGGAGATCAGGGTCGGCTGATCAGCCGCAGGTGATCCGCTCGATCCGCCCGCGAGCATCGATGTGGATGTTCAGCCGGTCTTCGCGATAATCCATCGTCACCGCGTCGCCGGGACGGATCCAGCGCAGGCTCCGCGAATTGCTCCGCGCCAGCGCATCGGCGCCCACCTCGCTGGACGGCTCGCGCCCGATCAGGTTCTGCACCGCATCAGCGTTGCAGCGATAGCTGGGCTCCGGCGCGGCGGCATCGTCGGTGGTGACGCAGGCGGCGGTGCCGAGCAGGGCGAGGGCGGCAATGGGCAATTTCATGGGGCAGGCTCCGTTTCGGTTCGGGTCATGGCCAGTTTCCCCCCCTTGATGGCGAAGGCCAGCCGGCCCTCCACCAGGTCCAACGCATCGCGGCCGAATTCGTCGAACCGCCAGCCTTCGAGAATCGCGAGCCCGTCGCGCCGTCCCGCCGCGAGCAGCTCCAGCTCCTCCGAGCGCGCCACCAGCCTCGGCGCGACATTGCTCTCCCGCGCCCGGATTTTGAGCAGCAGCTTGAGCAAATCCGCGACCAGCGCGCCTTCGCGCCCCAGGCCGGGGCCGCGATCGTCGCGCGCGGGCATCTCGTCCGCGGGGAGCGGCTCCGCCTGTTCCAGCGCGTCCATCATCCTGGAGCCGATATCGTTCGCCTTCCACGCCGCCGACAGGCCTCGCACCCGGCCCAGCGCATCCTGGTCGGCCGGCGGATGCATGGCGATGTCCGCCAGCGTCTCGTCCTTCATGATGCGCCCGCGCGGCAGATTCTTGGAGCGCGCCTCGATTTCGCGCCAGGCGGCCAGCGCCTTCAGCCGCCCGAGCACTTCCGCCTTGCGGCTCTGGATCTTCACCTTCTTCCAGGCGAGCTGGGGATCGTTGATGTAATTGGCCGGCTCGGCGATCCGCTCCATCTCCTGGTCCAGCCACTGGCCGCGCCCGGTCCTCATCAGCCGGTCCAGCATCTTCGGAAACAGCTCGGCGAGATGCGTGACGTCGCCGATTGCATAGTCGATCTGGCGCTTGTCCAGTGGCCGCCGCGCCCAGTCGGTGAAGCGCGCGCCCTTGTCGAGGCTGCGCCCGAGCAGCGATTCGACCAGATTGGAATAGCCGACCTGCTCACCGAGCCCGAGCGCCATCGCCGCGATCTGGGTGTCGAAGATCGGGAAGGGGGTGCCGCCGGTCAGGTTGACGATGATCTCGATATCCTGGCCGCCCGCATGGAAGACCTTCAGCACCCGCTCGTTGTTGACCAGCAGCTCGAGCAGGGGCGCGAGATCGATGCCATCCGCCTTGGGATCGATCGCGGCGGCCTCCTCGCTGTTGGCGATCTGGAACAGGCAGAGGTCCGGCCAATAGGTGTTCTCGCGCATGAACTCGGTGTCCACGGCGACGAAATCGGATTTGGCGAGCCGGTCGCAGAGCTTTTCGAGGGACTCGGTGTCGGTGATGAGCGAATGAATAAGCATTGGCGCGCTCTATATGTGGCCGCGTGGAACGGAGCAAACGGCTTCGCGCGGCCGGCGGCGCGCGCCGGCCGTTTTTCCGCGTCATCGACGCGGTCAGTTACTGGGTCAGTTCCTCGTCGGTCATGGCTTCCGCCATTCCGCATTTGTCCGCTCCCTGGGCAAGCGCCGGAGCGGCAGTCGCCGGGCTGTTACGGACGAACTGGTTGGTGGCGGCGACGGCTTCGTCCCGAATCCGTGTGACATCGGCTTCGGCCAGGCCGCCTGTGCCGCCGACCTGGATGGCAAGCCCGTGCAGGCGCGTCGCGGTGTCCAGCATCCGCTCGGAGCGCGGGAGTGGCGGCGTCTGGGCCGCCGCGCTGATCAGGGTTCCCGCGCATTCCGCGAGTCGGGTGGCGCGTTCAGCGGCATCGGCGCCGGCCAGCGGCCGTTCGCGGAGCAATCTGGCTCCCGTTTCGATGTCGTCGAATTGACCGTCCGCCTCGCCGCCCGAGCCCGAGCATCCGGCGAGAATGAGCATGAGACTGAACGTAGTGACTGAAGATCGCATTTTCATTGCCCCCTCCTTGCACAATTCTTCTCAAACGATCTCTTGGTTCCCGTTTCGGTGCAACAATGAAATGTAGGGCGATGCTACCGATAATGATCGCCATGGGGTGACGAAGCCAGCCTGAGCCGCTAGAGAGCGCCTCCTCGTATCGGCGGCACCAGTCGCGCGATCCGTTTCCAATCCTCGAGCTTCGCTGGTTTCGTCATGACCGTACATGCCTATCGCACTCACACTTGCGGCCAGCTCCGCGAAACCCAGGTCGGCGAGCGCGTTCGCCTGTCCGGTTGGGTCCATCGCAAGCGCGATCATGGCGGCGTGCTCTTCGTCGACCTGCGCGATCATTACGGCCTGACGCAGATCGTCTGCCGCGCGAACAGCGAACCGCTGAACGTGCTGGAGCATCTGCGCGCCGAATCCGTCGTGACGATCGACGGCGAGGTCGTGGCACGCGGCTCGGAGGCGACCAATCCGAACTTGCCGACGGGCGCAATCGAGGTGGTTGCCGATGCGGTGACGATCCAGTCCGCCGCCGAGGAACTGCCGCTGCCCGTGGCCGGCGAGGCCGACTATCCCGAGGATATCCGCCTGCGCTACCGCTATCTGGACCTGCGCCGGGAGCGGCTCCACGCCAATATCCTGCTGCGCTCCAACGTGATCAGCTCGATCCGCCGCCGGATGATCGACCAGGGTTTCACTGAGTTCCAGACGCCGATCCTGACCGCCTCCAGCCCGGAAGGCGCGCGCGACTATCTCGTCCCCAGCCGCGTCCATCCCGGCAAATTCTACGCGCTTCCCCAGGCGCCGCAGATGTTCAAGCAGCTCATCATGGTCGCCGGCTTCGATCGCTATTTCCAGATCGCGCCCTGCTTCCGCGACGAGGACGCCCGCGCCGATCGCTCGCCGGGCGAATTCTACCAGCTCGATTTCGAGATGAGCTACGTCACCCAGGACGACGTGTTCGAGGCGATCGAGCCCGTCCTCGCCGGCGTGTTCGAGGAATTCGCCACCGGCCGCTCCGTCACGCCCGCCGGCCAGTTCCCGCGCATCCCGTTCCGCGAGGCGATGCTGAAATACGGCTCCGACAAGCCGGACCTCAGGAACCCCATCCTGATCTCCGACGTGTCGAAGCATTTCGAGGGCTCCGGCTTCGGCCTGTTTGCCCGCATCGTCGAGGGCGGCGGCGTGGTCCGCGCCATTCCCGCGCCGAACACCGCCGAGAAGAGCCGCAAATTCTTCGACGACATGAACGATTGGGCGCGCAGCGAAGGCCATGCCGGCCTCGGCTACATCACCCAGAAGGGCGGCGAGCTGGGCGGCCCCATTGCCAAGAATCACGGCGATGAGGCGACCCGCGCCCTGATCGCCGAACTCGGCCTCGGCCCGGACGACGGCATCTTCTTCGCCGCCGGCAAGGAAGCGCAAGCGGCGAAGCTCGCCGGCGCCGCGCGCACCCGCGTCGGCGAGGAGCTGGGACTGATCGACGAGAGCCGCTTCGATTTCTGTTGGATCGTTGATTTCCCGATGTTCGAATATGACGAGGACGCGAAGAAGGTCGATTTCTCCCACAATCCCTTCTCGATGCCGCAGGGCGGGCTGGAAGCGCTGGAGACGAAGGATCCGCTCGATATCCTCGCCTATCAGTATGACATCGTCTGCAACGGCGTGGAGCTGTCGTCCGGCGCGATCCGGAACCACCGCCCGGACATCATGTACAAGGCGTTCGAAATCGCCGGCTACACGCAGGAAGATGTCGACACGAACTTCGCGGGCATGATCAACGCCTTCAAGTTCGGCGCCCCCCCGCACGGCGGTTCCGCCCCCGGCATCGACCGCATCGTCATGCTGCTCGCCGGCGAGCCGAACATCCGCGAGGTCGTCCTCTTCCCGATGAACCAGAAGGCCGAGGACCTGATGATGAACGCGCCGGGCGCGGTCAGCGCCAAGCAATTGCGCGAGCTCAACATCCGCATCGTCGAGCCGCCGAAGGCATGATCTTCAGCCGTTCTGGCTGAGCTTGTCGAAGCCCTGTCCCTTCTCCAAACATGTGGAAAGAAGAACAGCCCTTCGACAGGGTCGGGGCGAACGGAGCGGGTTGATGTCGATAAATCTCAAGGACTACGAAACCGGCGCCAAATATGACGGCGATTACGACGCCGATCTCGCCGCGTTGCAGGAGCGCGTCTCCCGCCTGTTCGTCGCCGCCGACATTCACCGCCGGAAGGCGATCGTCGCGGTCGAGGGCTGGGATGCGGCGGGGAAGGGCGGGGCGATCCAGCGCCTGACCGCGACCTGCGATCCGCGCGCCTACAAGGTCTGGCCGATCTCCGCCCCCAGCGCGGAGGAGAAGGCGCGCCATTATCTCTGGCGGTTCTGGACCCGGCTGCCGGAGGCGGGCGAGGTCGCGATCTTCGATCGCACCTGGTACGGGCGCGTCCTGGTCGAGCGCGTGGAGGGCTTCGCGAGCGAGGCCGAGTGGCGCCGCGCCTATGACGAGATCAATGAGTTCGAGGCGCAGCTCGCCGCCGACGACACCACCCTCATCAAGCTGTTCTTCCACGTCACGCAAAAGACGCAGGACAAACGCCTGAAGGACCGGCTCGACGATCCCTGGAAGCAGTGGAAGGTCGGCCCCGAGGATTTCCGCAACCGCGCCCGCCGCGCCGATTATCTCGACGCGTTGAAAGACATGTTCAAGCGCACCGACACCCACTGGGCGCCGTGGACAGTGATCGACGGCAACAACAAGAAGGCGGCGCGGATCGCCGCGCTCACTCATGTCGCGGACCGGCTCGCCGAAACTCTGCCGGCCAAACCGCCGCCCGTCCGTCCCGAACTGATACGAATTGCCCAGGAGGCGTTCGGCGCGGGCGATTGAGCATCGTTCCTCTGCTATTGTCCGCGAACGACAGCGGAGTTTTCGGCCATGCGACGCGCGATCCTTGCCACCTTCACCGCCGGCTCGGCCTTGGGCCTCGCGGCCTGCGCCCATGACGATTTCCACGATGCGCCGGGCTATGCGCCTTACGGCTCCTACGCCTATGCGGGCCGGGCCTGGGCCGAGCGCCGCCCCTATGAAGGCGATCTAACCGGCCCCGGCGTCGCGATGCTCGATCCCTGGCTGCGCGAGACGGCGGAGGGCCGAGCGATCGTGACGCTCGGCTTCCACGCCGCCGCCGAGGGTTTCGTCAGCGAGGCGATCGCCGACCGCGCCAATATCTGGTTCCGCTATTATGCCGATTCGGATCGCGACATGCGCATCACCGATCCGGAGATTCGCACCGCTTTGGTCTCGGCGGCTGGGCGGTTCGTGCGCCGCTAGTCCGGATAGCGGATCGCCATCACCTCATAGTCCTTCGCGCCCGAAGGCAATGTGACACGGCGCACATCGCCCACGGCGGCACCGCGCACCGCCCGGGCGATCGGCGAGTGCCAGCTCACCCGGCCGGCGCCGCCATCCGCCTCGTCCTCGCCGACCAGGGTGACGATCCGTTCATTGTCGTCCTCGTCGGCCAAGGTGACGGTGGCGCCGAACCAGACGCGGCTCCTGTCCTCCTGCCGCGCCGGATCGATCACCTTGGCCGCCTTCATCCTGCGGGCGAGGAAATTGATCCGCCGGTCCACCTCGCGCAGCCGGCGCCGGCCATATTGGTAATCGGCATTCTCCGACCGGTCGCCATTGGCCGCCGCCCAGGCGATCGTCTCCAACAGCTTCGACCGCTCGCCGGCGAACAGCGCCTCATATTCCTCGCGCAGCCGACGGAATCCTTCGGGCGTGATGTGATTGGGCCGGTCGTTCATGTCCTGCTCGTCACCCTGAACTTGTTTCAGGGTCCATTTTCCCATCCGTCGGGAGGCTTGTCGATGGATGCTGAAACAAGTTCAGCATGACGGCTGTTGATCTATCTCAGCGCGTGGCGGCCGAGATAATAGGACACCCGCCCCTGAGAACGGCTGCCTTCCGGATTCATCAGATCGTAGATCATCGCATTCTCGACGACGCGCTGCACGTAATTGCGGGTCTCGGAGAAGGGGATGTTCTCGATCCACTCCAGCACATCGGTGTTCGGCAGGCGCGGATCGCCGTTGCGCTGGATCCACTGCGGCACGCGGCCCGGCCCGGCATTGTAGGCGATGGCGACCAGGATGATATTGTTGCCGAACTGCTCCATCAGCCGCGACACATGGGCGCTGCCGAGCAGGATATTGTAGTCCGGATCCTCGGTCAGGCGGGCGAGATTGTAGGGGACGCCGACGCGGCGTGCCTCGATCTGCGCGGTGCCGGGAATGAGCTGCATCATGCCGCGCGCATTGGCGGAGCTGACCGCGCTGCGCTCGAACGAGCTTTCCTGACGCATGATGCCGTGCGAAGTCGCCCAGTGATTGCGATAGGCGGGCGGGATGGTGACCTCCGGGAAGGCCGCGCGCGAATAGAAGCTGGCGCCGCCGGAGCGCGCCTCGCGTGCCGCCCAGACGCCCATGTCGAGCCGGCCGATCGAACGGCCAAGTTCCGCCGCGATCTCGCGTTCGCGATTGGTCTCGAGGCTGCTGGCCAGCGCGCGCACGAACAGGCCCTGGTCATTGCGCGATCCGATCGCGCCGAGATGGCGGATCGCCTGGACCAGCGGACGACGGTCGAATTCCTGGCGCTCGGCGGCGGTCGCCGGCGTCGCGGGCGGAGGCGGGGGCGGCGTGCGGCCAAGCCGCTCCAGCGCGAGCAGGCCATAGAATTGGTCGGGGCTCGATGCCGCCTGTTCGAACCAGGCATTGGCTTGATCGCCCCGGCCCGCGCGCGATGCCACGCGTCCGGCCCAGTAGAAGCCCTTGGCGCGGGTTTGGGGCGATTGCGCGGCGCGGCCGTAACGGTCGAACATGCCCGCCGCGTCGGACAGGCGGTTGATCTGCATTGCCGCCTGGCCAGCCAGCCAGGTGAGATCGGTATATTTGTCGCGTTCGGCGAAGGACCGGGTGCTGACGTCCGTACCCGAGGGAAACAGATCGTCGACCTGGCTGGCGATATTGTAGGCGAGTGTCCATTGCCGGTCGTTGGCGGCGCCGCGCGCGATGGCGAGCGCACCGTCCATGAACTTGGCCGGATTGGCGGGCAGGCTGCGCAGCCGGCGCGGCTGGGCCAGCCATTCGCGCGCGCCCGCCGAATTGCCGGTTTCGCGCAGCCACACGGCGCGGTCGATGACGAAGCCGGGATCGGCGCTCGCGGCCTCCCGGTCCAGCGCCGCGACGCGCGAGGCGGCGTCGGCGGCGCGGTTCTGCATGGCGAGCCGCGCCTCGAACATCGGTCGCCGCGCCGCCGAGCCCCAGGCGATCGCCCGCGCGGCGGTCTGCCGGTCGCCGTTGCTGAGCAGAACGTCGATCCGACGGTCGTGATCGTCCGGCGTGAAGCCGCCGGAAAAGGCGCCGAGCAGGCGCTGCTCGTCGGTCTGCGCCATCACGCCCTCGCCCCAGGCGGTGCGTGCCGTCTGCAAGGCTTCGTCCCGACGTCCGGTGGCGAGCAGAGCCAGGGCGCGCTGGGCGTGGCCGCTGGCGGTGAGCGGCGGATAGGCATCGAAGAAACGGAGAATTTCAGCGGGTTGAACCGTCTCAGCGGAAAGCCGACGCTCGGCGCTGCGCCTGAGGGCCGCTTCGCCCGGCCAGCCGCGGTGGGAAGCCAGGAAGGAGGCGTAGGAAGAGAAGGGCAGGGAATCGCTCTGCCGCAGGCTGTTCCAGCGGGCGACGGATGAGGCGATCGCGCTGGACGGCGCAGGCGCGGATTGCACCGCCGCCGCCATGCGGACCGCCGCTTTCGCCGCAGCCGGCTTCGCTGCTTCGCGCGGCATTACGGTACCGATCGAGCTTGCCGCCAGCGCCCCGGCCGACGCGCCGATCAGCAATATGATGGCGGCTCCCTTATGCATGCTGGACAGAATGAGGCCCCCCTCCTTATCAGGCGATGAACATCCCGCGGACATTCTTCATGCGCCTCCCTAGGCCATGCGCCGCCGCGGGGTGAAGGAGGCTTCAATGTACAAGGGGTCGATCCCCGCCCTGGTGACGCCATTTCGCGACGAAGCGTTTGACGAGGCCGCGTTTCGCGGCCTGGTGGAATGGCAGGTCGCGGAAGGCAGTCACGCTTTGGTGCCCTGCGGCACGACCGGCGAATCGGCGACCTTGACCACCGGCGAGCATCGTCGCGCGATAGAATCCTGCGTCGCCCAGGCGGCGGGCCGGGTGCCGGTTATCGCCGGTTGCGGCGCGAACGACACCGCCCATGCCATTGCGTTGACCCGCGCCGCCGAGGCCGCCGGCGCCGACGCCGCGCTTCATGTGCCGCCTTATTACAACCGCCCCAATCAGGAGGGCATCTACGCCCATCTTGCCGCCATTGCCGAAGCGACGGACCTGCCGATCGTGCTTTACAATGTGCCGGCGCGCACCGTTGCCGACATCGCGGTCGAAACGATGGCGCGGCTGGCGCGCATCGCCAACATCGTCGCGGTCAAGGACGCTACCGGGAATCTCGCCCGCGCCACCGCCCAGCGTCTCGCCTGCGGCCCGGATTTCGTTCAGCTGTCCGGCAATGACGATATGGCCCTGGGCTTCATGGCTATGGGCGGGCGCGGCTGCATATCGGTCACCGCCAATGTCGCGCCGCGCCTGTGCGCCCGGTTCCAGGACGCCTGCCTCGAAGGCCGCTGGGACGACGCGCTGGCGCTGCAGGACAGGCTTTACCCGCTCCATGCCGCCTTGTTCACCGACGCTTCACCCGGCCCCGTTAAATATGCGCTCAGCCGTGTCCGTCCCGATTTCCCCACCGATCTGCGCCTGCCGATGACTCCGCCCTCGCCCGCGAGCCGCGCCGCCGTCGATGCGGCGCTGGCCCATGCCGGCCTCGCCTGATGGCCCGGCCGCGCCCTCTCGAGTTCGACAAGCAGAAGGTCGTCGCCGAAAACCGGCGCGCGCGCTTCGATTATGCGATCGAGGACAAATATGAGGCAGGCATCGCGCTGACCGGCACCGAGGTGAAGAGCTTGCGCTTCGGGGAAGGCTCGATCGCGGAGAGCTATGCCGAGGTCAGCGACGAGGAGGTGTGGCTGATCAATGCCAACATCCCCGAATTCAGCCATGGCAACCGCCACAATCACGAGCCGAAGCGGCCGCGCAAATTGCTGCTCAAGCAGCGCCAGATCGCCAAGCTTCACGGGGCCGTTGCGCGGCAGGGCATGACGCTCGTCCCGCTTTCCATCTATTTCAACGGACGCGGCCGGGCAAAAGTGGAGCTGGCTCTGGCAAAAGGCCGCAAGAGCCACGACAAGAGGGAATATGAGCAAGAGAAAGACTGGAAGCGGGAGCAGGGCCGCCTGATGCGCCAGCATGGTTGATCGCATCGGCCGCTGGATCGCGCGCAACAGCCCGAGCCGCGAAGAGCTGGCGAAGAGCCGCTGGCTCAAGCCGTTCGGCCAGCGTGTGCTGCACAGCGAATTCTGGCGCTTCACCCGCCGCTCGGTGCCGCGCGGCGTCGGCGTCGGGCTGTTCGTCGGCATCTTCGCGCTGATCCCGGGCATCCAGATCATCGGCGCGGCGCTCATGGCGGTGCCGTTCCGGGCGAATATCCCGGTGGCTGCGGCGATGACCTTCCTGACAAATCCGGCGACGACGCCCTTCCTGCTCGTCGCCTCGATCTGGGTCGGCAACAAGCTCGGCTTCCATGCCGATATCGCCTCGCTTCAGGCGCTCTACAGCGGCGGAGCGAGCATCGGGGACTGGTTCCGCTGGGCGCTGTCCGATGCCGCGCCGGCCGTGATCTCCGGCCTGTTCATCATCGCCTTCGTCTCGGCAGTGGCCGGCTGGCTGGTTTCCGGCTGGATCTGGCGCTGGTGGCAGGGCCGCAAGTGGCGCCGCCGCGCATTGCGCCAGGCGAGCGACGCGCCGTGAGCCACGCCGCCGGGGCGCGGCGGGCATGGGATGCGCCGCTGTTCGTGCTGGCGGCGCTGGGCTCGGCCGCCCTCCTGTTCTGGGCGGTGGGCGATGTGGTTTTCGCCGGCGCTTTCCTGGCCGGGCTGGTCGGTATCGGCGGCATGCTCTTCCTGCTCTCCCGCCCGCGCGTCGCATCGCTGGAGGCGGCGTCGGAAAGCGGCCCGGACATCGCCTTGCTGCGTGCGGCGCTCGACGCGGCGGGCGAGGAGCGGGCGCTGGCTTTCACCGATCCCGCCGGGCGGCTGGCTTGCGCCAATGCCGCCTGGGGACAATGGTTCGGCCCCGGCACGGCGCCATCCGCGCTGCCAGGCGAGGCCGGCGAAACGCTGGCCGCGATCGCCCGCGCCGCCCGACGCGACGGCATTGCCGCAATCGATGGCATCGTGCTTGGCGGCCAGTCTCTGCACGGCGAAGCGACCCGCGTCGCCGGCCAGGGCGACCTGCTGCTGTGGCGGCTGCGCCCAGCCGGCGCCACCGACATTGCGAGCGAGGCGCGCCGGCTGGCTGCTGGCGAGGCCGGGCGCCGTGCCGGTACGGCCGGGCTGATGCTGGTCCTCGCCGATGCCGACGGCCGCATTCGCGCCGCCAATCCCGCTTTCGCCCTGCGCGCCGGCGCCGAGGAGGGCGAAACGATCGAGGGGAGCGGCCTGGCCGGACATCTCGTCGCCGGCGAGAACGGCCAGTTCCGGTTCGCCGCCGAAGGGCGCGGCGGCCCGCCGCTGCGCATCGTCCAGATCGCGCTCGGCGATGCGGCCGATACGGCCTCCGTCTTCCTGCTGCTCGACGAGATGCCGGGCACGGCGGCGAGTGAGGAGACGGGCATCCAGATCCATGCCTTGCTCGATACTCTGCCGCTCGGTCTCGCGCTGGCCGACACGGACGGGCGGCTCGCCTTCGTCAACAAGGAGTTCCGCAAGGCTGCCGGCCTCGGTCCGGCCGAGCAGCCCTCCTGGCCGAGCGATCTGGTGGTGGAGGAGGACAAGGCCGCCGTGTCCGACGCGGTGCGCCGCTTCGGGCGGGGCCGGGCGCTGTCCGGCGACCTTGCCGTCCGGCTGCGCACCAATCCGGAGGAACCGGTGGCGATGACGGTCGCCGGCGCGCGCGGTCTCGGCAGTGCCGCCGTGCTGATCAGCCTCAAGGACAATAGCGAGGAGGCCCGCCTCAAGCGCGAGATCGCGCAGGCGACAAAGATGCAGGCGGTCGGCCAGCTCGCCGGCGGCGTCGCCCACGATTTCAACAATATCCTGACCGCGATCCTGGGCACCTGCGATCTGATGCTGATGCGCCACCAGCCCGGCGACAGCGACTATGACGACATCCAGCAGATCCGTTCCAATTCCAACCGCGCCGCCAGCCTCACGCGCCAGCTGCTGGCTTTCTCGCGCCAGCAGACGCTGCGGCCCCAGGTGCTCCAGCTCCCGGACGTGGTCGCCGAGGTCTCCCACCTGCTCAACCGCCTGCTTGGCGAGCGGATCGTGCTACAGGTGAAGCATGGCCGCAATCTGGGGCCCGTGCGCGCCGATCCCGGCCAGCTCGAGCAGGTGATCGTCAATCTCGCCGTCAACGCGCGCGATGCGATGGTCGCCAAGGGGCCGGACGGCGGCACGCTGACCCTGCAGACCTTTGCGGTCTCAGCCGAGGACGTACGGCGGATGGGCACGGATATCCTGCCGATAGGCGATTATACCGGCCTCAAGGTCTCCGACACCGGCACCGGCATCCCGCCCTCGATCCTGGGCAAGATTTTCGAGCCCTTCTTCACCACCAAGGAAGTGGGGAAGGGGACGGGCCTCGGCCTCTCCACCGTCTACGGCATCGTCAAGCAGTCCGGCGGCTTCATCTTCGCCGAATCCAAGCCCGGCAAGGGCACCGCCTTCACCATCTACCTGCCCGTCCACCGCGTTCAGCCGGGCGAGGCCAAGGCGAAGCCGAAGGCGAAGGAGAAAGCGGGCGAGGTCTGGGGCAGCGGCACGATCCTGCTGGTCGAGGACGAGGTGATGGTCCGCGCCGTGGCCGAGCGCGCGCTCACCCGCAACGGCTACACCGTCCTCACGGCAGAGAATGGTGAGGCGGGACTCGAAATCCTGGCGCGCGAGCCGAAGGTCGATCTGATGGTCTCCGACGTGGTGATGCCGACGATGGACGGCCCCACCACCGCGCGCGAGGCGCGCAAGACCCATCCGGACCTGCCGATCCTGTTCATCTCCGGCTATGCCGAGGAGCAACTCCGCAAGTCGATCGACATTCCCAACGTGTCATTTCTCGCCAAGCCCTTCTCGGTTCAGGGTCTTGCCGAAACCGTCCGCGAAGTGCTGGAGGCGGCGCGCGCGGGCTGATCTGGATCAGCTATGCAAATAACTCTTTTCCTTTGCGAAACAGACGCTAAGCCGTTCCGCGATGGACAATAAACGTACGATCCTCATCGTCGAGGACGAGCCGCTCATCGCGATGATGCTCGAGGATTTTCTCGAATCGCTGGGACATGAGGTGGTCGCCACCTGCGACACGCTCGACGACGCGCTCGGCCATGCCGATGCCGGCGCCTTCGATGTGGCGATCATCGACGTGCAGTTGAAGGACGGCGAAAAGGTCTGGCCGCTGGCCGATCGTCTCGCGGATGCCGGCAAGCCCTTCGTGCTCGCCACCGGCGGTCATGTCGAGCCGCCGCCGCCGCGCCACGCCGACGCTCCGGTGCTCGCCAAGCCTTATACGATCGACGCGATTCAGCCGGCGCTGACCGAGGCCTGCGGAGGGTGAGCGCGCGGCAGGCGCACCGTTGAACGGACGCGCGCGCTGGATGTGGTGGCTGCTCCTCCCCGCCGGGCTCTATCTTCTTATCCTCGCGACGCTTTTCTTCGCCCAGACGGCGATGCTGTTCCCGGCCGGGCAGGTGGGTCGCCCGGGCCCGATGCCGGACGGCGCCGAGCGGCTGACCGTCTCCGCCGCATCCGGCGAACGCCTCCACGGCATCCATATCCCAGCCGCCATGCCATCAGACGAAAGGCTGCTCGTCATCGGCTTCGGCGGCAATGCCTGGAATGCCGAGGCGATGGCGGCCTATCTGCACGATCTCTATCCGCAGGCGGATATCGTCGCCTTCCACTATCGCGGTTATCGCCCCAGCGAAGGCACGCCCGGCGCGGCGGCCCTGCTGGCGGACGCGCCCCTTGTCCTCGATGCCGCGCGCGAACGCATCCGCCCGGCGCGCACCGTCGCGATCGGCTTCAGCGTCGGCAGCGGCGTCGCGGCAAGCCTGGCCGCCCAACGCGACCTCGACGGCCTGATTCTCGTCACGCCCTTCGATTCGCTGGGATCGGTCGCCGCCGGCCACTATCCTTGGCTGCCGGTGCGCGCCTTGCTGATGCACCGGATGGAGCCCGCCGCCGATCTCGCCGAAACGCAGGTGCCGGTCGCGCTCCTCGCCGGCGCGCGCGATACATTGATCCCCCCGGCGCGCACCGACGCACTGCGCCGCGCCATCCCGAACCTGGCGTTCCAACGCACCCTCGCCGGCGCCGACCATAATGACATTTACGACAGCGCTGAGTTCCGGGTGGCGATGCGCGAGGCGCTGGAGCGCATATCGCGGACCGATATTCCTTCCTAACCGGGCGGCGCGCTTCGGATGTGGCCCGGCCCTTAGCGGTTTCATCGAACAATCGCCCTGTCCGCTATCGACCCGTTGCAGTCATTCCTCCCCTCCCCGCAAGGGAGGGGGATTTGTGTCCGCTAACCACCCATAACGGACTCCCGGATCAGGCGATCCGCTCCGGCATCGCCGCCGCATCCGCCTCCAGCGACGTTTCCGGCGCCACCGCCTCCCACGGAAACACGAACCAGTCCTTCGTCTCCGCCCTGTCGATGATGCGGGCGCGGTAATCGACGCGCTGGCTGGAGCGGATATTGTCGATGAGGGTGGCGAAGCGGATGCTGCCCGCCGCCGCGCCCGCCGCCGCCAGATGATCGCGCAGCTTGCCGATCGTCGCGCCGCTGTCGTTGATGTCGTCGACGAAGAGCAGGGTCTCGCCGGCCCGGGTCCGCGCCGCCAGCCGCTCCAGCGCGCCCAGCGAGAAATCGTGGACATTGGTGCTGTGATCGACCGACAGGCTGGGCAGCCCGGTCGCGTGGGACAGGAACACCGCCGGCACCAGCCCGCCGCGCCCGATCCCGATCAGGAAGGCGGGCGTCCAGGGATCCACCGCGATCTGGGCGGCGAGCGTCTTCACGTCGGCGACGAACTGGTCGTGGCTGATCGGCGTGAAGACCGGCATCAGTGCGCCGCCTCATAGGCGTCCACCGCCGCGACATGGCGGTCGATCTGGTCCTGCGGCAGAAAGGATCCGGTGAAGCTGTTGCGCGCCAGGGTCGCCAGCTGCGCCTTGTCCAGCCCGCGCGCCGCCGCCACCGCCCGGTAATTCTCAGCCACATAGCCGCCGAAATAGGCCGGATCGTCGGAATTGACCGTCGCCTTCAGGCCGAGCGCCAACATCCGGTCGATCGGATGTTCGTCGATCGACGGGCAATTGCACAATTTCACGTTGGAGAGGGGGCAGACGGTGAGCGTCATCCCCATGTCGGCGAGCCGGGCGGTCAGCGCCGCATCCTCCAGGCTGCGATTGCCATGGTCGAGCCGATCGATCTGGAGGATATCGAGCGCTTCCGTCACATATTCGGGCGGCCCTTCCTCGCCGGCATGGGCAACGCGCTTGAGGCCCAGTTCGGCGGCGGCCGCGAACACCCGGGCGAATTTGGACGGCGGATGGCCGAGCTCGGAGCTGTCCAGGCCCACCGCTTCGATCCTGTCGAGCCAGGGCCTGGCCTGTTCCAGCGTCGCGAAGGCGGCATCCTCGTCGAGATGACGCAGGAAACAGAGGATGAGCTTCGAGCTGAGGCCGTGTTTGGCCGCCGCCTCCGCCATGCCCGCCAAAAGCCCCCGCATCACCGTGTCGAAAGGGATGCCGCGATCGGTATGGGTCTGCGGGTCGAAGAAGATCTCGGCATGAATCACCCCGTCCGCCGCCGCGCGATCGAAATAGGCGGTGGCCAGATCGCGGAAATCCGCCTCGGTACGCAGCACGTTCGCGCCCTGATAATAGATGTCGAGAAAGTCCTGCAGGTTGGAGAAGCTGTAGGCGGCGCGCACTTCCTCGACGCTGGCGAAGGGGATGGCCACGCCGTTCCGCTCCGCCAGCGCGAACATCAGCTCGGGCTCCAGGCTGCCTTCGATATGCAGATGCAGCTCCGCCTTGGGCAGGCCGGCGATAAAGGCGTGGAGATCGGGATCGGACATGGCGCGAATGTCTCGCCTGGCGCGCCAAACCGCAAGCGTTCTTTTGTTCCTTTTGGAAGCTCAAAGTTCTCCTCTTGTTCCACGGGAACATTTCAGATACACAGCTTCTCACGTTGATCGTCGCACACGGACGCAATACGGGAGGGTCAGGCCATGGTGGCATCGCTTCAAGTCGTTTCGGACAGGACTGCAATGGATTCCGACAAGCAAAAAGCTCTCGACGCCGCATTGGCGCAGATCGACCGCGCCTTCGGCAAGGGAAGCGCGATGCGCCTGGGCTCGCGCGAGGCGATCGAGATCGAGACGATCTCCACCGGCTCGCTGGGCCTCGACATCGCGCTCGGCATCGGCGGCCTGCCGCGCGGCCGCGTCGTCGAGATTTACGGGCCGGAAAGCTCGGGCAAGACGACTTTGGCGCTGCACGCCGTCGCCGCCGCGCAGGCGGCGGGCGGGGTCGCGGCCTTCGTCGATGCCGAACATGCGCTGGATCCGGTCTATGCCAAGAAATTGGGCGTCGACATCGACAATCTCATCGTCTCGCAGCCCGACACGGGCGAACAGGCGCTGGAGATCACCGACACTTTGGTCCGCTCCAACGCGGTCGATATCCTGATCGTCGATTCGGTCGCCGCGCTCGTGCCGCGCGCCGAGATCGAGGGCGAGATGGGCGACAGCCATGTCGGCCTGCAGGCGCGGCTCATGTCGCAGTCGCTGCGCAAGCTCACCGGCTCCATCTCCAAATCCAAATGCCTGGTCATCTTCATCAATCAGCTCCGGATGAAGATTGGCGTCATGTACGGCAATCCGGAGACGACGACGGGTGGCAACGCGCTCAAATTCTACGCCTCGGTCCGCCTCGACATCCGCCGCACCGGCCAGATCAAGGATCGCGACGAGATCGTCGGCAACGCGACCCGGGTGAAGGTGGTGAAGAACAAGCTCGCGCCGCCGTTCAAGCAGGTCGAATTCGACATCATGTATGGCGAGGGCGTGTCGAAGATGGGCGAAGTGCTCGATCTCGGCGTCAAGGCCGGCCTGGTCGAGAAATCCGGCGCCTGGTTCTCCTACGATTCGATCCGGATCGGCCAGGGGCGCGAGAACGCCAAATCCTATCTCAAGGAAAATCCGGACGTCGCCGAGCGGATCGAGAAGGCGATCCGCGGCCGCACCGACGCGGTCGGCGAGGCGATGATGACCGGCCCCGACGCCGAGGACGAGGCCTGACGCATGGGGGAGGGGGCCGAAACCCCCTCGACCCTGTCAACTTTGTCAACTTGTCAGAGGGGCGTCCCGTCCGAACAGCCGGCCGCTTTCTGTCACCAGCAGGGTGACGAGCGCGGCCGTGCCGAGCAATGTGTAGCCGGCCACCATCGGGATCACCGTCCCGTCGAAGCTCTGCCCGATCACGATGCCGATGCCCGCGCCGGCGATCGTGGTGATGGTGCCCTGAACGGACGAGGCGGTGCCGGCGACATGGCCCATCGGCTCCATCGCCAGCGCGCCGAAATTGGCCGAGGCCAGGCCGAAACAGGCCATGATCAGGCCCTGCATGACGATGAACAAAGGCAGCGCCTCGCCAATCTCGGCGGTCACGAGATGGATGAACGAGAAGAGCGTGAACATCATGATCCCCGTATGGGCGATCCGCCGCGTCCCGATCCGCTCGACCAGCCGCGAATTGAGCCAGGAGGTGAACGCCATCGGCCCCGCGACGCAGGCGAAGATGAGGGCGATCAGTTCGGGCCGGGCGAACACGTCGAACACGATCTGCTGGATCGAATTGATATAGCCCATCAGCGCGCCCATCATCAGCGCGAAGGCAAGCGTGTAGCCGAGCGACTGGCGGTTGGTGAGGGTGTCACGGATGCCGCCGATCACGGAGCCGAGCGACAATGCGCGGCGATGCTCGGGCCGCAGCGTTTCGGGCAGACGGATCAGCGACCAGGCCAGCATGATCGCCGCGAAGATGGCGAGGCCGAAGAAGATCCAGCGCCACGGCGCGATCATCAAGGTAAGCTGCCCGAAGGCCGGCGCCAGCACCGGCATGATGAGGAAGACCAGGAAGACGAGGCTCATCAGCCGCGCCATCGCCGCGCCCTGATAGCGGTCGCGGATGATCGAGACGGTCAGCACCCGCGTCGCCGCCGCCGCGGCGCCCTGGGCCAATCGCGCCGCCAGCAGCAAGGTGAAGCTCGCCGCCGCGGCGCTGGCGATGGCGAAGAGGATGTAGAGGAGCAGCGCGGCGATCAGCACCGGCTTGCGCCCATAACGGTCGGCCAATGGACCGTAGATCAGCTGGGTCATGCCGAAGCCGATCACGTAGAAAGAGATGACGAGCTGCCGGTGATTCTCGCTCGCCACGCCCAGCGCCTCGCCGATCGCGGGCAGAGCGGGCAGCATCGCGTCGATGGCGAGCGCGTTCAGCGCCATCAGCCCGGCCATCAGCACCACGAATTCCCGGAAGCCGGGGCGCGGCACAGGTTCGGCGGCAGGGCGCGTTTCGGTCAAGTGGCTGGTCCGTCGGCTGACCCGGAACGGCGGAAAGCCGATCCGTGCGGCGTTCCCTATTGCGTGCCTCGCCATTATGGAAGCCTGTCGCCAGCGGAGCCCCATCATGATCGTCGTCCACCATCTCGAAAACTCCCGTTCGCAACGTGTGCTGTGGCTGCTCGAAGAGCTCGGCTTCGATTACGAGATCGTCCGCTACGCGCGCGATGCCAAGACGATGCTCGCGCCGCCCGCACTCGCCCGCGTCCATCCGCTCGGGAAGTCCCCGGTCATCGAGGATGAGGGCCGTGTTATTGCCGAGACCGGGGCGATCGCAGAATATCTGATCGAAAAGGCGGAAGGGCGCCTTGGCCCGCCTGCCAATCGCGATGCCGTGCTGCGCTATCGCCACTTCCTCCATTATGCCGAAGGCTCGATGATGCCGCCTCTGTTCGGCCTGCTCGTCGTCGGCCGCCTCGGCCTGCTCGGCCGGCCGGCGCGCGGGCCGCTCCTGAAGATGTTCGGCCGCCACCTCGACTGGCTCGAATCGGAACTCGCGCAAAGACCATGGTTCGCGGGCGATGAATTCAGCGCCGCCGATGTGATGATGAGCTTTCCGCTCGAAGTCGCCCGGACCCGCGCCGGGCTGGATGCCTCGCGGCCCCACCTGATTGACTGGCTGGAGCGCATCCATGCGCGGCCCGCCTATGCCGAAGCGTTGCGCAAGGGTGGCTCCTACGCCTATGCGTGAGCGCAGGCCGCGACCATGTCGGCCATGACAGGGAGTCCGACATGACTGAAGAAAGCCGCGGCATCTCGCTGCAGATGAAGATGCTGATCGGTTTTTTGGTCGGCCTGGTGGCCGGCCTGATCGTGCACATGACGCAGCCCGGGGCGGCCTGGGTCGAGACCGTGACCACCTATGTCACCGGCCCGATCGGGACGATCTTCCTGCGGCTGCTTTTCATGCTCGTCATCCCGCTGCTTTTCTCCGCGCTCGTCTGCGGCATCGCCGAGATGGGCGACGTGCGCGCGCTGAAGCGGATCGGGCTCAAGACCCTGTTCTTCACGGTGCTGCTGTCCAGCATCGCGGTGGTGCTGGCACTTGGCGTCGCCAACATCTTCCAGCCCGGCGCGGGCGTCGATCCGGTGCTGGCGCAGAGCCTGCTCGCCCAGGGCGGCGAGCGGGCCGGCCAGATCATCAACATCAATGCCGAGGCGCCTTCGGGCATCAACGCCTTCCTCAACATCATTCCGAACAATGTCGTCGCCGCCGCCGCCGCCAACGACATCCTCGCCGTGATGTTCTTCGCGCTGGTGTTCGGCATCGGCCTGCTGCTGGTGAACACGCCCGCCGCGAACAAGCTGCAGGACGCGATCCAGGGCATTTTCGACATCACGATGAAGCTGATCTCCATCGTCATCCGCATGGCACCGATCGCCATCGCCTGCTTCATGTTCAACCTCGCCGCCATTTTCGGCTGGGATCTGCTGATCCGGCTCAGCGCCTATGTCGGCGTGGTGCTGCTCGCGCTCGGGCTGCACATGTTCGTCGTCTATCCGCTGGCGCTCCAGTTCCTCGGCCGCACGTCGCCGATCGCCTTCTTCAAGGGCGTGCAGGAGGCGATGGTGGTGGCCTTCTCGACCGCCTCGTCCAACGCGACCCTGCCGACG
Organism: Alphaproteobacteria bacterium; assembly: GCA_037190625.1. GTDB lineage: Bacteria > Pseudomonadota > Alphaproteobacteria > Sphingomonadales > Sphingomonadaceae > Allosphingosinicella. The sequence continues at coordinate 80,362 of JBBCJP010000002.1, forward strand.
GCGCTGCGCGTCGCGGAGAACAATCTGAAGCTGCCGGCGCGCGTGTCGCGCTTCGTCCTTACCATCGGCGCCACCGCCAACCAGAACGGCACCGCGATCTTCGAGGGCGTCACCGTCCTGTTCCTCGCGCAGTTCTTCGGCGTCGAGCTGACCATCTGGCAGCAGGTGACGGTGCTGCTGATGTGCATTCTGGGTGGCATCGGCACGGCGGGCGTGCCCGCCGGCTCCCTGCCGGTCGTCGCGCTGATCCTCGCCATGGTCGGCGTGCCGCCGGAAGGGATCGGCCTCGTTCTCGGCGTCGATCGCTTTCTCGACATGTGCCGCACGACGCTCAACGTCACCGGCGACCTTACTGCTGCCGTGGTCGTGTCGCGTGGCGAGGAAGAGGGGGGGACGCCGCCGGCCGCGACGGCGCCCGCCTCCTCCTGATCGCTCAGGCCGGCTCCAACTCGCGCTGGACGACCTTTTCGGCCAGCGTGCCGTTCAGCTCGGCGAGGTGGTCGAACGCCGCCTCGTAGCTGGCGAGGCCCTGGCTCAATGAACGCAGCTCCGCATCGAAGCCTTGCATTTCCGCCTCGGGGATCAGGGCGTCGATCCGGTCCCAGCGGGACCAGCCCTCGCGCGGCTCCATGCCGAGCATCTGGCCGCGCCGGCTGGCGATCGCCGATGTGACGCGCGAACTGGCCGTGCCGGGCGTGAACACGGTCACCTTCATCACCGGCTCCAGCAGATGCGCGGCGGCCTGTTCCAATGCCTCGCTCATGCCGATCCGGCCCGCCGTGCGGAACGCGATCTCGGAGCTATCGACGCTGTGATAGGAGCCGTCGACCAGCACCGCCTCGACATCGACCACAGGAAAGCCCAGCGGCCCCTTGGCCAGCGCGTCGCGCACGCCCGCCTCGACCGCTGGAATCCACTGCTTCGGCACGACGCCGCCGGAAATACGCTCTGAGAATTTGAACCCGCTGCCAGGCGGCAACGGCTTCACCTCCAGCACCACATCACCGAACTGGCCGTGGCCGCCCGATTGCTTCTTGTGCCGGCCGCGCTGCGTCACCTGTTTGCGGATCGATTCCTTGTAGCCGACCGCCGGCGCACGCGAATCGACGGCAACGCCGTAACGCCGCTTCAGCCGATCGAGCGTCACCTTCAGATGCTCGTCATTGACGCCGCGCAGGCGCGTCTCGTGCATCGCCTCGTCCTGCTCCCAGCTGAGCGCATTGTCCTCCTCGGTCAGCTTGTGGAGCGCGGTGGAGAGGCGCACATCGTCCTTGCGGTCCTTCGTCGCGATGGCGAGCGCGTAATTGGTGATCGGAGGCACCGCCGCGAACCGGCCCGGCGCCTTGCCGGCCGCCAGCCAGTCGCCGGCGCCGACCTCGTCGAGCTTGGCGATCGCGACCACGTCGCCGGCCTTGGCTTCGGCCAGCTTGGCGGTCTTGTCGCCCTGCAGCGCGAACAAGGTGCCCACCCGCGCCTCGGAACCTTCGCTCGTGGCAAGCTCCGTGCCTTCCTTGAGTCCGCCGCCGAAGACGCGGGCATAGCTCAGCCGGCCCATCGCGCCGCCATGGCTGACCTTGAAGACGAAGGCGCAATTGTCCACCGCGCCAAGCCGCTCGGCCGCCGCCGTCGGCGCCGGCGTCTCGTGCCGCAGCGTCTTCATCAGCCGGCGGACGCCCTGGCCGTTCGCGGCCGACCCGAACAGGACCGGCACGATCTGCCCCGCGCCGGTCTCCTTGGCGAGATCGTCGAACACGGTCTGCCGGTCCGGCACCTCGTCCATCAGCAGCTGTTCGAGCAGCGCGTCGTCATGATCGGCGAGCTGCTCCAGCATGTGATTGCGCTCGGAGGCCTCGCGATCAGCAAGCTCGGCAGGGATTTCCGCCTGCTCGGATGCTTGGCCCGGCCGGTAATAATAAGCCCGCTCCAGCGCGATATCGACGAAGCCGGTAACCTTCTCGCCCTCACGGATCGGGATCCAGCGGGCGATCAAAGGCGAGGCGCTCATCGGCTGCAGCGCCTCCAGCAGCCCCTGGATCGAGCCACGCGCCTGATCGATCTTGTTGACGAAAATCATGTGCGGGACACCGAGCGCCTCAAGCTGCCGCAGCGCCGGCTCGGCGAGCTGGGCGCGGGCCGCCTCGGGATCGACGACGACGATGGCGAGGTCCGCCGCCGCCATGCCGAGCCCCGCATCGGCGGCGAAGCCGACCGAGCCGGGCCCGTCGATCAGCGCGTAGCGATCGCCCATATAATCGTAATGCATCAGGTTGAGCTCGGTGGAGCCGCCCCGCGAGCGCGCCTCCGGGCTGGCATCGCCGACGCTGGTGCCATCGGCCACCGATCCCTGGCGCGAGGTTGCGCCGGAGGCAAAAAGAAGGGCCTCGGCGAGGCTGGTCTTGCCAGCGCCGCCAGGCCCGACGAGCGCGATGGTCCGCGTCCCTGCAGCTCTTTCGGGCATGATCGTCTCCTTCGTCCGCTGGCGCGGTCCGCGAAGAAGACGCGGCCGCGCGTCTTGTGGAAACCCCCAGCCTCTGCCTCTTTGCCGCGAAGCGCAAGGGGGCAGGCGGGGTTTCGTCGCTTGCCGCGCCGCAGCACGTCGCTTACATCCCGCCCCATGACATCGACCAACGACATACGGCGCGGATTTCTCGATTATTTCGCGAAGGAGGGGCATGCGCCCGTGCCCTCGGCGCCGCTCGTGCCGCAGAACGATCCGACGCTGATGTTCGTCAATGCCGGCATGGTGCCGTTCAAGAACGTCTTCACCGGGCAGGAGACGCGGCCTTACTCGACCGCTGTATCGAGCCAGAAATGCGTGCGCGCCGGCGGCAAGCACAACGATCTCGACAATGTCGGCTATACAGCGCGGCATCACACCTTCTTCGAAATGCTGGGGAATTTCTCCTTCGGCGATTATTTCAAGGAACGGGCGATCACGCTCGCCTGGGATCTGCTGACGAAGGAATGGGGCCTGTCGCCGGACCGACTGACCGCCACCGTCTATCATACCGACGATCAGGCGTTCGATCTGTGGAAGAAGATCGCCGGCCTGCCGGACGAGCGGATCATCCGCATCCCGACCAAGGACAATTTCTGGGCGATGGGCCCGGACGGCCCGTGCGGTCCCTGTTCTGAGATCTTCTACGATCATGGCGATCATATCCCCGGCGGCCCGCCCGGATCGCCGGACGAGGACGGCGATCGCTTCGTCGAGATCTGGAACCTCGTCTTCATGCAGCACATGCAGGAGAATGACGTCATCGTCGGCGATCTGCCGCGCCCGTCGATCGACACCGGCATGGGGCTGGAGCGCGTCGCCGCCGTGCTGCAGGGCGTCCACGACAATTACGACACGGATACGTTCAAGGCGCTGATCGCCGCCTCGTGCGAGCTGACCAGGACGAAGGCGGAAGGGCCGACCCAGGCCAGCCACCGCGTCATCGCCGATCACCTGCGCTCGGCCGGCTTCCTGATCGCGGACGGCGTGCTGCCGTCGAACGAGGGCCGGGGCTATGTGCTGCGCCGGATCATGCGCCGCGCGATGCGCCACGCCCACCTGCTCGGCGCGCCCGAGCCGCTGATGTGGCGGCTGGTGCCGAGCCTCACCGCCGAGATGGGCGCCGCCTATCCCGAGCTGGTCCGCGCCCAGCCGCTGATCGAGGAGACGCTGAAGCTGGAGGAAACGAAGTTCCGCCAGACGCTCGCCAACGGCCTCAAGCTGCTCGACGAGGCGACGGCGAGGATGGCGGCGGGCGCGACCTTGCCCGGCGCCACCGCCTTCAAGCTCTACGACACCTACGGCTTTCCCTACGATCTCACCGAAGACGCGTTGCGCGCCCAGGGTTATGCCGTCGATCGCGCCGGCTTCAACGCGGCGATGGCTGAGCAGAAGGCCGCCGCCCGCGCCGCCTGGAAAGGCTCGGGCGCCAAGGCGAGCGAGGATGTCTGGTTCGACATCGCCGAGGAATTGGGCGCGACCGAGTTCACCGGCTATCTTGGCCATGACGGCGACGGCCAGGTGGTCGCCATCGTCAAGGACGGCGCGCGCGTGGAGAAGGCCGGGACGGGCGACAATGTCGTCATCCTGACCAACCAGACGCCCTTTTACGGGGAAAGCGGCGGCCAGATCGGCGACACCGGAAAGATCACATCGGACAAAGGCTTGCAGGCGGATGTTGAGGAAACATCCAAACCGCTCGGCAAGCTGCACGCGCATCAGGCCGTGATCCGGGCCGGCGAGATCGCGGTGGGCGATACGGTGCATCTCGCCGTCGATGCCGCGCGCCGATCGAAGGTGCGCGCCAATCACAGCGCCACCCATCTGCTCCATGCGACCTTGCGCAAGCGGCTCGGCGGTCATGTGACGCAGAAGGGCAGCCTAGTGGCGCCCGACTATTTCCGTTTCGATTTCTCTCATCCCAAGCCGCTGAGCCGCGAGGAGATCGAGCAGGTTGAGGCGGACGTGAACCGCTATATCCGCGAGAACGAGACGGTCGGCATCCGCCTGATGAGCATCGACGATGCGCTTGAGGCGGGGGCGATGGCGCTGTTCGGCGAGAAATATGGCGACGAGGTCCGCGTTCTCTCGATGGGGATCGAGGACGACCGCGCTTATTCGGTCGAATTGTGCGGCGGCACCCATGTCGATGCGCTGGGTGACATCCAGCTGTTCAAGATCACTTCTGAAAGCGCGGTTGCCGCCGGCGTGCGCCGCATCGAGGCGCTGACCGGCGAGGCCGCGCGCCTGTGGTTCGTGAATCGCGAGGAGCGACTCAAGGAAGCCGCTGCGTCGCTGAAGGCGTCGCCGGAAGAGGTGCCCGCCCGTGTCGCCGCCCTGGTCGAGGAGCGCCGCCGACTCGAGCGCGAGCTGGCCGAGGCGAAGAAGGCGCTGGCGCTGGGCGGCGGGGGCAAGGCCGAAGCGGCTGGCCCCGAACAGATCGGCGGCCACGCCTTCATCGGCCAGGTGCTGGATGGCATGGACCCCAAGCAATTGCGCGGCTTAGTCGACGAAGCCAAGGGCCGGGTCGGTTCCGGCGTGGTCGCTCTGGTCGCGGTCAATGACGGTCGCGCGACCGTCGCGGTCGGCGTCACCGACGATCTCGCCGGTTCGCTCAGCGCCGTCGATCTCGTCCGCAAGGCCGTGGAAGCGGTCGGCGGGCAGGGCGGGGGCGGGCGCCCCGACATGGCCCAGGGCGGCGGCCCGGACGGCGGCAAGGCGGAAGAGGCGCTCGCCGCGGTCCGTGCCGCGCTGCAGGACGCGGCTATACCGGCTTAGTGTCGCCGAGCCGCCGGCCGAGCGGGGTCGGCGCGCGGTCCAGCTCGCCGATCTCCATGATCTGCTGGCGCAATTCGGCGCGCTTCTCGTGGATCGAGGCGATCACCGGGCCCATCGCGATGCCCAGGTCGACCAGCAGCGCCTCGGAAAGCTGGAGCGAGGATTCGAGCGTCTCCGGCACCGCATCGGTCACGCCGGCGCGATACAGCTCCGCCGCATGGTGCGGATCGCGGGCGCGCGCGACGATGGTGAGATCGGGGTGCGCGCCCCGCACCCGCCGGGCGAGGCGAACGCTCAGCACCGGATCGTCCATCGTCAGCACCAGCGCCCCGGCATGGTCGAGATTGAGGCGGTCGAGCAATTGTGGCCGCGACACGTCTCCAAAGACGACCGGCACGCCGTCGCGGCGGGCATGGGCGACCGCATCGACATCGGAATCGACCGCGACGAAGGCGCGGCCGTGCCGCTTCAGCATGTCCGCGACGAGGCCGCCCACCCGGCCGAAGCCGATGATCACCACCGGCTGCCTTTCCTGCCCGGCGGCGGGCAGGGGCAATTCGTGATCGCCCAGCCGCACATCGACGCGGCGCCCGGCCATCTGCCCGAGCTTGGCGAGCAATGGCGTGATGGTGAGCCCGATCGCGGTGACGATCTTCCAGAAGATTGAGGCCTCGCCCGAAATGATCCCCGCCGCGGCGGCGGTCGCCAGCACGATCAGGGTGGTTTCCGAAGGCGAAGCCATGACGAGGCCCGCCTCGGCGGCGACGGCGGGCCTCGCACCGGAGAGGCGCAGCAGCAGGGCGGTGACGATCGCCTTCACCGCCAGCACGCCGATCACGGCCATCAGGATCGCCGGCCAGCGCTCCGCGACGAATACCAGGTCGACGCTCATGCCGACGGTGATCAGGAAGACGCCGAGCGCGAGGCCCTGGAACGGCGCGGTGATGATCTCGACCTCGTCATGATAGTCGGTCTCCGCGATCAGAATGCCCGCGACGAGCGCGCCGACGATCGGCGACAGCCCGACGGCGGCGGTGGCGAGGCTGGCGACGATGACGACGAGCAGGCTGGCCGACAGGAACAGCTCCGGGCTCTTGGTGCGCGCCGCCTGCGCGAACAGGCGGGGTAGCAGGAAGCGCCCGAGCGCCAGCATCGCGACGATGACGACGGCGCCGAGCACCAGGGTGAGCGCCAGCCCTTCCAGCTCGCTGCCCGCCTGGGCCCTGGGCGCCAGCGCGCCCAATGCGAAGATGATCGGCACGATCGCCAGATCCTCGAACAGCAGCATCGCCAGCGCGGCACGCCCCACCGGAGTGGCGGTGTTGACGAGGCGCAGCACCAGGGCTGTCGAGGACAAGGCGAGCGCCAGGCCAAGCGCCATGGCCGCGGTGAAGCTGTTGCCGAGAACGACGAGACCGGCCGCGATACACAGCGCGCCGAGCGTCAGTTCGGCCAGGCCCACGCCGAAGACCAGCCGGCGCATCCCCCACAATCGTTTGAATGACAGTTCCAGCCCGACCGAGAAGAGCAGCAGGATGATGCCGAACTCGGCGAAAGGCGCGATCGCCTCTTCGTTCGAGATGGTCACGAAGCGCAACCAGGCGGCATCGTCGGCGAACTGGCCCAGCCCATTCGGGCCGACCAGCAGGCCGATCAGCAGGAAGCCGATCACCGGGCTGATCCGGATGCGGGCGAAGGCAGGGATGACGACGCCGGCCGCGCCCAGAATCACCAGGGCGTCGCTGAAGCCCGACGCGCTGAATTCGCTCGCCATGCGCTTCTTATGCAGGAACGGGCGAGCCTGTCAGCAGGCACGCCCGTCCGATGCGTCAAAAGATGTGAAGGCGGATCAGGCCGGCTGGGACGCCATCGCCTTTTCCAGATTGGCGCGGACCGCCTCGAAGAACTGCTCGGTCGTCATCCAGCTCTGCTCGGGGCCGATCAGGATGGCGAGATCCTTGGTCATCTGGCCATGTTCGACGGTGCGGATGCAGACCTTCTCCAGCGTCTCGGCGAAGCGGGTCACTTCCGGCGTGCCGTCGAAGCGGCCGCGATATTTGAGGCCGCCGGTCCAGGCGAAGATCGACGCGATCGGGTTGGTCGAGGTCGCCTTGCCCTGTTCGTGCATACGGTAGTGACGGGTGACCGTGCCGTGCGCGGCCTCGGCCTCGACCGTCTTGCCGTCCGGCGTGGTCAGGATCGAGGTCATCAGGCCAAGCGAACCGAAGCCCTGCGCGACCTGGTCGGACTGGACGTCGCCGTCGTAATTCTTGCAGGCCCAGATGAACTTGCCGCTCCACTTGAGCGCGCTCGCGACCATGTCGTCGATCAGGCGGTGCTCGTAAACGATGCCGAGTTCCTTGAACTTCGGCGCGAACTCCGTCTCGAACACCTCCTGGAAGATGTCCTTGAAGCGGCCGTCATAGGCCTTGAGGATCGTGTTCTTGGTCGACAGATAGACCGGCCATTCGCGGGTGATGCCGTAATTGAGACAGGCGCGGGCGAAATCGCGGATCGATTCGTCCAGATTGTACATGCCCATGGCGACGCCGCCGTCGGGATAGTCGAACACTTCGCGCTCGATGACCTGGCCGTCCTTGCCTTCCCACTTCATGCTGAGCTTGCCGGGTCCGGGCACGACGAAATCGGTGGCGCGGTACTGGTCGCCGAAGGCGTGGCGGCCGACGACGATGGGATCGGTCCAGCCGGGAATCAGCCGCGGCACATTATCGATCACGATCGGCTCGCGGAAGACGACGCCGCCCAGGATGTTGCGGATCGTGCCGTTCGGCGATTTCCACATCTGCTTGAGGCCGAATTCCTCGACCCGGGCCTCGTCCGGGGTGATCGTGGCGCACTTCACGCCGACGCCATATTTCTTGATCGCCTCGGCGGATTCGATCGTGATCCTGTCGTCCGTCTCGTCGCGCTTCTCGATGCCGAGATCGTAATAGATGAGGTCGATGTCGAGATAGGGCAGGATCAGCCGTTCGCGAATCCACTGCCAGATGATGCGGGTCATCTCGTCGCCGTCGAGCTCGACGACGGGGTTCTTCACCTTGATCTTGGCCATGAGGCTGTGCGCTTTCTTCCCCGGTGTTGGTCTGCGAGAGGGGCTGTAGGCGGTGGCGCCGCATCGATCAATCCGCCAGCCGGCCTTTCGGTTGTCACATTTTTTCACTCCGCCTAGAAGCGGCGCATGAGCTCCCTTGAAAAATCGGACGATCCGACGACGCCGACCGTCCGCTACCGCATGCCCAGCGTCCATCCGGAAGGGCGCAAGTTCGCCGTCATCGCCGGCGCGATCGCCTTGCTGTTCTGGTTCGTCATCGACTGGGACTGGCTCGGCTGGATCGCCGCGGGCGTGACCGTCTGGATCCTGAGCTTCTTCCGCGATCCCGTCCGCACCACGCCGACCGGGGAGGGGCTGATCATCGCGCCCGCCGACGGCATGGTGACGATGATCGCGACCGTGCCACCGCCCAAAGAGCTGATCGGCGAAGGGGTCATGCCGGCCGATCCTGTGATCCGCGTGTCGATCTTCATGAGCGTCTTCGACGTGCACATCAATCGCACGCCGATCGCCGGCACGATCCGCAGCGTCGTCTACATCGCCGGCAAGTTCCTCAACGCCGATCTCGACAAGGCGAGCGAGCATAATGAGCGCCAGCATATCCTGGTCGAGGGCGAGGACGGGACGAAGATCGCCTTCACCCAGATCGCCGGGCTGGTCGCGCGGCGAATCGTTCCCTGGGTGAAGCCCGGCGACCGGGTGGTCGCTGGCCAGCGCGTCGGCCTGATCCGCTTCGGCAGCCGGGTCGATGTCTATCTGCCGGCGGGCACGTCGAGCCAGGTGCTGCTCGGCCAGCGCACAATCGCAGGCGAGACGGTGATCGCGAAGATCGGCGTGTCCGAGCTGATCGAGGGTGTGGCCCAATGAGCTTGGCGCCCGAGCGCGCGGGCGGCGGCATTCCGCTGCGCGCCGTGGTGCCCAATGCGGTGACGGCGCTGGCGCTGTGCGTCGGCCTTACCGGCGTGCGCTTCGCCATTGCCGGGGAATGGGACAAGGCGATCTACGCGATCATCGTTGCCGCCGTGCTGGACGGCATGGACGGACGGATCGCGCGTGCGATGAAGGGCCAGACGCGGTTCGGCGCCGAACTCGATTCGCTGTCCGACGTGATCGCCTTCGGCGTTTCGCCCGCGATCATCCTGCATTTGTGGGCGCTGCAGCACTGGCCGCGGCTCGGTTGGGTCTTCGCCCTGGCCTATGCGGTCTGCATGGCGCTGCGCCTGGCGCGCTTCAACGCCCGTATCGATGTCGAGGACCAGCCGCACAAATCGGCGGGATTCCTCACCGGCGTGCCGGCCCCGGCGGGGGCGGGGCTGCTACTGCTGCCGATCTTCCTGTGGCTTGCGAGCGGCGAGCAATGGACCTGGCTGCAGGATTACCGGCTGGTCGCGCCCTGGGCGGCTTTCGTCGCCTTCCTCGCCATCTCCAACATCGCCACCTTCTCCTGGACCTCGCTGCGCCTCAGGCGCAATGTCCGGCTGGAGGCGATCCTGGCGATCGCGCTGATCGGCGGAGCGATCTTCTCCGCGCCCTGGCAGACACTGAGCTTCGTCGCCATCGCGTATCTCGCGATGATTCCGTTCAGCATGGCGGCTTATGCCAAGGTCAGGCAGCAGCGTGCAGCGACGGCAGGCGCACCGGCGACACCCGTTCCGCCGCCGCACGCGCCGGAACCTGCGGAGCCGAAAGCGGGGCGCCCGCTAAAGCGGCGCGCATCGCCGCCCAATTCTCCCGAAGAATGAGCTCGGCGACCAGGCCGAGCGCCACGAGGAGCCCTGAGAAGAACAGGATCGCAAACAGATGAGCCACAGCCTTATCCCCTGCTTATCCACAGCCGGGACGCCCGACCGGGAGATTTGGTTCCCTCGTTGAGAGGGAGTGCGCTTATGTTCCTGTTTTGTTCTGCAGTCAACCCGCATTCGCGAAGGGTTGATTTCCGCCGCGCGTCCGCCTAAGTGGCCGCCCACCCCACATGCAGGGCCATCATACCGGTGCCCCGGATTCGTCCGAGGTTTCACGGCCCTGCAGAGGTTTAACCGGAAGGAGAAAGACTATGGCGTCCACCGACGTCACCATGCAGGCATTGCTCGAGGCCGGAGCCCATTTCGGCCACCAGACCCATCGCTGGAACCCCAAGATGAAGCCGTACATCTTCGGCGATCGCAACGGGGTGCACATCATCGATCTGTCGCAGACCGTGCCGCTCTTCGCGCGCGCGCTCGATTTCGTGCGCAGCACCGCCGCTTCGGGCGGCAAGGTGCTGTTCGTGGGCACCAAGCGCCAGGCGCAGGATCCGATCGCCGAGGCCGCGCGCCGCTCGGGCCAGCATTTCGTCAACCATCGCTGGCTGGGCGGCATGCTCACCAACTGGAAGACGATCTCCAACTCGATCAAGCGCTTCAAGAGCCTCGAGGAGCAGCTTTCGGGCGAGACGCACGGCCTCACCAAGAAGGAAGTGCTGCAGCTCACCCGCGAGCGCGACAAGCTGGAGCTGTCGCTGGGCGGCATCCGCGACATGGGCGGCATTCCGGACGTGATGTTCGTGATCGACGCCAACAAGGAAGAGCTGGCGATCAAGGAAGCCAATGTGCTCGGCATCCCGGTCGTCGCGATCCTCGACACCAATGTGAGCCCGAACGGCATCGCCTTCCCGGTTCCGGGCAATGACGATGCCAGCCGTGCGATCCGTCTCTATTGCGACGCGATCGCCGACGCGGTTCTGGCCGGCAAGCAGGGTGGCGCCGCGCAGCGCGGCGTCGACATCGGCGCGCAGGACGAGCCGCCGGCCGAAGCGGCGCTCGCCGAGGCTTGAGCGAAATTTCCCCTCCCGCTTGCGGGAGGGGATCAAGGGGTGGGCCTGTCTTAAGGCCCGCGACCCGCTCTTGAACCCACCCCCAACCTCTCCCGCAAGCGGGAGGGGAGTTAAAAGGACATGAGACATGGCTGAGATCACGGCCGCGATGGTCAAGGAGCTGCGCGAGCGCACCGGCGCCGGCATGATGGATTGCAAGAAGGCGCTGGCCGAGACCAATGGCGACATGGAAGCCGCCATCGACTGGCTGCGCACCAAGGGCCTGGCCGCCGCCGCGAAGAAGTCCGGGCGCGTCGCCGCCGAGGGCCTGGTCGGCGTCGCCGTCCAGGGCACGACCGGCGCGGTCGTCGAGGTCAACAGCGAAACCGACTTCGTCGCCAAGAACGAGCAGTTCCAGGATTTCGTGCGCGCCGTGTCGCAGATCGCGCTGGAGACGGGCGAGGATATCGAGGCGCTCGGCAATGCCGCGCACCCGGCCGGTGGCACCGTCAACGAAATGCTGACCAGCAACATCGCCACGATCGGCGAGAACCAGTCGCTGCGCCGCGCCGGCCGCGTGAGCGTGGACGACGGCGTCGTCGTCTCCTACGTCCATAATGCCGCCGCCCCGGGCCTCGGCAAGATCGGCGTGCTGGTCGCGCTGGAAAGCAATGCCGACAAGGCGGAGCTGGAGACGCTGGGCAAGCAGCTGGCGATGCACATCGCGGCGGCCGCGCCGCTGGCGCTGAAGGGCGAGGATCTCGATCCGGCGCTGATCGAGCGCGAGCGCGGCATCGCCAAGGAGAAGGCGGCCGAGAGCGGCAAGCCCGCCGACATCGTCGAGAAGATGGTCGAAGGCGCGATGGCGAAGTTCCGCAAGGAGAATGCCTTGCTCTCCCAGCTCTTCGTCATGGACAACAAGACGAAGATCGAAGACGTGATCGCCGCCGAGGGCAAGCGCCTGGGCGCGCCGGTCGCGCTCGCCGCCTATCTGCGTTTCCAGATCGGCGAGGGCATCGAGAAGAAGGAAAGCGACTTCGCCGCCGAAGTCGCCGCCGCGGCCGGCACCAGCAAGGCCGCCTGAACCAATGCGCTCTCCCCTCCCGCTCGGGAGGGGAGAGGCTTGGCACTCCCGGCGCACCTGACTAAGGTGCCCGCGCTCATTGCCTCACCGAACGGAAACCCCATGACGCGCCCGCGCTTCAACCGCATCCTGCTGAAGCTTTCGGGCGAGGCGCTGATGGGCGAGGGCCAGTTCGGCATCGACCCCGATACGGTCGCCCGCCTCGCCGGCGAGATCAAGGTCGCCCGCGAGGACGGCCATGAGCTGTGCCTGGTCGTCGGCGGCGGCAACATCTTCCGCGGGCTGGCCGGCGCCGCCAAGGGCTTCGACCGCGCGAGCGCCGATTATATGGGCATGCTCGCCACCGTGATGAACGCGCTGGCGCTGCAGAACGCGCTGGAGAAGATCGGCGTCGACACCCGGGTCCAGTCCGCCATTCCGATGGCCACCGTCTCCGAGCCCTATATCCGCCGCCGCGCCGTCCGGCACATGGAGAAGGGCCGGGTGGTGATCTTCGCCGCCGGCACCGGCAATCCGTTCTTCACCACCGACACCGCCGCCGCCCTGCGCGCCGCCGAAATGGGCTGCGACGCCTTGTTCAAGGGCACCAGCGTCGATGGTATCTACACCGCCGATCCGAAGAAGGTCGCGGATGCAAAGCGTTACGATACAGTCACTTTCAACCAGGTCCTCGCGGACAATCTGAAGGTCATGGACGCCAGCGCCATCGCCTTGTGCCGCGACAACAATATCCCGATCGTCGTCTTCAACATCCGCGAGCAGGGCAATCTCGCCCGCGTGCTCGGCGGTGACGGCGTGGCGACGATCGTCCAGAACTAAAAGGGAGAGGAAGCCATGCCCGCTTATGACAAGGGCGACATCCAGCGCCGGATGACTGGCGCAATCGAAGCGCTGAAGCACGATCTGGGCGGCCTGCGCACCGGGCGCGCGTCCACGGCGCTGCTCGATCCGATCACGGTCGAGGTCTATGGCGCGAACATGCCGCTCAACCAGGTCGCGACCGTGTCGGCGCCGGAGCCGCGCCTGCTGTCGGTCCAGGTCTGGGACCGCTCGAACATCTCGGCGGTCGAAAAGGCGATCCGCAATGCGGGCCTGGGCATCAATCCGATCACCGACGGGCAGAATATCCGCTTGCCGATCCCCGATCTCACCGAGGAGCGGCGCAAGGAGCTCGCCAAGCTCGCGCACCAATATGCGGAGAAGGCGAAGATCGCCGTCCGCAACGTCCGCCGCGACGGGATGGACTCGCTGAAGACCGACGAGAAGAAGAAGGAAATCAGCGAGGACGAGCATAAGCGCCTCGACGCCGAGGTGCAGAAGCTCACGGACGATTCGGTCAAGGAGATCGACGACGTCCTCGCCGCCAAGGACAAGGAAATCCTGCAGAAGTGACGGCCATGCCGGCCAGCGCCGGATCCGCGACCGACGCCGTGGCGCCGGCTCCGGCGGTCCCGCGCCACGTCGCCATCATCATGGACGGCAATGGCCGCTGGGCGAAGGCGCGGGGGCTGCCCCGCTCGGCCGGCCATCGCGCCGGGGCCGAAGCTGCGCGACGGGCGCTGCGCGCAGCGGGCGAGGCAGGCGTCGAATGCCTGACGCTCTATGCCTTTTCCTCGGAAAATTGGCGGCGGCCCAAGGCGGAGATCGCCGATCTGACGGGATTGCTTAGATTCTATGTTAAGAAGGAGCTCAAGACCCTTCTCAAGGAAGGCGTTCGGCTGCGTGTGCTGGGCGACCACAAGGCCTTCGAGGCGGATGTGGCCGAGATGGTGGACGATGCGGTTGTCCGCACCGCCGGCAATGACCGGATGACGGTGGCGATCGCGCTGAACTACGGGTCGCGCGCCGAACTGATCGGAGCGATGCGCAATCTCGCGGAGGATGTGGCCGGCGGGCGGCTCGCGCCCGGCGACATCGACGAAGCGCGGATCGACGCCGCGCTCGACACGCACGGGCTGCCGCCGCTGGATCTGCTGATCCGCACGTCGGGCGAGCAGCGCCTGTCCAATTTCCTGCTCTGGCAGGCGGCCTATGCCGAATTGCTGTTCGTCGATACGCACTGGCCCGATTTCGACGAGAATTCGATGCGCGCCGCCCTGGACGAATATGCCCGGCGCGAACGGCGCTACGGGGGATTATGACCGCGCAGGACGCACCGCGCCCCGCTTCCGACCTCACCGTGCGCTTCGCCGCCGGCGTGGCGATGGCGGCCGTGGCGCTGCTCGCCATCTATCTCGGCGGCTGGCCGTTCCGCCTGCTGGTTGCCGTCGGGGCGGCCATCGCTCTGCTCGAATGGAGCGCGATGCAGGGCATCGCGCGCCCGTGGAGCTGGATCGGCGCGGGCCTGATGGGGCTGTTCCTCCTTGCCGGCGCGGAATATCTCTTCCCGGCGGGACAGGTGGACGAGATCGTCACGGCGGACGGCATCGGCATCCTCGCCATCGCGCCGGAGAGCTTCGATCCGGTCTGGCAGGCATTGCTGGCCGCGCTCGCTGTCGCGGCGCTGCTGGGTGCGGGAACCCGCCGCGTCTCGATGGCCTGGGGCTTCCTTTACATCGCGGTGCCGTCCTTTGCTTTGCTGGTGCTGAGCTGGGCCTGGTTCGGCCTCGTCCTGTGGGCAATGGTCGTCACCTGGGCGACCGATATCGGCGCCTATGTGGCCGGTCGCGCGATCGGCGGGGCCAAGCTCGCGCCCGCGATCAGCCCGAACAAGACCTGGGCCGGGCTCGCCGGGGGCGTGGCCGCCGCCGCTTTGTTCGGCTGGCTGGTGGCGTCCATGGAGCTGCTGGCGCTCGGCGCGCCTTTCCTGTGGCTCGGCGGCGCGATGGCCGTTCTCGCCCAGGCCGGCGATCTCTATGAGAGCTGGGAGAAGCGCCGCTCCGGCGTGAAGGACAGCGGGACGATCCTGCCCGGTCATGGCGGGGTGCTCGATCGGATCGACGGGCTGCTGCCGGTCGTGCTGGCGACCCTGGCGGTACCTATGGCGGGGCTCTGGATCGGATGACCCGTTCCGTCACCGTGCTGGGCGCGACCGGATCGGTCGGCCGCTCGACGCTCGACCTTATCGAGCGCAACCGCGACCGGTTCGAGATCGTCGCACTGACCGCGCGCAAGGATATTGATGGTCTGATCGAACTGGCCGGGAAGTTTCGCCCCCAGCGCGCCGTGATCGGCGACGAGGCCCATCTGCCGCGCCTCAGGGAAGCATTGGCCGGCACTGGCGTCGAAGCGGTCGGCGGCGACCGGGCGATCGTCGAGGCCGCCGGGGCGGGGGCCGACTGGACGATGGCGGCGATCGTCGGCACGGCGGGTTTGAAGCCGGTGATGCGGGCGCTGGAGGCGGGCGGAACGGTTGCGCTCGCCAACAAAGAATCGCTGGTCTCGGCGGGCGCGCTGATGATTCAAGCGGCCAAGGCGAACGGCGCGACCCTGCTGCCGGTCGATTCCGAGCATAATGCGGTCTTCCAATGCTTCGACGCCGCCCGGCCCGAGGCGATCAGCCGTGTCATCCTCACCGCCAGCGGCGGCCCGTTCCGGGCCCGCTCGCTGGAGGAAATGCGCCATGTCACGCCGGCCGAGGCGGTCGCACACCCCAATTGGTCGATGGGCGCCAAGATCTCGGTCGATTCGGCGACTCTGATGAACAAGGGCCTGGAACTGATCGAGGCCTTTCACCTCTTCCCGCTCGGCGCCGACGCCTTCGATGCCGTCATTCATCCCCAGTCGGTGATTCACAGCCTGGTCGAATATGTCGATGGCTCGGTGCTCGCGCAGCTCGGCGCGCCCGACATGCGCGTGCCGATCGCGCACACGCTCGCCTGGCCGGAGCGGATGGAGACGCCTTGCAAGCGACTGAACTTGGTCGAAATCGCCCGCCTGGACTTCGCCGCGCCGGACCTGGACCGTTTCCCCGCGCTCGGCCTCGCCAAGGCGGCACTGGCCGGCGGCGGGGCCAAACCGGCCATCCTCAATGCCGCCAACGAAATAGCGGTCGCATCTTTCCTTGAAAGCCGGCTCGCTTTCCTCGATATCGCGTCGGTCGTGGGTGAGGTTCTTGCCCGCTTCGACCCGCCGGCGCCGTCATCGATCGATGCGGTGCTGGAGATCGATCGGGAAGCCAGGGGCGTGGCGACCGAGGTGACGAGAAAGCTCCGCATTTGAACAGCCCCGGCCTCATCTTCACGATCGCCGCCTTCCTGCTCGTCATCGGGCCGCTGATCTTCATCCACGAGCTTGGCCACTATTTCGCCGGGCGCTGGTTCGGCGTGAAGGCGGAAGCCTTTTCGATCGGCTTTGGCCGTGAGCTGTTCGGCTGGACGGACCGGCGCGGCACGCGCTGGAAGGTCGGCTGGATGCCGCTCGGCGGCTATGTCCGATTCAAGGGCGACATGAACCCGGCCTCGCAACCGTCGCCCGAATGGCTGGCGATGCCCGCCGAGGAGCGCGCCGAGACCTTCCAGGCCAAAAAGCTGTGGCAGCGTTTCATTATCGTCGCTGCCGGTCCCGCGATCAATTTCTTGTTCGCGATCCTTGTCTATCTTGCACTGTTCTCCACTTACGGGCAGCCGCAGACGCCGCCGGTGATCGCTGCGGTGGTGGAAGGATCGGCGGCCGAGGCGGCGGGAATCCGCGCTGGCGATCGCGTGATCTCCATCGAGAGCGGCCGGGTCCGCCGGTTCCAGGACATCGCCTCCTATGTTTCGATTCGGCCCGATCAGCCCATGGCGGTCGAGATCGAGCGGGGCGGCGAACTTGTGACCCTGACGGTGACGCCGCAATCGCACCAGCTGGAAGACCGTTTCGGCAACCGGGCGCGGGTCGGGCAGCTCGGCATCCGTTCGGGCGATATCGAGATCGCCGAGCTGGCCCCGCATGAAGCCGCCGCCGCCGCCGTTCGCCAGACCGGCGACACGGTGAAGATGATGGTGGTGACGCTCGGCCAGCTGATCCGCGGCCAGCGCTCGCTCGAGGAAATGGGCGGACCGCTCAAGATCGCGCAATTTTCCGGCCAGCAGGCCAGCTTGGGCTGGCTCGATTTCGTGCTCTTCATGGCGCTCATCTCGATTAATCTGGGATTCATCAACCTCTTGCCAATTCCCATGCTCGATGGCGGGCATCTGCTCTTCTATTTGATCGAGGGAGTGAGGCGTAAGCCGCTGAAGCCGGAAGCCCAGGAATGGGCATTCAGGACGGGCCTGGCGGTGCTGCTGGCTTTGATGATCTTCGTCACCTTCAACGACCTGGCGTCTTTTGGCCTCTTCACCAAGCTTGGCGGCTTGATCGGGTGACCATGTTAGGGCAGGGCAAGCGGCGACTTGTGACTTGGCTGGCCGGCGCGCCGGCCTTCAAACCAAAAGGCGGGCACGCGTGACGGCGAAAGAAGTTTTTCCCAACGGCCGCAGGATTTGCGCCGCTTTGCTGGTCGGCACCATGCTGGGCGGCCTGGCCGCTCCTGCCTTCGGGCAGCAGACCGCGCCGGTGCCGCAAGTGGCGCCGCCATCGCCAGCCGAGCCCCAGCGTGCGATCCGCACGATCACGATCCAGGGCAATCAGCGGCTCGAGCCCGAAACCGTCCTTTCCTACACGCAGCTTCGTGCCGGCGAGCCCTATTCCCAGGAGCGGCTCGACGAAGCGCTACGCGATCTCTACGCGACCGAGCTTTTCGCCGATGTGACCATCGCCGGCGCCGATACCGGCGATCTCGTCATCCAGGTGCGCGAGAATCCGGTGATCAACCGCATCGTTCTGGAAGGCAATCGGCGGCTGAAGGACGACAAGATCGGGCCGGAAATCCGCCTCGCGCCGCGGCAGATATTCACCCGTTCGCGCGCCCGTGCCGATGTCGCGCGCATTATCGAGCTGTATCGCCGCCAGGGTCGTTATGCCGCGTCTGTCGTGCCGCAGATCGTCCAGCTCGACCAGAATCGCGTCGATGTCGTGTTCGAAATCAACGAAGGGCCGCGCTCGCGGGTCCGCCAGATCAACATCATCGGCAACGAGCGTTTCGGCGACAATCGCTTGATCTCCGAGATGGCGACGCGCGAGCATGTGTGGTGGAATTTCCTCAGCTCCGCCGACACCTACGATCCCGACAGGCTTGCCTTCGACCAGCAGAAGCTGCGGCAATTCTACCTGACCCAGGGCTATGCCGATTTCCGCGTCGTTTCGGCCGTGGCCGAACTGACGCCGGACCGGCGCGACTTCATCATCACCTATGTCGTCGAGGAAGGTGAGCGTTATCGCTTCGGCGACGTCACCGTGAACAGCGACATCCGGGATTTCCGGGGCGAGGATCTTCAGCGCACGTTGCCGATGAGCACGGGCGACTGGTACAATGCTCGCCAGGTCGAGGATACGGTCACCAGCCTCAACGAACTCGCCGGCCTGTTCGGCTATGCCTTCGCGGACGTGCGGCCGCGATTCAATCGCAGCCGCGAAAACCTAACCATGAGCGTGACCTTCCAGGTCGCCGAAACGCCGCGTGTCTATGTCGAGCGGATCGACATTTCGGGCAACACCAACACCCACGACAAGGTGATCCGCCGCGAGTTCCGTCTCGCCGAGGGCGATCCGTTCAACAGCGTCAGGGTCAGCCGCTCGCGCGACCGTATTCAATCGCTCGGCTTCTTCCAGGAAAACCTGGAAATTCAGCAGACGGAAGGTTCGTCGCCGGATCGGGTCGTGCTGGGCGTCGCGGTCGAAGAGCGTGCGACGGGCGAGCTGCAGCTTTCGGCGGGCTTCTCCAGCCTCGAACGCTTCCTGGTCAACGTGTCGGTTCGGCAGCGCAATTTCCGCGGCCGCGGACAGGAGCTGCGTGCCGGCATCAACTACTCCACCTATTCCAAGTCCGCGGAAATCGGCTTCACCGAGCCCTATCTGTTCGATCGCAACATCGCGATCGGCTTCGATGTTTTCCGGCGTGACTTCAACAGCTTCAATCTGCTCGGCAGCAGCCGCCAGACCACCTATGAAGTGGTCAGCACCGGCGGCCAGGTCCGTGCCGGCGTGCCTTTGACCGAGAATCTCAGCTTGGCGCTGCGTTACGGCCTCTCCTATGACGAGGTCGGCCTCAACGAGGGGCTGTATTTCAGCGATCCGGACGGCCCCGGACCGCTCCCGGCGCAGTGCGACCCGCTTCGCGCCAGCCGCTATCTGTGCGATTCGATCGGCGACCGGCTGACGTCGTCCATCGGCTATTCGCTGCTCTACAGCACGCTCAACAACGCGCTGCGGCCCAGCCGGGGCGAGCGGCTGCTGTTCCAGCAGGATTTCGCCGGCGTCGGTGGCGACGTGTCCTATCTGCGCAGCCGCGGCAGTGCTGCCAAATATTGGAACGTCTTCAATAACTTCATCTTCTCGCTCAGCATTGAGGGCGGCTATACGCGGTCGTTCGATCCAGGCGGGCCCGATGTCGATCCGCTGCGTATCAACGATCGCTTCCAGCTCGGCAGCCCGCAAATTCGTGGTTTCGACATTCGCGGCGTCGGACCGCGCATCCAGCGTATCCCCTACGAGTTCGACGTGGCCGAGGACGGCACCATCAGCAATGTCCGCCTGTCCGAGGATCGAGACCGGATCAGCGACGACGCGCTTGGCGGCCGCGCTTATTATCTTGGTCGCGCCGAGCTTGAGATCCCGCTTGGCTCGGGTGCCCGCGATCTCGGCCTGCGCCCGTCGGTCTTCGTCGATGTCGGCGCGCTGTGGGGCGTTCGCCGGCCCGCCACCTTCGATATTCCGCCGGGCAGCCCGCTGACCCAGAACGAATGCACCGCAACGGACGGGACGGTCACGCTGCGGCCCCCGGGCACCACGCCAACGGGCTGTAACGACGGTGAAACCCTCACCCGCTTCCCCACCAGCCCGTTCCGTGAGGTCTTTCTCGGCGATTCCCCCCGGCCGCGCCTCGCGGTGGGTTTTGGAGTCAACTGGAACTCGCCTTTCGGCCCGTTCCGCATCGATATCGCCAAGGCGCTGCTCAGCGAACCGGGCGACGACACCAAACTCTTCAGCTTCAACGTAGGGACAGCATTCTAATGAACAAACTGCTTTTCAGCGCGGCATCAGCCGCGCTCGCCTTCGCCATTCCGGCGGTTGCCCAGGCACAGGCGATTGCACCCGCCGTCGTGGCGGTGGTCGACACCCAGCGCGTTCTGACGCAGTGCACTGCCTGCACCGCCGCCAATCAGCAGCTCCAGACCCAGCGCCAGCAGCTCGAGCAGCGCGCGCAGCAGCTCGGTCAGCCCTTGCAGGCGGAGCAACAGGCCATCCAGGCCGCCGTCAATGCACTGCCGGACGGCCAGCAGCCCGACGCCGCTCTGCAACAGCGCATCCAGGCCTATCAGACGCAGGCGCAGAACGCGCAAACCGAGATCCAGGGTCGCCAGCAGCAGCTTCAGCGCAACGCGGGTTATGTCCTTGAGCAGCTCGAGACGCCGCTGAACACCGCGATCACGCAGATCATGCAGCAGCGTGGCGCGACCATCGCGATGGACCGCGCCGCCACGCTGGCGATCAACCCGTCGGTCGAGATCACCGATGCCGTGCTCGCCGCGCTCAACGCCGCCGTGACCAGCGTGAACGTCAACGCGCCGCCGCCGGCCCAGCAGCCCGCCGCTCAGCAGCCGGCGAACGGTCAGCAGCAGCCGGCGCAGCAGCAGCGGCGCCCGACGGGTCGCTAATGGCGGACGAAACCAGCGCCGTCATCGGCCCGTTCGATATCCGGCGGGTGATGGCGGCGCTGCCGCATCGTTTCCCGATGCTCCTCGTCGATCGGGTCGAGGAGCTTGTCGTCGGCGAGAAGATCGTCGCGACCAAGGCAGTGACGATCAACGAGCCCTTCTTCGCCGGCCATTTCCCGGATCGGCCGATCATGCCCGGCGTGCTGATCGTCGAGGCGCTGGCCCAGGCGGCCGGCGTGCTCGCGGTCGAGACGCTCGGCCTCTCCGGCACGGGCAAGCTGGTCTATTTCATGGCGATCGACGGGGTGAAGTTCCGCACCCCGGTCGAGCCCGGCGTGCTGCTCACGCTCGAGGTCGAATTCGTCCAGCGTCGCGCGACGGTCTGCAAGTTCGCCGGGCGGGCACTGATCGCCGGCAAGCTCGCCGCCGAATGCAGCTTCACGGCGATGATCGCCGATCCGCCTAAGGGCTGACCGGCCGCCACCGGCCGGCGGCCTGCTCGATCCCGAAAATCCGCGCGACATGATTGCCGTCGAGTCCCTCGGCGGCGATCCGCCCCTTGTCCATGATCAGCACGCGGTCCGCATGAAGCGCCGCCGCGTCGAGATCGTGCATCGCGACCAGGGCGGCGCGCGCGCCTTGCGAGACTTCCGCGCGGATCAATTCCATCAGCCGGATTTGCCAGAGCGGATCGAGATTGGCGGTCGGCTCGTCGAGCAGCAGCAGCTTCGGCTTCGGCGCGAGCGCGCGGGCGATGAGCACCCGGCCGCGCTCGCCGGTCGATAGCCGGTCCATCCGCCGGTCGAGCAGAGGGTCCAGCTCCAGCGCCTCGGATGGCGCATCGCCGCCGCCCAGCGCGATCATGTCGCGCGCCAGCAGCGGCCAGGCGAGATCGCGGGAAGCGGGCAGATAGGTGAGGACATGCGGCCGCCGCGCCGGCGGGACAAGGCGCGGATCGGCCCCGTCGATGCGCACCTCGCCCGCCGGGCCACCGATCCCGGCAATGGCGTGGAGCAGGCTGGTCTTGCCGCTGCCGTTCGGGCCGACCAGCGCGACCAGCTCGCCCGCGCCCACATCGAGCGACGCCTCGACGAGCCGCCCCGGCAGCGACAGCCCGCGCCCTTCGACGAGCGCCGTCATGACGTCACCCGCCAGCGCATATGCGCGACCAGCCAGAGGAAGAAGGGCGCCCCCAACATCGCCGTGACCACGCCGATCGGCAACATCCGCCCGAGCGGCGCGAGCCGGACGATCAGGTCGGCGGCGGTGAGCAGCAGCGCGCCGATCAGGGCGGCGGGTAGGATCGCGCGGCCCGGATGCCCGCGGGTCAGCCGCCGGGCGAAGATCGGCGCGACCAGCCCGATGAACCCCACCGCGCCGCAAATCGCCACGCAGGCGCCCACGCCGAGCGCGGTCAGCGCGATCACCTGCAGTCGCAGCGCCCGGATATCGTGGCCCATCGATTGCGCCACCTCCTCGCCCAGCGCCAGCGCGTCGAGCGGCGCGGCGAGGCGGAACAGCAGCACGATCACGGCAAGAGCGGGAATGCCGGCGAACGCCGCCTGCGACAGGCTGCGATCGACCAGCGAGCCCATCAGCCAGTCATAGGCGTCGTAAAAGGCGAAGGGGGAGGGCGCGAGGGCCAGTGCCAGGGTGGTCAGCGCGCCCGCCAGCGCACTGATCGCGATGCCGGAGAGCAGCAGCGTTGCCGTTTCCGCACGGCGTCCTGCGAGCGCGAGCAGGAGCAGCAAGGCTGCGAGCGCCCCCGTCACCGCGCCCGCCGCCAGCGCCAGTGGTGCCGCGAAGCCCAGGATGTAAGCAGTGAAGACCGCGCCCAGCGAGGCGCCGCTGCTGGCTCCGGTAATGTCGGGCGAAGCGAGGGGATTGGCGAACAAAGCCTGGATCGCCGCCCCGGTCGCGCCCAAAGCGGCGCCGTAAGCAAGGCCAAGCAGAGCGCGTGGCAATCTGAGTTCGGTGAGCAAAGCCCTTCCTAATTCAGTATCTTGCGTGAAGATGTTCGCAAGGCTTCCCCAGGGCAGCAGCAGCGAAAGCAGGAACGCCGTCATCGCTGCCAGCATCAACAGGAACAGGGCAGGACGGCTCACTGCGCGAGCTCCCCGCGCAGCCGGACGATCTCGTCGATCAGCAACGGACCCATGCAAGTCCAGCGCCTTCCTTCGGCCTGCACGCTTCGCCCGCCGCGCACCGCCCGGGCGAGCGGATGACCGAGCCAGCGCTGCTGCCCCGAATATTGCCCGGCCCGGTAATCGCTGCGCACCAGCACCTCGGGCGGATGGGCCAGCAACGTCTCCAGCGTCGCGCGATTGCCGGGCAGGGTGCGCTGCCGCAGCCCGGCCAGCGCCAGCCATTGCGCGCCCAGCCCGTCGCCGGACATGCTGATCCCGCCGCCGCCGATCCAGATCGCCTCGCGCGGCTGCGCCGGGGTGCTGCGTTTCAACGCGTCGATCCGCGCCAGCAGCGCGGCGCCCCGCTCCGGCCTCCCCAGAACACGCGAAACCTCGCTTATGCTCGCCTCGATGTCGGCCAGGCGGGTGGGGAAGGGGAGATCGACCACCCTTATCCCGAGCCGCTCGGCGATCCGCCCCCGGTCCCGTCCGCCGCCGCCCATGGTCAGCACCAGATCGGGGTGCAGGCCAGCGACGGAGAGGAGACTGCCGTCATTGCGCGCATAGCGCCGCCCCTCACGCCACAAAGGCGTCTCCGCCTCCTGGTGCGAGAGGTGGGTGACCGAGACGATCTGCTCCGGCGCGCCGAGCATCAGCAGCAGCTCGTCGGTGCAAAGGTTGAGCGAGGCCACGCGGGCCGGCGCGGCCGCAGCCGCCACCGGCGCCGCGAGCGCGACACTAGCGGCCAAGAGCGACGCGAATACCCGCATGGACCGTCGTTCCGGGCGTGTTGTATCCCACCACGTCCTGATAGTTCGCGTCGAACGCATTCTCCACCCGGCCGTAGATTTCGAGCTGGGGCAGGATGCGATAGCCGACGCGCAGCGAGGCCAGCGCATAATCGTCCAGCGTCACGGTCGGCGAGGGGAACAGATCGAAATCCACGTCCGTGCGTTTGCCGACATAAGCGAGGCTGGCGCCCCAGGTGAAGCGGTCGGCGGTGCCGAAGGCGATCAGGTTGGCGGTGCTGCGCGGCCGGCGCACCTCGCGCACCAAAGCGGCGCCGGCCACCCGCTGCTCGTCCGCGTCGAGCCAGGTGTAATTGGCGCTGATGTTCAGCCATTCGGCGTGGCGGTAGCCGAATTCCAGCTCGACGCCGTCGCGCCGGCTCTTGCCGTCGGCATTGGCGGTGCTGGACAGGAACGTATTCGGATCGAACGTGTCGACGATCTCGTTGCGCAGCCGGTTGGAGAAGCCCGTAACGCCGGCATTGAAACGTCCGTCGCTCCAGCGCAGACCCGCTTCCCAGCCGCGGGAGCCTTCCGGCTTCAGATCCGGATTGCCGACAAAGGAACCAGGGAAGAAGCCGTACAGGTCGAAGAAGGTCGGCTGGGCGATGCCTTCGCCATAGGCGGCGTGCAGGGTCCAGCCCGCCGCCGGGCTGACCAGCACAGCGGCGCGAAAGGTCGTCGCATCGTCGAAGCGGTTGAAATCGTCATGCCGCACCGCGACGTCGGTGACGATCCCCGGCGCCCATTCGGCGCGCCACTGGCCGACGAACGCGGTGTTGCGGCGCGAGCGGTCCTGATCGGTGCCGCCGAAATAGACCGTGTCGCGGGCACGGAAATCCTCGTCGTTATGATCGACCGCGGCAACGATCAGATGGCTGCCGATCCGCCGCGACACCTGCGCACCCAGCGTCAGCCGCTCGCCGAACGTGCTGTTGAGCGGCGTCGTGCCCAGCCGGTTGCGGTTGGCGCTGTCGAGATAGGCCGCCTCGGCGCGCACGCCCCAGCCGTCCCATTCGCCCGCGAACCAGCCGCGCACCGCGCCGATCCGGTTCTTCGTCTCGTCGAGCGTGTCGGCGCGCTGAAAGGTGACGGGATCGAAGCCGTCATACTCGCTGCTGCCCTCGATCCAGTGGCCGACCGCGCCGGCCTCGATGCCGCCGGAACGGTACACCGCCTTCAGGCTGGCCGCGAGAGTCTCGAAGCCGTCGCGCTCGCCATTGGCGCCGAACGAATCGATCCCGTCGCTGCGCTGCCAGCCGGCCGAGGCGGTGAGGCCGACATCGCCGGTCTGGACCGCATAGCGGCCGAACAGGCGGCTGGTGTCGAGGCTGCCATATTCGGCGTCCGCGACGAAACCGCGCGCGACGAAGGGGTCGGCGGTGCCGGCCGCGATCACGCCGCCCAGCGCTTCCGAGCCCCACAAGGCCGATTGCGGCCCGCGCACGATCTCCATGCGTGACAGCAGATCGGTGGTCAGCAGCTCGAAGCGCGCCTCGTTGCCCGCGGCCGGATCGTTGAAGCGGATGCCGTCGAGGAAGAGCAACGTGTGGTTCGCCTCGGCGCCCCGGAGGCGCAGCTGTGTCTGCGTGCCGCGCGGGCCGGTGACGGACACCGACATGCCGGGCGACAGGCGCAGCACGTCGGCAGCGGCGGGCAGCGCCAGCGCCTCCAGCGTGGCCGCATCGAGGATGGTGGACGACACCGGCGCTTCATCGGCGGCGATCGGCTCGCGCGCGGCGGTGACGACGATCTCCGTCTCGGCCTGGATGGCGGCGGCGGAGAGGAGCAGAATTGATAGCGACATAGATACCTCCGTATGACGACTCGAACTGTCGTCTCGGAGGAACCGCACGGCCTTCATGCCATGCGGCGCCACGCACCGCTGGCTGGTCCCGGCCGGGTGCGGACGACGGTGAAGGCAGGTCTCCTGGCTCGCGGCTCGGATGCTTCGTCACCCTTTGCGGATGGGAAGCTCGCCGCTTACAGTTGCGGGCACAGCGCCGGTTTCTCACCGGCTTCCCTTTTCACCGCCGTTTTGACGGGCGGCACCTTCACGGCGGGCGTCGTATTGCGGCGCAGCATGGCTTGTCAATCGCCGCCTCAACGGCTAGAGCGCGGGCTGCTTTTTCCAGAGGCTGGTCGGAACCAGCCAAAACCACGGAAGATCAATGATATGAAGACCGATACCCACCCCGATTACCACATGATCAAGGTGCAGATGACCGACGGCACCGTGTACGAGACTCGCTCCACCTGGGGCAAGGAAGGCGACACGCTGGCGCTCGAGATCGATCCCACCTCGCATCCGGCCTGGACCGGCGGCAATCAGAAGCTGCTCGACGCGGGCGGCCAGGTGGCGCGCTTCAACAAGCGCTTCGGCGGTCTTACCCTCGGCAAGAAGTGACGGCCCCGACAGGCCGTCATCCCGGTACAGACCGGGATCCATGACTGAAACTACCGGGCGCGTCGCGCCGGTCATCGAAACGGATCGCCTGATCCTGCGTCCGTTCCGTGCGGGCGATCTCGACGCGCACGCGGCGGTGCTCGGCGATGCCGAAGCCGCGCGCTATGTCGGCGGCCAGCTGACCCGCGAACAGGCCTGGCGGAGCATGATGCTCGCGCCGGGCATGTGGGCGCTGGTCGGCCATGGCATCTGGGCGGTCGAGCGCAAGCAGGACGGCCGCTGGATCGGCCAGACCGGCTTCGGCGATTTCCAGCGGGAGATCGAGCCGAAGCTCGGCGCGTGGCCCGAAATGGCCTGGATCTTCGCCCCCGAAGTGCACGGCCAGGGCTTTGCGGGCGAGGCGGTCGCCGCCGCCATCGCCTGGGGCGAGCGGCATTTTCCCGGCAAGGATTTCTGCGCGATCATCGCACCGGAAAACCTGCCGTCGATCCGCCTCGCCGAACGGTTCGGCTTCGAGCGGCGACATGAGACGACCTATAAGGACGAACCGATCCTGATCTTCATCCGGCCCGCGCGTACCGCTTAGTCTTCGCCCAGTTTCGGGCTCCCGCGCTTCGCCACCTGCCTTTTGCCGTCTATCACGATGGGGGAGGCGACGCCCGGCATGCCGTCCGCATCGATCCTCATGCCGCGCGCGATCACCTGGGGATCGGCGAAGACCTGCGCCACGTCGTTGATCGGCCCGCCGGGGATGCCGCCGGCCGCCAGTGCGGCGAGGAATTCGTCCCGCCCGCGAAGCGCAATGAGCGGCGCCAGTTCGCTTTCCAGCGCCCCGCGATGGCGTACCCGGTCGGCATTGGTCGCGAAGCGCGCATCCTCGCCCAATTCCGCCCGGCCAAGCAGGGCGCAGAGCCGCCGATATTGCCCGTCATTCCCGACCGCGACGATGACATGACCGTCGGCGACCGCGAAGGTCTGGTACGGTGCGATATTGGGATGGGCATTGCCCATGCGGCGCGGCGGCTGGCCGCCGACCAGATAGTTCATCGCCTGGTTGGCCAGCACGGCGACCTGCACGTCGAGCAGCGCCATATCTATATGGCAGCCAGCCCCCGTCGCCGCGCGGCCATGGAGCGCGGCGAGGATGGCGTTGGAGGCATAGACACCCGTGAAGATGTCGGCGAAGGCAACGCCGATCTTCTGCGGCTCGCCGTCCGGATCGCCGGTCAGGTCCATGATCCCGCCCATGCCCTGGACCATGAAATCGTAGCCGGCGCGCGCCGCATAGGGGCCGTCCTGCCCGAAGCCGGTGATCGAGCAGTAGATGAGCCGTGGGTTGAGCGCCGACAGGCTGGCATGGTCCAAGCCATATTTGGCCAGCCCGCCCACCTTGAAATTCTCGATCAGCACGTCGGCGTCGCGGACCAGCTCGCGCACCCGCGCCTGTCCCTCGGGACTCTCCAGATCGATGGCGAGCGAGGTCTTCCCCCGGTTGCAGCTATGGAAATAGGCCGCCGCGCCGTCGTCGGCGAAAGGCGGCCCCCAGCCGCGCGTATCGTCGCCGGCGCCCGGCCGCTCCACCTTGACGACCTCCGCGCCGAGATCGGCGAGCAGCTGCCCCGCCCAGGGCCCCGCCAAGATACGGGCCAGTTCGACGACTTTGAGGCCGGCGAGTGGTTTATCCATGGGTCGCACTTAGTCCGTCATTGCGAGCGCAGCGAAGCAATCCAGCCGTACTGGATCGCCACGTCGCTACGCTCCTCGCGATGACGAAATGAGGTCAAAAGGCCGCGAGCCCCGTGATGGCGCGGCCGAGGATGAGGGCATGGACGTCGTGCGTGCCCTCATAGGTGTTGACCGTCTCCAGGTTCGATGCATGGCGCATGACGTGGAATTCGGCGGAAATGCCGTTGCCGCCGTGCATGTCGCGGGCCGTGCGCGCGATGGCCAGCGCCTTGCCGCAATTGTTGCGCTTGATGAGGCTGATCGTCTCCGGGATCAGTTCGCCTTCGTCGAGCCGACGCCCGACGCGCAGCGCAGCCTGGAGGCCCAGCGTGATCTCGGTCGCCATGTCGGCGAGCTTCAATTGCACGAGTTGCGTTGCGGCCAGCGGCCGGTCGAACTGCTTGCGCTCCAGCGTGTAGAGGCGCGCGGCGTGGAAGCAGGCCTCGGCCGCGCCCATCGCGCCCCAGCCGATGCCGTAGCGCGCCCGGTTGAGGCAGCCGAACGGCCCGCCCAGCCCCTGCGCATGGGGCAGCAGATTCTCCTCCGGCACCTCGACCCCGTCCATCACGATCTCGCCGGTGATCGAGGCGCGCAGAGAGAGCTTGCCCTCGATCTTCGGCGCGCTGAGGCCCTTCATGCCTTTTTCCAGAATGAAGCCCCGGATCTTGCCGTCATGCGCGTCGGACTTCGCCCAGACGACGAACACGTCCGCGATCGGCGAATTGGTGATCCACATCTTCGCGCCGGACAGCAGATAGCCGCCATCCACCTTCTTCGCCCGGGTCCGCATCGATCCGGGATCGGAACCGGCGTCCGGCTCGGTCAGCCCGAAGCAACCGACCCATTCGCCGCTGGCGAGCTTGGGGAGATATCTCTTCCGCTGCTCCTCCGATCCGTAGGCGTTGATCGGATGCATCACCAGGCTGGACTGCACCGACATGGCCGAGCGATAGCCGCTGTCCACCCGCTCCACCGCGCGCGCGATCAGGCCGTAGCTCACATAATTGAGCCCCGCGCCGCCATATTCGGGCGCGATCGTCGCGCCGATCAGGCCCAGCGCGCCCATCTCGCTCATGATCTCGCGGTCGAACCGCTCGTCCAGATAGGCGCTCGTCACCCGCGGCAGCAGCTTCTCCTGCGCGAAGGCCTCGGCCGTGTCGCGCACCATCCGCTCCTCGTCGGACAATTGCGCATCCAGCGCGAAAGGATCGGTCCAGTCGAAGGGCAGGGGCTTGGGATCGGCCATGTCATCCTCGTCTTTGTCTGTCCGCCGACTAGCCGCTCCGGCGGCACGAGGGAAGGGCGGCGGCTCATGTCTTTATGTCGGTCGCCGCGCTTCCTATCTGGGTGGCAAGCGCGACGGGATGGTTAGCCCGCTCGCATCGGAGAACGATCATGAACAAGACGATCCTCGGCCGTTTCGGCAACACGTCCGCGCACTGGGTGGGCGACGGCTTTCCCGTCCGCTCGCTCTTTTCCTACAATGAGCAGGGCAAGGACGTCAGCCCGTTCCTGCTGCTCGATTATGGCGGGCCGTTCGTGTTCGCGCCGGCGATGAAGCCGCGCGGCGTCGGCCAGCACCCGCATCGCGGGTTCGAGACCGTGACGATCGTCTACGACGGCGAGGTGGAACATCGCGATTCCACCGGCAATGGCGGCATCATCGGCCCCGGTGACGTCCAGTGGATGACCGCGGCGGGCGGCATCGTCCATGAGGAATTCCATTCCAAGGCTTTCACCAGGACGGGCGGGCCGTTCCGGATGGTGCAGCTCTGGGTGAACCTGCCGGCCGCCGACAAGATGGCGCCGGCCGGCTATCAGGGCATAACCGACGCGGACATTCCCGCGGTCGCGCTGCCCGATGATGCCGGACGGGTGCGGGTGATCGCCGGCACGCATGACGGCACGACCGGGCCGGCGCGCACCTTCACGCCGATCAACGTCTGGGACGTGCGGCTGAACCGCGACGCCGACGTCTCTCTGGCCCTGCCGGAGGGGCACAATGCGATGCTGGTGGTCCTGTCCGGCCATGTCACCGTCAACGGCACGGAGCAGGCCGGCGAGGCGGAGGTCGTGCGGCTCAGCCGGGAGGGCGGCAATATCGACGTGCATGCCGATGGCGATGCCACCCTGCTCGTACTCACCGGCGAGCCGATCGACGAGCCGATCTTCGGCTACGGCCCGTTCGTGATGAACAGCGAGGCGGAGATCCGCCAGGCGATCGACGATTACAATAGCGGCCGCTTCGGAACGATGGCCGCGTGAGAAGGAGCGGCTCGGCTCCGGCCGAGCCGCTTTCCTTGCCATCCCCGTGGATTGGCGGATGGGGTGGGATTCGAACCCACGGTGAGCTTGCACCCACGGCGGTTTTCAAGACCGCTGCCTTAAACCACTCGGCCACCCATCCGGCGCTCCGCGCATAGCGGCAGCGCGCCAATCCGTGCAAGCGGCGGGGTTTCAGGCCTTTCGCCTTTGCGCGGGCTCGTGCCATAAGCGCCTTAGAACAGAAGAAGGCGATGTGATGCGTATCAAGACGATCCTGACGGCGGCGGTCCTGAGCGTGGGGCTGTCGCTCGCGGGTCCGCAAGCGCCGGTGCTGGCGCAGGGCAGCGGGCTCAGCCAGGCCGGCTTCGAGGCCTATCTCCCGAATCTGCGGGCCGAAGCGCAGCGCGCCGGCGTCAGCCGCGCGACGATCGACCGGGTGTTCGGCGATCTCACCTTTTCCTCGCGAACGATCGAGCTGGATCGCGCCCAGCCTGGCGGCACCGGCGGATCGAGCGCGGCGCCGCCCTTCGCGCCCTACCGGGCCCGCCATGTCGTCCAGAGCCGGATCGACCGGGGCCGCCAGCGCCTCGCCGCGAACGCCGGACGGCTCAACGAGATCGGCCGGCGCTATGGCGTACCGCCCGAAGTGCTGGTCGCGATCTGGGGCAAGGAATCGAGCTATGGCAGCGTGATGGGCGATTTCGATCTGCTCAACAGCCTCGCCAGCCTCGCTTATGAAGGCCGCCGCCGGGAGCTCTTCACCCGCGAGTTCGTCGCCACCTTGCAGATGATGGACCGGGGCTTCCCGCGTTCGGCGCTGAAGGGCAGCTGGGCGGGCGCCACCGGCCAGTCGCAATTCCTGCCCTCGGTCTATATCCGCCTCGCCGTGGACGGCGACGGGGACGGCCGCGCCGACATCTGGGGCAGCCAGGTCGATGCCCTGGCCTCGATCGCCAATTACCTGCGCAATGCCGGCTGGCGGCCTGGCCAGCCCTGGGGCGTCGCCGCGACCGTCCCGGCGGGCCTCAATCGCGCCAGCATCGCCAACCGGCTGCGCGCGCCGCGCTGTCCGGCGGTCCATGCCCGGCACAGCCGTTGGATGACGATCGCCGAATGGCGCCGGCTCGGCGTGGTGCCGCAGCGCGGCATTCCCGACGACGCGATGGCCTCGCTGCTGGAGCCGGACGGGCCGGGCAGCACCGCCTATCTGCTCACCACCAATTACCGGACGATCCTCGACTATAATTGCTCGAACTTCTACGCGCTGACCGTCGGCCTGCTCGCCGATTCGATCGGCCGCTGATCCTCCTGTTTGCAAGGGCGTGACTGAACAATGATGCGCAAGACCTTCATTCCCTTGGCTTTCCTTGCAGCGCTGAGTCTGCCCGCGACGGCCGCCGCACCGCCTTTCGAAACGGCTGCGCCGATCGCCTACATGATCGATCTTTCCTCCGGTGCCGTGCTCTACGCCAAGGACGAGAATCGCCGCATCCCACCGGCATCGATGGCGAAGATGATGACGACCCACGTCGCCTTCGACCTGATCGGGAAAGGCGAGCTGGATCCCGAGCGGATGTGCACGGTGCGCCCGGAAACCTGGCAGCGCTGGCACGGTCCGCAGGCCGGATCGACCATGTTCCTCTCGCCGGGCGAGCAGGTGAGCGTCAGCAATCTCCTCCACGGCATCGTCACCTTGTCCGGCAATGATGCGACGGTGGTGCTGGCGGAATGCATTTCCGGCACCGAGGCCGCTTTCGTCGCGCTGATGAACCGCGAATCCCAGGCGATGGGCCTCGCCAATTCCCATTGGGGCAATCCGGTCGGCTGGCCGGACAACGGCGTGACCTACACCACGGCACGCGATCTTGCCGTGCTCGGTGCCGCGACGATCCGCGAGCATCCCGAACTCTATCGCGAATATTACGGGATGCGCGAATTCACCTGGGGCCGCACGATGGGCGGCAACCAGCCGATCACCCAGGCCAACCGCAACCCGCTGCTCGGCCGGATCGACGGCGCGGACGGCCTGAAGACCGGACACACGCAGGAGGCCGGCTTCGGATTCACCGGTTCGGCCGAACAGAACGGCCGGCGGATCGTGATGGTCGTCGCGGGGCTGAACGGCTTCAACCAGCGGATCGAGGAATCGGTGCGCTTCATGGACTGGGGATTCCGCGCCTGGCAATCGCGCCCCATCCTGCGCCAGGGTCAGCGGATCGGCGAGGCGCGGGTGCAGCTCGGCGGCGCATCCAGCGTCGGCCTGGTGGCGCCGCAGAATCTCGCCGTCACCTATCCTGCCGGCCTCGGCCAGAATGTCAGCGCGCGGATCGTCTATGACGGGCCGGTGCGCGCGCCGATCGAGCAGGGCCAGCATATCGCCGATCTCGTCGTCCAGGTCGGCGACATGCCGGCGACGACGACGCCTCTGGTCGCCGAGGCGGCAGTCGGCGAGGCCGGCTTCTTCCGGCGGATGTGGACCGGCCTCAAGGGCCTGTTCGGACTGGCGTGACGGCGCGTTTCGTCACGCTCGAAGGCGGGGAAGGGGTCGGCAAATCGACCCAACTCAGGGCACTGGCGGCGGCCTTGCGTGCGCGGGGCATCGACGTGGTCGAGACCCGCGAGCCGGGCGGCAGTCCGGGCGCCGAGGCGATCCGCAAGCTGTTGCTCGACGGCACCGATGAGCGCTGGCTGCCGGAGGCCGAGGCCCTGCTCTTCGCCGCGGCGCGTTCCGATCATGTCGCGCGGACCATCCGCCCGGCGCTTGAGGCCGGCAAATGGGTGCTGTGCGATCGCTTCCTCGACAGCTCGATCGCCTATCAGGGCGGCGCCGGCGGGCTGGGCGACGATGCGATCCGCGCACTGCATGAGGTGGGCAGCCACGGCTTCCTGCCCGATCGCACCCTGCTGTTGCGGCTGGACGAGGGCGAAGCGGGACGCCGCGCCGCCGCGCGCGACCAAGACGGCGCGGACCTGATCGGCGGGCGTGCCGAGACTTATCACCGTGCCGTCGTCGCGGCCTTCGATCGCCTCGCCGCCGAAAGCCCCGAGCGATTCCGCATCGTCGATGCCGCCGGCGCGGCGGAGGACGTGACGGCGCGCCTCCTCGCCGCGCTGGAGGATCTGCTGTGACCGCCCTGTTCGGCCATGACGCGGCCGTCGCGGCCTTCCGCGCCGCGCTCGATTCCGGGCGGCTCCATCACGCCTGGCTGATCGCCGGGCCGGAAGGGGTGGGGAAGGGGACGTTCGCCCGCGCCGCGGCCCAGCGCTTGCTCGCGGATGCCGCCGGCCCGCCGGTGCAGGCGCCGGGGCTGGCGGTCGAGCCCGACCACCCTACCGCGCGGCTGTTCGAATCCGGCGGCCATCCCGATTGGCGGCTGGTCGAGCGCGAGGTGTGGAAGGGCGATCATATCGTCCCCAAGCATGAGCGGACAGGCACCGAGGAACTGGCGCGCGGCATCAAGGTCCGTCAGATCCGGATGCTCGATCCGTTCCTGATGGTCCGGCCGACCATGTCGCGGGCGCGCGCCATCGTGATCGACGCGATCGACGATTTCGAGCCTGGCGCCGCCAACGCGCTGCTCAAGGTGCTCGAGGAGCCGCCGGCGGACACGATCTTCTTCCTCGTCAGCCATGCGCCAGAGCGCCTGCTGCCGACCGTGCGTTCGCGCTGCCGGCTGATGCGGCTCGGCAAGCTGGACGATGACGCCATGACGTCGGCCCTCAGCGCGGCGCTGCCCGATGCCGATAATGGGGAGATCGCGTCTTTGGTCGCGGCCGGAGACGGTGCGCCGGGGCGAGCGATCGTCTGGCGCGGGCTCGACATCGCGGCGCTGGACCGGGAGCTGCTGGCGATCGCGCGCGAGGGCGATCCGGTCAATGCGCGCCGTTCCGCGCTGGCGCAAGCTCTGTCCGCCAAGGCCGCACAGCCGCGCTACGAAGCCTTTCTGGCCCGTTTGCCGTCGCTGATCGCCACAGAAGCGCGCACGCGCAGCGGCCCGGCGTTGGCCGAGGCGCTGGCGCTTTGGGAACGGGCCGGCGCGCTTGCCGTCGCGGCGCGGCGCCTGTCGCTCGATCCGCAGAGCACGGTGTTCGAACTGGCCGGCATGCTGGCCGCGCTCGCGCCTGAGCAAGGCCGCCGCGCCGCCTGAGTGCACGGACGGGGCTTTATCGCGCCCGGCAACCCCGCTAGGCGCTATGGCGATGTCAAAGTCTTTCTACATCACCACCGCGATCAGCTACCCGAACGGCAAGCCGCATATCGGCCATGCCTATGAAGCGATCGCGACCGACGCCATCGCGCGCTTCCAGCGGATGCAGGGCCGCGACGTCTTCTTCCTGACCGGCACCGATGAGCATGGTCTGAAAATGGCCCAGGCGGCGCGCGAGCGGGATGTCACGCCGGCGGCGCTGGCCGAGGAAATGTCGTCTCATTTCCGTGCCATGGACGAACGCTTGAACATCTCGTTCGATCGCTTCATCCGGACGACCGAACCCGCCCACCACAAGGCCAGCCAGGCGATCTGGCAGGCGATGGCGGACAATGGCGACATCTATCTCGATCGCTACGAGGGTTGGTACTCGGTCCGCGACGAGGCCTATTATGACGAGAAGGAGCTGGTCACCGCCGATACCGGCGAGCGCCTGTCGCCGCAGGGCACCCTCGTCGAATGGACGGTCGAGGAAAGCTGGTTCTTCCGCCTCTCCGCCTATCAGGACCGGCTGCTCGCGCATTATCGCGACCATCCCGATTTCATCCGCCCGGAAAGCCGCCGCAACGAGGTGATGCGCTTCGTCGAAGGCGGCCTGTCCGATCTCTCCATCTCTCGCACCAGTTTCGACTGGGGCGTGAAGGTGCCGGGCAGCGGCGATCATGTCATGTATGTCTGGGTCGATGCGCTGACCAATTACCTGACCGGTGCGGGCTATCCCGACGATGCCGATCGCTTCGCCCGCTGCTGGCCCGCGGACGTCCACATCATCGGCAAGGACATCATCCGCTTTCACGCCGTTTATTGGCCGGCTTTCCTGATGTCGGCGGGCATCGAACTGCCGAAGCAGGTGTTCGGGCACGGCTTCCTGCTCCACCGGGGCGAGAAGATGTCGAAGAGCCTCGGCAATGTCGTCGATCCGATCGATCTTGCCGATGCCTTCGGCGTCGATCAGCTCCGCTATTTCCTGCTGCGAGAGGTCACGTTCGGCCAGGACGGGGGCTACAGCGCGGAGGCGATCGTCACCAAGGTCAATGCCGATCTGGCCAACAGCTTCGGCAATCTGGTGCAGCGGACATTCTCATTCATTTCAAGGAATTGTGATGGAAAGCTGCCGCATGGCGGCAAATCCGCTCCGGCCGACGCCGCCTTGCTGGAGACGGTGCGCGATGCCGTGGCGCGCGAATTGCCGGAGCAGTTCGAAGCGCTGGCGCTGGCGCAGGGAATCGAGGCCTGGCTGCGCGCCGTCTTCGCCTGCAACCAGTATATCGACGCCGAAGCGCCCTGGACGCTGAAGAAGACCGATCCGGAGCGGATGGCCGCCGTGCTCGCCACGCTGTGCGCGGCGATCCGAGACCTCGCCATCGCGATCCAACCGGTCATCCCGGCCTCGGCCGCCGCGGTACTCGACATGATGGGGATTCCAGCCGACGAACGCGACTTCGCCGCGTTGGCGGACGGGGAGGGCTATGCCCGGATCGCCGCCTCGGGCTTCACTCTGGAAGCGCCAAAACCTATCTTTCCCAGGCTGGAAGCGCCGGCGGAAAGCTGAGGTCATGTTCGTCGATAGCCATTGCCATCTCAATTATAAGGGCCTGGTCGAGGATCAACCGGCCGTGCTGGCGCGCGCCCGGGCCGCCGGCGTCTCGCGGATGCTCAACATCTCGACGCGCTCGTCGGAATGGGACGCGGTGATCGCCGTCGCCGAGCGCGAGGATGACGTCATGGCGTCGGTCGGCATCCACCCGCACGAGGCGGATGCCCATCCGGAGGTCGACACCGCGATGCTGGTCGAGAAGGCCGCTCATCCCAAGGTGATCGGCATCGGCGAGAGCGGCCTCGATTATTATTACGATCATTCGGACCGCGAGCGGCAGCGGCGCAGCTTCCGCGCCCACATCGCCGCCGCGCGCGAGACCGGCCTGCCGCTCATCGTCCACACCCGCGAAGCGGAGGAGGACACATACGAGATCCTCGCCGACGAGATGGGAAAGGGGCATTATCCGGCGCTGATCCACTGTTTCACCGCCAGCCGGGATTTCGCCGACAAGGTGCTGGAACTCGGCCTCTACATCTCGATCTCGGGCATCGTGACCTTCAAGAATGCGCGCGATCTGCAGGAGGCGGCGCGTATCATTCCCGCCGATCGGCTGCTGATCGAGACGGATTCGCCGTTCCTGGCGCCCGTGCCTCATCGCGGCAAGCCGTGCGAGCCGGCCTTCGTCGCCGACACGGCGCGCTTCCTGGCCGATCTGCGCGGCGAGAGCGTCGAGCGGCTCGCCGAGACCACGACCGCCAATTTCCACGCTTTGTTCGCGAAGGCGACCTGATGTGGGTGCGAATCCTGGGCTGCGGCACCTCGTCCGGCGTGCCGCGGGTGGGGGACGATTGGGGTCAGTGCGATCGGCATGAGCCGAAGAACCGCCGCCGCCGCGTCTCCATCCTGGTCGGCTACGGCAATGCCAAGATCCTGGTCGATACCAGCCCGGACCTGCGCGAGCAGCTCCTCGACGCGCGCGTGACTGATATCGAGGCGGTGGTCTGGACGCACGACCATGCCGATCATTGCCACGGCATCGATGATCTGCGGCAGCTCTATCACGCCCGCGGCCGCCCGGTGGCCGGCTATGCGCGTCCCTATGCGCTGGACATGCTGAAGCGGCGCTTCGGCTATGCGTTCGAGGGGAAGGGGGGCTATCCGGCCGTCGTGACCGGCCATGTGCTGCCCGATCATATCAATCTGGGCGGCATTTCGATGCGCACGGTCGATCAGCCGCATGGCGATATCACCAGCGCCGGGCTGCGCTTCGACGCCGGCGGGGTGTCGATCGGTTATTCCACCGATTTCAATAGCCTGACCGATCAGATGGCCTATCTGTTCGAAGGCATCGATCTGTGGGTCGTCGATGCGCTGCGGCGCCGGCCGCATCCCACCCACGCCCATCTGGCGGACACGTTGGAATGGGTGCGCCAGCTCGGCGTCAAGCGCGCAGTGCTGACCCATATGGACAATAGCATGGATTACCGCACTCTGCTGGGCGAACTGCCGCCGGGAATCGAGCCCGGCTATGACGGACTGGAGGTGGAGCTGTGAACGGCGATCAGGCGGTCCATGCCCTCTATCTGCTGCTCGTCCTCGTCCTGGTCGGCAGCGCGTTGATGGTACGGCGCATCCCGATCGCCGATGGGCTCAAGATGCTCGCCGGCTGGATACTCATCTTCGCGGCGTTCTTCATCGTTTTCACATTCAAGGACGAATTCCTCTCGCTCGGCAACCGGATGGTGCTGGAAGCGCGTGGCGGCGCGGTCGAGCAGGTGGCGGGCGAAGCCGGCGAATTGCGGGTCCGCCAGGCATCGGACGGCCATTTCTGGGTCGATGCCGAGGTGAACGGCCAGCGCATCCGCTTCCTGGTCGACAGCGGCGCGACGACGACCAGCCTGTCGCGCGCCGCCGCCCAGCGCGCCGGCATCGATTCGTCCGGCGGCTTCGGCGCGATGGTACAGACTGCCAACGGCCTGGTGACGGTCGAGCGCGGCCGCGCGGATTCACTCCGGGTCGGCCCGATCGAGCGCCGCGACGTCGCCGTGCACGTCTCGGACGCCTTCGGCGACATGAACGTCATCGGCATGAATTTCCTGTCGTCCTTGTCCGGCTGGAGTGTTGAGGGCCGCATATTGGTACTACGGTCGTGAGAGGCGGCAAGGCTGCGAAAGCATCCCTGCGCGCAGAGATATATTTTACATAATGTATATTATCGGACTTTATGATGTCTGAAGAAAAGGGCTCCCCCGTTGCGCGGCTGCTGGCGATCATGGCGCGGCTGCGCGATCCGGTGAGCGGTTGCGAATGGGACAGCATCCAGACGTTCGCGACGATCGCGCCTTATACGATCGAGGAAGCCTATGAGGTCGCCGATGCGATCGCGCGCGGCGATCTGGCGGATTTGAAGGACGAGCTTGGCGATCTGCTGCTTCAGGTCGTCTTTCACGCGCGCATGGCCGAAGAGCAAGGAAGCTTCGATTTTCAGGACGTTGCCACTGCGATTTCGGACAAGATGGAGCGCCGGCATCCGCATCTGTTCGGCCAGGCGGCCGAAGGCGGGCATCATCTGTGGGAGCAGATCAAGGCCGAGGAGCGCGCGGCGAAGGCCGATGACGGCGCGCTGGCCGGTATCGCCCTCGCCCTCCCCGCCCTCAAGCGCGCCGAGAAGATCCAGAAGCGCGCCGCCCGCGTCGGCTTCGACTGGCCCGATGCCGACGGGCCGCGCGCCAAGATCGACGAGGAACTGGCGGAGATCGCGCAAGCCGAAAGCGACGAGG
This sequence comes from Alphaproteobacteria bacterium, assembly GCA_037190625.1. GTDB lineage: Bacteria > Pseudomonadota > Alphaproteobacteria > Sphingomonadales > Sphingomonadaceae > Allosphingosinicella. The sequence goes on from JBBCJP010000002.1 coordinate 119,102, forward strand.
ACCGCGCCGCCGAGATCGGCGATCTGCTCTTTTCCGCGGTCAACTATGCCCGCCATCTCGGCGTCGATCCCGAAGCGGCCCTGCGCGATGCCAATGCGCGTTTCGAGCGCCGCTTTCGAAAAATGGAAGAAATAATAGACAAACCTATGAAAGATATGGATTTAGATCAGCTGGAATCGCTGTGGCAAACCGCCAAGGCACGGGTCTAGCCACGCTTTCAATGTAGGAAATCCTGTGCCACTCCGAACGGATGGCGCAGGATGCGGGTCACTCCTTCGGCCTCGGCCGCTTCCGGCTTTCGACAGCTGCCGACCCCGTTCGGGAGGGGCGATGCCTCCCCCACGTAGCGTCAGGTTCGTCAACTTCCAGCTCGGTCCCCACCCTGCTTAAGCAGAGCCTGGAATCGTTGCCAGTCGGCTTCGGACAGGCGGACCGCGAATCGGTTCTCCAGCCCTTCATGTTCGAGGCTCAGCACCTCGCCATTGGCGTGGAGCCAGGCGGCCAGCTCGCCGTCCGACGCCGGCACGACGATCGTGCGGGTTTGCGCATCCCTGCGCAGCTTGGTGGAGAGCAGCGACAGGAGGGCGTCCGTACCCGCCCCGGTCAAAGCGGATACCGCCGCGACATCCTCGCGCCGCGCCGCCTCGGCCTGCACCCGTTCGGCCCCCTCGCCGTCCAGCGCGTCGATCTTGTTCCACAGCTCGATCCGCGCCGCCTCCCCCGCTCCGATCTCCGTCAGCACCGCTTCCACATCCGCACGCTGGGCGTCGCTGTCGGGATGGGAGATATCGCGGACATGGACGATGAGATCAGCCGAGATCACTTCCTCCAGCGTCGCGCGGAAAGCGGCGACGAGCTGGGTCGGCAGGTCCGAGATGAAACCGACCGTGTCGGACAGGATCGCCTTGTCGAAGCCGGGCAGCGCGATCTCGCGCATCGTCGGATCGAGCGTCGCGAACAGCAGATTCTCGGCCATCACCTCGGCGCGGGTCAGCCGGTTGAACAGGGTGGATTTGCCGGCATTGGTATAGCCGACCAGCGCGATCACCGGCCAGGGCGCGCGCTGCCGCCGGGCGCGGTGCAGCGTTCGCGTGCGCGCAACCTGATCCAGTTCGCGGCGCAGCTTCGCCATCCGGTCGCGGATCATCCGCCGATCGGCCTCGATTTGAGTCTCGCCGGGGCCGCCCAGGAAGCCGAAGCCGCCGCGCTGCCGCTCGAGGTGGGTCCAGGACCGCACCAGCCGACCAGCCTGATAGTCGAGATGAGCAAGCTCGACCTGCAGGCGCCCCTCGGCAGTCGCCGCCCGCTCGCCGAAAATCTCCAGGATGAGGCCGGTCCGGTCGATCACCTTCGCCTTGGTCTTGTCTTCCAGATTCTTCTGCTGGACCGGTGTGATCGCGGCATCGACGATCAGCAGCTCGGCTTCCGCCTGCACGACCGCCTCGGCGATCCGATCGACCTGGCCGGAGCCGAAGAGAGTCGCGGGTCGCGGCGCGCGCACCTTCAGATGGAGCCGGTCCTCCACCGCGATACCGATCGCCTCGGCGAGTCCCGCCGCTTCGTCCAATCGCGCGGCAACGTCGCGCCGCACGCCGCCGCCCATGTCGGGAAGCGCGATCACCGCCCGGGCGCCGCGTGCGAACTCTTCGTCGGACCCCCGATCGAAAACGCTCAGGCGTCGCTCTCCTCGTCCTGCGACCCGGTCAGATCGACCGGATTTTCGGGCTGCACGGTGGAGATGGCATGCTTGTAAACGAGCTGGCTGAGCCCGTCGCGTTCGAGCAGCATGCAGAACAGGTCGAAGGCCGCGACCTCGCCCTGGAGCATGACGCCGTTGACCAGGAACATCGTCACCGGCTCGCCGGACTTGCGCACCGCGGTGAGGAAGACTTCCTGCAGCAGGGTCGGCGCCTTTTTCGCCTGCTGCTCCTCGAATGCCTTTTCGAGCTCCGCCAGGTCGATCGGCTGGGCCGGCATGATCGTCGAGATCGCATGCTTGTAGATGAGCTGCGCCTGCCCGTCCCGGCGCAACAGCACCGAGAAATTGTCGAACCAGGTGATGATTCCCTGCAGCTTGACGCCCTTCACCAGGAACATCGTCACCGGCGTTTTGCTGCGCCGCAGGCTGTTCAGGAACATGTCTTGGAGGTTGTTGACCTTGTCGGCCATATTCTGTCTCTCCCGGATCCGCCCTTACGGACCTTGCTGTCGATGCGTATCACGTCGCGGCGAGATGCGCCACGCCGGCGGCTACTGCTCCGAGCCCTCCCCGCGCGTATCACCAAGACCGAGCGCCTTCAATTTCCGATGCAAGGCCGAGCGCTCCATACCGATGAAATTGGCGGTCCGCGAAATGTTGCCGGAGAAGCGGCGGATCTGGACCTTCAGATATTCTCGTTCGAACGTTTCGCGCGCTTCGCGGAGCGGCGTGCCCATGATCGCCTTGACTGCCTCGTTCGGCGTCAATTGCGCCTGGTCGTTCAGGATTTCGGGCGGCAGCATGTCGATGTCGATACAGGCGATCCGTTCGCCCGGCGCCAGGATGATCGTGCGCTCGATGACGTTGCGGAGCTGGCGTACATTGCCCGGCCAGTCATAGGTCTGCAGCGCCGCCATCGCATCGTCGGAGACGGCGGGGGTGGGCACGCGCTGGTCGGAGGCGTAGCGGGCCGCGAAATGGGCGACCAGCGCCGGGATGTCCTCGCGGCGGTCTGCCAAAGCGGGCAGGTGCACCGGTACGACGTTGAGCCGGTAATAGAGGTCTTCGCGGAAACGGCCGGCGGTGATTTCTTCGGACAGTTCGCGCGCGGTCGAGGAAACGACTCGCATGTCCACCTTGACGGTGCGCTTGCCGCCGACCCGGGTGAAGCTCTGGTCGGTCAGGACCCGCAGAATCTTTCCCTGGGTCGAAACCGGCATGTCCGCGATCTCGTCCAGGAACAGCGTGCCGCCATGCGCTTGCTCGAGGAGGCCGGGGCGCGACAGCTCTCCCCCTTCCTCCACGCCGAACAATTCCTCTTCGACGCGTTCGGGCGTCATCCGCGCCGCGGTGACGACGATGAAGGGCCCGCGCGAACGTGGGCTCCAGCTGTGCATGAGCCGCGCGGCAACCTCCTTGCCGACGCCGGCCGGGCCGGAAATCAGCACGCGGCTGCCTGTCGCCGCAACGCGCTTCAGCGTGGCCCGGACATTGTTGATCGCGGCACTGGCGCCGGTCAGCTCGGTCTCGTGACCAATTTGCTGGCGCAGCGCCTCGTTCTCGCGCTTCAGCCGCTCCGTTTCGGTGGCGCGCGCGACGAGGTGAACGAGATGTCCCGCCTCGAACGGCTTTTCGATGAAGTCCACAGCCCCCTGCCGGATCGCGGCAACCGCCGTGTCGAGATTGCCATGGCCGGAAATCATCAGCACCGGCAACGTCGGATCCCGTCGCTTGATCTCTTCCAGGAGTTGCAGGCCGTCCAGCTTGGAGCCCTGGAGCCAGACGTCGAGCAAGGCGAGCGACGGGCGCAGGTCGGCCAGCGCCTGCAGCGCCTCGGTGCTGTTGGCCGCGGTGCGGGTCGAAAAGCCCTCGTCTTCCAGCACGCCCGAGACGAGGTCCCGGATGTCCTGTTCGTCATCGACGATGAGTATGTCTAAAGCCATTTCATTCAACCACTTGCTGCATTTTCTTCCGAATATCTCGGGCTCGTGGAGCTTAGCCTGGCCAGCGTTTCGAGGTCGAATTGCAGCCGAACCAGCGTGCCCCCACCCGGGACATCGGCGAAATCGACCTGGCCGAAATGTTCCTCGACGATCTTTTTGACGATGGCGAGGCCCAGGCCTGTCCCCTTGGCGCGGGTGGTCATGTACGGCTCGGTGATCCGCCCCCGATCGGCCGGCAAGCCAACGCCGCTGTCCGCGATCTCGATCAGCGCGCGCTTTCCGGCGACGCGCACAGCCAGGTTGATCCGGTCGCCATCCGCTCGGGCGCCCTGCTCCTCACGGCGCTGCTGGATCGCCTCGACCCCGTTCTTGACCACGTTGGTCAGCGCCTGGCCGAGCAGGCGGCGGTCGCAGACCAGAATCGGCGACGGATCGGGTGCATCGAGCGTGAAGGCAATGTCGGGATGCGCGACTTCGTGAAGGAACAGGGCCTGTCGCGCGATCTCGACCAGCGATTCCTCGCGGAAAGTCGGTTTGGGCATGCGCGCGAAGGAGGAGAACTCGTCCACCATCCGCCGCAAATCGCCGACTTGGCGTACGATAGTCCCGGTCAGCCGTTCGAAGGTGGCGGGATCGGACGTCACTTCGCCGGCATAGCGACGCTGGAGCCGCTCGGCGGCGAGCTGGATCGGGGTGAGAGGATTCTTGATTTCGTGCGCGATGCGCCGCGCGACGTCCGACCAGGCGGCCCGGCGCTGGTCGAGCAATTGCTCGGTGATGTCGTCGAAGGTGAGAACATGGCCGCCCTCGACCTTCACCGTCTTGAGCGCGAGCGTCCGCGGTTCTCCACCTGAGGAAAGCTGAACAACATCCTCGCGCTCCTCAGCCGCGAGCTGACGGTCGAGCTCCGGTGCGAGATCGGCGAGCTTCTGGCCAACCGGGCTTGGGCCGCCGGTTCTCAGGAAACGCTCGGCCGAGCTGTTGATCAGGCGCACGACATGATCGTCATCGACGGAGATGACGCCGGCCGTCACGCCGGACAGCACCGCTTCGGTAAAGGCGCGGCGGTTGTCCAACTGGGCGTTCGCGGCGACAAGGGCGCCGGTCTGCTCTTCGATCTGCCGGGTCATCCGGTTGAAAGCGTTGCCGAGAGTGGCAACTTCATCCCGGGTGTCGGAAGGCGCCACCCGGGTGGACAAATCCCCTCCGGCGACGCGGCGCGCCGCATCGACGAGCTGCCCCACCGGACGCACCAGCCGATCGGCTAGGGTCAATGCGATCCAGATGGCGAGCGCGACGATCAGCAGCGAAAGCGCGAACAAGGCGACGTTGAAGCGCAGTTGCAGGTCGCGCGAACGGTTGGCCAGCGTCTCATAGTCTTGAAGCACGGCGCCTCCGCGCCGCAGCTGGCTTGCAAGCTCCGGCTCGAAAACCCTTGCAACATAGAGATAATTGCGCTGGCCGTAAGGCAAGGCCACAACGGCTGCAAAACGGTCGTTATTGACGATCGGAACGGAACGTCCGGGCTGGACCCGGGCGAGTATCTGCGGGTCGATGTCCCGCGCGAGATCCCGGTCGTAGGGGTTCACCAGCACCAGCGATTGAATGCTGTTGTCGGATGTCAGCCGAAACACCACCGCTTCTGAAAGATTGCGGACGTAAAGCTGGCTGCCGATGGCCTGGGCGAAGGTGATGCTGTCGATCGGCACTTCTTCGAGATAGCCCGCAAGGTCGCCGCTCATCGTCAGGGCTTCCAGGCCGACGCGCTCGACTTCCCGATCGTAATTTTCCTGCGCGAGGCTGGCCGCGTTTTCCAGCATTCCCCGCGCCCGGTCGGAGAACCAGAACTCGACGCCATATTGAAAGAGCAAGGATGCGAAGATCACCACCAGCAAAGTCGGAACGGCGGCGATCCCGGAAAAGATCGCGACGAGCCGCACTGGAAGCCGGCTTTTCATGCCCAGCCCGCTTTGCGCCGCGCGCCGTTTCGCAAGGCGGCGGGCGACCAGCACCATCAGCGCCATCGCTGGAACCAGATTCGCGACCAAAAGGGTCGCGACCATTGCCGGGGTCAGCAGGGCACCGGTCTCCCCCTGCTGCCGGAATGTGAAATAGCTAAGCGTCACCGTCGCGATCAGCGCGACCAGGGCAACGATTTCGATCAGGGGAGCGAAGGATTGACGGCGCAGCGCAATCGCGAGGCGCCGCCGCCATCTGGGCCTGGCTCTCGAAGGAATCGCTGCATCGACGCTCACACTGAGGCTCTAGCACAACAATGTGGCCCAAAGAACACAGCCATTTCGCGCGATATGCCTCAGCGCCTAGGCAACGGGTCGCTAAGCGGCCGCCTTGCTCAGCCAGGGGGCGTAGAAGTCGCGCAACATCGCCAAGGCGCGGGCCGGGTCGGGTTCCTTGTTGAAGGCGTTGCGGAACTCCGCCGATCCGGGCAGCCCCTTCGTGTACCAGCCGATATGCTTGCGCGCGCAATTGGCGCCGATCTGGGGCCCGTACAGCTCCAGCATCGCCTGATACTGCTCCGTGATCACGGCAAATTGCGCGTCGAGGCTCGGGTCCGGCAGCCGCTCGCCATGTTTCAGCCAGTGCATCGCCTGCCTGAGCAGCCAGGGCCGGCCATAGGCGCCGCGGCCGATCATCACGCCGTCGGCGCCGGATTGCTCCAGCGCGGCATCGACATCGTCGAGCGTATTGATGTCGCCATTGGCGATAACCGGCAGCGAGACCGCATCCTTCACCTGGCGAATGAACGCCCAGTCCGCCTGCCCCTTGTACATCTGGCAGCGGGTGCGGCCGTGGACGGTGATCATCCGCACGCCCAAATCCTCAGCAATCCGCGCCAGATCGGGCGCGTTGAGGCTGTTATGATCCCAGCCCATCCGCATCTTGAGCGTCACCGGAACGCTGACGGCTTTCACCGTCGCCTCAATGATTTGCGATGCCAGCCTGAGATCGCGCATCAGTGCGGAGCCGGCCTCGCCATTGACCACCTTCTTGACCGGGCAGCCCATATTGATGTCGATGATCGCCGCGCCGCGGTCCTCGTTGAGCTTCGCGGCCTCCGCCATCTCCTTGGGCGAACAGCCGGCAAGCTGCATCGAAACGGGCTCCTCGCTTGGATCCCACTCCATCTTCTGCAGCGACTGGCGCGTCTCCCGGATCGCCGCCTGGCTGGCGATCATCTCGGTCACGGTCAGGCCCGCGCCGAATCTCTTCACGATCCGCCGGAAGGGCATGTCGGTCACGCCCGTCATCGGCGCCAGAATGACGGGCGTCTCGATGCGGACCGGGCCGATCTGGATGGGCGCGAGGCGGCTCATGGCCGCGCGAAATAGGGTGAAAGGCGCTGGCGGGCAAGTTCCCCCTCCGCTAGGGAGCCGGCATGGCTTCCGGGGGCAAGACGATCGCGCTGGTGGTGGCGGCGGGCAGCGGCGTCCGCGCCGGCGGCGAAACCCCCAAGCAATATCGCCGGATCGCCGGGCGAGCTTTGCTCGCACATGCGGCGGACCGGCTGCGATATCCCCGGATCGACGAGGTGCGCGTGGTGATCGGCGAAGGACAGGACGCGCTTTATGCCGAGGCGATTGGAGCACGCGCCCTCCCCCCGCCCGTGATCGGCGGCGCGACCCGCCGCGAGTCGGTCCGCAACGGACTGGAGGCGATTGCCGCTGACGATGTCGCCCATGTGCTGATCCACGATGCGGCCCGCCCCTTCCTGCCGGCCGAGGTGATCGACCGCCTGCTGGACGCTCTGGCGGAGAGCGATGGCGCCGTCCCCGCCCTCCCCGTCGTGGACACGCTGGCGCGCGCCGACGCGGCTCTTGGCGAGGTCGTGACGCGCGACGGGCTGGTGCGGGTGCAGACGCCGCAGGCGTTCCGCTTCGATGCGATCCGGCAGGCTCATGCGGATTGGTCGGGCGACGAGGCGACCGACGACGCCCAGGTCGCGCGGGCGGCGGGGCTGTCCGTTGCCACGGTCGAGGGCGATCCGGCGCTGGAGAAGCTCACCCATCCGGCCGATTTCGATCGGGCCGAGGCGCGGCTCGCAGCCGCGTGGAGCGTGCGCACCGGGCTTGGCTTCGATGTCCATGCTCTTGTCGCCGGCGAGGAGCTCTGGCTGGGCGGCCTCCTGATCCCGCACGACAAGGGGCTCAAGGGCCATAGCGATGCCGATGTCGCGCTTCATGCGCTGACCGACTCTTTGCTCGGTGCGCTGGGCGCGGGCGATATCGGCGATCATTTCCCGCCGAGCGACCCGCAATGGCGCGGCGCGCCTTCCTCCCGTTTCGTCGAACATGCCCGCGACCTGATCGTCGAGGCGGGCGGGCGGATCGAGCATGTCGACGTCACGATCATCTGCGAAGCGCCCCGGATCGGGCCGCATCGGCAGGCGATGCGCGAGACGATCGCCGGGCTGTTGCGGTTGCCGGTGTCGAGAATTAGCCTGAAGGCCACCACGACCGAGCGGCTCGGCTTCACCGGGCGCGGCGAAGGCATTGCCGCGCAGGCGGTGGCGACGATCCGATTGCCAGAGGATATATGACCGAAGCCCCTGCCCGTCCCTATCTGCTGCCGCAGGAGCTGGTCGATCTCGCCCGGCGCGTGATCGAGGAGAATCGCGCCGCCGGACGCCATGTCGCGGTAGCGGAGAGCTGTACCGGCGGGCTCGTCGCCGCCGCGCTGACCGAGATCGCCGGCAGTTCGGACGTGTTCGAGGCCGGCTTCGTCACTTATGCGAACGAGGCGAAGATCGCTTTGCTCGGCGTCAGCCTCGACGTGATCGAGACGTTCGGCAGCGTCTCGGTCGCCACCGCCTGGGCGATGGCGCAGGGCGCGCTCACGAAGAGCGGCGCCGATGTCGCGGTGGCGATCACCGGCATTGCCGGGCCGGGCGGCGGAACGGAGAAGAAGCCGGTCGGCACCGTGGTCTTCGCCCGGGCCGAGAAGGATATCGACACGGACGAGCCGGTCGCGGATCTCAAGCAGTTCGGCGATCTCGGCCGGGCCGGGATCCGGCTTCAGGCGGCGCTCTGCGCGCTCGAGCTGCTGCTTCCGGGAAGCCCGCGGCCGTAAAGCTCATGCGCGCGCGCTTCGAAGGCGCCGATCATGCGACGCAGCGCGGTATCGAACATCGTGCCGGCCAGCGCCTCGAACAGGCGGTTGCGGAAGGCGAAATCGACCTTGAAATCGAGATCGGTGCCGCCCTTCCCGTCCGGCCGGAAACCCCATTCGTTGTGGAGATATTTGAGCGGCCCTTCGATATAGTCGATCGTGATCGCGTGCGGACGATCCTTCTTCACCCGCGAGGTGAAGGTCTCCTTCAGCGCCTTGAAGCCGACGACGAGGTCGGCGACCATCTCCGTCTCGCTATTGGACCGGACCCGGGTCGCGGCGACCCAGGGCAGGAATTCCTGGTAGCGGCCGACATCGGCGACGAGATCGAAAAGCTGCTCCGGCGCGTAGGGCAGGTTCCGGGTTTCGGTGTGCCGGGGCATCGGCCTAGCGCGCGGCGGCGGCCGCCAGCTTCGCCTCGCGCGCGGCGCGCATCTTCTCGAAATCGTCGCCGGCATGGTAGCTGGAGCGGGTGAGCGGGCTGGCGGCGACGAGGAGGAAGCCTTTCGCGCGGGCGATCGCGGCATAGGCCGAGAAAGCCTGGGGCGTGACGAACTCCTCGACCTTCGCGTGGCGCGGGGTGGGCTGGAGATACTGGCCCATGGTGAGGAAATCGACGTCGGCGGAGCGCATATCGTCCATCACCTGATGAACCTCGAGCCGCTGCTCGCCGAGGCCGACCATCACGCCCGACTTCGTGAAGATCGACGGATCGTGCCGCTTCACGCTCTCCAGCAGGCGCAGCGAGGCGTAATAGCGCGCGCCGGGGCGGATCGTCGGGTAGAGGCGCGGCACCGTCTCCAGATTGTGATTGTAGACGTCCGGGCGGGCGGCGATGATCTTCTCCACCGCCGCTTCCGACTTGTTGCGGAAATCTGGGGTCAGGATCTCGATCGTGGTCTTCGGCGTGTTGCGCCGCAGCGCCTCGATCACCTTCACGAACTGCATCGCGCCGCCGTCGGGCAGATCGTCGCGATCGACCGAGGTGATGACGATATGCTCCAGCCCCAGCTCGGCGGCGGCCGTGGCGACATGCTCGGGCTCCAGCGGATCGACGGGGCGCGGCATGCCGGTCTTCACGTTGCAGAAGGCACAGGCCCGGGTGCAGGTGTCGCCCAGGATCATCACCGTGGCGTGCTTCTTGGTCCAGCACTCGCCGATATTCGGGCAGGCCGCCTCCTCGCACACGGTGGCGAGATTGAGGCTGCGCATCAGCGCCTTGGTCTGCATATAGCCCTGGCTGATCGGCGCCTTCACCCGGATCCAGTCCGGCTTGCGCTGCCGCTCGGCCTTGTTCGGGACAGGGGCCGGCCTGATCGGGTCCGCTTCGCTCATGGCGGCCAGATAGCGACTGTCGCGGCGACTTGCCACCCCTCCCCCGCAGCGGTTACGGGCAGGCCATGAAGGACTTCGCAGCGATGATCGCCGGCTATCGCCGGTTCCGGGAACAGGGCTGGGCCGAGCAGCGCGAGCGCTGGGCGGAACTGGCCGAGGGGCAGAGCCCGCAGGTGATGGTGATCGCCTGTTCGGACAGCCGGGTGGATCCGACCCAGATTTTCGACGCGGCGCCCGGCGAGATGTTCGTCGTGCGCAACGTCGCCAATCTCGTCCCGCCCTTCGAGCCGGACAGCAACTATCACGGCGTGTCGGCGGCGCTGGAATTCGCGGTGACGCAGCTCCAGGTGTCCGAGCTGGTGGTGATGGGCCACGGCTTTTGCGGCGGCTGCGCGGCGGCGCTGACCGGGCAGTTCGACGATGCCGGGCACGGCGCCGGCCATTTCATCGCCCACTGGATCGAGATGCTGGCCGAAGCGCGCGGGCGCATCCGCCGCAAATATCCGGAGATGAACCGCGCCGCCTTCCAGGAAATGGAGCTGGAGGGCGTGCGCGTGTCGCTGGCCAATTTGCGCACCTTCCCCTGGGTCGCGGAGCGCGAGGCGGCCGGGACGCTGAAACTGCACGGCGCCTATTTCGCGATCTCGGACGGGGTGCTGCATCTCTACGACCACGCGCTGGACCAGTTCGTGCTGGCTTGAGCGATTCGCGCGCGGAAGTTGACTAAGTTGATGCCCCGTGCGGGAGGATCGCCCCCAGCCCGGCGGGTCGAAGGGCTCCAAAGAGCCGCTCCGGCGCGATAGGGCGACAGACTCGGGCATGCCAGGAGGGTGACAGAGCTTTTCCTACATTGGAAGCGCGGAGCGGACGGTCTGATATCGACCCGTTGCGGCCCTTCAGCCCCTCCCCTTCAAGGGAGGGGGATAAGAAGTGTCCGCTTTCCACCTGTAACCGACATTCCGCTTGGCCGTGACTATTCCGCCCGCCGCGCCGTGACGATCCTGATGCGGGGGTCCAGCATTTGGCCGCGCATGACGCCTTCGCCTTCGGTCGGCGAGGTGGGAGAATCGAGGATGCGGCGGACCGTGTCCATGCCTTCCACGACGCGGCCGAAGGCGGCGAAGCCGAGCAGGTCGCCGCCGGCATTGGGGCCGGCGTCCAGCCCGACGAGCTGATCGCCCACCACGATGAAGAAATCCGAGGCCCCCGTGCCCGCCGCCCCCCGGGCGAGCGAGACGGCGCCGTCCGTGTGGCTGAGGCCGGTCTGGCTGGTCGGCTCATGCGCGATCGGCGGGAACAGGCGGCGCGTGTCGCGCACCCCGCTCTGGATCAGGCCGGAGCCCTCCCCCAGCTTCATCGCCCGGTAGAAGTCGATGCCGTCGAGCCGGCGGCCGTCGACATAGCGCAGGAAATTGGCCGAGGTGACCGGGGCGCGCTCCGTCTCCACCTCGATCACGATCGGCCCCGCCTGGGTGGTGAGGACGACCCGCACGGTTTCGAAAGCCGGGCTGGTCGCCGGCGCGGCGTCCTGCGCAAGCGCGGGCGCGGCGAAGCAGAGCAGAAACGACAGGAACAAAGCGCGCAGCATCGGATCAGCCCTCCGCCGGCGCGCGGGTCAGCACGCTGCGTTGCTTGCCATAGAGGAGGTAAAGGACGAGCCCGACGACATGGGCGCCCACGAACCAGATCTGCGTCTGCTGCGGCAGACTGTAGATCAGATAGGCGCAGCCGCCGATCGCGATGATGCCGACCGGCCAGGCGAAAGGCGTGCGGAACAGGCGCGGCGTATCCGGCGCACGCACGCGCATCACCAGCATGCACACGGCCACCGCGCTGAACGCCGTCAGCGTGCCGGCATTGGCGAGCGCGGCCAGCTCGGCGAGCGGGATGAAGCCGGCGAGGATGGCGACGATGACCGCCGTGAACAAAGTGATCCGCACCGGCGAGCCGTTGCCCGACACCTTGGCGAGCCGGGGCGGCAGCATCCCGTCGCGCGCCATGACGAAGAAGATGCGGCTTTGCCCGTAAAAGAAGGCGAGGATGACCGTGGGCAGCGCGATCACCGCCGAGACGGCGAGATATTGCGCGGCGAGCGGCTGGCCGATCTCGCGCAGGATGAGGGCGAGCGGCTCCGGGCTGTTGGCGAAGCGGGTATAGGCGATGGCGCCGATCGCGCAGGCGGCGACCGCCATGTAGATGGCGACGCAGACCAGCATCGATCCGACGATGCCGATCTTCAGGTCGCGGCCCGGATTCTTGGTCTCCTCCGCCGCGGTGGCGATCGCATCGAAGCCGTAAAAGGCGAAGAAGATGATCGCGGCGGCGGCCATCACGCCCACCTCAGCGCCAGGGGCGCCGCTCTTCGGGAAGCCGAAGGGCATGAACGGCTCGAAATTTGCCGCGTTGAAATAAGGCAGGGTGACGGCGACGAAGACGATGAGGGCGAGGATTTTCACGACCACCAGGACCGCGTTCACCGTGGCGCTTTCCTTCGTGCCGAGGATCAGCAGGCCGGCGACGATGAAGATGATGAAGATGGCCGGCAGGTTGACGATGCCGCCCAGCTCCGGTCCGCTCGACAAGGCGAGCGGGAAGCCCGCCCAGGCCTGCAGCAAAGGCGCGGCATAGCCGGACCAGCCGACCGCCACGGCGCTCACCACCAGGCTGTATTCGAGGATGAGGCTCCACCCCACCACCCAGGCGAGCAATTCGCCGAGCACGACATAGGTGTAGGTGTAAGCGCTGCCCGAGGCCGGGATCATCGTCGCCATTTCCGCATAAGCCAGCGCGGCGGCGGCGCAGATCATGCCGGCAATGGCGAAGGAGAGGATGACGGACGGCCCCGCCTTGGCGGCGCCGACGCCGATCAGGGTGAGGATGCCGGTGCCGACGATGGCGCCGACGCCGAGCGCGATCAGATGCGGCCAGGAGAGCGTGCGTTGAAGGCGGTGTTCCGGTGCGATCTCGTCCGCGGTCGTGATCGGCTTCTTCGTATTCCAGTTCGCCACGCGCGCCCCTCCTCGGCTGTCTTGCGCGCGCACCTTGGGACGGTTCGCCGCAAAACGGCAAGCGGCAAAATCAAGGCCCCCACCCGCTCATCCTGAGTAGGGACTGAGCATGGCGAAGGCCCGTATCGAAGGACCCATCGGATAAACTGTGCGTCCTTCGATACGCCAGTTCGACAAGCTCACTGGCTACTCAGGATGAGCGGGTAGTGAATCGGTTTGAATTTGAGGGTTGGCGACGGACCCGAGTCGAACGGGTGACCTCCGGCGATGAAGCCGACGCTCTACCCCGACTGAGCTACGCGCCGCCAAAGCCGACATATCACGCTGCGCGTTTCTTGTAAGGTCCGTGCTTCAGGGTGAGCTGGAATGGTCATGCAGGACTCAGGCGGCGGCGAAATCGTCGATCGCGGCGGCGATCTTGCGGCGGACCACCGGATCGCCCGGCGCGCCCGTCAGCGCCTCGTCGGCGAGGGCGGCGAGTCCGTTCGCGCCGAAGCTGGCGGCGATGCTCTTGAGACGGGCGGCGGCGATGTTCCAGTTCGCATCGCAGCGGGCGCGGTTCATCAGATCGAGCTGGCGCGCCGCGCTGTCGATGAACGCGCCGCGCAATTCGTCGACGAGGTCCGAATCGTTGCCGACGGCGGCGGCCAGCGAGGCGGTCAAAGCTCCCGGATCATATGCCATGCCCGGATTATGGGCCGAGCCGTGTTAACGCCCCGTTTCATATCCGCCCCAAAGTGATACAAAAGGCCATGAGCATGGGGGCCGAGCGCGCCGAGGCGCAGCCGCAGGGCGAGACGGTTTGGGGCCGCACGGAAGAGACCGTGCCCGCCGCGACCGAGTCGTTCGACTATCATTTCGAAGCCGCGGAGGAGCCCGAGGGCGGATCGGCCGGCCTGCGCGTTTTCGCCGGGCTGCTGATCCTGCTCGGCGCCGGCTGGATCGGCTTTTCCGGCTATGCGCTGGCGACGAATTGGCCAGGTCCGGGCCTCGCCGCCTGGGCAGGCTGGATCGGGACGATCAGCGGGCCGCTGGTGCTGCTCGGCCTTCTCTGGGTGATTTTCGGGCGAACACCGCGGCGGGAGACGGAGCGATTCACCCAGGCGGTGACCCAGATGCGCGCCGAGAGCCAGGCGCTGGAGAGCCTGCTCGGCATCGTCGCGGCACGGCTCCAGGAGAATCGCGCCGCATTGGGCGACGAGGCGGCGCGGCTGATGGCGCTGGGCGACGAAGCGTCGGACCGGCTCGGCCGGGTGACGCGGGCGCTGGCGGACGGCAGCGCGGGCCTCGATCGCAGCGCCCAGGCGCTGGACCATGCGGCGGCGAGCGCGCGGGTCGATATCGGCGTGCTGCTGAGCGACCTGCCCCGCGCCGAGGAACAGGCGCGCGCGGCGGCCGAGTCGCTGCGCGCGGCGGGGCTGGGCGCGCACGAGCAGGCGGCGGCGCTGGAGGGCCATCTGGCGGCTTTGACGGCGCGCGGGCGCGAGGCGGACGAGACGGTCGGCGGCGCGGCGCAGCGGCTCGGCGCCCATGTCGCGCGGATCGAAAGCAGCGCCGGCGCGGCGGCCGAGCGGATGAACGAGGCGGCGGCGCAGATGAACGCGGCGGTGGACGGCGCGATGGCGCGGGCCGCCGAATCGGTCGATCGCGCGCGCGGCGGGCTGGAGACGCAGGGCCAGGCGATGCTGGCGATGGTCGAGCAGAGCCGGGCCGCCTTCGAACAGGCCGGCGCCGAGGCGGCACAGCGACTCTCTGCGGCACTGGACAGCGCGGAGACGAAGATCGCCGCGCTGGCGGCGGGGCTGGAGACTCAGGAGGCGGCGAGCCGCGGCCTGGTCGAGGGCATTTCCGGCCAGCTTGGCGAGCTGGATGCGCGGCTGTCGGCGCTCGGCGCTTCGGGCGAGGAGCAGAATGCGCGGCTCACCCAGTCGGTGGGCGTGTTGCGCGACGTCGCCCGACAGCTGCAGGGCGAGATCGAGGCCGGCAACACCGCGTCCGGCAATCTGATCGACCGCACCCATGAAATGGCCGAGGCGCTGACCGGGGTGTCCGGCCAGTTCCGCGAGCTGCTGATCGGCGCCCTGGGCGAGGTCGAGGGCCAGGCGGAGCGGACCCGTGAGGCGGTGAAATCCGTCGTGCCGGAGATGGAGGCGGTGCAGGCCGCCGCCGCGCTCGCCGCCGAATCTATGGGCGAGAGCGAGGCGAGCGCGACGCGGCAGCGCGCGGCGCTCGACGCGATGATCACCACGGTGCAGGGCGCGGTCGCCCAGGCGGACGAGAAATTGCGGGCGCTGGGCGGATCGGTCGGCGAGACGGATGCCGCCGCCGCCCGGCTGGTGCAGGAAACGGGGCCGCAGCTGATCGAGGCGCTGGTCCGGGTGCGCGAGGCAGCGAACCAGGCGGCCGGCCATGCCCGCGAGGCGATCCTGTCGGCGATCCCGGACAGCGTCGCGGCGCTGGCGGAGGCGAGCCGCGAGGCGATGAGCGATGCGGTTGGCGAACCGCTGCAGGAGCAGCTCGCCGAGATCGCCGGCGCCTCCCAGCATGCGATGACGGTGGCGCGGCAGGCGAGCGAGCGGCTGACCCGCCAGCTCCTCGTGATGAGCGAGACGGCCGCCGCGATGGAGGACCGGATCGCCGAGGACCAGGCGGCGCGGGACGAGCGCGATGCGGGCGAATTGTCGCGGCGCGTGTCGCTGCTGATCGAGGCGCTCAACTCGACCGCGATCGACGTCAACAAGCTCTTGTCCAACGAGGTCGCGGACATTGCCTGGGCGGCCTATCTGAAGGGCGACCGGGGCGTCTTCACGCGGCGCGCGGTGCGGCTGCTCGATTCGGGCGAGGCGCGCGAGGTGCTGCGGCATTACGAGGAGGAAGCGGATTTCCGCGACCAGGTGAACCGCTACATCCACGATTTCGAGGCGATGCTGCGGCGCGTGCTGGCGGACCGGGAGGGCGCCACGCTGGGCGTCACCCTGCTCTCCTCCGACATGGGCAAGCTCTATGTGGCGCTGGCGCAGGCGATCGACCGGCTGCGGAAATAACGCCGAGCGGGCTCAGTTCTTCGGCGCTGCCCAGTCGAGCTGATCGACCGTCAGCCAGCCCTGCGTGTAATTGAGGTAATAGACGCCGAACAGGATCGCCGAGACGATCGTGGTGCGCAGCGCGACGCGGCAGAAGCTGAAGCTGTGCGGGGCGCTGTCGGCCTGGCCGGCGACGCGCTCCGTCCCCGCCTCCTCGCTGGTGCGCACGCCCCAGGGCAGGACCATGAACAGGCTCATCATCCAGAAGAGCAGATAGATGGCGAGGATCGAGGTGAGTTTCATCGGTGTGCTTTCCTAGCCGTCGTTGCGAGCGCAGCGAAGCAATCCAGTGCTGAGCTGGATCGCCACGGCGCTGCGCGCCTCGCGATGACGGGAATTCATAATGTCGCGCCTAAAGCCGGACCAGGAGCACACTGACGATCGGCTTCTTGCCCGTCCAATCGGTGGCGCAGCGGCGGACCGCGAGGCGGATGTCCTCGCGCAATTTGTCCTCCTTGCCGCTCTGCTTCGCGACGGCGGCGCGGGCGGCGTCGCACGCTTCCTCGAGGAAAGCCGCGCGGTCCTCTTCGACCGGCACGCCCATCAGGTCGATCTCGACATCGCCGACGACGCGGTCCGCATCGTCGAGCGCGACGGCGACGGAGATCAGTCCCTGAAAAGCGAGCTTGCGCCGCTCGTTCATCGTCGTGCCGTCGGCATTGAGGATGACGTCGCCGTCGAGGATGAGGCGCCCCACCCTTTCCTCGCCGAGCTTGGCCGGTCCGTCGGGGGCGAGGCGGACGAGGTCGCCGTTCTTCTGGACGATGCCGTGCGGCACGCCCCGGGCGCGGGCGAAACGGGCCTGCTCCATCATGTGGCGCATCTCGCCATGGACCGGCACGATGATCTCGGGCCGGATCCAATCGTACATGGCGGCGAGCTCGGGGCGGCCGGGATGGCCGGAGACGTGGACCGGCGCCTGGCGATCGGTGATCATCTCGATCCCCTTGGCCGCCAGCTCGTTCTGGATGCGGCCGATCGCGATCTCGTTGCCCGGAATCTGCTTGGACGAGAAGACGACGAGATCGCCGGGGTCGAGCGCGAGCTTGTGCTGGCCGAAGGCGATGCGGGCGAGCGCGGCACGGCTCTCCCCCTGCCCGCCCGTGGCGATGATGAGGACCTCGCGCGGCGGCAGTCGCATCGCGGTGTCGAAATCGATCGTCTCAGGAAAATCAGTGAGATAGCCGACGCTTTTGGAAACCCGCAATATGCGATCCAGGCTGCGCCCGGCGACGCAGACCTGGCGCCCGGTGTCCTGCGCGACATGGCCGAGCGTCTTGAGGCGCGCGGCGTTGGAGGCGAAGGTGGTGACGAGGACGCGGCCGGTGGCGGCCTTGATCACCTCGTCCAGCCCCTCGCGCACGCCGGCTTCGGAGCCGGACGGCTGTTCCTGGAAGACATTGGTGGAATCGCAGACCAACGCCAGCACGCCTTCGTCGCCGATCGCGCGCAATTCGGCTTCGGTCGACGGATCGCCGAGCTGCGGCGCATCGTCCAGCTTCCAGTCGCCGGTATGGAAGATACGCCCGTAAGGCGTTGAGATCAGGAGCGCATTGCCCTCGGGAATCGAATGGGCCAGCGGGATGTAGCGAAGGCCGAACGGACCGATCTCGAAATCGGTCAGCATGTCGATGACATTGACCTTCACGTCCTGCGACAGGCCCTCCTCCTCCAGCTTGCCCGCAATGAGCCCGGCGGTAAAGGGCGTGGCATAGAGCGGCACGCCGAGATCGCCGGCCAGATAGGGGATCGCGCCGATATGGTCCTCATGGCCGTGAGTCAGGACGATGCCGAGCAGGTCGTCACGCCGTTCCTCGATGAAGGCGAGATCGGGCAGGACCAGCTCGACGCCGGGATAGGCCGGATCGGCGAAGGTCATGCCGAGATCGACCATGAGCCATTTGCCCTGGCAGCCGTAGAGATTGACGTTCATGCCGATCTCGCCCGAGCCGCCGAGCGCGAGGAAGAAGAGTTCGTTACCGGGTTTCATATCTCTTCCGCTTAGCGGTCATTGCGAGCGAAGCGAAGCAATCCCGTTGCGAATATGCGGGAAAATCTGGATTGCCGCGTCGCTGCGCTCCTCGCAATGACGATCAGACGCCGTTCCGGCTCCGCGCATGCAGCATCGCCAGGCCCTGGATGGTCAGATCCGGCTCGATCGCGTCGAACAA
Source organism: Alphaproteobacteria bacterium (assembly GCA_037190625.1). GTDB lineage: Bacteria > Pseudomonadota > Alphaproteobacteria > Sphingomonadales > Sphingomonadaceae > Allosphingosinicella. Next base: position 137,468 of record JBBCJP010000002.1, read on the forward strand.
TTCGGTGTGCTGATCGAACAGGATGGCGAGGCCGCCGGTGGCGACGACGGTGACCGGGCGGCCGACCTCCGCCTTCATCCGGGCAACCAGCCCCTCCATCATCGCGACATAGCCCCAATAGATGCCGATATGCATCTGCGCCTCGGTCGTGCGGCCGATGACCGTGCGGCTGTCCGGCGCCTCGATCGCCACGCGCGGCAGCTTGGCGGCGGCGGCGACGAGCGCGTCCAGCGACAGATTGATGCCCGGCGCGATGATCCCGCCTTTGTAGGCGCCCGAATAATCGACCAGATCGAAGGTCGTCGCCGTGCCGAAATCGATGACGATGAGGTCCCCTTCGTGATTGGCATGGGCGGCGATGGCGTTGAGCGCGCGATCGGCGCCGACCGAGCCGGGCTCGGCCACGTCCAGTTCGATCCCCCAATCGGCCGCGCCCTCCCCCGCCACCAGCGGCTCGACGCCGAAATATTTGGAGGCCAGCACCTGCAGATTGTGGAGCGCGCGCGGGACGACCGTGCCGATGATGACGGCGGAAACGTCGGCGCGGGTGAAACCCTCCAGCTCGAGCAGCTGGTGCAGCCAGACGGCATATTGATCGGCCGTGCGCCGCGCATCGGTCGCGATCCGCCAGCGGGCACGAATGACCCCGTCCTCGACCAGAGCGAAGACGATGTTGGTGTTGCCGGCGTCGATGGCGAGAAGCATCGTGATGGCCCTCAGATCAGGAACACGTCGCCCGCATGTATGATGCGGGTGGTGCCGTCGGCAAGGCGCAGGCGCAGGGCGCCGTCCTCGTCGAGGCCGTCGAACAGGCCCTGCCCTTCGCTGGTGGAGAGCGCGGTGCCGATCGGGTGGGCGGCGGCGAGCCAGGCCTTGCGGATGGGGACGAGGCCCTCGGCGCGCCAGCGCTGCAGCCAGCGGGCGTGGGTTTCGGCGAGGATTTCGGCGAAGGCGGCGGGGTTTTGCGGGGTTCCGGCGAGATCGGCGAGGCAAATCGCGGCGCGATCGGGGAGATCGGGGGCGAAAGCGAGATTGACGCCGAAGCCGATGACGACAGCCTCGTGATGCCGTTCGAGCAGGATGCCGGCGAGCTTGGCTTGCCCCGCGATAAGATCGTTCGGCCATTTGATCGCGACGCCGGAGGCGTGGAGCGCGACCGTTTCGTGCAGGGCGACCGCAGCGAGGAGGGCCAGCGTCGGCGCGGGCGGATCCTCGGGGCGCAGGCGGACCAGAGTGGAGATGTAGAGATTGCCGGGCGGGGACAGCCAGGCCCTGCCCTGCCGGCCCTTGCCCCCGGTCTGCCGCTCGGCGCGCAGCCAGGTGCCTTCCGGGGCGCCATCCCGGGCGAGCGCGGCGAGATCGTCGTTGGTGGAACCGGTTTCGGCGACGGTGCGGATCAGAACAAAGCCCATGCGGCGGCGGCGGTGGCCGGGCCGAGCAGCGGGATCGTCAGATAGCCCAGGGGCGAGACGAACAGGGCCGAGCCGAAGATGAGGCCGGTGCCGACCGGCTCCTGCTCGCGGACATAGGCCGGGGCGGGATCGTCGAAATACATGACCTTGACGATCATGATGTAATAATAGGCGCCGATCACCGAGGCCGCGATCGCGATGGCCGCGAGCCAGGTGAGATCGGCCGCCACCGCCGCCTGGAAGATCAGGAATTTCGGCCAGAAGCCGAAGAGCGGCGGAATGCCGGCGATCGAGAACATGAAGATCGCCATCGCGAAGGCGAGCATCGGGCGGCTGCGCGACAGGCCGGCGAGCGAGGCGATGGTTTCGACCGGGCGGTCATTCTCGTCGCGCATCCTGAGGACGACCAGGAAGGTGCCGAGCGTCATCACGACATAGACGACGAGGTAGAAGAGCATCGCCGCGACGCCCTCCGGCGTGCCGGCGGCGAGGCCGACCAGCAGGAAGCCGACATTGTTGATCGAGCTGTAGGCGAGCAGGCGCTTGATGTTCGTCTGGCCGATCGCGGCGACGGCGCCGAGAACGATCGAGGCCAGAGCCGCGAAGATCACGATCTGGCGCCAGGCATCGGTGGCCGGGCCCATGCCCTCCATCACGATGCGGACCAGGATCGCGACCGCCGCCACCTTGGGGGCGGTGGCGAAGAAGGCCGTCACCGGGGTCGGCGCGCCTTCATAGACGTCCGGCGTCCACATGTGGAACGGCACGGCGCTGATCTTGAAGGCGAGGCCCGCGAGGACGAAGACGATGCCGAACAATTCGCCCAGCGACACATCGGCGGCCAGCGCATCGGCGATGCCGTCGAACATCGTCGTGCCGGTGAAGCCGTAGAGCAAGGAGATGCCGTAGAGCAGGATGCCCGAGGCGAGCGCGCCGAGGACGAAATATTTGAGGCCGGCCTCCGACGAGCGCGCGTCGTTGCGCAGGAAGGCGGCGAGGACATAGGCGGCGAGGCTGCTGAGCTCGAGCCCGATATAGAGCATGAGCAGATCGCCGGCGGAGACCATGATGCTCATGCCGAGCGCGGCGAGCAGGATCAGGACCGGATATTCGCCATGCGCCTCGCCTTCGCGCCGGAGAAAGCCCGGCGCCATCGCGATCGCGACCGCCGAGGCGAGGAAGATGACGAGCTTGGCGAAGGCGCCGAAGGCGTCGGCGCGGAACTGGCCGCCGAACAGATCGCCGGCATAGGAGGCCGGGCCGAGCAGAGCGGCGGACGCGCCGAGCAGCAGGATGACCGACATCACGCTGATCGTGCGGATGACGTTCGGATTCTTCGAGAAGGCGGCGAGCAGCAGCAGATCGGTCGCGCCGATCGCGAGGATGATCTCCGGCCCGATCGCCTGAAGGGTTTGCCACAGGGTCATCAATGAGCGCCTTCACCATGATGCGCGTCGGCCGCAGCCGGCGCCGGCGTGCCGGCGGTGAGCAGCGCATCGCCCTGCGGCGCCGCCCGCTCGATCCGCGTCAGCAGGATCGCCACGTCGTCGCGCATGATGCGCAGGAAGCTTTCCGGATAGACGCCCATCCACAGCACGGCCGCGGCGACCGGGGCGAGCAAGGCCCATTCGCGCTTCGACAGATCGGGCAATGTCGCCGCCTCCTCGGTGCGCGCGACGCCGAAGGCGATCCGCCAGTAGAGCAGCAGCATATAGGCCGCGCCCAGGATGATGCCTGTCGTCGCCACCGCCGCGACCCAGCTATTCGCCATATAGGCGCCGGTGAGGCTCAGGAACTCGCCGACGAAGCCGGACGTGCCCGGCAGGCCGACCGAGGCCATGGTGAAGAGCATGAAGAGCAGGGCATAGCCCGGCATGTTGTTCGACAGGCCGCCATATTTGGCGATCTCGCGCGTATGCATTCGATCGTAGACCACGCCGACGCACAGGAAGAGCGCGCCCGAGACGAGGCCGTGGGAGAGCATGACGATGAGGCCGCCCTCGATCCCCTGCCGGTTGAAGGTGAACAGGCCGATCGTCACGAACGCCATATGGGCGACCGAGGAATAGGCGATCAGCTTCTTCATGTCCTGCTGCACCAAAGCGATCAGCGAGGTGATCACGACGGCGGCCATGGAGAGGCCGAAGATGATCCAGACGAGCTGGGCCGAGGCCTCCGGGAACATGGGCAGCGAGAAGCGGATGAAGCCGTAGCCGCCGAGCTTCAGCAGCACGCCCGCGAGGATGACCGAGCCGGCGGTCGGCGCCTGGACGTGCGCGTCGGGCAGCCAGGTGTGGAACGGCCACATCGGCATCTTCACCGCGAAGCTGGCGAAGAAGGCGAGCCAGAGCCAGGTCTGCGCCTGCGGCGGGAAATCGGTGTTGAGCAGCTCCGGGATCGAGCTGGTGCCGGCGAAATTCACCATCCACAGCATCGCGACCAGCATCAGCAGCGAGCCGAGCAGGGTGTAGAGGAAGAATTTGTAGGCGGCGTAGATCCGGTTCGCGCCGCCCCAGATGCCGATGATGAGATACATCGGGATCAGGCCGGCCTCGAACATGATGTAGAAGAGGAAGATGTCCTGCGCCATGAAGACGCCGAGCATCAGCGTCTCGAGGAACAGGAAGAGTGCCATATATTCGGGGACGCGCTTGTCGATCGCCTCCCAGGACGCGCCGATGCAGATCGGCATCAGGAAGGCGGTGAGCACGATCAGCATCAGCGCGATGCCGTCGATGCCGAGCGCCCAGGCGAAGGTGTCGCCGAAAATCTCCGCCCGCTCGACGAACTGCCATTGCGGGCCGCCGACCTGATAAGTCAGCCACAGGCCGATGCAGAGCGCGAGCGTCGCCAGCGTGGTGCCGAGCGCGATCCAGCGCGCGCCGTTCGCGCCGGCGAACAGGCAGGCGGCGGCGCCCAGCATGGGAAGCGCGAGGATCGCGGAAAGGATGGGAAAGCCGTCCATGTCAGCGCGCCATCGCCCAGGTTGTCGCGGCGGCGATACCGAGCAGCATCACCAGCGCATAGGTGTAGAGATAGCCGGACTGGAACCGCGTCGTGACGCGGGTGCCGGCCTTGACCAGAGCGGCGACGCCGTTCGGGCCGAAGCGATCGATCGTCCCCTCGTCGCCGCGCTTCCAGAAGATGCGGCCGAGCCGGAGCGACGGGCGCACGAAGATGGCGTCGAAAATCTCGTCGAAATACCACTTGTTGAGCAGGAAGCGGTACAAGGTGCCGAGATTGGCCGCGACCGCCGCCGGGAAAGCGGTGTTGCGGATATAGGCGTAGAAGGCGATCGAGAGGCCGATCAGCATCGCCACGGCGGGCGACAGCTTCACCCAGAGCGGCACCTCGTGCATCGCATGCATCAGGTGCGTGTCGAACGCGATGGAGCCCGCCCAGAACAGCGCGCCCTGCTCCGCGTCGATGAAATAGCCGGTGAAGACGAAGCCGGCGAAGACGGCGCCCAGCGACAGGACACCGAGCGGCACCAGCATCGGCCAGGGGCTTTCGTGCGGATGGTAACCGCCCGTGCCTTCCGCCATGTCGTGCGCGCCGGCCTCGTGCGGGCGCGTGTCGTGGCCGGCATCCTCGGCGTCCGGATGATCGTGATGATCGCCGTGGAGCGCGTGCTGTATATGCTCCGACTGGGTCCAGCGCGGCGTGCCGAAGAAGGTCAGGAAGACCAGGCGCCAGCTATAGAAGCTGGTGAGCAGGGCGGCGAAGACGCCGACGAAGAAGGCGAAGCCGCCGAAGGTCACACCCGAAGCGAAGGCCGCCTCGATGATCGCATCCTTCGAATGGAAGCCGGCGAAGCCCGCATGGAGCCAGTAGATGCCGACGCCGGTGATGGCGAGCGTGCCGAGCGTCATCGCCCAGAAGGTGAGCGGGATGTGCTTACGCAGGCCGCCATAATAGCGCATGTCCTGCTCGTGGTGCATCGCGTGGATGACCGAGCCCGCGCCGAGGAACAGCAGCGCCTTGAAGAAGGCGTGGGTGAAGAGGTGGAACATCGCCGCGCCATAGGCACCGACGCCCGCCGCGAAGAACATGTAGCCGAGCTGGCTGCAGGTCGAATAGGCGATCACCCGCTTGATGTCGTTCTGCACCATGCCGACCGTCGCCGCGAACAAAGCGGTGGCGGCGCCGACGAAGGTAACGAGCGCCAAGGCGGTGTCGCTCGTCTCGAACATCGGCGAGAGGCGGCAGACCATGAACACGCCGGCCGTGACCATCGTCGCGGCGTGGATGAGGGCGGAGACCGGGGTCGGCCCCTCCATCGCGTCCGGCAGCCAGGTGTGCAGGCCGAGCTGGGCGGATTTGCCCATCGCACCGATGAACAGCAGGATGCAGATCAGCGTCATCGTATCGATGCGCATGCCGAGGAAACCGATCGTCGAGCCGGCCATGTTCGGCGCGGCGGCGAGGATCTCGGTGATCGAGACGGTGCCGAAGACCAGGAAGGTCGCGAAGATACCGAGGCTGAAGCCAAAATCGCCGACGCGGTTGACCAGGAAGGCCTTCATCGCCGCCGCGTTCGCGCTGGGCTTGTGATACCAGAAGCCGATCAGGAGGTATGAGGCAAGGCCGACGCCCTCCCAGCCGAAGAACATCTGGATGAGATTGTCCGCCGTCACCAGCATCAGCATCGCGAAGGTGAAGAGCGACAGATAGGCGAAGAAGCGGGGCTGGCTGTCGTCCTCCGCCATATAGCCCCAGCTATAGAGGTGGACGAGCGCCGAGACGGTCGTGACGACGACCAGCATCACGGCGGTCAGCGCATCGACGCGCAGTGCCCAGTCGACCATCAGGTCGCCGGAATGGATGAAGGCCAGGACCGGATGGAGCGCGCTTTCCTGCGCGCCGGTCATAAAACCGATGAAGATCGGCCAGGACAGCCCCGCCGCGACGAACAGCGCGCCGGTCGTGACCAGCTTTGCCGCCGTCTTGCCGATGACGCGGCCGCCCAGGCCGGCGATGATGGCCGCCAGCAAGGGCAGAAAGACGATCGCCTGGACCATCTCTTACCCCTTCATCCGGCTGATATCGTCGACCGCGATGGTGCCGCGGTTGCGGAAATAGATGACGAGGATGGCGAGGCCGATCGCCGCCTCCGCCGCCGCGACGGTGAGCACGAACATTGCGAACACCTGCCCCACCATGTCGCCCAGATAGGCGGAGAAGGCGACCAGGTTGATGTTCACCGCGAGCAGGATCAGCTCGATCGCCATCAGGATGACGATGACGTTCTTGCGGTTGATGAAGATGCCGAGCACGCCGAGCACGAACAGGATCGCGCCGACGGTCAGGTAATGGCCCAGGCCGATCATGCGTGGCCTCCATGCGCTTTCCCGTCATGCTGAACTTGGTTCAGCATCCAGCGACGAGCATCGCGGCGGTGGAGACATGGACCCTGAAACAAGTTCAGGGTGACGGGTGGGAACATGCTCACAGCTCCACCCCCTGCCCCACGGGCGGCTGCGTGTTGACCACCGCGTCCTCGGGACGGCGGCGGACCTGCTGCGACACGTTCTGCGGGCGGACACCCTTGCGCGCGCGGCGGGTCAGCACGATCGCGCCGACCATGGCGACCAGCAGGATGATGCCCGCCGCCTCGAACACGAAGAGATAGCGGGTGTAGAGCACCTGCCCCAGCGCCTCGATATTCGGCGTGTCGGCCGGGGTCGGCGCGGCGCGGGCGGCGAGATCGATGCCGCCGGCATTCCAGGCGAGCTGGGCGGCGAACATCTCGACCAGCAGAACGCCGGCGAGGAGCAGCAGCGGGAACCAGTAGCGCGAGACGCCGGAGCGCATTTCCGCCTGATCCACGTTCAGCATCATGACGACGAACAGGAAGAGGACCGCGACGGCGCCGACGTAAACGATGATCAGCAGGAAGGCGAGGAACTCGGCCCCGATCAGCACGAACAGGCCCGCCGCGTTGAAGAAGGCGAGGATCAGCCACAGCACCGAATGGACCGGATTGCGCGAGGCGATCGTCATAATGCCGGACAGGATCACGAGCGTCGCGAACATGTAGAAGACGGCGGCCTGGATCATGCCCAAACAACTCCCGCCACCCCGGCGCAGGCTGGGGACCAGACGGCGGCAGTGCCACACGCGGAGTCAGACTGGATTCCGGCCTGCGCCGGAATGACGATGTAGATTTGCATGGCCCCGTTGGATGACGTGTGAGTCGGCATGGGCGCTTACCGGTAGGGCGCGTCGGCGGCAAGGTTCGCGGCGATGGCGCGCTCCCACTTGTCCCCGTTCTCGAGCAGCTTCGCCTTGTCGTAGATCAGCTCCTCGCGCGTTTCGGTGGCGAAATCCATGTTCGGCCCTTCGACGATCGCATCGACCGGGCAGGCCTCCTGACACAGGCCGCAATAGATGCATTTCGTCATGTCGATGTCGTAGCGCGTGGTGCGCCGCGACCCGTCCGCGCGCGGCTCCGCCTCGATCGTGATGGCGAGCGCCGGGCAGACCGCCTCGCACAATTTGCACGCGATGCAGCGCTCTTCGCCGTTGGCGTAACGGCGCAAGGCATGCTCGCCGCGGAAGCGGGGCGAGATCGGGTTCTTCTCGTAAGGATAGTTGATCGTCGCCTTGGGCTTGAAGAAATACTTCAAGGTCAAGGCGTGCGCCTTGACGAACTCCCAGAGGGTGAAGGTCTTGATCCAGTGAGCTACCACGGCAGCATCCCCTGCTTCTGGAGCATCAGATATCCGGACACGAGGAACACCCAGATGAGCGAGATGGGCAGGAAGATCTTCCAGCCGAGCCGCATGAGCTGGTCATAGCGGAAGCGCGGCACGGTGGCCTTCACCCAGGAGAAGACGAAGAAGAAGAACAGGATCTTCGAGAAGAACCAGAACATGCCCGTCAGCGTGGCATTGAACAGGAAGTCGTAGAGGATCGGGATGTCCAGCGGGGGCAGCCAGCCGCCCCAGAAGAGCAGGGCCGTGATGCCGCACATCAGCAGCACGTTGCCATATTCGCCCAGCCAGAAGAGCGCGAAGCTCATCGAGCTGTATTCGGTCTGGTAGCCGGCGACGAGCTCGCTCTCCGCCTCGGTCAGATCGAACGGGGCGCGGGCGGTTTCGGCCATCGCCGAGATCAGGAAGATCACTGCGAGCGGGAAGAGCAAGGGATTGAAGCCGAAGCCGTTGAGCAGGCCGAAGACATGACCCTGCTGCGCGGCGATGATGCCGCCGAGGCTGAACGTGCCGGCCCACAGGACCACCGGGATCAGCACGAAGCCGATCGACACCTCATAGGACACCATCTGAGCAGCGGCCCGCAAGGCGCTGTAGAACGGGTATTTCGAGTTGGACGCCCAGCCGGCGATGATGATGCCGTAAACGCCCAGAGACGAGACGGCGAGCAGATAGAGCAGGCCGACATTGATGTCCGCCAGAACCGCACCCGGCCCGAACGGGATCACCGCCCAGGAGATCAAAGCGACCGCGAAGGTGATGATCGGCGCCAGCAGGAACAGGCCCCGCGCCGCGCCGGACGGGACGATCGTCTCCTTCAGGAACACCTTGAGGCCGTCGGCGAAACTCTGGAGGAGGCCGAAGGGGCCGACCACGTTCGGGCCGCGCCGCAGCGCCATCGCCGCCCAGATCTTGCGGTCCGCATAGATGATCATCGCGACCGCCAGCATCAGCGGCAGCGCGATCAGCAGGATGCCCGCAATGGTGGCGACGAACCACGCCCATTCGTGGTTCATGCCGAGGGATTCAAAGAAGGCGGTCATTCCGCGGCCTCCGCGAAATCCTGCCCGTGCAGGATCTCGGCCGAGCAGCGTTGCAGCGTCGGCGAGGAGCGGGCGATCGGGTTGGTCAGGTAGAAATCCTTGACCGGATAGGCGACCTGCGTCCCCTGCTCGATCTTCGGCGCGTCGATCTTCGGCGGCGCCCAGTCGAACGTCACCAGCCCCGGCGTCGCGAAGGCCGGATGATCGGCGAAGAGCTTCGCGCGCAGCTCGCGGAAGCTGTCGAACGGCAGGCGATGGCCGAGCACGTCGGACAAGGCGCGCAGGATCGACCAATCCTCGCGGGCGTCGCCGGGCGGATCTACCGCCTTCTCGCTATATTGGACGCGGCCTTCCAGGTTCACGTGGATGCCGTGCTTCTCGCTATAGGCGGCGCCGGGCAGGATCACGTCCGCCGCATGGGCGCCGCGATCGCCATGATGGCCGAGATAGACCTTGAAGCTCTTCTTGAACGGCGTGAGATCCGCCTCGTCCGCGCCGAGCAGGAAGAGCAGTTTCGGCGCGGCTTGCGCCAACGCCGCCATGCCGCCCGGCTGGGCGTAGCCGAGCATCAGCCCGCCGGTGCGCGCCGCCGCGATGTGGAGGACGTTGAAGCCGTTCCAGCCGTCGCGGATCAGGTTCAGGCTCTTGACCAGCGCGAGGCCCGCCGCCTGCATGGCCGGGGTCTTGAGCGCCGCGCCGCCGACGATCACCGCCGGGCGCTGGGTGTCCTTGAACGCATCGGCCGCCGCCTTGGGCAGCTTGTGGAGCAGCGACAGATCGTTGCCGAGCCACTCGACCTTGTAGGTGAGATCGACCTCCGGCCCGATGGCGAAGACCTTGGCCCCGGCCCGCACCGCCTTACGGATGCGGGTGTTGACGAGGCTGGCCTCCCAGCGCGGATTGGTGCCGACCAGCAGGATGACGTCCGCCGTCTCGATGCCCGCGATGGTCGTGTTGAAATTGACCGCGGCGAGGTTCGTCGCGTCATAGGCAAGGCCGGTCTGGCGGCCCTCGACGAGATCGGAGCCGAGCGCGTTCACCAGCGCCTTGGCCGCATACATGGTCTCGACATCGACCAGATCGCCGGCCACCGCCGCGACGCTGCCCTTCGCCTTGGCGGCGACCTCGGCGATCTTCGCGAAGGCCTCTTCCCAGCTCGCCTGGCGGAGCTTGCCGCCTTCGCGCAGCCAGGGGCGATCGAGCCGGTTGCGGGTCAGGCCGTCGACGACGTGGCGGGTCTTGTCGCTCGCCCACTCCTCGTTCACGTCCTCGTTGAGACGCGGCAGCGCGCGCATCACCTCGCGGCCGCGCGCGTCGAGCCGGATGTTGGTGCCGACCGCATCGGTCACGTCGATCGCCGGCACCTTGCGCAGCTCCCACGGCCGCGCCTCGAACGTATAGGGCTTGGAGGTCAGCGCGCCGACCGGGCAGAGATCGACGACATTGCCGCTGAGCTCAGAGGCCAGCGCGGTTTCGAGATAGGAGGTGATCTCCATATCCTCGCCGCGCCCGATCGCGCCGATATCCTCGACGCCCGCCACCTGCTCCATGAAGCGCACGCAGCGGGTGCAGTGGATGCAGCGGGTCATGATCGTCTTGACGACAGGGCCCATATATTTGTCGGTGACGGCCCGCTTGTTCTCCTGAAAGCGATTGTGGCCGCGTCCGTAGGCCACGGACTGGTCCTGCAGATCGCACTCGCCGCCCTGGTCGCAGATCGGGCAATCGAGCGGGTGGTTGATGAGCAGGAACTCCATCACCCCCTCGCGCGCCTTCTTCACCATCGGCGTCATCGTGGCGATTTCCTGGCCCTCGGCGGCGGGCAGCGCGCAGCTCGCCTGCGGCTTGGGCGGCCCGGGTTTCACCTCAACGAGGCACATGCGGCAATTGCCGGCGATGGCCAGGCGCTCATGATAGCAGAAGCGCGGGATTTCCTTGCCGGCGAGCTCGCACGCCTGGAGCACGGTCGCCCCCTGCGGAACCTCGATCTCGACGCCGTCGACCTTGACCTTAGGCATCAGCTCCGGCCTCCCCAAACGAGAAACAGAATGCCGATGACGAGAAGCGGTGCCGCACAGGCGATTCCCAACCAGTAATAGCGGCGCTGCCGCTGATCTTTGGGGGGCAGAAGGCCAAAAAGTTCAAGCAACTCCAGCATGGCGCCCTCATTCCGCCGCCTCCAGCGACCGGTGCCGTGTCGCCAAGGACAGATGATAGAATGCCTCGGCGATCATTCCGCGCAGAACGGGGCGGCTTTGAGCGTCGATTTCCTGTTCTCCGACGCAAGCGACCAGTTGCGGACGCAGGGCTTCGAATGCCTGCTGCTCCGCCTCGCCGGTGACGTCGGTCAGCATCAGCGCGCGAGCCGCCGCAGGCGCGCCCCTTACGACGCATTCGCCCCGCGCCAACACGCTTCCGATGCTTTCACGCGCCGCTGCGCTGATGCTGGACGGAGACCAAGGATAGCCGATGGCCGGGACACGATCGAGTGAGACGTCCTGGTCCGCGAAATCACGCCGATAAAGCCATTCATAAAGCCCGGCCCGCAGGATATGAGGCTGGAAGCGCATCCTCACCGCTCCCTCCAAGCAAGCCGGCCACATCAGGTTGTTGGCCCTGGCGTTATGGGTCCTGGATTGCGGTTCGGTCTCGATCAGCCGCTTCGCCGCTTCATATTGACGCTCCACGATGCAGCGCGTGAATTCGTGCATCCGGCGCGTCGTGACGTCCCGGGCCTCGCGCCGCGCCGCGATATCGTTGGGAACGGCCGCCGCGGGCGAAAGCGCGAACGGGGCGGGAATGGCGAGCGCGGCCATGAACGGAAGCATCGCCCTCATTGCGCGCCCTCCCCGGTCGCATTGTGCTGGACGAGACGATAGGCGGCGAGCCCGAGCATGGCGCGCAGGCCCGGGCGGTTGACGCGCAGCTCGGCGCCCTGTGCCAGGCACGGGGCGATGCTGGGACCGATCTCCTGCAGAGCCGCCGTTTCCGCCCGCGAGCCGGGCGTCGACGAAAACAGCGTTTCCACTTCGGCCGGGACCGCGCGCACGACGCAGATGCTCATAATCTCCGTCTGATCCTGGACGGACAACGGCGCACCGTTTGGATTCAGTGCGACGCGAGCGCCGAGTGTCGTATCGCGCGCGCCCTGCTCAAGCAGCCGTTCCGCCATGCCACCGACAAACAACATCGTCGAAAAGCGCAAAACGCCACGCCCGAGACAGGAATTCGCCGTGTCGACCAGCCGCATGAGCGCACGACGATTTTCTTCGCGCTCTGAATAGCCTGCAATCAGCGCTGCCGCCTGATTCGGCCACCGCCCGGCGACACAGCGCGCGAAATTGTGAAGGATCGCGCGATCCTCCGCCGTGGCGGGCGGGTTATCGAGCGCGACCTGCGGCGATGCCTCCTGCGTATCCTGCGCGACTGCCGGGGCCGCCATCATCGCCGCCAGAAAGAAGACGATCGAGGCCTTCATTCCGCCGCCTCCAGCGTCGGCGCCCCGCGCTCGACGATCCGGCGCTCCAGCTCGGGGCGGAAATGGCGGATCAGGCCCTGGATCGGCCAGGCGGCGGCGTCGCCCAATGCGCAGATCGTGTGACCTTCGACCTGTTTGGTCACGTCCCACAATTCGTCGATTTCGTGGATCGCGGCGTCGCCGGTGACGAGCCGCTCCATCACGCGCCACATCCAGCCGGTGCCCTCGCGGCAGGGCGTGCACTGGCCGCAGCTTTCGTGCTTGTAGAAATAGGAGATGCGGCTGATCGCCTTCACCACGTCGGTGGACTTGTCCATCACGATGATCGCGGCGGTGCCGAGGCCGGACTGGAGATCGCGGAGGCCATCGAAATCCATCGGCGCGTCGATGATCTGCGCGGCCGGAACGAGCGGGACGGAGGAGCCGCCGGGGATGACGGCGAGCAGATTGTCCCAGCCGCCGCGAATGCCGCCGGCATGGCGGTCGATCAGCTCGCGGAACGGGATGCTCATCGCCTCTTCGACGACGCACGGCCTGTTCACATGGCCGCTGATCTGGAAAAGCTTGGTGCCGGCATTGTTCTCGCGCCCGAAGCTCTTGAACCAGTCGGCGCCGCGCCGCAGGATCGTCGGCACGACCGCGATGCTCTCGACATTGTTGACCGTGGTCGGGCAGCCATAGAGGCCGGCGCCGGCCGGGAATGGCGGCTTCAGGCGCGGCTGGCCCTTCTTGCCCTCAAGGCTTTCCAGCATCGCCGTCTCTTCGCCGCAGATATAGGCGCCGGCGCCGCGATGGACGAACAGGTCGAAATCATAGCCCGACTTGGCGGCGTTCTTGCCGAGCAGGCCGGCGGCATAGGCCTCGTCCACCGCCGCCTGGAGGACGCGGGCCTCCTGGATAAACTCGCCGCGTATGTAGATGTAGCCGGCGCGGGCGCGCATCGCATAGCCGGCGATCAAGGCGCCCTCGATCAGCTTGTGCGGATCGTGGCGGATGATCTCCCGGTCCTTGCACGAGCCCGGCTCGGATTCGTCGGCGTTGACGACGAGGAAATTGGGGCGGCCGGGGGTCGGCTCCTTGGGCATGAAGCTCCACTTCATGCCGGTCGGGAAACCGGCGCCGCCGCGCCCGCGCAGGCCCGAGGCCTTGATCTCCTCGATGATTGCGTCCTGGCCGCGCGCCATCAGCGCCTTGGTCTTGTCCCAGTCGCCGCGCTTCTCGGCCGCCTTCAGCCCCCAGGGCTGATAGCCGTAGACGTTGGTGAAGATGCGATCCTTGTCAGCGAGCACCGCCGCCTCCGATTTTGTCGCGGACCATGCCGTAGAGCGCGATCGCCGCGACCACGACCAGGCCGATCACGATCAGCTTCAGCGCCACTTTCAGCAGCGCGAGCACGATCAGAACCACGACGAGCGCCGCGATGATGCCGAGCAGGCCTCTCATTGCTTATTCTCCTGCGGGGTCGGCGCCGCCGGCTGGGCGGGACGCTGCGCGCCCTGCGTGCAGAATTCGGCGAAGGCGGCGTCCATGTCCGCCTGGGGCATGTTCGCCTCGACGAACACGTCCTGATTGTCGACGACGATGTAGCGGCGCGCCGGCTCGCCGCCGCGCGTGTAATGGCCGCAGATGATCGTCACATTGTCGCTGCGTGAGCGGATCGGATCGGCGAAGCTCAGCGCCTCGGGATTGTTCAGGGCTTCGCGCACCAGCCGCTCGGCCAGAGTCACCTCGCCCTCGAGCGCGTTGGCGACGACGTCCATGGCGACATTGTTCTCGACCGGCGTCTCGGCCGCGCCGCATGCGGCGATGGCGAGGAACAGCGGCAGAGCGAAAACGGCGCGCATCACCACTGCCCCCGGTAATCGTGATTTTCCTTGGCCATTTCCGGCAGGGTCGTCGGCTCGCTTTCCGGCGCGCTGGTCTGGCGATCGATCTGCGGGCCGGGCTTCGGCGTCTTGCCGGCGGCGAGCGCGTCGAGGATCGCGGTCATGCTGTCGAAGCTCAGATCCTCGTAATTCTCGTCGTTGATCTGGACCATCGGCGCGTTGGCGCAGACGCCGAGGCATTCGACCTCGGTCAGCGTGAACAGGCCGTCCCCGGTCGTGTGCCCCTTCTTCAGCCCCTTGGCGTAGCAGGCGGCGAGCACGTCGTCCGAGCCGCGCAGCATGCAGGGCGTCGTGCCGCAGACCTGGACATGGTGACGGCCCACGGGGACGAGATTGAACATCGTGTAGAAGGTCGCGACCTCATAGGCGCGGATCTTCGGCATATCGAGGAAGCCGGCGACATATTCGATCACCGGGATCGGCAGCCAGCCCTGTGTCTGCGTCTCCTCGCCGATCTGCCGCTGGGCGAGATCGAGCAAGGGAATGATCGCGCTCTGCTGCCGTCCCGCCGGATAGCGGTCGATCACGACGCGCGCATGCTTCTCGTTTTCCTTCGTGAAAACGAAGGACGACCAACGCTCGCGGATTTCCGGCGTGTCGGGAAGGCGTTTAGCGGCCATCAGATCGTCTCGAGCTTTTGCCGGGTGTACTGGGACGGGTTGGCGCCAGTGTTCGGTTCGCCCTCGCGGTCGATCATCAGGATCGCGCATTCACCCTTGGCGATCGGGCGGTGCTCGGTGCCCTTCGGCACGACCAGCACCTCGCCCGGCGCGAGCTTGACCAGCCCGTCGCGAAACTCGACCGCGAAATCGCCGGAAATGGTCAGGAACAGCTCGTCCGTCTCGGCATGGCTGTGCCAAGTGAATTCGCCCTCGACCTTGGCAATCCGCACCTCATTGCCGTTATATTGGCCGACGATGCGCGGGTTCCAGTGATCGGAGAAGGTGCCGAGTTTCTCGGCGAGGTTGACGGCAGCGGGCATGGTCACCGGTCGCACTCCCCGAACACGATGTCCATGGCGCCGAGGATCGCGGTCACGTCCGCCAGCATATGGCCGCGCGACATGAAGTCCATCGCCTGGAGGTGGCTGAAGGCGGTGGGGCGGATCTTGACGCGGTAAGGCTTGTTGGTGCCGTCGGCGACCAGATAGACGCCGAACTCGCCCTTGGGGCTCTCGGTCGCGACATAGACCTCGCCGGCGGGGACGTGGAAGCCCTCGGTATAGAGCTTGAAGTGGTGGCTGAGCGCTTCCATCGACTGCTTCATCTCGCCGCGCTTGGGCGGAACGACCTTGCGGTCGAGGCTGGCGATCGGGCCGTCCGGCATTTCGTTCAGGCACTGGCGCATGATCCGGGCGGACTGGCGCACTTCCTCGACCCGGACCATGAAGCGGTCGTAGCAATCGCCCTTGGTACCGACCGGGACTTCGAAGTCCATCCGGTCATAGACTTCGTAGGGCTGCGACTTGCGGATGTCCCAGGGGATGCCGGCGGCGCGGATCATCGGGCCGGAAAAGCCCCAGGCCAGCGCGTCCGCCTTGGAGACGGTGGCGATGTCCACGTTGCGCTGCTTGAAGATCCGGTTGTCGGCGACCAAGCTGATCGCGTCCTCGAACAGGCGCGGCAGGCGGGTGTCGAGCCAGTCGCCGATGTCGGCGAGCAGTTTCAACGGCGCATCCTGATGCACGCCGCCCGGGCGGAACCAGGCGGAGTGCATCCGCGCGCCCGACACGCGCTCGAAGAAATTGAGGCAATCCTCGCGGATCTCGAACATCCACAGGTTCGGCGTCATCGCGCCCACGTCCATGACGTGGGAGCCGAGATTGAGCATGTGATTCGAAATGCGGGTCAGCTCGGCGAAGAAGACGCGCAGATATTGCGCGCGCAGCGGCACTTCGAGATCGAGCAGCTTCTCGATTCCCAGCACGAAGCTGTGCTCCATCGAGAGCGGCGAGCAATAATCGAGCCGGTCGAAATAGGGCAAAGCCTGGATATAGGTCTTGTATTCGCACAGCTTCTCGGTGCCGCGGTGGAGCAGGCCGATATGCGGGTCCACGCGCTCGATGATCTCGCCGTCCAGCTCCAGCACGAGGCGCAGCACGCCGTGCGCGGCCGGGTGCTGCGGGCCGAAATTGATCGTGTAATTGCTGATCGCGGTTTCGCCCTCTTCCGGAGCGGCATCCGCAAGGGTGTGAAGATCGGTCATGCGTCACCCTTCGGCTTGCGGGGCGCGCGCGGCTTCCTGGGCGCGGCCTTGCGGGCGGCGGGCGCTTCGCTCGCGGCGGCGGCGTCCGGCTTGGGCGGGGTCGCCTTGCGGGCGCGCGGCTTCTGCGCGGTGGTCTTGGCCGCTTCCTTGGCCGTCGCCTTGCCCGCGCCGGTCTGGGCCGGGGACTCGGTGGTCTTGGGCGTGGGCGGTGGCGCCTTGGCCGGCGACTTGGCCGCATCCGCCTGCTTGATTTCGTCCGCCTTGAGCGGCGTCGGCGCGCCCTTCTCTTCCGGCAGCTTCCCCTTCTCGTCGCCGGGCAGGATATATTCCGCGCCTTCCCAGGGGCTCAGGAAATCGAAGCTGCGGAAATCCTGGGCGAGCGTGACCGGCTCGTAGACCACGCGCTTCGCCTCTTCCGAGTAACGCAGCTCGACATAGCCGGTGAGAGGGAAATCCTTGCGCTGCGGATGGCCGCGGAAACCGTAATCGGTGAGGATGCGGCGCAAATCCGGATGGCCGGCGAAGAAGACGCCGTACATGTCGAAAATCTCGCGCTCCAGCCAGCCGGCGGCGGGATAGACGCCCGTCACGGTCGGCACCGGCTGCTCCTCGTCGGTCGAGACGCGGACGCGCAGGCGATGGTTCTTGGTGACCGAGAGCAGGTGATAGACGACTTCGAACCGCTCGGCGCGCTCGGGATAGTCGACCCCGGCGATCTCCATGAGCTGCTGATATTCGAACCGGTCGCGCAGGATGGTGAGCGCATCGGCGGCGCTCTCGCGCGCGACGTCGATCGAGACCTCGCCCACCTCGTCCTTGGCGGAGAGGAAGGCAGCGCCGAGCGCGGCTTTCACCGCGTCGATTAGCCCATCACGGGCCGGAACGAGGGGAGCGGGGCTGGCCATCATTACCGCTCGATCGTGCCTTCGCGGCGGATCTTCCGCTGGAGCTGCATGATGCCGTAGAGCAGGGCCTCGGCGGTCGGCGGGCAACCGGGCACGTAGATGTCCACCGGCACGATCCGGTCGCAGCCGCGCACGACGCTGTAGCTGTAATGATAATAGCCGCCGCCATTGGCACAGCTGCCCATCGAGATGACGTAGCGCGGCTCGCTCATCTGATCGTAAACCCGGCGCAGCGCCGGCGCCATCTTGTTGCAGAGCGTGCCGGCGACGATCATCACGTCCGACTGGCGCGGAGATGCGCGCGGCGCGGCGCCAAATCTTTCAAGATCATAGCGCGGCATGTTCACATGGATCATCTCGACCGCGCAGCAGGCCAGGCCGAACGTCATCCACCAGAGCGAGCCGGTGCGCGCCCACTGGAACAGATCCTCGGTCGTGGTGACGAGGAAGCCCTTGTCGGCGACCTCGGACTGAATCTGGTTGAAGATATAGGGATCGGGCGGGGTACCATCCGCCGGGGCCGGCTGCATCGGTTGCCCGCGCGCGTCGAGGATCACTCCCATTCCAGCGCCCCCTTCTTCCAGGCATAGGCGAAGCCCAAAGCGAGCTCGGCGAGGAAGATCATCATCGCCACCCAGGCGCCCCAGCCGAGATCGAACACCGTCACCGCCCAGGGAAACAGGAACGCCGCCTCCAGATCGAAGATGATGAAGAGGATCGCGAGCAGGTAGAAGCGCACGTCGAACTGGGCGCGGCTGTCCTCGAACGCGGGGAAGCCGCATTCATATTCGGCGAGCTTGTCCGGATAGGGCTTCGCCGCCCCGGTCAGCTTCGCGACGATCATCGGCAGCACGACGAAGGCGAGCGACAGAAGCAGCGCGATCCCCAGGAACAGGAGGATCGGCAGATACTGAATCAGGTCGACGGAAATCGTCTCGGGCAAGGGGTCTCTCGCAGCCGCAAAAATTGCTGGGCACCCCTTAAAAGGGGGCGGCGGGAGTCGCAAGGCCGCGAGGCATGAGAATGACTCGCAACAAGGCGGTTTCCCGGCCTTTTTCCGAAACCTGCGCGACTAGCGCAGCGCGCCGGCGACCAGCTTGTGGAGGCGCGAGTGGATCTGGTCGTTGCCGGCCAGGATCTGGCCCTTGGCGACGCCCGCCTCGCCGCCCCGGAAATCGGTGACGAAACCGCCCGCTTCCCGGACCAGCAGCAGGCCCGCGGCGATGTCCCAGAATTGCAGGTCTTCCTCCCAGAAACCGTCATAGCGCCCGGCGGCGACCCAGGCGAGATCGAGCGCGGCCGAGCCGAAGCGGCGGATGCCGGCGACTTCGGGCGCGACGGCGCCGAGGATCTTCTGGAAGCGGCCCACATCGCCATGGCCCATGAACGGCACCCCGGTCGCGATCAGCGCCTCGGAAAGGTCACGGCGCGAGGAGACGCGCAGCCGCCGGTCCTGCAGCCAGGCGCCCCGCCCCTTCTCCGCCCAATAGCTTTCGTCGGTGATCGGCTGGTAGACCAGGCCGTGGCTGATCTCGCCCCAGCCCTGCCCGCCGGGCTTCGGCTCCTGCACCGCGATCGACATGGCGAAATGGGGGATGCCGTGGAGGAAATTGGTGGTGCCGTCGATCGGATCGACGATCCAGCGCGGCTTCATCGGATTGCCCTCGATCGCGCCGCCTTCCTCGAGCAGCAGGCCCCAGTCCGGGCGCGCGCGACGCAGTTCCTCGACCAGCACCTGCTCGGTGCGCTCGTCGGCGAGGCTGACGAAATCGGCCGGGCCCTTGCGGCTCACCTGAAGCTGCTCGACCTCGCCGAAATCGCGACGCAGGCGCCCGCCCGCCTTGCGCGCGGCGCGTTCCATGACGGTGATGAGGCCGGAATGGGATACCAAGGTCAGCTCCTAAACCCCTCTCCCCTTGCGGGAGAGGGAGGGGCCCGCTCGCGAAGCGAGTGGGAGGGTGAGGGGCGAGGGTTTCATTCCCTCACCCTGCCGCCTGCGGCGGCTGTCCCTCTCCCGCAAGGGGAGAGGGATGAAGGTCAGTCCGCCCTGCGGACGTAGGTCTGCTCGTAAACATCGACAACGATGCGGGTGCCGCTCGCGATGTGCGGGGGGACCATGATGCGCACGCCATTGTCGAGGACTGCCGGCTTGTAGCTGGACGAGGCCGTCTGGCCCTTCACCACCGCGTCGGCCTCGACGATCGTCGCTTCGATCGTGTCCGGGAGCTGCACGCTGATCGGCTCTTCGTCATAGAGCTCCATGATCACGTCCATGCCGTCCTGCAGGAAGGCAGCGGCATCGCCGAGCAGGTCGCGCGGCAGCGTCGTCTGCTCGTAATTGTCCTTGTCCATGAAGGTCAGCGTCTCGCCGTCCGCGAACAGGAACTGGAAATCCTTGGTGTCGAGCCGGACGCGCTCCACCGTCTCGGCCGAGCGGAAGCGGACATTGTTCTTGCGGCCGTCGCGCAGATTCTTCAGCTCCACCTGCATATAGGCGCCGCCCTTGCCGGGCTGGGTGTGCTGGATCTTCACGGCGCGCCAGATGCCGCCTTCATATTCGATGATGTTGCCGGGACGAATGTCCACGCCGCTGATCTTCATGGGTTCGCTCGCAAGGATGAGAAAGATTGGCGGGCGCCTTAGCGCGCGGCGGGCCGTCCGGCAAGGAGGGGGTACGGGTTGATCGGCGTGCCTTCGTGCCAGGCCTCGCCCGGGCCCATCGCATGGATGGCGAAATGAAGGTGGGGCCCGGCATCCTCCGCATTGCCGGTGCTGCCGACCAGCCCGACGGCGTCGCCCCGGCGCAGCCGCTGGCCTTCGGCAAGGCCGGGGGCATAGGCCTGGAGATGGGCGTAATAGTGGATCCACTGCCCGTCTTCCGAGCGGACATAGGCGCTGATCCCGCCGCCGCCCTCGCTGAAATAGAGCTTTTCGACCACACCGTCCGCCGCCGCGACGACGGGCGTACCGGCGGGCGCCATGATATCGATGGCATTGTGGGCGCGCGCGCCGCCGTCCCGGTCCTGGCTGTAGGTGTCGATCAGGTCGGCGGGCGCGACCCCCGCGACCGGGATGGCGAGGCCGGACGGGGCCGAAACGAAGACGGGCTGTCCCACACGCGCTTCGTCGGCGACGATAGCTGCCGGCGCTTCTTCTTCCGGCGGAACGGCCGAGAACCAGATCATCGCCGCGAAGAACAGGATCGCGCCGAGCGTGACGAGCACGAGCAGGGGAAGAACGGCGCGTTGCATCCCGCCCGAACCCGTTGCGGGGCCGGACCGTTCCCGCCGCGCTCAGCTTTCGAGCATTTTCCGGAAAGCGGCGACCGCTGCGCCGGGCCCTTCGGCATGGCCCCACACCGCGCCGGACACGGCGAGGAAATCAGCGCCGGCGTCGACCAGCGCGCGGCCGTTTTCGGGCGTGATCCCGCCGATCGCCACACAGGGTATTTCGAACAAGGTCGTCCACCAGGACAGGATCGACGGATCGGGCCGGTGGCGCGTTTCCTTGGTGCTGCTGGGGAAGAAGGCGCCGAAGGCGACATAATCGGCGCCGGCCTCCCCGGCCTCCATGGCGAGATGGCGGCTGTCGTGCGCGGTGACGCCGATCTGCGCATTGGGGCCGAGCAGGGCGCGGGCGTCGCGGGGATCGCCGTCCCCCTGCCCCAGATGGACGCCGTCCGCGCCGATCCGCCTGGCGAGGCCCATATCGTCATTGACGATGAAGGCGACCTCGCGCGCCGCACAGAGGCGCTGGAGCGGTTCGGCGATACGGGTGGCCTCGTGCTGGTCGACGCCCTTCACCCGGAACTGGAAGGCCGCGACCGGCCCGCCGTCCAGCGCCGCCGCCAGCCGATCCGCGAAATCTCCGCCCACATCGAGGGGCGAAATCAGGTAGAGCTGGCAGGCGGGCCGCCGCGGATCGCGCTCGAACCGCGCGGCAAAGCCGGGGTCGAGGCTGAGATCGTCGTCTTCCATATTCCTTCCCGTCATTGCGAGCGCAGCGAAGCAATCCAGCGGCACATGGATTGCCGCGTCGCTGCGCTCCTCGCAATGACGAAGGTGGGCATGGAATTGGCTAGCCCTTGTTGATCGAAGCTTCGTAAATCTCGTCGATCGCCTGGCCCAAAGCGGCGTTGAATTCGTCGTCGCTCATCTGGTGACGGAGATCCTCGAGCAGGGCGCGGCTGAAGCTGGCGATCACCCCGCGATTCTTCGCGAGCTCGACGCAGGCCTCGGGACGGGCATAGCCGCCCGACAAGGCGACGACGCGCAGCACGCGGGGATGATCGACGAGGCCCTCGAACAGGCCGGGCTGCACCGGCAAGCTGAGCTTCAGCATCACCTTGTCGTCGCCGGGCAGCGCATCGAGCGCCTTGGTCAGCTCGTCGAGCAGGATCGCGTCCGCCTCGGCGCGCTCCGGGCTCTTGATGTTGACCTCCGGCTCGATGATCGGGACCAGCCCGGCGGCAAGCACCTGTTTGCCCACCTCGAACTGCTGGGCGACCAATGCGGCAATGCCCTCGCGATTGGCGAGGTTGATGACCGAGCGCTCCTTGGTGCCGAACACGCCGAGACCACGCGCGCGGGTCAGCAACGCATCCAGTTCCGGCATCGGCTTCATCAGCTGGACGCCGTTCGCTTCGTCCTCCAGGCCCTTATCGATTTTGATGAAGGGGATGACGCCCTTGTCGATCAGCGCCTGCGGCGTCGGCTTGCCGTTCACCTCGCCGTCCATCGTCTTTTCGAACAGGATCGCGCCCAGCACCTTGTCGCCGCTGAAGGCGGGCGCGGTGATGATCCGGCTGCGCATCTGATGGATGAGGCCGAACATCTCCGCGTCATTCCCATAGGCGTCGGCTTCGATGCCGTAGCCCTTCAGCGCCTTGGGCGTCGAACCGCCGCTCTGGTCGAGCGCGGCGATGAAGCCTTTGCCGGTTTCGATCTGGGCACGCATCTTCGGATCGGTCATTGCATCTTCCTCGATTGTCAGGGTCAGCGCATCAGCGCGGCGACGCCGGGCAGTTCCTTGCCTTCCATCCATTCGAGAAAGGCGCCGCCGGCGGTGGAGACGAAGGTGAAATCGTCCGAGACGCCGGCCTGGTTGAGCGCCGCCACCGTGTCGCCGCCCCCGGCGACCGAGACGAGGCTGCCTTCCTGGGTCAGCGCCGCCGCGGTGCGGGCGAGCGCGATGGTCGCAGCGTCGAAGGGCGGCGTTTCGAACGCGCCGAGCGGCCCGTTCCAGACAAGCGTGCGGCAGGTCTTGAGCGCGTCGGCCAGCGCCTCGACGGCGGCCGGGCCGATATCGAGGATCATCTCGTCCTCGGCGACCTCATGGACGTTGCAGGTGCGCAAGCTCGGCGGATTGGCCGCGAACTCCTTGGCCACCACAACGTCGTAAGGGAGATGGACTGTGCAGTTCGCCTTGTCGGCGGCATCGAGGATCTCTTCCGCCGTGTCGGTCAGGTCGCGCTCGGCCAAGCTCTTGCCGATCGCCACCCCGCGCGCGGCGAGGAAGGTGTTGGCCATGCCGCCGCCGATGATCAGATGATCGACCTTGCCGACCAGGTTCTTCAGCACATCGAGCTTGGTCGAGACCTTGGCGCCGCCGACCACGGCCGCGACCGGACGCTCGGGATTGCCGAGCGCGGCTTCCAGTGCCTTCAATTCCTTCTCCATTGCCCGGCCGGCATAGGCCGGGAGGAGATGCGCCAGCCCTTCGGTGGAGGCATGGGCGCGATGGGCGGCCGAGAAAGCGTCGTTGACGTAGAAATCCCCGTTCGCGGCGATCGCGGCGGCGAGTTCGGGGTCGTTCTTCTCCTCGCCCGCATGGAAGCGGGTATTTTCGAGGATCGCGACATCGCCGGGGCGCAGCACCTTCAGCGCATGGGCGACGCCCTCGCCCTGGCATTCGGGCACGAACTGGACGGAGCGGCCCAGCACATGGCTGTAGCCGCGGGTCACCAGCGACAGCGACATGTCGGGGCGTTTCTGCCCCTTCGGCCGGCCGAAATGGGCGAGCAGCAGCACGATCGCGCCCCGGTCGGCCAGCTCGGTGACGGTCGGCAGCGTCGCGCGCAGCCGCGTGTCGTCGCTGACCGAGCCTTCGTGCATCGGCACGTTGAGATCGACGCGCACCAGCGCGCGCTTGCCGCTCACGTCGCCGAGATCGTCGAGGGTGCGAAACGACGCCATGACGTCAGATCAAGGCCGCCATCGCTTTGGCCGTATCGACCATCCGGTTCGAGAAGCCCCATTCATTGTCGTACCAGGAGACGACGCGGACCAGCTTGCTCTCCAGCACCGCGGTTTCCAGGCTGTCGACGGTCGAGCTGGCCGGATTGTGATTGAAATCGATCGAGACGAGCGGCTCGTCGGTATAAGCGAGGATGCCCTTCATCGCGCCTTCGGCGGCTGCCTTGAGGATCGCGTTTACTTCCTCGGCGGTGGTGTCGCGGCTCGGCGTGAAGGTGAGATCGACGAGGCTGACATTCGGCGTCGGCACGCGCACAGAGGAGCCGTCCAGCTTGCCCTTCAGCTCCGGCAGCACTTCGCCCACGGCACGGGCGGCGCCGGTGGTGGTCGGAATGATCGACATGGCGGCGGCACGGGCGCGGCGCTTGTCGGAATGGATCTGGTCCAGGATCTTCTGATCGTTGGTATAGGCGTGGATCGTGGTCATGAAGCCGCGCTCGATGCCGATCGCATCGTGCAGCACTTTGGCGACGGGCGCGAGGCAGTTGGTGGTGCACGAGGCGTTGGAGACGATCGTGTGGCCGGCCTCCAGCTTGTCGTGATTGACGCCGTAGACGACGGTGAGATCGACATTCTTGCCGGGCGCGGAGATGAGGACGCGCTTGGCGCCGGCATCGAGATGCTTCTGCGCGGAGGCGCGGTCGGTGAAGAAGCCGGTGCATTCCAGCGCGATGTCGACGCCGTTGGCGGCGTGCGGCAGGTTCGCCGGGTCGCGCTCGGCCGTCACCTTGATGCGCTTGCCGTCGATGACGAGATCGTTGCCGTCGGCCTTCACCTCGCCCGGATAGGCGCCATGAACCGAGTCGCGCTTGAAGAGGAGCGCGTTGGATTCGGCGTCCGCGAGATCGTTGATCGCCACCAGCTCCAGGCCGCTATCCTTGTTCTCGAGGATCGCGCGGGCGACGAGGCGGCCGATGCGTCCGAAACCGTTGATCGCAACTTTGGTTGCCATGTGATTGATCTCCTTAGGATTTGAGCGCCGCAACCACCTGCGGCACGATCGCCTCGGCGGTGAAGCCGAAGCGCTTGAAAAGCTCGTCCGCCGGCGCGGAGGCGCCGAAACGGTCGAGGCCGATATTGAGCCCGTAGCGGCCGGTATAGCGTTCCCAGCCGAAGGTCGCGCCCGCCTCGATCGAGACGATCAGCGCGTCGTCCGCCAGAATGTCTGCCCGATAGGCTTGGGGTTGGGCGTCGAACAGCTCCCAGCAGGGCATTGAGACGACATCCGCGCCGATCCCCTGCCCTTCGAGCGCGTCGGCGGTCGCCAGCGCCACCTCGACCTCCGAGCCGGTGGCGAGCAGCACGATCTTGCGCACGCCCGACGCGGCACGGAGCCGATAGGCGCCCTTGGCGGACAGGTTTTCCGATGCCTCGGTACGGACTTGCGGCAGGTTCTGACGCGTCAGCGCGAGCAAGGACGGCTTGTCTCCGGCCCGCAGCGCCAACTCCCAGCATTCCGCCGTCTCGACGATATCGCAGGGGCGATAGACGTCGAGATTGGGCATGGCGCGGAGCGAGGCGAGCTGCTCGACCGGCTGGTGGGTCGGCCCGTCCTCGCCCAGGCCGATCGAATCGTGCGTCATCACATAGATGGCGCGGACCTGCTGCAGCGCGGACAGGCGGATCGCCGGGCGGCAATAATCGGAGAAGATCAGGAAGGTGCCGCCATAGGGGATGATCCCGCAGTGCAGCGCCATGCCGTTCATCG
Organism: Alphaproteobacteria bacterium; assembly: GCA_037190625.1. Classification (GTDB taxonomy): domain Bacteria; phylum Pseudomonadota; class Alphaproteobacteria; order Sphingomonadales; family Sphingomonadaceae; genus Allosphingosinicella. The sequence continues at coordinate 163,075 of JBBCJP010000002.1, forward strand.
CCGCCGCCATGCCGAATTCGCGGATGCCGTAATAGATGTAGCGCCCGGAATAATCTTGCTTCGTCAGCGGCTTCTGGTTCTTTGTTTTAGTGTTGTTCGAACCCGTCAGATCGGCCGAGCCGCCGATCGTCTCGGGCAGCAACGCGTTAATCGCCTCCAGCGCCAGCTCCGACGCCTTGCGGGTCGCGACCTTCTGCGGGTTGGCGATCAGGCCGGCGATATAGTCATCGAGCGAGAAGCCTTCGGGCAGATCGCCGGCCATGCGGCGGGACAGCTCCGCGCCCTTGTCGCTGGCCGCGAGGCGATCGCGCCAGGCGTCATGATCCCCGGCGGCGCGCTGTCCGGCTTCGCGCCAGGCCGCTTCGATCTCTGCGGGAATCTCGAACGGTGCGGCGGTCCAACCCAGTTCGGTGCGGGCGGCCGCCACTTCGTCCGTGCCGAGCGCCGCGCCGTGCGTCGCGGAGGTGCCCTGCTTGTTGGGCGCGCCCTTGCCGATGATGGTGCGGCAGGCGATCAGCGACGGGCGCGGATCGGCCAGAGCGGCGTCATAGGCGCGGCGGATATCGGCCGGATCGTGGCCGTCGCAGCGCACGACATGCCAGCCATAGGCCGCATAGCGCGCCTCGATATCCTCGCTGGTCGAAAGATCCGTGCCGCCGTCGATGGTGATGCGATTGTCGTCCCAGATCACATTCAGGCGGCCGAGGCCGAGATGCCCGGCCAGGCCCGCCGCCTCGTGATTGACGCCTTCCATCAGGCAGCCGTCGCCGGCGATCGCCCAGGTATGGTGATCGACCAGATCGTCGCCGAACTCCGCGTTGAGATGCCGCTCCGCGATCGCCATGCCGACCGCCATCGCCACGCCCTGCCCCAGCGGGCCGGTCGTCGCCTCGACGCCATCGAGCAGGAAATTCTCGGGATGGCCGGCGCAGGGGCTCCCGGACTGACGAAAATTGCGAATCTCGTCCATCGTCGGGTGGGCGTAGCCGGTGAGGTTGAGCAGACTGTAGATCAGCATCGAACCATGGCCGGCCGAGAGCACGAAACGGTCGCGGTCCGCCCATTTGGGATCGGCGGGATCGTGCTTCAGATATTCGGTCCACAGGATCGTGGCGGCATCGGCCATGCCCATCGGCATGCCGGGATGGCCCGAATTGGCCGCCTGGACCGCGTCCATGGACAGGGCGCGGATGGCGTTGGCGAGCGATCTTATGTCGGCGGGCATGCGGTCCCTTCGGAAGCGGAATCGTGAAGGCGCGCGGCACGGCGCTTCGGCCTCCCTTTATCGGCGGGTGCGGCCCCGTCAACCGTAGGGTCTCTCCACCATCACCGCTTGCCGCGCGCTCCGGCTGTGTTATCCTTGTGCCATGGCCGACCAGCGCGCCCTTGACGCCGTCAGCCGCATCGAGCGGGCCCTTGCCCGCGTCGAGGCGGCCGCATCCCGCCCCGTTTCGCTCTCCGATCCGCAGGACAGCGAGGATTATCGCCGGCTCAGCGCCGCGCATGACGCGCTGCGAACCCGAGTCGCCGGCGCGATCGGCGAGATCGACCGGCTGGTCGCCGCCGGGGAGAGAGGCTGATGGCCAGCATCGACGTCGAGGTGGCGGGCCGCCGCTACAATGTCGCCTGCCGCGACGGCGAGGAAGCGCATCTGCGCGGCCTGGCCGCGACGGTCGACCGGCGCGCGCGCGACGCGGAATCGGCGCTGGGCGGGCTGACCGAATCGCGCCAGCTCCTGTTCGCCGCTTTGCTGATCGCCGACGATCTCAAGGAAGTCCGCGCCGGCAACGGCATCGCCGATCCGGAGCCGCTGCCGCCCGATCCCGCCGTCGCCGAAGCGCTGGAACGGCTCGCCACGCGGATGGAAAGACTGGCCGACGCTCTTGAGAGCGGCGCTCCGAACGCCTAAATTGGTGATGACGGGTACTGCCCGGTGCGCGCTTTCGAGAACATCCCTGAGGCGATAAGACATCCTCGGGAGCTGTCCCTGCCCAGGCCCTGGCCTGACGCACATGGTTCCCACCTGACGTTCTAGGCGTCAGAGGATATTCCAGCAAACGGCCATGGCGGTCCCGTCACCCTTCCCGCCCGACAAGAGCGCACTTCGCGCCGAGGCCCTGCGCCGGCGCCGCGATTTCGCACGCGCGCTGACGCCGGAGATGCGGGCGCAGTTGGAGACCGATCTGGCGCGGCAGGTGCTGCCCCGGATCGGCGGCGCGCGGATCGTCGCCGCTTATCGTCCGCTGGCGAGCGAGATCTCCCCTGACGCGATCCTCGCCGGGCTCGATCCGGCCGCGCGGGTCGTCTTCCCCTGGTTCGCGGACCGCGACTCGCCCATGCAATGGCGCGAGGGTCCGGCGAAGGCGCCCGGCCCCTGGCGCATGTTGCAACCACATGAGCATGCAGCGGCGCTGACCCCCGACACCCTGCTGGTCCCACTCGTCCTCGCCGACCGGCGCGGCACGCGGATCGGCCATGGCCAGGGCCATTACGACCGCGCGCTGGCTGCCGTGCGCGCCGCCGGGCCGGTGATGACGATCGGGCTTGCCTGGCCGGGCCAGATCGCCGATTCGGCCCTTCCCGCCGATCCCTGGGACATTCCCCTGGATGCGATCGCGACGCCGGAGGAATGGATCGAATGCGTGTAGAGCCGACCTGGCGCCAGCCCTTCGGCATATTGCTGATCCTGCTGCTGATCGCCGGCTGGGCGGTGATCGTGGCCAGCGTCGCACCCTATCTGAATTGGGCGCCGGACTGGGTTCACATCATCTATTATGTCGTGGCCGGGATCGTCTGGATCCTGCCGCTGAAGCCGCTGCTGCGCTGGATGGAAACGGGAAAGTGGCGCGATCGGCGCTAGTTCGCGGCGCAGTGATTGCGCCCGGCGACTGAAACCGGCCAGCTCAGCTCGTAGGTCACCAGAAAGCCGTCATGGTCCGACAATTGCGGACCGCTCGGCCCGCCGTCGAACATCGTCTCGACCCGGATCGGCCGCATCGTCACGGCTTCCCCGCTCCAGAAGAACTGCAGATCCTGCGTGTCCATCCAGGGCTCGTCTCCATCCCAGGACATCCGCACGTCGCAGCCCGAATCGGGGTCGGCACATAAGCGGTGGACCAGCTCGAGCGACTGGTAGCGCGAGAAATTGTCCCAGCGATCCTCGGAATGACGCATGTTGAAATCACCACCGAAGACGAGCGGAAAGCGATCGTCGTGGGTCCGCTCGATGAACCAGGAGGCTTCGAGCGCCTGGCGCTCATGCGCGGCGAGATGGCGTTCTTCCGCCACGCGCGAGGCGCGGCCGGAATTCATGTGCGTATTGTAGAGGTCGATCGGGGTCGGCACGCCGGGAATGACGATGCGCGCCAGCATCACGCCCTTGTTCGACAGGCAATCGATCCCCGCGCAGGAGCGGCGGCCATAAGCGCGCCGCTCGCTGTGCGTGATCGGATAGCGCGAGGTGATGGCGAGGCCACCGCCAAGCAGGCGCAGCCCGATCTCGCCGCGCCGGACATTGCGGCTGCCCGGCAGCGGATCGTCCACCGAATCGCCGGAGCGCGTGCGCCGGTCCGGGCCGGGCGCGATCGCCGGATAGCCCGCATCGGCGACGGCGCGCTTGGCGGCATCGCTGAACATCTCCTGGAACATCACGATGTCCGGCGCGGCGCCGGCGGCGCGCATGGCGGCGAGCCGCTCGCCGATCTCGCGCAGGGCCGGTCCCCGACCCTGACGGGCGGGCCAGGCCAGACCCTCGATATTGTAGGTGAGCACGGACAAGGTCGTCCGCTCGGTAAGCCCGTCGGCGGAGCGGCTGATCTCCGGCGCAGGCGCGGCGGCGCAGGAAATGGAGCGCGCCGGCGGCGGTAGCCCGCACGAAGCCGTGACGAGCAACAGCGGCAGCAGCGCGGCTTTCAGCCAACGGAGCATATTTGAAGAGATTTGCGAGCGGGCCGACATACGTCGCGCGTCGATTTGCCGATCTTCGAGAAAATGGCGCGAGTGACGGGGCTCGAACCCGCGACCTCCGGCGTGACAGGCCGGCGCTCTAACCAACTGAGCTACACCCGCGTAAGGCAGGCGGGCGAACTAGAAGAGGGCATCGGGGCTGTCAAGCGACCCGGGCGGGAGAATTTGCCGTCGGGTCAACCCGGCGGCGGCTGGCCCCGATGATCGTCATGATGCTCGTGGATCAGCGTCCCCTCCTCGAACAGGAAGCCGGCAATGTCGGGCTTGCCCGCCGCATCGAGAATGGTGCGGAAGATGATCAGCAGCGGCACGGCGAGCAGCGCCCCGGTCGTCCCCCAGACCCAGGCCCAGAAACTGAGCGACAGGAGAATCATCAGCGGATTGATGGTGAGCCGCCGCCCGACCACCATCGGCGTCACGACATTCGCCTCGATCATGTGGATGACGACGAAGGACAGCGCCGGCAGCATCGCATACCAGGGATCCTCGAACGCCATCAGCCCGCCGAGCGCCAGCAGAACGGTCGAGGCGATCGGGCCGAGATAGGGAATGTAGTTCAGCACCGCGACGATACCGCCCCACATGAGCGGCGTCGGCATTTCCAGGAAATAGAGCACGAGCGCGACCAGCAGGCCCATGCCGATATTCACCACCGTGATCGTGCCCAGATAGGCGGAGGTCGCGTCCACCACCTGCTGGATCACCCGCGCCGTCGTCATCGCGCCGTCGAAGCTGGCGCGGGTGGTGATCGTGCGCTTGCGCATCCGGGTCCAGCCGGACAGGAAGAAGAAGATGACGAGCACCGCGAAGAACATCTGGATCGCCGCGAACGGCGCCGAGGTGGCGATGATCTGCAGCAGCGAATTGGGCGTTTCCACGCGCACGGCCTGCGGCGTCGCGGCCGGAACCGGCGAGCGGCCGAACTCACGCACGACATTGTCGATGAACTGCTCCAGATTCGCATAGACATCGACCAAGGGCGCGAGCGTGTTGCGCAACTGGCCGATCCTGTCGGGCAGCATCTGGAACCATTCGGCCGCCGGCAGGACGATCGCCGCCACCGCGACATTCGCCATGGTGAGAAACAGAACGATGCACAGGAAGGCGGCCAGCGCGGACGGCACGCGGCGGCGCTCCATCCATTCCAGCAGCGGCACCAGCGCGATCGCGATCACCAGCGCCGCCGTAACCGGCAGGAAGAATTCGGCCCCCGCCCGCAGCGCGAAGGGCATCGCCATGACCAAGGCGATGCCGAACATCAGTGCCAGGGCGGCCAGCAGCCGGTCCCGGCGGAAGGTGGCGGATTCCAGCTCGGCTTCCAGGTAGGATTCGGGAATGACCGGCGGGCGCGGCGCGGCGGCCGGCGGTTCGGGCGGTTCGGCGGGACGCTCCTCCATATGGCCGACAATGCCCCACGGCGGCGCGGCTGAGAAGAGTGCGAATGGTGCCCCTGGCCCGAGTCGAACGGGCACTCCTTGCGGAACTCGATTTTGAGTCGAGCGCGTCTACCAATTCCGCCACAGGGGCACGCGCGGTCCCTCTAAAGAGCCGCGCGCCCGGCCGCAACCCGCCGATCAGGCGAAGACGTCGCTGCCCACCTGACCTTTCGGGTCCGCTCCGTAATGATTCGGCCCGCGCGTGCCTTCGAGAAACATGAACACCAGCAGCACGAGCGAGCCCACCAGCAGGCCCAATGCGGAAAGCATGTACAGGATCCCGCCGGTCAGGGCGCCGCCCTTGCTGGCAGCCACCGCGCCCGCGCCCACCACGACGAGCGAGACGATGATCATCAAATACGGCCCCCAGAAAAGCATGATCCACCAGCCGCTTCGGTTGGAATCATGGAGGCGGCGGACGGTGACGGCCAGGTTGGGGATGAAGAAGGCGAGCATCAGCAGAAGATTGAGGCCGTATAGGACGGCGATGACACCGCCCACCGCCATCACCTGAGACGGTTCGCCACTGATGACGGCAGCGCCGCCGAGGATCATGATGAGGACCAGGAAGACGATCCCAATCAAAAATTGGAACAACACCCACATCCAGAATTCCATCCGTCGCGAACGGCCGGAAAAATCGGCGTAGCGACGCAGCGGCATCAGCATCCAGTCCATCTTGTCCCCCCCCTATTGAATTGCAGGCGTCCTTTCCTGGCAAACGCGGCCGGGGCGCGGCGCGCGCGCAAGGTTTCAAGCTGATTCGAAAACAGGCCCACGCAGCGCGACACGAGCATTCATCGCTGCCACTCCCCCGAACGACAGGCATGCAGCCTCCGCCATTTCCGCGCCGCGATCAAGCCCGGATGCGGTTCGCGGAAATGCTGACCTTCTTCGTCGAATGGCAATTGAAACGCGTCCCGAAGGCGCCTGTGCGATCGGCCTCCCTTTTCCTTCCACTTATGGTAAGGATCGGGAAGAAAATCCGGGCAGCCCGCCACCCTCCGTGGTCACGGCTCTCACAGAATGATCAAATCTAGGACCGACCGGGGGGTAGGGACGATGGGAATTGGCGACCGTTTTGCCAGGTGGGCGCAGCGTTTCGCGTCGATTGCACCTGGCGACGAACCCTTTCCGGACTCGATCGGCGACATGCCCCGGCGGGCCGTCAACCGGCACAAGGCGCTCTACACGCAAGTCGGCGAGTTCCTGTTCCAGCATGACCTGGACGTGACGCCGCTCAATTTCGGCTTGGTGCTGGATTATCTTTCCGGCAGCGACCTCGCGGTCGAGAGGGCTGTCGGCTCGGCACTTCGCACCCATGGCTGCCTCACCAACGGCATCGTCGAAGAAATCGCCGCCGAGCGCGACGCGGACAAGATGACGCCCGAGGCCCTCGCCGAGATGCTCGAAAAGGTCGAGACGCATCTCGAGCAGGTGATCCGGCTGACCGACGATTCCCGCGAATCGGCGCGCGATTACGGCACCGAACTCAAGAAGCAGGCCGACGATCTCGACGCCGGCTCATTGTCGGCGCCGGCGATCGAAAAGCTGGTCGAGCTCACGCGCACGATGGTGGAGACGATGCGCAAGGCCGAAACGCAAATGCGCACCCATCAAAAGGACGCCCGCGCGCTCCAGCAGAATCTGGAAGCGGCGCGCAAGGCCGCGGAGCAGGACTATCTGACCGGACTGCCCAACCGCCGCGCTTTCGAAGCCGCGCTGCGCAGCCGCGAGCAAGTGGCCCGGGAGAACGGCACGCCGCTCGCCATCGCCTTTTGCGACCTCGATCATTTCAAGGCGATCAACGACACATATGGCCACGACACCGGCGATCGCGTCCTCCAATTCGTCGCCAAGCTGCTCGCCGAGATTTCACGCAACGCCTGCCATGTCGCCCGCCATGGTGGAGAGGAATTCGCGATGCTGTTCGATGCCACGACGGCGGAGGCGGCGGAAATCGTCAATGCGGCGCGCGAGGACCTGGCGGACCGGAACCTGGTCAACCGCGAGGATGGGGCACGCCTGGCTCCGGTCAGCTTCTCCGCGGGCGTTGCCGACGTACTGGCCTATGAGGATGGACGGGCGGCCTTGAAGGCGGCGGACGAAGCGCTCTATCTCGCTAAGCAGCAGGGCCGGAATCGGGTCTATATCGCCGCGCGACCGCTCGGAGAGGCATGAGGCGCCGGGCCGGCATTGCTCTCGCCATCTGGCTGCTCGCCTGCGGCATGGCGCCGCCGCTCACCTTCGTCGCCCTGGCGCCGCGCTACGAACGGGCGACTGAGGACTATCGCCGCATCTGGCGCGATGACGGGCCGCTGATCGTCGCGGCGATGGAAGCGGCGACCGGTCAGCCCTTCCCCCGGTCTGAGATCGAGGTGCTGGTCCGCGACGGCGCGCCGATGATCAGCTTCGATGGCCGGACGATCAGGCTGCGCGCGAGTTCACGTCCGGCTTATATGAAGGCCACCCTCGTCCACGAACTCGGTCACCGGCTGGCGATGACCCTGCCCCGCTCCCCGGAGCTGGACGATCACCGGCTGCTCTATCTCTTTCTCTACGACGTCTGGACCGATCTCTACGGCCAGGATTTCGCGGACCGGATGGTGGCGATCGAGCGCCGGATCGGCGCGCATTACGATTATGACGCCGCCTGGACCTGGGCCTTGGCGATGACCCGCGAAGAGCGCCAGGCACGGCTGCGCGACCTGCACGCGCCGCGCCTGCGCTATGCGATCGAGGAGATCGCGCCCTAGAACGCCTCTACCGGAAGCGCCATCAGGCTGTCCGATCCCGCCTCGATCTTGCGGCGGAGCGCATTGCTTTCCGGCATGATCTTGTCGGCATAGAAGCGCGCGGTGGCGAGCTTGGTCTCGTGGAAGGCGGGGTCTTCCGTGCCGTTCGCCAGCGCCGCGGCGCTCGCCTTGGCCATGCGCAGCCACATCAGGCCCAGGCATACCACGCCCATCAGCGACATATAGGGATAGGCCGCCGCGCCGGCCTGGTTCGGATTGGCCATCGCATTCTGCATCAGCCAGAGCGAGGCGGTCTGGAGATCGCCATTGGCGCGCTCGACGGCGCCTGCGATGCCGGCAAGCTTCTCGTCGCCCTTCGCCGCGCTCGCTTCTTCGCCGACCAACTTGAAGAAGGCCTGGATCGCGCGACCGCCATTGGCGGGCAGCTTGCGGCCGATCAGGTCGAGCGCCTGGATGCCGTTGGTGCCTTCGTAGATCTGGGCGATGCGGGCGTCGCGGACGAACTGCTCCATGCCCCATTCGCGGATATAGCCGTGGCCGCCGTGAATCTGCTGCATGTTGACCGCGGCCTCGAAGCCCTTGTCGGTCAGATAGCCCTTGATCACCGGGGTGAGGATGCCGAGCAGGTCGTCGGCCGCCAGCCGTTCCTCCTCGGTCTGCGCCTTGCGGCTGATATCGACCTGCAGCGCGCCCCACAGGACGAAGGCGCGCGCCGCCTCGTTGAACGCCTTGGCCTCCATCAGCATCCGGCGCACGTCGGGGTGAACGATGATCGGATCGGCCTTCGCATCGGGATCGCGCGCGCTGGGATCGAGCGCCCGCCCCTGCCGCCGGTCCTTCGCGTAGGCGAGGCCGTTCTGATAGGCGATCTCGCCCTGCGCGAGGCCCTGGAGCCCGACGCCCAGCCGCGCCGCGTTCATCATGATGAACATCGCCGCCAGCCCCTTTTCCGGCTCGCCGATCAGATAGCCGGTCGCGCCGTCATAATTGAGCAGGCAGGTCGAATTGCCGTGAATGCCCATCTTCTCTTCGATCGAGCCGCAGGAGACGCCGTTGCGCTCGCCGAGCGAGCCGTCCTCGTTCACCAGGAATTTGGGGACGATGAAGAGGGAGATGCCCTTCACATTGTCCGGCGCGCCCGTGATCTTGGCGAGAACGAGGTGGATGATGTTCTCGGACAGGTCGTGCTCGCCGGCGGAGATGAAGATCTTGGTGCCGCTGATCTTGTAGCTGCCGTCCGCCTGCGGCTCGGCCTTGGTCTTGAGCAGGCCCAGATCGGTGCCGCAATGCGGCTCGGTGAGGTTCATCGTGCCGGTCCAGCGGCCCGACACCATGTTGGGCAGATAGGTGTCCTTCTGCTCGTCCGAGCCCTTGATGATGATCGAGGCCATCGCGCCCTGGGTGAGGCCGTTATACATCTCGAACGCCTGGTTGGCGGAGAGCAGATATTCGGTGACGGCGGTGGCGAGGACGGAGGGCAGCCCCTGCCCCCCATATTGCTCCGGCGCCGACAGCGTGGTCCAGCCGCCCTCGACGAACTGGGCATAGGCTTCCTTGAAGCCCTTGGGCGTCGTCACGCTGCCGTCGGCATGGCGGGTGCAGCCTTCCTCATCGCCGCTGCGGTTGAGCGGGTGGAGGACTTCGGCGGCGAAACGCCCGCCTTCGGAGAGGATCGCCTCGATCATGTCGGGCGTCGCATTCTCGAAGCCCGGCAGGTTCGAATAACGCTCGATGCCGAGCACCTGCTCGAGCACGTAGCGCGTGTCGCGGACGGGCGCGGTATAGCTGGGCATTGTCCTCTCCTGGCAATCTAGGGGGTGGGCGCGGTCTCCGCCGCCGCCACCATGGCGATGAATCGTTCGAGTTCGTCGATCGTGGCGTCGATGTCGATCTTCTGCTTGTTCAGCACATCGACCCGGTGCCGGCATTTCTCCAGCGTCACCCGGCGCTGTTCGTGGCGGCCATCGCCGACATCGTAGAGATCGATCATCTCGCGAATGTCGGCGAGGCTGAAGCCCACCCGCTTGCCGCGCAAAATCCAGGCGAGCCGGGCGCGATCGCGCCAGGAATAGATGCGCGCCAGGCCGCTGCGCTCGGGCGAGATCAGGCCCTCGTCCTCGTAGAAGCGCAGCGCGCGGGCGGTGACGCCGAATTCCTCGCAAAGCTGGGTGATGGTGTAGCTGTGCGCGTCGCGATCGGACGAATGATAATCGGAATGGAGCGCGGTTTCGGGCATGGCTGCGAGGCTATTTTACGTTGACGTTAGCGTCAAGCGCTGCCGCGCCGACAACGCCGCGTCATACATCGTCGTCGCCGACCGGGCCGCCCTCGCCTTCCAGCCGGTTGATCGCGCGTACATCCTTGCGCGCGAATTTGAGGTGGACGCCCCGGCCGCTGCTGGTTTCCGGGATGAAGACCGCGCCGCCACCCTCCAGCACGGCACGCAACCGGGCGATTTCGACATCGTCCAGCGGCGCCGTCCCGCGCTCGAACGCGGCAAGCGCATCCTCGTCGAGCGCCGCCTTGCGCGCCACGAAATCCCGCGGCCATTGCACCAGAGCCCGCGCGGCGCGGGCGAGCGGTCCGTCGATCGTCACAGGCGCCTCCTTGCTTGGCTGCGGACCATAGCGCGCCGGCTGGCGATGGCGAAGTCCCGGCGATATTTCAGATTCTTTGCATGGCGGGGGCGACAAGCCGGCCCACCCGCCCTATATGCCCGCCCACGCAAGCGTGACACCCGGGAAGGCCATGCTGACCACACATCCTTATGACGACGACAAGCTGCGCGAGGAGTGCGGCGTGTTCGGTATCTGGGGCGCGGAGACCGCCGCCGCCGTAACCGCACTCGGCCTCCACGCCCTCCAGCATCGCGGCCAGGAAGCGGCCGGCATCACCTCGTGGGACGGCGCCGCCTTTCACAGCCACCGGGCGATGGGCCATGTCGCTGGCAATTTCGACAAGGATTCGGTGATCCGCGCGCTGGCCGGCAAGGCCTCGATCGGCCATGTCCGCTATTCGACGACGGGCGAGACGGCGATGCGCAACGTCCAGCCGCTCTTCGCCGAGCTTTCCACCGGCGGCTTCGCCGTCGCCCATAACGGCAATATCTCCAACGCGATGCGGCTGCGGCGCGAGCTCAATGCACGCGGCTCGATCTTCCAGTCGACCAGCGACACCGAGGTCATCATCCACCTGGTCGCGACCTCGACCTACCGCACCCTGCTCGACCGCTTCATCGATGCGCTGAAGCAGGTCGAGGGCGCTTATTCCCTCGTCTGCCTGACCAACGAGGGGCTGGTCGCCTGCCGCGATCCGCGCGGCATCCGTCCGCTCGTCATGGGCCGGCTGGGCGAGGCCTATATCTTCGCGTCCGAAACGGTGGCGCTCGACGTGGTCGGCGCGACCTATCTGCGCACCGTCGAGCCGGGCGAGCTGGTGATCGTCTCCGAACAGGGCGTGCGATCCTTGCGCCCCTTCACGGCGGAGCGGCCGCGTCCGTGCATCTTCGAGCATGTCTATTTCTCGCGGCCCGACAGCATCGTCGACGGATCCTCCGTCTATTCCGTCCGCAAGGCGATCGGCGCCGAGCTGGCGCGCGAGAATCCGGTCGACGCCGATTATGTCGTGCCGGTGCCCGATTCGGGCGTCCCCGCCGCGATCGGCTATGCGCAGGAAAGCGGCATCCCGTTCGAGCTGGGTATCATTCGCTCCCACTATGTCGGGCGCACCTTCATCCAGCCGGGCGATCAGGTCCGCCATTTGGGCGTGAAGCTGAAGCACAATGCCAACAGCGCGCTGATCGCGGGCAAGAAGCTCGTCCTCATCGACGATTCGATCGTGCGCGGTACGACCAGCCTCAAGATCGTCCAGATGCTGCGCGAGGCCGGCGCGCGCGAGGTGCATATGCGAATCGCCAGCCCGCCGACGCGCCACTCCTGTTTCTACGGCGTCGATACCCCGGAGCGGAAGAAGCTGCTCGCCGCGCAGATGAACGTCGCGGAGATGAATCAGTATATCAAGGCGGACAGCCTGGCCTTCATCTCGATCGACGGCCTCTATCGCGCGCTCGGCGAAGCGATGCGCGACGAGGAGGAGCCGCAATATTGCGACGCCTGCTTCACCGGCGCCTATCCGACCAGGCTCACCGATCATGACGATCAGGAACAGCGCGATCAGCTCCTGCCGGCGCAAAGCTACGCCTAGGCCATATTCGTCACCCTGAACTTGTTTCAGGGTCCATCTTCGAGCATCCGCGGACTTCATCGCCATGGATGCTGAAACAAGTTCAGCATGACGGAGTGGGAATGACGGGATTTCTGACCAACAAGCTCGCGCTGGTGACGGGCGCCAGCCGGGGGATCGGCGCGGCGACGGCCGAGGCCTTGGCGGCGGCGGGCGCGCATGTGGTGCTGACCGCGCGCACCGCCGAGGATCTGGAAGCGGTCGAGGAGCGTATCCACGCGGCCGGCGGCTCGGCGACGATCGCGCCGCTCGACCTCGCCGAGCCGGGGAGCATCGGCAAGCTCGCCCAGGCGATCGGCGGGCGCTGGGAGGCGCTCGACGTGCTGGTGCTGAACGCCGCGATGCTCGGCACGCTCGGGCCGGTCGCGCAGATCGACGGCAAGGAGCTCAACAAGGTCTTCACGCTCAATGTGCTGGCGCAGCAGGCGATGATCGCCGCCTTCGATCCGATGCTGCGGCGGAGCAATGCGGGGCGCCTCGTCGCCATCTCGTCCAGCGTCGGCGCGGCGCACCGTGCCTATTGGGGCGCTTACGGTTCGTCCAAGGCGGCGCTGGAGGCGCTGGCGACGAGCTATGCGCAGGAAATGGAGAATGTGACGGGCGTGAAGGTCGCGATCGTCGATCCCGGCGCGACCCGCACCGAAATGCGCGCGCGCGCCTTTCCCGGCGAGGATGCCGAGACGCTGAAGCCGCCCTCGGCCGTCGCCGATGCGATCGTCGAGCTGCTGGCCGGCGAGTTCGAGACCGGCCACCGGCTCGTGCTCAGTCGATAGGGAAGTTCGACCCCAGCATCGCGGTCAGCGCCTTGGCGGGCGCTTCGGCATAGGCCGCCCCCTCGCCTTCCGGCCGCGTCATCGCGGCGATATGCAATGCATTGAAAAGACGGCCGAAGGCGCGTGCCTCGTCGCCCTTGATGCCATAGACCTCGGCCAGCATCGCGCTCACCATCATCTCGCGCCGGTCGTCGGCGATCCGGATGATATCGGCGATCTCGGCATAGTCTGCGGCGAGCGCGCGGACGCCCCGGTCCAGCGCCGGATCGGACACGCCGCTCAGCGACAGCACGGCCATCAGCCGCTGCATGGGCGGTCCTTCGCCTTGCGCGGCCTGCGAGACGATCCGCGCCTCGGCGCCGGCCCAATGTTCGGCCAGCGCGAGAGCGAGCGAGCCGATCCCCTTGAAATGCAAGTTGAATGCGGAGGCGGGGCGCTTCGTCCGGCTGCACAGGCGCTCGACGGTCAAGGACGCCGGGCCCTCGCGCCGCAGAAGCTGGACGGCCAGAGCGAGCCAGTCCGCCTTGGTGGTTTCGGCTCGAGAGGCGTCGGTCATGCGAGGGGCGTAACCGATGGCCGAAAAAGCGGCAAGGCGGTCAGGCCTTCGCCAGCGTGATCTGCGCGACGTCGATGCCACCGCCGCGAAAGCCGCCCTCGCAATACATCAGGTAATAGCGCCACAGATCGTGGAAGGCGGCATCGAAGCCCTGCCCGAGCGCGCCCCGCGCCACCGCCGCGTCGTAACTTTCGCGCCAGCGGCGCAGCGTTTCGGCATAATGGAGGCCATAACCGGCGCGGTCCCGCCAGGCGAGGCCGGCCTGTTCGGCGATCTCGCGGAACCGTCCCTCCTCGATCAGCAATCCGCCGGGGAAGATATAGGTCTGGATGAAATCGGCGTTGGCGGCATAGGCATCGAACAGTTCGGCGCGCATCGAGATGAGCTGCAGCGCCGCCTTTCCGCCCGGCTTCAGCGCCCGCGCGATCGCCTGGAGATAGGCCGGCCAATATTCCTGCCCCACCGCCTCCACCATCTCGACGCTGGCGACGGCGTCGAATTGTCCGGTGACATCGCGATAGTCGAGGAGCCGGATGTCGATCCACTCGGCCAGGCCCGCCGCAGCGAGGCGCGCGTCGGCATAGGCCTTCTGCTCTTCGGACAAGGTCAGGCCGACGACCTTCACACCATAGTCGCGCGCGGCAATCTCGGCGAGACCGCCCCAGCCGCAGCCGATTTCGAGCAGGCGCTGGCCCGGCTTCAGATCGAGCCGGTCCAGCAACAGCCGGATCTTGCGCGCCTGCGCCGCCTCCAGCCGCTCGTCCGCCGCGATCGGCTCGGCGAAGACCGCGCTCGAATAGGTCATGCTCGGGTCGAGCCAAGCGGCGTAGAAATCGTTGCCGAGGTCGTAATGGTGGGCGATGTTCCGCCGCGCGCGGGCCGGCGAATTGGCCCGCAACGCATGGGCGATATGGTTGACCAGCTTCCACGGACCCTTCGCGCGGCCCGTCTCGCCCAGGCTCGCCGCATTGCGCATGAACAATTCGAACAGGGCGACCGGCTCCGGACTCGCCCATTCGCCCTTCGCCCAGGCCTTGTACCAGCCGACCGAGCCGGACGTGGCCAACCGGACGAGCGCATGCCAGCTCCTCAGATGGACGTGCGCGACGGGGCCGGGCGCGCGATTGCCGAAGATTCGAGTGGAACCGTCCGGCAGCAGCGCCTCCAGCCGGCCTGCCGATATGCCCCGGTCGAGCGCGTCGAGCACGTGCGCGAACCCACCCGCGAACAGGCGTGCGAACAGACCCCCTCCGGTGGCAAAGCCCCGGTCGGCCGCGACAAGATGATTTCCCCTGCGCGTCGCCATGGGCGCTAGATGGTCGCGATCTTCCGCCAACGCAAGCGGGCCGCGGACCCGAACCTAGATCTCCCGCGGTTCCTTGGTCACTTCCCAGGTCTGGCCCTTGGAGACCAGCGCCTGGAGATCGGCGGCCTTGCCGGCGGTAGCCGCCTCGGTCTGCTCGCGCACCGCGCTTTCAAACGTCGGGCGGGGATCGTCGTAAATGACGCCCAAGGCCATCGGGAAGCTGCCGATCGGCATGTCGATCAGCATATGGGCGACGGCGCGGTTGGTCGGATCGTGGACGATGACGCCCGCGCCCTCCCAATCGCCGTCTGTCACGTCCACGACCTTGAGGTTCAGCGCCTCGCGGTCGAGCGTCAGGCCCTTGGCGCCGCCGTCGAACAGCATCGGCTCGCCCGGCTTCAGCCAGAGTTGCTTGCCGCTATGCTCCTTGGCGGTGAAGGGCGCGAACACGTCGTCATTATAGACGATGCAGTTCTGGAAGATTTCGACGAAGGCCGTGCCCTTGTGCGCGTGCGCCGCCTTCAGCACGTCGGGCAAATTCTTGTGCACATCGATCGCGCGGGCGACGAAGCGGCCGCCCGAGCCGAGCGCGAAGGCGCAGGGGCGCACCGGCCGGTCCACCGATCCGAACGGGGTCGACGGGCTGCGCGTGCCGACCCGCGAGGTGGGCGAATATTGGCCCTTGGTGAGCCCGTAAATCTCGTTGTTGAACAGCAGCACCTGACAATCGAGATTGCGCCGCAGCAGGTGCATCGTGTGATTGCCGCCGATCGACAGCGCATCGCCGTCGCCGGTGATGATCCACACGTCCAGCTCGGGATTGGCGAGCTTCACGCCCGTCGCCAGCGCCGGCGCCCGGCCGTGGATCGTGTGGAAGCCGTAGGTCTCCATATAATAGGGAAAGCGGCTGGAGCAGCCGATGCCGGAGACGAACACGGTCTTGGCCGGATCGACGCCGAGGTCCGGCATCGTGCGCTGCACCGCCTTCAGCACGGCATAATCGCCACAGCCGGGGCACCAGCGCACCTCCTGGTCGGTCGCGAAATCCTTGGGGGTCAGCTTGACCATCTCGGTCATCGGATCAGCCTCGCATCGAATAGTAAATGAGCGCGCATACAACGACGAGCATAAGCACGAGCGGCATCAGGCGGGGTGGCCCGTTCATGCGAGTTCCTCTTGGCCTGGCTCGACAAGGCTGCCGTCCGGCTCAACGCGCATGCGATAGGCCTCAATCAATTCGGGAGCCTCGGGCGACCATTCGAATTCACCACGATTGAAAGTGATCCTCAGGTCGCTCTTGAATTGATTATCTAGGAGATAAACCAGCCCGAAGGTCGATGCATCGACCAATTGTCGTGCCAATAGCGTCGCGTCTTCATTCGAAAGACCGCGCAGGATTTCTGCAGTCCGCACGGATGCCGCCGAGGGCGCGCGGCCCACAGGCGTTTTCAACTGGCGGAGAAAACCCTCCATGTTCGCAAGCGGACCATCTTCGACAATGGCGTCGATAACCTGAACGGCGAGCGCGCTGGTCATCCCAATGCAGCCTCGATCGCCGCTTCGATCTCGGCGATCTTGAAGGGCTGGCCGGAGGTCTTGTTGACCGGGCGGGCATCGACCAGGAACTGGTCGCGCAGCAGGGTCTTGAGCTGGCCGGTGTTCATTTCCGGTACGATGACCCGGTCGTAAGACCTCAGGAGGTCACCCAGATTTTCCGGCAGCGGCCAGATGTGGCGGATGTGGATATGGCTCACGTCCTGGCCCGCCTTGCGCGCCCGGCGGACGGCCTGGTGGATCGGGCCGAAGGTCGAGCCCCAGCCCACGACCGCGAGCTTGCCGCCCTCCCTGCCCAGGCAGACGTCCTGATCGGGGCAGCTCTTCGCAATGCCCAGCACCTTGTTGGCGCGGATGTCGGTCATCGCCTGATGGTTGTCCGGCGCATAATCGATATGGCCGGTGCCGACATTCTTCTCGATGCCGCCGATCCGGTGCATCAGCTTGTCAGTGCCCGGCTTGATCCAGACGCGCTTCAATTTCTCGTCGCGCGCATAGGGATTGACCGCCTCGCCCTCGCCCGGCGCTTCGGTGTGGAACGCGACGGGGAACGGCGTGTAACCGCCCATGTCAGGCACCTTCCAGGGCTCGGCCGCATTGGCGATATAGCCGTCGGTCAGCAGCATGACCGGGGTCATGTACTGGACGGCGATCCGGCAGGCCTCGATCGCGCAATCGAACGCGTCGGCGGGCGAGCGCGCGGCGATGACCGGCATCGGCGCATCGCCGTTGCGGCCATAGACGGCCTGGTAGAGATCGGACTGCTCGGTCTTGGTCGGCAGGCCGGTCGACGGGCCGCCGCGCTGGCTGTTCACGATCACCAGCGGCAGCTCGGTCATGATCGCCAGCCCCATCGCCTCGGTCTTGAGCGCGATGCCGGGGCCCGAGGAGGAGGTAACGCCGAGCGATCCGGCGAAGCTCGCCCCGATCGACGCGGCGATCGCGGCGATCTCGTCCTCCGCCTGGAAGGTGGTGACGCCATATTCCTTGAGCCGCGACAGGTGATGCAGGATCGCGCTGGCCGGCGTGATCGGATAGCCGCCGAAGAACATCGGCAGCCCGGCCAGCTTCGCGCCCGCGACCAGACCCAGCGAGATCGCCTCCGCGCCCGTGACCGTGCGGTAGAGACCCGGCTCGACCGGCGCCGCGCCGACATGGTGCTGCGTCACCTGACCGCCCAACTCGGCCGTCTCGCCATAGGCATGGCCGGCGTTGAGCGCAGCGATGTTGGCCTCGGCGAGCTGCGGCGCCTTGGCGAACTTGGCGTTCAGCCAGGCGACGATCGGTTCGCGGTCGCGGTCGAACATCCAAAGCGCCAGCCCCAGCGTCCACATATTCTTGCAGCGCAGCGCCTCCTTGTTGCCGAGGCCGAAAGGCTTCACGGCATCCAGGGTGAGCTGCGAGATGTTGAGCTTCATCACCTGCCATTTGGCAAGCTGATCGTCCTCCAGCGGATTGGCCTCATACCCCGCCTTGGCGAGGTTGCGCGCGCCGAACTCGCCCTCGTCGGCGATGATCAGGCCGCCGGCCTTCAAATCCGCGACATTGGTCTTCAGCGCGGCCGGATTCATCGCGATCAGCACGTCGGGCGCATCGCCCGCCGTCTCGATCGCCGCCGAGCCGAAATTGATCTGGAAGGCGGAGACGCCGAAGGTCGTCCCCTGCGGCGCGCGGATCTCCGCGGGGAAATCCGGGAAGGTCGCGAGATCGTTGCCCGCCAAGGCAGTGGAAAGGGTGAACTGACCGCCGGTCAGCTGCATGCCGTCGCCCGAATCGCCGGCGAAACGAACCACCACCGCCTCGAGCGGCGCGTCCGAGCGGGCGTCCTGCGATGTCTGATAATGAGTGGCCGTGGCCAAGTTGGATTCCTTAGAGCTTTCGTGCGCGCGCGGAGCCTAGACCCGCGCGAGCGGCGCGACAACCGTCCGTGGACGCCTTGGGTGGCACAGACAGGCCGCAGACCATAGATAGGAAATCCGAATCGCAATCCCAGGGAGACAGGATGGCGGATCCCCTCGCCTATCGCCCCGCGGCGGGCGTGATGCTGATCAACCCGGCCCGGCAGGTCTGGGTCGGCCAGCGTCTCGATTCGACGCTGGAGGCTTGGCAGATGCCGCAGGGCGGGCTCGACGCGGACGAAGCGCCGCTGGACGGCGCGCTGCGCGAGCTGGAAGAGGAAACCGGCATCCGCCGAGACCTGGTCGAATTCATCGCCCAGGCGAAAGGCGAGCTGACCTACGATCTGCCGGACGAACTGATCGGCAAATTGTGGAAAGGCAAATGGCGTGGCCAGCGGCAGAGCTGGTTCCTGATGCGGTTCACCGGCACGGATGCGGACGTGAATCTCGCCACCGAACATCCCGAGTTCCGGGCCTGGCGCTGGGTCGCGCCGGTCGAGCTTCCGGCGCTGATCGTGCCCTTCAAGAAGAAGCTTTATGAGGATGTTCTGGAAGCTTTTTCCGACTGGTTGTGAAATTCCGAGGTTTTGAGATGATCGTGCGCAGCTTCCTGGCTTTGGCCCTGATCGCGGCCGCATCCCCCGCCCGGGCCGATGTGGAGCCGCCGGCGGCTGCGGTGGAGATCGCGGCGGAAGCCGAAGCGCAAGAGCCGCAATTGCCGCCAACCGTGCAGCAGATGGTCGACGACGCCTTCGCCACCGGCAACGACGCGGAGATCGCCGCGGTGGTGAAATTCGCCCGGCGCGCCCATCCAGAATTCGCTGGCCCGCTCAACGCCCGGCTCGCCGCGCGCAACGAGGAGCGGCAGACGGCGCGGCAGACCCGGCTCGCCCGGCGCGGCGTGCTCGAGAACTGGTCCGGCCGCGGCGAGGTCGGCGCCTCGCGCACCTCGGGCAATGTCGACAATCTCGGCATCTTCGCCTCGCTCAACGCCACCCGCGAAGGCCTGCTCTGGCGCCATCAGGTCCGCGCCAGCGCGCAGATCCAGGAGATAAACGGCTTTCGCACGCAGGAGCGGCTGCTCCTCGCCTACGAGCCGCACTATAAGGTGAACGATCGGCTTTCGACCTATGCTTTGCTTCAGGCGGAGCGCGATCCACCGCTCGGTTTCGACGCGCGCTATTCGATCTCCGTCGGCCTCGGCTACGCGCTGGTGAAGACGCCGCGCTTCACCGTCGATCTCCAGGGCGGCCCCGCCTTCCGCCACACGGAATTCACCGACGGCCTCAACGAGGACACCATCTCCGGCCGCGCCGCGCTCGATGCGCGGCTGCGCCTGCGTCCCGGCGTGACTTTGACCCAGGCCGCGTCCGCCTTCATCGATTCGGGCAGCAACACCTTCACCTCCGCGACCGGGCTGGAAACCCAGATCATCGGCGCGCTGTCGGCGCGGCTCTCCTACAATCTCCAATATGAGAGCGAACCGGTGATCGGTCGCGTCTCGACCGACACGCAGAGCCGCGTGACGCTCGTTTACGGCTTCTAGGCCGGGGGTTCCGGCGGGCGGCGCGTCCGGCTAGACAGGGCCGATGCAGGGGCTGGACACGCAGGAACAGGCCGCCATCGCGCGCGCCGCCGATGCGCCGATGCTCGACCAGGTCATGGCCTGGTCCGCGATCAACAGCGGCTCGCGCAATCTGGACGGCCTGGCGACCATGGCCGGCCTGCTCGCCGACGCCTTTTCCGCGCTGCCGGGCGAGCTGGCGCTGCGCGATCCCGTACCGGTCGAGGCGATGATTCCGGACGGATCGCTGAAGACGATCCCGCATGGCCGCAACCTGCATCTGAAGGTGCGGCCCGAGGCGCCCGTCCAGCTCCTCTTCACCGGCCATATGGACACGGTGTTCGGCGTCGATCACCCGTTTCAGACTGTCTTTTGGCGTGAGGAGGGCGTGCTCGGCGGCCCCGGCGTCGCCGACATGAAGGGCGGCATCGCGGTGATGCTCGCCGCGCTGCAGGCTGTCGAGGCCGTCGGTGCGCCAGGGCTCGGCTACGAAGTCGTCCTCAACAGCGACGAGGAGGTCGGCTCGCCAGGCTCAGCGGCGCTGATCGCGGCGGCGGCGCGGGGCAAGGCGGCGGCCCTGACCTACGAGCCCTCCGCCCTCCCCGACGGCACCCTCGCCGGCGCGCGGCCGGGCAGCGGCAATTTCTCGATCCGCATCACCGGCCGCGCCGCCCATGCCGGGCGCAATCCCGAGCAGGGTCGCAACGCGCTGTTGGCCGCGGCCGATCTCGCGCTGCGGCTCGCCGCCGGCAAGCGCGACGGGCTCAGCGTTAATCCGGCGAAGATCGACGGCGGCGGGCAGAACAATGTCGTGCCGGACCACGCCGTGCTGCGCGTCAACATGCGCCCCCGCACGCCGGACTTGCAGGCGGTGGCGCAGGCCTTGCTCGACGACAGCATCGCCGCGGTCGCGGCGGCGCACGACGTTTCCGTCCATGTCCATGGCGGCTTCGCCCGCGCGCCCAAGCCGCTCGATGACAAGGCGCTCGCTCTGTTCGGGCTGGTGAAGCGCTGCGGCGCCGATCTCGGCCAGGACATAAGCTGGCGCGACACGGGCGGCGTGTGCGACGGCAACAACATAGCCGCCTGCGGCGTGCCGGTGGTCGATACGATGGGCGTGCGCGGCGGCGCGATCCATTCGGACCAGGAATTTCTGATCGCCGCCAGCCTGGTGGAACGTGCGCAATTGTCCGCGCTCACCATATTGCGGCTGGCCAAGGGGGAGGGTTTGTGAGCTTCAGGGTAAGGCCGGCGCGGGGCGAGGATTTCCAGGCGATCTACGAGATGGCCAAGCTGACCGGCGGTGGCTTCACCAACCTGCCCGCCGACAAGGGCACTTTGGTCGCCAAGCTGGCCCGGTCCGACGACGCGCTGGCGCGGACCGAGGACAGCGCGGACGGCGACCTGTTCGTCTTCGTGCTGGAAAATACCGATACCGGGCAGATCCGCGGCACCTGCCAGGTGTTCAGCCGGGTCGGCATCCGCGAGCCTTTCTACAGCTACCGGGTCAGCACGCTCACCCAGACCTCGCCGGAACTGGGCCGCACCTTCCGCGCCGAGATGCTGACGCTCTGCACCGATTTCGAAGGCAGCTCCGAAGTGGGCGGCCTCTTCCTCCACCCGAACGAGCGCGCCGGCGGACTCGGCGTCCTACTGGCCCGCAGCCGCTATCTCTTCATCAAGCTCCACCGGGCGCGCTTCGCCGACAAGGTGCTGGCCGAATTGCGCGGCGTGATCGACGAGGCCGGGGGCTCGCCCTTCTGGGACGCGATCGCCGGGCGCTTCTTCGGCATGACCTTTCAGGAGGCCGACGCCTTCAACGGCGCGCACGGCACGCGCTTCATCGCCGATCTGATGCCCAAGACGCCGATCTACACCGCGATGCTGCCGGAAAGCGCGCGGGCGATCATGGGCGTCCCCCACCCCTCCGGCCGCGCTGCGATGCGGATGCTGGAACAGGAAGGCTTCACCGGCGACGGCTATGTCGACATCTTCGACGGCGGCCCGACCATGTCGGCCTCCACCGACACGATCCGCACCGTCCGCGAAGCGCGCGAGCTGACGCTGGCCGAGATCGGCGAAGCGCCGGACGCGATCCGGATGATGCTGGCGACCGGCAATCGCCGCGATTTCGCCGCCGGCTATGGCAAGGTCGCGATCCGGGACGATGGCTCGGCCACGCTGGATGCCGCCAGCGCGGCATTGCTCGGTATCGGCGTCGGCGACACCTTCCTCGCCGTCGGGCGCTGACCGTGCCGCTGGTCGAGATCAATTTCGACGGGATCGTCGGGCCGACCCACAATTATGCGGGCCTCAGCTTCGGCAATCTCGCCGCGACCGCCAACAAGGGCGAAACCGCCTATCCCCGCGCCGCCGCTTTGCAGGGCATCGCGAAGATGCGGCACAATCTGCGGCTCGGCCTCGCCCAGGGCCTGCTGCCGCCGCATCGCCGGCCGAACAATGACTGGCTCGCCTCGCTGGGCACCAGCGCGGAGCAGGCGTCGGACACGCTGCGCGCCGCCGCCCTCTCCGCTTCGTCCATGTGGGCAGCCAATGCGGCGACCGTCTCCCCTGCCCCGGACACGGCGGACGGCCGCTGCCACCTGACGGTCGCGAATCTCAACACGATGGCGCATCGCAGCCACGAATGGCCGGAGACCTTGGCGCAACTGCGCCTCGCCTTCGGAGACGCGGCGCATTTCGCCGTGCACCCCCCCATCCCCGCCACCTTCGGCGACGAGGGCGCGGCCAATCATATGCGCCTCGTCGCGCGCCACGACGCGCCGGGCGTGGAGGTGTTCGTCTATGGCGTGCGCGGCGGTGCCTTCCCCGCGCGTCAGCATGTCGAGGCGAGCCGGGCGCTGGCTCGGCTGAACCGGGTCGATCCGCAGCGCACCTTGTTCGTCGCCCAGTCGGAGGAAGCGATTGCCGCCGGCGCCTTCCACAATGATGTGGTGGCCGTCGCCAACGAGCATGTCCTGTTCACCCACGAACAGGCCTTCGCGGACAAGGACAGCTTCTACGCGGATTTGCGGCGCCTGTTGCCGGAGGTCGAGATCGTCGAGGTGCCGGCGAGTCTGGTCAGCCTCGAAGAGGCGGTGAAATCCTATCTCTTCAACGCCCAGCTTGTGACCCTGCCAGAAGGCGGCATGGCGCTCGTGCTGCCCGGTGAAGCGCGCGAAACGCCACGTGTCTGGGCCTGGCTGGAGCAGATGGCCGCCGGCAACGGACCGATCCGCCGGCTCGCATTAGTCGATGTGCGCCAGTCCATGGCCAATGGCGGCGGTCCGGCGTGCCTGCGCCTGCGCGTCGTCGCCGATCCCGCTTATGTCGACTCCCGGTTCCTCGTCGACGAAGCCAAGCTGGACGCCATCGCGGCGGTGATCGCCGAAACCTGGCCCGAGACGATCGCGCTGGACGATCTCGCCGACCCCACCTTGTGGACACGCGCGGCCAAGGCACGCGGCGCGCTGCTCGATCTGCTCGGCCTTTCCGAGCTGGCCTGAGCGGAACGGGCGCCGAGCACCGCTCGTTTTCTCCCCCGAAGGAGAAAGACCATGCCCGCCAAGTCCGCCGCCCAGCAAAAGGCCGCCGGCGCCGCTTTGTCCGCCAAGCGCGGCGATACGCCAAAGAGCAAGCTCAAGGGCGCATCAAAGGAAATGGTCGAATCGATGAGCGAAAAGCAGCTCGAGGAGCTGGCCACCACCAAGCGCAAAGGCAAGCCCGAGCGCGTCGGCGATTGAGTGGACCGTCATTGCGAGGAGCGCAGCGACGCGGCAATCCAGCGGGCCTCTGAGGCTGACCTGGATTGCTTCGCTCCGCGCGCAATGACGGTCTGATATCCGTTCAGTTTGCCGGGCGGTTCAGGCGGACGATCACGTCGTCGATATGGACGCCGCCGCGCTCGATCAGAAGGTTCTGGTAATTGCGCTCATTCTCGCGCGTGCTGGCGGGAATGTCGCCTTCCACGCGGAAGCGGCGGCGGACATAGGTGGACAGCTCGCCCGCCGTGACGATGCCGTCGCCGTCATCGTCCGCTTCGCCGGTTATGCCGGCGCGCAGGAAATAGGACAGGAACCCGCCCGCCCGGAACCGGCTGGCCACCAGGCTGGTCAGATCCTCTTCGGAACTGAACATGCCGACCACGTTCGGCCGATCGACCAGGCTGCGGAACCCGCCCGCATAGCAGGCGTCGATCACCAGCAGCGACATGCGCGCCTGCACGCTGGCGAAGAGCGGCGCCAGCTCGCTGTCGCGCATCGCCGCGTCATAGAGTTCGATCGTCTCGGCGCGCCCGTCCAGCTCGGCGGCGCTGACGCGGACGTCGACCTGGTCGCCATGGCCGGAGAAGAGGAACAGGAACAGATCGTCCGGTCCCGCCGCCGCCGCGATCCGGCGGAAGGCGTCGGACACCGCCTTGCGCGTCGCCTGCGCGTTGGTGAGCACCACGCTCGCCGGATGGAGCAGCCCTGCCTCGCGCAGGCCGGCGTAAAGCTCGGATGCGTCATCGTCGGTATTGGGCAGGTTGGACGTGCGGCCGCCATAATCGGCGACCCCGACCAGCAGGGCGATCACGCGCGGCCCGCCCGGCACATTGGCCTGGCGCGCCCGGCCCGGGCTGCGCTCCAGGGTCAGGCGATATTCGCCGGCCCCCTGCGGCGCGAAGCTGGTCGCCACGATCACAGATTCGCCGTCCTCGGGCAGCACGACGTCGATCCGGCTGTCAGTCGATCGCGCGCCTTCGATCCGGCCGTCGTCGTTGATGTCCTCGGTGCCGTCGGGATGGCGCAGCGCCAGATAGGTGTCGAACTTGGGCGATCGCATCTCGATCCGCACCCGCTCGCCGCGCCGCGCGGTGAAGCGGTAATGATCGGCATAACGATCGGCCCCGCGCCGCCCGTCGCGCGCTTCGAGGCGGCCGTTGACGGCAGCGCCGAGCTGGATCGCGGCGGCCGGCGGCGGGCGGTCGATCGTCGCACCCGCCGGCGGCTCACCGACGCTGAGGCGATAGGCGCCGGTCTCGCCCGGCCGGAAGGAGGTGACGGAGATGCGATAGGCGCCGTCGGATGGCAGTTCGACGATCAGCCGGCTGTCCAGCCCTTCGCCCCCCTCCTCGTCGTCGTTGATGAGGTTGAAGCCCTCGGGGCCGGTGACCAGAAGGAAGGAATCGAAGTCTGACGAGGAGAGCCTGAAATCGATGCGCTGCCCGCGCTGTCCCTGCAGGACATAAACGTCTTCGAACTTGCCGGAACGGCGGCGGATATCGTCCTGGACGAGCGTGCCGTCTACGCTTTGGCCCGACGCGATCGCGACTGGCGCCGTCCGCGCGCCGTCCTGCGCGATCGCCGGCGACAGGCAAAACGACAAAGCCGCCGCAACGATGAAACCCCAACGCATCATACGCACATCCCCCGACCCGCATCGCGATAGATGCCAGGCTGCCCTGAAGGAAGGCTGAATGCGGGAAATGCGGACAGCGCCCGCGCGGGATCTCGCGGGCGCTGTCTGCTGAACTGAAATTGGCCTGGGCTGCGGCGCCAGAGCGCGCTCGCCAAACGGGGATCGCGCCCGCTAGCCCGTCAGCCCCACCCGCTCGTAGCGACTCTGCATCTCTTCCGGAGAGATTTCCTCGATCGAATGACCAATCATCCATTCGTACCCGAACGGATCGCGGACGCGTCCCGAACGCTCGCCCCAGAACCGGTCTCCCACCGGCGTAACGATCCGCCCTCCAGCCGCCACCGCGTCGGCCATCATGCGGTCTGCATCATCGACGTGAAGGTGGACGAGGAACGTGCAGGGCCCGTCGGGATCCGCGGCATGGATGCCGAGCTCAGGAAACGGTGCCGAGAGCATCACCGTCGTTTCGCCGAACAGAAGCTCGACATGGCCGATCCGTCCACCCGGCTCCACCAGCCGGAACTTCTCGGTCGCGCCGAACGCCTTCTTGTAGAACTCGATCGCTGCCTCGGCGTCGGTCGCGTGAAGATAGGGGTACACTTCGTGGATATGCATGGCGTGTTCCTTTCGGAGCCGGGGATAACGACTCGCCGGAACGGCTTCTTGCAGAAATCTGACCTCAGTCCGGCAGCGGAACGTGACGCGCCTGCGTCTTGGCGAGCCGTCCATATTCTCGCACCGAGAGCCCCGAAAACGCACGGAATTCCCGCGCCATATGAGATTGGTCGCAATAGCCGGCCATGAGCGCCACCTCCGCGAGTCCGCGCCGCTTGGGCCGGGAGAGGGACGCAATCAGCCGATCGAACCGGCGGACCTGCCGATAGTCCACCGGCAGAAGGCCGACCATCTCGCGGAAACGGGCGCAGAAATGGCGGTGGCTGAAGCCGACCTCGGCGGCGACAGGGTCGATTTTCGCCCCTCGGTCCAGCCGCAGCAATGCATGACGCATGCGCGGATCGGGGGCGGAGGCTCCTTCGAACAACTGCATCAACATACGCTCGAAGCTCTGGAGACGCTCGCGATGGGTCGCACCCGCCTGGATGTGCGCGATACCGTCCTCAACTTCTCCCGTGTTCCAGATCTCGGTCAGCGACACATAACCGCCGGCGAACTCCGCCGGCGCCAATTTGCACATGAGCCCGAGCGCGTCCGGGCGCAGGACGGCACCGACGCTCGGCTCCCGATCCAGCGCCTTGTGGACGGCCCGCAACCGCATGCCCCCGACGATGGCGGTTCCGATCTCCTCGCCGGCCCGATCGTCCGCCGACCCGAATATCCGCAGCGGCGCGCCCGTCCGGATCACGATGTGATGCGATCCTCCCGGAAGCGAGAGTTCGCGCGCGCCGGCGCTCGTCGCGGCCTGTGCGCCGGCCGACCAGACCAAGTCGACATAGGCTCTCAGTTCGGATCGGGGTCGCCTGCAGATCACATGCACCTCTTCGCGCCGCCAGCCTTGCCTGTTCTTTCCGATGCCATGCCGATGCCTGCGCGCGCAACCGGCTCATGGTTGCGATCGAGCGACGTTGCCGCCGCGCTTTACAGATCGTGCGTCGCGCCCTTATGAGCGGGAGCCTCGCGTGACTGACGCTGAAAGATGGAGCCCCATCGGGAAGCGCGAGGATATTGCGCCGCGCGTCTGGGTATCACTTCGACAATGGAGTCGCAGATGCCCGAAACGACCAGTTTGCTCGCCTTCGCCGCTATCGCCCTGGGCATGGTCCTGACTCCGGGCCCGAACATGGTCTATCTTATCTCGCGCTCGATCTGTCAGGGCAGAACCGCCGGGCTCATTTCCCTGGGCGGGGTCGCGCTCGGTTTCGTCTTTTACATGCTGTGTGCGGCCTTCGGCATCACCGCGCTCGTGATGGCGGTGCCTTATGCCTATGATGCGATCCGGTTTGCGGGCGCGCTCTACTTGCTGTGGCTGGCTTGGCAGGCGGTCCGCCCCGGCGGGCGTACCCCGTTTCAGGTCAGGGATCTGCCGCAGGACAGCCCTCGCAAGCTCTTCCTCATGGGATTCCTCACAAACCTCCTCAACCCGAAAATCGCGGTCATGTATCTTTCGCTGCTGCCGCAATTCATCGACCCGGCGGCCGGAAGCGTGCTCGGCCAGGCGCTCATCCTCGGTACGGCCCAGATCGCGATCAGCGTGATGGTGAACGCGCTCATCGCGATATCCGCCGCTTCGATCGCGGTGTTTCTGGTCCGTCGTCCCACGTTCGCGCTGGTCCAGCGCTGGTTGATGGGAACGGTTCTCGCGGGTCTGGCCGTCAAAATGGCGACGGAAGCACGACGCTGAGTCGTCCAACGGCAAATGGACGCAACCCGATCACGGACCCCGGAGGTCCGTCGACATAAGGGTGGGAAAAAGGGAAATGGCGCGCCCGGAAGGATTCGAACCTCCGGCCCCCAGATTCGTAGTCTGGTGCTCTATCCAGCTGAGCTACGGGCGCGCGGGAAGGGGGGACATAGGGGCAAGATCGCAGGGGCGCAAGCCCTTGGTTGCCCGCTTCGTCGCCCCCGAATAGAGAAGGTGGAATGAGGCTTCGAACCACTCCGGCCACCGCCGCCGTCTTGCTGGCATGTCTGCTTGGCGGCTGCGTGTCGCAGGGCCCCTTCCCGTCGCTCGCGCCGCGTCCAGGCGAAGGCGATTTCGTGCTGGCCGAACCCGATCGTCCTGCGCCCGTCGTCGCCGACGATCAGGCACTGAGGCGGCAGGCGCAGGCATTGCGCGCCGCCGCGGAGGAGGGCCGGCGCGCCTTCGACGGCGTCTATGACGAAGCCCGCGCGGCGATCGGGCGCGGTGGCGCGGAGGGTTCCGATTCCTGGGTCGAGGCGCAGCAGGCTCTCTCCCGTCTCGAAGCCGCACGCGCCACGACCGCCGACGCTTTGACTCAGCTCCATGCGCTGGCGACCGAACGATCCGATCTTCCCACCAGCCGCGAAGACTTCGCGCTGATCCAGCGCGCTATCGCCGAGGTGGAGGAAATGGATCAGGCGCAGCAGGCGCGGATCGCGCCGCTCCGGGATCGGCTTACGCCCCGCTGAGCGCGGCCGCGTGCCGCTTCGCCATCTCGACATAATGGGCGACGCCGGCGCGCATCCCGGCGATCTCCGCCTCGCCGAGGTCGCGGACATATTTGGCGGGGCGCCCGGCCCAGAGCTGGCCGGACGGAATGCGCTTGCCCGGCGTCAGCATCGCCCCGGCGGCGAGCATGGCATCGCCCTCGATCGTGCAGCCGTCCATGACGATGCCCCCCAGCCCGACAAAGGCCCGATCCTCCAGCGTGCAGCCATGGACCATGGCCAGATGGCCGATCAGCACATCCTCGCCGATGATCGTGGGAAAGCCCTCGTCATGGCCCGGCTCGGGCGAATCGACATGGATGACGGTGCCGTCCTGGACATTGGTGCGCGCGCCGATCCGGATGCGGTTCACGTCGCCGCGCAGCACGCAATTGTACCAGATGCTCGCTTCCACCCCGATTTCGATATCGCCGATCAGCCGCGCGCCGGGCGCGACGAAGGCGGTCGGATCGATCAGCGGCGTCTGGCCGGCGAAGGTCAGCAGGGTCATCGGCGCCAGTCGCTCCGTTCGATGCGGTAGACGATGGTCGGGCTGAGTTCGCCCGTAAAGCGGGGATCGACATAGTCGAGGTCCGCCCGGCGCGTCATGCCGAGTTTCTCCATCAGGCCCCAGCTCGCTTCGTTCTGGATGCAGGTCAGCGCCACGACGTGGGGCGCGGCGAGCGGGCCGAAGGCGTAATCGAGCGAGGCGATCGCAGCCTCCTTCGCATAGCCCTGTCCCCAGGCGTCCGCGCGCAGCCGCCAGCCGATCTCGTGATCGCCGGCGACCGGCGAGGTGTCGCCCTCCGCGATCTTCAGCCCGCAAAAACCCAGCAATTCCGCGTCCGCCTTGCGCTCGATCGCCCAGAAGGTGAAGCCCAGCTCCTCCTGCCAGCGCATGATCCGCTCGCGCACCGGCTTTTCCGCTTCGTCCGGCGGCAGCGGGCCGCCGAGCCAGCGCATCACCTCGGGCGTGTTGGTATGGCGCACGAACGGCGCGATATCCGCCTCCGTCCAGTCGCGGAGGCGCAGCCGCTGCGTCTCGATCGCGGTCATATCAGCTTCATGGCCATAAGTTGGGCAGGTTGAGGATCGGCAGGATCGAGCCGTGATCGTCGCTCCAGCCGGAAAAACCCGGCGTCGGCTCCAGCGTCTCCCACAACACGCTGTCCTCGCCGGACAAGGCGACCAGCCGCTCGATCGTCGCGGGATCGCGCGACAGGGCGATCCAGACCGAGATCGTGGCGTTGAGCTCCGCCTCCTCGTCGCGCTCCGGCACATATTGCATCATCGCCAGCGACCAGCCGCCCCGAGCGGCGGCATCGGCAATGACGGGCCTGAGGTCGAGATAGCGGTTGGAGACGTGGAAGAGGACGATGCCGCTATGCTGCACCGCCCGCCCATAGACGCCGAGCGCCTCGCGGGTCAGCAAGTGCATCGGCACGGCGTCCGAGGAGAAGGCGTCCACCGCCAGGATGTCGATCGAATTGGCCGGCTCGCGATCCAGGCTGAGCCGCGCATCGCCCAGCACCATCCGCGCCTCCGGCGCGCATTCGCGCAGGAAGGTGAAGCGATCGCGTGCGACGCCGACCATCGCCGGGTCGATTTCGAAGAATGTCCAAGGCTGCCCCTCCTGCCGGTAGCAGGATAGGGTTCCGGTTCCGAGCCCGATCACGCCGACCCGCGCGCCCGATCCGAACAGGGCATCGGCATTGGCGAGCGCGAGACCCACCCCGGAGCGGCGGGCATAATAGCTGGTCGGCACCGTCTCCAGCCCCGGCGCCAGATTCTGGATGCCGTGCAGCGTCGTGCCGTGGGTCAGCACCCGCGCCGATCCATCGGCCCGGTCATAGACCTCGTAAATGCCGAAATAGGAACGGGTGCGGTCGTCCCCGGTTGAGCGGGCCAGCGTCGACCAGCCGCCATAGCTCAGCATCAGCGCGGCGAGCGCCACGGTGAACGGCCCGCGCCGGCCGAGGCAGGCGAGCGCGAAGAGCGAGACGATGATGCTGCTCAGCATCGTGATCGTCGGGGCGCGGCCCAGATAGCCCTGCTCGCCGAGATAGGAGAGCGCCAGCGCGATGACCGGCAGCGCGATGCTCAATATCCTGGTCAGCCGCTCCGGCCAGGGCACCAGCGCATATTGCGGCACCAGCAGCGCGGCGGCGAGGATCAGCAGCGGATGCTCGTAGGCCCAGTCGAACAGCAGAGGCGCGACGATCGCGCAGAACAGCCCGCCCAGCATCCCGCCGAACGACAAGGCAAGATAGAAACGGGTGAGATGATCGACCGCCGGACGCAGCCGGAACATCTCGCCGTGCAGCGCGACCGCGACGGCGAACAGGAGGAGCAGCCCCAGCGTCGCCGACACGAAGGGATTGCGCGTGCCCTCCACGAAGGCGAGCCCGCCGGCGATCAGGATGACGAGGGGGGCGATGACGGTGATGAGGTCCGCCGCGCCGCGCCGCGCGGCGAAGGCGATCACCCAGCTCAGCAGATAGAGACCGAGCGGCAGCACCCAGAGCAGGGGCATCGCGACGATGTCGGTGGTGAGGTGCGTCGTCGTCGACAGCATCAGGCCGGACGGCACCGCCGCCAGCGCGATCCAGTGGGCGGTGCGCCGCGCGGTCGGCGGCGGCGTGGTCTCCGCCGGCACAGCCTCCACCGCATCGGCCGGCACGGTGAGCGCGCAGCCGACGACGAGCAGCACCAGCACCGCATAGATGCCCGTCCACAGCCAGCTTTGCTGCTGCAGCGTCATCAGCGGCTCGACGATCAGCGGATAGGAGATGAGCCCGGCGAAGCTACCCAGATTGGACGCGGCATAAAGCGGATAGGGATCGCCCCGGCTCGTCTCCAGCGCATACCAGCGCTGCATCAGCGGCGCCTGGGCCGAGACGATGAAGAAGACCGGCCCGATCGACGAGAGCAGGAACCAGGGCACCCAGAAAGCGGGCTCCCCGCCCGTCGGCGGCAGGGCGGTGGTGAGGCCGATCGGCAGCCACAAGGCGGCGACGCCGAACAAGGCGAGATGGACCCCGGCCTGGCGCCGGGGCCGCAGGCTCGCCACCCGGTGGGCGTAGGCATAGCCGGCGAGCAGCAGCAGCTGGTAGACCAGCATCGCGCTGTTCCACACAGAAGGCGCGCCGCCGAGCCGGGGCAACGCCATGCGCGCGATCATCGGCTGGGTCAGGAACAGCAGGAACGAGCCCAGCACGATGGTCGTGATGAACAAGGGCCGCGCATAACGCTCGTCGAGCCGGGCACCGGTCAGTTCGCTGGCCACGTCTCCGGTCCCTTCGTCTTCAAGCGCCGAGCAGGCGCGCCGCCGCCGGCGCGTGATATGTGAGCACGCCCGAGGCACCCGCGCGCTTGAACGCGGTCAGCGTTTCGAGCAGCAGTGCGTCGCGGTCCCCCGCCCCGGCCGCTGCCGCCGCCTCGATCATCGCATATTCGCCGGACACCTGGTAAACGAAAACAGGAACTTCGAAGCGTTCCTTCACGCGGCGCACGATGTCGAGATAGGCAAGGCCCGGCTTCACCATGACATGGTCCGCGCCCTCGGCGAGATCGGCGGCGACCTCGCGCAGCGCCTCCTCGGCATTGGCCGGGTCCATCTGATAGGTCTTCTTGTCGCCCTTCAGCAGCCCGCGCGAGCCGACCGCGTCGCGGAACGGGCCGTAAAAGGCGCTCGCATATTTGGCGGCATAGGCCATGATCTGGACGTTGACATGCCCCGCCTGTTCCAGGGCTGAACGGATCGCGCCGACCCGCCCGTCCATCATGTCGGACGGGGCCACGATATCCGCCCCCGCCTCGGCCTGAACCAGCGCCTGCCGGGCGAGAATGTCCACGGTAGCGTCGTTCAGCACATAGCCGGCATCGTCGACGATCCCGTCATGGCCATGCGCCGTATAGGGATCGAGCGCGACGTCGGTCAGCACACCGACCTCCGGCGCCGCGTCCTTGGCAGCCTTGACCGCACGGCAGATCAGATTGTCGGCGTTGAGCGCCTCGCGCGCATCGTCGGTGCGCAGCCCCGCCGGCGTGTTCGGAAAGAGCGCGATGCACGGAATGCCGAGCTCGCGCGCCTCCCGCGCCCGCGCCGCGATGCCGTCCAGCGACCAGCGCGACACACCGGGCAGCGAGGCGATCGGCTCCTCGACGCCTTCTCCGTCGGTCACGAACAAAGGCCAGATCAAGTCCGACGGCGTCAGCACCGTCTCGGCCACCAAAGCGCGGCTCCAGGCGGCGGCACGGGTGCGGCGCAGGCGCAGGGCGGGGTAAGCGGCGACGGTCATTGCGGGTGAGGGCTTAGCGTGGCGGCGCCCATCCGCAAAGGGCCATGGATACGGAAGGGCGCTGGCGTGTTAATGGCGGCCATGTCCGCGCCCATCCCCAAGGAGGCCGTCCTCATCGTCAATGCGCATTCGCGCAAGGGCCGGACGCTGTTCCGCAAGGCCGCCTTCGCGCTGCGCGAGGCCGGAATCCGTCTCACCGCCGCCCATGGGCTGCGCGATCCGAAGAAATTGATCCCCACTGTGAAGGCCGCGGTGGCGGGCGGTGCGCCGATGGTGATCGTCGGCGGCGGCGACGGCTCGCTGTCCTGTGCGGTGGATGAGTTGGTCGGGCGCGACTGCGTCTTCGCCCTGCTGCCGCTCGGCACCGCCAACAGCTTCGCGCGCACGCTCGGCATCCCGCTCGATCTGGCGGGCGCGGTCGAAACGATCGCCACCGGGCGCCGCCGCCGAGTCGATTTGGGCGTCATCGACGGCGACTATTTCGCCAACAGCGCCGCGATCGGCCTGTCGCCGCTGATCGGCGCCAGCGTGCCGCATGGGCTGAAACGCTGGCTCGGCCGGATCGGCTATCTCTCCTGGGCGCTCTTGTGCATGCTGCGTTTCCGTCCCTTCCGCCTCACCATCGAGCAGGGCGGCAGGACCGAGACGCTTTCCGCGCTCGAGGTCCGCATCGCCAACGGCGCCTTCCATGGCGGCGTCGAGGTGGTCGAGGGCGCCGAGGTCGACAGCGGCGAGATCGTCGTCCAGGCCGTCACCGGCCACGAAAAGAGCCGGCTGGTCCGCAACTGGCTGGCGATTCTCGCTAAGCCCTCGGCCCGCAAGGAGACGGTGCGCGACTTTCGCGGCAAAAGCCTGCGCATCGTCACCGATCCGCCGCTCCCCATCTCGATCGACGGCGAAGTCACCGGCCGCACGCCCGCCAATGTGGAGATCGCCGGGCGCGCGATCGACGTGGTCGTGCCTAATTCCTCTGCCGCTCCACGCTGAGCGAGGCATCGTCGATCGTTAGGCTCAGCCGCCCGGGATCGCGAGACCGGTCGATCAGGAACACATTGTCGCCCCGCGCCTGCAGGATGGCGCTCATCGCCTGCGACAGCGGAATGCGCACCGTCGGGATGCGGTCATAATCGGCGCTGACTTCCACCAGATTGGGCCCGACCCGCGTCACCGTCACGGTCACGCCGGATTGGGAGGAGCCGCGCGCATCGGAAATCACGTCGCCATAGTAGGTCCCCGCCACGGCATCGGCGAGGTCAGCCCGCCGCTCCTGCTGTTGCGCCGCTGCGGTCTGGGGAACGGCGGCAATGCCGAGCGCGGCGACGGCCGCCAGCATGGCAAGGTGACGATGGCCTCTCATGGTCCTTCTTCCTTCGATAGTCCTCAGCCCAGCCGCGCCAGCGCCGCGCGATATTTCTCGGCTTCCGCCGCCTTCTCGGCATGATCGGCGCGGGCCTTCTCGACGGCTTCAGGCTTGGCGCGCTCGACAAAGCTCGGATTGTTGAGACGTCCGGCCAGCGAATCGCGCTCCTTCTCGGCGGCCTCGGCGGCCTTGAGCAGGCGCGCCTTCTCGGCGGCGATGTCGATCACACCTTCGAGCGGCAGGATATAGGTCGCCTCGTCCACCACGATCTGCGCCGCGCCGCCTTCGGAGGCATCGCCCGCCGCCAGCTCGGCTCGCGCCAACCTGGCCAGCGCTGCCTGGTGACGGCCCAGCCGCGCCGTGGTGCCGGCATCAACGCCGCGCACATAGAGCGGCAGCTTTGCGCCCGGCGGCACGTTGAGCTCGGAGCGTGCAGTGCGGATCCCGCTGACGAGACGGATCAGCCAGTCGATCTCCGGTCCCGCTTCCGGATCGAGCGCGCGTGCGTCCGCCATCGGCCAGCGCGCGGTAATCAGCGGATAGTCCGCCCGCGCCCCCATCGCGCCCCACAATTCCTCGGTGACGAACGGCATGAACGGATGGAGCATGACCAGAATCTGGTCCAGCACCCAGCCGGCGACTTCGCGGGTTTCCTCGGCCTCTAGCCCCTCCCCTTCAGGGGAGGGGTTGGGGTGGGGCATGTCGTCTCCATCCAGCATGGGATCGACAGGCCCTCCCCCGGCCCCTCCCGCAGGCGGGAGGGGAGACAGGACAGGCTTGATCAGCTCCAGATACCAGTCGCAGAAGGTCGCCCAGGTGAACTGGTAGATGGTGTTGGCGCTCTCGTCGAAGCGCAGTTCGGCCAATGCGATGTCGAGCGCCTGGACGGTCTTCACCGTCTCGCCGACGATCCACTTGTTCACGGGCAATGTTGCGGCCGGCGGCTCGATCCTCTTGGACGCGCCGATGTCGTTGGCCTGGCAGAAGCGCGCCGCGTTCCACAGCTTGGTCGCGAAATTGCGATAGCCTTCGACCCGCTTTTCATCGAGCTTGATGTCGCGCCCCTGGCTCTCCATCGCCGCCAGCGTGAAGCGCAGGGCGTCCGCGCCATATTTGTCGATCAGCCCCAGCGGATCGACCGTATTGCCCTTGGACTTGGACATCTTCTGGCCCTTGGCGTCGCGGACCAGTCCGTGGAGATACAATGTCTTCCACGGCCTTTCTCCCATGAACTCATAACCCTGCATCGCCATGCGGGCGTCCCAGAAGAAGATGATGTCGAAGCCGGAGACGAGCACGTCGTTCGGATAATGCCGGCGCAATTCCTCGGTCTGCTCCGGCCAGCCCAGGGTCGCGAACGGCCACAGCGCGGAGGAAAACCAGGTGTCGAGGACGTCAGGATCGCGGGTCAGCTTGCGGTTGCCCGCCTGACGCTGCGCCTCTTCCTCATTCTCCGCGACGTAGCAATTGCCATCCTCGTCATACCAGGCCGGGATCTGGTGCCCCCACCAGAGCTGACGCGAGACGCACCAGGGCTGGATATTCTCCAGCCAGTTGAACCAGGTCTTCTCCCACGTCTTGGGAACGATCCTGATCTCGCCGGAGCGGACCGCTTCGATCGGCTTCTTCGCCAGCGTCGCCGCGTCGACATACCATTGGTCGGTCAGCCAGGGCTCGATCACCGCGCCGGAGCGGTCGCCATAAGGAGTCTGGATCACGCGATCCTCGACCCGTTCGAGCCTTCCCGCTTCCTCCAGCAATTCGACCACGCGCTTGCGCGCGTCGAACCGGTCGAGGCCGAGCAGCTCCTCGGGGATCAGCCCGTCGGCGGTCTGGATCACCTTCGCATCGGCATCGAGCATGTTGAGCATCTCGGCCGGCTTGAAGCCTGCGCGAACGCCCACCTCGAAGTCGTTGAAATCATGCCCGGGCGTGATCTTCACCGCGCCTGAACCCAGCTCGGGATCGGCATGGCTGTCGGTGATGATCGGGATGAGCCGCCCGGTGATCGGATGGCGGATAGGCTTGCCGACCAGCGCCGTGTAGCGCGCGTCCTCCGGATTCACCGCCACCGCCATGTCCGCCAGCATCGTCTCCGGCCGGGTGGTGGCGACGGAGATGTGGCCCGAACCGTCGTCGAGCGGATAGGACAGGTGCCAGAACTTGCCCTGCACCTCCTTGGTCTCGACCTCCAGGTCGGAGATGGCGGTCTTGAGGCCCGGATCCCAGTTCACCAGCCGCTTGTCGCGATAGAGCAATTTGCGTTCGTACAGCTCGACGAAGACCTTGAGCACGGCCTTCGAAAAGCCCTCGTCCATCGTGAAGCGCTCGTTCGACCAGTCGCAGGACGCCCCCAGCCGGCGAAGCTGTCGGGTGATCTGCCCGCCGCTTTCGGCCTTCCATTCCCAGACCTTGTCGACGAAGGCGTCGCGGCTGAAATCGGTGCGCTTCTCGCCGCGCTCGTTCATCTGCCGCTCGACGACCATCTGCGTCGCGATGCCGGCATGGTCCATGCCGACCACCCAGAGCGCATCCTTGCCCTGCATCCGCGCGTGGCGGATCAGGATGTCCTGCAGCGTATTGTCCAGCGCATGGCCGATATGGAGCGATCCCGTCACATTGGGCGGCGGGATCACGATCGTGAAGGGCTCGGCCGCGTCGCGCGCGGGGCGAAACAGCCCCTCGCCTTCCCAATGCGCATACCAGCGCGCCTCGATCGGACCGGGCTCGAATGTCTTAGGCAGTTCGCTCATGACAGGCGCTTTAGCGCGCCTGCGCGTCTCCGCCAGCCCCCCTTAGCCACCGATCCAGCCAGCCATGCACTTCGCGATACCATTGGATCGAGTTTTGCGGCCGCAGGATCCAGTGATTCTCGTCCGGATAGACGACGAGCCGCGAGGGCACGTTCCGCCGCTGGAGCGCGGTGAAGATGCCGAGGGACTGGCTGTAGGGAATACGGAAATCGAGCTCGCCGTGGATGACGAGCGTCGGCGTCTGCCAGCGATCGACCAGGCTCACCGGATTGTGCCGCTCATAGGCCTCGCCCGCCTGGAAATAGGGCCCGCCGAATTCCCATTCGGTGAACCACAATTCCTCCGTCTCATAGGCCATGGCGCGCAGGTCGAAGATGCCGGCATGGGTGACGAGGCATTTGAAGCCGTCCGGCCAGGCGCCGGCGATCCACGTCGTCATGTAGCCGCCATAGGAGCCGCCCAGCGCGCAGGCATTGGCGATGTCGAGCTGGGCGTCCTGCTGCCCCGCGGCAGCGAGGCCCAGGCGCAGATCCTCCAGCGGCGCGCCGCCCCAGTCGCGGCGGATCGCGTCGGTGAAGGCCTGGCCGTAACCGGTGGAGCCGTGAAAATCGACCGAGACGGCGGCATAGCCCGGCGCCGAGAAGAGGCGCGGGTTCCAGCGATAGGACCATGAATTGTTGAACGAGCCCTGCGGCCCGCCATGGATCAGGAAGGCGACGGGCAGCGGCCCCGCCGCATCGGCCGGCCGCACGATCTGTCCCCACACCGTATCGCCATTGGCGCCGGCGAAGCTGAACCGTTCGTAGCGCACAGGATCGAGCTGATCGAGCAAGGCGGCATTGATGGTCGTGAGCTGGACGATCTCCCCGCTCCCGTTCATCCGGTGCAGATCGTCCGGCCGCTCGATCGAGTTGACCGTGAAGACCGCGCCGTCGCGGGTCGGCACGACATTACCGACCGTCTCGGCCTGGCTGAGCCGGGTCACCGCGCCGGTCCGCGCATCGATGCGGAAGAGCGGCGTGTCGAGCGTGTCCTGCGCTGTCACCAGCAGGCTGCGCGAATCGGGCGCCCAGGCGATCGAGCCGACCGAGCGGTCCCAGTCCGCCGTCAGCGCCCGCGTCTCGCCGCTGCGCAGATCGCGCAGCTGGACGACCAGCCGGTCCGCCTCGTAGCCGGGCCGCGCCATCGCGGCATAAGCGAGCCAGCGCCCGTCGGGCGACACCGCCGGCATCGTGTCCGTGGCCTGATTGGCGGCGGTCAGGTTGACGGGCGCGGCGCTGCCGTCGGCGGGCACCGCATGAATGTCGAGATTCGTGGACAAAGACTCGCCCCGCCCACCCTCGCGCAGCGTGAAGTAAAGCGTCCGTCCGTCCGGCGCCCAGGCGATCTCCTCGCCGCCGCCGAACGGCTTGCTCGGCGCGTTGCCGCTGGCTCCGGACACCGCCGTGCCGCCGCCCTGCGGGCGCCCGTCCACCATCGGGAAGGTGAAGATGCGCGAATAGATGCCCGGCTCGATCCACGTATCCCAGTGCCGCACGAAGGTCTC
Source organism: Alphaproteobacteria bacterium (assembly GCA_037190625.1). GTDB lineage: Bacteria > Pseudomonadota > Alphaproteobacteria > Sphingomonadales > Sphingomonadaceae > Allosphingosinicella. The sequence continues at coordinate 201,612 of JBBCJP010000002.1, forward strand.
GTCATAGACGCGGGCGCTGCCGCGCGGCTCCAGCTCGGGCACATTGGCGCAGTTGAAATCCTCGCAAGCCCGATCAAGGTCGGTCCAAAGCGCGATCCGGTCCCCGGTCGGCGCGATCGCATAGCCGGATATGCCGTTGGCGAGATCGGTGACGCGCTCCGGTGTTCCGGACGGCAAGGCGACGCGCCAGAGCTGCTCGCTCCCGGATGCGTTGCCGAGATAATAGAGCCAGCGCCCGTCGGCGGAGAAGCTGGGGGAATGTTCGTTATGCTCGGGTGTCGAGGCGATCCGGACCGCTTCGCCGTCCGCTTTGTTCAGGTCCAGCAGCCAAAGGTCGATCCGCCCGCGATTATTCTCCAGGTCCGTTTCGCGGAGCTGATAGACGACCCATCGCCCGTCCGGCGACACGGCCGGTGCGCCGATCCGCTTCATCGTGGCAAGGTCGGTGGCGGTCATCGGGCGCGCGGAAGCGGCGGAGGCCGAGGCGATGGCGAGCGCGGCGAGGCTCGCGGCGATGAGCTTTCTCATGGCGCGATGGCTAGCACCGGCCAGGGCAAGCGCAAAGTCCTTCCTTCGCAGGAACGATTAGAGGCTGCGTCCCGTGATCCGGGCGATTTCGCGGGTGACGAGCTGCTCGACGATGCCCGGCAGGTGCTCGTCCAGCCAGTCCTTCAGCATCGGGCGCAGCATGTCGCGCACCGCGGCCTCCAGCGCGCCGGGCTCGACCGGCGTTTCGGTCCGCTGGCGCAGGGTGGTGAGCGACGCGAGACGCTCGCGGCTGGCGGCGGCGACATCGCTGGACATCAGCCCCTTGTCCTCGGCGACCGGATCGTCGAGTTCCAGGACATCGTCTTCCGCTTCCTCGGCGATCGGCGGGGTCGGGCGGCGGATGCGCGTCGCGGCCGGCGCGACGCGGCCGTCCTCCGCGATCACGCGCTTGATCGATGCGAGGATGTCCTCCATCGAAGGATCGGGCTGTGCGTCTCCCATGACGCGCGGCTTATCGCTTATTGCTCCGGTTCTGTCACGGGGCTGTTTGCATCGGCCGGCGCGGTGCGCGTGCCGACCGGGCGGATCGTCGGCCCGTCGTCCCAATCAGACCAGCTCCCCGCATAGCGACGGTAATTGACGGTCGGATCGTAAAGCGGCCCGCCATCGAGATTGAGGTCTTCCGCCTCGGCCTGGCCCATCACGTTGAGGAGCTGGAAGCCGGCGACATAGGCGTCGCGCCGGGCGGTGACGAGCAGCACCTGGCTGTTCAGCAATTCCTGTTCGGCATTGAGCACGTCGAGCACGTTGCGGGTGCCGACGGTCTGCTCGGCGCGGGTGCCTTCCAGCGCCAGCTCGTTGGCGGCCACCGCGATCGTGTTCGATTCGATCGCATCGTTGGCGGCCGCATAATTGGCGAAGGCGGCGCGGCTGTTGGCGACGACGGCGCGTTCAACCGAGATCGATTGCTCCAGCAACTGGCCGCGACGGGCGTTGGCCTGGCGCACGCGAGCGCCCGCCGCGCCACCCTGATAGAGTGGCACGCTGAGCGACACGCCGACGCCGGCGCTGGTCGTGTTTTCCGGCGATAGAGGAGGTCCGTTGACGCCGCGGTCGTTCGTGCCCAGCGTGTCGATATAGCGGACCCGGCTGGTGCCGGAGATGGTCGGCAGGCGGTTGCCCTGCGCGGCGCGGACGTCGAAGCCGGCGGCGCGCGCCTGGGCGGCGATCGATTCGAGATCGGCATTGTTGGCCAGCGCGATCTCGGCCGCATCGTCCTGGACGCCCGGCAGCGGCGGCAGCGACGGCGGCGGCTGCAGGTCGCCCGGCGCCACGCCGATCACCCGTTCGTAATTCTGCTCGCTGGCCTCGAGCCGGCCCTGGGCGATGGCGAGATTGCTGCGGGCCAGCGCCAGCCGGGCTTCCGACTGGGCAACATCGGTGCGGGTCAGGTCGCCGACCTCGAACCGGTCGCGGGTCGCCTCCAGATTGGTGCCGAGCACACGAACCTGGTTGAGGTTGAGCTGGACGATCGATCGGTCGCGGATCACGTCCATATAGGCGGCCACCGCCTCGGTGAAGATGTCGCCCTCGGTCGCGCGCAGGTCGGCCCGCCCGGCATCGACGCGGCTGTTGGCGGCACGGATGGAATTGCGGATCGCGCCGCCGGCATAGAGCGGCACGCGCAGGTTCGCGCCGACATTGATGTCGCGCTGGTTGACGCCGATATTGCGGGTGACGAGGTCCTGGTCGAACGCGGCGTCGCCATTGAGCTGCGGCCGGCCCTGCGCCCGGGCGATCGCCACGCCCTCGTCGGTCGCGCGCAGCGACTGGCGCTGGGCCATCAGCGTCGGATTGGTCTCATAGGTTCGCACCAGCGCTTCGCGGAGCGTCATGGCCGGGCCGGTCGCCACCGCTTGCGGCGGCGGCGCGGCGGCCGGCGCCTGCGCGAGGGCGGCGCCGTTCCAGGTCATCGCGGCCAACCCCACCGCAGCAAGCAACCGTCCCCGCATCACAGGCCTCGCTCCATCCTTCAAAAGCTGAAAACTTTGGGCTTCTCGAAGCCCGGCAGCGGCGCCGCGTCGACATCCGCATAGGTGACCGCGCCGAACGTGCCGGCGACGACCCGCCCGACGGCGAGGCGCGCGACGCCCCGGTCGAGCAGCGCCAGCGCGATCCGGCCGCCGTCCGCGACCTGATCGACGATGCCCTGGGGCACCTCTTCGACCGCGCCGTCGATCAACACCACGTCATAAGGTGCACCGGCCGCCCAACCCTGGTTCAGCGGGCCTTCGACCAGTTCTACGGCGGTGCCGGCCAGCGCTTCGCGCGCCTTCGCCGCCAGGCTCGAATTCTCCTCCAGCGCCACGACCGACGCCGCCAGCTTCGCCAGCACCGCCGCCGAATAGCCGGTCCCCGCCCCGACCACGAGCGCACGCTCGCTACCGTCCAGCCGGGCCTCCGACAGCAGGCGGCCCAGCGCCATCGGCGGGTTCAACGCCCGCCCACCGCCCAGCGGCAGCATCGTATCGGCATAAGCGAGCTGGGCGCGATCGGCCGGCAGGAACGTCTCGCGCGCAACCTCGCCCATCGCGTCCACCACGCGCGGGTCGTTGACCCCAGTGGTCCGGAGCTGGCTCGCCACCATCGCGCGGCGCATCGTTTCGAAAGACTGTTCTGTCATCGTCGCGGCTCTACTCGCATAACTGTTTTAGTGATGCAATACACTTGTTGATCATCGTGGCTTTTATCGGCAACCTTCCGCCCAGCCAAGCGGAAGCATCCGCCGTCCGACGCAGCAAGGGCCGTGCCAGGCTTTTCCTCTCGCCATGACGCTGAAACAAGCCCGCAAGCTGTCCGGCGGCGGACGGACATTGTCCGGATGCGGACATCTCGCGCCGCGTGTCGCTTCTGCTATGGCGCACGGCGTGAGCGAGGAACGGCATCCGGACGGCCCTTTCGACCGCGCCCTGCGGCGGCTGCGGCGCGACCGCGCGGCGCGGGCGGACCCGGGCGCGCGCTATCTTCATCGCCGCGCCGGCGGCGAGCTGCTGGAGCGGCTCGACCTGGTGGCGCGCGATTTCCGTCATGCGCTCGATTTGGGCTGCGGGGACGGCTGGCTGGCGGACCGGCTCGAAGCGCGCGGACTCGAAATCGCCCGCGCCGATTCGGGCCGGCTTTTCGCCGCGGGCGGGGTCCAGGCCGATGAGGATCGCCTCCCCTTCGCCGACGGCGCTTTCGATCTGGTCGTGTCGGTGGGGGTGCTCGATGCGGTGAACGACCTGCCCGGCGCGCTCACCCTGATTCGTCGCGCGTTGCGGCCCGACGGGCTGTTCCTCGCGGCCTTTACCGGCGCGGGCAGCGTGCCGGTGCTGCGCGCCGCCCTGCGCGCGGCCGAGGCGGCGGAAGGATGCGATCCCGCGCCGCGCATCCACCCTCAGATCGATGCCCGCGCCGCCGGCGATCTGCTCTCCCGCGCCGGTTTCGCTCTGCCGGTGGTGGACCGCGAAACCGTAACGGTGCGATTCGGCGGGTTCGGCGCCTTGCTGCGGGATCTGCGCGGCATGGGCGCGGGCAATCTCCTGCTTTCCCGCGCCCGGCGTCCGTTCGGCCGAATCGGCTATGCCGCGGCGGCGGCGGCGTTCGCTGGACGCGCCGATGCGGACGGCAAGACCGCCGAGACGTTCGACATTCTCTATCTCAGCGGCTGGGCGCCGTCGCCCGATCAGCCCCGCCCTGCCCGGCGCGGCAGCGGCACCGCCTCGCTCGCCGACGCGCTGAAGCCCAAGCGCTAGAGCAATCGCTCCAGCAATTCGATCAGCGGCTCGTCGGCCGGGGGCATCGCCAATGCGCGCATGTCGGCCGGCCGTTCCCAGCGCAGCGCGCTCGCGTCGAGCGGTGCGGGCGCGCCCTCCCAGTCCCGGCACAGATAGAGCAGCAGGATCATGTGCTTGTCGGCCAGCGGTGCGCTGGCGAAGCAGGCGGGGATCAGCGCCATCTCATCCACGCCGATGCCCAATTCCTCCGCCAGTTCCCGTGCCAGCGCCTCCTCGGAACGCTCGCCCGGCTCGACCTTCCCACCCGGAAACTCCCAGAGCCCCGCCATCGCCCGGCCCGGCGCACGCTGTTGCAGCAGCACGCGTCCCGCCCCGTCGACCAGCGCCGCCGCGACCACGATCATCGTCGGATTTTTTTGCAACCGCGCGTCTCCAGGTAGGAATCCGTTAACAACCCGCCCCGTAATCCGGTCCCAGGGCGGCAAAGCCCGGCGAGGGAGGCCGGAAGCGATGCGGGTTTTCATCGGGATATTCAAGGACGAGCGCGGCGCCACGGCGGTCGAGTACGGCCTGATCCTGGCGTTGATCTTTCTCGCCATGGTCGGCGCCGTCTCGCAGTTCGCGGGCGTCACGATCGAGATGTGGAACGACATCTCCAACCAGGTCCGCGCCGCCTGAGAAGTGATCTGCGGCATTAAATGTTTGGAAACCTGTCTGCCGTAGGACGACGCTAGCTGACCCAGACAATGCCAAGCGCGGGCGGCTTGGAAGTGGACACTTCCTAGTTTTGGAATTGGAACCAAGGAGACCGGAAATGCAGTTCATTCGCAAGATGATCAAGGACACCAAGGGCGCCACCGCTATCGAGTACGGCCTGATCGCCGCTCTCATCGCGGTTGCCGCGATCGCCGCCATGCAGGGCCTCGGCTCGCAGCTCGGCCTGACCTTCAACGAGGTCTCGGGCGCGATGGCGAACGGCAGCTAGGCTTAAGCCCAGCCAAATGAAGGGGCGGCGGAACGCAGGTTCCGCCGCCCTTTTCATATCCGCCGTCAGCCGATCGCCAGATATTTCTCGCGGCGCTGGGTCCGCAGGGCGGCGCGGCCGAGCGGCGCAAGTCCGTCCAGTTCCTCTTCCAGCGCGGCGCCAAGCGCGGCCATCGCGTCGGCGGGATGGCGATGGGCGCCGCCAACCGGCTCGGGCACGATCCGGTCGATGACGCCGAGTTCCGCCAGCTGCGCGGCCGTCACCTTCATCGCTTCGGCCGCGTCGGCGGCCTTTTCGGCCGTGCGCCACAGGATCGAGGCGCAGCCTTCCGGTGAGATCACCGAATAGATGCTGTGCTCCAGCATCAGCACGCGATTGGCCGCCGCGATGGCGATCGCGCCGCCCGATCCGCCCTCGCCGACGATCGCCGCGACCATCGGCACGCCGAGCGCCAGGCATTGCTCGGTCGAACGGGCGATCGCTTCGGCCTGGCCGCGCTCCTCGGCCTGCACGCCCGGAAAGGCGCCGGCGGTATCGACCAGGGTGACAACCGGCAGCCCGGCCCGGTCGGCGATCTCCATCAGCCGGATCGCCTTGCGATAGCCCTCCGGCCTGGCCATGCCGAAATTGTGCTTGAGACGGCTCGCCGTATCGTCGCCCTTCTCATGGCCGATCAGCATCACCTTGCGCTCGCCCAGCCGCGCGAAGCCGCCCACGATCGCCTCGTCCTCGCCGAAGGCACGGTCGCCGGCCAGCGGCAGGAAATCGGTGACGAGCGCCGCCACATAATCCTTGAAATGCGGGCGTTCGGGATGGCGGGCGACCTGAGTCTTCTGCCAGGGCGTCAGCTTCGCATAGGTGTCGCGCAGCATGCGATCGGCGCGGTCCTCGAGGCGGCCGATCTCCGCTTCGATATTGGCCTCGCCGGCGGACGCGGTGTCACGGAGCTCGGCGATCCGCGCCTCAAGCTCCGCGATCGGTTTTTCGAAATCGAGATAGGTAGCCATTGGCGCGGGGGGTTAGGCCCCGCCGCCGCCCGCGTCAACGCGCGGCCGTTTCCCGCGCGGTGCGTCGGCCAGCGGATGACGGCTGTTCACCAGGTCGATCAGCCGGCGCGAATCCACATGGGTGTAGATCTGGGTCGTTGCGATATCGGCATGGCCGAGCAGCATCTGCACGGCGCGCAGGTCCGCCCCGCCCTCCAGCAAATGGGTCGCGAAGGCGTGGCGCAGCACATGCGGGCTGATCCGATCCGGCGGGATGCCGGCGGCGGCGGCCAGCTCACGCACGATCTGATAGAGCCGCACCCGGCTGAGATGCGCCTTGCCGGACGGGAACAGCCACGGCGACTCGCGCGGCACGTGCGCCGCCCAGTCGGCCACCGCCAGCCGCGCCCGGTCGGAGATCGGCACGAGCCGCTCGCGCCCGCCCTTCCCTTTCAGGATCAGGAAGGGCCGATCGGGCGCCAGCGCATGGCGGGGCAACGACACCAGCTCGGTCGCGCGCAGGCCCGAACCGTAAAGCAGCTCGATCAGCGCGGCGAGGCGCAGCGGCATGATGCCGCCCTCCCTTTTGCGCCGGTCGATCTCGGCGAACAGCGCATCGACGGCGCGATGATCCAGCACCTTGGGCAAGGGCCGCTCCGTGCCGGGGCGCGGCAAGGCGGCGGAGGGATCGTCGGCGCGATGCCCTTCGTCCAGCAGGAATCCGTAGAAGCGCCTGAGCGCCGCCGCCTTGCGCGCCACGGTCGCGCGGCTGAGCGGCAGCCAGGCCTCCGCGAGGCTGTGCAGTCGCTCGTTCGAGGCCGCCGCGAGCCCGCCCTCCAACAGCTCCGATGCGCCTTCCAGGTCGCGCCCATAAGCGAGCAACGTATTGCGTGCCGCGCCGGCCTCGGCCGCCATCATTTCGAGGAAGGCGGCGATCAGCCGCCGGTCCTCCAGCCCGGTCACAGCCGCGCGATCGCCTCGGCGGCGATCATCCGCGCTTCGAATTCGAGCCCGACGGCGCGCAGCGCGCGGACGATGCGGAACAGGTGGCGGGGCGGCACGCTGCCCCAATGATCGGTCTGCATGCCGAGGCCGGCGAGCAGGGCGACCTTGCCCGGCTGGCGCTGCTGCGCCGCCTGGTCGATCGCCGCGCCCCAGCGGTCCGCCTCGCCGATGGAAAGCCCGGCGGACGCCGCCAGCGCCTGCCCGTCCGCGTCGCTGACCTTGCCGAGCCCGACCAGCGCCGCGACCAGCATTCGCGCGCGAACGCCGCCCGCGCTGTCGTCATTGCCTATATAGGTCTCGACCCGTCCGGTGCCGAGATCGACCGCATTGCCCGGAGCGCCCACGGCGAGCAGCGCCCAGGCCCGGTCGTCGTCCTGCGCCGCTTCCGCCCAGCGCGCGGCCTCGGCATCCATGCCCGCCGCCAGCATCGCGGCGATCAGGTTGGCGGCGTCGGCCGCATGATCGGCCGAGACCGGAATCCGCGCCGCCGCGCCGGAGGTGAGGATCAGCCGCGCATAGCGCCCGCGCGGATCGGCCGGCTCCGTCCACAGCCCGCGCAACGCGGTCAGCCGCTCGGTCGGCCCTGCGCCCGCCCAGGCGATGCGCAGCCGCGCCGCGACCGTGCCGCCCTGCTCGGCGACGTCGGTGCGGTCGAAGGCCAGGCTGTGCAACTGCACCAGCGCGTTGGATGAGAAGATGCCGAGTGCCGCCGCGATCGAGGCGGCCTCCAGCCGCTGGTCGAGCGGCACCATCGGCGCCCGCGCGAACCAGGCCTGCATCGGCAGCCCGGCATTGCCGATCAAGGGCGCGGGAATTTCCGTGCCGGTCGCGCTGGCCAGGCCGAACCGCCAGGGCGTCAGCTCGTTCACGCCGTCCCAGCTCAATGCGGCGGCCCGGCGGCTCGATGCGCCGGCGCCGATCACCTTTTCGGCCAGCGCCAGGTCGATCCCGCCCTCGCCGCCGCGCGACCGTGCCTGGTCGACCAGGGCGGCCGCCCGCGCCGGCTCGCTTTCCAGCGCCGCGCACATCGCTTCCGCCAGGCTCCAGACCGCGCTGCGATTGGCGCCGCGCGTCGTCCCGACCAGCGGGCACAAAGCCGCCGGGTCGGCGGTGGCCAGCGCCGTGCGCGCCGCGACCTCGACCAGGCGCGGCGTGTAATATTGCTGATCCACCTGCTGCACGAGCATCCGTGCCGCATCCGCCTCGCCCATGCGCAGCAGGAGGTCGGCACGCTCGGCCACCCAGTCGGCAGGGTTGATGCCGGCCGGCGCCTGCAGCCGCGACATCAAAGCGCGGCGCAGCAGGATCGATGTCCAGCGCGACGGCAGCGGCGCATCGAGCCGGCGCATGATCTCCGCCGACAACGCCCCCTGGTCCCGGCCGAAAGCGTCGGGGCCCAGGCCGTACCTGCCGCCCGGCAACAGGCCGACCAGGTCGACCGGGCGCGCCTCGCCGTCGGGAATCGCGAAATAATTGGTCGGCCGGGGGCGCTCCAGCAGCGCCTCTTCGGGCGAGATCGTGCCGGTCTCCTGCTCGGCCGGCTGCGCGGCGGCGCCGGGGCGCAGCGCGTCGGGCCGGGGCGCCTGCGGCTGGGCCGGCGTGCGTTCGGCCGGCGGCGGCAGCGCCTGGGGATCGCCGAAGCCCGGCGGGAGCAGCGATTCGGGCGATTCCTGGCTCAGCGCGGGAATGGCGAGCAGCAAAGCCGCGCCGGCGAGCAGCCCGGCCTTAGCCCGCCTGGATATCATTGGTCACATCCTGCTCGATCCGCTCGGTCGGCACTTCCTGGTCGCTCACGCCGAAATAGATCAGCAATCCCAGGATCAGGACGAAGAGGACAATCAGGACGAGACCCACCGGCGAGCGGCGGCGGCGGGTCGGGGCGAAATCGTAACGCGGTCTCGGCATGGCGGCCTTTTGCCCCAGCCCCCGCCGCTCTGTATAGCCCCCGCGCATGAGCGATGCGTCCGACAGGCCCACGGCGACGCCGAGCGTCGTCCCCGATCGCACGATCGTGCTGGTCGGCCTGATGGGCGCCGGCAAGACGACGGTGGGCCGGCGCCTCGCCGCCCGGCTCGATCGCCCGTTCGCCGATGCGGATGCGCAGATCGAGGCGGCGGCGGGGCTCGACATCGCCGAGATTTTCGAACGCCATGGCGAGGCCTATTTCCGCGACGGCGAGCGCCGCGTGATCGCGCGGCTGATCGCCGGCCCGGTCCAGGTCATCGCCACCGGCGGCGGCGCCTTCGCCAACGATGAGACGCGCGCGCTGATCCTCGATCGCGCCATCACGGTCTGGCTGGACGGCGATATCGCATTGCTCGCGCGGCGGATCGGCCGGCGCGATCATCGCCCGCTCGTTCGCGACAAGGATCCGGCCGCCGTCCTCACCGCGCTCGCCGCCCAGCGCAATCCGCTCTACGCCGAAGCGCATGTCCGCGTTCAGGTCGCCGACGGGCCGCCGGACCGCACCGTCGACGCCATCATCGAGGCCGTGGCCGCCCATCGCCGTTGACCCGCGGGTTGCGCCGCAGGGCGTTAAACTGGCACGACGGGTCCGCAGCTGACAGGGGAGCGAATCGCTTATGGCCGATGTCGAAGGTTTGAGCCTCGAATATTCGGTCGCCCTGCTGGGCGCGGCGGTGGTCGCGGTGCCGCTCTTCACCCGGCTCGGCCTCGGCGCGGTGCTCGGCTATCTCGCCGCCGGCCTGCTCGTCGGACCGTTCGCGCTCGCTTTGGTCACCGATCCGGTCACCTTGCTCCACGTCGCCGAGATCGGCGTCGTCATGTTCCTGTTCGTGATCGGACTCGAAATGCGCCCGAGCCGATTGTGGACCTTGCGGCGCGCCATATTCGGCCTCGGTGCCGCGCAGGTGCTTACCTGCGGCGCCCTGCTCACCGTGCTCGGCGTCGCCGCCGGCTTCCCGCTCATCCCCTCCTTCATCGGCGCGATGGGCTTCGTCCTCTCCTCAACCGCCGTCATCATGCGCATGCTGGAGGAGCGTGGCCAGCTGGGCACCGGCGCCGGCCAACGTTCCATCGCCATCCTGCTGTTCGAGGATCTGGCGATCGTGCCGCTGCTCGCCATCGTCGCGGTGCTCGGCTCCTTCCTCGGCACCAGCGTCGAGGAAGGGCGCCCCGCCTGGCTCGCCATATTGATCGCCTTGGGCGCGGTCGCCGCGGTGATCGGCGCCGGGCGCTGGCTGCTCGATCCCTTCTTCAAAATCCTCGCCCGCACCGGCGCGCGCGAGGTGATGACCGCGGCCGCCCTGCTCGTCGTGCTCGGCACAGCGATCTTCATGGACTGGGCGGGCCTTTCGATGGCGATGGGCGCCTTCCTCGCCGGCGTGATGCTCTCCGAATCGACTTTCCGGCATCAGCTCGAGGCCGATATCGATCCCTTCCGCGGCATCCTGCTCGGCCTCTTCTTCATGAGCGTCGGCATGGCGCTCGACCTCTCACTGGTCGCCGCGCAATGGCAGTTCCTGGTCGCCGGCGTGCTGGCCGCGATGATCGTCAAGGCGTTCGGCATCTACGCCATCGCCCGCCTGTTCAAGACGAGCAAGAGCGAGACGATCCAGCGCACCGCTTTGTTCGCGCAGGGCGGCGAATTCGCCTTCGTCCTCTATTCCGCCGCTTTGGGCGTCGGCCTGTTCGATCAGGCGACCGGCGCGCTGATGACCGCGATCGTCATCCTTTCCATGGCGCTCACCCCGCTCGTCATCATCGCGGTGCGCCATCTGGAGCCGGAGGAGGAGGTCAACACCGACAATGTCGAGGCGGCGGACGGGCTGCGCGGCCGCGTCCTCTTCGTCGGCTTCGGCCGCTTCGCCCAGGTGGTGAGCCAGCCTTTGCTCGCCCGCTGCGTCGAGCTGTCGCTGATCGAAACCGATATCGAGATGATCGAGGCCGCCGGCCAGTTCGGTTTCAAGGTCTATTATGGCGACGGCACGCGGCTCGACGTGCTCCACGCCTCGGGCGCCGGCAAGGCGGAGGCGATCCTGGTCTGCGTCGACAAGCCGGAGACGGCGGACAGGATCGTCGAGCTCTGCAAATCCGAATTCCCCTTCGCCAAGCTCTTCGTGCGCGCCTTCGATCGCGGCCATGCGATGCGCCTCGTCCATGCCGGAGTCGACTATCAGATCCGCGAGCTGTTCGAATCCTCCTTGGTCTTCGGCCGCGAAGTGCTGGTCGGCCTGGGTTTCGACGAGGAGGAGGCGGACGAGGCGATCGAGGATGTCCGCCGCCGCGACGAGGAACGCTTCGAAATCCAGCTCGTCGAGGGGTTGACGGCGGGCCGCTGGCTGCTGCGCGGCAACATGCAGACGCCGCAGCCCGAGCCGTTCACTCGCCCGGTCCGCGAGGGGGAGATCGTCAATCCGGAGGCGGCGCTGCAAGCCGAGCCGCCCGCGCCGAAGCCTCGGCGGCGGCCGCGAACGCCAGCAGGATCGAAGGATGCCGCGCCGTAACCGCCCGCGCGGTCGCGAACACGTCCAGCCCCGGCCAGTCCCCCGGATCGTCCCGGCGCCCAGCCAGGTAATCCGCCAGCGCATCGTGCGCCGCCGCGATCTCCGCCGGCGCCCGCCCGATGACATGCGCGCCCATCAAAGCCGCCGAAGCCTGCCCCAGCGCACAGGCCTTCACCTCCTGCCCGAGAGCGGCGACCCGGCCCGCGCCGTCCGCGACGACGTCCACCACCACCCGACTCCCGCACACCGGCGAGCTCTTCTCGACGGATTGCGCCCCCGCCAGCCGCCCCAAATGCGGAATGGACGCGGCAAGGCGCAGAATGTCACGGGAATAAAGAGCGGAAGTCACACGCGAGATATAGGCAGCGAGCACCGCGCCCGCCACCACCCTCTGCCGTCACCCTGAACTCGTTTCAGGGTCCATCTCATCATGCGCACCGGAGGTGGAAACATGGATGCTGAAACAAGTTCAGCATGACGAAAGTGGCACTCAGGCCCGCCGCCAGCTGGTCCCCTGCGGCCCATCCTCCAGCACGATCCCCTCGGCGGCCAGCTCGTCCCGAATGCGATCCGCCTCCGCGAAATCGCGGCGTTGCTTTGCCTCAGCTCGCGCGTCGATGCGGTCTTGAATTGATGAGTGACCGAGCGATCCCGTCGCAGACAGGGTTAGCTCTCCTAACTCGATGTCAGCAGAACCGAGGATCGGATTTCCGCCTTTGAACCAAGCGTCAGAAGATTGAGTCAATAATCCAAGAAATTGAGCACTGGCTTTCAGCGTTTCAGGATTGTCGATTTTACTCAAACGCGACAGCGCGAGAGGCGTGTTAAGGTCATCGCTCAACGCTATCAGCACGGACCCGTCAACACCCCCTGCCACGGCGTTCCCGGTCCGACGATAAAGTCGATCCAACGTCGCCTTGCTCTCCGCAATCAACGCATCGGACCATTCGAGCGGTTGCCGGTAATGAGCTCGCAGTAAAGCGAAGCGGTAAATCTCACCTCTCGGATCTCGTTCGAGCAAATCCGCGACGGTCACCACATTGCCGAGGCTCTTGGACATCTTCTCCCCGCCCGCCATCGACAGGAAGCCGTTATGCACCCAGTAATTGGCGAGCGGCGCGCCACCATGCGCGCAGCGGCTCTGGGCGATCTCGTTCTCGTGGTGGGGGAAGATCAGGTCGAGCCCGCCGCCGTGAATGTCGATCGTCTTGCCCAGATGTTCGCGGATCATCGCCGAGCATTCGATATGCCAGCCCGGCCGCCCGCGCCCCCAGGGCGACTCCCAGCCGATCACGCCGTCGGCCGAGGGCTTCCACAGCACGAAATCGGCCGGATCGCGCTTGTAGCTCGCCACCTCGACCCGCGCCCCGGCGATCATCGCCTCGCGGTCGCGCCGCCCCAGCGCGCCGTAATCCGGATCGCTCGGCACATGGAACAGCACATGGCCGTCCGCTTCATAGGCGTTGCCGGTCTCCACCAGCCGCGCGATCATCGCGATCATCGCGGCGATGTTCACCGGATCGGTCGCATGCGGCGCCAGCGTCGGCGGCGCCACGCCCAGCGCGCCCATATCTTGTAGGTAGAAACCCTCGTAACGCGCTGTGATCACGGACGGATCGACGCCCTCCGCCTCCGCCGCCGCGATGATCTTGTCGTCCACGTCGGTGACGTTGCGGGCATAGACCAGGCTCTCCGCGCCATAGACATGGCGCAGCAGCCGGGCGAGTACGTCGAACACCACGGCCGGGCGCGCATTGCCGATATGGGCGCGGTTGTAGACGGTCGGCCCGCACACATACATCGTCACCCGCTTTGGATCGGCGGGCGTGAAGACGCGCTTCTCCCGCGCCATCGTGTCGTGCAGCTTGATCGTCGTCATTGATTGTTCGCCGTCGCGTCGTCCGCCTCCGGCCCACGCTGCGCCTCGACCAGCTCGACGATCGTCTCGCCGCTGGATTTGAGCAGCGGCCAGGTCCGCGATTCCGAAATCCATTCCGGCCGCGCCGCCGCCTGCCCCCAGATCACGTCATAGACGAGGCTCAATGCCAGGAAGAGCAAGGTCGCCACGATCAGGCCCTTGAGCGCCCCGAAGCCCGCGCCCAGCACCCGGTCAATCGGCCCGACGATCGACTGGCGCACCCGCTCGCCCAGCCGGCGCGACGCGAGCTTGCCGAGCAGGAAGACCAGGCCGAAGACCAATGCGAAGGACAAAACCGCCGCGCCGGATTCCGTGCCGATCGGCCCGACCAGCCAGTCTCGCACCGGCTCGTACAGATAGCGCAGCGCGACGATCGCCAGGAACCAGGCGAACAGCGACAGCGCCTCCGCGACGAAGCCGCGCAGGAAGCCGAAAACGAGCCCGGCGCCGACCAGCAGGAGCACGACGATATCGAGGGCGGTAAGGTCCATGAACATGGCTCGTAACCGAGGATTTCGCGCTTTGAAAGCGCCGCAATCAAACCCCTCCCCGTTCGGGCTGAGCCTGTCGAAGCCCTGCTCTTCTCTTCTCATGAAAAAGCAAGGAACAAGCCTTCGACAAGCTCAGGCCGAACGGGTGATTTGGGGTCATTTGCCCAGCAAATGATCCACCAATTGCCCCAGCGTGCGATAGGAGGACAGCGCCATCGCCGCCTTCCCGCTCCCGCTCTTGCTCCCCAGCGCCGCCGGCACCAGCGCCCGCGCGAAGCCGAGCTTCGCCGCCTCCTTCAGCCGCAATTCGCCATGCGCCACCGGCCGCACCTCGCCGGACAGCGCCACTTCGCCGAACGCCACCGTCTCGGCCGGCACGGGCCGCTCGGACAAGGCCGACACCAAGGCCGCCGCCACCGCCAGATCCGCCGCCGGATCGGTGATGCGATAGCCGCCCGCCACGTTCAGATAGACCTCCGCGCTGGAGAAGCTCAGCCCGCAGCGCGCCTCCAGCACGGCGAGGATCATCGCCAGCCGCCCCGAATCCCAGCCCACCGCCGCCCGCCGCGGCGTCGCGCCGCTGGCCAGCCGCACGGTCAGCGCCTGGATCTCCACCAGCACGGGCCGCGTCCCCTCCAGCGCAGGGAACACCACCGCGCCGGGCACGGCCTCGCCCCGCTCGGTCAGGAACAAGGCGGACGGGTTGGCGACCTCCGCCAGCCCCTCCTCGCCCATCGCGAACACGCCGATCTCGTCGGTGCCGCCGAAGCGGTTCTTCACGGCGCGCAGGATGCGATATTGGTGGCTGCGCTCGCCTTCGAAACTCAGCACCGTATCGACCATATGCTCCAGCACGCGCGGCCCGGCGATCGCGCCGTCCTTGGTGACATGGCCGACCAGCACCACGGCCGTCCCGCTCTCCTTGGCGAAGCGGATCAGCTCGTGCGCGGCCGCGCGCACCTGGCTCACCGTCCCCGGCGCGCCCTCGATCAGGTCGGAATACATGGTCTGGATCGAATCGATCACCACCAAGCTGGGGCGCGCGCCCTCCCCCAAAGTCGTCAGGATATCCCGCACCGACGTCGCCGCCGCGAGCTGCAACGGCGCCCCGCCCAGCCCGAGCCGGCGCGCGCGCAGCCGCACCTGGTCCGCCGCCTCCTCGCCGGAAATATAAGCAACGCCAGCGCCTTGCATCGCGATCTTCGCGGCGGCCTGCAAAAGGAGCGTCGATTTTCCGATGCCCGGATCGCCGCCGATCAACGTCGCCGATCCCGCCACCAGCCCCCCGCCCAGCGCCCGGTCGAATTCGGCGATCCCCGTCCCGATCCGCGCCGGCAGCACCGCCTCGGCATCCAGACCGGTCAGCTCGACCCGCCGCCCGCCGCTGCGCAAATCGTGCTTGGCCGAAAAGGGCGTCACCACCCCGGCCGCATCCTCGACCAGGCTGTTCCACTCCCCGCAATCCGCGCACTGCCCCGCCCAGCGCGGGCTCACCGATCCGCAAAGCTGACAGACATAGCGTTTCTTCGGCTTGGCCATGGCGGGAGCGTAGCGGAACACAAACGGAACATCCAGCCGGAAAAGTGGCGATGGAACGCGAAGGCCCGCCCCGGCATTATCCCGTCATGGATCAAGCGAGGAGGCGCAATCACGTGTTCGTTCAGGTCAACACCGACAATCAGATCGTCAGCGATGCCGAGGCCAATGCGCGGCTGGAAGAGCGCGTGCGCGCCAAGCTGAAGCGCTTCGAGGCGCGCCTCACCCATGTCGAGCTCCACGTCACCGACGTGAACGCCACCAAGGGCGGCGGCGACAAGCGCGTCAGCCTGGAGGCCCGCGCCAACGGCCATGCCCCGATCGCCGTCCATGCCGAGGCGGACCGGATCGAGACCGCCGTGACCGCCGCCGCCGACAAGGCCGTCCGCGTGCTCGACACCACGCTCGGCAAGCAGCGAACGCACTGAGCTTGCGAGGCGGCGCGGATCGCGCCACAGGACGGCCCCCATGATCCGCGTCGCCAGCTACAATATGCGCAAGGCCATCGGCACCGATCGGCGCCGCAAGCCCGAGCGCACGCTCGACGTGCTGAACGAGCTCGACGCCGACGTGATCGCGCTGCAGGAGGCGGACCGCCGCTTCGGCGCGCGCACCAGCGCTCTGCCGCTGAGCCTTATCGAACAGCATAGCGATTACCGCCCCGTGCCGTTCGATGCGCGCGACGGCAGCCTGGGCTGGCACGGCAATGCTTTGCTGGTCCGCAAGAACGTGGAAGTGCGCGAACGGCATCTCTTCCACCTCCCTTCGCTGGAGCCGCGCGGCGCGGTGCTGGCGGAGGTCGATGTCGGCGGCACGGTGCTGCGCGTCGTCGGCATGCATCTGGACCTGTCCGGCCTGTGGCGGCGGCGCCAGGCCCATGCGATTCTCTCCCACTTGCACGAGCGCGAGGGCGATCCGCCAACCGTGCTGATGGGCGATCTCAACGAATGGAGCGCGCGCGGCGGCTGCCTGCGCGATTTCGCCCATCACCACCATTTCGCGCCCTGCGGCCATTCCTTCCACGCCCGCCGCCCGGTCGCCCAGCTCGACCGGATCATGGTCACGTCCGATCTCGACATCCTCGACAGCGGCGTCCATGCCAGCCCCACCGCCCGCCGCGCCTCCGATCACCTCCCGATCTGGGCCGACATCGCCCCGGGCGACGAAACCCGCCGCACCCTCGGCCCACCCCCACCCCGCCTCACCTGGCGCGCGAAGGTCAGCGCGACGTTGATCCGGCGGGAGCGGCGGATCAGGGGGTGATGGCGGTTGTTATGGATCCTGAACGGACCGGCCGTTTCCGGGATAACAATTCGACCGTTCCAACGGCGATCAGGGGTGGGAAGCGGGCGTTCACCGCTAGTGCTTGAGGGCTGCTAACCAGCCGTTTTCAGTGAGGTCCGGCTGCGCCGACTTCTCTTCATCCGCAAATCCGATTTCCCAAGGAAATAGGCCATTCTTGTCCGGCCAGACTAGATGGAGGCACGGAAACTCATCGCCTCGGTAGAACCAATGAGACCACGCCAGATGTTCGGCGTAGTGGCGCTTTGCTACTGCGAACAGATAAGCGTCAGCATTTCCAAACACATCGGAAGTTCGAACGCCTATCGAAAATGAACGTCCTTGTTCGATGTCGCGATAGGCGTCCCAAAGAATATCGTGAGCAATATCTCTGCTCAAGCCAAAGAGGATTAGTTCTGGTTTCTGGTGTCGGAGCCAAATCCCCGTCGAATAAGAGAAGCTGGCCAAAGCCCCTTTTTCATCAAAGACATGCGTGTCAAACCACCCATGCTTCTCGATTTGTTCAAGGAAGTGACGATCTCCATCATTGAGTTGAGCGCTCGGAAGCGAGAAAGCAGTCTGCATTGGCGGAGCATACTCTAGAGGGGGATAGCCGCAATGGGTCGATTCCAGACCGTCCTTAAATGCGCTGTTCCAGTGCTCAGAACTGAAGGTGGCTCCTAATCGCCGGCCCTCTCCGCCCGGGCCGCCGCGATGCAGCCGGCCAGCGCCTCGCTGTCCCTGATATAGGCGGTCGCACCTTTGAGCCGCGCCGCGGTCGGCCACAGGCTGATCCGCTGCGCTGCGGGGTTGCTGGCCGCAGTGCCGCCGCCGACGCAGACCAGGATCGCGCTGCCGGGCCGCTCCGGATCGCGACGGGGCTGATCCCCGAGGATCAGGACGGGCGCGGTGGGACGCGGCCGGTAGGGCGACCGCACGCATGCCTCGCCGGCGTCGATCCTGTCGCCGCCCCGGCAATCCTCCTCTTCGACGAAGCCGCCCGGATGGGATCGCTCCAGCAACTGTTGCAGATAGCGTTGCTGGCCGAGGCGAGCATTGTCGAGCACCCGGACCGAGATCGCCGTATCCGCCTGCGCATTGACGACGCCGGTGACGCCCAGCGCCGAAACGGCCGGCAGCAGCAGGATCGATCGGATCATTCGCGGACGATATGGGCCGGCACGACAGCGCACAAGGGAATGGCCGGATTCTCAGGCCGGACCCACCGCTTCCAATGTAGGAAATCCTCTGTCACGCTCGCCCGAATCGGGGTTTGGCTCCGCTTCGCCGGCTCTTTGAATCGTCAGTCTCGCGAGAAAGAATTTCGACGACCACACCGTCGCGCATATGAGTGAAGATAGTGAAGTTTCGCACCGCATCCGACCTGCGGAAAACACCCCCGACCCTGTCAACTTAGTAAACTTAACACTCTGCGGCCGAGCCGCGCGTTCAGCTGCCGCCCTCATTCTCCGGCCGCTCCGGAGCCGCCACGCCGTTGCGGGGCGTGTCCAGCTCCAGCCAGTCGCGGAACGGCAGGCGGTAGACCATGTCCATCACCTCATATTCCAGGCCGGCGGGCACGTTGTTCGATGCGTTCCACAGGGCGACCACGCCGGATCGCCGCGCCGGATCGAACAGGATCATGGAGCGATAGCCCATCACCCCGCCATGATGGCCGACGACACGGTGGCCGGCATAATCGAAGCTGCGCCAGCCCAGCCCGTATCCCGATGCGGAGGTGCGCTCGCCATATTTGCGGCGGCGGCGGTCCTCGCCCGGCGTGGCGACGCGCGGCGCATGGGCGGCGGCCAGCACATTGGCGGGGATGACGCCGGAGGCGCCGCTCATCTGGGCCAGCATCCAGTGGGTCAGATCCTCGATCGAACCGTTTACCCCTCCCGCCGCCGGCACCCGGTAATAATTCTCGTTCACCTCGGCCATGCGGGGGCTGCGCCCGCCGACATGGGGCCGCGCCCAGCTCGGCGCATTTTGCAGCCCGGCCCGGCTGATACTGGCGCTGCGCATGCCCGCCGGCTCGAACAGCGCGCGGCGCACCGCCGCCTCATAGCTTTCGCCGGTCAGCCGCTCGACGATCTCCGCCGCCGCGTCGAATGCGACATTCTGATAGGCATGGCAAGTGCCCGGCGGGCAGATCGGGGTCAGCGTCGCCAGCTCCGTCCGCAGCGTGCGCGGATCCTGCCCGTCCTCCAGCTTGGCATCCTGGGCATGGCCGAACAGGCCGGTCTGGTGGGAGAGCAGATCGGCGACGGTGACATTCGCCTCGCTCCCGCCCGGCAGGCGCAGGCTCGCGGCATAGCGCGCCGCCGGATCGCCGAGCCGCAGCCGTCCTTCGCCTGCCAGCAAAGCCAACATGTCGCCCGCCACGCCCTTGGAGAGCGACGCCCAGCGGAACACCGTCGCGCTCGTCACCGGATCGCCGCTGCCGGCGCTGGTCTCGCCATAGCCCTTGAGGAAGCGGATGCGCCCGTCCTCGACGATGCCGACGGCCAGCCCGACCATCGCCGGGTCTTCCATCACCTGCCGCAGCCGGGCGTCGAGGCGCGCATAATCGATCGTGCCGGGTTGCAGCGGCGGCGCCTCGGCGATGTCGAGCTGGACCGGGCGGGGCGATCGCGCTTCGCCGCCGCCCGCCGCCGGCGCGGCGCGCCAGGCCGTCATCGCCCAGACGATGCCGAACGCACTGATCGCCACGATGAGGAGGGAAAGAAGACGCTTGGGCAGCACGGTTTGCGAATATGTCTCCGATCCCGCCGGATCGGCCGTCCGGCTGCCGGTGCCTTATCCCTGCAAACCGGCAAAAGAAAGCAGCGATTCGAGCGCGTTCCAGCACCCGCTCGACAGCGGCGCGGCTTCCTGTCAGGCTCCCGGCCATGCGGGAGAAGGAGCTCCGTATCGCGCTGATCTGCTATGGCGGGATCAGCCTTGCGGTCTACATGCACGGCATCACCAAGGAGGTGTGGCGCCTCGCCTGCGCCAGCCGCGCCTTCCATGCGGGCGACGCGGCCGATCCGGCCTGCGGCGGTGTCTATCACAAGCTGCTGGGCCGCATCGCGGACGAGACGGGCATGAAGCTGCGCGTCATGGTCGACATCCTGGCCGGGGCCAGCGCGGGGGGGATCAATGCGATCTTCCTCTCCCACGCCATCGTCACCGGCCGGCCGCTCGATCCGCTGACCGATCTGTGGCTCGAATCGGCCGATGTCGACAAGCTGATCGATCCGCAGGTCAGCACCATGTCGCGCATCGCCAAGACGGCCGCCGTGCCCTTCGCCTGGATGCTGTCCGCCCGCTCCGGCACGGTCGAGGAGACGGTCGACAAGGAGCAGCGCGCCGAAGTGAAGACGAAGCTGGCCAGCTTCGTGCGCGCCCGCTGGTTCGCGCCGCCCTTCGGCGGGCCGGAATTCACCACCCTGCTGCTCGACGCCTTCGATGCGATGGACGCCGCCCCCGCCGGTCCGCCGCTGATCCCGGACCAGCAGCCGATCGATCTGTTCGTCACCGTGACCGACTTTCGCGGCCATCTGGGACCGCTGCGGCTCAATTCGCCGCCCGAGGTGATGGAACGCGAGCATCGCGTCACGCTCCATTTCCAGGATCAAGGTGGCAGCCCCAAGGCCTTCGCCGATCCGATCGAGCTGGTCTTCGCCGCCCGCGCCACCGCCAGCTTCCCCGGCGCCTTCCCGCCCTTCGGCGTCAAGGAGCTGGATCAGGTCATCGCCGCGAAGGGCAAGAGCTGGCCGGGCCGCAACGCCTTCCTGGCCGATGCCCTGCCCCGCCATGCCGAGCAAGGCGATGTGGAACAGGTGATCCTGATCGACGGATCGGTGTTGGCAAACGCCCCTTTCCGCCCGTGCATCGAGGCACTGGACAAGCGTCCGGCCCGGCGGGAGGTCGATCGGCGCTTCGTCTATATCGATCCCAAGCCGGGGCGGCGCAGCGTGAATCTGGGCGGCGGCGCATCGGACGCGCCCGGCTTCTTCGCCACCATCCTTGGCGCCCTGTCCGACATCCCGCGCGAGCAGCCGATCCGCGACAATCTCGAGACGATCGAGCGGCTGTCAGGCCGCATCCGCCGCCTGCGCCGGATCATCCGCACCATGCGGCCCGAAGTGGAGGACGCGATCGAGCGGGCGCTTGGCTCCTCCTTCCTTTTCCTCAGTCCGACGCCGAAGCGGATCGGGAGCTGGCGCTCGCGCGCCAACGATCTTGCGGCGCGGATGGCTGGCTATGCCTATGCCGCCTACGCCCATCTCAAGATTTCGGCCGTGGTCGAGGAAACCGCGGCGGCGATCTTCCGGCTCGGCGGCGGCGGCGACAAGACGCGCCAGGAGCGGGTCCGCAAGGCGATCTGGCGGGTCGTGCGCGAAGGCGGGCTGGTCGATCCCGAAGCGGTGACAACGCATGGCCTCAGCGCCGACGCGATCGCCTTCCTGCGCGATTTCGACGCGGGCTTTCGCGCCCGCCGCCTGCGCTTCGTCACCCGGCGGCTGACCCGCATGAGGAGCGACGCGGCCGAGGATCGTACGGCGCGCGACGATGTCCGCAAGCGGCTCGACGACATGCTGAGCCGCCACCAGTCACGCGAGCCGCGCGCGATCGACGAGGCGACCCGACGCGTCCTCGCCGATGCCGAAATCCGGCCCGAGGCAGCGATGGCCGCGCTGGCCGTCCTGTTCGACCTTCGAACGCTCGACCGCGAGACGGACGAACGGCTCGCCGAGGCGTTCAACGCATTGCCCAAGGCAGACCGGCGCCCGCTGCTGCTCACCTATCTCGGCTATCCCTTCTACGATGTCGCCACCCTGCCGATGCTTCAGGGGGAAGGCTTGGACGAATTCGACCCGATCAAGGTCGATCGCATCTCGCCCGACGACGCGGTGGCGATCCGCAAGGGCGGCACCGAGGCGACGCTCAAAGGCATCCAGTTCAACAGCTTCGGCGCCTTCTTCAGCCGCGCCTATCGCGAGAACGACTATCTGTGGGGCCGCCTGCACGGCGCCGACCGGCTGATCGACATCACTTTGTCGTCGCTGGACGCGGAGGCGCGGCTCACGGAGGAATCGGTGAAGGCCCTGAAACGCGAGGCGTTCCGCGCCATCCTCGCCGAGGAGCGTGAGCGCCTCACCGCGATCCCGGGCCTGTTCGAGCAGCTGGAGCGCGAGATCGGCTGATCGCGGCACGAAATGCGCCATCGGCGAAAGCATGGCTGGACGCGGTCGCCTTTTTTGGGAAGGATGCGGCGCATGCAATTCCTGAAGACTTTGTTCTGGGTGCTTCTCGCTGTTCTGGTCGTGCTGTTCGCCAGCGCCAACTGGAACAGGGTCGTCACCATCGACCTTTGGGGCGGCCTGCAGGCCGATCTCAAGCTGCCGGTGCTGGCGATCGGCGCCTTCCTGCTCGGTTTCATGCCGACCTTCCTGGTCTATCGCGCGCGCATCTGGGGACTGAAGCGCCGGCTGGAGCAGCAGGGCGACGCCCATGTCGCCAATACGCCCGATCTCCCCGTCCGCCCGGCACCGCCGCCGCAGGAGGCCGAGCCCAGGGCCAATATATGACCAGCCCGGTCTTCGTCGCGCTCGACACGGTCGATCTCGATGCCGCGCGCGCCATCGCGACACGGGTGCGTACTCATGTCGGCGGCATCAAGCTCGGCCTCGAATTCTTCTGCGCCAACGGCGCGGAGGGGGTCCGCGAAATGGCCGCGCTCGGCCTGCCCATCTTCCTCGATCTGAAGTTGCACGACATTCCAAACACCGTCGCCAAGGCGGTGCAGGCGCTGCGCCCGCTGGAGCCCGCCATTCTCACCGTCCACGCCGTCGGCGGCCGGGCAATGATGGAGGATGCGAAAGCGGCCGCACCTTCGGGAACCAAGGTGGTCGCCGTCACCGTGCTCACCAGCCTCGATGATGCCGATCTGGACTCGATCGGCGTCGCAGGCGATTCCAACGACCAGGTCGAACGGCTGACCGCACTCGCCCGCGAGGCCGGGCTGGACGGCGTCGTCTGCTCCGGCGCGGAGGTGAAGGCGGCGCGCAAGGCCTGGCCGGACGGCTTCTTCGTCGTCCCCGGCGTGCGCCCCGCCGATGCCGGCACCGGCGACCAGAAACGGGTGGTGACGCCACGCCAGGCGCTCGACAATGGTGCCTCCATTCTGGTCGTCGGCCGGCCGATCACGCAGGCCGAAGACCCGGACCTCGCCGCCCGCGCGATCGCCGCGACGCTGTAGGCCGCGCCCTAGACTTCCCCCTTTCGCCGTCCTATCCGCCCCTCCCGAGGAGCAAGAAGATGAGCTGGCTGAACCGCGTCCGCAACAAGATCCCCTTCCTGCCGAAGCGGGAAACGCCCGAGACGCTCTGGCACAAATGCCCGGAATGCGCGGCGATGGTCTTCCTCAAGGAATATGAGGAGAACCAGTTCGTCTGCCCGCATTGCCAACATCACGGCCGGATCGGCCCGCGCAAGCGCTTCGAGATGTTGCTCGATCCGGGCTACACCGTCCTGCCGCCGCCCCAGGTGCGCGAGGACCCGCTGAAGTTCCGCGATTCCAAGCGCTATACCGACCGGATCAAGGCGGCCCGCGCGGCGACCGGCGAGCCCGATGCGCTGATCAATGCGCGCGGCTCGGTTGAAGGCCGCCGCGTCGTGATGGGCGTGCAGGACTTCGCCTTCATGGGCGGATCGATGGGCATGGCGGTCGGCGCCGCGTTCGTCGCCGGCGCGCGAGCGGCCGTGCAGGACCGCGCGCCCTATATCATCGTCACCGCCGCCGGCGGCGCACGCATGCAGGAAGGCATTCTGAGCCTGATGCAGATGCCCAAGGCGACCGCCGCGATCGCCGAGCTCAAGGAAGCCGGCCTGCCCTATATCGTCATCCTCGCCGATCCGACGACCGGCGGCGTCACCGCCTCCTATGCGATGCTGGGCGACATCCACATCGCCGAGCCCGGCGCCCTGATCGGCTTCGCAGGCCAGCGCGTGATCGAATCGACGATCCGGGAAAAGCTGCCGGAAGGCTTCCAGCGCGCCGAATATCTGAAGGATCACGGCATGGTGGACATGGTCGTCCACCGCAAGGACCTGCGCGCGCGCCTCGCCCTGCTGCTCGACTATCTGACGCCCCAGCGCGAGGCGGCCTAGCTGCGGGTGGCCGATCGCGCCGCCTCCGATCATCCCGCCGTCCAGGCCCAGCTCGATCGGCTGGCGCGCCTGTCGCCGGGGCGCGACATATTGGGGCTCGATCGGATTTCGGCGCTGCTCGACCGGCTCGGCAACCCCGAGCGGTCGCTGCCGCCCGTTTTCCATGTCGCCGGCACCAACGGCAAGGGATCGACCTGCGCCTTCCTGCGCGCCGCGATCGAGGCGGCGGGGCTCACCGCCCATGTCTATACCAGCCCCCATCTCGTCCGCTTCAACGAACGCATCCGGCTCGCCGGACGCCTGATCGATGACGAGGCGCTGGCGACGGTGCTGACCGAAGCGCTCGATGCGGCGGGCGACATGACGATCAGTTTCTTCGAGGTGACGACCGCAGCGGCTTTCCTCGCCTTCGCCCGCACACCGGTCGACGCCTGCATCGTCGAGGTCGGGCTGGGCGGGCGGCTCGACGCCACCAACGTCATCCCCGCGCCGCTGGTCTGCGGCATCGCCGAGCTCGGCATCGATCATAATGCGTTTCTGGGCGACCGGATCGAGCAGATCGCCATCGAGAAGGCCGGCATCGCCAAGGCCGGCGTGCCGCTGGTCACGCAGCGTTATCCGGTCCCGGTCGCGCTCAAGATCGCCGAAGCCGCACAGGATGCAGGCGCGCTGTGGCTGCCGCGCGGCCAGCTCTGGGACGCGGACCTGCGCGATGGCGGCATCGACTATCGCGACCGGAGCGGGAGCCTGCGCCTCCCTGCCCCCCGCCTGCCCGGCGCGCACCAGGCGATGAACGCCGCGCTGGCCGTGGCCATCCTGCGCCACCAGAACCGGCTGGCCATTCCCGAATCCGCCTTGCGCGCCGCGATCGGGTGGACGGAATGGCCGGCGCGGCTCCAGAAGCTCGCGCCCGGCCCGCTCGCCGATCTGCTGCCGCGTGGGGCCGAACTCTGGCTGGACGGCGCCCACAACCCCAATGCCGCGCGCGCCGTCGCCGATTTCTTTCGCGGCCATGTGCCGGCTGGGACACCGTTCCACATCGTCTTCGGCCTGCTCGCCAACAAGGACGCGCCGGGCGTTTTGCGCGCCTTTCGCGGGCGGCAGGCGACGTTCCACATGATCCCGGTGCCGGAGCACGAGCATCACGCCCCCGTCGATCTGGCCGCGACCGCGAAGGAAGCCGGGCTCAATGCGATGACGGCTGCGGACGCCCCCGACGCGCTGCGCTGGATCGCCCGTCATGCCGACCGGGAGCGGCCGCCGGTCGTGCTGATCCTGGGCTCGCTCTATCTGGCCGGCGAGGTTCTGAAGACGAACGATCAACCGCCCGGCTGAAATCTATTCCGCCGGCGCCACCGCCGGCTGATCGGGAGCTACCACGCCCGAGGCCTTGCCCGCGCGAACCTCCCGGATCCATTCGAGCACGCACAGCACCACCGCGATCACGCCGATCAGCGCGGTGAAGATGAACACGAAATAATATCCGCGCTCCTGGATCATCTCGCCGAGCGCACCGCGGCCGAGCGTGCCGACCAGCAGGGTCAGCGAGGCAAGCAAGGCATATTGCACCGCGCTGTAGCCCTTGGCGACGATCGAGGAGAGCCAAGCGACATAGGCCGCGCCGGCAATGCCGATGGCGAGATTCTCCGCGCCGATGGTGATCATCAGCCGCGCCAGCCGCTCGCTGCCGCCGAACTGCTCGACCGCCCAGGTGAAGCCAGTCATCTGGCTGACCGCCGACATGGTCGCGCCGCCGATCGCGAGATCGGCGTAGAGCAGGTTGGTGGCGGCGGCGAGCGCCGCGCCGATCGTCAGGGTGAACATCCGCCCCAAGACGGTGATCATCCAGCCACCTACGGCGAGCCCGAGAATGATCGCGCCGATCCCGAAGAACTTGGACGCGATCGCGACCTCGTCATTGGTGTAACGCAGCTCGCCGAGATAGAATGGATAGGCGAACGTGCCCCAGATCGAATCGGTGATCCGATAGGTCAGCACCAGCGCCAGGATCAGCACCAGCGACCAGCCCATCCGCCCGACGAACTCGACCAGCGGCAGAACCAGGGCGCGATAGAAATGATCGGTCACCTGGCTGGCGCGCGCTTCCGATCTGCTCTCCGTCCCAATCACGTATCGCCCTTCGCGCCGCAGCTTCGCAAGCCAGGCGGCGACGAAGGCGGGCAGGATGATCGTGGCGATGATGATGAGCGGGCCGTACGTGGCCGTGAACTCCGTCGGATTGGGTCGATTTTCCGGCAATGCGGTCATCGAGCGGACCATGAAGACCAGGACGGTTCCGATCGCCAGGGTCCAGAGCAGTCCGACGGTCAGCAGGCCCCAGGTGCGCACGTGCGGCAGCAATTCGCCGGGCTGATAGAGCTCGTCGATCTCGTCGCCCGACGCGATGACCGCGCTGGCCTTGTCCGTATCGGGCGCGAACAGGCCCGCCACGCCGATGACCAGCAGCATCAGCCCCAACAGTACATAGGTCTGCGGCCAGCCGATCCGCGCGGCGATGATCAGGCCCAGCGCGCCGCCGACCAGGGACGAGAGGCGGAAGCCCATCTGATAGACGGTCGAGAGGATGTCGATCGTCGCCTCTTCATCGGCGATGTCGATGCGCCAGGCGTTGATCGCGATATCCTGCGTGGCGCTGGTGAAGGCGCCGATGCCGGCAAGCAGACTGAACAGGCCGAGCGAACTCTTGGGATCGAGCAGGCTCATCGTGACGAGGATGATGCCGAGCAGAAGCTGTGCCGGCGCGATCCACTGCTTGCGCTTTCCCAGCCGGCGCAGGAACGGGATGTCGACCTTGTCGACCAGCGGCGACCACAGGAACTGGAACGAATAAGCGAGGCCGATCAGCGAGAAGACGCCCATCGTCTCGAGATCCACTTCCGCCTCGGTGAACCAGGCGTAGAGCGTGCCGAGGAACAGCGCGAACGGGAGGCCCGAGGCGAACCCGAACAGCGCCATGAAGCCCGACTTGGGATTGCGCAGCGAACGAAACAGGCTGCCCCAACCGGGTTTCTGCGCCGCACTCGTGGTCATGCTTGTTTCTCCGTTCGCCTTTGCCGGACCCTAGCGGTTCGCCGCATCATTACTAGGCCGATGAGAGCCGCCCGTCGCTTGCCTTACGTTCGCGTAAGGCGCACAATCGTCGCATGGACATGCCGGCCCGCCGCACGCCCACTTCTGGCCAGCTCGCCCTCGCCCGCGCGATCGCAGCGGGGGAGAACGCGCATGGCGACGCGATCACCACGATTCCCGCCTCGGTCTATACCGATCCGGCGCGCTTCGCGGTGGAGAAGGCGCGGCTGTTCGACCGGCTGTCGCAGGTGATCGCGCCCTCCGCCTTGCTGGAGCCGGGCAGCGCGGTGCCGCATGACGGTTTCGGCGTCCCGTTGCTCCTGACGCGCGACAAAGCCGGCCAGGCCCATGTCTTCTGGAACGTGTGCCGGCATCGCGGCACGCGGCTGGTGGAGGGCCAGGAGGTGCAGTGCGCGCCGATGCTGGTCTGCCCCTATCACGCCTGGAGCTACAAGCTGGATGGGCGGCTGGCCGGCGTGCCGCGCCCCGAGACCTTTCCGGGGCTCGACAAGACCGCGCACAACCTGGTCGAGCTGCCCTCCACCGAAGCGGGCGGCCTGATCTGGTTCGCGCGCGAGCCGAGCAATTTCGAGGATGCGGCGATGCTGGCCCCGGAGTTCGACGCGTTCGGGCTGGCGGGGCACCATCTCTATCGCCGCCGCGTCCATGACGTCGCCTCCAACTGGAAGCTGATCATGGACGCCTTCCTGGAAAGCTACCATGTCCAGCGGCTGCACGCGCCGACGATCGGCAAGTTCTTCGCGGACGGGATCACGGCGGCGGACAAGATCGGCGTTCACCAGCGCTCCGCCGTCGGCCGCGCCGATTATCTGGCCAATATCGATCCGCAGGACTGGCCGGCGCTGCGCAGCGCGATCACCTATGCCTATCAACTCTTCCCGGCGACCGTGATCGTCGTCAGCCCCGATTATGTGAACGTGATGACGCTGATGCCGCAGGCGGAGGACCGCACGCTCGTCGAGAATTTCATGCTGATCCCGGAGCCGCCCGAGACGCCGGAGGCCGAGGCGCACTGGGAGAAGAGCTGGAAGCTGCTCGACGAAGGCACGTTCGGCGGCGAGGATTTCCGCGCCGCCGCTTTGGGCCAGAACGGCCTTTCCTCCGGATCGATCGCGGAGGTGACGCTCGGCACGCTGGAAACCGGCGTCCGCGATTTCCACGACGAAGTGGAAAAGGCACTGGGCTAGATGCGTCTCGGCGCCTGGTCCAAGGACCAGGCAACAGTCAGCCAGGCAATGGGTGTCGCACCAGCGTGATTCGCGATGTGGAAGTTGACGAACCTGACGCCACGTCGGGGAGCAACGCCCCTTCCCGAAGGGCCCAAAGGGCTCCGCAGAGCCGCTCCGGTTCGAAAGGAAAGCCGGCTTGGGCATGCCGGCAGCGTGACAGAGCATTTCCTACATTGGAAGCGGGGGATGGACGGCGGCTTTTTAGCCCGTTGCGGGTTTCAGCCCCTCCCTTTCAAGGGAGGGGTTTGGGGTGGGTGCGAGCGAAGCGAGCCTCTTGCGACGTAAAGAAAAGACGAGGCATCGAGCCTCGCCTTTTCTGACCCACCCCTCGATCCCCTCCCTTGAAAGGGAGGGGAGATAGGCGGCTACGTTCCATCTATTGCCGAGATTGATTCTCGGCCCGCTCTTCGTACGCCGCAAGCAATTTCCACAAGCCCTGGTCCTGCCCTCGAATCTCAACGGCGTTCCGCACCGCGTAATATTCGACTTCGTTCCTGATCGCGCCGCGCGCAACGACACGGCGGATGACCTTGGAGAAACGAAGCCGCATTTCCGTGAGGCTGGGCAACCCGTCACTCTCCAGCAAGCGATCGATTGCCGCGACGCGTTCGGCAGGAAGGTCGGCGGTCATCTCTATCGTGTCGTTTATGGCCATCGCGAGCCCGGATCGCGCATTAGCGGCAGACCGGGCTGCTATTTGGTCGAGACAGGCCACGGGATTGCTTTCGGCCGTGATCAGTTCAGTCGGAACCGTCTCCGGAACGATGCGCGCGAACCAGGCTCGCAACTCGCTATAGTTTTGAGCATCGACTTTCATCGCCCCACAGATTGTCAGCCTCTTCGTGGCGAAGCAATGTCCTAACCTCACGCCTCCTCCGCCGGCGCATAGAGCGTGAGCTGCCTCGGCGCCCTGCGCGTGCGGCCCTGCAGGCGGGCGTCGATCGCCTCCAGGGCGTTCAGCAGCACCTTGCCCGCATAGGGCTTGGCCAGGCAGCCGATGGCGAGGCTTTGCGCCTCCGGGCTGCAATTGCCGGTGGCGAAGAGGACGGGGATGCCCTTCGCCTGCGCCGCGCGAGCGACGTCCACGCCGTCGCCTTCGCCGTTGAGGGCGATGTCGCTGAGCACGAGATCGAGCGGCTCGGCCGCGATCACCGCGAGGGCGGCGGCATGATTGTCGACGGTGGCGATTATCTCATAGCCCGCCTCGCCGAGCAGATGCTCGTTGTCGAACGCGACCAGAGGCTCGTCCTCGACGATCAGGATGCGTCGGATCAGCCTTTCGCGCTTGCCGAAGAGCATGTAATTGGGCCCCCATTCGAAAACCGGCTCTGAAGCGTAACGAGCGATGGCGGCGCTGGTGCCGCGCTAAAGCCTCGTTTCATCGCGAAAAGCCATCGGCCCCCGCCGGAGATCATTGCATGCCCCCGCCCCGCGACACCCGCGAAACGCACCGCATCGCCAAGCTGCTCGCCCGCGCCGGCATCGCCTCGCGCCGCGAGATCGAGCGGATGATCGCCGAAGGGCGGATCGCGATCGACGGCCAGGTGGTCGACACGCCCGCCACCCTGCTCGCCTCGCTGCACGGCGTCACCGTGGACGGCAAGCCGGTCAAGGCCCCCGCCCCCGCCCGCCTGTTCCGCTTCCACAAGCCGGCGGGCCTGCTGACCACCGAGCGCGATCCGAAGGGGCGGCCGACCATCTACGATCGGCTGCCGAAAGGCCTGCCGCGCGTCATGCCGGTCGGGCGGCTGGACATGAACACGGAAGGGCTGCTGCTGCTCACCACCGACGGCGAATTGAAGCGCCAGCTCGAATTGCCCGCCACCGGCGTCGAGCGCAGCTATCGCGCGCGGGTGTTCGGCGAGGTCAGCCAGGCGCAGCTCGAGGCGCTGATCGAGGGCGTCGAGATCGACGGCATCCGCTACGGCTCGATCGACGCCAATCTGGAGCGGCGCACCGGCCGCAACGGCTGGGTCGAGATGCGTTTGCGCGAAGGCAAGAACCGCGAGGTGCGCCGGGTGCTGGAGCATCTCGGCTTGCAGGTCTCCCGCCTGATCCGCACCGCTTACGGCCTCTTCCCGCTGGCGGACTTGCCGGCGGGCGCGGTGGACGAGGTGCGGCAGCACGATCTGGTGGCGTTTCGCAAGACCTTGAAAGCCAACCCCTCCCTTTCAAGGGAGGGGCCAGGGGCGGGTAAGCGCGTAGGCCGGCTCGATGCCGGCCGGAGCGCTGCTCGCGGGCCGCAACGCTCGCGTCGCTCGCGACCCACCCCAACCCCTCCCTCAAGAGGGAGGGGCTAAAGAGTGCGAATCATCGCCGGCCAATGGCGCGGCCGTCCCCTGCTCGCCCCGACGGGACAGGCCACGCGGCCGACCAGCGATCGGGCGCGCGAGGGCCTGTTCTCGATGCTGGCGAGCCGGGTCGGCAGCTTCGAGGGGCTGGCCGTGGCCGACCTGTTCGCCGGCACGGGGGCGCTCGGCATCGAGGCGCTCTCGCGCGGCGCGGCCTTTTGCAGCTTCTACGAGAAGGACCGGGGCGCGCTCGATACGCTCAAGCGCAATCTGGACAAGCTCGGCGCGGCGGACCGGGCCGAACTGCGGGCCCAGCCAGTCGAACATGCCCTGCCGCCGCGCGCGCCGTGCGACCTGATCCTGATGGACCCGCCTTATGCGAGCGGCCTCGCCCAGGCGGCGCTCGACCGGATCGGCGCGGGCGGCTGGCTGGCACCGGGCGGCTGGCTCAGCATCGAGACGGCGGGCGAGAGCCTCGCCATTCCCCCTGCCCTCACGCCGCAAGCCGATCGCCGCTTCGGCAAGGCCCATATCCTGCTGCTCAGCGCGACCTGACCCCGCTTTTCCCGGGCTCTCCTATCCTGTATCGTTACGGCTCCGACCAATCGGGAAGGAGCGTGAAGATGGCGCACAAGTTCATCATCAAGAAGAACAAGGCGGGCGAGCATGTCGCCTATTTCAAATATAACAGCGAGACGATCTTCTGGACCGAAGGCTACAGTTCGCGCGCCGGCGCGGTGAACGCCATCGAGTCGATCAAGAAGAACGGACCGGGCGCCTCCACCGAAGACGAATAGGACTCGGCCGACCCGCGCACGAAAGCCGGACCAGGCGCGCGCGAACGGCTTGCCCGCGCGCGCGCCGTTCCCTACCTGTTCGCGGGTGACTCGCCCCCCCGCCCCCGAACCGCCTTATCTCGCCGGCCTCAACGCGCCGCAGCGCGAGGCGGTGCTGACCACCGAAGGGCCGGTGCTGGTGCTGGCCGGCGCGGGAACGGGAAAGACGGCGGCGCTGACCGCCCGCCTCGCCCATCTCGTCGCCACCCGCCGCGCCTGGCCGAGCGAAATCCTCGCCGTCACCTTCACCAACAAGGCGGCCCGGGAAATGCGCGAGCGCGTGGGGCGGCAGATCGGCGAGGCCGTGGAGGGCATGCCCTGGCTGGGCACCTTCCACTCGATCGGCGCGAAGATGCTGCGCCGCCATGCCGAGCTGGTCGGGCTGAAGAGCAATTTCACCATCCTCGATACGGACGATCAGCTGCGCCTGCTCAAGCAGATCATCCTCGCCGCTGACGTGGACGAGAAACGCTGGCCCGCCCGCGCGCTCGCCGGCTGCATCGACAGATGGAAGAACAAGGGCTGGACGCCGGACCAGGTCGATGCCGGCGAGGCGGAGGGCTATGCCAACGGCAAGGGCGCGGACCTCTACCGGCTCTATCAGGCGCGGCTGCGCGATCTCAACGCCTGCGATTTCGGCGATCTGCTGCTCCACATGCTGGTGATCCTGCGCACCCACCGCGACGTGCTGGAGCTGTATCAGCAGCGCTTCAAATATGTGCTGGTCGACGAATATCAGGACACCAACCAGAGCCAGTATCTCTGGCTCCGCCTGCTCGCGCAGGCGCGCCGGAACATCTGCTGCGTCGGCGACGACGATCAGAGCATCTATTCCTGGCGCGGGGCGGAGGTCTCGAACATATTGAGGTTCGAGAAGGACTTCCCGAACGCAATTATCATCCGGCTCGAACAGAATTACCGCTCGACTCCCCACATCCTCGGCGCCGCCTCGGGCCTGATCGCGCAGAACAGCGCGCGGCTCGGCAAGACGCTGTGGACGGAGGCGGACGCGGGCGAGAAGGTTCAGGTGGTCGGCGTGTGGGACGGGCCGGAGGAGGCCCGCCGCGTCGGCGAGGAGCTGGAAAGCCTGCAACTGCGTGGCGGACGGCTGAGCCAGGCTGCCATACTCGTCCGTGCGCAGTTCCAGACCCGCGAATTCGAGGACCGCTTCATCGCGATCGGCCTCAATTACCGCATCGTTGGCGGCTTTCGCTTCTACGAGCGCGCCGAGATCCGCGACGCGCTCGCCTATCTGCGCGTCATCGCCCAGCCGGCGGACGATCTCGCCTTCGAGCGGATCGCCAACACGCCGAAGCGAGGGCTTGGGGACAAGGCGGTGGCGAAGCTGCACGGCCTCGCCCGCGCCGAGGGCATCCCGCTGGCCCTGGCCGCCGCGCAGATCCTCGACACGGACGAGCTGACGCCCGCCGCCCGGCGCAGCCTCGGCAATCTGGTCGGCGATTTCGCGCGCTGGCGGGGCAAGCTGGAGGAATTGCCGCATCCCGAACTGGCTCGGCTCGTGCTCGACGAGAGCGGCTACACCGCGATGCTGCAGGCCGATCGCTCGACCGAAAGCGCCGGCCGCCTCGAGAACCTCGCCGAGCTGACCCGCGCGATGGAAGATTACGAGACGCTCGGCGCCTTTCTGGAGCATGTCGCGCTCGTCATGGACAATGATGCAGCGGAGGACGCGGACAAGGTCACCATCATGACCATCCACGCCGCCAAGGGGCTGGAATTCGACACCGTCTTCCTCGCCGGCTGGGAGGAAGGCGTCTTCCCCTCGCAGCGCGCGCTCGACGAAGGCGGCAATGCTTCACTGGAGGAGGAACGCCGCCTCGCTTATGTCGCGATCACAAGAGCGCGACGTAAGTGCTTTATCTTCCATGCCGCGAACCGCCGCATCTACGGCCAGTGGACGTCGAGCATCCCCTCCCGCTTCGTCGCCGAACTGCCCGAGGATCATCTGGAGCAGGAAACGACGATGAGCGGCGGCGAATCGCTCTGGCGCGCCAACTGGTCGGAGCGGGCCGACCCTTTCGCCCATCTCGCCGCCGCCCAATCCACCCGCGCCAGCACGCGCGGCCCGGGCTGGCAGCGCGCCGCCGCCTCGGGTCAATTCGATCGCACCCCGGCCAGGGTTGTCGAAGCCCGCGCCAGCGCCGTCAGCTTCGGCAATCCCGGCCGCAACGACATCGCCGTGGGCATGCGCGTCTTCCACTCCAAATTCGGCTATGGCGAAGTGGCGGAGATCGAAGGCAACAAGCTGGAAATCGACTTCGAGCATTCGGGGCGCAAGCGCGTGCTTGACAGCTTCGTGAGTGTGGCCTGAGCGGGGCGCCCTCCGGTCACTCCTGCCGCCAGATATGGCTGTATTTGCCCGCCGGCCAGCGCAGCGCGTCGCGGCGCTCCTTGCGCTTCTGCGAAAAGTGAATGGCAAAGGTCATCAACGCCAGGGGAATGGCGGCCATGATCGTCGCCCAGGGCGCGTTCCAGAACAGGAGCGCCAGTTGCCAAAGCAGAAATAGCGTCAGCGCGGCGAGGCCCAAGGCAAGCGTGGCGGCAACGAGCAGCGGGATCGTCGAACGCAGGCGAAAACGGCCCCTGCTTTCAGGAGCAAAGGGCCCGTCATGCGCAATCCTGCAAAGCCCCCTCGGATCGAGATTGTGCGCGTAGAGCTCCATCTTGTGCGCGCTTGGCACCTTCGCAGCACGGAAGATCGCGAAACCGATGATCGGCGGTGCAAGCAAGTAGGGTCCGATCAGCGGCACCTTCATCATCTCGCGATAGGAGTCGGCAAGATCCTTCAGCAGGCCTTGAAACGCGGCAGCCTCCGCCGACAGGTCGATCGGCGCCATCGCGCCACAGCCCTCTTCCCGGCCGACATGCCTGAAGCCGATGATGGCGGGCGGGACGTGCGAGACGATTTCGTAGCGATCGACGAAGCGGAACGCGACATCCTCGAGGCGCCGGTCGGGATGGCCCGGCAGGTTCGCCGAAAGCCTGTCGAACGCAGCCGCCTGCCAAGGCGCGAAGACCCGCGGGCCGCCAAAGGTGCAGAGGAGCTCGACCGGCCTGCCCGCGCGCGCGAGCCGTTCCGCCGCCAGCGTCGCCAGGGCGCCGCCGAGCGAATGGCCGGCCACGCAGAAGCCATAACCTTGTTCCGAAGCGCGCGCGATCCACGCCTGCAGGTCTTTCGCGATCTCCCGGAAGCACGATCTGAACCCGAAATGCCAGGCGGGCAGGCAACTGACGTCGCGCGCCACGTCGTTCCAATCGTTGGTGCCGCCGAAAATCAGCCAGGCACGCCCTTCGAAGATGAACGCGAAGGCGACCGTGCTGCCCGACTTGTCCGCGATGCAGGTGAACTGCTCCATCTTCGAAATTGCCACCAAATCCGTGAGGCAGCCGTGATGATGATAAGCAAGCGCCGAGAACCATGCGGCGCGTCGCTGCAGGGCCTGGAGCGAGTCCAGCGCCTCGTCGGCTTGCTCTCGCGGGGCGCGCTGTGCATCGCTTGCTGCGGATGCTGGGGTTGGCAATCGCGTTTTGACGCCTTCCGCCGGAGCCTTGGTGCTCTTGATCAGCATGATCGTTCCCCGGGTGCCGCGCCCGGCGGGTTATGACAGGCGGGCAGTGGCCCTGGCAACCTGTGGCCCCGTGCGCCGCACCAGAACATTTTTGCGCCCAATAGCCGTTTGGCAGGATGATATTCCCGGCACTCCGATCGCAGCGGGAGATCGCTCCTTTCGTTCGGCGGGTGTTGCGGCCATCTTCCGCTCTGCCTAGGTGGACGCCTGATGCCCGCCACCGCCTCGCCCTTCCACTATCGCGATTACCGCTTCTTCTGGTTTGCGCGGCTGGCGAGCACGATCGCGAACACGATGCTGATCGTCGTCATCGGCATCCACGTCTACGACATCGCGCGCGAGACGATGAGCATCTACGAGGCGAGCTTCTGGCTCGGCATGATCGGACTCGCCCAGTTCCTGCCCTTGCTGCTGCTCGTGCTCGTCGCCGGCTATGTCGCGGACCGGATGGACAGGCGGCTGATCGTGGTGCTGGCGCTGGGCGGGGAGATGCTGTGCGGGCTGTGGCTTGCCGCTCTGGTCTGGGCCGATGCGATGAGCCTGGTGCCGCTCTTCGCCGTGTCGGTCGTGCTCGGCATCGGGCGGGCCTTCGCCGGGCCGGCGCTGGCCGCCTTCGCGCCCAATCTGGTGCCCGCCCCGCTGCTGCCGAGCGCGATCGCATTGAACTCGATCGCCTGGCAGAGCGGCGCGGTGGTCGGGCCGCTGATCGGCGGCGGCGCCTATGCGCTCAGCATCGCCTTGCCCTACGAGCTCTCCGCCTTGCTCTTCGCCCTCTCGGTCGGCGCGATGCTGCTGGTGAAGCGCATCCCGCGCGGCAATGCCGGGGAAAGCAAGCCGCTGCGCGCGGTGATCGAGGGCCTCGCTTATGTGCGCGACAACAAGATCGTGCTGGGCGCGATCACGCTGGACCTGTTCGCGGTGCTGCTCGGCGGCGCGACGGCGATGCTGCCCGTCTTCGCGCGCGACATCCTCCATGTCGGATCGGAGGGGCTGGGCGCGCTGCGCGCCGCGCCGGCGATCGGCGCCGCGCTCACCGCCGCCTTTCTCGCGCGGCGGCCGCTGCAGCGCCATGTCGGGCGCAAGATGTTCATCTGCGTCGGCATCTTCGCGGTGGCGACGATCGTGTTCGGGGAAAGCCGCTGGATGTGGCTCTCGCTCGCCAGCCTGTTCGTGCTTGGCGCGGCGGACATGGTGAGCGTCTATGTCCGCGCCTCCCTGATCCAGATCCACACGCCGGACGCGATGCGCGGGCGGGTATCGTCGGTCTCAGGCCTGTTCATCTCCACCTCGAACGAGCTGGGCGAATTCCGCGCCGGCCTCGCCGGCGCCGCCTTCGGGCCGGTCGTGGCGGTCGTGGGCGGCGGCGTGCTCGCGCTGGGCGTCACCGGCCTGTGCGCCTGGGCCTTCCCGGCGCTGCGCAAGGCGGACCGCTTCGTGCCGCCCGATGCCGAAATCCTCGACGCGGAGGCCGGAAAGGGCCAACCTGACGTCGAGCTGCCCCCGCTGGTCGCCGGCCAGAAACTTGAGACCGAGAAAGGATAGCCGATGAAAGCCGCCAACATTCTCGAGACGATCGGCAACACGCCGCACATCCGGATCAACCGCCTCTTCGGCGACGCCGAGGTCTGGATCAAATCGGAACGATCCAACCCCGGCGCCTCGATCAAGGACCGCATCGCGCTGGCGATGATCGAGGACGCGGAGAAATCGGGCAAGCTGAAGCCCGGCGGCACGATCATCGAGCCGACCAGCGGCAATACCGGCATCGGCCTCGCCATGGTCGCCGCGGTGAAGGGCTACAAGCTGGTCCTCGTCATGCCGGAAAGCATGAGCCTGGAGCGCCGCCGGCTGATGCTGGCCTATGGCGCCAGATTCGATCTGACGCCCAAGGAAAAGGGCATGAAGGGGGCCATCGCCCGCGCCGAGGAGTTGATCGCCTCGACGCCGGGCAGTTGGATGCCGCAGCAATTCGAGAATCCGGCCAATTTGGAGGTCCACCGCCGCACCACCGCGCAGGAAATCCTGAACGATTTTCGGGATTCACCGATCGACATCCTGATCACCGGCGTCGGCACCGGCGGTCATATCACCGCGTCGGCCGAGGTGCTGAAGGCGGCCTGGCCGGGCCTCCAGGTCTTCGCGGTCGAGCCGACCTTGTCGCCGGTCCTTTCCGGCGGCCAGCCGGGGCCGCATCCGATCCAGGGCATCGGCGCAGGCTTCGTCCCGGCGATCACCGACGTGTCGCTGTTCGACGGCATCATCCAGGTCGATCCCGCCGACGCCAAGGACTGGGCGCGGCGCTCGGCGCGCGAAGAGGGCCTCCTGGTCGGCATCAGCTCCGGCGCCACGCTGGCCGCGATTTCACAGAAGCTGGCCGAGGTGGGCACGGGCAAGCGCGTGCTGGGCTTCAACTACGACACGGGCGAGCGCTACCTCTCCGTGCCGGATTTCCTGCCGGAAGCCTGAAGCCCCCTCGTCATTGCGAGGAGCATAGCGACGAAGCAATCCGGCAGGCCTCAGAGACCGTTCTGGATTGCTTCGCTCCGCTCGCAATGACGGGCTCTGGCTCGCCTCAGCGGATCGTCGCCATCTCGTAGAGATAGTCGGCATAGCCCATCGCAGCTTCGCGGAAGCCCGCGACGGCGGGATTGTTGCTCTCGATCAGCATGAACTCGTCCGGGGCGTGCGCGCCGCCGCCATGGCCGAGCCCGAACTGCCCCGCCGGCTTGCGCAGCGGATCGCCGGTGAACACGCAGCCCGGCCAGGAGCCGGCAAGACGGGGGAAGAGCGCGAACGGGATATTGTCGCGAGTGAACACCGCCTGCTGGGCGCGGATGACCCGGCTGTCCTCCGCCACCTCGGTCGGATCGTAGCCGCCGCTGACATTGATCTCGATATCGCCGAAGCCGTGGCGATCGAGATGGGCGCGCAGCTTGGCGACACTGTCCTCGCGGGTCATGTTGGGCACCAGCCGGAGATCGAGCTTGGCGACGCCGCGGCCCGGCAGGATCGTCTTGCCGCCCGGCCCGGTATATCCGGCGACCAGCCCCTCGATATTCACGGTCGGCTGCGAGGCGAGCCGCTCCAGCGATTCCCGCCAAGGCAGATCATCGATCCAGCGCTGCACGCCGAGCATCCTTTTGGCCTGCTCCTCGCTGCGGGTGCGGGCGGATTCGGCGATCAGCGCGCGCTCCCGCTCGGTGAGCGGACGGACATGTTCGAACCAGCCGTCGATCGCGGGCGTATTGCCGTGATCGGTGGTCAACGTCTTCAGCGCCTCGACCAGGTGCCAGACCGGGCTGTCCACCTGCGCCTTCAGGCTCGAATGGATGTCGTTGACCGGGCCGCGCCCCCAACGTTCGCCCGAAGCGATCAGCTCGAGTTCGATAATGCCCTTGGCGCCGAGATTGATGCCGACCGCGCCATTGGGCGCCTGGGTGTTCATCGGGATGATGACGCCGTCCGCGCGCTGCATCGCGGCCAGCACCGCCTCGTCGCGGAACACGTTGACGAAATTGGGCGACCCGATCTCCTCCTCGCCCTCGGCGAGCAGGACGAGGTTGACCGGCAGCCTTTTGCCGGCGGCGCGGAAGGCGTGGAGCGCGGCCAGGAACGCCGCCTCCGGCCCCTTCTGGTTGGTCGCGCCGCGGCCCCGGATCGCCCGGCCGAGCGCATGATCGAACATTTGTCCTTCGAGCGGCGGCGACGCCCATTCGGCGGGATCATATTGCTTCACGTCGTACATGAAATAGATGCCGAGCGTGCGCGGCGCACCGGCGTCGAGCACACCGAACACCGCCGGGATGCCGCCGGTCGGCACCTTGCGGACGCCGGTGAATCCGGCCTCGGTGGCGAGACGGACCATATGGTCCGCGCCCTGCTCCAGGTTGAGCTCCTCGGCGGCGATGGTCGGCAGCGCGATCCAGTCCCGCAGCCGCTGGATCGATTCGTCGAAGCCGGTATCGATGGCCCGGCGGATCGCCGCGCGGTCACCTTCCCGCCGCGTCTGGGCAAGCGCGGCGCCGGGCGCGAGCAAGGCGGCGGAGGCCGCGGCGGCCTTCAAGATATCGCGGCGGTTCGAAGACGGCTGATCGGTCATGACGCTCCCCTGTTCGATGGCAGAAGGGAATGAACAACCGCCGCCGCGCGCTGTCCAGCCCCTTCCGGAACCGACCGGCGAATGGGGGCGTTCTGGGGCCGTAATCATGGGGAGCTTCGAAATGGACGAACAGGAACGGCCGGCGGTCGAACGCGAGACGACCGTGATCCATACGCGCGAAGGCGGCGGCGGGGGCGGTGTGATCGCCGCCGTGGTGCTGCTGTTCGTGGTCGGCGCGATCGCCTTCTTCTTTTTCGGCGGCTATTTCGAGAAGGCGGCCAAGGACGTGAACGTGAACGTCAATGTCGAGGCGCCGAAGATCGAATTGCCCGATGTGGAGGTGACCCCGCCCGCGCCGGCGCCGGCACCGGCCAACAGCAGCTAGTTGCGCGGCGCCTGCCGCCGGTAGCTCAACGCTTCGGCGACATGGACGCGGCCGACCTGCTCTGTCCCGGCAAGATCGGCGATGGTGCGCGCGACGCGCATGACGCGGTGATAGCCGCGCGCGGACAGGCGCATCGCCTCGGCGGCCTGGGCGAGCAGGCGCTTGCCGGGCTCGTCGGGGGTGGCGACGGTATCGAGCAACTCGCCGTCCGCCTCGGCATTGGTGCGTGGGCCCTTGCCGTCATAGCGCGCGGTCTGGACGGCGCGGGCGGCGGCGACCCGCGCGGCGACCTCTGCCGAGCCTTCGGCGGGCGGCGGCAAGGCGAGATCGGCGGCGGCGACGGCCGCGACCTCGACATGCAGGTCGATCCGGTCGAGCAGCGGGCCCGAGACCTTGGCCTGATAATCGGCGGCGCATCTTGGCGCGCGGGCGCAGGCCAGAGCGGGATCGCCGAGATGGCCGCAGCGACACGGATTCATCGCCGCGACGAGCTGGACCCGGGCCGGGAAAGTAACATGGGCATTGGCGCGGGCGACCTGGACGACGCCCGTCTCCAGCGGCTGGCGCAGCGAATCAAGCGCGACGCGCTGGAATTCCGGCAGTTCGTCGAGGAAGAGCACGCCGAGATGGGCGAGGCTGATCTCGCCCGGTCGCACCTTCAGCCCGCCGCCGACCAAGGCCGGCATCGAGGCGCTGTGATGCGGCGCGCGATAGGGTCGCGTGCGGATCAGGCGGCCGTCCTTCAATTCCCCGGCGACCGAGGCGACCATCGAGACTTCCAGCGCCTCCGCCGGTGACAGGTCCGGCAGGATGCCGGGCAGGCAGGCGGCGAGCAGCGATTTGCCGGCGCCGGGCGGGCCGCTCATCAGCAGATTGTGGCCGCCCGCCGCGGCGATTTCCAGCGCCCGCTTGGCGGTCTCCTGCCCCTTCACCTGGGCCAGATCGGGACCGCGACTTGGCGGCTCTGCCTGGCCCGGCGCCGGCGGGGTCAGCACCGCCTGGCCGCGCAGATGATTGGTGAGGGCGATGAGATCCGGCGCGGCGATCACCTCGACATCCCCCGCCCAGGCCGCTTCCCCGCCCTGCGCCGCCGGGCAGATCAGCCCCAGCCCCTGCGCCGAGGCATGGAGCGCGGCGAGCAGCACGCCCGGCGACGGCGCGATCCGGCCGTCCAGCCCGAGCTCGCCGACCGCGACATAGCCGGCTAAAGTCTCGGCATCGACCGCGCCCATCGCAGCGAGCAGGCCGAGCGCGATGGGCAGATCGTAATGCGAGCCTTCCTTGGGCAGATCCGCCGGCGACAGGTTCACCGTGATCCGCTTGGGCGGCAGCGACAGGCCGATCGCGGCGAGCGCAGCATGGACCCGCTCGCGGCTTTCGCCCACCGCCTTGTCCGGCAGCCCGACGATCAGGAATTTGGGGAGGCCCGGCGCGATCTGCACCTGCACCTCCACGGCGCGCGCCTCAAGCCCCAGAAACGCCACCGTGGCGACATGCGCAACCATCCTGCCCCCTCTCCCGTCCTGCACCTTGGCGGCAAGTCGATGGGAAGTCGAGATGTCAGCTAGGACGAATAAGATCGCGCTTCGTCAATTCTTCGAAGAACAGGCGTACGTCGCGTTCGATTTCGCTCGCGTCTCGATCGGGAAAAGCGCCTTTCACTATTGCGGCCGCTTCGCCCGTTCCGATCGGTTCGGCCATCAGGTTCCACAAACCAAAGGCGAGGTCGTCAAGCCGATAGACGCCGTCGCTTCGCGTGCAGGCCAGATAGCGCAAGCCGTCCACTTCATGCACGGCGACGCCAGGTGCGGGAGCGAACCGCGGTTCGCTTGGGCCGGACCATATCGGACGTTCCCCAGAAGGCGCAGATGGCGCGGCACGGTCGGGCGCCGTCCACATCGCGCCGCTGCGCACCGCCTCGGCCAACAGCTCGGCCGCATCGTCGAGATCGGAATAATGCAGGACGTGGCATGGCACGGCCTGGATCAAGGCCGCGATCCGCCCGATCGCGTCGCTCGCGCCGATGCGCGGCGACAGATTCTGGAGAAGCAGCGTCTCCGCCCCATCGCCGCCAGATGTCGCTTCGAGCCGGGCGTCCGGCGCATCCCGCTCCAACAGCACGATCGCGCCGATCGGCGCCGCCTTGCCGAAACGCGGGCGGATCGAGCCCGGCAGATCGAGATAGACATAATCCGCATCGCCCGGTCCTTCATGCGAAGTGACGAAATCGCGGAACCTATCGCTTATGCCGGGCGGCAGCGGCCGGCGCAGGCGCGGGGCAATGCCGAAGGAAGTGCCCGAACGATCCTCCGCGCCGCCGAGGATCAGCATATCGTCGGCGAGCACATCCCAACCAGCGGCGGCGAGGCGCGCGGCGAGCGTGCTCTTGCCCGCCCGCGCCGTGCCGGGAAATACGATCAGGCGCCCGTCCAGCGCCGCCGCCGCGCAATGCAGCGTCAGCCGGTCCG
The DNA here is from genome assembly GCA_037190625.1 of Alphaproteobacteria bacterium. Lineage (GTDB taxonomy): Bacteria > Pseudomonadota > Alphaproteobacteria > Sphingomonadales > Sphingomonadaceae > Allosphingosinicella. The sequence continues at coordinate 243,712 of JBBCJP010000002.1, forward strand.
GATTTTCAGCGAGCCAGGCTTCGGCGAGATCGACCGCGAGGTTGGCGGCGGCGCGGAACGGATCGGGCTCTACCACAGGCGCGTCCAGCCAAGGGGCCTCAATCTGGAAAGCCCCGCCGCGGCGCGTAACCCGCAGCGAAGCCACGCCCTCTCCAGCAGGAGTAGAGACCCACCCATCGCAGATGCGATCGAGCCAGCCGAGCAGGCTTTCGCCGCCGCCTTCGAACGACACCGGCGCCCGAAGCGGCGGAAAAGCGACCCTCACCCGGCTTCAGGCCCCGGCCTCAAACCGGATCACCATTGATAATGAGAGCGCCGGGGACGCGACGGCCGGGATGGCCGGGAAAAGCGGCGATAATTCGCCTGGCGCCGCCAGCGCTGGCGTGCGCGCGGGCGCGACGGCCGGGATGGGCGCGAAGGCCGCGAGGGCCGCGACCAGGAACCGCCGCGCCGCTGCGCCTGCGCTTCGCTGATGCCGAGAATGGCGGGCCCGGCATAAGCGGCCAGCGCGCCCAAGCCGAGCAGACCCAGCATGCGGCGGCGTTCCGGTTGCTTGATGTCGTTTTCGTCGCTCATCAATTCCTCCCGATACACTACACATTATCGAAGCACCGAACTGAACGTTTCGCCGCTGAACTCTTTCTTAATCCGCTGCGCGGCGCGACGAACCGACCATATGGCGGGAGGAATCGAGCCTTTCCCGCATTGCACTTATCCTGCGGCATGACTTGCAGGTCGACTTGACGCTGCCCAGATGAGCTTGATGACGCCGCGGCAGAAATGGCTGGCTTGGGGCCAAGTGCCCGTCGTCAGGCAATGCCTGTTCTTGCTGGGCGCTTTCCTGATTCTCGTCTCGCCACTGGTCGGTGCTATTCCGGGGCCCGGCGGGGTGGTTGTGTTCGCGCTCGGGCTGGGGCTGATGCTCAAATATAGCGAATGGGCGAAGCGCAAATATGTCGAGTTCAAGCGCCGCCACCCGAACAAGGGACGCTGGACGGATTGGGGCATGCGCCGCAGCAGCGCGGCGCGGCGCGAGGAAATCCGCCAGCAGCAGGACGAAAATGACGCCGCCGGCGATTGACTTTGCTCCGGCCCTTGCCTATCGGCGCCCTCAACGAGGCCGCCACGTCGGGTTCCCACAAAAGCACCGCTTTTGTGGGGAGATTGGGCGGCCCTTTTCTTTCGATACGAATTACGAGGAATGAGCGATGAAGCGCACCTTCCAGCCGAGCAATCTCGTGCGCAAGCGCCGGCACGGCTTCCGGGCCCGGATGGCGACCGTCGGCGGCCGCAAGGTTTTGGCCGCGCGCCGCAGCCGCGGCCGCAAGAAGCTTTCGGCGTAACCAAGCCCGATATCGGGAAGCTGACCCGCCGCGCGGACTTTCTGGCCGCGAACGGCGGGTTTCGCGCGCCCACCTCCGGTTTCGTCCTGCTTGTGCGTCGCCGCGACGATGGCAACGCGGCGATGCGTCTTGGCCTTACGGTATCGAAGAAGGTCGGCAATGCGGTGGTCCGCAACCGGATGAAACGCCGGTTCCGCGAGCTGGCGCGTGCCATTCTGCCGGAGAAGGGCATAACCGGCGCCGATCATGTCCTGATCGGCCGGATGGGCGGGATCGAGCGGCCGTTCGAGACGCTGGCCGCCGATCTGGAGCGCGCGCTTGCCAAGGCGGCGCGATGATCGCGAAGGCGCTCATCCTGGTCGCGCGGGGATGGCAATTGGGCCCGTCGCGCGTCCTGCCGCCGAGCTGCCGCTTCCAGCCGAGCTGCTCGGCCTATGCAATCACCGCGCTTTCCCGCTATGGCGCGCTGCGCGGAAGCTGGCTGGCATTGCGCCGGCTGCTGCGCTGCCACCCCTGGGGGGGATCCGGCCACGACCCGGTGCCATGACAGACGTTTCGAATGATGAGGGGCAATAGGTGAACGATCACAAGAACATGATCCTGGCGATCGCACTGTCCGCGCTCGTCCTTATCGGCTGGACCGTGATCGCCGACACCTGGTTCCCGCCCGCCAACCCGCCGGTGACCAAGATCGAAGAGGGCCGCGAAGTGCCGGTCGACCGGCCGACCGTGACGCCGGTCGCCGAGACGCCGCGCACGATCCGGGCGCGCGATGCGGTGCTCGCCGAAAGCCCGCGCGTGCGTATCGAGACGCCGCGACTCGCCGGCTCGATCAACCTGGCCGGCGCGCGGATCGACGATCTGGTGCTGACCGGCGAGCGCGAGGGCATCGCCGCCGATTCGCCGCCGGTGCGGCTTTTCTCGCCCGCCGGCTCGCCCGGCGCTTATTTCGGCACGTTCGGCTGGACCGGCGACGGGCTGCGCCTGCCCGATGCCGAAACGGCCTGGCGCGCCAGCGGCGGGACTCTGACCCCCGAGACGCCCGTCACCCTCAGCTGGGACAATGGCGAGGGGCAGCTTTTCGAAATCCGCCTGTCGGTCGATGCGGGCTATCTGTTCACCGCCGAGCAGCATGTCGTGAATCGCGGCGGCGCACCGGTCGTCGCCCGCCCCTTCGCGCTGGTCAGCCGCGTCGGCGTCTCGGCCGATCCGGACTGGTGGACGATGCATGTCGGCCCAGTCGGCGTGTTCAACGGCATCGCCGATTACAACAACAATTGGAGCGACGTCGCCGAAGCCACCCGGACCTTCTCGACGCGCGGCGGCTGGCTCGGCTTCACCGACAAATATTGGCTCGCGGCAATCATTCCGGACCAATCGAGCACCGTCGAGGCGGCATTCCGCCACGGCCGCGGTACCGACAGCTACCAAGCCGACTATACAAGCGCGCCCACCGTGATCGCGCCCGGCCGGGGCCTTCAGGCCACGACCCGGCTGTTTGCGGGCGCGAAGGAGGAGGCGCTGCTCGCCAGCTATACCGACGCGCTCGGCACCCGGCTCGACAAGGCGATCGACTGGGGCTGGTTCGAATGGTTCATGCAGCCGATCTTCAAGCTGCTGCTCTGGCTGTTCGCCCATCTCGGCAATTTCGGCCTGGCGATCATTTCGCTGACCGTGATCGTCCGCCTGCTGCTCTTCCCGATCGCGCAGAAGCAGTTCGCCTCGATGGCGGCGATGCGCGTCGTCCAGCCCAAGATGAAGGCGATCCAGGAGCGCTACAAGGACGACAAGCCGAAGATGCAGGAAGAGATGATGAAGCTCTACCGCGAGGAAAAGGTGAATCCCCTCGCCGGCTGCCTGCCCATCTTCCTGCAGATTCCGATCTTCTATGCGCTGTACAAGGTGCTGATGCTGTCGGTGGAGATGCGGCACGAACCGTTCGTGCTGTGGATCCGCGATCTGTCCGCGCCCGACCCGCTGACCCCGGTCAACCTGTTCGGTTTCCTGCCCTTCACGCCGCCCTCTTTCCTCATCATCGGCATCCTGCCGATCCTGGTGGGCGTCACGATGTGGCTGCAGATGCGGCTCAATCCGGCACCGATGGACCCGATCCAGAAGCAGGTCTTCGCGATCATGCCCTGGATCCTGATCGTCATCATGGCGCCGTTCGCTGCGGGCCTGCAGCTTTACTGGGTGACCAACAATCTGCTGTCGATCGGCCAGCAGAAGCTGCTCTACATGCGCCACCCGCAGCTCAAGGCGCAGGCCGAAGCCGTGGCGACGGCCACCGCGCCGCCCTCGCCGCCGGCCGATCCGGCGCCGAAGACGAAGCCGCGTCGTCCCCGCAAGTGAGCGGCGACGACGATCTGATGGAGGCGGCCCGGAAGCTCTTTTCCGGGCCGGTCTCCTTCCTGAAATCGGCGCCGGAGCTGAAATTCCTGCCCGATCCGGAGGTGCCGGAGATCGCCTTTGCCGGCCGCTCCAACGTGGGCAAATCCTCGCTGCTCAACCGGCTGACCAACCGCAACGGCCTGGCGCGCACGTCCAACACGCCGGGGCGCACGCAGGAACTCAACATCTTCGAAGTCGGCGATCCGGTGCGCCTCAGGCTGGTCGATATGCCGGGCTACGGCTTCGCCAAGGCACCCAAGGAACTGACCAAGAAGTGGCGCTTCCTGGTCAACGACTATCTGCGCGGCCGGCAGGTGCTGAAGCGCACATTGCTGCTGATCGACAGCCGCCACGGCATCAAGGAGATCGACCGCGAGCTGATGAAGATGCTCGACGACGCGGCGGTCAGCTATCATCTCGTCCTCACCAAGGCGGACAAGATCAAGGCGAGCGCGCTCGACGAGGTGACGCGCGCGACTGCGGAGGAGGCGCGCAAGCATCCCGCCGCGCATCCGGAGATCATCGCGACCTCGAGCGAAAAGGGGCTGGGCATGGACCGGCTGCGCGCGGCGGTGCTAGAGGCGGCGCTCGTCTAAATCCCAAACCGTCATGCTGAACTTGTTTCAGCATCCATGGTTGTGCCACGCTCTCATCCTCGCCATGAACCCGCACATGGTCGTGCCGCTCGACCTTGGACCCTGAAACGAGTTCAGGGTGACGATTGGAGGAACCCCGACCTTGCTCAAGCTCATCATCGGCAACAAGGCCTATTCCTCCTGGTCGCTGCGCGGCTGGCTGGCGGTGAAGCAGTCCGGTCTGCCGTTCGAAGAGATCACCGTCCCGATGTTCGACGCCGACTGGGACAAGCGCGCCGAGGGCGACGAATTCGCTCCGTCCGCCGGCAAGGTGCCCATCCTGTGGGACGACCAGACCGTGATCTGGGACAGCCTGGCCATCGTCGAATGGCTTGCCGACAAGACCGACAAGGCGCGTTACTGGCCGCGCGACGACACCGCGCGCGGCATGGCCCGATCGATGGCCGCCGAGATGCATTCGAGCTACCCGAATCTGCGCCGCGAGCTGTCGATGAACGTGCGCAAGCAATTCCCGACGCCGCAGCTCGACGACGCGGTGAAGGCCGAGATCATCCGCATCCTGGAGCTATGGGCGCAGGCGCGGGCGCGCCATGGCGGCGGCGGGCCCTATCTGTTCGGCGATTTCGGCGCGGTGGACATCATGTTCGCGCCGGTGGTGACACGCTTCGTCACCTATTCGATCCCCGTCCCCCGCTTCGCCGCCGCCTATATGGAGACGATCCTCGACCATGCCTGGATGCGCGACTGGATCGATGCGGCGCAGAGCGAGCCCTGGGTGATCGAGCAGTACGAGACGCCGCAGGCCTAGCCGATGAGCGACGCAACCGACCCCATCGCGCTGAGCGAGCGCCTGATCGCCTGCCCCAGCGTCACGCCCGCGACCGGCGCGGTGTTCGACGTGCTGGAAGCGGCTTTGGTGCCGCTGGGGTTCGAGGTGCATCGTTTCGTCGCGGGCGAGGCGCCGGACGGGCCGGTGGAGAATCTCTACGCTTCGCGCGGGGCGGGTGGGCCGCATCTCGGCTTCGCCGGCCATCTCGACGTGGTGCCGCCGGGCGACGGCTGGGCAAGCGATCCCTTCGTACCGGAGCTGCGCGGCGGACTGCTGCACGGGCGCGGCGCGGTGGACATGAAGGCGAGCATCGCCGCCTTCGCCGCCGCCTGCGCTGACGTGCGCGAGCATCCCGGCACGATCAGCTTCATCATCACCGGCGACGAGGAGGGCCCCGCAACCTATGGCACGCCGAAGCTGATCGAATGGATGGCCGAACGCTCCATCCGTCCCGACATGATCCTGATCGGCGAGCCGACCAGCGAGGACCGGCTGGGCGACGTGGTGAAGATCGGGCGGCGCGGCTCCGTCAACATGTGGGTGACGGTGCCGGGCACGCAGGGCCATGTCGCCTATCCGCACCGGGCCGACAATCCGGTGCCGAAGCTGGCCAGGGTGATCGAGGCGCTGGAGGCGATCCATCTCGACGACGGCAACGAAGCGTTCCAGCCTTCCAATCTGGAGATCACGGCGGTCGAGACATCGAGCAAGGCGACCAACGTCATCCCCGGCTGGGCGCGGGCGCAGCTCAACATCCGCTTCAACAATCTCCACAAGGGCGCCGATCTGGTCGAGCTGGTGTGCCGCACCGCCGAGGCGGCGGCGCCGGGCGCGACGGTGGAGGCGAAGATCTCCGGCGAGGCCTTCCTGACGCCGCCCGGCCCGATCCACGACATCGTCGCCCGGGCGATCGAGGCGGAGACCGGGGTGGTGCCGAAGCTCTCCACCCATGGCGGCACCTCGGACGGACGCTTCCTGATCGCGGTCTGCCCGGTGATCGATTTCGGCCTGCCCAATGCGACGATGCACAAACTGGACGAGGCGGCGGCGGTGGACGACATCCATGCACTCCAGCGCATCTACGCGCGGGCGATCAGGCTGGCGCTCGGCGTCTCCGAAGAATGATGTAGAGCGCCCCTGCCCCGCCATGGCGCGGTGCGGCATTGCGGACGGCGGCGATGTTGCCGGCATGGCGCGAGGCGGCGAGCCAGTCGCCCACCGCCGCGCGGATCGCGCCGCGCCCGGTCCCACCTTCGCGCGGCTTGCCGGTAACAAGGAGGACGAGGCGGTCGCCCGCCGAGATGGCGGCATCGAGCCGATCGTCGATCATCGCCCAGGCGGTTGCGAGATTGTGGCCGTGCAGATCGACGATCCGATCCGGCGCGACCAGGCCGCGCGACAGCCGGCGGTCCCAGCTCGCATCGAGGGTGGTGCCGGGGGCTTTGGGTTGGCGTGCAGCTTTCGGAGCGGCTTTCGCGGCGGTGGGGCGCGGCGTCGGAGGCGCGGCTGCAAGCGGCTCAATCGGGGGCAAAGCGCGCCCGTCGAGCGGGCTTACCGTCTCCACCACCTTGCGCCAGAGCGCGCGTTCCTCAGCGGTCAGCCGCCGCACGGGCGCGTATCCTCTCCAGCGCGCCGCGCGGCAGCAGGACGATGGCGCGGCCCCGCGCCTGCATCCCGCCGGCGATCAGCGCCGCCTCCTCGCCCGCGCCCCAGAAGGTGTCGACGCGGTTCGCGCCCCGGATCGCGCCGCCCGTGTCCTGCGCGATCCACAGGCCGTCGGCGCGCGGATCGCTCATGCCGGAGAGGATGACCGGCGCACCGAGCGGGACGAAGCGGGGATCGGCGGCGATGCTGACGCGCGGCGTCACCGGCAGCTCCAGCGCGCCGAGCGGGCCGGGGCCGGTCAACTCGCGAAAGAAGACGTAGCTGGGATTTTCGCGCATCAGCGCGCGGGCGCCGTCGGGATTGGCGGCCATCCAGCCGCGGATCGCCTGCATCGACACGGGCGTCTGAAGGATACCCCGATCGCGCAGCAGACGTCCGATCGCGACATATTCGCGGCCATTCTGCCCGGCATAGCCGATCCGCATCACGCCGCCGTCGGGCAGCTTCAGGCGGCCGGAGCCCTGGATCTGGAGGAAGAAGAGATCGGCGGCATCGGCGGCCCAGCCGATCTCCAGCCCGCGACCGGCAATCGCGCCGTCCTCGATCGCGGCGCGATCGTGATAGAGAACATAAGCGCCGCTTTCATCGACGCGCCCCCTGCCCCGCTCGCCCGTCGCCGGATTGGCGGGGAGCAGATCGGGCGGCACGGCATAGACGGGAACCTGATAGCCCGGCGCCCGGACCCGCGAGCCGGGAATTTCCGGTTCGAAATAGCCGGTCGCGAAGGCGGCGGCGTCGCCGACCTCTACGGCCTCGAAATGCGTGCGGAAGAAGGCCGGTGCATCGGCGACCGTGGCGGCGGCATCGCAGGCGGCGCGCCAATCCTCGGGCGCGGCAAGGCCGCTCGCATCCTGCCGCCGGACGAGTGCGGGGCAGGAAATGCGGAAGGCGGCCAAGGCGGCCTGGGCGGCGGAAGGGCTCAGGCTCGGGACCGGAGCGGCGCGAATTCCAGCCTCGATCGCATTGGCCGGCTCCGGAGCTGGCGCTTCAGACGCTGGCGGCGGCGATGGCGCGGACGGGCTGCCGGGCGTGACGCAGCTTGCGAGCGGCAACAGCAGCGCCAGGCCCAGCGCCCAACGCGCCTTCGTCATTCGAACGGATTCGATTGGGGTCATGCCATCGCATAGCCCCGAAAGGACATGACGGGAAAGCGTTGCGGAGCCGCGCTCAGTCGGCGGCTTCGTCGGTCTCGACCAGCAGCCAGTTCGGATCACCGCTCTTGAGATCGCGGCGGAAGGTCCAGATGTCGTGGGTCGGGATCGCATCGCTCAGCGAACCGGCGACGACCTCGCCCTCGGCATTGCGGGTGACCGCCGCCACGAAGGCGTCGAAGCGCACCTCGATCTCGGCTTCGCTGCCGTTCAGCCGCGCATCCTCGATCACCGCCCGCTCGATCGCGACCAGGCGGTTGTCCAGCGTGTGGCCGGCCGTCTCGCGATCTGCGATCGCGGCAACGAAGGCGTCCCGCACGTCCGGCGCGGCGAGATAGCCCAGTTCCTCGCGGTCGCCTTTCCAGAAAGCCTCCAGGATCATCCGATAAGCACCCTGCGCGCCTTCGAGGAAGCGGGCGACGTCGAAGCTCCCATCCGCAGCGATGATCGCGCGAATGCCGCCCGACGCGCCTTGCTCGAAAGCCAAACCGGAAGGCTCGGTCGCAGCCGCGGGCGCATCCGCCTTGGCGGGAGGGGGTTCGACCCCCGGCGCGGCCTCGGGCCGGGTTACCGGGCGCTGCTCGTGACCGGTGCGCTGGCCCAGGACGGCATAGAGCCGCAAGCCCACAAACAGGGCGATCATGGCCAAAAGCACGATACCGACAGTCAACGAACGTCTCCTTGAAGCAGCCCGCTACATAAGCCCGATGCGGGCCGGTTTCAAATCCCATCCGGCGTAACGGCCGGCACGCGCGGATGTTGCACCGGAAAGCACCGGCTGCTACCCGCGCTGCGCACGGCCGCGCCACCGGAATCCTCCGAAGCGCGGCAACCTATTATTCCACATCCAGATCGAGGTTTGAAGAGATGGCCGAAGAGAATGGCGCGAACGGCGCGGGCGAGGCACCGGTCGGCGCGGATTCGCTCCCCCAGGTCGGCGTGATCGCCCAATATGTGAAGGATCTGTCGTTCGAGAATCCGAACTCGCCGGCCGTCTTCCAGTGGCAAGGCCAGCCGCAGGTGGACATCCAGGTCGGCGTCGCCGCCCACAATCTGGGCGAAGGCGTTTACGAAGTGACGCTGAAGATCGACGTCAATTCGAAGACCGATGGCGGCACCGTATTTTCGATCGACCTGCTTTATGGCGGCCTGTTCGCGGCCAAGAACGTGCCGGAAGACCAGCTCCAGCCCTTCCTGCTCGCCGAAGGCCCGCGCATCATCTTCCCGTTCGCGCGACAGGTGATCATCGACGCCACGATGCAGGGCGGCTTCCCGCCGCTGCCGCTCGACCCGATCGACTTCGCCGGCCTCTACATGCAGAACGCCGCGCAGCAGCAGGCAGGGCTGACCGGCGGCCAGGTCGGCGAGGTGACGGGCCAGGCCTGATCCGCTTCTGGCCCGGAAGGGTGCGCGAATGAACCTCATCAAGGCGACGGGCACGATCGGCGGCCTCACCATGGTCAGCCGCGTGCTTGGCTTCGCGCGCGAAATGGTGTTCGCAAGGGTGATGGGCGCCGGCATGGCGGCCGACGCCTTCGCCCTCGCCTTCCTGATCCCGAACCTGTTCCGCCGCCTGTTCGGCGAGGGCGCCTTCGCGGCCGGCTTCGTGCCGCTGTTCAGCCAGCGCCTCAACGGCGAGGGCGGGATGGAGGAAGCCCGCAGGTTCGCCGAGGAGGTGATGGCGGTCTTCCTGCCGATCCTGATCGCCGTCACGGCCATCTTCATGATCTTCATGCCGGCCTTCGTCTGGATGCTGGCCTCGGGCTGGCGCGACGATCCGGAAAAGTTCGCGCTCGCCGTCGAACTGACCCGGATCACGTTTCCCTACCTGATCTTCATCAGCCTGGTGTCGCTCTTCTCGGGCGTGCTCAATTCGCTGACGAAGTTCGCCGCCGCCGCCTTCGCGCCGGCGCTGCTCAACATCGCGTTGATCGCGGCGCTGTTCATCGTGCCGGACGGCGGGCCGGATACCGCCAGGTCGATGGCCTATGGCGTGATCGCCGGCGGCGTGCTGCAGCTCGCTCTGTGCTGGGGCAGCGTGCAGCGGCTGGGCGTGAAGATCGGCTTCCGCTGGCCGCGCATGACGGCGCGGGTGAAGGAATTGCTGCTCCTCATCCTGCCGGCCACCCTGGGCAGCGGCATCTATTATATCAGCCAGTTCTTCTACGCCTATTTCGCGACCCGGCTGCCGGAAGGGAGCCTGGTCTATCTGGGCTTCGCCGATCGGCTGAACCAGCTGCCGCTGGCGATCATCGGCTCCGCGCTGGGCACGGCGATCCTGCCGACGATCAGCCGCGCCGTGGATCGCGGCCATCACGATCGCGCCGCGCATGTCCAGGGCCAGGCGACCGAATTGTCGATGCTGCTCACCTTGCCGGCTGCGGTCGCGCTGATCGTGACCTCCGGATCGATCGTCGCGGCTTTGTTCCAAGGCGGGCGCTTCACCGCCGACGATGCGGCGACCACGGCGCTCGTCCTCTCGATCATCGTCGCCGGCCTGCCGGCCTATGTCATGATCAAGGTGCTGACCCCCGGCTTCTACGCTCGCAAGGACATGAAGACGCCGGTGAAGATCGCCTTCGCCATGCTGGCCGTCGCGGTGACCGCCAATTTCCTGCTGATCCCGATCTTCGGCATCGCCGCATTGGCGCTCACCACCGCGGGATCGGCCTGGCTCAACGCCATCGCGCTCTACATCATTCTGCACGCGCGCGGCCATTTCCGGATGGAGGGCTGGCTGGTGAGCCGGATCGCGCGCCAGGTCATTGCCGCGCTCGCCATGGCGGCGGTGCTCTATCTGCTCCAGCAGCAGCTCGCCGGCTCGTTCGACGGTTCGGCCGGGCGGCGCATCCTGGGCGTCGGCGCGCTCGTCTCGGTCGGCGGGCTCGTCTATTTCTCGATCGCCTGGTTCATCGGCGCGATGAACCGCGAGGACATATTGATCCTGCTGAAACGCAAGAAGGTGAGCGAATGACCCGCCCGGACAAGCGCGTGGTTTCCGGCATCCAGCCGACCGGAAACCTCCATCTCGGCAATTATCTGGGCGCGATCCGGCGCTGGGCGCGGATGCAGGACGAGGTGGAATGCATCTTCTTCCTCGCCGACCTGCACGCCGTCACCGTCCATAACGACCCGGCCGAATTGCGCGCCAATGTGAACGCCATGGCCGCCGCGCTCATCGCCTGCGGGATCGATCCGGACAGGTCGCTGCTGTTCAACCATGCCCGCGTGCCGGCCCATCCGGAAATGGCCTGGCTGCTGTCCTGCACGGCGCGGATCGGTTGGCTGAACCGGATGACCCAGTTCAAGGAAAAGTCCGGCAAGAACCGCGAGGGCGTCAGCGTCGGCCTCTATGCCTATCCGATCCTGCAGGCCGCCGACGTGCTGCTCTATCAGGCGACCCACGTTCCGGTCGGCGAGGACCAGAAGCAGCATGTCGAGCTGATCCGCGACATCGCGACCAAGTTCAACACCGACTATGCGGTCGATCTCTTCCGCCTCCCCGAGCCGCAGATCGGCGCGACGGCGGCCCGGATCATGAGCCTGCGCGACGGCACGGCCAAGATGTCCAAATCCGATCCCAGCGACATGAGCCGGATCAACCTCACCGACGAGGACGAGGCGATCGCGCAGAAGATCCGCAAGGCCAAGACCGATGCCGAGCCGCTCCCGGACGATATCGCGGACCTCGCGGAGCGGCCGGAGGCACTGAATCTGGTCGGCATCTATGCCGCGCTGACCGACCGCTCCGCTCAGTCCGTGACCGAGGAGTACGCCGGCAAAGGCTTCGGCGCGTTCAAGCCGGCGCTGGCGGACCTGCTGGTCGAGACGATCGCGCCGATCCGCATGCGATTGAAGGATTTCGAGGCCGATCCCGCGGCGTTGGAGGCGATCCTGGCAAAAGGCGGGGCGCGGGCTGCCGAGTTGGCCGCGCCGACGCTGGAAGGCGCCTATCGCGCGCTAGGGCTGCCGCGCTGAACCTGCGGAGCTGCGGGATTGCCGTCCCGGCGGCGTCTCACAATCGATACCCCTGGCGGCCGGACGCCTCGTTCAGGCGCGCTTCAGCACCGGTTCAGCGGAACTTTGCCAGGGTGATCGGGTTGATTTATATCCGGAAAATGACGCTCCGGATTGGAAAGGTTTGGCGCCATGTCCATCTCCAAGAAGCTGCTGACGCTGGCCGCGCCGGCTCTGCTGCTCGCGCTCAACGCATGCGCGACCGGATTTCCCACCCAGGTATCGCGTTTTCAGGCGATGCCCGCGCCGGATGGGCAAAGCTTCGTCATACAGCCGGCCCGCGCCGAGAATGCAGGGGGGCTCGAATTCGCCCAATATGCCGAGCACATCCGCAGCAACCTGACCGCGCTCGGTTATCGCGAGGCGACCTCCCCGCAGGCGGCAAGCTTCGTCGTCGAGGTGGATTACGGCGTCGATGACGGCCGCGAGCGGGTGGTGTCGCGGCCCGATCCCTTCTGGGGGAGCCCGTGGGGTTACCGGCCCTTCTACAGCCGCTTCGGCTATTTCGGCCGCTATCGCAGTCCCTTCTACTGGGGTTGGCACGATCCCTTCTGGGGCGGCGGCTACGAGATCGACAGCTATACCATCTACACCAGCTTCCTGGATGTCGATATCCGCCGCACCGCCGACGGCCAGGCCCTGTTCGAGGGCGTCGCCCAGGCACGCTCGCGCACCAACGAGCTGCCGGTGCTGGTGCCGAACCTGATCGAGGCGATGTTCACCGGTTTCCCCGGCAATTCGGGCGAAACGGTGCGGATCACGGTGATGCCGGAGCGCGAGCAGCGCCGGAACTGACGCCGCGCAGCCCCTGCCCCCGATCAGCTTTCGAGCTGACGGGTGAGCAGGCGGATGTCCGAATCCAGCTCCGGGTCCTGGGCGCGCAATTTCTCGATCTGGCGCACGGCGTGGATCACCGTGGTGTGATCGCGCCCGCCGAAGCGCCGGCCGATCTCCGGCAGCGAACGGGGCGTGAGCTGCTTGGACAGGTACATGGCGACCTGGCGCGGCCGGGCGACCTCGCGGGCGCGGCGCGCGCTCGTCATCTCCGCCTTGCGGATGCGGTAATGGTCCGAGACGCGGGTCTGGATTTCGTCGATCGAGATGCGGCGCTGGTTCGCGCGCAGGATGTTGGCGAGCACCTCGGCGACGAAATCGAGGTCGATCGCGCGATTCTGCATCGCCGCATAAGCCGCGATCCGGTTGAGCGCACCTTCCAGCTCGCGGACGTTGGAATTGATCCGCTTGGCAAGGAACATCACCACGTCTTCGGGAACCGAGACGCCCGGCAACTGCTCCAGCTTCTTCTGGATGATGCTGAGCCGGAGCTCCAGATCGGCGGCATTGATGTCCGCGACCAGGCCCCATGACAGGCGCGAGAGGATGCGCGGCTCGATCCCGTCCAGATCCTGCGGGGCGCGATCCGAGCTGATCACCAGGCGCCGGCCGGCCGAGATGATCTCGTTCATCGTGTGGAAGAATTCTTCCTGGGTCGATTCCTTGCCCGCGATGAACTGGACGTCGTCGATCATCAGCAGGTCGGCGGAGCGCAACTGCTGCTTGAACTGGATCGTCTCATTGGCGCGCAACGCCGCGACGAACTCGACCATGAACTTTTCGGCCGACATGTAGATGATCTTGGCGCGCGGACGGACGCGATGGAATTCGTGGCCGATGGCGTGCAGCAGGTGGGTCTTGCCGCGCCCGGTGCCGCCATGGATGAACAACGGGTTGAACGCGACCTTGTCAGCGGCCGCGAGGGTGCGGGCGGCATTGAAGGCCACCTCGTTCGCCTTGCCGACGACGAAATTCTCGAACCGGTAACGCGGTTCGAGCGCCACCGAATAGATGCTCCCGTTATTCTTGGCAGGGACGGGCTCTTCGGGCGCGGGAATCTCGACCACGGCCGCAGTGCGCGGCGCAGCCGGCCCGACGCCGATGCGAATCTGCCGGACATCCGGCAGGCGCGCGCGCCAGGCGAGCGCGAGCCGCTCGGCGAAATGGGTCTGCACCCAATCTGCCATGAATTGCGACGGCAGTTCGAGCACCAGCGTGCCGGAATCCGAATCGAATCCGCCGAGCGCGATCGGGCGCAGCCAGCCGTCGAAGGTGCGCGCGCCGCAATCGCGGCGCAGGTCGGCCCGGATCGACTCCCAAGCGATCGCGATCGGCTCCATGTCTCCGCCGATTCCTTCCACTGGATTCCCGGCCGTCATCTGTGGCACCCGATCCCCCTCGCTCACTTTCCGCCCCCGGCAGCGGCTTGCTTTGTGCGCGCGACTTTCCAAGCGGCGAATCGAACATGCGCCACGTCACAACGCCATTTTGCTTGCGCCCGGCAGAGAGATTCGCCCGGCCGGAAAGGCTGTTTTAGGAAGCCGGACGGAGTCCGATCAAGAGGGTAATCTTAGCGTCACAAAAAATAAAAATGTTGACACTGGAAAAGCGTGAAAACCCTAGGGTTTCTAACTTTTACATTAAAAATCAGTCATTTAATTCGACTGCGGCCATGCAGCATCACGCGAATCGCGGGAAATGCTGGATTTTCGCGCCGGCCGTCCCGCAGACGCAAAAAACCCGCCGGCGAAACGCCGGCGGGCCTGCATTCCTGCCTTTAGAAAGGCTTAGGCGAGCGCGGTGAGACGCCGCGAGAGACGCGACAATTTCCGCGACGCGGTGTTCTTGTGCAGGACGCCCTTGGCGACGCCGCGGGCCAGCTCCGGCTGGACGCGCTTCAGCGCTTCGGCGGCACTCGTCTTGTCGCCGGCGGCGAGCGCGGCCTCGACCTGCTTGACGAAGGTGCGGATGCGGCTGACGCGCGCGCCGTTGATCTCGGCGCGGCGGGTGTTGCGGCGGATGCGCTTCTTGGCTTGCGGCGTGTTCGCCATCGTGTCTCACTGCCTCTTTGCGATAAAAGAAAAAGGCGCGGCCTTTCCCGCACCCGTTCAGGGGGGCGCCTCTACGCCGAGACGCCGCTCCGGTCAAGGTCAACGCTGGCAGTTGGCGCAGAAGAAGGTCGAACGCCCCGAATCGACGCGGCGCCGGACGATGCCCGTACAGACCGGACAGGCTTCGCCTTCCCGGCCATAGACTCGCCATTCCTTCGAGAAATAGCCGAGTTCGCCATTGGGCTGGGCGTAGTCGCGCAAGGTGGAGCCGCCGGCCGCGATCGCCGCCTCGAGCACCGTTTTCACGGCCTCCACCAGTCGATCGAGCCGCCCGCGCGAAATGCGCCCGGCCGCCCGCCCCGGATGGATGCCGGCCAGGTTGAGGGCATCGCACACATAGATATTGCCCAGCCCGGCGACGATCCGCTGATCGAGCAGCATCGCCTTGATCGGGGCGACCCGGCCGGCGAGTGCGGCAGCGAGCCGGGCGCCGTCGAACTCCGCGCCCAGCGGCTCGGGGCCCATGGCGTCGAATGGCGGAGTCGCGGTCAGCGCGGCCGTTGGAACGAGGTCGAGCGAACCGAAACGGCGGGGATCGTTGAGGGCGAGGCGCCTGCCCTCTTCCGTCTCGATGACGACATGGTCGTGCTTGCCGAGCGCCTCAGGATCGATTCGCCAGCTTCCCGACATGCCGAGATGGAAGACGAGGCTGTCGTCCCGGTCCGTGGCGATCAGGCCATATTTCGCGCGGCGCGACAAGCCGGTGACGCGGGCACCGGTGAGCCGCTGGCGCAGGCCCGGCGGGAACGGCTTTCTCAAGTCGGCGCGGCGCAATTCGATCGACGCGATGCGCCGCCCCTCCAGCACCGGCGCGAGGCCCCGCACGGTGGTTTCGACTTCGGGAAGCTCAGGCATGTTTCACCATGCCGCCTCCCCTGCTAGAGCGCAGCGCGATGGACAAGGTTTCTTTCGGCCATGAGGATGTGGCGCCAGAGGAAAAGACGCGGCGGGTGCGCGGCGTCTTTTCCAGCGTCGCGTCCAGCTACGATCTGATGAACGACCTGATGTCGGGCGGGCAGCACCGGCTGTGGAAGGATTCGTTCGTCCGCAAGGTCCGCCCGCGCGGCGGCGAGGCGATCCTCGACATGGCCGGCGGCACCGGCGACATCGCCTTCCGGATGGCGCGTGCGGGCGCGGCGATCACGGTGGCGGACATCAACCCGGAGATGCTGGCCGTCGGGCGCGAGCGGGCTGAGAAACGCGGTATCGAAGGCCTCGCCTGGTCCGAGCAGAATGCCGAGATTCTGAGCTTCGCCGACAAGAGCTTCGACGCCTATACGATCGCCTTCGGGATCAGGAACGTGACCGACATTCCCGCCGCGCTCCGGGAAGCGCACCGCGTGCTGAAGACCGGCGGGCGATTCTACTGCCTGGAATTCTCGCAGACGCGCTGGCCGGGCTTCGCGACGCTGTACGAGACCTATTCGCGCCGCATCGTGCCGAAGGTGGGCAAGGCGGTGGCGAAGGACGAGGACAGCTATCGCTATTTGATCGAATCGATCGAGCGCTTTCCGGACATGGCCGCCTTCGCGCGGATGATCGCGGCGGCGGGCTTCGGCAATGTGAAGGCCGAGCCGATCCTGGGCGGCCTCGTCGCCATTCACAGCGGCTGGAAAATCTGATGGCGCCACTTTCTTCTCGTCACCCTGAACTCGTTTCAGGGTCCATGAACACGGTTTCGTTCATGTCGGCACCGACGGTGTTCATGGATGCTGAAACGAGTTCAGCATGACGGGAACGTGGCAATGACCTCCCCCGTCGTCCATGTCTGGCGGCTCCTCAAATGGGGCCGGGTGCTGGCGCGGCACGGCGCGCTGCGCGGGATCGAGCGCGATCCCAACACGCCGCCGCCGGTGCGCCGCCACGCCCGGATCGCCCGCTTCGGGGCGCGTATCCCCAAGGTGCCGGCCTATGCCGAGGCCTTCGAGGCGATCGGGCCCGCCGCGATCAAGCTGGGGCAGGCGCTCGCCACCCGGCCCGATCTGGTCGGCGAGGAAGCGGCGCGCGATCTCTCCCGCCTGCAGGATCGTCTGCCTCCCGCCCCGTTCGAGACGATCCGCGCCGCGATCGAGCAGGGACTCGGCAAGCCCATCGAGGCGCTGTTCCAGAGCATCGATCCCGAGCCGGTCGGCGCCGCCTCGATCGCGCAGGTCCATCGCGCGGTCACGACCGAGGGGCGGCAGGTCGCGATCAAGGTGCTCCGTCCGAATATCGAGGAGGATTTCGCCGACGCACTGGAGACTT
Organism: Alphaproteobacteria bacterium; assembly: GCA_037190625.1. Classification (GTDB taxonomy): domain Bacteria; phylum Pseudomonadota; class Alphaproteobacteria; order Sphingomonadales; family Sphingomonadaceae; genus Allosphingosinicella. The sequence continues at coordinate 260,893 of JBBCJP010000002.1, forward strand.
ATGAATGGGCCGCCGCCCAAGTCGAGAGCATGGGCGGCGAAGCGGCGCGGCTCAGGCCCCGGCTCGTCATCGCCACTTTCCGGCAATGGACCAATCGCGAACTGGACCTGCGGCAGGAAGCGGCGTCGGCTTCGGAACTGCGCGAGAATCTGGTCGCCGAAGAGGGTTTCTTCGTCCCGGAGATCGATTGGTCGCGCACCGCCCGGCGGGTGATGACGCTGGAATGGATCGACGGCATCAAGCTGACCGACCGCGCGGCGCTGATCGAGGCCGGCCATGACCTGAAGGCGCTGGCCCGGATCCTGGTCCGCGCCTTCCTGCGGCAGGCGGTCGTCGACGGCTTCTTCCATGCCGATCTGCACCAGGGCAACCTCTTCGCGCTGCCCGACGGGCGTCTCGCCGCGATCGACTTCGGGATCATGGGCCGGATCAACCGGCAGGCTCGGGTCTGGCTGGCCGAGATTCTCTATGGCCTGATCACCGCCAATTACCGCCGCGTCGCCGAAATCCATTTCGAGGCGCAATATGTGCCCGGCCATCACAATATCGACGAGTTCGCGACGGCACTGCGCGCGGTGGGCGAGCCGATGCGCGGGCTGCCGGCCAAGGACGTGTCGATCGGCCACATGCTGGACGGCCTGTTCAAGATCACCCGCGATTTCGACATGCCGACGCAGCCCCATTTGCTGCTGCTGCAAAAGACGATGGTGATGGAGGAAGGCGTCGCCACCGCGCTCGATCCCGACATCAACATGTGGGAGACGGCCGAGCCCTTCCTGACCGAATGGGTGAGGAGCGAATTGGGACCGGAGGCCATGGTCGCCGACGAGATCGTGCGCGGCGTCCGGCTGCTGCGCAAGCTGCCGGACCTGATCCGGCGCATCGACCATTATTACCCGCCGCCCGGCGCCGCCCCGCCAGCCCCGCCTTTGCCGGACGTGGTGGTGGTGCGCCCGTTCGGCCTGTTGCGCCATTTCGTGACGGCCGCATTGGGCGCCGCGGCTGGCGCGGCGGCGGTTTGGTTCCTGAATTGAACAACAAGTAGAATGCGCATATATTATGCGCATGAACGCCCATGCCGGAAAAGTCGCGGCGCCCAAGCGCGCCACCAACGTCTCGCTTCGCTCCGATCTGATCGATGAGGCGAAGAAGCTTGGCATCAATGTCTCGGAGGCCTGCGAACAGGGCCTTGCCGATGAGGTCGCGCGGTCCCGCCGCGAAGCCTGGCTGGAGGAGAATCTGCCCGCGCTCGAAGCCTGGAATGCTTGGGTGCGTGAAAACGGCATTCCCTATGCGGAATATCGCCAGTTCTGATGGCGCGATTCGACGTCTATCCGGGCGCGCGCGGCAAAGGCTATCTGCTCGATTGCCAGGCCGATCTGCTCGATCATCTGGAAACAAGGGTCGTCGTTCCCCTGCTCCCCGCGGCCGGCCTGCCGGCCGCGACGCGGCTCAATCCCGTTTTCACACTGGAAGGAACCGAGGTCGTGATGAGTACCCAGTTGATCTTCGCGATCCCCGTGCAGCATCTTGATCGCCGGATCGGATCGCTTGCCAAGGAGCATGTCGCTATCATCAACGCGCTCGACATGCTGCTAACGGGATATTGACGATATGCATGGCGAACATTCCCCACATTCGCCCCGATCTTTCCTCTTGCTGGCGGAACAGCGTTTTGGTTCGTAGAATCGCGTGGATGAACGCGAGGCGCACCATCGCTGTCATTGCGGCCGCCTGTCTGCTGCCCGCCGCACCCACATATGCCTGCTCGGTGCGCTGGCAGCCATTCGGCGACGCTGTCAGGAGCCTCAGCCGCGACGGTTGGGCGGTGCGGGCCGATGCGACTGTGCGCTTCGAACGTTATGATGAAATGGCGCTGGCCGGCACCTTGCATCTCAGCAACATCCGTTGCCATCGGCGGCCACGCGGCGCGGATTGCCCCACCAGTCTCGACATCTCGTTCTCCGATGAGCACGGCGATGGCGCGAATTGCGCCTCGACGATGCGCCGGGGTCTATCTGATGCCCCCTATCCTCGTCTGCGTTACTTCCTGTTGAGCGGGCCTTATGGCGGGCGATGGATCGTCGGAATGGCCTATCAAAGCTATTGGGGGGATTGAATGCACGACAAGAAAATCCTCCTGATCGTCGGCGGCGGGATCGCGGCCTACAAGGCGTGCGAGCTCGTCCGGCTGATCCGCAAGGCGGGCGGGAGCGTGCGCTGCGTGCTGACCAAGGGCGGCGCACAGTTCGTGACGCCGATGACGCTGGCGGCGCTGAGCGAGAGCCAAGTGTTCACCGACCTGTTCGATCTCAAGGACGAGGCCGAGATGGGGCATATCCAGCTCAGCCGCGAGGCGGATTTGGTCGTCGTCGCGCCGGCCACCGCCGATCTGCTGGCGCGGATGGCCGGGGGCGTCGCGGATGACCTCGCCACGACCCTGCTGCTCGCGACCGACAAGCAGGTGCTGGCCGCGCCCGCGATGAACGTGCGGATGTGGGAGCATAAGGCGACGCAACGCAACGTCTCGCAGTTGCGCGCCGACGGCGTAACCGTGCTGGAACCCGACGAGGGCGAGATGGCGTGCGGCGAATATGGGCCGGGACGGCTGCCCGAGCCGGAGGCGATCCTGGCCGCGATCCAGCGCGAACTGGGCGTGCCCGATCCGCTGGCCGACCAGCCCGATTTCGCGCCGGATGCCGCGCTGGCCGGGCGTCACGTCATCGTCACCGCCGGGCCGACGCACGAGCCGATCGATCCGGTACGGATGTTGGCCAACCGGTCGTCAGGCAAGCAGGGCTTCGCGATCGCCGCCGCGCTGGCGAATATCGGCGCGCGGGTGACTTTGGTCGCCGGCCCGGTGAGCCAGCCGACGCCGCCGGGCGTCACGCGGATCGATGTCGAGACGGCGCGCGAGATGGCCGAGGCAGTGGACAAGGCGCTTCCCGCCGACGCCGCGGTGATGGTCGCCGCCGTCGCCGACTGGCGGGTCGAGCCTGCCGCGACCAAGATCAAGAAGGGGCCGTCCGGCCCGCCCAACCTGTCGCTCGTCGAAAATCCGGACATTCTGGCCGAACTGGCGGTGTCGCCCCGGCGGCCGCGCCTTCTGATCGGCTTCGCGGCGGAAACCGACAATGTCGTCGGCAATGCGCAAGCGAAGCGGGAGCGCAAGGGGGCGGACTGGATCCTTGCCAACGACGTTTCCGGCGACGTGATGGGGGGTGCCGACAACCGCGTCCACTTGATCACCGCCGAAGGCGTCGAGGACTGGGCCGAAGCGCCCAAGACCGAAATCGCCCGCAAGCTCGCGCAAAGGATCGCCGCCGCACTGGAGGACTAGATGCGGCACGATTTGTTGTTCCTGACGCCAATGGCGCGCTTCGCCGATGCCGGCCTGCTCCTGTTGCGCTGCGTGACGGGCGCCTTCCTGATCTGGCAGAGCCACGACAACATCCTCAGCGCGGAGCGAATGGATGAGTTCGTGGGGTTCCTCCGGCAATTCAATTTCCTCATGCCTGAGCTGCTGGCGCCGGTCTGCGTCTGGGCGCAATTTCTGTGCGGTCTCGCCTTCATCCTGGGGCTGCTGACCCGCTGGGCGGGCATCGTCACTATCTTCGTCTTCGTCGTCGCGGTGTGGATGGTGCACTGGCCGCAGGACTTTCCGGGCTGGTGGCCGGCGCTCATCCTCGTCTTCCTCGGAATCCTGTTTGCGACGCAGGGCGGCGGGCGCTACGCGCTCGATGCGAAGTTCGAACAGGCCGGAACGCCGGAGGCAAGATGATCGAGATCGAGTTGAAGCGCCTGCCCCATGGCGAAGGACTGCCCCTCCCCGCTTACGCCACCGAACATGCCGCCGGAATGGATGTGGTATCCGCCGAGGACATTGCGATTGCGCCCGGCGCGCGCCACGCGGTGGCGACCGGCTTCGCCATCGCGATTCCCGAAGGCTATGAAGTGCAGGTGCGTCCGCGCTCCGGCCTCGCGCTGAAGCACGGCATCACCTGCCTCAACACACCCGGCACGATCGATGCCGATTATCGCGGCGAAGTGAAGATCATTCTTGCGAACTTGGGCAACGAGGTCTTTCCAGTACTTCGTGGAGAGCGTATTGCTCAACTTGTACCGGCGCCGGTGTTGCGGGCGACCTTCCGAGAGGTCAGCCAGATCGGGGAAACCCAACGCGGATCCGGCGGGTTTGGATCGACGGGGAGATGAGCATGAAAGCATTGATCGGCCTTGGCCTGCTGTTCGCGGCGACGGGAGCCTCCGCTCAGGAATTCGAAGTCGCATCCGGCGATTGGAGCAACATTCCGCGCATCATCCACCGCGGTGAATTCATGATGGACGACCGCATGATGGCGCGCGTGGACCGCCTCGCCAGCGCCGGCACTTGCTCCGTGCCTGGATTGCGGCGCAACCGCATCGACATCAATGTCCCCTTTCTGATGCAGTTTTCGCCGGACGGGCGCGTTCTGCGGATCGTCCTGCAGAATACCGGCTGTCCCGAGCTCGAGGCAGTGATCGGCGGCGTGCTGAACCGCAAGCTCCAGGCGGGCGATTATCGGCCGACCGGCGAGAATCAGGAAGGCTGGTACCGAGGCGATTTCCGCTACATCTCCTCGTCGTGACGCTGAGCGACGCGCAGCTCGACCGCTACGCCCGGCATATCGTTCTCAAGGAAATCGGCGGCGAAGGGCAGCAGAAGCTGCTCGCCGCGCGCATTGCCGTGATCGGCGCGGGCGGGATCGGATCGCCCGCCATCCAGTATCTCGCCGCCGCCGGCATCGGGCGGTTGCGGGTGATCGACGACGATGCGGTCAGCCTCGACAATCTCCAGCGCCAGGTGCTGTTCGGCACCGACGATGTCGGGCGCGGCAAGGCGGAGGTCGCCGGCGAAGCGGTGGCGCGGCTCAATCCGGACACGGCCTTCGAAGCCGTCGCGGCGCGGCTGACGGCGGACAATGTGGCCGAGCTGATCGGCGAGGTCGATCTGGTGTTGGACGGCTGCGACAATTTCGCGACCCGGCTGGCGGTGTCCGATCATTGCACCGCCGCCCGCATCCCGCTCGTGTCGGCGGCGATCGGGCGGTTCCAGGCGCAGATCGGCACTTTCCGGGGCTGGGAGGCGGACCGGCCCTGCTATCGCTGCTTCGTCGGCGACGCCTTCGATGCCGACGATTGCGATACCTGCGCGGAGCTGGGCGTGCTCGGCGCGATGGCGGGGATCGCCGGGAGCTTCGCGGCGATGGAGGCGATCCGCGCCCTGGTCGATTTCGGCGACGAAGCGGCGGGCAAGCTCCACATCTTCGACGGGCTCAGGCCGGCGATGCGCACGGTGCGCATCGCCAAGGACCCGGCCTGCAAGGGCTGCGCCGGTCAGCGCTGACCGGCGATGGCGATCAGATCGATGGTGAAGAGAAGCGTCGCGCCGCCCGGGATTTCGCCGCGCCCGTTCGGGCCGTAAGCGAGCGTGTAGGGAATGGCGAATTCGTAGCGGTCGCCGACCGCCATCAGCGGGACGCCGTCCTGCCAGCCGCGGATCAGGCGCTGCAGCGGGAAGGTGGCGGGCTCGCCGCGCCTGACCGAGCTGTCGAATTCGGTGCCGTCGATGAAGGTGCCGACATAATGGATCGTCACCGTATCCTCGACGCTGGGACGCGGGCCGGTGGCGGTGCCGCTGATCTTGCGATAGCGCACGCCGCTCACGGTGCGTCGCCAGCCCTCGGCGGGATCGAGCCGGTTGAGATACTGGAAATGCCAGTCGGCATTGGCCGGGTTCGGCGCGGGCGCCGGCTCCTGAGCGATCGCGCTGGCGGGGATGGCCGCGAGCAATGCGGCCGCGAACATGGACTTCATCATTTCTTCCCCTTTGCCGGCGCCTTTTTCGCGCTCGCCTTCTTTGCCGGTGCCTTCTTCGCGGGCGCCTTGCGGCCCCTGCCCTTCTTGGCCGGCCCCTTGGCGGCGCGATCGTCGATGAGTTGCGCGGCCTCCTCCAGCGTGAGCTGATCGGGTGCCAGCGTCTTGGGCAAGGTCGCGTTGGTCGTTCCATCAGTGACGTAAGGACCGAAGCGCCCCTCCATCAACTTGATCTCCGCCTCGGTGCGCGGGTGCGGCCCCAGCACCTTCAGCGGCTCGCGCGATCCCCGCGCCCGGCCGCCTCCATTGGCCGCGTCGGCAAGCTTCGCCACGGCGGCGTTCATGCCGACCTCGAACACCTCGGCGGTGGAGCCCAGCTTCGCATATTTGCCGTCATGGGCGAGATAGGGGCCGTAGCGTCCGATGCTGGCCGTGATCGGTTTGCCCGTCTCAGGGTGATCGCCGACCGTGCGCGGCAACGACAGGAATCTGAGCGCGATCTCCAGATCGGCATCGGCGGCCGGCACATCCTTGGGCAACGAGGCGCGCTTGGCTTCCTTGCCCTCGCCGAGCTGGAAATAGGGCCCGAAGCGGCCGGACCGAAGCGTCACATCCTCGCCTGTCTCCGGATCCTGCCCCAGCACCTGCGGGCCGCTGTCCGCGCCCGCCTGGTCGCCCTGGCCGAAGCGCCGCGTGAACTTGCACTCCGGATAATTGGAGCAGGCGACGAACGCGCCGAACTTGCCGCCGCGCAAGCCCAGCCGGCCGGTGCCGCAAAGCGGGCAGAGGCGCGGATCGGACCCGTCGCCCTTGTCCGGGAACAGGAAGGGCGACAGGAATTCGTCGAGCGCGGCGGTGACCTCGCTCGGCTTCTGCTCCATCACCTCGCCGGTCTTCGGCTTGAAATCCCGCCAGAAGGCCTCGAGCACCTGCTGCCACTGGGCGCGGCCGCCGGATATGTCGTCCAGCTCGTCTTCCAGATGCGCGGTGAAATCGTAGGAGACGTAGCGCTCGAAGAAGCGCTCCAGGAAGGCCGTCACCAGCCGACCGCTCTCCTCCGGGAAGAAGCGGTTCTTCTCCAGCCGGACATAGTCGCGGTCCTTCAGCGTCTGGAGGATCGCCGCGTAGGTGGAGGGACGCCCGATGCCGAGCTCCTCCATCTTCTTGACGAGGCTCGCCTCGGAATAGCGCGGCGGCGGCTGGGTGAAATGCTGCTCGGCCGCGACGCCCTTCTTGGCCGGCGCATCGCCGTCCTTCAGGCGCGGCAGGCGGCGGCTGTCCTCGTCAGCCTCGTCGTCACGGCCTTCCTCGTAGAGCGCAAGGAAACCGGGGAAGATGACGACCTGGCCGGTGGCGCGCAGCGCGTGCTGACCGGTGCCGTCGGTCAACTCAGCGGTGGTGCGCTCCAGACGGGCCGAGGCCATCTGGCTGGCCAGCGCGCGCTTCCAGATCAGATCGTAGAGCCGGGCATGATCGCCCGAGCCGGCGCGCTCGCGGGAGAAATCGGTCGGGCGGATCGCCTCGTGCGCTTCCTGCGCGTTCTTCGCCTTGGTCTCGTAATGGCGCGGCTTGTCCGGGACGTAGCCGGCGTCGTAGCGATCGGCGACGGCCTTGCGGGCAGCGGAGATCGCCTCGCCCGCCATCTGCACGCCGTCGGTCCGCATATAGGTGATCGCGCCGTCCTCGTAGAGATTCTGGGCGAGCCGCATGGTGATGCTGGCGGCAAAGCCGAGCTTGCGTGCCGCCTCCTGCTGGAGCGTCGAGGTGGTGAACGGCGGCGGCGGATTGCGGGTGAGCGGCTTGGTCTCCACCGTCGCAACGGTGAAGCGCCCCTCTTCCACCGCCTTCTTCGCGGCCAGCGCCGTGCCTTCGTCGCCGATCGTCAGGCGATCGATCTTGTCACCCTTGTAGCGGACCAGCCGGGCAAGGAATTCCGTGCCGTCCGCCTCCATCGTGGCGGTGACCGACCAATATTCCTGCGGGCGGAACAGCTCGATCTCGCGCTCGCGATCGACGACGAGGCGCAGCGCCACCGATTGCACCCGTCCCGCCGACTTGGCGCCGGGCAGCTTGCGCCACAGCACCGGCGACAGGGTGAAGCCGACCAGATAATCGAGCGCGCGGCGAGCGCGATAGGCGTCGATCAGATCCTCGTTGAGCGCGCGCGGATGCTGCATCGCCTCGGTGACGGCGGATTTGGTGATCGCGTTGAACGTCACCCGCTCGACATGGGCGGGCAGCGCCTTCTTCTTCGCCAGCACCTCCTGCACGTGCCAGGAGATCGCCTCGCCCTCGCGATCCGGGTCGGTGGCGAGGATCAGCGCGTCGGCCTGCTTGGCCTCGTCGGTGATCGCCTTGAGCTGCTTCGCCTTGTCCGCATAGGTCTCCCACTCCATCGCGAAGCCGGCATCGGGATCAACCGACCCGTCCTTCGGCGGCAGATCGCGGACATGGCCATAGGAGGCGAGCACCCTATAGCCGCCGCCTAGATACTTTTCGATGGTTTTCGCCTTGGCAGGCGATTCGACGACGACCAGCTTCATGGAGAGAAAAGACCCCTTACGCGTACGCGCATAGGTGAGGAGCGGCACGGGGCGTCGTCAAGCCGGGAAAGTCACGCCAGACTCACCCTGCCCCCCGCATGCCGCTCCAGCCGTCCGGCCAATTCCAGCTCAAGCAGCACGGTCTGCACCTCGGCGGGCGAGCGGCCGGACTGGCGGATCAGTTCGTCCACCGGCACCGGCGTAGGGCCGAGCAGGTCGGTGACGGCGCGGCGGGTGGTCTCGTCGGCGTCGGCCGATGGCGCCGGCGCGGCATAATCCTGCTTGCGCTGGCGGAAGGGCCGCGGGTGGATCGGACTCAGCGCCTCGATCACGTCCTCGGCATTCTGGACCAGGGTCGCGCCCTCGCGGATCAGCAGGTTGCAGCCTTGGGCGCGCGGATCGAGCGGGGAGCCGGGCACCGCCATCACCTCGCGCCCGAATTCGGCGGCAAGCCGGGCGGTGATCAGCGAGCCGGACTTGGGAGCGGCCTCGATCACCACCGTCCCCTGTGCCAGCCCGGCGATGATCCGGTTTCGATAGGGAAAATGGCGCGCGCGCGGCTCGGTGCCGGGCGGCTGTTCGGCGAGGAGCAGGCCGCGCTCCGCGATGGCGCGTTGCCGATCCTCGTTCTCGGGCGGGTAGAAGATGTCGATACCGCCGGCGATGACGGCGATCGTGCCGGTGGCGAGCGATCCGTCATGCGCGGCGGTGTCGATGCCCCGCGCCAGCCCGGAGACGACGACCTGCCCCGCTTCGCCCAGCGCCCCCGCCAGTAGGCGCGCGAAGCGGCAAGCGGCGGCCGACGCGTTGCGTGCGCCGACCATGGCGATGGCAGGTCTGTCGAACAACGCGATGTCGCCCTTGGCGATCAAGGCGGGCGGCGCGGTCTCCAGCTCGGCAAGCAAGGCTGGATAGGCGGACTGGCCGAGGAACAGGTGCCGCGCGCCCATGCGCTCCACCGTCTCGATCTCCCGCTCCGCCTGGCCGGCGGGCGCGAGCTTCGGTGCCCTCCCGCCGCCACGCGCGGCGAGATCGGGAATGGCGTCGATCGCCGCCTGGGCCGAGCCGAAACGGGCGAGCAGCTGGAAATAGGTGATCGGCCCGATATTGTCGGACCGGATCAGGCGCAGCCGCGCGACGGCATCGCGCGGCACCGGCATCTCAGCCCTGCCCCTTGCCGACCCGTGGCTCCGTGCCGTCGATCAGTCGTCCGATATTGGCGCGATGGGTCCACAGGATGAGCAGGGCCAGGCCCAGGAAGATCAGCGCAAGATCGGAGCGCCCCAGTGTGAAAGCCGCGACGGGGGCGGCAAGCGCGCCGCTCATGCCGCCGACCGATGAGCGGCGGGTGACGGCCAGCGCGAGCAGCCACACCGCGACGACGATCAAGGCCGCCGGCCAGAGCAGGGCCGCGACGATGCCGATCATCGTCGCCACGCCCTTCCCACCCTTGAAGCGCAGCCAGCTTGGGTAGAGATGGCCGATAAAGGCCGCGATCCCTGCCACCCAGCCCAGATTGGCCTCCGGCCATGCCGCCTGCGCCAACAGGACGGCCACGGCGCCCTTGGCGGCATCGAGCAGCAGAGTGGCGGCGGCCAAGCCCTTGCGGCCGGTGCGCAGCACGTTGGTCGCGCCGATATTGCCGGAGCCGATGTCCCGCACGTCGCCCAGCCCGGCGAAGCGAGTCAGCAAGAGGCCGAAGGGGATCGAGCCCAAGGCATAGCCAAGCAGCAAGGCGTAAAGCGGCGGCTGAACTATTTCCCAAGTAATCACATCATCCCCCGGACAGTCATGCCTAAGCAATGGCCCCGGCGCGCGCAACCGGTTTGCCGGCCGGCACGGCGCCCGCTACATCGCCCGCCATGGCACGCGCGCGCCCCCTCCTGATCTTCGATTCCGGCGTCGGCGGGCTGTCGGTGCTGAAGGAGGTGCGCGCGCTGCTGCCGGACGCGCCGATCGTCTATGCGGCGGACAGCGCGGGTTATCCCTATGGCACGAAGACCGCGACCGAGATCGCGGCGCGGGTGCCGGCTCTGCTCGGGCGGTTGGTGGAGCGTTACGATCCGGCGCTGATCGTCATCGCCTGCAACACCGCCTCCACCATCGCACTCGATGCCGTGCGCGCCGCGCTCGATCTGCCGATCGTCGGTACGGTGCCGGCGATCAAGCCGGCGGCGCTATTGTCCAAGACGCGCGTGATCGGCGTGCTGGGCACGGACGCGACCATCGTCCAGCCCTATGTCGACCGGCTCGCGGCCGAATTCGCAGCGGATTGCACGGTGGTGCGTCATGGATCGGCCGAGCTGGTCGATCTCGCCGAGGCCAAGCTGCGCGGCGCGGCGGGCGATCCCGCCGACTATCGCCGCGTGCTGGACGGGCTGCTGTCCCGCCCCGATGGCGAGCGGATCGATACGATCGTGCTGGCTTGCACCCATTTTCCGCTGATCATGGACGAACTGACCGCCGCCGCGCCGCGCCCGCTCAGGTTCGTGGACGGCAATGCCGGCATCGCCCGGCAGACCGCCCGGCTGGCGGACGGCATGGAATGGCCCGGAGACCCGGGCGAAGGCATCGCCGTCTTCACCGGCGATCCGGCCCGTGCCGAAGTCTATCGCGCGGGGCTTGCCGGCTTCGGGCTGGAGCGGATCGAGACGCTTTGACGCCCTTGCCTTAGTTGCGAATGGTTCTCACTGGCCTTCCTGTGGAAAAATCCGCTATTGAGCGCGCGAGCAACGGGGACGAGAGTCTTGGATTATCAGCGCATCTTCGCGGAGGCGATCGAACGGCTGCATGCCGAAGGCCGCTATCGCGTCTTTATCGACATCCTGCGCAACAAGGGCGCTTTCCCCAATGCGCGCTGCTTCCACGGCCATAACGGCCCGAAGCCGATCACCGTCTGGTGCTCGAACGATTATCTCTGCATGGGCCAGCATCCGGACGTGACCGGGGCGATGGAAGAGGCGCTGCACGATGTCGGCGCCGGCTCCGGCGGCACCCGCAATATCGGCGGCAACACCCATTATCATGTCGAGCTGGAAGCCGAACTGGCCGACCTGCACGGCAAGGAATCGGCGCTGATCTTCACCTCGGGCTATATCTCGAACGAGGCGACGCTCTCGACGATCGGCAAGATCCTGCCCGGCTGCATCATCTTCTCCGATGCGCTGAACCACGCCTCGATGATCGCGGGCATCCGCAGTTCGGGCTGCGAGAAGCAGGTGTTCCGGCACAACGATCTCGCGCATCTCGAAGAGCTGCTGGCGGCCGCGCCGGCCGATGCGCCCAAGCTGATCGCGTTCGAAAGCGTCTATTCGATGGACGGCGACGTGGCGCCGATCGCAGAGATCTGCGACCTCGCCGACAAATATAAGGCCCTCACCTATCTCGACGAGGTCCATGCGGTCGGCATGTACGGCGCGCGCGGCGGCGGCATTTCCGAGCGCGACGATGTGGCGCACCGCCTCACCATCATCGAAGGCACGCTGGGCAAGGCGTTCGGCGTGATGGGCGGCTATATCGCGGCCGACCGGAATATCGTTGACGTGGTGCGCTCCTATGCGCCCGGCTTCATCTTTACCACCTCGCTCTCCCCGGTGCTGGTCGCCGGCGCGCTGGCGAGCGTGCGCTATCTCAAGGGCTCGTGCGTGGAACGCGACGCGCAGCAAACCAATGCCGCGCAGCTGAAGGCGATCTTCGCCGAGGCGAAGCTGCCGGTCATGCCCTCCGTCACCCATATCGTGCCGCTGCTGGTCGGCGATCCGGTGAAGGCGAAGCGGATCAGCGACATCCTGCTCGCCGAATATGGCGTCTATGTGCAGCCGATCAATTATCCGACCGTGCCCCGCGGCACGGAGCGGCTGCGCTTCACCCCCGGCCCCGCGCACAGCGAAGCGATGATGCGCGACCTCGCTTCGGCGCTGGTCGAGATCTGGGACCGGCTAGAGATGTCGCTGGCGGCCTGACCTCCCCGATACGTCATGCTGAACTTGTTTCAGCATCCATGCCTCCACCGGCAGAGTGGTGACGAGATGGACCCTGAAACAAGTTCAGGGTGACGAAGAAGGGTCACGATTGGTTGTGGCGAATCCCGCGCGCATTCCCTAGGGGATGTGCGTCACTCCATTTGCAGGGATTCAGCATGGCCGAGCGCATCGCCATCGCTTCCGATCACGCCGCCGTCGAGCTGAAAGCGGCGCTTGTCACCTGGCTGGGCGAGACGGGGCGCGACGTGACCGATCTTGGTCCCGATGGCATCGAATCGGTCGATTATCCCGATTACGGCTACAAGCTCGCCGAGGAGATCGCCGCCGGACGCGCCGATTTCGGCATCGCCCTGTGCGGTTCCGGCATCGGCATCTCGATCGCCGCGAACCGCCATCCCGCCTGCCGCTGCGCCCGCGTCGACGAACCGCTCTCCGCCCGCCTCGCCCGCCAGCACAACGATGCCAATGCGATCGCTCTGGGCGCGCGACTGATCGGCGTCGAAATGGCCAAGGCGTGCATCGAAGCCTTCCTCGCCGAGCCGTTCGAGGGCGGACGCCACCAGCGCCGAGTCGAGAAGCTCACCCAACCGTCCTTCACCCGGGAGTCCGCATGACCACGAACGCCGCCAACGATCTCCACGGGGTGCAGCCGGACGGATTCTTCACCCGCGGCCTCGCCGATGCCGATCCGGCGGTGTTCGCCGGCGTGCGCCACGAGCTGGACCGCGAGCAGAACCAGATCGAGCTGATCGCCTCGGAGAACATCGTCTCCAAGGCAGTGCTGGAGGCCCAGGGCTCGGTCTTCACCAACAAATATGCCGAGGGCTATCCGGGCCGACGTTACTATCAGGGCTGCCATCCCTCCGACGAGGTGGAGACGCTGGCGATCGAGCGGGCGAAGGAATTGTTCGGCTGCGGCTTCGCCAATGTGCAGCCCCATTCCGGCGCTCAGGCCAATGGCGCGGTGATGCTCGCGCTGACCAGGCCGGGCGATACGATCATGGGGCTCAGCCTCGACGCCGGCGGCCACCTCACCCACGGCGCGAAGCCCGCCATGTCCGGCAAATGGTTCAACGCCGTCCAATATGGCGTGCGCGCCGACGATCACCTCATCGACTACGATCAGGTCGAAGCGCTGGCTCGTGAAAGCAAGCCGACTCTCATCATCACCGGCGGCTCGGCCTATCCGCGTCACATCGATTTCGCCCGCTTCCGTACCATCGCGGACGAGGTGGGCGCGCTGTTCATGGTCGACATGGCCCATTTCGCCGGCCTGGTCGCGGCGGGCGAGCATCCCTCCCCCTTCGGTCACGCCCATGTCGTCACCACCACGACGCACAAGACCCTGCGCGGCCCGCGCGGCGGCATGGTGCTGACCGACGACGAAGCCATCGCCAAGAAGATCAACTCGGCGGTCTTCCCGGGCCTGCAGGGCGGCCCGCTCATGCATGTGATCGCCGCCAAGGCGGTCGCGTTCGGCGAGGCGCTGGAGCCGAGCTTCAAGACCTATGCGCAGGCCGTGATCGCCAACGCCAAGGCGCTGGCCAGCCGCCTCAAGGAGCGCGGCGCCGATCTCGTCTCGGGCGGGACGGACACGCATTTGGCGCTGGTCGATCTGCGCCCGATCGGCGTCACCGGCAAGGACGCCGACGAGGCGCTGGAGCGCGCCGGCATCACCTGCAACAAGAATGGCGTGCCCAACGATCCGCTGCCCCCGGTCAAGACCAGCGGCATCCGCGTCGGCTCGCCCGCCGGCACGACCCGCGGCTTCGGCGTCGCCGAATTCCGCGACATCGCCGACATGATCGCCGACGTGCTCGATGGCCTCAAGGCGAACGGGCACGAGGGCAATGGCACGGTCGAAGCGGAAGTGAACAAGCGCGTGCGCGCGCTGTGCGCCCGTTTCCCGATCTATCAGGATCTTTGATGGTCCGCTCACGCGGACACGGCACCGGCCCGCACCCCCACCCGGCCTCCCATAGCATAAGCTGTCGTTGGGAGGCCGGGTGGGGGTGCG
>JBBCJP010000003.1:0-250500 GCA_037190625.1 Alphaproteobacteria bacterium
ACCCTAGGGCCTTCATCACTCACGCGGCATTGCTGGATCAGGCTTTCGCCCATTGTCCAATATTCCCCACTGCTGCCTCCCGTAGGAGTCTGGGCCGTGTCTCAGTCCCAGTGTGGCTGATCATCCTCTCAGACCAGCTAAGGATCGTCGCCTTGGTGAGCCTTTACCTCACCAACAAGCTAATCCTACGCGGGCTCATCCTTGGGCGATAAATCTTTGGTCCGAAGACATCATCCGGTATTAGCAGTCGTTTCCAACTGTTATTCCGGACCCAAGGGCAGATTCCCACGCGTTACGCACCCGTGCGCCACTAGACCCGAAGGTCTCGTTCGACTTGCATGTGTTAGGCATGCCGCCAGCGTTCGTTCTGAGCCAGAATCAAACTCTCAAGTTGATGATCGACAACCACCCGGTGGAATGACCAGGTGGAGGCCGGCATCTCTGGGAGCCGTTCCTGCACAAATACATATTACTGTGGATATGTAAGAGGACATATAGGAACGGCTTGATTTAACCGATCCACCGACACCCAGAGGTTATCGGTAACCGGGGCCGCCGCCCACATGTCCCTTCATCTAAACCGACAATGTCAAAGAGCCGACGCGCCTCCCCGCCCCGTTTTTATCCGGGACACCGGGTTTCGGTTAAGAGAGACGCAAACGGGGTTGGGCAGGCGCCCTGCCCCGTCGGTGAAGGGCCATATATGTAGGAGACTTCCTACCGTCAACACCCTATTTTCGGAAAGTGAGCCGCGTTGCCGCGATCGCCTTTCCGCACCGGGACGATCCGCCCGCGAAGGGCGCATCATCCTGCGGCCGAAAGAAGGGGCGATGCCCTTTCCTGCGGCCGTTTCGACCAAATTTTCAAAGAAAACAGCGACTTGCCTTTCGGCCCGCCGCTGCGGAGGTGGCCATATGGCGGCCATCGCCCCGTCCGTCAAGCGTCTTTGCCCGACAATCCTCAATAGGCGCTTAACCCCTCTGCGCTAAGCGCCTCATCGGCGCCGCTGAAGGCGCGGGACGATCGGGTTGGCAGTGGCTGAGAGCGTAGAGAATCGGGAACCGGGATTCGCCGCGCAGGTGAAGGGCGCGGTGCTGTGGCGCTCGGGCAGCCAGATCGTCGGCCAGCTCATCGCCTGGGGCACGACCTTCCTGGTCATCCGCCTGCTCGAGCCCGCCGATTACGGCATGGTGGCGATGACCGCCGCGGTGCTCGCCTTCCTCGACCTGTTCAACGGCTGGGGATTCGCCAGCGCGCTGGTCCGCGCCGAGCGCATCGACAGGCACCGAATCGGCCAGGTGTTCGGCATGCTGATCGTGCTGAACGTCGCGCTCACCGCGATTCTCTTCCTGCTTGCGCCTTATGCGGCGGCGTTCTTCGGCCAGCCGATGGTCGCGAACCTGTTGCGCGTGCAGGCCTTGTTCTTCCTCTCCACCCCCTTCATCGCGCTGGGCAATGCGCTGCTGATTCGCGAGATGAACTTCAAGCGGCAGAGCCAGGTGAACCTGATCGCCGCGGTGCTGAGCGCGTTCACTGCTTTGGGCTGCGCGCTAGGCGGGCTGGGCGTGTGGACGCTGGTGGCGGCGCCCGGGATGCTGTGGTTCGCGCGCGCCGTCGGCTTCGCGATCGCGGCCCGGCTGTGGATTCGCCCGCGCTTCCGGTTCGCCGGGGCCGGGGCGATGGCGCGCTATGGCGGCGCGATGACCCTCGTCCAGTGCTGCTGGTTCGTGCAGAGCCAGTCGGACGTGGTGATCGGCGGGCGGATGCTCGATGCCCATATGCTGGGCGTCTATACGACCGGCCTGTTCCTCACCCAGATCCTCGCCGCCAAGTTCGTGCCGCCGCTCAACGAGGTCGCCTTCGCCGCTTATTCGCGGATGCAGGAGACGCGGCGCGACGCGATGGCCGGCGCTTTCGCCAAAACGGCACGGCTGATCATGCTGGTCGCGCTGCCCTTCTATTTCGGCCTTGCCGTCACCGCAGAGCCGCTGGTTCTGACCGTGCTCGGCGACAAATGGGGCGAGACCATTGCCGTCATCCCGATCCTCGCGATGGCGATGCCGCTGATGACGCTCCAGATCCTGTTCGCGCCCGCCACCAACGCCCTCGGCCGCCCGTCGCTCGCCGTCTACACGGGTGCGTTCGGCGCAGCGATGATGGTCGCCGCTTTCCTGGTCGGAATCCAGTGGGGCATCATCGGCCTCGCCTGGGCCTGGCTCGCCGGCATGGCGGCACTGCTGGCGGTGACGATGGCCGTCTCGCTGCGAGTGATCGGCACGCGGCTCGGCGAGCTGGCGACGGCGGTGCGTCCTGGGTTGGCCGCCGCCACTGCGATGGCGGTCGCGGTCGCCTTGCTTGATTCGGTGTTGCCGCCGCTCTCCAATCCGATGCGGCTGGCCGCGCTCGTCTCGTTCGGCGCCGCGGCTTATGGCGCGTTGTTGTTCGTCTTCGCCCGCGCCACGGTCGATGAGGTGACCGCGATCCTGCGGCCGAATCGGGCTGCGCCTCAAACGCTCTGAATGTAATCCAGCATCGCGGCGGCCTCCTGCTCGATCTTGTCGAGCCGGTATTTGACCAGATCGCCGATCGACACGATGCCGATGATCCGGCCGCCCTCGACCACCGGCAGATGACGGATGCGCCGCCCGGTCATCAGCGAGAGCGCCCCCATCACTTCCTTGTCCGGCTCGACGGTGAGCGCCGGCGAGGTCATCAGCTCGCCGACCGTCCGGTCCAGTGCCGCCGCGCCTTCCTTCCTGAGACAGTAGATCACGTCGCGCTCCGACATGATGCCGACGACCTCGCCGCCCTGCACCACCGGCAGCGCGCCGATCCGCTTTTCGGCCAGCATCGCCACCGCCTCGCGCACCGGCAGGTCGGTGCCGACGGTCAGCACGTCGGGGCCCTTGGTCTTCATTATCGCCGCGATCGTCATGGCGAAGCTCCCTCTCCTTCTGCCACCTTGCCGGACTTAACGCCGACTCGCCCCTTGATGATCCCATGGGCGGCGGCCAAATGGAAGCCATGCCCCGCCACGACCCCATCCCGCGCCCGCCGGACGCGCCCCGCGACGACACCGCTCTGGCCTGGGCGCGCTATCGCCGGTTCATGGGCTGGATGGTGTTACTCGCGCTCGCGGTCGCGCTGCTGGCGGTCGCCTGGCTGGCGAGCGACGGTGAGCCGCTGCGCCTGCATATGGTGATCGCCACAATGCTCGGCGTCGGCTTCACCATGCTGGTCGGGACCGGGCTGATGGGCCTGGTTTTCCTGTCGAATCGCACGGGCCATGACGAAGATGCCGCACAAGGAGCGCATGACGATGAACGTTAAAAGCCGCGAGCCGATCCTGCGCGTCGCGCCGCGCCCCGGCGACATCAACGCCAACGGCCACATTTTCGGCGGCTGGGTGCTCAGCCAGATGGACATCGCCTCCGGCATCGTCGCCGCGCGCGAGGCGGAGGGCGCGGTCGCAACCGTGGCGATCGAGGCGATGACCTTCATCGCGCCGGTCCTGCTGCACGATCTCATTTCGGTTTACGCCGAGGTCGAGAGAATCGGCCGCACCTCGATCGCGATCCGTATCGAGGTGATCGCGACCCGCGATCGCGGGCGCGCGGAGGTAAAGGTAACGGAGGGCCTGTTCACCTTCGTCGCACTCGACGAGAATCATCGGCCGAGGCCGGTGAAGCGGGATTAAGGTCTACTATCCCCGAACCCGTTCGGGCTGAGCCTGTCGAAGCCCTGTTCTTCTCTTTTCGGCATCAAGAAAGGACAGCCTTCGACAAGCTCAGGGCGAACGGCGGTGTTTCCATTTCAATGAAACCCGGCCTTAGTCCGTCCCGCCTTCGCGAATCATCATCCGATAGCGCAACACGGCAATGCCGTTGGCGGGCACGTCGGTCGTCCAGAGCGGGCGGCCGTTGCGCCGGGCGAGGCGGCGGGACGGGCGGAAGCGCGCGTCCGTGTCCATGAACTCCGCCTCGAAGCGAACGGGCGCGGGCCGGTCGCTCGCAACGACGAGGCGATAGTCGCGCCAGCGCAGGTCCTCGGCGACCAACTCGATCCGCGTCGTCACGCCGGGCGATTCGCCCAGCTCGACCTCGACATCGTTCTCGACCGCCCGGTCGGGCAGGGAGCCCTCGCCGATCAGGATCGGCCGGCCCGCCGCTTCGGCGAACAGCCGGAAGCCGCCGGCGGGCAAGGGCA
This sequence comes from Alphaproteobacteria bacterium, assembly GCA_037190625.1. GTDB lineage: Bacteria > Pseudomonadota > Alphaproteobacteria > Sphingomonadales > Sphingomonadaceae > Allosphingosinicella. The sequence goes on from JBBCJP010000003.1 coordinate 4,207, forward strand.
GGCCGAGGCCGTCGACGGTGCGGTTGCGGGTGACCAGCATCTGCATGGTCTCCGTAGGCATCCCATCGCCATCCTCGCCGCGCGGATAAAGCCAGCTTCGATAGACCAGATTGGCCCGCACGCCCGGGCGGGTCATCAGCGCCACCTGCTTCTGTGCATTGGCGGCGACCGTCACCGGCTCCGGGATCCGGTAGAGCTTGAGATCCCCCAGATCCTCCTGCTCGGCGGTCACAACGGCGATCGGAGAGGACGATTCGAGATTGGCGACGCTCATCCGGCTGCCGGTCACGACGATCGATTCGGACCCGTCTTCGAAATAGGCGACGGCTGGAGGTGGCGGCGGCGCGGGAGGCGGCGGATCGAATATGTCGCTCGTCCTGTCCTGCGGCCAGCATTGCAGGTTGAGCGCGCCGCCCTCGCGCGGCTCGGCGCGGACATCCTCGCGATTGATATTGCCGGCGACGGCCTGGGTGTCGGCATTGGGAAAGCTGGTCTCGTCCTGGCTCGCCAGCGTCAGCCAGGCGAACAGGTCGACGCGCCGGCCGTCTTCGGAAAGGCTGGCGATATAATTGGCCTGCCAGTCGAAACCGCTGGCGAGATAGGACAGCGTCACCGTCGCGGTGACCGGCCCGGTCGCCCGCGCGCGCACCGACAGGGTGGGGCGAGCCGACAGCCCCGGCGGCACCCCGTCCAGCACAAGCGTCTCGGCAAGGCCGGTGCAGCGCATCGCCTCGAAACCCTCCGCGGTCTGGAGCACGAGCGCGCCGTCCGCCCCGCTGCGGATCACCGCCTCCTGCTCGCGCACCTCGCCGGTCGCGTTAGATGTGCGGCGCAGATGGACGCGCCGGCCGAGTGACTGGCCGATCAATGTGGCGGGCGAGAGCAGCAGCGCGTCGCGATTGCGCTCGATGATGCCTTCGGGAAAGCCGGTGACGATCGCGCTTTGCGGCAGGATGCCGCCGGCCACACCTTCGAAGCGGATCGTCGATTCGCCGGCGGGGATGGAGACGGTGCGCGTCTCGCTGATCAGCGCATAGCCGTTCAGCCAGGCGAGGTTCGGCTCCTGCGCCGGATCGCGGTTCGGATCGCGATAGACGGTGACCGCCACCCGCTCCGGCGCCGCCGAGGTGACGATTTCCTGCGCGATCGCCTGGGCCGCCCACAGGGCGACGATGCCCGCGAGTAGAACGCGCGCGCGCCGCATCGTCTCAATGCCGCGACTGGAAGGTCACATCGACATCGACCGAGCCGTTGGCGGGAACCGGCACGCGCCACACCACCTGATCCGCCGACAGCCGCTCGCTCGGCAGGCTTTCCGAGACGATCCGCGTGTCGCCCCAATAATTGCCGACGCCGGACTGGAAGACGCTGACCGTCACCGGCACCGGCCGGGCATTGCTGACGGTGTAGCGCATCCGGGTCTGCCAGAAGGTCGTGCGGGTCAGGTCCTCGCGCTCGCCGGTCGTGACGCCGCCCTGAGGATCGACGATGCGGAAGCGCGACGTGCGCTGCCATTCCTCGACGGTGATCCGCTCGCGCGCCTCGACGACCGGGCGGACCTGCACGTCGAAGGCCTGGCCGGTGACCAGGCCCAGCTCGGAGCCCATCGGCGTATGGCCGATCGCGCTTTCGCCGATGAATTGCGGATTGCCGCGCGCGTCGCGCTGATAGACCCGCACCGTGCCGGCCGGCAGCGCGTCGCCCAACCCCTGCGCGCGCGAGGAGGAGAAGCGCAGCACCGTATTGGCGCTCTGCGGCTGCTCCAAAGTTGTCAGCCAGCCGAGGCGATATTCGTAGGCGCGCTGCGCCGGTGCGCCGGCGACGTCGAGGAAGCTGACCTGCTTGGTCTGGCGGTTGGCGATCGTGGTGCGCTCGGGCAGCGGATAGAGATAATAATCGCCGATCCGCTCGCGGTCCGCCGTCTCGGTGCCGGCCTGGCGCACACCGGATGACCCGGGCGGCAAGGGCGGGCGGCCGCGCACATTCTGCGCCTGCCCCTGGCCGACCGCGCCGGCGACGAGCAGGGTCTCGGCATTGGCGAAGGTCGTGCCGCTATTGTTGGTGAGCGTGATCCAGCCCTGCACGTCCATCCGTCCGGCATTTTCGTCGAACAGGGCGACATAATCGGCGGCCCAGCCGAGGCCGGGGGTGAGATAGGTGAGCGTCAGCGGCCGGCGGCCGGCGCGTTCGCTCTGCACCGTCACCGAAAGCGTGGGCCGCGCGCGCAGATTTTCCGGCACCCGATCGAAGATCACGCGCACCGGCAGGCCGTCGTCGCGCAGCACCTCGATCCGCTCGCCGATCTGCAGGACCACGCCGTTGTTGGCGGCCAGCACCCGCGCCCGCTCGCGCACCTCCTGGCCGGTGGCGGGATTGGTGCGCACCAGGGTGATCGTCTCGCCCACCGCCTTCTGCATCAGCGCCTGGGGCGACAGCAGATCGAAATCGAAATTCTGCTCGACGATGCCGATGCCGGAGCCGGTGAGCGTCACCGTCTGCGGCTGGATCTGGGCGGAGACGTCCGGAAACTCGATCCGGGTGCGCCCCGACGGCACGTCGAGCTGGCGCGCGTCCTGCACCAAAGCGAGATTGTTGTTGTAGATGGTGACGGCGACCTCGCCCTGCGCGGTCTGCGACGGCGGCGGAATCACATTCTGGGCGAGCGCCGGACCGGCGATCAAGGCGGCGGACAGCAACAGCATGGCACGCATGAAAACGCTCCCCCGAAACAGGTTCGGAGGAGCGTCCTACAGGTCCACGATCAGGTCAAGCGGCGGGCGCGATGTCCTCGTCGCCGGCGCGGGGGCGGCGGACGGTCCGGCGGCGCGGGGCGCGGGCGGGCTGGTCCTCATCCCCCTCGTCGGGAGCCGCGGCGGGCGCGATCGACGGCGGCAGGCTGTCGAGGGCGATGCGCTCGCCCCCTTCGTCCTCGCCGTCAGTATCCTCGTCGCGCTGGCCGCGCGGGCGGCGGGCGCGATACTCGCCGTTGCGCTGGCCGCGATCCTCGCGCTCGCGCGGAGCGCGTTCACGACGAGACGACGGCGCGGCGTCCTCGGCGTCATTGGCCTCGGCGGCCATCTCGTCCTCGCCCTCGTCCTCGGCGTCATCGTCGCCGCGCTGGCGCCGCTGCTCCTCGTAGCGGGCGCGGCTTTCGCCGAGCACGCGGAAATAGTGATCCGCATATTGCAGATAATATTCGGTCTGGACGCGATCGCCCTGCATCTGCGCGTCGCGGGCGAGGCCCTTATACTTTTCGAGAAGCTGGGCCGCGTTGCCGCGCTGGCGGTTGTCCTGACGATTGCCGGGGCTGGGATTGCTGCCGGGCGGACGACCGCCGCCCCCGCGACCGCGCCTGCGGCCGCCTTGACGATTGTTGATCAAACGAAAATCCTCACCAAGGATGGTTCACTTTCAACCCGGCCGGGCCAATCCCGGCCAATTCAGTTGCACGACCCCAGCAAGGCTGGATCCGCGCTTTCCGGCGCACATCCAGGCACCTCGCCAAATCGCCGTGTCGAGCGACAAGCAATCGGGGGTCGGCGACGTTCGGGCCCTCACGCATTCGTGCTGTGGCTGGCCCCGTCCCTGCGCCCTATGTAGCCACCGCGCCGCACAAATCCAAGGGAAAAAGCTTAATCGCCTCGTAAAAGCCGCAGAATGAGGCAGCGCGCGATCCCCTTAAGGTCCGCGCGTGACGAAACGGTGAATCCTTCGGCGGCGAAGAGGGCGCGCGCAGCCTCTTCCTGCCCCGCGCCGATTTCGATGCAGGCGATCCCGCCGGGCGCCAGCAAGCATCCGATCCGGGGGGCGAGGCGGCGATAATCGTCGAGCCCGTCGGCGCCGGCATAGAGCGCGCCGGGCGGCTCCCAGTCCGCGACGTCGGCGGGCAATGGCGCGGCGGATTCTATGTAAGGCGGGTTGCACAGGATCAGGTCGAAGCGCCGCTGGACGCCTTCATCCCAGTTGCCCAGACGGAATTCGGCGCGCGCCGCGAGACCGAGCCGATCGGCATTGCGCCGCGCATAGGCCAGCGCTGCCGCCGATCGATCCACGCCGAGGCCCCGCGCGTCCGGCCATTGATCGAGCGCGGCGAGCAGCAGCGTGCCCGGGCCGGTGCCGAGATCGAGGATCGCGACAGGTCCAGCCGCGCCGAAATGGTCGATCGCCGCCTCGATCAGCGTCTCGCTGTCCGGCCGGGGGACGAGCACGCCGGGGCCGACCGCCAGCTCGATCGTCCAGAAGGCGCGCGTGCCGGTGATATAGGCGACCGGCTCATGCGCCAGCCGCCGGGCGACCAGATCGTCGAACGACGAGGGCGCGGGATCGCGCGTCGCGCCGAGCAGCATCGCCTCGCGCGATATGCCCAACGCATGCGCCATCAGCAGTTCGGCATCGAGGCGCGGCGTCGCGGACATGCCTTCGAGGCGCCGGGCTGCGTCGCGCAAGGCATCCTGGACGATCATCGCGCCTTGCGGATCAGCCGCGATAGCGGGCGGCGATCGCGGCGAGGCCGGCCTGGATGTCCGCTTCGGAGAGCCAGCGGCCGTTCACCATCACGCCGGCGCGGCGCTGGACATTGGCGACATCGGCGAGCGGATCGGCCTCCAGGAGAATGAGATCGGCGCGCTGCCCGGCCGCGACCGCGCCGAACCTGCCTTCCTCGCCCAGGAAGGTGGCGACATTGGCCGTGCCGGTGCGCAGCGCCTGATAAGGCGTGAGGCCGGCATCGACGAGCAGGCGCAGCTCATGATGGATCGAAAAGCCCGGCACCTGGAAGATCTGCGGCGCGTCCGATCCGAGCAACAGGCCGGCGCCGGCATCGTGAAGCGCCTTGATCAGCCGGCCGCGCATCTCGACGAAACGCTGTGCCGTCGCCGCATCGTAGCCCGGCTGGGCCTGCAGGCCGTTTCGGGCCTGTGCCCATTGGGCGCGCATCGAGGATGGGACATAGGCCATTTCCGGCCGCGCGAGCAGTTCGTCCGTTGTCGGGTTGGCGACGAGGATCTGGTACATCAGGCTTTCGGTCGGCACGTTCCACACGCCCGCCGCCCGAATGCGCGCGACGAGCGCCGGGATGCGCGCCTCGTCCACCGCATCGGCATGATTGACGCCGAAGAAGCCGCCGGGCCCGGACGCCGCGCCCTCGGGCACCAGCACCGTCACGAAATCGTCGAAATGATCGACCGTCGCCTGCCGCGCCTCCAGCGCGCGCATCAGGCCGACCTCGGCCGGAACATGGCCGCCCAGCGCCATATTGTGCGCCCGGCCCGCCTCAACGATCGCATCGTAGCGCGGCCGATCCAGGCCGGGATGGATTTTCAGGAAATCATAGCCCGCCGCGCGCTGCTCGGCGACCATGCGGCGCGCATCTTCCGGCGTCGCGACGCTGTTGCCGTTGAGCGAGGGCCCGGACGTGTAGATTCGCGGCGAGACGATCTCGCCCGCCTCGGCCTGCGCGCGCAGCGGGAGGTGGTGCGGCGCGCCGAGCATCGAGCGGGCGAAAGTGATGCCGTTGGCGGCGTAGAGGAACAGCACGTCGCGCGTCCACTGCGCCTGATCCGCCTGGGGCGGGACATGGGCGTGCATTTCGGCCAGGCCCGGCATCAGATACCGCCCGCGCCCCTCGATCCGGGTCGCACCCTGCGGCACCGGCGTGCTGGCGGACGGTCCCATCGCGACGATCGCGCCGTCGCGGACGATGACATTCTGGTCGGCAAGATGGCCTTCCCGGTCCATCGGCACGACCGTCACATTGACGATCGCATAGGTGCCGGCGGACTGCGCTGCGGCCGGCGCGGCAGCGAGCAGGCCCAAAGCGGAAAATATGGCGGTCAAAAGCCTCGGCACTGAACCTCTCCTCTTACGTATCCGCAGCCTTGGCGCACCGTGCCACGCGCGCCCACGGGCGGCAACCGGACCTGGCGCGAACCTTGGGCGGCATCCAATTTCCAGGGCCCTTGGAATGTAGGATTTCCCCTGTCATCGTCCTTTCGACTCGGGAATCCTGTCCCGGCGCGCCGGCTCCTTGAACCGTCCATCTCCATTGCCGCCATGATCACCCTTGCGGGAGAGGCAACGCCCCCCGACGTGGCGCGAAGTTAGTCAACTTCCGCGCCGGATACCGGTCGGAAAGAGCGCAGCGGGCTCAGCCTTCGTCGAGATGCGCCAGCCGCTCGGCCTCGTCCTCGGCGATCAAAGCGGCGACCAGCTCGTCCATCTGGCCTTCCAGGATTTCGGGCAGGCGATGCAGCGTCAGGTTGATGCGGTGGTCGGTCACGCGCCCCTGCGGGAAATTGTAGGTGCGGATGCGCTCGGACCGGTCGCCGGAGCCGACCATCGACCGGCGCGCGCCGGTCCGCTCCGCCGCCAGCCGTTCGCGTTCGGCCTCGTAGAGGCGGGTGCGGAGCACCTTCATCGCCTTGGCCTTGTTCTTGTGCTGCGATCTTTCGTCCTGCTGGATGACGACGATGCCGGTGGGCAGGTGGGTGATGCGCACGGCACTGTCCGTCGTGTTCACGCCCTGCCCGCCCGGGCCGGAGGCGCGATAGATGTCGATGCGCAGCTCCTTCTCGTCGATCTGGACATCGACTTCCTCCGCCTCGGGCAGCACCGCGACGGTCGCCGCGGACGTGTGGATGCGCCCGCCGCTTTCGGTGACGGGGACGCGCTGGACGCGGTGGACGCCGCTTTCGAACTTCAATCGCGCGAACACGCCCTGCCCGGTGACGGAGGCGATCGCCTCCTTGAAGCCGCCCAGCTCGGCGGCCGTCGCCGACACCATCTCGAAGCGCCAGCCCTTCGTCTCGGCATAACGCTGATACATGCGCAGCAGATCGCCGGCGAACAGCGCGGCCTCGTCGCCGCCCGTGCCGGCCCGCACTTCGAGCATCGCCGGACGATCGTCCGCCGCGTCGCGCGGCAGCAGCTTCAGCGCCAGCGCCCGTTCGGCGGCCTCGAGCTGCGCGCGGTTCAGCATCAGCTCCTCGGCCGCCATCGCCCGCAATTCCTCGTCCGCCTCCTGCGTCATCTCGGCGAGCGACTTCGCCTCGTCGCGCAGCCGCCGCACCTCGCGCGCCGCCTCGGCGACCGGCTCGATCTCGGCATAGTCCTTGGAGAGCCTGACGAACTGGTCGGCCGGCAGATCGCCCGCCGACATGGCCTGCGACAGCTCCTCCCGCCGCGCCTCGATCGCGGCAATGCGCTCGGCGGAGATTTTGGTCATGCCGGTTCGTCGAGCCTCAACAGAGGCCTCCAGCCGCCAGCCAGGAGGCCCTCTTTCTCTTCGAATTGGAACTCGGTCTCTATGGCAGCCTGAGCCTTCGCCACGACTTCAGACGACCCCTCTTGCGCCACGGCCAAGCGGACCAGATTGTGGTTTGGAGGGGACGATGTAGCGCGATCCAACGAGATAATGACCTTCGGTTCGGCCGCTTGCGCCCTACTAAAGCGCTTGCGCGGGTTTCCCGAAATGAAGAGTTCGGTGACAAGTCCATTCCACCTCAAAATTGAGGCCATTTCCATAGCCAGCGCCTGTCCTTCTGATTTCTCAGCGACCAAAGCGACTTCGACCCTCTCCACTTCGGGCGCCTCGATCATCATCGCCAGCCGCTCGATCCCAGCCGCCCAGCCGACCGCCGGCGTGTGCGGGCCGCCGAGGCTTTCGATCAAGCCGTCATAGCGGCCGCCGGCCAGCACCGTGCCCTGCGCGCCCAGGCGGTCGGTCACGAACTCGAACGCCGTATGCCGGTAATAATCGAGGCCGCGCACCAGTCGCGCGTTGCGCGTCCAGGCGACGCCGGCTGCGTCCAGCCCGGCTGTCACGGCGGCGAAGAAGTCGCTGGCTTCCGCCGTCAGGAAGGCGTCGATGTCCGGCGCGCTGTCGGCGATCGGGCGATCTCGCGGGTCCTTGCTGTCGAGGATGCGCAGCGGATTCTTGTCGAGCCGGGCGATACTGTCCTCGGACAGATCGCCCCGATGCGCCTCGAAATGCGCGACGAGGGCCGCGCGCCAGGCGTCGCGCGTCGCCGCGTCACCCAAAGTGTTGAGCTGGAGCGTGATGCCGTCCGCGATACCGAGTTCGTGCAGAAGCTGGTCGGCGAAGACGAGCAGTTCCACGTCCGCCGCCGGGGCGTCGGTGCCGATGATTTCGGCGTCCAATTGGTGGAACTGGCGGTAACGTCCCTTCTGGGGGCGCTCGTAGCGGAAGACCGGCCCGTACGTCGCCAGCTTCAGCGGCGCGTGCTGCTGCCAGCCTTCGGACAGATAGGCGCGGCAGATGCCGGCGGTGAATTCGGGACGCAAAGTAACCGAATCGCCGCCCTTGTCCTCGAACGTGTACATCTCCTTGGAGACGACATCGGTGGTCTCGCCGATCGAGCGGGCGAACACTTCGGTCGCCTCGAACACCGGAATCTCGATCCGCTGGAACGCGTAGAGCTTGCGCACGCGATCGAACGCCGCCGTCACCGTGTGGAAACGGTCGGCTTCCTCTCCCCAGATGTCCTGGGTGCCCCTGATCCTCTGCGGCCCCTTGCTCATTGGGCGCGCGCTTTAGCAGCTTTGCGGGCTACGAAAAGGGCCGGGTGAAAATTGTGCAGGTGCGAAGAAAGCGCTTCCTTGGTCCCGTGCGCAGCGCCTATAGGCGCCGCCATCATGAACATCGACCTCATCCCCGTGGGCGACAATCCGCCCGAATCGATCAACGTCATCATCGAAGTGCCCACTGGCGGCGAACCGGTGAAATACGAGTTCGACAAGAAATCCGGCGCGCTGTTCGTCGATCGCATCCTGCACACGCCGATGCGCTATCCGGCCAATTACGGCTTCGTGCCCCACACCTTGTCGCCGGACGGCGATCCGCTCGACGCGCTGGTCATCGCCCGCTCGCCCTTCGTGCCGGGCTGCGTGGTGCGCGCGCGCCCGATCGGCGTACTGAAGCTGGAGGACGAGGCCGGCGGCGACGAGAAACTGGTCTGCGTTCCTGTCGACACGACCTTCCCCTATTATTCCGACATCGGCGAACGGCAGGACCTGCCTTCGATCGTGCTCCAGCAGATCGAGCACTTCTTCAAGCATTACAAGGATCTGGAATCCGAGAAATGGGTCCGGATCGGCCAATGGGGCGACGCCGCCGAAGCGCGTGTGATCGTGACGGAAGCGATCGAGCGGGCGCAGGCGGCGAAAAGCTGATTCCCCAATCGTCATCCTGACGAAAGTCAGGACCCATGAACACGGAAATGTGCCGGTTCTCGCGATCCGTGTTCATGGATCCCGGATCAAGTCCGCGATGACGGCTTAAGGGTGGCTCTAGACGCGAGGCATCCGTTGCGGCAGCGTGCCGGTTCATGATCCTGCACCTGACCATCGGCGCGGCTCTGGCCGCAGCCGCCACCGCCGCTTTCTCGCAGACCGAGGCGCCCATGTCCGCACCCGACAGCGCCGAAGCGCGCACCCGCGCCGCGATCGAGCGGATCGAGGAATTGAATCCGCGCCTCAACGCGGTGATCGCCGTCGATCCGACCGCGCTCGACCAGGCCCGCGCGCTGGATCGCATCCGCCGCGCGCGCGGGCCGCTGTTCGGCATGCCGATCCTGATCAAGGACAATATCGAGACCGAAGGCCCGCTGCCGACCACCGCCGGCAGCCTCGCCCTCATCGACAATGTGACCGGACGTGATTCGCCACTCGTGGCCGCGCTCAGGCGATCTGGCGCCGTCATCCTCGGCAAGGCCAATCTCAGCGAATGGGCGAACATCCGCTCGTCCGATTCGATCTCCGGCTGGAGCGCGGTGGGCGGGCAGACGCGCAATCCCTACGCGCTCAACCGCAATAGCTGCGGCTCCAGCTCGGGCAGCGCGGTCGCGGTGGCGGCGGGCATGGTGCCGGCGGCGATCGGCACCGAGACGGACGGGTCGATCACCTGCCCCGCCGCGCTGAACGGCATCGTCGGCTTTAAGCCGAGCGTAGGCCTGGTCAGCCGCACCCATATCGTGCCGATCAGCCACAGCCAGGACACGCCGGGGCCGATGACGCGGACTGTGCGCGATGCCGCGCTCATCATGAACGCGATCGCCGGGACCGACCCGACCGATCCCGCCACCGCCGAGGCCGATGCCCGGCGCGAGGATTATGCGGCGGCGCTGTCGCCCGATGCCCTGCGCGGCCGGCGGATCGGCGTGATGCGCTTCTCGGCGGGCTTCGGGACCGACGTCCCGTTCGAAGCGGCGCTCGCCGTGCTCCGCGCCCAGGGCGCCGAGCTCGTCGAAATTCGCGAGCTGCCGATCAACCGGCAGGAGATGGGCCGCAACGAATATGCCGTCCTGCTCGCCGAGTTGAAGCACGATTTGAATGCTTATCTGGCCACCACGCCGGCGGCGGTGCGGACACGGACGCTCGAACAGGTCATCGCCTTCAACGAAGCGCATCGCGACCGGGAAATGCCGCTCTTCGGCCAGAACGAGTTCGAACAGGCGCAGGCGACAAACGGCCTCGACGATGCCTGGCGGCAGGCGCGCGAGACTTCGCTGCGCCTCGCGGGGCCGGAGGGGATCGACCGGCTGCTGCGCGAACATGACGTCGTCGCCCTGGTCGCGCCGACCCGGCCCGCCGCCTGGCTGATCGACGCCGTGCACGGCGACACCAGCCCCGGCGGCGGCCCGGCCGGCAGCCTCGCCGCGGTCGCCGGCTATCCGCACCTCACCGTGCCGATGGGCGAGGTGCGCGGGCTTCCCGTCAATCTCTCCTTCATCGGCCCGAAATGGTCCGACACGCTGATCCTGTCGCTGGGCTATGCCTATGAGCAGGCCGCCAATATCCGCCTGGAGCCGCGCTTCCTGGATTCGATAGAGGACAGCGAGGCAGTGGCCCCACACCTGCGGCCGGCGGCGCGCTGACCACATGTTCTAACCCAATCCCGTTCGGGCTGAGCTTGTCGAAGCCCTGTCCTTGCCTTCTTATGCAAGCAAGGGCAGCCCTTCGACAGGCTCAGGGCGAACGGAGTGGTAAGAGCTTCACGTGCCAGATTTCTTCGGCCGCTTCTTCGCCGCACCCCTGAGGCCGGCCTCCACCGCCAGCCCGGCCCAGCGCTGCATCGCTTCGGGATCGTCATAGACGTCCGCTGGGGCGCGGCGATAATTCATCGTCTGAACAGTGCCGTCCTTCTCGGTGAAGGTGAAGCGCTCGCACCCCTCGGCGTCCCAGATCGCCTCCGATTCCGCGTCGGCCTTGAACCAGATCTCGTCCTCGACCACCGCGAAGATTGTGCCGTCGAGATAGAGCACGGCGGCGCCCATCATCTTGCGCATCGTTACCGTGCCAAGCGGTTCCAGCGCCTCGCGCGCCCATTCGACAAGATTCGCGTCGTAGCTCATCCGTGCGTCAGCTTCAGGCCCGCGATGCAGGCGACGATGCCGAGGATGAGCAGGCCGCGCACGATGCTCGCCGGCTCGTCGAAATACCAGATGCCGACCATGACCGTGCCGATCGCGCCGATCCCGCCCCACACCGCATAGGCGGTGCCCATCGGAATGGTGCGCGCGGCATGTTCGAGCAAGGCCATGCTGATCCCGACCGAGACGAGGAAGGCGATCGTCCACGGCACGTTGCGGAAGCCGTCGACGAACCGCAGCGAGGTCGTGAAGCCGATCTCGAACATGCCACCGAGGATGAGGAGCGCCCAAGCCATGGCGAAAGCGTTAGCCTCCGGGCCGCCGCCGCGCTAGCCATGGGGCATGGCAGGCAGGCCCGCCAGGACGATCGGCAACCGGCTCGCACCGGCGCGTTTCATCGCCTTCGCGCTGATGCTGGTTATTGGGATAGCTGCCGCCGCCTTGCTGCTGGACGATTGGCTGGTCGGCATCATGCTCGGTTTCGACGGCGCGGCCTTGGTCTTCCTGCTGTCCTGCCTACCCCTGATCGGCATCGGCGACGCCGCGACGATCCGCGATCATGCCCGCGACAATGACGCGAACCGCACCATGCTGCTCCTGCTCAGCGGCATCGTCTCGGTCGTGGTGCTGGCGACGATCGCGGCGGAGATGGGGAGCGGGCGTCAGACTCCCTGGCCAATCGGCGCGCTGATCGTCGCGACCTTGCTGATCGCCTGGCTGTTCAGCAACATGACCTACGCGCTGCATTACGCCCACCTCTTCTACCGGGACGGCGAAGGTGGCGGCGGGATCGATTTTTCGAAGACGAAGGAGCCGGCCTATTCCGACTTCATCTACTTCGCTTTCACGCTGGGCATGACCTTTCAGACATCGGACGTGGCGATCGCCGATCCTGCCGTCCGGCGGATCGTCACCCTGCACTGCCTCGCCGCCTTCGTGTTCAATCTCGGCGTGCTCGCCTTCACGATCAACGTGTTGGGGAGTTAGCCTGCGGGGAAATTGCGCGCCATCACGGCGGCGATAGCGGGATGGGTGAGCGCCGCGTCCGCCGCCGCCGCGATGCGCGGGGTTTCGGCATCGTACCAGGCGCGACCCGGGTGCCAGTTCACCATCGCCGCGACATAGATGTCGAGCGCGGAAAGGCGCGTCCCCAGCACGTGCGGCGCGCCGATCTCCGCCTCGAACTGCAGCCAGAGGCGCTTGCGATGATCCATGACAGACGCGACCAGCCCGTCCTCGTCGGTCGTCCAGCGCGCCGGATAATCGGCATAGGTGAAGGTCGGATAGACGTTCGCGACCAGCCAGATCAGCCGGCGCAGGAATTGGGCACGGTCCGGCGCGCCCGGCGGCGGAGCCAGCGGCGCGTCGGGCGCCAGCTCGGCGAGGAGGAGCGCGATGGCGGCGGATTCGGTCATCACCGTCCCATCCGGCAGCACGAGGGTCGGCACCTGCGCCAACGGATTGAGCGCGATCAGCGTGTCGCGCGCCGGGCCGGGCCGGTCGAACCCTTCGACATCGACGAAGTCGTAAGGGATATCGGCCACCGCCAGCATCGCCTCGACGAGCGTCGAGCCCCAGCCGGGAGCGCCATAGAGGGTCATGCGGGTCATTGGCCGATCTCCACTTGCGGTGCCTGCACCATCTTGCTGGGCCGCGCCGCCATCACGCAAGCCGCGACGATCATCGCCGCGCCGGCCAAAGTGAGAAGCCGTACCGGCTCCGCGAAGATCAGCCAGCCGAACAAGGCGGCCCAGAGGAAGCCGGTATATTCGGTCGGCGCCAGATATTGCGCCTCCGCCCGGGCATAGGCCCAGGACAAAGCTAGCAACGAGGTGAACGCGAGCGCGGCCGCGCCGACGATCGCGGGCCATTCATGCGCTGGTGGCCAGACGGCGAGAAACGGCGCGCCGAGCAGGAAGCAGCTCGTCATGATCGCGCTCATGAAGAAGGCGATCTCCACCGGCTTCGCGACCAGCGCCTGCTGGCGCATCAGGATGATATTGTAGGCGTAGAGCCCGGCCGAGGCGAGGATGGCGAGCGAGCCGCGAAAGGCGTCCGGTCCGAGCTCGGCCCGCGCCTGCCCGGCGAGGATCACCAGCACGCCGGCGAAGCCGAGCATGGAGGCGAAGATGGCGCTGCGTGCGATCTTTTCCTTGAGAATGATCGCGGCCAGATAGAGCGCGATCAAGGGCGCGACGAAGGCGAGCGCAATCGCTTGCGCCATCGGCACCCGCGCCAGCCCCCAGAAGAACAGGAAGGCCATCACGGCGGACAAGGCGCCGCGCAGCAGATGAATGCGCAGCACATGGGGCGCCGGCCAGGACAGGCGCAATCCAAAGAAGACCGCGCCGCCGAACAGCGCACCGGCCATCGTCCGCCAGAGCAGCGCGTTATAGGTCCCGAGCGCCAGCGCGAGATGCTTCATCAGCGCATCCATCACCGAAAAGAGCGCGATGCCGAGCACCGCGACGGCGAAGGGAAAGGCGATGGAGGGCGCGGGCGGCGAGGACATTGGCGGCCCATAGCCGCGCACCCGATGCGTGGCGAGCCATTCCCGATTAAGCTTCACCAGGCCAGGATGGAGGCCGATCTTGGGGAAGGGTTTTCATGAAGAAGCTGCTCGCCATCGCCCTCTTCGCCACGGTGTCCGGGCCCGCCGTCTCGGCCGCCCCCACTGGTGAGTCAGCGCCGGTCACGGCGACGATCGTCAACGATCGCGCCGCGCTCCAGCGGCTGCAGCGCAACAGCGGCATCACGCTGCAATGGATCAGCTTCGAATCGCCGGCGCGCGGCCATGTCGTGGTCCGCGAGACTCAGCCCGGGCTCTACACGCTGAGCGGCTCCCAGGCTTCGCAGACCGGGCGAGGCCTGGTCATGGTTCACGGCAATATCGTGTCGGTCGATCGCGACCGCTTCACCTTTCAGGGCCGCATCGCGATCAACGGCACGCCGGATCCCGACCGCCGGTGCATCCGCGAAGGCACCTACGAGTTCCGCGTCACCCAGAACCGGCGCTACTGGCGCCTTCAGCAGATGGTCGAGTGCGACGGGCTGACCGATTATGTGGACATCTATTTCTGAGGCTCGGGGCCGGCGTCGTCCGGCCGGATGATCCGCCCGATCTCCAGTTCGTCGATGCGCAATTTGCGGATGCGCGCCTTGCCGATCCACAGCCGCCCGATGGCGAGGGCGCCAAGGGCGAGCGCCCCGGTGGCCACCGCGCCGATCGCCATCGCGCCCAAGGTCGAGAAGCCGACGGTTGAAGCGCCAGTCGCCGCCGCGCCGGTGGCGACGGCATCGCGTGCCTCGGGGGGCTTGCGGACGACAGGCGCCTTGCGGATCACTCCGCCGCCGCCGGCACGGCTGCGTTCGCCGCATCGATCTCGGCCGCCTTCGCCTCGACCAGCTTCACGATATGGTCGATCATGTCCGCGTCCTGGACATGATGGTCGGTGACGCCGGACAGATAGACCATATGCTTGCCGTTGCCGCCGCCGGTGATGCCGATATCGGTCTCGCGCGCCTCGCCGGGGCCGTTGACGACGCAGCCGAGGACGGAGAGCGACATCGGCGTGCGGATATGGCCGAGCCGTTCCTCCAGCTTCTCGACCGTGCGGATCACGTCGAAGCCCTGCCGCGCGCAGGACGGGCAGGAGACGACCCGCACGCCGCGATTGCGGATGCCGAGCGCCTTCAGAATCTCGAAGCCGACTCGGACCTCTTCTTCCGGTTCCGCCGAGAGCGAAACGCGGATCGTGTCGCCGATGCCGAACCAGAGCAGCGAGCCGATGCCGATCGCGCTCTTCACCGTGCCGCCGCGCAGTCCGCCCGCCTCGGTGATGCCGAGATGGAGCGGGCAATCGACGGCTTCGGCGAGTTGCTGATAGGCGGCCACGGCCAGGAACTGGTCGGACGCCTTCACCGCGACCTTATATTCGTGGAAATCATGGTCCTGCAGGATCTTGATATGGTCGAGCGCGCTTTCGACCAGAGCCTCCGGACAAGGCTCGCCATATTTCTCCAGCAGATCCTTTTCGAGGCTGCCGGCATTGACGCCGATCCGGATCGAGCAACCGTTCGCCTTCGCCGCGCGCACCACTTCGGCGACCCGCTCCGACGATCCGATATTACCAGGATTGATCCGCAGGCACGCCGCGCCCGCGTCCGCCGCCTCCAGCGCCCGCTTGTAGTGGAAATGGATGTCCGCGACGATCGGCACCTGCGCCGCGCGGGTGATCTCGCGCATGGCCGCGGTCGATTCGATGTCCGGGCAGGAGACGCGGATGATGTCCGCCCCCGCTTCCTCGCAGCGGCGGATCTGGTCGATCGTCGCCTTGGGATCGGAGGTCGGCGTGTTGGTCATGGTCTGGACCGTGACCGGCGCGTCGCCGCCGACGGCGACATGGCCGACCATGATCTGACGCGATTGCCGGCGCGTGATATCGCGCCACGGACGAATGGACATGGCCGCGCATATAAACCCCGGGCGCGCCGGCGGGAAGGGCTTGCGCCAAGAGGTGATTTGCCCGACCAACACAGGATGACACGCTCCCTCACTCGCGCCCTGGCCGCCTTCGCGCTTTTCGTCGTCACGCCGCTTGCCACCGCTGCCGCCGCAACGCTCGACGTGGCGGTGGTGGCCGAACCGCGGCCGACCGCCATGTTCATGACCGGCGCCGGCATCGCGCAGCCGCATGGCGCCGCGGCGGGGGATGCGGATGTGGGGCGCGCCCTGACCATCGACACGCCACTGCGAACCGCGAGCAACACCAAGACCTTCGTCGCCGCTGCGGCGCTCCGCCTGTGGGAGCAGGGCCGGCTCGATCTCGACGCGCCGATCGGTCCCTTGCTCACGCCCGCGCTCGACGCATTGCTCCGAGACGACGGCTTCGCGACCGACCGGATCAGTGTGCGCCAGCTCTTGAGCCACAGCGCCGGGCTTTACGATCATGGCGGCGACCCCCGCTTCATCGCCGCGATCCGCGCCAATCCCTCTCATGCCTGGACGCGCGAGGAGCTGGTCCGCCTGTCGATGGACTGGGCCGATCCGCAAAGCGAACCGGGCACCGCCTATCGTTATTCCGACACCGGCTACATCCTGGTGGGAGATATTATCGAGCGGATCACCGGCCGGAATATCGGCCAGTCGGTGCGCGAGTTGGTCGGCTTCGACCGGCTGGGGCTGACCGCGACCTGGTGGGAGCTGATGGAACCCACGCCGGACGGCGTGGCGCCCCGCGCCCGCCAGGGGCTGGGCGACACCGACGCGACCGATTTCCACGCCTCCATGGACCTGTATGGCGGCGGCGGGCTGCTGATGTCGGCGCGCGATCTCGCCATCGCCTTCGCCGCGATCTTCGAGGGCCGGGTGTTCGATCGGCCGGAGACGCTGCGCGAGATGCTGTGGCAAGGCCCGCATGAGGGCGCCGCAGGCTACCGGCTTGGCGTCTTCGTCAAGCGCGTGGGCGATCGCGAACTCTATCACCATAGCGGCTTCTGGGGCACGCATGTGGTCTATGCGCCGGACACGCAGGTCGCCGTCTCCGGCATGACGACCAACCAGGACATCTATCGGCGGCTGTTCGCGCTGGTCGAGCGCACCGCCGCCGAAGCCCGATAGCCCCATCCGCGCCGGGGTTGACCCGGCAAGGTCCATCGGGGGACAATGCCCGGCGGAGCGCGACCTGGGAGAGACGGATATGCGGAAACGACTTGCACTGGCGGCCCTGCTGTTCGCCGCCTTGCCGGTGGCCGTGGCGGCGCATCATGGCTGGAGCAGTTATGACGCCAACCGCACGATCACGCATCAGGGCACGCTGACCGAGCTCAGCTGGTCCAACCCGCACGGCACCGCCAAGACCAATTATCAGGGCCGGAGCTGGGATGTCATCCTGGCGCCGGTTTCGCGCATGGAAGCGCGCGGGCTCAGCGAGGCGATGATCCGGCCGGGCCAGCGCATCACGCTGGTCGGCTATCCGCGCCGCGACGGCACGGCGGAAATGCGGATCGAGCGCGTCATCGTCGGCAATGCGACCGTCGAGCTGCGCTGACCCTTGGAATGGCTGGCGAGTTTAGCGGTCGCGCTTGAGGCTTCGGGATTCGGGCAATGGGCGGGGCGATCCGCCTGGGCCTATCCGGTCGCCAATGTCGTCCACGTCTTCGGCCTCATCCTGCTGATCGGCGGCATCGGGCTGGTCGATCTCAGGATTCTCGGCGTCTTTCCGCGCCTGCCGCTGCAGCCTCTGTCGCAGGCGCTGACTCCGCTCGCCATTGCCGGGCTGATGCTGATCGCCGCGAGCGGGCTTGTGATGTTCGCCGCCGATGCGCGCGCGATGGCGGCGTCCGACATGTTCCAGCGCAAGCTGGTCCTCATCCTGATCGCGCTGGCCAATGCGGCGGTCTTCCGCTTCCTCCATCGCGGCGCGGGCTGGGCCGATCGTCCGCCCGCCTCCGCGCGGATCATGGCCCTGGCCTCGCTGCTATTGTGGCTCCTCGTCGCGGTGGCCGGCCGGATGGTCGCCTATAGCTGAAGGCCTCAGGTCAGGCTCAGCAACGCCCAGCCGGCCAGCAGCAAAGTGAGGAATGCGGCAATCAGCCAGGGGCGGCGCTTGTGGCTCGTGTGGAACAGCATGAACATCACTCCTTCTCCTCCTTGGGCGGGCGACCGCGCTTGCGCTGCTCCGGCGCGGCGACCTTCACCCCGCGCCGTGCCAGCGCCTCGCGCAGCAGCACTTCGATCTCGGCATTGACGCTGCGGAACTCCACCGCCGCGCATCGCTCCAGCGCGTCCCACAGGGCCGGCTCGATGCGCAGCGGAAAGGCTTTCTTCGGCGTGTTGGGCACCAGCCGGCTCCCTTACTGGTAGAGCGAGCCGGCGTTCACCACGGGCTGCGTGTCGCGTTCGGCGCAGAGCACCACCATCAGATTCGACACCATCGCCGCTTTGCGCTCGTCGTCGAGGTGGACGACGCCCTTCGCCGAAAGCTGGTCGAGAGCGGTTTCGACCATCGTGACGGCCCCCTCGACGAGCCGGGCGCGGGCGGCGATCACCGCTTCGGCCTGCTGGCGGCGCAGCATCGCCTGGGCGATCTCCTGCGCATAAGCGAGGTGCATGATCCGCGCCTCGTCGATGACGATGCCGGCGCGCACCACCCGCTCCTGCAACTCCTTCTCCAGATCCTCGCCGACGATCTCGGCGTCGGCGCGCAGCGTCACTTCCTTATGCTCGATGTCGTCATAGGGATATTTGCCGGCGATCGCGCGGACCGCGCTTTCGATCTGGATGTGCACGAAGTCCATGTAGCTGTCGACGTCGTAGAGCGCCTGGGCGGTATCGGCGACGCGCCACACCACATTGGCCGCGATCTCGATCGGATTGCCGCGCAGGTCGTTCACCTTCAGCTTGTCCGAGGTGATGTTGTGGATGCGCGTCGAGATTTTCGAGCGCGTCAGCCAGGGCATCACCCAGCGCAGGCCGGTCGTCCGGTCGGTACCCTTGTAATCGCCGAACAGCAGGATCGCCGCCGCCTGGTTAGGCTGCAGGAAATAGAAGCCGCACAGGATGAACAGGAAGGCGATGCCGCCGAAAACGAGCAGTGTCACGCCAAAGGCCGGCTGCGCGGCGATCAGCGTCCCGCCAATCACGGAAGCGGCCAGCGCGAGCACCGCCATCAGCAGCATGACATAGCCATTGCTGGTCCCCGCCGGGCGTTCGCGCGATGCGCGCAGGGCGTGGAGCTCATCGCCGGCATGAATTTTGTTCGGCATGGTCAGCCTCCTTTCTCCTCATATAATAAAGATATCATAATTATATCCCGTCGATTCGCGCAAGAAAAATCGTTCCGGCGCCGGTTTCGGCAGCGGTCGGGAGTGGCGCGGCGGCGGCGATCTGCTATGCGGGGCCGCCTGAAAAAGGGGATTGCCGATGCGTTTCCTGTCCGTCCTGATCGGAGCGATGCTGATGACGACCGCCGCCCAAGCCCAGCAACCCGGCGCCGCGGAGCGGCCCGCCTGGCGGCTCGTCATCCATGGCGGCGCGGGCGTGATCGAGCGGTCGCGGCTGACGCCGGAGCAGGACCGCGAGATCCGCGCCGCTCTCGACCGTGCGCTGGCGGCGGGGCAGGACGTGCTGGCCGGCGGCGGCGCGGCGCTCGACGCGGTCGAGGCCGCAGTGCGCGTGCTGGAGGACGATCCCCATTTCAACTCCGGGCGTGGCTCGGTCTTTACCTGGGACGGCCATATCGAGATGGACGCGGCGATCATGGATGGGCGGGACCGCAATGCCGGCGCCGTCACTGGCGTCACCGCGACGCGCAATCCGATCCGCCTCGCCCGCGCGGTGATGGAGAACAGCCCGCACGTCTTCCTGTCGCGCGAAGGCGCCAACCAGTTCTCGGTCGATCAGGGCCTGCCGCAGGAACCCCCCGAATATTTCCAGACCGCCGAGCGCCGCCGCCAGCTCGACGAGTTGCGCTCGCGCCCCAGCGCCGAGCATTTCGACGTGCACCTGAAATATGGCACGGTCGGCGCGGTGGCGCTCGACAGCCAGGGCCATGTCGCCGCCGCGACCTCGACAGGGGGGCTGACGGGCAAGCGCTGGGGCCGGATCGGCGATTCCCCGATCATCGGCGCCGGCACCTATGCCGACGACCGCGCCTGCGCCGTTTCGGCGACCGGCGCGGGGGAGTATTTCATCCGGGCCGGGGTCGCGCATGAAATCTGCGCGCGGATGCGGATGGGCGGCGAAACCCCGCAGGCCGCTTCCGACGCGGTGATGGCGGAGGTCGCGGCGATGGGCGGATCGGGCGGCGTCATCGTCGTCACCCCCGCCGGCGACGGCATCTACAGCTTCAACACGCCGGGCATGTATCGCGGCGAGGCTTCGCCCGCCGGCCGCTCGGTCGCGATCTACGGCGACGAGGCCGCCCCGCGATGATCCGCAAGCTCTGGCTCGCGCTGCTGATCGCACTGGCGCCCGCGCCGGCCACCGCCTGGTGGGAATATGGCCATGAGGTGGTGGCGCGGATAGCCTGGCTGGAGGTCAGTCCCCAGACCCGCGCCGAGCTGCGCCGCCTGCTAGCCCAGTCCCGCCTGCTCGACACGCCGACCTGCGGCGCGGACACGATCGAGCTGGCAAGCTATTGGCCGGATTGCATCAAGACTTTGGGCGAACGCTTCAGCTACGCCTCGCCCTGGCATTATCAGAATGTCGATATCTGCCGTCCTTTCGATCAGGCATCGGCGTGCCGCGACGGCAATTGCGTGTCCGCCCAGATAGAGCGCAACACAAGGCTGCTCGCCAATCGTGACGTGCCGGCGCGCGAGCGGCTGATGGCGCTGGCCTTCCTCGTCCACTTCGTCGGCGATCTGCACCAGCCGATGCATGCCGGCGATCATGGCGATCTCGGCGGCAACCGGGTGCGGGTGAGCTACGGCATCATCGCTGGCCGGACCAATCTCCACCTCGCCTGGGACGGCTATATCGCCGAACGCGCCATTTCGACGCCGCCGGGCGGCGCCGATGCGCTGCGTGCCGGCCTCACCCCTGCCGAAAAGACCGAGATGCGCGGCGGTGGGGTCGAGGATTGGGCGCGGGAGAATTGGGAGATCAGCCGCGACTTCGCCTATGGCACGATCCGCGCCGATCCCTGCACCCGCGAAGCGGAAGGGGAGCGCCCGGTCATCACCGAGGAGATCACCGAACGCCTGATCCCCGTGGTGCGCCGCCAGGTGACGCGGGGCGGTCTGCGCCTCGCCCGCTTGCTGGACGAGGCATTCCAGCCCGATTCGCCCTGGCTGAGACCTCCGGAACGCAATCGGAACTGAGTCTTCCTCCCCGGCCAAGGCCGGGGAGGAAAGGGGCTCTTATTCCGGCACCACCGTCACGGCGCGGCGGTTCTGCGCCCAGGCGCTTTCGTTCGAACCCGTCGCCGCCGGGCGCTCCTTGCCCCAGCTGATCGTCTGCATCCGGCTCGGATCGACGCCGCGCGACTGGAGATAGTTGCGCGCCGCATTGGCCCGACGATCGCCGAGCGCGAGATTATATTCGCGGGTGCCGCGCTCGTCGGCATGGCCTTCGATGGTCACGCGCACGTTCGGATTGCGGTTGAGCCAGGCGGCCTGCGCGTCGAGAATACGGTTCGACTCGTTGTCGAGCGAATAGGAATCGAGCGCGAAGAAGACGCGGTCGGAGGTCACGCTCTGCAGGAAGTCCGCGCGCGAGCCCGGAACGACCGCCCCGCCCACCGTGCTGTCCTGCTCCCAGTCTCCCGGGTTGGACGAGCTCGGCGGCTCGGGCGGCATGTCTGTGGTGCGCCGCGCGCAGCCCGCCGTCAGCGAAAGCGCCACGGCGATCGTCGCCAGGCCGGTCATCCTCATTGCTTGCTTCATATTCCGCCTCCTCATCCTTGTGTTCCGGGAAATGCTAATCACGTAACGGCGACCAGGCCGGATCCGATCCACCAAGCGGCGTCGGAACCCGCCGGGTGACGCCGGTGCCGACATCGACATACCAGAGCTCACCCTGGCTCGCGCCGCGCGTGAACATCACGGCGCGGCCGTTCGGCGCCCAGGTCGGCCCTTCGGCGAAGCCGCCGCTGGTCAGGATCCGCTCGCCCGATCCGCTTGGCGACATCACGCCGATCCGGAAGCCGCTGGTCTTGGTGAAGGCGATAAGGTCGCCGCGCGGGCTCCACACCGGCGTGCCGTAGCCGCCGCCGCCGAAGCTGATCCGGCGCTGGTTCGATCCGTCCGCATTCATGATGTAGAGCTGCTGGCTGCCGCCCCGGTCGCTTTCGAAGACGATCCGGCTGCCGTCCGGCGAATAGGAGCCGCCCGTGTCGATCCCCGGCGCGTTGGTCAGCCGCTGCGGCGTGCCGCCGGCAACAGGGACGCGATAGACGTCCGTATTTCCGTTCACCGCCATCGAGAAGATGATGTGGCGGCTGTCCGGCGAATAACGCGGCGCGAAGGTCTGATAGGGTCCGGTGACGAGCGGCCGGGTCCGGCCGGAATCGAGCTCGTAGATCATCACGCGCGGCCGTTCGCCTTCGTAAGTCATGAACGTGATCGTCTGCTGATTGGGCGCGAAGCGCGGCGTCAGCACGGTATATTGGCCGTTGGTCAGGAAGCGGTGATTGGCGCCGTCATAGTCCATGATGGCGAGGCGCTTCACCCGCCGGTTGGCCGGCCCGGTTTCGGACACATAGACGATGCGCGTGTCGAAATAGGCGCCCTCGCCGGTCAGGCGCGAATAGATGGTGTCGGCGCAGCGATGCGCGGCGCGGCGCCAGTCGCGTGGCTGGACGACATAGCCCTGCCGGGTCAGTTCGGTCCGGGCCGCAACGTCGTAGAGATAGCAGCCGACCGTGATCGAGCCGTTGCCATTGGCCTGGACGAAGCCCTGGACCAGATTCTGCGCCCCGGTCGTCTGGAAATAGGGGAAGTCCGGCGCCGTCACCTGCGGAAAGGAGACTGGACGCAGCCCGCCCGGGCCGATCGGCGTGAACAGGCCGGAATTCCTGAGATCCGCCGCGATAATGTCGGACACTTGTCGGCCCAGCGCCTGAGTATTGCCCGCCGGCGTGTCCGCCGCCTGCGGCGTCGGCATGTGGGGGATGGCGATCGGCAGGGCGGCGCGCCGTCCGCCCGTCACGTCGACGACGAGCTGGCCGTCATCCTGGTCCTGCGCCTGAGCGGGCAGCAAGCCGCCAAGGATGACGCCCCATGCGGCGGCGATGATGGCGAAAATGCGCAAATTGACTGTCCTCATCCCGTTTCTCTCGTTCTCAGCTCGGCAGGCGATAGATCATCGTGAAATTGCTCCAACCGCGGGGAACGTCATACAGTTCCTGCGGCAGGCCCCGTAACGGGGAGCAACCCGTGAAGGCGGCGATGGCGATGTCGGCGACGCGCTGCGCATAGCGGCGATTCTCGTCGTCGAGCCCGGTCTGGCTGCCCACGACGGGCCGCGCGGCCAGCGATCCGTTCCGGTTCAGGCGCAGCGTGATCCGCGTTGCGATCCGCTCGGAACCCGGCCCCGGATAGACCTGCCGGTCCGCGCAGGGCTGGACCTGACGGGCGATGGCCTGGCCGATATCCGCGGCCGCCTGCGCGCTCATCGTCGCGGCGGGCGGAGACTGCGAGCGCGACGGCGAAGGATCGCGGCCGATATTGTCGAGATTGAGATCGCCGAGGCCCGGGGCGCGGCTGCGCTGCGATCGGCCGCGCGCTTCCTCCGGCCGGCGGCGGTCGGTCGGGTCCGCTTTGGGCTGGGGCTGACGCGCGCGCTCAGGCGCGGGCGCGGCGGTGCGCGGCGTCGGTGGCGCCGGCGCGAGCTCGGACGGAGCCGCCGGCGCGGCCTCCTCGGGCGGGCCGGCCTCGGGCGCAGTGGCCTGGGCCGGCGGCTCGGCTGCTGGCGTCGGCGAGGCCGAGACGAGCGCCACATCATCGACGAACGACACGGAGATCGCGTCCGAAACCAGGGGCGGCGTGGAGGCGGCGAACAGGCCGAGGGTCAGCGCGGCGAGCAGGGCGACATGCCCCACCACCGCGACGCCCAGGCCGGTTGCCTCCGCCCGGTCCATTACCGCACACCCGCCATCAGCGCGTCTCGCCCGCTGCGGTGCTGACCAGAGCCACCCGGCGCAGGCCGGCGCGGTTGATTTCCCCCATCACCTGCATCACCCGGCCATAATCGAGCCCGCGATCGGCGCGCAGGTAGATGCGCGGTCCGCCTTCCTCGCGGCTGGCGGCGGCGATCGACTGGAGACGCGGGGCGAGGCCGTCATCGCCCATCGGCGTATCGTCGACGAAGATCGCGCCGGTCTCGTCGATCGAGATCGACACCGGGTCCTGTTCCTGGTCGAGCGCTGCGGCTTTGCTTTCAGGCAGGTCGACCTGAACACCGGTAGTGAGCAAAGGCGCGGCGACCATGAAGATGATGAGCAGCACCAGCATCACGTCCACCATCGGCGTGACGTTGATCTCCGACATCGGCGACCTGCGGCCGCGCCGGCCGGGGCCGAGAATGGGGCCCATCGCCACCGGCTAGCCCTCCATCTCCAGCTCGCGCGAGAGCGCGCCGTGGAAACCGTCCGCGAAGCGCTGGAGCTTCGCCTCGATGCGGTTCACGGTGAAGCTGAAACGGTTATAGGCGATCACCGCCGGGATCGCGGCGAACAGGCCCAGTGCGGTGGCGAACAAGGCCTCCGCGATGCCCGGCGCGACGACGGCGAGGCTGGTGCTCTGCTGCCCGGCAATGTCGGCGAAGGCGCGCATGATGCCCCAGACCGTCCCGAACAGGCCGACGAAAGGCGCGACCGAGCCGACCGTGGCGAGAATGTTGAGCCGGCCGGCAACCTTGTCCGTCTCCGCCGTCACCGCCGAATGGAGCGCGACGGCGAGCCGACCGCGCGTACCTTCCTTGTCGATCGCCCGGCCGGCCGTCGACCGGCGCCATTCCGCGACACCCGCAGCGAGCACCTTGGCGGACGGCAGGTCGCCCTTGCCGCGGCTTTCGTAGAAACTGTCGATATCCTCGGATTTCCAGAAATCGCGCTCGAACTGCTCGTTTTCGCGCGCCATGCGGCGCAGCTTCAGCCACTGGCCGACGATGATCGTCCAGGTCCAGATGCTGGCGAGGATGAGCCCCACCATGACCGACTTCACGACGATGTCGGCCTGCATGAACAAGGCGATTGGCGACATCACATCGCCCGTGGCTCCAATATGCGTCACTTCGCTCCTTCCCCTTTCAGCCGCTCGAAACGTTCGATCCAGTCGCGCGGCTGACGCTGTGGCCTGCCGGCGGACGATAGGAACGCCGCCGTAACCGTTGCGTCCGCAAGCATTTCCCGCCCGCGCATGACTCGTTGATGAATGACGCTGGAGGCGGCGCGCACTTCCGCAAGCTCGCTCAAGATCCGAAGATCGTCGTCCAGCTTCGCCGGCGCGCGATACTTGATCTGCACTTCCGCGACGACATAGACGCCGCCGCCGGATTCCAGCGTCGCGCGCTGATCGATGCCCAGGGCGCGCAACATGTCGGAGCGAGCACGCTCCATATATTTCAGATAGTTGGCGTAATAGACGATGCCGGCCGTGTCGGTGTCTTCGAAATAGACGCGCAGCGCGAAATGGTGGACGCCGTCCACCCAGCCGCCATCATAGGGCCGGTCGATCTCTCTGCTCACGCCAGCGGCTCTATCGGCGCCCGACTCCGCGGCCAAGCCCCCCTCAAAGGCGAGAGACGAAGCGAGACGAAAAAGCGGCGGGTTAACGCGCCAGCAAAGCCGCGCCCTGCGCCTCGACGATCCGGACGAGATCGCCCTGCGCGACACTCATGTCGATCAGGTGCGCCCCCCAGCCGGGCACGATCTGCCCCATCATATAGACATCGCCGGGGATGATATCGGTGCGCGCGTCGGCCCGGTCGGCATGGACGGTAAGCGCCAGCCAACCCGCCTGCCCGTCATGCGCGCAGGCGCCGGAGACCAGCCCCTCGGTGCGCAGGAACGGCGCGGCGGGCGGCCCGGCCGAAGACCAGGTGATGCGCGGCACCCCATCCTGCGGCGGCGCGGCGGCGAACCAGATGGAATCGAGTGCGCCGTCGCCGCCGGCGAGACGCGACGGATCGGTGCAGGCCGCCGTCATGCCCGGCCGCATCGCCCGCCCGAGGAAGGAGCCGCGCGGCGGCGGGCTGTCGGCGCGGAAACTCATATAGGAGATGACGCAGCCGGTCTGGCCTGGCCGCTCGCACAGGGGTGTCGATCGGAACGTGCCGCCGACCACTTCGCCTTCCGGCACTTCGACCGCCCAGCCGAGCAGCAATGCGGAGACCATCCGATCCGCCTCCGGCCGTCCCTCGATCTCCTGCGCCAACAGGGTCATCAGATGGATCGCGCCCTGGCTGTGGCCGATCAGCACGAACGGGCGGCCCTGGTTCTGATGCTCCAGATAGGATCGCCAGGCGGCGCGCACGTCGCCATAGGCCCGGGCCATGACCGGCGTCACATCCTGTCCGGCCAACACCGCGCCGATGCTGGCCAGGGTTCCCTGCCGGTAGATCGGCGCGAAGGTGCGGCAGATGCCGGCGAAGCGCCCGAACTGGACGGAGGCCGTGCCCTGTTCCTCCGGCCCCGCATTCATGTCGCTGTTGAGGCCGGGATCGCGCGAGACGGTGGGATAGACGTAGAAACAGTCGATCGGCGGATCGGCGGCGGGACGCGCGGGCACAACCGGGCCATAGCCGTCCGGTGTCAGATCGGCGGTCGGCAGCGGCATGGCGCAGGCGTCCGGCCGCCCCGGCAGGCACAGCCAATTCGCCGCGTCGGTATAATCGACCGGCGCCGCCGCGTCCTGCGCCCACGCGGGCGTGGCGGCGAAACCGAGCGCCAGTGCGGCAAGCAAAGCCTTCATCGTCATGTTCCTCATTTCCCGTCGAACAGGCCTGACTGCCCCCCGCTGGGCTGCGGCAGGCCGAGATGGGTCCAGCCCGGACCGTTCAGGCAGCGCCCGCGCGCGGTACGGGCGATGAGACCGAGCTGGATCAGGTAGGGCTCGATCACTTCCTCGATCGTGTCGCGCGGCTCGGAGAGACCGGCGGCCAGGGTCTCCACGCCGACCGGGCCGCCGCGATAGATGTCCGCGATCATATTGAGATAGCGCCGGTCCATCGCGTCGAGGCCGAGATGATCGACCTCCATACGGTTCAGCGCCGCATCGGCGACCTTCGCATCCACCTTCGCGGCGCCGTCGGCCTGTGCGAAATCGCGGACCCGGCGCAGCAGCCGCCCGGCGATGCGCGGCGTGCCGCGTGAACGGCGCGCGACCTCGCGGGCGCCGTCTTCGGTCAGCGCCAGGCCGAGCAACCCGGCGGCGCGGCGAACGACCTGCTCCAGCTCGTCCACCGCATAGAATTGCAGGCGCACTGGAATGCCGAACCGGTCGCGCAGCGGCGTGGTGATCAGCCCCTGCCGCGTCGTCGCGCCGACCAGGGTGAATTTCGGCAGGTCGATCCGCACCGAGCGCGCCGACGGCCCCTCCCCGATCATCAGATCGAGCACCCTATCCTCCATCGCCGGATAGAGGATCTCCTCGACCGCTGGCTGGAGCCGATGGATCTCGTCGATGAACAGCACGTCGCCGTCCTCGAGATTGGTGAGCAAAGCGGCGAGATCGCCCGACTTGGCGATCACCGGGCCGGAGGTGGCGCGAAAGCCCACGCCCAGCTCGCGCGCGACGATCTGCGCCAGCGTCGTCTTGCCGAGCCCCGGCGGGCCGAAGAACAGCACATGATCGAGTGCATCGCCCCGCCCCTTGGCAGCCGCGATGAACACCCGCAAATTCTCCCGCGCCGCCTTCTGCCCAACGAACTCATCGAGCGTCTTGGGGCGCAAGGCGGCATCGAGGTCCTCGGGGCGGCGCTCCGGCGTGGTGAGACGGTCGGGATCGGTCATCGCGGGCCGAACCTAACCCCACCCGTCATTCCCGCGAAAGCGGGAATCCCGCTATTCTTTCTAAGCGATCTCTGTGTCCCCGCTCGAGCGGAACCAAGACAAAGAAGCGGGATTCCCGCTTTCGCGGGCATGACGAGGATGTGGGTCACCGTACCGCCTTCTTGAGCGCCGTGCGCACCAGCGCATCCAGCGTCGCCTCCGGCCCCAGTTCCGCTTCCGCCTTCGTCACGGCCGCGGCCGCCTCGGCAGGCCTGAAACCGAGATTGGCGAGGGCGGAGGCGGCGTCCTGGGCCTTGCTGCTGGCCGGCACGCCAGCAGCCGCGCCTCCCGGTCCGAGCGCGATGCCGCCGGCCTTGTCCTTCAATTCGTTGACGATGCGCTGGGCGAGCTTCGGGCCGACGCCCTGGGCGCGGGCGATCATCGCGTGGTCGCCGCTCGCCACCGCGCGGTGGACCTCGTCATGCGAGAGCGCGGAGAGGATGGCGAGCGCGACCCGCGCGCCGACGCCCTGCACGGAGATGAGCAGCCGGAACCAGTCCCGCTCCGCCGCGCTCGAAAAGCCGACCAGGCGGAGGAAATCCTCGCCGACGAGCATTTCGGTGTGCAGCACCACGTCCTCGCCGATCGCGCCGAGCGCGGAGAGCGTGCGCGAGGAGGCCGAGACGAGATAGCCGACGCCATTGACGTCGATCACCGCGTGATCCGCGCCGAAACCGTCCAGAAGCCCCCGCAATTTGGCGATCATGGTCGGTTCGTAGCCGTTCCTTCCCGTCATTGCGAGCGCAGCGAAGCAATCCAGTTCTGTGCTGGATTGCCGCGTCGCTACGCTCCTCGCAATGACGGTTCGGGATCGGTCACTTCATCCTGCGCGCGCTCGCCAGATGATGCGCATGAGTGATCGCCACGGCCAGCGCGTCGGCCGCATCGGCGCCGGCGATCTTGGCGGTGGGCAGCAGCCGCTGGACCATCGCGTGGACCTGCGCCTTGTCCGCCCCGCCCGTGCCGACCACCGCCTTCTTGACCAGCCGCGCGGCATATTCGGCGACGGGCAGCCCGCGCCGGGCGGCGGCGAACAGCACGACGCCGCGCGCCTGCCCCAGCTTCAGCGTCGATTGCGGATTTTCGTTGACGAAGATTTCTTCGGCCGCCGCCGCGCCGGGCGCGTGGGCGTCGATCACCTCGCCCAACGCCGCTTCCAGTTTTACCAGCCGTTCGGCCAGCGGTGCCTTCGCGTCGGTCCGCACCTGCCCGTTGGCGATATGCGACAGGCGATTCCCCTCGGCCGCGATCACGCCCCAGCCGGTGCAGGCCAGGCCCGGATCGAGGCCGATGATGATCAGCCCAGTTTCTCCATCACATCGTCCGGGACTTCGTAATTGCCCCAGACGGTCTGAACGTCGTCATCGTCCTCGAGCGTGTCGACAAGCTTCAGGAGCAGCGCCGCATCGCTCTCGCCGACTTCGACCGGGGTCTGCGGCCGCCAGGCGAGCTTCACATTCTCCGGCTCGCCCAGCGCCGCCTCCAGCGCGCGGGCGACTTCGTGGAGATCGTCGATGCCGGTCCAGATTTCGTGGCCGTCCTCGCTCGATTCCACATCGTCGGCGCCCGCCTCGATCGCCGCCTCGAACACCTTCTCCGCATCGCCCGCGGACCCGCCATATTCGATCAGGCCGACGCGCGAGAAAGCGTGCGTCACCGAACCCGACGCGCCCAGATTGCCGCCATTCTTGGAGAAGGCGGTGCGCACATTGGTCGCGGTGCGGTTGCGATTGTCGGTCAGCGCCTCGACGACGAGGGAGACGCCGCCCGGGCCGAAGCCCTCATAGCGGATTTCCTCGTAATTCTCCGCATCGCCCTTCGACGCCTTGTCGATCGAGCGCTGGATATTGTCCTTGGGCATGGACTGCGCCTTCGCCGCGTTGACGGCGGCGCGCAGGCGCGGGTTCATGTCCGGATCGGGCAGGCCCATCTTCGCCGCCACGGTGATCTCGCGCGACAGCTTGGAGAACATGTTCGAGCGCTTTTTGTCCTGCGCGCCCTTGCGGTGCATGATGTTCTTGAATTTGGAATGGCCGGCCATCTGTCCCTCCGTCAGGCGAGGCCGAGAGCGGCTTTGTAGGTGTCGAGAATCGCTTCCATTTCCTGGCGGTCATGCGTCTCCATTTTCCGCAGGCGGACGATCTGGCGCATGATCTTCGCGTCATAGCCACGCGCCTTGGCTTCGCCATAGACGTCCTTCACGTCGTCGGCGATCGCCTTCTTCTCTTCCTCGAGCCGTTCGATCCGCTCGATCAGCAGCCTCAATTCGTCCGCCGCAATGCTGCCTTCCGCCAATTCACGCTCCATCGATTCCGGTTGAGGGGGAGCCTGTAGGATGTGCGCGCGCCGCGCTCAAGCGCCTTGAACTGTCATACGGACCGTCTAGACATGCCACCGATGTCATCGCCGCATTTTCATCCGCGCAACCGCAAGGTGCGCATCCTCGCCACGCTCGGCCCGGCCAGCGACGACCCCGAGACCATCCGCAGCCTCGCCGAAGCGGGGGCCGACGCCTTTCGCATCAATATGAGTCATGGCGGGCATGAGGATCATGCCCGGCGGATCGCCGCGGTGCGCGCGCTGGAAGGCACGCTCGGCCGGCCCACCACGATCCTCGCCGACCTGCAGGGGCCGAAGTTGCGCGTCGGGCGCTTCAAGGAGGACCGCGCGACGCTCGTGCCCGGCCAGGCCTTCACCTTCGACCGAAAGCAGGCGCTTGGCGACGAGACCCGCGTGCCTTTGCCCCATCCCGAAATCTTCGTCGCCGTCGAGCCGGGGTCGCGGCTGCTGGTCGACGATGGCCGCCTGGTCTTCCGCGTCATGGCCTGCGACGCCGACACGATCGCCTGCGAAGTCGAGGTCGGCGGCGTCATTTCCAACAATAAGGGCCTGAACGTCCCCGACGTGGTGCTGCCGCTCGCCGCCTTGACCGAGAAGGACCGCGCCGATCTCGTCTTCGCGCTGGAGCAGGGGGTGGACTGGGTCGCGTTGTCCTTCGTGCAGCGGCCGGAGGACGTGGCCGAGGCGCGCCGGCTGATCGGCGGCAAGGCGGCCCTGCTCGCCAAGATCGAGAAGCCCGCCGCGATCGATCGGCTCGACGACATTTTGGAGCTGGCCGACGCGGTGATGGTCGCGCGCGGCGATCTCGGCGTCGAATCGCCGCCCGAGGATGTGCCGCCGCTGCAGAAGCGGATCGTCGAGGCGGCGCGGCGGCTGGGCCGGCCGGTCGTGGTCGCGACCCAGATGCTCGAATCGATGATCGTCTCGCCCTCGCCGACGCGGGCCGAGGTCTCCGACGTCGCCACCGCCGTCTATGACGGAGCGGACGCGATCATGCTCTCGGCGGAAAGCGCGTCAGGCCAGTATCCGCTCGAAGCCGTCGCGATGATGGACCGGATCGCGACCAGCGCGGAGGCCGATCCCACTCACAATGCCCGCGTCCATTTCACCGAGACGCTGCCCGATGCGACCACCAACGACGCGATCGCCCGCGCGGCGGCGGACATGGTGCGCACCGTCGGCGCATCGGCGATCGTGTGCTTCACCAGCTCGGGCTCGACCGCTCGGCGGGTTGCGCGCGAGCGGCCGATCGTGCCGTTGCTGGTGCTGACGCCCTCGCTCAAGACGGCGCGGCGCATGGGGCTGCTCTGGGGCAGCCACCCGGTGCGCACCCGCGATGTGCACAGCTTCGAGGAAATGGTCGGCAAATCGAAGCGCATGGCGCTGCGTCACGGCCTCGCCAGCGGCGGCGACCGGATCATCGTCACCGCCGGCGTGCCCTTCGGTGTGCCCGGTTCGACCAACGTGGTCCATGTCGCCCGCCTGACCGGCGACGAGCTGGACCGGCACGGGGGCTGAAGCGCCATAAGACGTCATGCTGAACTTGTTTCAGCATCCATGAACACGGCCTGCGGGAGCTTGGCATCGGCGGTGTTCATGGATCCTGACTTTCGTCAGGATGACGAAAGAGTTCGGAGCAGCCCTTCACTCACCAATCGCGCGCGCAGATCGGCAGCATCGACGAACAAATGCGCCTTCATACCGACCGCCTCGGCCCCGGCGACGTTGATCGCGCGATCGTCGATGAACAGGGCCTCGGCGGGACGCAGGCGAAAGCGATCGAGCGCGCGGTAATAGATGGCCGGATCGGGCTTCAGCAGCTTTTCCTCCCCGGACACGACAATGTCCCTGAAGCGATCGAAGAAAGCCGCCTCCCGCGCCCGGAACGGCGGCCAGAAGTCCGCCGAAAAATTGGTGATGCCGAACAGCGGCACGCCGCGCGCATCCAGCGCCGCGACGATCTCGTGCACACCCGGCACCGGCCCGCTGATCGTCTCGCCGAAGCGATCGCTCCAGGCGGCGATCAGCTGGGCATATTGGGGGAAGGTCTCATTGAGTTCGGCCGCCGCCTCGGCATAGGGCCGGCCGCCGTCGAGCGTCTCGTGCCAGGCGTAGAGATCGGTGTCCTCGATGAAGCGCAGGCGCGCGTCATCGTCCGCGATCTGCGTGACGAGGAAGGAATCGGGATCCCAGCCGTAGAGGACGTTGCCGACGTCGAAGACGACGGCGGTGACAGGCACTTAGCCCTGGCGCGCCTTGAAGCGGCGGTTCGTCTTGTTGATGACGTAGGTGCGGCCCCGGCGGCGGATCACGCGGCAGTCGCGGTGGCGCGACTTCAAGGACTTCAGAGAGTTGCGGATCTTCATGGCTGGGAACGCCTGCCTGTCTCTAGCGATGCTGTTGTTCGGAAAAACGAGGCGCTCACCTAGTCGGCGGGCGCGTGCAAGTCAAGCAGCGCGAGGGAAAGCGGTCGATGCGCACCGATGGAGAAAAATCTTCCTTCACGATCGATTCTCACTTATCGGATTGGAATATTATTCCAACAGGGAATCATGCATGGACCGCACCGATTATCGCATTCTCGCCATTCTGCAGGAGGACGCCTCGCTCCCGGTCGCCGAGGTGGCGAGCCAGGTCAACCTGTCCCAAACTCCCTGCTGGCGACGCATTCAGAAGCTGGAGGCGCAGGGCGTGATCCAGCGGCGCGTCGCGATCGTCGATCCGGTGGCGGTCGGGCTCGGCATCTCGGTCTTCGTCGAGATCGAGGCCGCCGATCATTCGCCGGACTGGCTGAACGGCTTCTCCGCCACGGTCGCGGCGATGCCGGAGGTGATGGACGTCTATCGCATGGCCGGCGACGTCGATTACCTGTTGCGGGTCGTGGTCGGATCGATGGCCGAGTTCGACGACTTCTACCGCCGGCTGATCGCCGAGGTGCCCCTCAAGAACGTCACCTCGCGCTTCGCGATGGAGCGGGTGAAGAACAGCACCGCCTATCCGCTGGCCCGCCATATCGATCGCTGATCCCGTTCCAGCCGCAACGAAAGAACCCCCGGCGTGACCGCCGGGGGTCAGTCGACCGCTTCAACCTAGGGAGACCTCAGCGGTGCATGAAAGGAACGAAGCGGGAAACGCCACCGCCTATTGAGCATTCTCCGCCGCATTTTCGGTGACGGCATTCTCGGTCGCCGCATTGTCGAGAACGAGATTGGCATCGAGCTCGTTGAGCGTGGTCTCGCTCTCGAGGTCGGCCGGCGTGAGGTTGAGGAGCTCGTCGGTCCCGTCATTGGCGACGACGTTCTGCTCCGCGGCGCCGCCGCATGCGCTGAGCGCGAAAAGGCCAGCTGCCAGAAGAGACGTGGAAATGAGTCGCATCGTGCAATCCCCCTGATGTCGAATCGTGGTGCGCAAGAAAGACCATTGCCTCGGCCCGGCCGCAATGCGGGAGCGACGAAGCAGCCAAATTTGCACGATCATGCCCACGCGTGAACGAAAGGCGCAATTCCCTTCCCCGCGGCGACGGCCGGTTGGAAGAATCGCCTTCTCGCCTCAGCCGCGCTCGGCCAGCTTGCGTTCCCAGGCGAGCGCATCGGCGACGATCGTGTCGAGATCGTCGCGCGCCGGGCGCCACGGGAAGGTGGTGAGGATGCGGCCATTGTCGGCAATCAAGGCCGGCGGATCGCCGGCGCGGCGCGGCTGCAACCGCCGATCGATTGTCAGGTTGGTCACCCGATCGACGCTGTCGAGCACTTCGAGCACCGAAAAGCCCCGCCCATAACCGCAATTCATCACATGGCTGGTCGCCGGATCGGCGATCAGCGCGTCGAGCGCCGCGACATGGGCGGCGGCGAGATCGCTCACATGGATATAGTCGCGCACCCCGGTGCCATCCGGCGTCTCATAATCGGTGCCATACACATCGACATGGCCGCGTTTGCCTATCGCCGCTTCGACCGCGACCTTGATGAGATGCGTGGCGCCCGCCGTAGATTGGCCGGCGCGTCCGGCCGGGTCGGCGCCGGCCACGTTGAAATAGCGCAGTGCGCAATAGTTGATCGGATGGGCGAAGGCCGTGTCGGCCAGCATCCGCTCGGTCATCAGCTTCGACCAGCCATAGGGATTGATCGGCTGGGTCGGCATGTCCTCACGGACTGGCACCGTCTCCGGAATGCCGTAGGTCGCGGCGGTCGAGGAAAAGATGAAATGCCTCACGCCGGTCCGCACCGCGCTTTCGATCAGCGCGCGGCTTTTCACCGTATTGTTGAGATAATAGCCGAGCGGATCGGCCACCGAGTCCGGCACGACGATCGAGCCGGCGAAATGCATGATCGCTCTCACCTCGTGCCCGGCGATGACGCGCTCGACCATCGCCTGATCGGCGATATCCCCTTCGATCAGCGGCACGTCGCCGGGCAGCGCCCAGGCGAACCCGGTGCTCAAATTGTCGATCACCACGACCGGCCGCCCCGCGTCGCGAAGCGCCAGTACCGCGTGGCTGCCGATATAGCCCGCACCGCCCGTCACCAGCACCGTCATTCGCTACTTTCTCCCGTTTTGCACCGGATGGGATATTTGCCGCTAAGAATCGTTACACCTTCTGTATAGTGCCATTCGCGGACAGGGAGTGGGTGATGAAGAGATCGATCGTACGCTTGAGCCTCATTCTCGCCGCGGCGGCGACTGCCGCCGGCTGCGCCACCGATACGGGCAGCGGCGTCCAGCAAGGCGTGTCCGTCACCCGCTTTCACCTCAACCAGCCGATTGCGCGCGGCGAGATCGCGGTCGAGGCATCGGATCTCGAAGACGCCAACAGCATCGCCTTCGCCGAGCAGGCGCTGCCCGTCGCGCGCGAGTTGACCCGGCTCGGCTGGACCGTGACGGTGCGCAATCCCAATTCCGAGCATGTCGCCGTGGTGCGCATCGAACAGGGCCGCCGCGCCGCCAGCCGTGGCTCCGGGCTCAGCATCGGCCTCGGTGGCGGCACTGGCGGCTATCGCAGCGGCGTGGGCCTCGGCGTCGGCGGCACGATCCCGATCGGCGGCAGTGGCCCCATCGTCGTGACCGAATTGTCCGTTCGCATCCAGCGTCGCTCCGACGCAACCGCGATCTGGGAAGGCCGCGCCCAACTGGAAGCGCGGGAGAGCGCGCCGCTCGCCGATCCGCGCAATGCGACGGATCGCCTGGCCGCCGCCTTGTTTGAGGGCTTCCCCGGAGAGTCCGGGCGCACTATCAGGGTCCGGTAATCCCCTTAATTTCAATCAAGGAAAAAATGACTCTTTCCATTTCGAGCGCCTTCGACGGCGGCAATATCCGTTTGGTTTCCATCGATGGCGACCGCGTGAACCTGGAAATCGTCCAAGACCACAAGTCCGATTTCTATCAATGGTTCTATTTCCGCGTGACCGGCGCCGGCGGCCGCCCGCTGACGCTGAACATCCTCAATTGCGCCGGGGCGGCCTATCCGCACGGCTGGGACGGCTACCGGGCCTGCATGTCCGAGGATCGCGAGGACTGGGTGCGCGTCGATACTGCTTATGCGGACGGCGTGCTCACCATGACGGCGACGCCACCTTCGGACAGCGCCTGGTTCGCCTATTTCGCGCCATATACGATGGAGCGGCACCACGAGCTGATCGCCTCGGTGATCGGCTATCCGGGCCTGGCCTATCGCTCGCTCGGCCAGACGCTCGACGGGCAGGAACTCGATTATCTGGAATTGGCCGGCGGCCCGTTGCAGGTGTGGCTCTATGCGCGCCAGCATCCCGGCGAAACGATGGCCGAATGGTGGATGGAGGGCGCGATCGAGCGGCTGCTGGACGACAGCGATCCGGTCACCCGCAAGCTGCGCGAGAAGGCGACTTTCCATATCGTTCCGAACATGAACCCAGACGGTTCGCGACGGGGACATCTTAGAACCAATGCGGCGGGCGTAAACCTCAACCGCGAATGGCACGCGCCCAGCCTGGAGCAGAGCCCGGAGGTCCATTATGTCCTCGAGGAAATGAAGAAGACCGGCGTGGATTTCGCCATGGACATTCATGGCGACGAAGCGATCGAAGCCAATTTCCTCGCCGGCTTCGAAGGCATTCCGTCGTTCAAGCCCGAACAGCAGGCGCTGTACGACGCCTTCGCGCAGGCACTGGTCCGCGTCTCGCCCGATTTCCAGACCGAGCGCGGCTACGACATCCCCCCACCGGGCCAGGCCAATCTCTCCATGTCCACCGCCCAGCTCGCCGAGCGGTTCGGCGCGGTGTCGATGACGCTGGAAATGCCGTTCAAGGATTATGACGCGCTGCCGGATCCGGTCCAGGGCTGGTCGCCCGATCGCTGCCGCCTTCTGGCCCGCGCCTGCCTGGACGCGCTCCATGCCGTGATCGACGACGTGGCGGCCTACCGCGCCTGATGCCCCGCCTCGTCCTCATCCGGCACGGCCAGTCGGCCTGGAACCTGGAGAACCGCTTCACCGGCTGGTGGGACGTGAACCTGACGGAGCAGGGCATCGCCGAAGCGAAGGCGGCGGGCGAGCTGCTTGCCACCAAGGGTCTCGATTTCGACCTCACCTTCACCTCGCTCCAGACCCGCGCGATCAAGACGCTCAATATCGCGCTGGAGGCGATGGGGCGGCTGTGGCTGCCGACGGAGAAGCACTGGCGGCTGAACGAGCGCCATTATGGCGGCCTCACCGGCCTCGACAAGGCGGAGACGGCGGCCCGGCATGGCGACGATCAGGTCCATATCTGGCGTCGGTCCTTCGATATCCCGCCGCCGGCACAGGAGCCGGCCGGGGATTTCGATCTCACCAACGACCGCCGCTATGCCGGCATCGCCATCCCGGCGACCGAGAGCCTCAAGGACACGATCGCGCGCGTGCTGCCTTATTGGGAAGAGCGGATCGCCCCGGCGCTCAAGTCAGGCGAGCGGGTGCTGATCTCCGCCCACGGCAATTCGCTCCGTGCCCTGGTCAAGCATTTGTCCGGCATCCCGGACGACGAGATCACGAGCCTGGAGATCCCGACCGGCCAGCCGATCGTCTACGAGCTGGACGACGATCTGACCGAGATCGAGCGTTACTATCTGAAAGACCGCTAGGCCTCAGAATTCCTTGACCCGCGCCATGTTGCGCTGGGCGCGGACGAGGACTTCCTCGGCGCCGTCGCCGGGCAGGATCGCGGCCACGCCGACCGTCGCCCTGAGGCCGACCCGGGTGCCGCCGAGATCGAGTGGCTGGCCCGCGACGAAGCGGGCAATGCGTTCGCCGGTCTCGATCGCCGAATCCGCGTCGAGATGATCGAGGATCAGGCCGAAGCCGCCGCCCAGCCTCGCCGCGACGTCGGTGACGCGGATCAGCCCTTTCAGCAATCGCGCGACATGGGAGAGCGCGGCATCGCCGGCGATCCGCCCGTGCGTGTCGTTGATCGCCCTCAGGCCGCACATGTCGATCGAGAGCAGGGCCGCGGGGGTGCGATGCCGCTGCGCCTGGCCGACGACGCGATCGAGCTCCCGGCGGAAAGCGCGATCGTTGGCGAGCCCGGTCAGCGGATCGGTATCGACGGCGTCCTCGAGATCGCCGAGCCGGGCGCGCGTTTCCGCCAAAGCGGCGCGCAGCAGGGCATTTTCGTCGGCCAGCCGCGACAGCGCCTCGCGCACGTCCGGCGCGCAGGCATCCCATTCCGTTCCCACCGCGAAATTCGGCCGTGCCGTCACTGCGCGCTCCATTGTCCCAACATCCGCCCCGCATAGCTGATATGGGTTAACAACGCGCGAAGGACGGCGGATTGCCGAAGGGCGGCGCGCCGGTTAAGGCGTGCGCTTCGCCGACCAGACGGGTTCGAGACTATGACCGCCGGATCGCCTCTCATCGGGATCATCATGGGCAGCCGCTCCGATTGGGAGACGATGAAGGAGGCGGCCGATATCCTGGACGCGCTCGGCGTGGCCTATGAGACCAAAGTGGTCTCCGCCCACCGCACCCCGCAGCGGCTCTACGATTATGCGACCGGCGCTGCGGCGCGTGGGCTCAAGGCGATCATCGCCGGCGCCGGCGGCGCGGCGCACCTGCCCGGCATGGCGGCGTCGATGACCCGGCTGCCGGTGCTCGGCGTGCCGGTCCAGTCCAAGGCGCTCAAAGGCCTGGATAGCCTGCTCTCGATCGTCCAGATGCCGGCCGGCATACCGGTCGCGACCCTGGCGATCGGCAAGGCGGGCGCCGCCAATGCCGGCCTGCTCGCCGCCGCCATCCTCGCGACATCGGACGACGCGTTGGCCGGACGGCTCGACGCCTGGCGCCAGGCGCAGACCGACGGGGTCGCCGAAAGCCCCGAATGATCGTCCCGCCCGGCTCCACCATCGGCATCGTCGGCGGCGGCCAGCTCGGCCGGATGCTGGCGCTGGCCGCCGCGCCGCTCGGCTACAAATGCCACATCTACGCGCCGGACGAGACGCCGCCCGCCGGCGAGGTCGCGGCGAAGGTGACGCGCGGGAGCTTCGACGACAAAACCGCCTTGGCCCGCTTCGCCAGCGAGGTGGATGTCGTCACCTACGAGTTCGAGAATATCGCCGCCGGCCCGCTGCGCGCGATCACCGACCGGGTGGCGCTCTGGCCGCCGCGGGAATCGCTGGAGATCGCTCAGGACCGGCTGACCGAGAAGCATTTCGTCACGCGCCTGGGTGGCCGCCCCGCCCCGTTCGCCGCCGTCGACGACCGCACCGGGCTGGACGCCGCGCTGGCCGAGATCGGTGCGCCGGCGATCCTGAAGACCCGGCGGCTCGGCTATGACGGCAAGGGTCAGGCGCGGATCATGGAAGCGGACCAAGCAGATGCGGCCTGGGAGGCTGTGGCGGGCGCACCCGGCGTCCTGGAAGCCTTCATCGCGTTCGATGCCGAATTCTCGATCCTGCTCTGTCGCGGTACGGACGGCGAGATCCTATTGTGGGACGCGCCGCGCAACGTGCATGAAAGCGGCATTCTCGCCCAATCGATCGTGCCGGCGCCCGAAGCGCTGGCCCCCGCGATCGCCGAGGCGCAGGCGCTGGCACGCCGCGTCGCCGAGGCGCTCGATCATGTCGGCGTGCTGGCGCTGGAATTCTTCGCGGTCGGCGAGCGGGCGGTGTTCAACGAAATGGCGCCGCGCGTCCACAATAGCGGCCACTGGACGATCGAGGGCGCGGCGACTTCGCAGTTCGAGAATCACATCCGCGCGATCTGCGGCCTGCCGCTCGGCACCACCGAGCTCACGGCGCCGCGCGTCGAGATGACCAACCTGATCGGCGCGGATGTGGAAAGCTGGCGCGATCTGCTCGCCGAGCCCGGCGCGCACCTCCATCTCTACGGCAAGCACCATGCCCGGCCCGGGCGCAAGATGGGCCATGTCACCCGGCTGACCGGCCGGGCGGGTTGATCCGCCCGGCCTGTCGCGGGTTATTGGGCAGGCGGCTGCGCCGCCGGGATGACCTCGATCGGGATGTTGAACCGCTCGAGCTGCGGCCGCACCCGGCTCGCGTCGCCGACGATCAGCCACAGGAAATTTTCCGGATGGATATATTGCCGGGCCGTTGCGTCGAGCTGCGAGGCGGTCATCCCGCGATAACGGTCGGCGATCGTCTCCCAATAATTGTCCGGCCGCCCGTAAAGCGCATTCGAGCGAAGCGCGCCGAGGATGGCGGGTGAGGTCTCGAACTGGCCGGGCAGCTGGCGGGTGTTGCCGAGTTGAATCCGTTCCAACTCCGGCGGCCGCACGCCATTGGCGCTGAGAAAATCGCCGACCAGTTGCTGGATCACCTCGATCGAATCGCCCGTCCTGTCGGCCTGCACCGGCGCCTGGATAATGAACGGCACCTGCCGTTCGCGCAGGTTCGGCCCTCCGCCGGCGCCATAGGACCAGCCACGGGTTTCACGCAGGTCCATGTTGATGCGGGCGAGGAAATTGCCCGCCAGCGCCTCGTTGGCGGCGGTGAGCAGCAGCAGGTCTTGCGTCCCCTGCGCCTGCAAGAGCTGGCCCACCAGGATCACCGATTGCGGCGATTGCGGCCGATCGATCAGCACGATGCGCGGGCCCGACGCCGCCGCCAGTGCCGGGAAGGCCTTGGTGCCCCGCGGCGCCGAAGGCGCTCGCCAGGTGCCGAACCGCGACTCGAGCTGCGCGACCAGCTCGGCCAGCGGCAGGTCGCCGACCGCGAAGATCGTCGCATTGTCCGGACGGATCCAGCGCTGGTGAAAGGCGACCAGCTCGTCGCGGGTGAGCGACTGGACCACGGCCAGGTCGCCCGTGCCGGTGCCGGGACTGCCATAGGGATGCGTCTCCCCATAGAGCAGGCCAGGCAGGGCCCGCGCGGCGATCGCATTGGGTTGAGTCAGTTCTGCGGCGATGCCGGCGAGTTGCTGCTGGCGCAGCCGCTCGACTTCGCGCGGATCGAATGCCGGATTGCGGATCACGTCGGCGAGAAGGTCCAACGAAGGCCCGATCGCCGGTGTCATCGCCGTGAGCGAAACCAGGGTCCGGTCCATCGACTGGCCCGTGCCGATCGACGCGCCGAGGCGTTCCTGCGCCTCTGCGAGCTGGATGGAATTGAGGCTGGTCGTGCCTTCATCCAGAAGGCTCAGCATCAAAGCCTGAGTGCCGCGGCGCTGGGCCGGGTCGGCGGCAACGCCGGCATCGAACTCGACGGTGACGCGAGTCACGGGGACGGTCTGGCGGCGCGCATAAACGACGCGAATGCCGTTGGAGAGGGTGGCCCGCTCGGTCGTCGGGAAATCGAGCGCGGCCGCACCGGTCACGCCCGGCGCTTCGCGCTCGCCGGCGCCCGCCGCGACATAAGGCAAGGGAGCGAGCGGCTGGTCGCCGGGCTGCGGCGGCGTATAGTAAGCCGGCTGGAGGGTCGGCGATCCGGCGCCGTTCGACCGCCCGCCGGTCACGCCCGGCGCTTCCTCATAGGCTTCGCGTTCGCCCGGTGCGACGGTCAACGCGTAGACCGGCCGGGTGAGCCAGCGCTGCATGGCGGCACGGGCCTGGTCCGGGGTGACCCGGGAAAGCTGCGCCAGGCGGGTACGGTAAAAATCGGCATCGTCAGCATAAAGCACGCCCTCGGCCAGGGCGACGGCCTTGCCGCCGAAGCCGCCGACTTGCTCCAGGCCCAGCACTCGGCCGGACAGCGTGCGCATCACCGAGCGGCGCACCTCGTCGGCGGTCGGGCCGGTGCGTACATAATCGGCGATCAACGCATCGAGGCGGCGGCCGACGGCCTCCGCATCCTGCCCGGGACGCACATCGACCTCGATCTCGAAGATGCCGATGCGATGGAAGGGCATCAGGGACGTGGAGACGCGCACCGCGCTCTGATCGCCACGGACGAGCTCGTTATCGAGCCGCGAGCTGGCAAGCCCGCCGAACACCGAAGCAGCGACCTGAAGCGGGGCCGTATCCTCGTGGGTGAGGCCGGGGACCACCCACCAGCGGTGGAGCCGGGTATTGGCGACGCGGTCGTGCATGGTGCGGTCCAGCCGGGCCGGCAAGGTCGGCACGTCCGCCTGGGCGGGTTCGTTCACCGGCCCGCGCGGGATCGGCCCGAAATAGCGCTCGACCAGCGGCCGCGCCTCCGCGGCGTTGATGTCGCCGGCAAGCACGAGGACGGCATTGTTCGGGCCGTAATTGTCGCGGAACCATTCGCGCACCGTCTCCATCGTCGCGGCCGACAGGTCGGCCATCGAGCCGATCGTCGAGTGGCGATAGGGATGCCCTTCCGGGAACAGGCCTTCGAGCTGGGCATATTCGACCATGCCGAAAGGCTCGTTGTCGCCCTGCCGCTTTTCGTTCTGGACGACGCCGATCTGGTTGGTGAGATTTTCCTGGGTGACCGCGCCGAGCAGGTAGCCCATCCGGTCGCTTTCCAGGAACAACGCCTGTTCCAACGCCGGGCGCGGAACGGTCTGGAAATAATTGGTGCGATCGAACCAGGTGGTGCCGTTGAGGTCGGTCGCCCCCATTGCGCGGGTATATTCGAAATATTCGCCGGGCGCGTTCTCGGAGCCGTTGAACATCAGGTGCTCGAACAGGTGCGCAAAACCGGTCCGGCCAGCCGGCTCGTCCTTTGAACCGACATTGTACCAGATGCTGACCGCAACGATCGGCGCCTTGCGGTCCTCATGGACGACGACACGCAAGCCGTTGGCGAGCGTGAAGGTCTCGTAGGGGATGTTGACTCGCTCCAGCAGTGCCTGCGGATCGGCGCCCTGGGCTGGCGCGGCCGGTTGCGCGACGGCATCTGTGCCGGCAAGGCCGGTGATGCCGGCGACGGAAATGCCCGCGGCGATGGCCAGCGAGGTGAAAAGCTTGCGCATGCGACTCCCCTTACTCAATGCGCGGAACAGTAACGCGGTGTACGGGCAACGCAAGACACGCGGGCGGGATTCGCGACCAATCACTTGTGTTGCCTTGCCGCAACACTACATCGCGGCAAATCATGACAGGGGCTGAAGCGCAATCATGAACCTCGAAAAATTCACCGACCGGGCCCGGGGCTTTCTCCAATCGGCCCAGACCGTCGCGGTCCGCCTCGACCATCAGCGGATCGCGCCCGTCCATGTGCTGAAGGCGTTGCTGGAGGACGAGCAGGGCATGGCCGCCGGCCTGATCGCCCGCGCCGGCGGCGATGCCGCGGCAGCGCGGCGCGAGACCGACGCCGCGCTGGCGAAAATCCCGGCCGTGTCCGGCAGCGGCGCAAATGCCGCCCCGGCGCTGGACGGCGAGACGATCCGGGTGCTCGACAGCGCCGAGCAGATCGCGGGCAAGGCCGGCGATTCCTATGTGACGGTCGAGCGGCTGCTGCTCGCCCTCGTGCTGGCGACGACCACCGATGCCGGCAAGGCGCTGGCCGCCGCCGGCGTGAAGGCCGAGGCGCTGAACAGCGCGATCGAGGAGCTGCGCGGCGGCCGCACCGCCGACACGGCCGGCGCCGAGGACCGCTACGACGCGCTCAAGAAATTCGCCCGCGATCTCACCCAAGCCGCGCGCGACGGCAAGCTCGACCCCGTCATCGGCCGCGACGAGGAAATCCGCCGCACCGTCCAGATCCTCGCCCGGCGTACCAAGAACAATCCGGTGCTGATCGGCGAGCCGGGCGTCGGCAAGACCGCGATCGCCGAGGGCCTGGCGCTGCGCATCGCCAATGGCGACGTGCCGGACAGTTTGAAGGACCGCCGGCTGATGGCGCTCGACATGGGCAGCCTGATCGCCGGCGCGAAATATCGCGGCGAGTTCGAGGAGCGCCTCAAGGGCGTGCTCGACGAGGTGAAGGGCGCCGA
Source organism: Alphaproteobacteria bacterium (assembly GCA_037190625.1). Taxonomy (GTDB): domain Bacteria; phylum Pseudomonadota; class Alphaproteobacteria; order Sphingomonadales; family Sphingomonadaceae; genus Allosphingosinicella. Next base: position 47,727 of record JBBCJP010000003.1, read on the forward strand.
GGGCGACATCATCCTGTTCATCGACGAGATGCACACCCTGATCGGCGCCGGGAAGAGCGAAGGCGCGATGGACGCCTCCAACCTGCTGAAGCCCGCGCTCGCGCGCGGCGAATTGCACTGCATCGGCGCGACGACGCTCGACGAATATCGCAAATATGTCGAGAAGGATCCGGCACTGCAGCGGCGCTTCCAGCCGGTCTTCGTCGGCGAGCCGACGGTCGAGGACACGATCTCGATCCTGCGCGGGCTCAAGGAGAAATACGAGCTGCACCATGGCGTCCGCATTACGGACTCCGCGCTCGTCTCCGCCGCGACCCTGTCGAACCGCTACATCACCGACCGCTTCCTGCCCGACAAGGCGATCGACCTGATGGACGAGGCCGCCTCCCGCATTCGCATGGAGGTGGAATCGAAGCCCGAGGAGATCGAAACGCTCGACCGGCGGATCATCCAGCTCAAGATCGAGCGCGAGGCGCTGAAAAAGGAAAGCGACGAGGCGTCGAAGGACCGCCTCAAGGCGCTGGAGGCCGATCTCGCCAATCTCGAGCAGCAATCGGGCGAGCTGACGGCGCGCTGGCAGGCGGAGAAGGACAAGATCCACGCCGAAGCGAAGATCAAGGAGCAGCTCGACGCCGCCCGGCTGGAGCTGGAGCAGGCGCAGCGCTCCGGCGATCTCGCCAAGGCCGGCGAGCTGCAATACGGCACCATCCCCGCGCTGGAGAAGCAGCTGGCCGAGGCCGCGACGGCGAGCGGCGATGCGATGCTGCGCGAGGAGGTGACCAGCGAGGACATCGCCTCGGTCGTCTCGCGCTGGACCGGCATACCCGTCGACAAGATGCTGGAGGGCGAGCGCGAGAAGCTGCTCAACATGGAAGAGATGATCGGGCGCCGCGTGATCGGCCAGAAGGATGCGGTCGAGGCGGTGAGCCGGGCCATCCGCCGCGCCCGCGCCGGGCTTCAGGATCCCAACCGTCCGCTCGGCTCCTTCCTGTTCCTGGGGCCCACCGGCGTCGGCAAGACCGAGCTCACCAAGGCGCTCGCCGGCTTCCTGTTCGACGACGACACCGCGATGGTCCGCATCGACATGTCGGAATTCATGGAGAAGCACAGCGTCGCCCGGCTGATCGGCGCCCCTCCCGGCTATGTCGGCTATGAGGAAGGCGGCGTGCTGACCGAGGCGGTGCGGCGGCGGCCCTATCAGGTCGTTCTGTTCGACGAGGTCGAGAAGGCCCATGCCGACGTCTTCAACATCCTTCTCCAGGTGCTCGACGACGGCCGGCTGACCGACGGCCAGGGCCGCACCGTCGATTTCACCAACACGATCATCATCCTGACCTCCAATCTCGGCAGCCAGTATCTGTCGGGCCTCGGCGACGACCAGCAGGTGTCGGACGTCGAGGATCAGGTGATGGAGGTCGTGCGCGGCCATTTCCGCCCGGAATTCCTGAACCGGCTGGACGAGATCATCCTGTTCCACCGGCTGAGCCAGGAGAATATGGGCCCGATCGTCGCCATCCAGGTCGCTCGCGTCGGCAAGCTGCTTGCCGACCGCAAGATCGGCCTGGAGCTAACCGACGGCGCCCGCGCCTGGCTTGGCCGGGTCGGCTATGATCCGGTCTATGGCGCGCGCCCCCTCAAGCGCGCGGTGCAGAAATATCTGCAGGATCCGCTCGCCGACGCGATCCTGCGCGGCGACGTGCGCGGCGGCCAGACGGTCAAGGTCGAGGAAGGCGACGGCGCGCTGGTCTTGCTGCCCGAAGAGACAGCGGCGCAGAACGGCTAGGGCATCGCTCCGGCGAATTCCTGCGGATCGAGGCGCGCGCCGTTCCAGACCAGGCTCCAGTGCAGATGCGGGCCGGTGGCGCGCCCGGTTGCGCCGATCGTGCCGATCGGCTGGCCCTGCCTTACCCTGTCCCCCACCCGTACCGATGTGGTGGCGAGATGGAGGAAGGCGCTGCTCAGGCCCATGCCGTGATCGACGATGACGAGATTGCCTTCCAGGCTGAAGGCGGGCGGCGGCGCCAGCACGACCACGCCGTCGGCGGGCGCGACCACCGGGGCGCCCGCGCCGCCGGCGACGTCGGTGCCGCTATGATAGGCTGCGGGCACGCCGCCGCGATAGATGCGCTGCGATCCGAAGCGGCCGCTGATCCGCCCGCGCGACGGCCACGTGAAGCGCTGGGACCAGCCCATCGTGTCGGAACGCTCGGACCGCGCCGCCACGATGCGCGCCAGCTCGCCCTCGCGCAGCCGCTGATATTCCGGTGTCGGCCCGCCGCTCGGCCGGTCCATGTTGATCCGCTGTAGCGCCCAGGGACGCGGAGCGACGCGCAGCGTCTCGCTGGCCTCACGCCCATCGGCGAATCGCACGACCAGCCTTGCCTCCGGCCCTGCGTCGCGATCGAAGCCGATCAGGAAACGCCGGTCGGTTGCCATCGGCACCTCGCGCCCGTCCAGCATCAGCGCGACCGCCCCCGGCGGCACCACGCCGCGCAGCAAGGCGCCCTGCACCGGGGCGCGATCGAACTGGAAACGCGCGGCGACGACCTGATCGGCCAGCCCCTGCGCCGACGCGGGGATCGCCGGAATGGCGGCAAGGAACAGCGCGAATGCGATTCTGGCCGTCATCGCGGCTATGTTCCGGAATGGGTTTGGCGCGTCGGCATGGGCAAGGCGAGTGTCGCCCGCATGCCCTTTCGCTTCGCTTAACATGCGCCGGACGCGGCGGATCATGCCTGCGCGGGAGCGTCGGCTTTTCCGTAATCCTCGACCGCCTCGAACAGCAGGGTGAGCGCGTCGCGCTCTGCCGCGCCGATTTCCGGGCGCCAGATTTCGAACAGCAGCACCACCCGGATCCCGTCGCTCCGGTTCCAGGCCTCATGCTCGATCGAATCGTCGAAGATCAGCGCCTTGCCGGTTTCCCAGGCACGGATGTCGGCGCCGACCCGCAGCGCGCAATCGCCCGGCACGATCAGCGGCAGGTGACAGATGAGCTGCGTGTTGACGATGCCGCTGTGCGGCGGGATGTGCGCGCCCGGCCGGAGCAAGGAGAACATGATATTGGGGCCGTGCCCCCGAATATGGACCAGCGGCGCACCCGCCAGCGCCGCCATCGTGCGCGGGCAGCGATCGGCTTGGCCGGCCACCGGTCGTCCCGCCTTCATCAGGAAGAAGACGCTCCAGTTCGGATCGTTCATCAGCGCATGGTGATTGGCCGGCTGATCCGCCGCCTGGATCACGTACGGCGCGAACAGTGCCTCGTCGGCGAGCACCGCCTCCAGCTCGGCGCGGATGTCGTCCGTCGCCGCTTCAAGCGCGGACATCCAGTCGAATTCCGCGCGTTCGTAATATTGCCGCTGCGGCAATCCGGGATAGAAAAAGCTGGTCGGCTCCTGGACATAGCCGGTCCCCGCCCCATGGGTCATCCGCGCGCGTCCCATCAGCACGTCGAGCGCAGTTTCTATCTCGCCGCTCAGCTTGCCCGGCGGAAATCCGCCGGCGGCGAGCGCGCTGCGCAGCGCATCCTCGAACTTGCGCTGGAGCCGCATTTCCACGCCTTCCGCGCGCCACAGCTCCGAAGCGAAACCCGGCGGCAGGCTGACGGCGCTCCGGCCGGCGCGGCCGGCGGCCTGGTAGAAGCCGACCGCCTCCCTCTCCCGGCCCCGGATGACCAGCAGATCCGCTTTCATGATCAGCGCGCGAATGTCGCGCGTGTCGAGCATCAGCGCCTGATCGACTGCGGCCTCGGCCGCCAATGCATCGCCAAGCGCGCGATGAGCCAAAGCGAGGGGAAGCCAGGGCGCGGGCGTGGCGCCGGCGGCGATCGCCTGCTGGAAGAGTCGGGCCGCATTTAACGGATCGCGATGGCGCAACGCCATCTCGCCGCCACGCAGCATAGCTTCCGCGTCTTGTGGACTCGCTTCCATGGGCCGCCCCCCGACAACCCTGATTTCCCCGGGGCATTGATACTACAACGCGGCCGCAATGAGAAAGCGAGATATTGACACTGGATTGTCAGGGCGGCGGGGCGACATCGAAGGCGACGGTCATCCGTTCTCCGCTTTGGAACGGCATCGTTCCATGCCACATGATCGAAGGGAACAGCGCGAGCCGGCCCGGCTTCGGCTCTATCGTCCGGAACGGCGGAAGATCGATGCCGAGCTCGGCCGGCGGTTGACCTAAAGCCAGCCAACCGGCCGGTGCGACACCCAGCTCCGCCGCTTCGGGCACGGATACGTAGAAGGCTGAGCTGAGCCAGCCCTGAGGATGAATGTGATGGGTGTGATGCCCCGCGCCCGAAAGGCGGACGGACCAAGAGCCGGAAAACCTTATCGGTACATTGGAGTTATATCTTAGAACCGGATGCGCGTGATCGCCTCGAGGAAACCCAGCAATATGCGCGCGCACGGCCTCGACGATCGACGCGCGCAAGGCGCGGATTTCCGGATCGATCCGCGCGAACAGCGGGCCGTCCGTCTGGGTGCCGCCGCGCACCGATTGCCCGATGGGGGATGAAAGGCTGTTGTGCAGGGCGCGCAGTCGCGCCGCGAGCGGGGCGATCTCGGCCGGCGTCATGATGTCGTAGGCGCCCACCAAATGCGGGTCTCCCTCCAGCCATTGCCAGCGCTCGTCGCCCAGCAGGCGCCATGCGATCGCCAGATAAGGCCAGACCTGTCCTTCCTCGGGTCGCCCGATGAGCGGCTCGGCCCGGGCAGCCGCTTCCGCGACGCGCCCGGTCCGCAGCAGGTGGCGGACATGGCGGACGATGAACGAAGCGTCCGGTACCGCCGCAAGCTGCCCGAACAGCCGGTCCGCCCGGGCGGCATCGCCGCGCTCCGACGCGCAGATCGCCTCATTGGCATCGAGTGCGAGATGCGCGCCGGCGGCGTGGCGCGCGCGCGCCACGGCTTCGTCCGCTGCGTCATACATGTCTGCATGGAGATAGCGCGCGATCAGCGACAGCCACAGCATGAGATTGCCGGGCTCCGCCTCGAGCGCGCGCGCATATCCGCGCGTGAAGCCGTCCCGGTCGCCCAGCTCCCAGCGCATGTTGGCGAGCAACTCCTGCCCCTGCAACCAACCGGCATTGCGCGCCACCAAGGCATCGATCTCCGCGATCGCCGCCGCGGCTTCACCCTCGGCGCGTTGCGCGGCGGCGCGGCTCGTCAGCAAATCGCCGTCATAGGGCGCGAGCTGCCGCGCCCGGTCGAACAGGGACAATGCCGGCAGTCCCGCCTCCAGCGTCACCCGGGCCAGAGCATGTGCGATGATCGGGTCGCCGGGCGCGAGCCGGGCGGCTTCGCGCAGGGCCTCCATCGCGGCCTCGGACTCCTCCAGCGCGCGGTGAAGCAGGCCGAGCACCTGCCACAGCATCGCATGCCCGGGATGATCGCCAAGCGCCGTGCGCACCAGGGCGATGCCGTCTTGCGCCCGCCCCGCGTCGCGTGCGGCCAGCGCATCGCGCGCGATCGCGTCGGGATGCGCGGATCCGGACCGCGCTTCGCCCGGGCGGCCGGGGCCGGCATCGACGCTGTTGCTCATGGGCGCGTTCTAGATCGGTTTTCGGCGGGAGGGAATTGGCTGGCCGCAGCCACGCAAAGGTGCGTGGCCGGTGTCGACAAGTGCGCGCCATGGCATTGCCGCGCGAACCTCCACACAAAGAAAAGGGGCGGACCCGAAGGCCCGCCCCTCTTCATGCTTGTTGTGAAACCAGCGCTTAGAAGCGGAGGTTCACGCCAACCGTGTAACGACGGCCAAGCGGGTCGTAGACGGTCGGGAAGGTGCCACCGCTGTTCGCCGCGGGGCCCGAGATCGTCTGACCGACGGCCGGCGGGTCCTTGTCGAACAGGTTGGTCACCGTAGCCGTGAAGCGCATGGTGTCGTTGATCGAGTGCTGAACCGACAGGTCGAAGTAATTGTATGCCGGAATGCGGCGATACGCTTCGACGATGTTGGCAACACCCGGGCCGGCCGTGGTCGGCACGCCGTTGAAGACCTGCGGGCTCGGCGCGTTCGGCTCAACTTCGGTCGCCGACAGGTGACGCCAGAACAGCGACACGTCGGAGTCGCCGAAGCTCAGCGTCGTACGCATGTTGAAGCTGATCTCCGGCTGCGGCGCACCGCACGACACGCTGTAATAGCCGACGCACTCGCGGTTGATGCCGGTCGGCGTCGCCTGGAACAGGTTCGTGCGGGTGTAGGTGCCGATCAGGTTCCAGTTCAGGCGGGCGAAGCCGAGATCGCGGCGATAGGACACGCCGAGATCGAAGCCGTTCGTCTCGATCCGCCCGAGGTTCGACAGCGCCAGGGTCGGGCCGAAAGTGGTTTCGGCCGGACCGCTGAGCTGACCGGTCAGCGGGTTACGGAAGATGATCGAGCAGAACGCCTGGTTCGGATTGGCCGCGAAGCAGCCGTCGATCACGTCCGACTGGGTCGGCGCGGAGATCGCTTCGGTCACCAGGATGTCCCAGTAATCGAGCGTCAGCGCGAAGCCCGGCAGGAAGCTCGGCTGGATCACGGTGCCCACGGTGATCGTGCGCGCCTTTTCCGGATCGAGGTTCGGGTTGCCGCCCTGGGTCGACTGGATCTGGCCGGCAGTCGGCGGAAGGATCGTGCCCAAGGTTGCCGCCGGCAGACCGACCGCGGCGAGCTGCGCGGTGCAGAGCCCCGGGAAGTTGGCGCCGCGCGCCGTGACTTCGGCCACGGTGCCCTGGCACGGATCGGTGGTCCGGGCGGTGAGCGCCGTCACCTGCGGCTGGAACAGCTCGGCGATGTTCGGGGCGCGAACCGCGCGGGAGTAGACGCCGCGGAACTTGATGTCCCGGATCGGCGACCAGCTGCCGCCGACCTTCCACGTCCAGTTGCCGCCCGAGGTCGAGTAATCCGCGTAGCGGGCACCGGCTTCAAGCGTCAGGTTGTGGAAGAAGGGACGGTCCTCGACGAGCGGGAGCACCAGCTCGGCGAACGCCTCGCGGGTGTCATATTCACCGACGATCGGCAGGCCCGCCGCACCGGCGCCGAGCACTTCGCCCGGGATCGCCGAAATGCCGTCACCGGCCGACTGAGCCTTGTAGCGACGATATTCCAGACCCATCGCGATGCCGACCGGCTCGTTGGCGAGCGGGCTCGCCCAGCCGATGTCACCGGAAATCGTCGCCTGGGCCGAGGCGAACTCGGTCGAGGAGAAGAAGAAGGTCGGGACGTCGATGAAGCGAATCATCTCAGGCGTGATGCTGCCGGCCGGGCCGAACAGGTTGAGCGGGACGCAGCCCGCCGCCGAACCCGCCGGGCAGCCCAGGGCCGCCTGACGCGCACGGCTGAGCAGGCCCCAGCCGAGGCGGGTCTGCTTGCGGTCGGATTCGCCGTAACCGCCCGAGAGGTCCCACTCCAGCGTCGAGGTCAGCGGACCGCGGAGACCGGTGTTGATGTGGAACATGCGGGTGTCTTCGATGCTCCGGCGCGCGCCGGCTTCGACGAAGCGGCGACCGACCTGGATGTCGATCTGCGTGCCGGCCGCGATCGCCGCGGCGCAGTCCGTGCCCGCGGGCAGCGTGCCCGGGGTGGTGGACGCGACGGAGGCGGTGCAGAGGAAGTTCGCCTGCTGCGCGGTCAGGAACGGATTGTTCAGGCGGACCGCGACGGTGCTGCCGAAGATGCCGGCCGGCGCGAGGTTGAGCTCGACGTCGGTCTTGACGAACATCGCTTCGGCATAAGCCTCGATGGCCGGCGAAATCTCGTACCGGGCCTGCGAGTAGATGTTGAAGCGCTCCAGCGGCGTCTGGAAGAGGTTGATCGGCTGGAAGTTGTAGTCGTTGGCAATGCCGCCGATGATCGTCTGGCCGTCCGCGCTCACCGCACCGGTGGCCGGGAACAGGATGGTCGACGGCGCCGCCGTGCTCGAACCCTGCGGGAAGCCGGTGCTGACATTGTTGATCGCCGGGTTGCAGCCCGCCGCAATGTTGGCAGCGGTACAGATCGACGACTGACGCGCGATCAGGCCGATGTCGCGGGCGCCCTGAAGCACCGGATCGGTCTTGGTGTAGCCGACGCTCAGCACCGCGTTGCCGCGGCCGTCGTCGAAATTGGCGCCCATCGTGAGATCGACGCTGTAGGTCGCGCCGTCGCCACGCTCGGTGATGCCGTAACGGCCGAGCACGTCGATGCCGGCGAAATCGCGGCGGGTGATGAAGTTGAGCACGCCCGCGACCGCGTCGGCGCCGTACACCGTCGAAGCGCCGCCGGTGAAGACGTCCACGCGCTCAAGCAGAGCGATCGGGATGACGTTGAGATCGACGACCGCGTCGGTGCCGCGCGGCGTGATGCGGCGCGAGTTCAGCAGGACGAGGTTGCGGTTCGTGCCGAGGCCGCGCAGGTTGGCGCGGGCCGAGCCGTCGGAACCGTTATTGGTCTGCGGGCCGATGCTGGCGGTGGTGCCGGGCAGGGTCCGGATGAAGTCTTCAGCCGAAGTCGGCTGCTGGAACGAGATTTCCTGGGCGTCGACCACCGAGACGGGGCTCGACTGCTCGAGGTTGGGACGGGCAATGCGCGAACCCGTAATGACGATCGTTTCGCTCGCCGACGTGTCGGTTTCCGCCACATCGTCCTGCGCGAAGGCCGGAGTCACTGCAAAAGCGCTTGCACCGGCAAACACCGTCGAAGCGAGCAGCGCCTTCTTCAAAATCCTATTCGACATTGTCCATTCCCCTTGATGGCGAGCCATTCGTTGTCGCGAACGCCCCACATATGAATATCCGGGCCAGGCCCGGTGGTTCATGCGGCCTTCTATGTAAGGCAGGGCGCAAAGCGCAATCGTCTCCGCGCGCAGATTGGAGAATGTGACGAAGCTGTTGCATATTCACCACATATGCGGCCCTGCGCTTTTATGCGACAGGAACCGGGGCGGCCGGGGGTCGCCGACGCACAGCGGGCGATCCGGAGGGATGGGAATGAAACTGGTCATCGGCGCGGCCGCGGTCGCGCTCCTCGCTTCGACGGCTGCCGCCCAACAGGGCGAGAGGGACAACAGCACGTTGCTGACCTCGGTGCTGAATTGCCGCGAGCTTACGGACGACCAGGCCCGGCTGCGCTGTTTCGATGCGGCGGCGGCGGCACTCGGCGAAGCCTCGTCCGCCGGCGCGCTGGTCGTGGTCGATCGCGAGGCGGTGCGGCGGACCCGCCGGGGCTTGTTCGGCTTCAACATGCCGCGCCTGCCCTTCTTCCGTGGTGACACCAGCCAGGACGAAGAGGTCACCGAGATCGAGGGCACCATCCGGTCGATCCGCTCGCTGGACTATGGCAAGTGGGCGCTGACCCTCGAGGACGACAGCACCTGGCAGACCACCGAATCGGACACGCGCAACCCTGCGCCCCGGGTCGGGCAGTCGGTGCGTATCCGGCGCGCGGCGCTGGGCAGCTACATGCTGTCGATTGAAGGCGCACGCGGAGTCAGGGCGATGCGGACGCGATAAGACGCGCCGTCCCCATTGCGACGGAAGGAAAGACTCATATCGCGGATTGGGCGGCTGTCGCCGCCCGGCCGTATCAGCGGTCGCGAAGGGGGATGGACGTGGCCCGGTTCACGTAATCGCCGACGCTCTGACGCGTCTCGTTCTGCAGCCGGATCTGCTCCCGGCGGGTCATGCAGGTACGACGGCGCTGCACGCGCGAGCCGACCTGGACATCGCGCCGGCAAACGACCTGATTCAGGTAAGCCTCGCGATCCTGCGCATCGACCTGGTCCGGCGAAGCGGTTTCGCTGGACGTTGCGGCAACGGAAGGAGCTGCGACGGCGCCAACGGCAGCGACCAGCATGGCAACCACAATCTTACGCATCCTGACCTCCTCAGCACGCCCGCAACTTGCCCTGCGCGAGCGATAAACGTGTTGGGAAAAGCCCACTTTGGGGGTTCGTAACCTGCCAAGTCGCTACAGGCAATGACGAAAACTGCGCAAAATGCGTCAGTCCCGCGCCTCCGCCTTCACCGAGGCCTCGGCAGTTGCATAAGCCTCCTGCCGCTCGACGCTCCAATAGCGCAGCTCTGCGAGAGGGATGGGCTGCCCCGTGACCGCACAGGCGACATGATCGCCGGGCACGAGCATCCGGTAGGTTCCGGGCAGGTAATGCAGGCGGGCCGGGCGGCCCTTGTTCGACATCAGCATGGCGCCTTCCCAATCACAACAGCTTGGGTTGATCAAGCTTTCCGGGTGCCGGTGCGGGCTTGCGGGGCGGCGGAACGGGCGGGGGCGAGCCGCCCTCGGCGACCGTCGCGTCGAGTTCGGCGTCTTGGAATTTGAGCCGCAGCGCGCGCGCCTCCCCAGCCGCAGCGGCCGTCGTCAGGACATGACCGTCCCGATCCTTGACCAGGGCATAGCCGCGCTTGAGCGGCAGCTCGGGATGCGCCGCCTCGGCGATCCGCCAGAGCGCCGCCAGCCGTTCGCGCGCGCCGCGATGCGCGGACTGGAGCAGGCCCGGCCGCAGCGCGCCGGCGGCATGGCCGAGCTCGCCGCGCGCCCGGTCGATCCGCCCGCGCAGGCCGCGCGGCAGCCGCTCGGCCAGCTCATCCACTCGCTGGCGCTGCGGCGCGAGCAGCTCATCGCGCGCCGGCCAGTGGCGCAGCAGTGCTTGAAGCTGCTCGCCGCCGCGCTCGGCGGTCCGCCGCGCCATGCGCTCGGCCCGCGCGCCCAGCTCACGCACCTGCGCCGCCAGCTCGACGCGCACCGGCACGGCCAGCTCCGCGGCGGCGGTCGGCGTCGGCGCGCGCCTGTCGGCGGCGAAATCGCACAGGGTGGTGTCGGTCTCGTGGCCGACGGCCGAGATGGTCGGCACCGCCGAGCCCGCCACGGCGCGCACCACCACTTCCTCGTTGAATGCCCACAGATCCTCGATCGAGCCGCCGCCGCGCGCGACGATGATGAGGTCGGGCGGCTCCGCCAACGCGTTGAAGCCTTGCACCGCCGCCGCGATCCTCTCCGCCGCGCCCTCGCCCTGCACCGGCACGGGCCAGAGCAGCACATGGGTGGGAAAGCGGTCCTCCAGCCGGTGGAGGATGTCGCGGATCACCGCCCCGGTCGGCGAAGTGACGACGCCGATCTTTCGCGGCGCGAACGGCAGCCGCCGCTTGCGCCCCTCGTCGAACAGCCCTTCGGCGGCCAGCGCCAACCGGCGCTTCTCGAGCAAGGCCATCAGCGCGCCCTGCCCGGCCAGCTCCAGCCGCTCGACGACGATCTGATAGCGCGAGCGGGCCGGATAGGTGGTGAGCTTGCCGGTCGCCACCACCTCGATCCCGTCCTCGGGCTGGAAGCGCAGCGCCCCCGCCTGCCCGCGCCAGATCACCGCGTCGATATTGGCGCTCTCGTCCTTCAGCGTGAAATAGCAATGGCCGGAGGCGACCCGCTTGAAGCCGGAAATCTCGCCGCGCACCCGGACATGGGCGAAGGCGCCCTCCACGGTGCGCTTCAGCGCCGACGACAGCTCCGAGACGGAAAGGGCCGGCGCGTTGTCGCCCGGCGCCTCGCTTGCTAGGAGCCCCGCGTCGTCGGGAAGGAAATCGTCGTTCATGCCAAGGCTTCGCTCATGAATGTTTTGCTCATCGGTTCGGGCGGGCGCGAACATGCGCTCGCGTGGAAGCTCGCGCAATCGCCGCTGCTCGGCAAGCTCTATGCCGCGCCGGGCAATCCGGGCATCGCCGAGGAAGCGGAACTGGCCGCCCTCGATCCCGCCGACCATCGCGCGGTGATCGATTATTGCCGCCGCCAGGCGATCGGCCTGGTCGTGGTCGGCCCCGAAGCGCCTTTGGTCGACGGCCTTGCCGACAATCTCCGCGCGATCGGTATTCCGGTCTTCGGCCCCAACCGCATTCCGGCCCAGCTCGAAGGCTCGAAGGGCTTCACCAAGGATCTGTGCGCCAGGTACGGCATCCCGACCGCCGGCTATGTTCGCGTCACCGATCGCCTCGCGGCGGAGGCGGCGCTGGGCGATTTCGGCCTGCCGGTCGTCATCAAGGCGGACGGGCTCGCCGCCGGCAAGGGCGTGATCATCGCCACCACGCCGGCGGAAGCCGAAGCCGCGCTCGACACGATGTTCGACGGCACGTTCGGCGCGGCCGGGACCGAGCTGGTGATCGAGGAATTCATGACCGGCGAGGAGGTGAGCTTCTTCGCTCTGGTCGACGGCGAAACCGTCGTCCCATTCGGCTCGGCACAGGACCACAAGCGCGTCGGCGACGGCGATACCGGCCCCAATACCGGCGGCATGGGTGCCTATGGCCCGGCCGCGATCTTCACCCCCGACCTGGAAGCGCGCGCGCTCGACGAGATCGTCCGGCCCACCGCCCGCGCGCTGGCCGAGGCGGGAACGCCTTATTCCGGCATCCTCTATGCCGGCCTGATGCTGACGCCCGACGGGCCGAAACTGGTCGAATATAATGTCCGCTTCGGCGATCCCGAATGCCAGGTGCTGATGCTGCGGCTGGAGAGCGATTTGCTCCAGCTCATGCTCGCCACCGCCAATGGCGAGCTGGCCGCCGCCCCGCCTCCCCGCTTTTCCGGGGATGCGGCGCTGACCGTGGTGATGGCGGCCAACGGCTATCCCGGCACCCCGGAGAAAGGCGGCGCGATCGACGGCATCGCCGCGGCCGAGGCGCACGGCGCCAAGGTCTTCCATGCCGGGACGGCGCTCAGGGACGGCACGCTCCTCGCCAATGGCGGGCGCGTGCTCAACGTCACGGCGCGCGGCCCGACCGTGCTGGAAGCGCAGGCCGCCGCTTATGCCGCCGTCGATGCGATCGACTTTCCCACCGGTTTCTGCCGCCGCGACATCGGCTGGCGCGAAGTCGTGCGGCTGAAGGGCTGACATCGGGCACCGTCCGGGGATATTGTGGCGGGGACGAACGTTGGGGGACTTGATGCCGGCCTGGGGCAAATTTCTGATCGGACTCGCATTGGCGTTCGCCGCCGGCTGGGTGAACCACGGCCCGCTCGGCCATGGCGCGGCCTTTGTCGACAATTTGCAAAGGCAAGGCGATGCGGTGCTCGCGCGGACCGAAGTGCCGGGCGTCGCCGTCCGCTTCGATCGCGATCCGCTGAGCCGCCAGGCGATCCTGTCCGGGCCCGCCGACGATTTCCAGCGCGAAGGACAGGGCGAGTTTCTCGGCATCAACGACAGGATCGCGGCGATCCCCGGCATATCCGGCTTCCGGTGGGAGAATGAACCATGACCTTGCCGCTGCTCGCCGAAACCTGGCTGCTCGTCGCGGGCGCCTACCTGCTCGGCGTCGGGCTCGGCTGGGCGCTGTTCCGGCCGAAGCGCGAGAGCTTCCTGTGAGGACCCGCGGATGCTGACCCTCGCCCAAGCCAATCTGCCGCTGCTCGCAATCGCCTTCGCGATCGGTCTCGCCACCGGCTGGTGGATGTTCCGCCGCCGCAAGTCCAAATAGGAAAGCCAGTTCTCCATGACCTTCGACACCACCACGATCGGCATTATCGTCGCCATCCTCGCCGTCCTCGTCATCGGTTTCCTGGTGATGCGGCCGAAAAAGCCGGCGCCGCGCGTCGAACGGCGCGAGAGCGAGCCCTATGTCGCGGCCACTGAGCGCCCCTATGTGAAGGCGCCGGTCGCTGATGGCGGCGAGGGCAATGCGGTCACCGACAGCGCCGCCGCGGCCACCGCCGATGTGGCGGGCGAGGTGCTCGGCGTCGATGCCCATCGCGAGCTGCCCGGCGCGTCCGGCACGCCCGACGATCTCGGCAAATTGAAGGGCGTCGGCCCCAAGCTCGTCGCTCGCCTCCACGAGCTCGGCGTCAACCGCTTCGATCAGCTCGCGGGCATGAACGAAGCGGAACTCGCCCATCTCGACGAGCGTCTCGGACCGTTCAAGGGCCGCCTCGCCCGCGACCGGGTCGCCGAGCAGGCCGACTATCTCGCCCGCGGCGACATCGAAGGTTTCGAAGAGAAGTTCGGGAAGCTGGGCTGAACGCCCCGGTTCCGCAATAACGTCACTCCGCGCGGCGGCCGCGCGGGGCCGGCGAGGCCAGCAGCTTGTCGATCTTGCGTCCGTCCATGTCGACGATCTCGAAACGCCAGCCGCCGAAGGCGAAACGCTCGCCCACTTCCGGCAGGTGCTTCAGCACGGCCAGCGCCAGGCCGGCCACGGTCGCATAGTCCCGGTCCTCGGGCAGGCGCAGGCCAAGCTGGTCGGCCAGCGCATCGGCGGAGACAGAGCCCGACACCCACCAGCTCCCGTCGTCGCGCTCGACGAGCGGCGGATCGGTATCCTCGTCCTGGTCCGAAGCGAAGGCGCCGGCCAGCGCGCCAAGCAGGTCGGCGGGTGTCACCAGTCCTTCGAAATGGCCATATTCGTCATGGACGAAGGCCATCGGCACCTCGGCCTCGCGCAGCACGTTCAGCGTGTCCATCGCGTCCATCTGGTCGGGCACGACCGGCGCGGCGCGCATCAGCGCGCGCAGGTCCAGCGGCCGGCCCGCGATGAAGGCGGTGACGATGTCGCGCGCCTGGACGACGCCGATCAGATTGTCGACCGAGCCTTCGGCGACCGGCAGCCGGCTGTGCGGCATCGCCTGCAGGGCCGCGCGCACGGCGTCGACATCGGCATCGGCGTCGATCCAGTCCACCTCGGTGCGCGGCGTCATCACCTCGCGGGTCGGCCGGTCGGCAAGGCGCACCACGCCGGAGATGATCGCACGCTCGCTTTCCTCCAGCAGCCCGGCCGTGGTCGCTTCTGCGACGACCATGTGCAGGTCCTCGGCGGTGACGTGGTCGGCCGATTCGCGCTGGAGCCCCAGCAGCCGGAAGACGAGCCCTGTCGTGCGGTCGAGCAGCCAGACGAAGGGCGCCGTCGCCTTGGACAGATAATGCATGGGCAGCGCGATCAGCGAGGCGATCGGCTCGGGCGAGCGCAGCGCGAATTGCTTGGGCACCAGCTCGCCGATCACCAGCGAGGCGAAGGTGACGATCACGATGACCAGGCTGAAGCCCAAAGTCGCGGCGGTGCCCGGGTCGATGCCGAGCAGCTCGATTCGCTGGCCCAGCGGCCCGCCCAGGCTGGCGCCCGAATAGGCGCCGGTGAGGATGCCGACCAGAGTGATGCCGATCTGCACGGTGGAGAGGAAGCGTCCGGGATCGGCCTGCAGGTCGAGCGCGGCCTGCGCGCCGGGACGGCCTGCCTTGGCCATCGCCTTCAGCCGGGCGCGGCGCGAGGATACGACGGCTAGCTCGGACATGGCGAACACGCCGTTCAGCGCCACCAGAAAGACGATGACGAGAACATCCAGCCAGGGGAAGGGATCGATGGGCGCGGGCATGGCCTGTCCGATCGTCCTTAGCCGCAATGCTTTCGGTTGCACAACAGGTTCGTCACAGCGGATTCAGGCCGGATACGGAACAAGCGCGCGGTCGCGGCAGTTAACCCGCCGTCCAACGACCATCCTG
Organism: Alphaproteobacteria bacterium; assembly: GCA_037190625.1. GTDB lineage: Bacteria > Pseudomonadota > Alphaproteobacteria > Sphingomonadales > Sphingomonadaceae > Allosphingosinicella. The sequence continues at coordinate 63,172 of JBBCJP010000003.1, forward strand.
CCAAGGGGATTATCATGACCAGTAGGCTTTTCACCGCCGCCGCGGCCACCGCCGCTTTGCTTGCCACCACGGCCTGCATCTCCGATCCGAACACCGGCGAGCAGCGCGTGTCGCGCGCCGCGATCGGCGCCGGCGCGGGCGCGATCGGCGGCTATCTGCTCGGCGATCTGATCGGCGGCCGGCGCGACCGCACCGAACGGATCATCGGCACTGGCGTCGGCGCGCTCGCCGGCGGCGCGATCGGCGCCTATATGGACCGCCAGGAGCAGGAGCTGCGCCGCCGCACCGCCGGCACCGGCATCGAGGTCGAGCGCCAGGGCGACGAACTGGTCCTGCACCTTCCCGCCGCCGTGACCTTCGCGGTCAACCGCTACGACATCCAGCCGCAATTCCGCGCGACGCTCGACGATGTCGCCCGCACCCTCGCCGATTATCCGCAGACCCTGGTCGACGTGTACGGCCATACCGATCCGTCGGGCGGCGATGCGATCAACGTGCCCCTGTCGCAGAACCGGGCCCGTGCGGTCGCCGATTATCTCGCGCTGCGCGGCGTGAACCAGGCGCGCATCGCCTCGCAGGGCTTCGGCTCGTCCCGCCCGCTGCCGGGCAACATGAACCGCACCGAAGCCGAGCGGCAGGAAAATCGCCGCGTCGAGATCCGGGTGGTTCCGCTGGCGGCCTAGTCCCGCCTTTCCCGAAAGAACGTCCGCAACATCTCCCCGGCCTCGGCCTCGCCGATGCCGGGGTAGATGTCGGGCGCGTGGTGGCAGGTCGGCTGCGCAAACAGGCGCGGGCCGTGTAGCACCGCACCGCCCTTGGGGTCGGTCGCGCCGAAATAGAGCCGCTTGATCCGCGCCAGCGCGATCGCCCCGGCGCACATCGCGCAGGGCTCCAGCGTCACCCACAGATCGCACTCGTCCAGCCGCGACGTGCCGAGCGCTTTTCCGGCGGCGCGCAGCGCGACCATCTCGGCATGGGCGGTGGGATCGGACGCATCGCGCATCCGGTTGCGCGCCAAAGCGATCACCTCGTCGCCGCGCATCACCACCGCGCCGACCGGCACCTCGCCCGCAAAGGCCGCGGCGGCGGCCTCGTCCAGCGCCAGGCGCATCGGTTCGGGCAGCGGAAAGCTCATTGCTCCGCTGCTAGCCCGCGCGGACGCGGCGCGAAAGTCCGGCTTATTGCGCGTTGGTCTCGGCGGGCGCCTGGCCGTTGCCGTCGCTGACGGTGATGCTGGGGATGCCGACCTGGCGATTCTCGATCCGGATCGCGGGCAGCTGGACGTTGGCCGGCGTCGTGCCGACCTCGATATCCTTGGTTTCCAGCGAGATGCTGTTGCCCTGCGGGCGCAGGTTGACCATGCCGGTCATCACCAGCGCGATGGCGATGACGAGCACCAGGACGATGAGCAGCAAAAGAGTCCGCAGCATGAAATCCTCCCAAAGCGGGGCATAAGCTTTGCGGATGAACGAAGGCACGTGCATTTGGTTGCCCGCCCGCAACGAAAGCGAAACGCCCCTAGGCGGTTGACGAATCTCCCCATGCCATCTATCTGCGCCCCGCTTTGAAGGGGCCTTTCGGCCCGATTCCAGGAAGAGATCGACATGTCGCGCATTTGCGAGCTGACCGGCAAAGGCCGTCAGGTGGGCAACAACGTTTCCCACGCCAATAACAAGACCAAGCGTACGTTCCTGCCGAACCTGCAGAACGTGACCCTGATTTCCGATTCGCTCGGTCGGGGCGTGAAGCTGCGCGTGTCGATGAACGGCCTGCGTTCGGTCGAGCATGTCGGCGGCCTGGACAATTGGCTCGCCAAGACCTCGGACGAGAAGCTCAGCCTCAAGGCGCGCCGCCTGAAGCGCGAGATCGCCAAGAAGCAGCAGGCCGAAGCCGCCTGAGCTTTCTACGTCATCCCGGACTTGATCCGGGACCCATGAACGCCGAGCCTGCGGGTTTTCCCGATCCGTGTTCATGGATCCTGACTTTCGTCAGGATGACGAAACTGGCTCGCGATTTCGTCACTCGGCCAGCTCGAATTCCAGCAGCAATGTGCGCTGGAATCCCATGAAATTGTCGTCGGAGGCGATGCGCACGATCGTGCGTCCGCCTTCGCGCGCCACGCTCAGCGCCTCCATATTGTCGGTGGTCAGCGGCCGCGCGAGACGCGCCAGCTCGCGCCCCTCGATCGTCGCCCCCTGTCGCCATTCGGGCATGTCGGCGATCGTCAGCACCGCCGGGAAGCGGCCCAGGTCCGCCCGCCGGTTGAGGATCAGCAGCCGGCCGTCCGGCAATTGCGCGGCGTCCGTCGCCCGATAGCCCGGCACCCGGCGATAGCGCCCGGTCAGCGCGCGCGTGCTCCCCACCGCCGGATCGCCATCGAACAAGGCGACGCGGCTATATTCGTCGCCCCCGCCCTCTTCGATCGCGAGGAAGCGCCCGTCCGCCAGCCGCGCCAGCGATTCGGGCCCGCTATTGCGTCCCCAGCCACGCATCGCCGCCGGCCGCGCAAAGCCTTCCAGCCGCCAGTCGGACCGCCGGTGGCGCGCGATCAGATTGTGCCGCTCGAACGCCACCCACACCGCATCGCCATGCACCGCCAGCGCCTCCGCGTCCCGGTCGCGCCTGCGCAACGCCGGCGCATGGCCGAGCGGCAATGCGATCACCCGCACGCGAGGCGGCCCCGCGCCGGGCAGCGGGAACAGCAGCACATCGCCCGAATCGCTGATCGCAACCACCTGTCCGTTTTCGACATGCATCGCGGAAATGCCGCCGAAGCGCGGCTGATCGCTCGACAGCGCCCAACCCCGCCGGAAGATCAGCCCGCCGGCGCGGCGCTGCGCCGGATCGTCTGGGTTCAGTGCGACCGGCGTGGCGATCAGCCGTCCTTCCGCGGTCGCGGCCCGCTCCCGCAGCGGCTCCGGCGTGATGAAGGTGGTCAGCGCGAAGAAACCGCCGAGCAGCCCGAGCAGCCGCCATGCTTTGGGTGGACCCCGCCGTTCGTTCATAAAAGTCGCCACTTTCATGAACAATCGCTGTCGAACACATTCAGCGCCGGATCAAGGGCCAGGTGCGAAAAGGCCGTCATGTCATCGACGGACCGCCTCCCGAATCGGGGCCCGCGGCCGAAGAGACGGAAGGAGACAGATATCATGTTCAAGAAGCTCGCACTCTCCGCCGCCGTCGCTGCTACGGCCCTGACCGCGCTCCCCGCCGCCGCCCAGGCGCAGAGCCGTCACGGTTATTATGACAGCCGCGGCTACGATTACCGCAACTATGATCGGCGCTACGACAATCGGCGCTATCAGAACAACCGCTACGACAGCCGCGCTTATGCCAGTCGCTACGACAATCGCCGCTACAACGATTATTACGGCGAGCGGCGCTGCAGCGGCGAGACCGGCACGATCATCGGCGCCATCGCCGGCGGTCTGCTCGGCAGCCAGGTGGCGGGCCGGGGCGATCGCACCGTCGGCGCCCTGATCGGCGGCGCGGCCGGCGCACTGGCCGGCAACGCGATCGACAAGAGCGATTGCCGCCGCTGACACCGCCAGGTTCATCCCAGGTCGTCCTCCTGTTGCGTAACGAGGACGGGGCCGGTCGCTCGAGAGGGCGGCCGGCCTTCTTTTGGGCCAGGGCCTGTTTCAGCTTTGCTGAAACAGGTGCGGCACCGGGCCACTCCCCCACCCGGCCTCCCAGAGCAAAAGGTGTGGTTTGGGGGGCGGGTGGGGGTGTGGGCCGGTGCCGCTCAGCGCAGCTGAAAGCCAATCAGGGCTTGTCGAACAGGCTGGCGAGCTGCTCGATCATCGTCCCGCCAAGCTGCTCGGCGTCCATGATCGTGACGGCGCGACTGTAATAGCGGGTCACGTCATGGCCGATGCCGATCGCGACCAGCTCGACCGGCGATCGCGCCTCGATCCAGCCGATCACCTGCCGCAGATGCCGCTCCAGATAGGTGCCGCTGTTCACGCTCAGCGTCGAATCGTCGACCGGCGCGCCGTCGGAGATCACCATCAGGATCTTGCGGTCCTCGGCCCGGCCGATCAGCCGCTCATGCGCCCAGAGCAAAGCCTCGCCGTCGATATTCTCCTTGAGCAGCCCCTCGCGCATCATCAGGCCGAGATTCCTGCGCGCGTGCCGCCAGGGCTCGTCCGCGCGCTTATAGACGATATGCCTGAGATCGTTGAGCCGCCCCGGCTGCGGCGGCCGCCCGTCGGTCAGCCATTTCTCGCGGCTCTGCCCGCCCTTCCACGCCCGCGTCGTGAAGCCCAGCACCTCGACCTTGACGCCGACCCGCTCCAGCGTGCGCGCCAGGATGTCGGCGCTGATCGCCGCGATCGAGATCGGGCGCCCGCGCATCGATCCCGAATTGTCGATGAGCAGGGTGACGATCGTGTCGCGGAATTCGGTATCCTTCTCGACCTTGTAGGAGAGCGAGAACATCGGATTGACCACGACCCGCGCCAGCCGCGCGACGTCGAGCAGCCCTTCCTCCTGGTCGAAATCCCAGGACCGCGACTGCTGTGCCATCAGCCGGCGCTGCAGCCGGTTGGCGAGCTTGGTGACCGCACCCTGCAAATGGGTGAGCTGCTGGTCCAGATAGGCGCGCAGCCGCCCCAGTTCCTCCTCGTCGCACAGGGCTGTCGCCTCGACCACTTCGTCATATTGGGTGGTGAAGATCCGATAGTCGAATTGCGGGGCCAGGTCGGACAAGGGCCGGTTGGGCCGGAACGGCATCATGCCTTCCTCGCCATCCTCCCCCATCCCCTCGGCGGCGTCGGACATCTCCTGCTCGGACCAGTCGCTTTCGGACTCGTCGCCCGCTTCCTCCTGCTCGCCGCGTATCTCCGCCTCGCCGCGGCCGGAGGCATCGTCCTGCGATCCTTCATCCTCGTCGTCGCCGCCCTGGGATTCGTCCTCGCCCTCGCCTTCCTCGCCCTCTTCGGGCTCGGCCGGCGATTCGGGTTCGCCCTCGACCAGCTCGAGATCACGCAGCAGCTTGCCGACGAGATCGGCGAACGCCGCCTGATCGTCGAGCGCCAGGCCGAGCGCGTCGAGCTGCGGCCCCGCCTTTTCCTCGATCCAGTCGGAGACCAGCGCCAGCCCCTCGCGCGCTTCCTCCGGCACCGGCTCGCCGGTCAGCCGCTCGCGCACGATCAGCCCGACGGCAGAGCCCAGCGGCACCTCCTCGCGGTTACGCGCCCGCACCAGCGGATCGGTCCTGAGCCTGAGCCGCGCGAGGCTGGCGAGATTGCCGCGCACCCCCGCCATGCTCCGCGCCCCCAGCGCCTCGCAGCGCGCCTGCTCGGCGGCGTCGAACACGGCCCGCGCCACCTCGTCGCCGGGCGCGCCCTTGGCGTGCAGCTTCGCATTGTGATGCCGCAGCCGCAGCGCCGCCGCGTCGGCAAAGCCCCGCGCCTCGGCCACCTCGGCGGCCGGCAGTCCCCGCCCCGGCATCGGCGCGCGGACGGACTTGCCCGACGCGCTCGGCGCATCGCTGGTGAAGCTCAGCTCCACCTCCCCGTCCGCCGCGATCGCCCGCGTCGCCCCGGCCAGCGCCTGACGAAAGGCTTCGAGGGGATTCTCTTCGGCCAACCCGGAACTCCGTTCGCCCTGAGCCTGTCGAAGGGCTTTCCTTTCTTCCTCCTTCGCGGTCGGGAAGGAGAGGGCTTCGACAGGCTCAGCCCGAACGGTTGATGATTACGAAGCCTTCCCCACCACGCTTTCCGGCAGATCTTTGCCGAACACGCGCTGATAATATTCCGCCACGACCGGCCGCTCCGCTTCGTCGCATTTGTTGAGGAACGAAAGCCGGAAGGCGAAGCCGACATCGTCGAAGATCAGCGCGTTCTGCGCCCAGGAGATGACGGTGCGCGGGCTCATCACGGTGGAGATGTCGCCGTTGACGAAGCCGCGCCGGGTCAGCTCGGCGACTTTGATCATCCGCTCGACTTCCTCGCGCCCGCCCTCATGGTCATACTCGCCGGACTTGGCGAGCACGATCCGCGCCTCGGTCGCGGCCGGCAGGTAATTGAGCGTGACGACGATGTTCCAGCGGTCCATCTGGCCCTGGTTGATCTGCTGCGTGCCGTGATAGAGGCCGGTCGTGTCGCCCAGCCCGACCGTGTTGGTCGTCGCGAACAGCCGGAAATAGGGATGCGGGCGGATCACCCGGTTCTGGTCGAGCAGGGTCAGCTTGCCTTCCGCCTCCAGCACGCGCTGGATCACGAACATCACGTCCGGCCGGCCGGCGTCATATTCGTCGAACACCAGAGCCGTCGGCGTCTGCAGCGCCCAGGGGAGAAGCCCTTCGCGGAATTCCGTCACCTGCTGCCCGTCCTTCAGCACGATCGCGTCGCGCCCGATCAGGTCGATGCGGCTGATATGCGCGTCGAGGTTGATCCGGATCAGCGGCCAGTTCAGCCGCGCAGCGACCTGCTCGACATGGGTGGATTTGCCGGTGCCGTGATAGCCCTGGATCATCACCCGGCGGTTCTTGGAAAAGCCCGCGCAGATCGCCAGCGTCGTGTCCGAATCGAAGACGTAAGCGGGGTCCAGGTCGGGCACCCGCTCGTCCGCCTCGCTGAACGCCGGGACCTCCATGTCGCTGTCCACGCCGAACAGCTCGCGCACCTTCGCCATCTTGTCGGGCGCGTCCATCACGGTCGCGGCGCGGCTGTCGGGATTGGTGTTGGGTATGTCTGCCATGGTCTGTCTCGATGCTGCTGGCGGGGCGCGGCCGGCCACCTCGTCTTAAGCCCGTATAAGCCCGCATCTTGCGACGCAACATTTTCGGGCGGAATCCCGTTCGGCGAACGGGACGGAGATCGCCACCTCTCTCGTCATTGCGAGGAGCGTAGCGACGAAGCAATCCACCGGCGTTCGAGGCCGCACTGGATTGCTTCGCGGAATTTATCCTGAGCGACGCCGCAGGCGGCGTCGAAGGGCTCGCAATGACGAGCTGGCTTGGCCGCGAAACTCAGGCGAAGGCCGGCCTCCCCTTGAGCGCCGTATAAGCCTCGATGGCCTGCTGCAATGCCTTCTCGTGGGTCCGGTCGCCGCCATTGCGGTCGGGATGATAGCGCCGCACCAGCTCCGAATAACGCCGGCGCAGGTCCATGCGGTCCGCGTCCACCTCAAGACCCAGCGTGCGCAGATGCTTGCGATCCCCGTCGCTCAGCGGCCTGCCATCCTTGCGCTGCTGCGGCTGCATCGCCTGGAAGCGCGCGCCGATCGCATCAAGCGGATCGGAGAAATCGGCCCAGCGCGGCGGCCGGTCGGCCCCGCCGGTGGCGAAGGCCCGCGTCTCCCGGTCCCAGCCGCCATAGGGGTTCTGCGCGTCGGCGATCTCGTCCGGCGTCATGCCGTCGAACCAGTTATAACCGCCGTTGAATTCGCGGACATGATCAAGGCACAGCCAGCGCCACTCGCCCGGTCCATCGAAACCGGGGCGCACCGCACCGGGCGCGCGGAATTCGCCGGGCGCGTCGCAGCCGGGCCAGGCGCAATGCGCCGCCTTCCCCTCGACCCGCCCGTGAAACCGCTCCCGTCTGCCCGAACTCGCCAAACCGCCTGCCTTTCCTTTGCGACCCCATTATATAGGCCGAATGACCGACACATTCACCGGCCCCGTCGCCGCCGAAATCGAAAAGCGCCTGCGCGCCGCCCTGAATCCCACCCGTCTCGCCGTCATCAATGACAGCGACAAGCATCGGGGCCATGCCGGCCATGACGGCTCCGGCGAAAGCCATTTCACCGTCGAGGTCGAAGCGGAGCAATTCGCCGGCATGACCCGCCTCGCCCGCCAGCGCGCCGTCAACGCCGCGCTGGGCGATCTGATGCGGGAGCGGGTTCACGCGCTGGCGATAAGGGCGACGGCGCCGGGGGAGTAGCGGCAGTAGCGATCGCCATGGATGGTTAGCGGACGAAAGATTAGAGTGGGAAGTGATAGCTAATAAACCGCATGTTGTGGCATTTGCTGACAATGCTTGCAATCGCCCTCGCCGCATTCCTTCCCGCGCCTACACCTGCTGACGTGCAGCAGATCGAAGAGGGGCATGCTCTTGAGCCTTTCATTGAGCGATCCCGAGACGATCGTCTTTTTGCTCATATGGCACCCACTATCGAAACCCGTAATGCAAGCTGCGCGATATTCACCGACCGCGCGTATGAATGCAGTTACGAAACCCGCATAAAACCTTTCCTCGCAAATGATTTCGGTCCTTGGGAAAACCGTCGGAGGTTGATCGAGTGGAGGCGTGGTGCTTGGCGACTGGCAACAACACCCGATTAGGCAATGCCCGCAACGGGTCAATTTCAGGCCTCCCGCCACCCGCTTCCAATGTAGGAAATCCTCTGTCACGCTCGCCCCGAATCGGGGTTGCGACTCCAGTTCGCCGGCTCTTTGAATTGTCCGTTTCGCGCGCAAAAAATCTCGCGGGGTGACCGTCGCGCATATGGGTGAAGATGGTGAAGTTTCGCGCCGTGGCGATCCGGGGTAGGATGCCGCCATGAGCGACGATCTTTTCGAGCAGACCCTCACCCCGACCACCCATGATCTGGGCGGTTTCCGTGTCCACCGCACGCTGCCGCACAAGGCGCGCACCACGATCGGCCCCTTCATCTTCTTCGATCAGATGGGGCCGGCCCATCTCCCGCCCGGCACCGGCGTCGATGTGCGCCCGCATCCGCACATCAATCTCGCTACCGTCACCTATCTCTTCGCCGGCGCGATGGACCATCGCGATTCGCTCGGCACCTTCGCGACGATCGAGCCGGGCGCGGTCAATCTGATGACCGCCGGCAAGGGCATCACCCATAGCGAACGCTCCCCCGCCGCGGTCCGCGCCGAAGGGCCGGAGCTCAGCGGCATCCAGACCTGGATCGCCCTTCCCAGTGCGAAGGAGGAGATCGATCCGGCCTTCGAGCATGTCGCGAAGGCCGATCTGCCGGTGGTCGAAGGTGGCGGCGCCACCGCCCGGGTCGTGATGGGCACCTTGTGGGGCGCGACCTCGCCGGTCACGCAGCATAGCCCGATCATCTATGCCGACATCCATCTGGAGGCGGGCGGCGCGATGCCGATCGATCCCGAGGCGGACGAGCGCGCCATCTACCTCGCCGAGGGCGAGGCCTGGCTGGACGGCATGGAGCTGGAGCCGGCCATGCTTTACGTCCTGCGGCCCGGCATCTCCGCCACCCTACGCTCGGCCGGCGGCGCCCATGTCATGCTGTGCGGCGGCGAACCGCTGGACGGCCCGCGCCACGTCTTCTGGAACTTCGTCTCCTCGTCCCGCGACCGCATCAACCAGGCCAAGGAAGACTGGAAAGCCGGCCGCTTCACCCTCCCGCCCGACGACAAGGACGAATTCATCCCGCTCCCCGAAGTGCCCAAGACGGTGAGCTATCCTTGACGCACGGACCGGAAGAACATCAGATAGACGAGCCGGCCATCTTCCGGCCGGGTGCCGAAACCGGGACCGGCCGTGTGCCACAACCAGGGCCGGAGCAGCACGAGCCGATTGAAGCGCATCGGCACGCTCATCACCGGCTCCCACTTGCTGTCGTCCGTGCCTTCCTTCGCGATCAGTTCGCCGTGCATCTCGTCGAACGAGGAGTAGCCGAGCGCGGCGAGCTCCTGGCTATTGGTGGGCGCGCCGTCGGTGCCGGTGCGGCGATGGCGGAAGAAGTCGGTGCCGCCCCGGCAATCCTCGGGTCGGCTCAGGTACAGGATGCCCGACCAGTGGCTGTGATCGATATGCACCTTGCCGCGGCCTTGGTCAGTGGCGAGCGTGAGCCGGCATTTGGCATGGGATTCACGCGGCTCCATCGGCAGTAACGGCTCGCCGACCAGCTGCGAAATTTGCTGCTCCAGCCCGTCGATATTGATCCGCTCTTGCGAATTGCGCCCGGGAAAAGCGCCTTGCTGCGGGGGGTAGGTCAGCCGGAGCGCCGCCTCGCGCAGCCCCATGGCGTTGTCTATGAAATCGTCTACGATCATCACGGAGGTGTACATGGCGATATGTCTTCCCAGAATGCAGCGGCCTTGTCACCGCCCCATGGGACGATCGGCATGAGCGCCCACGCGCAACGCCTGGCTTTGCCCACCGGCGTCACCCTCAACGTCCAGGCCGACGGCGCGGAAGGCGGGGAGGCGATCCTCTTCCTCCACGGCTTCCCGGAATCGCACCGCACCTGGCGGGCCGTCGTCCCGGCATTGGCTGGGGACCATTTCGTCGTCGCCCCCGATCAGCGCGGCTTCGGCGCATCGGACAGGCCGGAAGGGGTTGAGGCCTATGCGACCGACCGCATCCTTGAGGATCTGATCGCGCTGGCCGACGCGCTGGAACTGGAGCGGTTCACCCTGGTCGGCCATGACTGGGGCGGCGCCGTCGCCTGGCTCGCGGCACTGCGCCACCCCGACCGGCTGAAGCGCCTCGTCATCGTCAATTCGCCCCATCCTTTGGTCTTCCAGAAGTCGCTGGTCGAGGACGAGGCCCAGCGCGCCGCCTCCCAATATATGAACGCCTTCCGCAACCCCGCGATGGAGCAGGGCATCGCGGCGATGGGGTTGGAGACGTTCTTCGACAAGAGCTTCGGCGGCCACACCGACCTCGCCGCCATTCCCGCCGATGAGCGCGCGCACTACCTCGCCGATTGGGGTCAGCCCGGCGCGCTCACCGCGATGCTGAACTGGTATCGCGCCAGCAACATCCTTGTCCCGCTCCCCGGCGAGGACGCCGCCATGCCGGGCTGGGTGAACGGCCCGTTCCCGCGCTTAACCATGCCCACCCTCGTCATCTGGGGCCTGAAGGACAAGGCTTTGCTCCCCGTCCAGCTCGACGGCCTCGACGCACTGGTGGACGACCTGCGCATCGCCGCCACGCCGGACGCCGGCCATTTCATCCCGTGGGAGCATCCGGACTTCGTCATATCGGCGATCCGGGATTTCATCGCGGACACGCCTTAGCTATGGCGCGCGGCATGGCCACCACTCCGAAACGCTCGCGGTCGCGCTCCGCCGCCCGCCTCGCCGCCGTGCAGGCACTCTATCAGCAGGAGATGGAGGGCACGCCGATCGCCTCCCTGCTCCACGAATTCCACCATCATCGCCTCGGCGCCACGATCGACGATGTCGAATATGCCGATGCGGAGGTCGATTTCTTCGACGATGTGGTCGCCGGCGTCGATGCGCGCCGCGAGGAACTGGACGGCCTGATCGCCGGCAAGCTGGCCGATGGCTGGTCGCTCGCCCGCCTGGACAAGCCGATGAAGGCGATCCTGCGCGCCGGCGCCTACGAGATCGCCGCCCGCGCCGATGTGCCCGTCGGCACCGCGATCAGCGAATATGTCGATGTCGCCAAAGCCTTCTACGACGCCCGCGAGTCCGGCTTCGTCAACGGCCTGCTCGACGCCATCGCGAAAGAGGTGCGGCCATAGACGAAGCCGCCTTCATCTCCGCCCTGCGCGCGCTGGCCGATCATCCGGCAGCGCGCGGGCTGATGGACGATGCGGCGGTGCTGGAGATGGGCGGCGCCAAGCTCGTCCTCACCCACGACATGATCGTCGAGGGCGTCCACTATCTTCCCGACGATCTGCCCGGCGACGTGGCGTGGAAGCTGGTCGCAGTGAACCTCTCCGATCTCGCCGCCAAGGGCGCGCGGCCGGTGGGGGCGCTGCTCGGTTATGAGCTGGGCGAGGATGAATGGGACCGGGCCTTCGCCGGCGGGCTCCGCGCCGCGCTCGCCACTTTCGGCCTGCCGCTGCTCGGCGGCGACACGGTAGCGATGCCGGCGGGCGCACCGCGCGTCATGGGCCTAACCGCGATCGGTGAAACGAAGATCGCCCCCTCCCGCACCGGCGCCAGGCCCGGCGACCTGCTCTGGGTCAGCGGCTCGATCGGCGATGCCGGCGCGGGACTCGAGTTGCTCCGGCAGGGCAAGTCGGCGCCGGCCGCACTGATCGAACGCTACCGTACGCCCCGTCCCCGGCTGGAGGCGGGCCAGCGCCTCGTGCCGCTCGTCACTGCCATGATGGACGTCTCGGACGGCCTGCTGATCGATGCCGGCCGGATGGCGGCGGCGAGCGGGTGCGCGCTGGAGATCGAACTCGACGCCGTGCCGCTGTCGCTGGACCATCTCGACCATGCCGGCGGCGACCGGGCCGCGCGCCTCAAGGCGGCGACCGCCGGCGACGATTACGAGCTGTTGTTCGCCGCACCCAAGGACAAGGCCAGCGCCATTCTCGCGCTCGCCGAGGAGATCAGCCTGTCGCTGAGCCGGATCGGGCGGTTCAGGGCCGGCACCGGCCTCTCGCTGCGCGACGCCGACGGGCCGGTGCCGGTGCCCACCCGAACCGGCTTCGAGCATAGCCGCTAGGACGCCGATTCCGTCCATCGCGCGAGCGGTTGCAACGCCTCTCCTTCCAACCTAGGCTCCGCCCCGCGCGCTTCCCTAAGCCGCCAACGATTCCACAGGGGGAAGGACTTTCATGAACGTCGTGCTCATCGCGATAGGCTGCGGGCTTGTCGCCGTACTTTACGGTATTCTCACCTCGATGCAGGTGTTGCGGGCCTCGGCCGGCAATGAGCGGATGGTCGCCGTCGCCGGCGCAATCCAGGAGGGGGCAAAGGCCTATCTCGGCCGGCAATATGCCACGATCGGTATCGTTGGCATCGTTGTCGCCGTGCTGGTCGGCTATTTCCTCGGCATGACGGCCGCAACCGGCTTCGTGGTCGGCGCGATCCTTTCGGGCGCGGCGGGCTATATCGGCATGAACATCTCGGTGCGCGCCAATGTCCGCACCGCGGAGGCGGCGCGCACCAGCCTGCAGAGCGGCCTTACCGTCGCCTTCCGGGCCGGCGCGATCACCGGCATGCTGGTCGCCGGCCTCGCGCTGCTCGCCATCTCGGCTTTCTTCTACGTCCTGGTCGGCACGCAGGGGAATGCGCCCAACGACCGCGTCGTCATCGACGCGCTCGTCGCGCTCGCCTTCGGTGCCTCGCTCATCTCGATCTTCGCGCGCCTCGGTGGCGGCATCTTCACCAAGGCCGCCGACGTCGGCGCCGACCTGGTCGGCAAGGTCGAGGCCGGCATTCCGGAGGACGATCCCCGCAACCCGGCCGTGATCGCCGACAATGTGGGCGACAATGTCGGCGATTGCGCCGGCATGGCCGCCGACCTGTTCGAGACCTATGTCGTCACGGTCGGCGCCACGATGGTGCTGATCGCCCTGCTTGTGGCTACGGGCGCGGAGCAAATGCTGGCGCTGATGAGCCTGCCGCTGATCATCGGCGGCGTGTGCATCCTGACCTCGATCATCGGCACCTATTTCGTCCGGCTCGGCAAGAGCCAGTCGATCATGGGCGCGCTCTACAAGGGCTTCTGGCTTACCGCCATCCTGTCGGTCCCGGCGATCTGGTACGTGACCCAGCAGACGCTCGGCGACATGAACGCCGTCATCGGCGGCGCGGCCGGCGAGGCGGGCAGCTTCACCGGCTGGGATCTCTTCTATGCGATGCTCGTCGGCCTCGGCGTCACCGGGCTGATCGTGTGGATCACCGAATATTATACCGGCACCAATTATCGCCCGGTGAAGTCGATCGCCAAATCCTCGGAGACCGGCCACGGTACCAACGTCATCCAGGGCCTGGCGATCAGCCTGGAATCCACCGCCCTGCCAACGCTCGTCATTTGCGTCGGCATCATCCTGTCCTACCAGTTCGCCGGCCTGATCGGCATCGGCTTCGCCGCCACTGCGATGCTGGCACTGGCTGGCATGGTCGTCGCACTGGACGCCTATGGCCCGGTCACCGACAATGCCGGCGGCATCGCCGAAATGTCGGGCATGGAGGATGACGTGCGCATCCGCACCGACGCGCTCGATGCGGTGGGCAACACGACGAAGGCGGTGACCAAGGGCTATGCGATCGGCTCGGCCGGTCTCGCCGCTCTCGTCCTGTTCAGCGCCTATACGACGGACCTGCGCCTGTTCGCGGGCGATCTCGGCGTCGCTTATGCCGACATCGATTTCACCCTGGCCAATCCCTATGTGATTGTCGGCCTCTTGCTCGGCGCGCTGCTCCCCTATCTGTTCGGCGCGATGGGCATGACCGCGGTCGGCCGGGCCGGCGGCGCGGTGGTCGAGGAGGTGCGTGAGCAGTTCCGTACCAATCCCGGCATCATGGAAGGCACGTCGCGGCCGGATTATGCCCGCACCGTCGATCTCGTCACCAAAGCGGCGATCAAGGAGATGATCATCCCCTCGCTGCTGCCGGTCGTCGCGCCGATCCTGGTTTTCTTCGTCGTGCGCGGCGTGGCGGGTCCGGAACAGGGCTTCGCCGCCCTGGGCGCATTGCTGATCGGCGTCATCGTATCCGGCCTCTTCGTCGCCATCTCGATGACCTCGGGCGGCGGCGCCTGGGACAATGCCAAGAAATATATCGAAGACGGCAATCATGGCGGCAAGGGCTCTGAAGCCCACAAGGCCGCTGTTACCGGCGACACGGTCGGCGATCCCTACAAGGACACTGCCGGCCCTGCCGTCAATCCGATGATCAAGATCACCAACATCGTCGCGTTGCTGATGCTCGCGGCGCTGGCCGGCCACGGCGCAGGCTGATCCTGGCCTTTTCAGGCCTTTCAAGGCCCCATCCGGGATGCCGGATGGGGCCTTTTTCTTGAGCCCGCCCATTTGTATTCGGAATCGAAGTCTGCAATCATTTGCGTGAACCCGCCTTTTCTCGTTGGCTGACTTCCGGGATTCCAATGATCTTGCGTGCCATGCGTAATATGTTGGCGGCCGTGTGCCTGCTCACCGCCCTTGCAGGGCCAGCGGTGGCCAACGCCCCGATACCTCTGGAAACTATCGGCCAACTGCCGTTTCTGCGTACTCCCCTCATTTCGCCCGACGGCACGCACATCGCGGCTCGCACGATGCAGGAAGGCGAGCAGCGCATCGCTGTTTGGGCGCTAAGCCCTGAGATCGGGCCGCCCGCATCCGTGATCAACGCCGGCAATCTGGACTCCTTTGCCTGGATGGACGACCGGCGCCTGTTGCTGAGCGGCACCCGGATGACGTTCCTGGTCACAAGCAATGGCATCGGCATCGCCTTGTCGCGCGTGATCTTCACCCATGATCTCGGCACGAACGAGCTGAGGCCGCTGGCCATTCCCGGCATCACCTTGCTCGATATCGTGCATAGCGATCCGGCCGGTCGCTACATTCTCGTGTCGGGACAAAGCCGCCGCGCGAGCACTCCGGGCGTATACCGGATAGATCTTTCCACCGGCGAAGCCGTCGAAGTGCAACGCCCTGTCGCGGGGGTGTGGAGCTGGTTCGCGGATGCCGATGGCGTGATACGCGTCGGCGTGGACTATGGCGAGCGGCGCACGCGCATACATTATCGCGCGACTGCGACGGACCAGCTGCGACGGCACGAGACGCGCCGCAACTTGTTCGACGACAGCGTCATCGACCTGATCCGGTTCACCACCAATGCCGAGCATGGCGTGATCGTGACCAATGCCGAGACCGGTCGCTTCGGACTCTATGAATATGATTTCGCCACCGACACGCGTGGCGCGACCCTGTTCGAACATCCAGAGGTCGATGTGGCAAGTGTGGTATTCGGCGCTGATGGCGCGGTGGATGGCGTCGCCTATGAGGACGATCGACCGCGCACACGCTGGTTCAATCCAGAGATGGCCGCACTGCAGGCCCAGCTCGATCGCGCCTTGCCGGGCAAGACCAATGTCATCATCAATCGGAGTCGCGACAGAAATCGTACCCTCGTCTTTTCCGGAGCCGCGGACGATCCCGGTACGTTCTACATTTTCGACCAGGCGGCGCGTGAGCTCCGGATATTCGCCAGCCCTTATGAACGCATGCATGAACATCGCTTCGCGCCGGTCAGGCCGATTGAATTCGAAAGTCGCGATGGGCTGCGGATCCGCGGCTACCTCACGCTGCCGCCAGGGCGGGATGCGCGAAACCTGCCGTTGATCGTCATGCCGCATGGCGGCCCCTTCCTGCGCGACAGCTGGACTTTCGACCCTTGGGCCCAGTTCCTCGCCAGCCGCGGCTATGCGGTCCTCCAGCCCAATTTCCGCGGCTCGACCGGCTATGGCCGCGATTTCGTCGAGCGGGGCTATGGGCAATTGGGCGACGGCATGATCGACGATATCGACGACGCCACCGATTGGCTGGCAGGCGAAGGCATCGCCGATCCGGCACGTGTCTGCATCATGGGCGCATCCTATGGTGGCTATGCGGCAATCTGGGCAGCGATTCGCAACCCGCAGCGCTATCGCTGCGCGGTGAGCTGGGCCGGGCCCACCGACATGGCGGCGATGCTTCGGCACAGCACGCCTTTCTTCATCCCCCGTCGCTACATCCGCGAGCGTCGTCGCCAGTTGCGTGGCGACGAGGAGACGAACCTACGCGCCATTTCCCCGATCCGGGCGACGGATCGATTGGCCGTGCCTTTGCTGATCGGCCATGGCGAGCTCGATACCGTCGTACCGGCAGACCAGTCGCATCGGCTCGTTCGCGCGCTCAGGGGCCGAGCGGACTTCGAATCCATCTTCTATGACAAATCGGGCCACGACTTTGGCCGCGCGGAGGATCAGGCCGACTATCTGCGGCGCGTCGAAGCATTCCTTTCCCGGCACAATCCGGCACAAGTGCCGACATCCGCCAACGCTGGCGCCGAGAGCGGGGTTTCCATTTCCCCTCCGAGCCGCTAAACGCGGCGCGCTCCAACGAAGCTGGGATTTGAATGGCCAAGGAAGAACTTCTCGAAATGCGCGGGCAGGTGGTGGAATTGCTGCCCAATGCCATGTTTCGCGTGCGGCTGGAGAATGACCACGAGATTCTCGGTCATACCGCCGGCAAAATGCGCAAGAACCGCATCCGCGTGCTGACCGGCGACGAGGTGCTTGTCGAGCTGACGCCCTACGACCTGACCAAGGGTCGGATTACCTACCGCTTCAAGTAGCGTGGGACCGCATGACGCGGCTCGTCCTCGCTTCCTCCTCGCCCCGACGCTACGAGCTGCTCGCGCGGATCGGCGTCGTGCCCGATCGACTGGCGTCGCCTGAAATCGACGAAACGCCGCGCCCCGGCGAGCTGCCGCGCCCTTATGCGTCGCGCCTCGCGGCGGAGAAAGCAGCCGCGGTCGATCGCGCGCCGGACGAAATCGTGCTGGCCGGCGACACCACCGTCGCGGTCGGTCGCCGCATCCTCGGCAAGCCCGAAGACGAGGCGGACCTGCGGCGGATGCTGGCCTTGCTCTCCGGGCGGCGCCATCACTGCTATTCCGCCGTTTGCGTGATCGGCCAGGACGGACGCGTTCGTACGCGTCTGTCCGACACGATCGTCACCTTCAAACGGCTCAGCGATCGCGAGATCGACCACTACGTCGCCAGTGGCGAGGGCATGGGCAAGGCTGGCGGCTATGCGATCCAGGGCCTGGCCGAAACCTATGTCCGCTATCTGGCCGGCAGCCATTCGGGCGTGGTTGGCCTACCGGTATTCGAGACCCGTGCCTTGCTTGAGGCGGCGGGCTACGCTTTTGGCTGAGTGGTTCTACGAAGAAGGGATCGGCGAAAATCGCGCGATCCTGGTTGAGGATGGCGCAATCCTCGAAGCCGCGATCGAGCTGCCCGCGACCTTCCGTGCCGGCGCGGTCGTGCCCGCCCGGCTTGTCCGAACCCTGATCCCGCGCCGGCGCGGCATTGCGGTGATGGAGGGCGGGGAGGAAGCGCTGGTCGAGCCCTTACCGTCCGGCCTTGCCGAAGGCGCGGCCCTTCATGCCGAAATCGTGCGCGAGGCGATCCCGGAACCCGGCCATGCCAAGCGCGCCGTCGCCCGCGCGACGGACGATGCGCCGCGCCCCGGCCCCACCTTGCTGGAGCGTATCGGGGACCCGGTCCGGCCGGCACATGGAGCCGACCCGTTCGAAACCGCCGGATGGTCCGAATTGCTGGAGGAAGCCGCCACCGGCGAGATCGCCTTTCCCGGCGGTGCACTGCGAATGAGCCTGACACCCGCCATGACCCTGTTCGATGTCGATGGCATATTGCCGCCGGCCGAACTGGCCGAAGCGGGCGCGGCGGCAGCAGGCCGGGCGATAAGGCGTTTCGGGATCGGCGGATCAATCGGCATCGATTTGCCGACCATGCCCGACCGGGCGGCGCGCCAGCGGGCGGTGGCGGCGCTGGACGCCGTCCTGCCCCAACCCTTCGAGCGCACCGCGGTCAACGGCTTCGGCTTCCTGCAGATCGTCCGCCGCCGGGCCCGCGCTTCGCTGCCGGAAATCGTGCGCGCCGATCCCGTCGGCGCGGCGGCACGCGCGCTGCTCCGGCGCGCCGAGCGGGCGGCGGGAACAGGCGGCCTGATCGTCCAGGCGGCGCCATCCGTCATCGCGCATATCGAGGCGCGACCCGACTGGATCACGCTTCTCGCCCGCCGCACAGGTGTCGCAGTCGCCTTGCGGGCCGAGCCCGGGCTCGCCATATCGGCCGGGCATGTCCACCGCTCCCAAGACTGAAGCCTGCCCGCTCTGCGGGAAACCCAGCGCTCACGCCTTCCGTCCCTTTTGCGGACAGGGTTGCCGCGACCGAGACCTTTTGAACTGGCTGGGCGATGCCTATCGCGTGGCCGGACCGCCAGCCGAGGACGCGCTGGACAGCGAGGGGCTGGACAGGGACAGGGACGCGCATCTATAGGCGCCGCTTCCGCATTCGCCGGAACGCCCAGGTAGCTCAGTTGGTAGAGCACGTGACTGAAAATCACGGTGTCGGCGGTTCGATCCCGTCCCTGGGCACCATCTTTCCCCCAGTCATGTCCATCCACCTGGATATCGTCACGCCTCGGTAACGATTTCGCGTACACCTTTGTGCGCCTCGCTCACGGGAAACGCCGCTATGTAAAGAGGCTGTTAACTATTGTCCTTCAGATATGGCCCCGCACAGTAACGCAGTTCGCGACCGGGGGGATTTCCTTGACCAGCAATGACGGCTTCCGCACGACGGAGGCGGGCCAATGACGGTGAACGTGATCGCAGCCGGTCCGGAAGCGATGGTGATCGGCGAAACGCCGGCCATTCTGGCGCTCCGCAACCTCATTCGTCACGTCGCCCCCAGCGAGGCTTCGGTGCTGCTGACCGGTCCGTCCGGCAGCGGCAAGGAAGTGGTCGCCCAGGCGATCCATGCGGCGAGCGGCCGGGGCGACAAGCCCTTCGTCGCCGTCAATTGCGGCGCCATTCCCCGCGAATTGCTGGAATCCGAATTGTTCGGGCATGAGAAAGGTTCGTTCACCGGCGCCCATGCCCAGCACAAAGGCAAGTTCGAAGAGGCCCATGGCGGCACGCTCTTCCTCGACGAGATCGGCGACATGCCGGCCGACATGCAGGTGAAGCTGCTGCGCGTTCTCGAGGAGCGCGCCGTGCAGCGCGTCGGCGGACGCGGCCAGATCGAGGTGGACGTGCGCATCGTCGCCGCCACCCATCGCGACATCGACCGCGCAATCGACGAGGGCAAGTTCCGCGAGGATCTGTTCTACCGTCTCGCCGTCTTCCCGATCGACATTCCGCCGCTGTCCGAGCGGATCGAGGACATTCCTCTGCTGGTGCAGCACTTCCTGGACAAGCAGGGCAAACGCGCCGCCGGCATGAGCTTCGCGCCCGCCGCGCTGGCCCGGCTCGCCGATCATGGCTGGCCCGGCAATGTGCGAGAGCTGCGCAACTTCGTCGAGCGGGCCTGCATCCTGTTCGCCGGTCGGTCGGTCGGCGCCGACGAGGCCGCCTCACTGCTGCTCCGTCGCGGCCGGGTCGGCGCGATCGAGCGCGCCGCGCTCTGGGAAGCCACCAACCGAATCGCAGCCGCCACCGCGGATGTCGCGGCCGGCTTGACCGAGGTCGACGACGATGTCGTCGTACCGATCCGAGCCGAGGTCGAGATCGCCGAAACGCGCGACCTTGCAGCCGGACAGCCTGTCGCTCTGCGCGACATGCTCGCAGAGATTGAGCGCCGCTACATCGAGGAGGCGCTCACGCTGTCGGACGGCGTCGTCGCAGATGCGGCGCGGATGCTGTCGCTTCAGCGCACAACTCTCATCGAAAAGATGCGCAAGTACGAGGTTAAGGCGGCCTGACGACGCCGGGCGGCGTCAATTTGCGCTGAGGTTCGTTTCAATCCGCCACGGCCGTTACTAAGTACGGATTTTAGGCCGCTGACTGCTGAGCGAGAGCATCCCAGGCGCTCGCGATTTCGGCCAGCATGTCGCGCGCCTGTCCGACCTTGTCGGCGTCATTCTCGCGCCCCGCGGCGACGAGCAGGCGGCGCGCCTCGCGATAGATGGCGACCAGCCCGCGCGCGATCTCCCCACCCTTGTCGAAATCGAGGCTAGTTTCCAACCCGGTGAGGATAGCGAGCGCGCGCGACTGGCGCGCATTGCGCTGCACGAAATCGCTTCTCCGCGCCGCCACCGCCATCGCATCGATGGCTTTCAGGAGCTCCTCGTACATTACCTGCACGAGCTGGTGCGGGCTGGCGCCTTCGATCCGGCTGGCCAGGTCCACGCTCTGATAGCTCGCCTTGGCGGCCCCGAATTTCCCCCGCGTCATGTACATTATTCACTCCCGCAACACATGTTCACTTGCCCGCGCCAGACGCTCAGTCGCGGCTGCTCGTCCACATCTTGATCTGCTGGTCGAGATAGGACTGGGTCGCCTTGAAGGCCGACACGCGCCGCTCCATCGACGTGAAGGTGCTGAGCAACTGGTTGTAATATTTCTCGGAGCGCGCCTCGAGCAGGTCGCGATCCTCGGAAATCTTCTTCGCCTCGGCGCGCAGGCGGTCGTTGCTGCCCTCGAACGGGCCGCCCCGAGCGCGCAGTGCATCGCGGATGCCCTGCAGCGCGCCACCCAGGCCGGGATCGATCGTGATCGTGGCGCTGCCGACCGCGCCGGTGACACCGAGAATCAGGCCGATGGCGGGCGAGCCGGCACGCGCAACCAAGTTGACACCGATGCCGGTCATGGCGACGCCGTTCAGCATGCCCGAGGCCGGATTGCCGCCGCCCGCAGGCACCACATTGGTGATCGTGTAAACGCCCGGCTTGACGGCACCCATCGCGCTCTTGATCGTCAAGAACGCGCTGGAGCTGTGCTGGGTGGGATTGAACAGCGCTTCAACGCCGTCCGGATCGTTGGCCAGTGCCTGCTGGAGCTTCCCGACATTGACACCCAGCGTGCCGTCGCGATTGGTACGCACGCCGATCTCGGCCAGCGTCTTGGGACCAGTTCCCTGGCTGGCCAGCACCGTCGAAGGAAGCTGCGCAAGCTGGCGCTGCATTTCGCGCAGGCCGAGGTCGCCGCGCAGCGGGCCACCTTCGCCATTGACGCCGGGGCGGGTCGCATCCGCGATCATCGCCATCAACTCGTTATAGGCGGCGACAAAATCCTGCACGGCCTGGCCGATCGCGTCGGTCGGACGAGTCACGCCGACCGAAACAGCCTGGCCCGGCGCGGCGCGCTTCAGATCGATCTGCACCCCGTCAATCAGGTCGTTGAAGCTGTTGGTGGCACGGCGGACCTGGACACCATCGACCACGACGATCGCATCCTGCGCCGGTTGCGCCTGGGTCATGCCGCCGACCACCGATGGGCCGAAAGCGAACCGCTCCAAACCGTTTTCGGTGCCGTCGGGCACGGAGAGGGTGAAGGCATTGGCCTCGCCGGTCGCGCCCTTGACCACGAGCCGCGCGCCATCGACGCCCGTCACCACGCTCGCCGTAACGCCGGCACCGCTGGCGTTGATCGCCCGGGCCAAGCCGTCGAGATTGTCATTCGTTCCGTCGATGGTGACCGTGAAGCTGCCGGTCGCCGTCGTGATGGTGAGTTCGCCCTGGCCGACCGGATCGGCGCGATTGGCGAGCGGCACGGACGCGACCGTCTGCGCCTGGGCGATCTGCACGACCTCGATCGAGGCGGACAGATTGCCCAACCGCGCACCGGGTTTGGCGACCGCCGTGAAGACGCTGGAGTCGGAAACGCTCGGCTGGCTGAACAGGCTGCCGCTCGAAATCAGGCCGGACAATGCCACCGCGAAGCTGTCGATCGCGTTGCTGACCGAAGCCAGCGTCGAGACCTTGGCCGCATTGGCCTCTTCACGCTTAGCGATCAGCGCTTCTTTGGGCGCCTTGGCGGCGGCGGCGAGGCCATCGACCAACGACTTGATGTCGAGGCCGGAACCAGCGCCGAGCGCGAAACCGATGGAGGAAGTGCTCATGTTCGAAGCGTCCTTGCCGTTCATATGAAAGGAACGGCTCGGACGGCGGATTCTTTAGCCAGAATGCGCCGGGAATTTCAGCTTTTCAGCATGTGCAATGTGCTCGCGTCGATCCGGGTTTGCGCCCGCAGCGATCGACTCGGATCCGAACGCATTCGGCCCGCCATTTCGGCGCCGTCCTGGGCTGCGTTGGAACGCTGGACCCGCAATTCGCCCGCGAGCTGTTCGACCCAGGGCTCGACGGGAACGCCGATCCGGTTGGCCATCGCCATCAGGCGATCGACCTCCTCAAGCGTGAACCGCCGATTTCGTCCCGCGTCACTCACCTGCCCGCCCTTCGAGTTTCTTGCACACTCGATAACGGCGCGGCGCGATGTCGCTTAAGCCTGCAGCCGGCCTTCGGTGTCGAAACGCATTTCGGGCGGCAGCTCGATCGGCGGCGGCTGATTGCCGGCCTTTAGTGCAGCATCGAGGTTGAAGACGAAAGCCAGAACTGTCGCCACCGCCATGTAGAGATCCTCGCGGATGATCTGGCCGGGCTGGCTGGTATAGTAGAGCGCACGGGTGAGTTGCGGATAGCTCAGCATCGGCACGTCATGCTCGCCTGCGAGCTCGCGGATCGCCTCGGCGGTGACGCCGCGGCCCTTGGCGACCACGATCGGCGCGAAATCCATGCCTTGGCGATAGCGTAGCGCCACCGCGAAATGGGTCGGGTTGGTGAGCACGACCGTCGCCTCGGCCATCGCACCGCGCACCGAATTGCGTGCCGTGTCGAGCTGGCGGCGGCGAATGGCCGCGCGCAGTTCCGGCGAACCTTCGCTCTGTTTGTGCTCTTCCTTCGTTTCCTGGCGGGTCATCTTCAGTCGCTGAAAGCGCTGGTACATCTGCGCAGGCACGTCGATCCCCGCGATCACCGCCAGCGCCATGCCCATAACGAGCACCGCGATCACGAAGATGCCGCCAATGTCTGAGAGGGCGGGACGGATGTCTTGGGAGGTCAGGCCCACCATCGTCGGGAGGTTGCTGGTGATCATCCAGATCGCCACCGTGCCAAGCAGAAGCACCTTGGCCATCGACTTGCCGAGCTCGATCAGCCCCTGCATGCCGAAGATGCGCTTCATGCCGCTGATCGGATTGAGCTTGTTGCCCTTGAAGGCCATCGCCTTGCTGCGGAAGCCGAACGAGCCGAGCAGGGCCGGCGTGCCGATCGCGGCGATCAGCGACACGCCGAACAAGGCGGCGAGCGGCAGCGCGATGATGCCGAGCAGGCGCAGCGCCGCACTGCCGGGATCGAAATTGTGAATGTCGGAAACGTCGAAACTGAGCGCATCGACGACCATGACCTCGAGCGCGCCGATCATCATCGGCCCGGCCAGAGCGATCCAGATCGCGCCGGCGATCACCACCAAGGCGGTGCCGAGCTCGCGCGACTGGAGGACATCGCCCTTCTCCGCGGCATCGCGACGCCGCTTGGGAGTCGGGGCTTCTGTCTTTTGGTCCTTGTCCGCATTCTCGGACATGGCTCAGCCTCCCATCGCCATCAGGCGCGACTGTTCGAGGCCAAGCCGGATCGCGCCGGCAATGCCCTCACCCAAGACCGGCGAGGCGATGGCGAGCAGGACGACGCCGGCTAGAAGGGCGGCGGGAAAGCCGAC
Organism: Alphaproteobacteria bacterium; assembly: GCA_037190625.1. Taxonomy (GTDB): domain Bacteria; phylum Pseudomonadota; class Alphaproteobacteria; order Sphingomonadales; family Sphingomonadaceae; genus Allosphingosinicella. The sequence goes on from JBBCJP010000003.1 coordinate 87,113, forward strand.
CGCGAACAGATTGAGCTGCGGTGCGGAACGGGCCAGCACGCCCATCATGATCTGGACGAGCACGATCGCGAAGGCGACCGGCAGCGCGATCGAGAGGCCGGCGGAGAAGAGCACGCTGCCGAAGAAGACGAGGCCGCGGATGCTCTCCTGGCTCATCCAGGCATCGCCGGGCGGCAGGGCGCGATAGCTTTCGACGACGGTGACGGCGAGCGCGAGATGGCCACCGATCGCAAGGAACAGGAGTGTAGCGACGATCGACAGGAACTGGCCGACCACCGGATTTTGCTGGCCGCTCGACGGATCCATCATCGCCGCGAAGCCGAGGCCCATCGCATTGCCGATCACTTCGCCCGCGATCACCGCGGCCGAGAAGCCGATCTGCACCGCGAAGCCGATGGCGAGCCCGGCCATGATCTCGCCGGCGATGAGCAACACGCCTTCGAACGAGGCGAGGCCATCGGCGGGCAGGACAAACTGGGTGGCGCCAAGCGCCGGAATTCCGAGCGCCAGCGCGACGATCAGCCGGAGCTGGACCGGCACAGCGCGCGCGCCGAAGACCGGCGCGGCGAGCATCGCGGCGCCCGGCCGCAGCATCGCGACCATCCAAAGCCAGAGCTGCGCCTCGACGGCCGCGAACGCCGTGGGCATCATCGCGTCAGCTCGGGGATGCGCGCGAAGATGTCCTGCGTGAAATCGGCGATCAGCATCAGGATCGCGCCGCCGAAGATGGCAAGGCAGATGCCCACCACGATCAGCTTCGGCACGAAGGTCAGCGTCGCCTCGTTGATCGATGTGGCGGCCTGGAACATGCCGAGGATCAGACCGCAGATCAGCGCCGGGATCAGGATCGGCGCGGCCGCGAGGGCCAGGATCCACAAGGCCTGCTGGGCGACGCCGATGAAATAGGCGGAGCTGTCCATCGCTAGCCCCCCGCGAAGGATGCGGCGAGCGACCCCATGGTGAGCGCCCAGCCATCGACGAGGACGAACAACAGCAATTTGAACGGCATCGACACGATGGTCGGCGAGAGCATCATCATGCCCAGCGACATCAATGTCGACGAGACGACGAGATCGATGATCAGGAAGGGCAGGAAGATCAGGAAGCCGATCTGGAACGCGGTCTTCAGCTCGCTGGTCACGAAGGCCGGAAGCAGGATCGTGAAAGGCACCGCCTGGGGCGATTCGAAACGCTCGACGCCGGCAAGATCGGCGAACAGGCGCAGGTCGGTTTCGCGGGTCTGGCGCATCATGAAGCCGTGCAGCACCGTGCCGGAGCGCGACACCGCCTCCTCGATGCTGATCTCGCCCGCGCCATAAGGCGTGTAAGCGATCTCGTTGACCTGATCGATCACGGGCCGCATCACGAACAACGAAAGAAAGAGAGCGAGGCCGACCAGCACCTGGTTGGGCGGGGTCTGCTGGAGCCCGATCGCGGTGCGCAGGATCGACAGCACGATGATGATCCGGGTGAAGCTGGTCATCATGAGCAGGATCGACGGCAACACCGTCAGCAGGCTCATCAGCAGCAGGATCTGCAAGCTGAGCGACAACGGACGGCCGTCGCCCGCCACTTCGCCCAGCGCGCGATCGAGCGCGCCGGGCTGGCCGCCCGCCTGGGCGAAGGCCGGCGCCGCGGCGAACAAAGCCGCGATGCCAAGCAGGATCAGGAGGAGGGGTCCGGCGCGCCGGACCCGGAGCAGCGCATCAGCCATGGAGTTTCGGCTCCACACCGCTTTCGGAAAGAAGCTGAACTCCGCCGCGCGAAACGGCGATCAACAGATTCTTGCCCCCGAACTCGACGACGGCGAGCCGGCCGGTGGTGCCCAGCGGCACCGCATCCACCAGCTTCACCAGCCGTTCGCACTGGCCCATCGCCATGCCCGGCTGCAGCTTGCGCCACAGGTAAAGCGCGCCATAAGCCAGCCCCGCGACCAGCGGGATCAGGATGACGAGCTTCAGGAGATAGGCGGTCATCATTTCCGGCGCTCGTCGCCCGGGCCAAGCGCTTCCAGCGCGACGACCTCGACCACGCGGATGCCGAAACGCCCGTTCACGGTCACCACCTCGCCCTTTGCGATCAAAGTGCCGTTGGCCATGATGTCGAGCAGTTCGTGGCTCTGACGGTCCAGCTCGACGACGCTCCCTTCGGCGAGGTCCATCAGCTCGGAAAGCTTCAGCGCCGTGCTGCCGACCTCGACCGAAAGCCGGACGGGAATGTCGGCGAGCAACCCGTAATTCCGGCGCCCGAGCGCCTCGTCCAACGGGCTCGCTTCGACGATGTCCTGGGCTTCCTTCACGACACGAACCTCCTCTGTTCGACTTTCTCGATCTTGAGCGCGGCGCGCCCGTCATGTTCGCCGATCGTGCCGATCGCGAAGCGCCGCCCCTCGACGATGAGGGGCACATGCGCCGGCAGACTGACCGGAATGACATCGCCGGCGCGAAGCTGCATCAGCTCCGACAGCGGCAGTTCGGGACGGGCGAGCACGGTGCGCGCCTGGATGCGAACCTCGCCGACGGCGGCGTTCATGCGGCGACGCCAATCGCCGCCGGTGAAGCCGGCTTCGTCGCTGGGCTTGGCGACGAGCATGTGCTCGAGCGAGCGCAGGCCCGACACGGGATAGAGAATTTCGATCGTCGCCGGCTGTTCCGGCCAAGACGAAATGGTGAACTGGGAGACAGCCACCGCCTCTTCCGGCTTGGCGAGAGCGGCAAAGCCGGCATGGGTCTCGCGCGAGCGGAATTGCGGCTGAACCGGCACGACTTCCGACCAGACCTGTCCCAAGGCTGCGGCTAGGCTGTCGGCGATGCGCACGGCGAGGCTTTCCTCTGTCGGCGTAAACTCACCCATCCGGCGAGTGGGGGCATCGCCCGAACCGCCATAATAGGCATCGACCAGACGGGCGACGAATTCCGGCTCCAGCCGGACCATGATCGCGCCCTTCATCGGCTTGAATCCATACAGGCTGAGGCTGGTAAATTCGTTCTGCTCGGCCTGCCAGTCGGCGAAGCCGCGTACCACGGTCGGTTCCACCGCGATCTGGGATTTGACCCTGGAGAAGCCCTCGATCAGGTCGCGCACCCGGCGGACCATCCGCTCGTTCAGGCGGTCGACCGCGGGCAAGACCGCCATCGGGCGCCCGGCCTCGCCACCGAACGGGAACGGACGGGCCGAGCCCGGCGGCGCATCGCCACCGGGCTCGCCGTCGCGGGCTCCGCTCATGAGGGCCGATATTTCTTCGCCAGAAAGGGTCGGTTTGTCGGTCATTGCGTGACGAAACTCGTAAAGTAGACGTCGTCTATGCCGCCGAAACCTTCCCGATTGGTTAACACGTTGTTTATCGCGTTTCGCAATTCCTCCTTAAGCGCCTCCTTGCCGGCCACGGTGGAGATGGCGACCGGGTCCTGCTCGGACAAAGCCAGCAGGATCGCCGAGCGCACGGCCATGTCGTGCGTCGCCAACCGTTCGGCCACGCGCTGGTCGTAATAAGTGGAAACACCCAGGCCGATCTGCACGAAGGAATCGCCGCCGCGCATGTTCGACGTGAACGCGCCCTCCATCGGAATATAGGTGGCCTTGAAGATGCGCGGGTCCGGACGGCCATTGGGCGCGCGGGCACGTTCACGCGCTTCTGTCGCTGCGGATTCGCTGACGCCGTCGCGCAGCACCAGCTTGGGCTCGTTCGGATCTTCCTGGCTGGCATGGCCGCCGCCGAAGATCGAACCGTTCATGGCATAGAGGCCGCCGGCCGCGCCGCCGCCGCCGACCACGATCAGCAACAGCAGAAGCACGATGATCTTCTTGAGCTTGCCGCCCTTCTTCTTGACGGGCGCTTCGGCGGTTTCGTTCGGGGTGTCGCTCATTTTCGCCTCCTTCAGGCGTAACGGTCTGAATTGGCTCGGCCGGGCTCGGGCGCCGGAGCGGCGTCGAGGCCCGCGTCGCGCGCGGTGCGGATGAAATTGGGTTGGCGCTCATCCTCCTGGCGACGCGGATCGCCGGACGCCTGGTGGCCGGTGCTGGCGAGATCGACCTCAGCATGGGCGATGCGCACGCCCTGAGCGCGGGCTTCTTGCAGCAGCCGGGGCTGGGCATCGGCGATGATCGCGCGCGCCGCCTCGGTTTCCGCGATCAGCCGCACAGTCGTGCCCTGATCGCCTTGCGTCAGCTCGACGCGCAGATGGCCGAGCGTCTGCGGATGCAGCTTGAAGCGCATCGGGCCGTCGGCCGAACCTGAGCGGACGATGTCGCGTGCAAGCCGATCGAGCCATTCGCTTTCATGGGCAAGGTCCAGCTCGCGTTCGACCGCCTGGTCGGCCGGCTGCGGCATCTGAGGCGCGGAGCGCGCCACGGATGCAGGCTGAAGCGCCGGCTCAGTGGCTGCCGCGATAGTGGCGGAAGCGACCGGCGCCTGCGCCGGGGCCTGGGTCGCCGGAGTTTGAACAGTCTGCGACTGGGCGGATATCTGCTTCGCAGCTTGCCCCAGAGGCGCTGCCCCGTCTTTCAAACTTTCCACACGCGCTTCCCCGCCCTTTCGCGCGAGTACATCGGGCGGTGACTCATGCGCCTGGGCGGGTTTGGCTCGGCCGATCGCCGCTTTGAGTGCCGCCTTCAGCGGTGTGGGAAGTTGGGCGGCTTCCGGTTCGTCCTTTGCCGCGGCCTTGCTCCGTAAAGCCGTGTCGGGTGCGGCCGGGCGCGGGGCCGAATCCAGCGCATTGGTGGCGGCGCCTTTCGGCGCAGCCTGAGGCGACGAGGGCGCCTGTGCAACCGATGCCGTAGGCAGTGGCATTGGGCTGGGCGCTGCGACGATGGTGGCGGCGACGGGAAAGCTGTTCTGCGCCTGCAAGATCGGCAGGAAGTCCATTCCCGGCGTGAAGGCAAGCACGGCAACGGTTTCGTCGCGCGTGTCCGCTCCGGTCTCCGTCTCGGCGCCCTTGGCCCGGCCGGACTCGCTCGGGCCGGCTTCGACCTCGACCTCCTGATCGACCGTCGCGGGCCGGACCTGCGTGTCGAACGTCGGTGACGCTTCGCCGTCAGCCGTGCCCGGACCATCGAGGATGGTCTCGCCCGACGGCACGATCGAGAGCAGGCTGGCGAAAACGTCGCCGCCTTCGCCTTCCACTGGCGTCTTCGCGCCGGGCACGGCCGGCGGCAGGACGATCCGCATGTTCGGAACCGATGCCATCACTCCTGTTCTCCCCGATTGGCGCGGCCGCTCCGGCGCGCATTCTGTTGCAGCCGGCGCTCGGCCAGTTCTTCGGCCAGGCCGATCGCGACCTGCTCCAGCTTCTCGGCGCTCTCCTGGTCGCGCCGCGCCGCATGCTGCTCGCCCATCAGCGAGGCGGCGAGCGCCCGTGCCGTTTCGATCGTGGGGCCAAGGCCGTGGCGGGCGGTATCGAGCCGCATCGCCAGCTCGCCCATCCGCGCCAGCGCGGCGCCCGTGGTCGCACCCTCGGTGGGGCGCAAATCGTTGCGCATCCGCGCCAGGCGCGCCTGGTTCATCTCCAGCATCGCCACGCGATTCGCCGCCTCGACCGCCGCGCTGGCGGCAAGGCCGTGCTGGATCTTGCGCACCCTGACGATGCGCTGACGCTGGTTGACGAGCCCGTTCATGCCGCCATCAGCCCGGTCAGCGTCGCAACGGAGTCAGCGAACGGCGCGCGTTCTCCCGGCGCCTGGCGCAGGAAATCGAGAATCTCGGGGCGACGCAGGATCGCCTCGTCGATCAACGGATCGCCGCCGGCGGCATAGGCGCCCATCAGAATGAGGTCGCGATTCTCCTCATAGGCCGCCCAGAGCCGGCGCAGCGCCTTGGCCGCCGCCGCATGATCCGGCGCGGCAATGTCCGCCATCACCCGGCTCAGCGAGCGGCCGACATCGATCGCCGGATAGACGCCCTGTTCGGCCAGAGAGCGCGACAGGATGATATGCCCGTCGACGATCGCGCGGGCGGCATCGACGATCGGATCGTTGGTGTCGTCGCCATCGGCGAGCACGGTGTAGAGCGCGGTGATCGAGCCGCCGGTCTGCGCATCGGCGCCAGCCCGTTCGACCAGCTTCGGGATGAGCCCGAGCGCCGAGGGGGGATAGCCCTTCACGGTCGGCGGCTCGCCCAGCGACAGGCCGATCTCGCGCTGCGCATGGGCGACGCGGGTCAGGCTGTCGACCAGCAGCAGCACCTTCAGGCCGCGCGCCCGGAAATCCTCGGCGATCGCCGTGGCGCGCATCGCGGCGCGCAGCCGCAGCAGCGGCGCATGATCGGCCGGCACGGCGACGACCACCGCCTTTCGGCGCACCTGCGGCGGCAATTTGGTGGCGAGGAAGTCGCTGACTTCACGCGAACGCTCCCCGATCAGGCCGACGACGATCACGTCGGCATCAGCGCCGGCGATCATCTGGCCCATCAGCACCGATTTGCCCACGCCGGAGCCGGCGACGATCGCGATACGCTGGCCGACGCCGGCGGTGAGCAGGGCATTGACCGCGCGCACGCCGGTGTCGAACGGGTCGGTAACGCGGGCGCGATCGAGCGGATTGCCGCGCCGGCCGGCCAGCGGCCATTTGTCGGTGGCGGCGATCGGCCCCAGGCCGTCCAGCGGCTGGCCGAGCCCGTCGACGATGCGGCCGAGCAAGGGCGGTCCGACCTCGACCATCGAGGAGCTCGCGTCCGGCTCCACCCGCGCGCCATTGGCATGGGCGGCATCGCCGTCCAGCGCCATCAGCAAGGTGCGATCGCCACGAAAGCCGACCACTTCCGCTCGCGCGACATGATTGTCGGCCGCGACGATGCGCGCGCCGGAGCCGACCGGCCGCTTGAAACCGGTCGCTTCCAGCATCAGCCCGTCATAGGCGGCGAGCCGGCCGACGCGGCGCGAGCCTTCGTCGCCGTTCTGCACCCGCGCGAGCAGGTTGCGCGCCTCGGTCATCAGCGCGCTCATTGCGGCGCCGCCATCTTGTCGAGCGCGGCGCGGAGCCGCTCCAGCCGGATTTCCGGCCCATCCTCGATCCAGCCATGGCCGGTTTCCAAAACCAACGTCCCGCGCGGCAGCGAGGCATCGCCTTCGATCGCCAGTTCGAGATCGGCGGGAGCGAGATAGGGAATGTCGTCGGGATGGGCGCGCAGCTTGGACGGCTCGACATTCTCGCCGATCAGGGCAGCAGCGGCTTTCGCTCGGGCGAGCAGGCGCCCGGCATCGATCTCGACCTCGCCGACCACGTCGCGGACCAGCCGGTCCACCGTCTCGGCAAGCAGCAGCGCAAGCGCATTGGTCGGCTCGGGCTTCAGAACCTCCAGCGCACTGACCAGGCGGAGGAGGGCGTCGCGTTCGGCGGCGAACTCTGCTTCAACCGTGCGGCGGCCTTCCGCGACGCCCTGTTCATAGGCATCGGAGCGGGCACGCAGGCGCTCCTGCTCCGGGGTCATCGGCGGCATATCGATATCGACGCGCGAATCCGGGCCATCGCCCGAACCGCGGGCGCGAAAGCCCGCATTGGCGCGGCGCAGCACGAAGCTGCCCAGACTGGTCGGTTCGTCGTTCTCGGCCGCGCCGCCGCCGCGCATCAGCCTAGACATAATCGTCGCCCCGGCCGGCGAGCATGATCGTGCCGGCGTCGGACAGGCGCCGCGCCGTGGAGAGCACTTCCTTCTGCGCCTCGTGCACCTCGGCGAGGCGCATCGGGCCGCGCTCGGCCATCTCGTCGCGGATCGAATCGGCGGCGCGGCCGGACATGCAGCCCAGCATCTTCTCGCGCAGCTTCTCGTCCGCGCCCTTGAGCGCGACCACCAGGATTTCGCTCTCGACGTTGCGCAGCAGGATGCCGAGATTCTTCTCGTCCAGTTCGTTGAGGTTCTCGAAGATGAACATCTCGTCCTCGATCCGCGCGGCGAGCTGGCGATCGACCTTGCCCAATGTGCGGATGATGCGCTGGTCGGAACCGGGGCGCAGGTTGTTCATGATCTTCGCCGCCTCGCTGGCGCCGCCGCGGACTGTGGCGGGCGAGGACGAGACGCGCGAGACTTCGCGCACCAGGATCTTCTCCAGTTCCGCCATCGCCTCGGCGGTCACCGCTTCGAGCTTGGCGATGCGGTAAACGATGTCGGGCTGCTGCTCGGCGGGGAGGAGCTGGAGCACGTCGGCGGCGGCCGGCGGCTCGAGATGGGCGAGCACCACGGCGGCGATCTGCGGATGCTCATATTCGACGAGGGCGGCGATCGTCTTGGCGTCCATCCAGCGCAATGCGTCGAGCGCCCGGCTGCGGGTCGGCGGAGTGATGCGGGCGAGCACATTTTCGGCACGCTCCGCACCCAGCGCATGTTCCATCACCGCGCGGATGCGCGGCGCGGCGCCGAAGCCGATCGTGGTGCGCGCCTTGGCGCGGCCCATGAAGGTGTGAAAGACCTGCTCGACCTCGCTCTCGGAGACGTCAGCGACGCCGAACATCGCGCTGCCCAGGTGCTGGACCTCATGCGGCTCGAGATGGCTCAGAATTTCCGCGGCCTCGGCATCGCCCAGCATCATCAGCAGGATCGCGGCGGCCTCGCTGCCGTTCGGCTCGGCGGCGGACGACGGAGCTTCGATCACATTGTCCATGGCTCAGGCCTCCTTGCCGCCGTCGGCGCGGATCAGATCGCGCACCACCAAGGCGGCGCGCGCGGGATCCTGGCGAACGAAGGTCCGGATCAAGGCGGCGCGGGTTTCATAGTCGCGCGAGGACTCGATCATCTCCAGCGACACCTTCATGTCGTGATCGGCGCGGGCGCGGTCGGCCAGGGCGGTGGCGATTTCGCCGCCGACCTGGGAGCGTTCCGTGCGCTTCGTCTCGGCACGCGCCGCGAGCGCGGCCGTGGTCTTCTTCATCATCGGCCGGCCGATGCCGAACACGACGATGAGGGCGACGATGATGGCAGTGGCGTTGCGGGTGAGCGGCGAAGACCAGACGCTTTCGGCCGTTTCCATCCAGCCCGCCGGAGTCTCTGCCGTCACCGCGAAATTGCGGGCGGAAAGCGCGACCACGTCGCCGCGTTGCTGATCGAACCCGACCGCGCCCTTGACCAGTTCCTCCAGCGCCTGGATTTCCTGTTGACTGCGCGGGCGGGCGCCCTCGGGATTGCGCAGCGCCACCGCGACGGTGAGCCGTTTGACCACACCGGTCTGCTGGCGGGTCACGGAAACCTCCCGGCCGACCGCGAAGCTGCGGTTGTAATTCTCTGTGCGACGGCCATTGGCGACGGCGGCGGCGCCCGCTTCGCCCTCGGCGGGCTGCGGCGTGATCGCCCCACCCGGCGCGGCCGCGACCTCGGAAGCCGGCGGCGGCTCGTTGGCGAGAGCACCCGGAATGCCGCCCGGGGCGCCCGCACCACCGCTCGTGTCGGTGGAAAGCTGGCCTTCCTCGCTGCGCAGCGCGCGCGCGTCGGCCGGGAAGCCCTCGCGGGTGGACTGCACCTCGGAGAAGTCCATTTCGGCATGAACCTCGGTGGTGAAATTGGCGCTGCCAACGATCGGGGTCAGCAAAGTCGTGATCGCGCGGCGATACCGATCCTCGATCGCATTCTGCACCGCGATCTGCCGCTCGGCGGCCGCGCCTTCGCCGCCGCTGCGCGACAACAGGCGGCCGTTCTGGTCGACAACCGAAACGCCGTCGACCGACAGGCCCGGCACCGAGGAGGCGACGAGGTTCACGATCGCCTGCACCTGGGAATCGCCGATCGAAGCGCCCGGGTGAAGAGACAGCATCACCGAGGCCGCCGGTTCCGCGCGATTGCGCACGAACACGCTGGGCGATTCGACGGCGAGCAGGACGCGCGCCGACTGGACCGCGTCGATATTCTCGATGGTGCGCGCGAGATCGAGCTCGCGCGCGGAGCGGATGCGCTCGGATTCGACAGCCCGGCTGGCGCCGAGCGGCATGCCGGTGATGACTTCGCTGCCATCCTGGCCGCCGCGCGGCAATCCGCGCGAGGCGAGCAGCATGCGGGCGCGATGATAATCGTCTTCCGAAACCGTGATCGCGCCGGTCGACCGATCGATCGAATTGGGAACGCCGGCGGTGTTGAGCGCCTCGACAATGGCGCCCTTCTCTTCGTCGGGCAGGCCGGAGAACAGCGCGCGGCTGGGCGCGGCGCTCACCATCATCCAGATGATCACCGCCATGCCGACGAGCGCCAGGAAGCCAAGCAGGGGCAGGCTTTTCGCCACCGCCGGCTGGGACATCAGGTTGCGCGCATTCTGGACGACGCCGTTGAGCGGATTGGGCGCCGCGGGGGCGGCGTTCGCCAGCGGGCGGGCGGGGCTCAGGGCCAGATCGTTTGCGGTCGTGTCGCTCATGTTACACCGGCATGCTCATGATGTCCTTGTAGGCGGTCAGGAGTCGGTTCCTGACTTGGAGGGTCGCCTCGAATCCGATCGACGCCTGCTGGCGGGCCAGCATGACGGCGGCGATGTCTGTAGTCTCGCCGCGCTCATAGGCCTCGGTGATCGCCGAGGATTGCGACTGCATTTCGTTGACGCGGGACACGGCGCTGCGCAGGGCGTCGCCGAAGCCGCCGGCCGCCGCAGCGCCCCCTGCTTCGTTCGCACCGCCAACGCCGCCGATCCCGGCGGCGCGCTGCAGCGCGCTGTTCTGTTCGAGGATGGCGGATCGCAGCGCCATCAATCGGCTGGCTTCGATGGACATCTCTTATCGCTCCTAGGCGGCCACGGCGCGCATTTCGGCGAGCCGGTAGCGGAGGGTTCGTTCACTGATGCCGAGGCGGCGCGCGGCATGGACGCGATGGCCACCGACCTCTTCAAGCGCAGCGCGGATCGCTTCCGCTTCGGCCGAACGGGCGGCATCTTCGAGCGACATCGCGCCGCCGGCCTGGGGCGCGGCGGCGCGGTCGATGATCAGATCAGGCGCGTGGATGCGCTCGCCGGCGTGCAGCAGCAGCGCGCGCTGGATGACATTTTCCAGCTCGCGGCAATTGCCGGGCCAGACATGGCTCGCCAGCCTGTCCATCGCCGCGGCAGTCGGAAACGGCAAAATCATGCCGGTCGGGCAATGGCGCAGCAGCATCGCGGCGGCGATCGCACGGATGTCGAGCCGGCGGGCGCGCAGCGGCTTCAGGTTCACCGGCACGACATTCAGCCGCCAGTAGAGATCGGCGCGGAAGCGGCCGGCCTCGACTTCGGCGGCGAGATCGCGATTGGCGCAGGCGATGATGCGTACGTCGATCGCCTCCGGCCGCACGGCGCCGACGGGCAGGATCTCGCGCTCCTGCAGCGCGCGCAGCAGCTTGGCCTGGAGGGGCAGCGGGATTTCGGCGATCTCGTCGAGCAGCAGGGTGCCGCCGTCCGCGGCGCGGAACAGGCCCTCGCCGTCGCCGCTGGCGCCGGTGAAGCTGCCCTTGCGGTGACCGAACAGGATCGCCTCCAGCATCGTTTCGGGAAGCGCAGCACAGTTGACGGCCGTGAACGGCCCTTTCGCGCGCGGCGAAGCGGCATGGATATAGCGGGCCATGCCCTCCTTGCCGGTGCCGGTTTCACCGAGCAGCAGCACGGAGGCGTCACTGGCGGCGATGCGTTCGGCGAATTCCAGTGTGCGGGCGCTCTCGGGTTCCCCGCATGCAGGGCGATGAGAAGGCCGAACAAGTTCGGCCACCAGCGCATTGCCGAAGGCGAGATCGTCCTGACCGAAGGAAAGACGCGCCGGCGAAGTGACGGTCGCGGGAATGAAAGCCGGGGCAGCACCGAAGTCGAGCAGCAGATCGCCCGCCCTGGCAAGATCGGCTTCTTCGGGAGCGCGAATGGCCGGACCATCGGCCCAGCCTGCCCCCGCGGAGACGCGCGAGACGGCGAGGCCCGCCCCCGCCAGCCATGCGGCCAGCGTGGGATTTGCCTTCGCAACAGTCTCGCTCACTCCAATCATCAACCGCCCCCGGATTAGGTCGGTCGATTGAAAGCAAACAGCGTGCCAGTTTTGCCCCGCGAGTCTCTTCCTCTCTTGTGGGCAAGAACAGCCGCAGCACGGTGTCGGCGCTCTGACGCGCGCTCCGTCGAAAATCCGACGCGCAAGAAATGGAATTAAAGCCCCGTCGCGGCCGGCCGTTACTGCAATCGTGGCACGCTTGGGGAGCGACCCCGGCAGCCTCGAATGAGCGGGAAAGGAACCGACAATGACCGTTATCAACACCAACACTGCCGCCCTGCGCGCGCAGAATGGCAGCCGGGTCGCGAATCAGGCCCTCCAGGTTGCAATGGAGCGTCTGTCTACCGGCAAGCGCATCAACACCTCGAAGGACGACGCCGCCGGCCTCGCCATCGCCAGCTCCATGACCTCGCAGATCCGCGGCATGAGCCAGGCGATCCGCAACGCCAATGACGGCATCTCCATGGCGCAGACCGCCGAAGGCGCGCTGGCCGAAGTCACCAACATGGTGCAGCGTATCCGCGAACTGGCCGTCCAGAGCGCCAGCGGCACCTATTCCGACGACGACCGCGCCAATCTGCAGGTCGAAGTCGATGCGCTGCTCACCCAGATCGACGACATCATCAACAACTCCAAGTTCAACGGCGTCGAGCTGTTCGGCTCGGGTGCGGACACGATCACGATCCAGGTCGGCGCCAATGCCGGCGAGACGGTCGACATCGAGTTCGAGTCGCTGGACTTGGGCATCGACAGCATCGACATCAGCGACGCGGACGACGCCTCCGATGCGCTGGAGACGCTGGACGATGCGTTGACCACGGTCAACGAGCTGCGCGCCAAGCTGGGCGCAGGCCAGAGCCGGCTGGAGTCGGTGGTGAACAACCTGACCAACAATGTCACCAATCTGACCGACGCGCGGTCGCGGATCGAGGACGCCGATTTCTCGGCCGAGACGACCAACCTCGCCAAGGCGCAGATTCTGAGCCAGGCGGCAACCGCCATGCTGGCGCAGGCGAACCAGAGCCAGCAGAACGTTCTGAGCCTGCTTCGCTAAGCAAGTCTCCGAATGGAGGAAAGCGAAGGGCCGGCATGGGAAACCATGCCGGCCCTTCAACCTTGCTGAAGCTGCGCGCCCCGAGGGGCTCGGCTCGGCAAAGAGCAGGATCAGGCGGCGGGCCGAAGCGCCGCCATCCGGTCCTGCCATTCGATCACGGTAAGATAATTGGCCAGCCGGTTCTCTTCCAGGCGGCGAAGCAGTCGGTTCTCATGCCAGGGTATGACGAACCCGGCCATTTCCGGCGCCCAGGCGGCCGAGGTGTCGAACAGGATGCCCAAACCGAACACCGCCGGAATTTCGGCATAGGCGATGCCGCGGCCTTCGGCGCGCACCTCTTCGACGAAATCCTCGATGGCTGTCAGCACGCCGTTGCGAGGACCACCTTCATGTGTGGCGCAGGCGAATTGGCCCATGCCGCGAAAGCCCCTGTTCTCGATCGGCGCGACGCGTCCCGGCAACACGCCGCCTTCGAACGTGTAGGGATGACGGAATTCCTCGGGAATTCGATCCGGCGCATAGTAGAGATCGCGCCGGGCGCAAGGCCAGGAAACGTCATGCAGGAAGGCCAGCAGCGGCTTGCCATCGCGGCGACAGACGGCGTCAACCTGCTTGAGTTCATGATAGACGGTGTACCAATTGTGATCGCCGTCGATCACCCAGGCGTCGATGTTGGACAGACCTTCAATGGCCTCCAGGCTGGGTTTGGCAATGTGGCGAACCCCCGCACGGCCTTTCGCCCACGCGACGAATTCCGGCTTGGGCGCCGGATCGACGCTTGTCAGGCTCCCATTCGCTGCCTGCGCAATATCGGCGAGAATCGAAGACATCCCGCCGAACTCCGCGCCGATCTCGACGATTTCGCGCGCCTCCGCGAGGGCAAGCGCCTCACTGATGATGTCGGAAAATTCCGACATGGAATGAATGAGCAGGTCGGACATCAGGCAGCCTTTCGAAGCGCCGCATGCGCGCGGCGTACCAGCGGACGAAACGTGACGGAAAGCAGATGGGGGGCGGTGACACCGGCCGGCGGGGGCGCAAACAGCAATGCTTCGTTCGAACAGCGGAAGAAATCCGGCGACTCTTCCGTCATCCCCTCACATATGACCTGCGCATCTATGGGGCGCGCCACAAGTTCCCGCGCCTCGGCGCCGAACGCCGTCACCGGGAAAAAGGCGCACTCATCGACCTGCACCCAGTCGCAAAACGCACCGAAATGGATGCCCACCGAGAATTGGCCGACACCCACCGGTATTGTTGCGGAAAAGTAGCCGTCATGCGTGGCATGCGCCTCGACCGCGATCGCCACTTGGCCGCGCGCGTCGGCGAGCATGACCGGGAGCGTCAGGCTCGATGCATGGAAATCGGAGTTGCGCAGGTCGAGCCCGAATCGATTGGCGCTGAACAGCGATAGGGTCATCGGCAGGCCATGCGGCTGAATTTCCGCCGAAAGGTACATGCGCTCCGCCTGATTGAGGTAGAAAAGGCCGCGCCGGCGCAGGCCCCGCGAGGATTCGTCGAGATCGAGCATCGGGACCATGTCGTCCGTGCCCATGTTCACGTCATGCTCAAAGGCTTGGAACAGCGCCACTTCCTCGGAGCTGGGCATGAACAGCAAGCGCGCCAGGATGCCGGCGGCCATCCGGCGCCGGCAATCGGCATCGTCCGATGTGGGCGGGCGCACGAACCCGGCTTCCGCCTGCCCCGCGAAGGCGACGCATGCCTCCTGGATGATATCCCGGACGTCGCTTTGTGCGCCTTTGACTCCGGCACTTTTGCGGATCGGCTTTCCGTCGGATTCGTAATCGATCACCGAGCCCTGGGAAATGGTGCACAACTGTTCGATTGCCGAGATCGGCCCGGACAAGGCGTGCAACACGCGCAAGTCGTAGTGGCGGGTGTCGAGGAGGCCCTTTTTGTCGAGCCCGGTCAGCGCCTCTTCGCGCAGCAGCAGGTAGCGGCCGGCGATCTTTAGGTCAAAGCGCTGCGCAAAGGCGGCGAGATGGTTCTGGACGGTGCCGTTATAGCCCAGATCCACGAGCATCAATGTGTCGCCACGCTCCACGCCCGCAGCACTCAAATGCGCGAACAGCCGGTCGGCGAACAGTTCGGACCGCTTCGTGATCTTGCGCAGCATCGCCGGCGCGAGAACCGCCTGCTCGAACTGCCCCTGCCCGTTCTTGCCGAGCATTCGGGCTTCGTCCCTGGACAAGCCGAACTGGCTGGCAAGGATGTCGATCCGTTCGTGCTTTGCTTGCGCTGCGAGATAAGCGCGCACAGCGGCCTCGTCGGTGAAGCCGGCGCGGCGGGCGGTGAAACGGCTGATTTCCGCCGTGGCGCCATGCGCCCCGGTCGCGGCTTCGAACACGCGGTTAGGCAGATGGCCGTCGCGCAACAGGAAGATCGTCTTGACCGGCCGGTCGCCGCATGCGGCCAGCTCCTCGGCCTCATCCCGGATCCAGCCGGCAAAAGCGTGCAGCACGGGACCGAGCACGTCATGGCCCAGCGCCCGGGCACTGTCCGCTTCGGTTCGCAGCGACACCGCCGGGCGGTGCGGCTGATAGACCGGGATCGTCGCGCGCACGTGCGGATCAAGCACGGACATCGCCGCCGCTTCCAGCCGCAGCCGCTGCTCTGCCCCTGCATCGAACTGACGGAAATGGACGGCTTTGATGCCCAAAGCGGTGGGCGCCTTCAGGTCGGCGAGCATATTGTCACCGACATGGATGACCGCTTCCGGCGCGACACCAAGTGCGGGCAGGACCTTCTTGAACAAGCCAGCCGGCTTGCCGACACCATGTTCGCAGGAGCAGAAAACGCGGTCGATCAGGCCGAGCACTTCGTTGCCGGCGACCGCGCCGATCAGCGCGCGCAATTGGGTTTCACTGAGATAGGTGTCGCTGACGATCACCACGTCTAGCCCGCGCGCCTTGGCGGCCCGCATCAGCGCGACGGTCGGCGCGAAGGCGAAACAGTGACGGGCCTCCGCGGCCAGTTCGTCGCGCACCGCATCGGCGATCGCCTCGGCTCCGGCATTGGGCATTAGCGTCGCATAGATATCCTCGATCGAGACTTCGGTGCCGCCCCTCGCGAAACGCACCGATTTGCGCGCCCTGGTCTCGGCGCGCTTGCGCATCCAGCCGGCACCGCCGTCTATCTTCAGGTCGGCGAATACGTCCTCTGGCGCCTGCACATTACGCCAGATCAAAGTGTCGAAGCAGTCGAGCGAGAGGATGCGCACGCCGTCCGGCGCCTCGTCGAGCAGGGTCGCCAGCTCCGCGGCCGTGATCGTCGTCTTCATATCGTCAGCTCCAATCGCTCAATGCGCCGCGCAGCTTGTCGAGCGCGGCTTTCTTGATCTGGCAGATGCGCGCCGCGCCGACGCCGAGCGTCTGGCCGATCTCCTCGAGGTTCATCTCCTCGACGAAATAGAGCTGCAGCACCATCGCGTCGCGCTCCGGCAGATCGCCGATCGCACCGGCGATCGCGTCTTTCAGACGGTCGCGGTCGATCGCCTCGTCGGCCTGTTCCTCGACATCCGCGAACCACATCGAATGGTCGGAATAGACCTCGTCCATCGATTCGTGATGCACGGCCTGGCTGGCATCGACGAGCGCGCGATAGTCGGCGGGATCGAGCCCCATCTCCTCGGCCATGTCCGCGTCCTCCGCAGCGCGGCCGAGCCGGGCCTCGAGTTTCTGACGCACCGCCGCCAGCTCGCGCCGCCGCCCCATCGCCGCCCGGCAGATCGAGGCATGCCGGCGCAGATGATCGATCATCGCACCGCGAATGCGCAAGGTCGCATAGGTCGCGAACGCGTGGCCGCGATCCTCGAAGCCGTTCGCCGCCTCAACCAAAGCGACCATGCCGATCTGAACGAGATCCTCGACATCGATGGCGGATGCGACGCGGCCATGGACGTGCCATGCGATCTTGCGGACGAGCGCCATGTGCCCGCGCACCAGCGTCTCCGGCGTCGCCTTGGCCTGCCTTTTATAGGTGGCGAGACTTTCGTGGGGATCGATCAAAGCCATTAGCCGGCCCCCATCAGGCACAGGCCGCGTTCGGGCTCGGCGCGCAGACGCGGGGCCGGTCGCACAAGTTTCCGGGCGATGAGGCCGAAGGCCTTGGCCGAAGGCGCACCGGGAAAGGCGTCAATGCAGCATTTCTTACGCAGCACCGCCTGGCGGACATAGGGATCGTCCGGCACCGCGCCGGCATAGACCAGCTCGACCTCCAGGAAGCGCGTCACCACCGATTTGAAATGATCGAACAGCTCGCGTGCGGCGAGATCGTGCCGGACCATATTGGCGAGAATGCGGAAACGCGCCGTTCCATGGCTGACGGCAAGCGCCTTCACCAGCGCATAGGCATCGAGAAACGAGGTGGGTTCCGGCGTCAGCACGATCAGCGGGGCATCCGCCGCCGCGACCAGCGCCAGGCCGGTGGAATCGATACCGCTGCCGGTGTCGATGACGATGTGATCGTAATCGCGCAGATAGGGATCGAGCGCGGCAAGCAACTTGGCGCGCTCGACGGACGAAAGGGTCGAGCCGCTGCCGGTGCCGCTATGTCCGGGAACGAAGGAGATGCCGCCGGGGCCCAGCTGAATCAAATCCGCCATCGTGCAGCGCCCGGCGAGCAGATCGCCGATCGTCCAGCGCGAATCCATGCCCATCAGAATCGCCGCATTGGCGAGGCCCATGTCGCAATCCACCAGCATCACCCGCTCCCCCGCCTTTGCCAAGGCGACGGCGAGATTGACGCTCACATTGGTCTTGCCGACGCCACCCTTGCCGCTGGCGACGGCGATGACCTGGGCGCGGCGGGACATATCGAAACTCACAGGGCGGCCTCCGATTCGAGCATGGGCTGTTGCGGTTCGCCGCCGACCACGGCGACGACCTCGACGGGCTTGCCGTCGGGGATTTCAAGGAAGGACAGGACGGGCACGTCCGGCAGATGCGGACCGAGCAAACGCGACAGCGCGCGGCGCGCGATCGGTGAGGTGACGACGACGAATCGCCGGCCTTCGCCGAGCAGCGGCCCGGCGACTTCGCCGATCGCCTGGACGATCTTCTGGCCCAGAGCGGGCTCGATCGGGTGGACCGCGTCGCGCCCGGCGCGCACGGCCTGGGCGAGCAGGCCCTCGAGCCCGCCGTCCAGCGTCACCACCGGCAGCGGCATCTTCACCGGCACGATTGTCTGCACGATCAAGGCGCCGATGCGTTGGCGGACCGCCTCGACGAGCTGGATGGGATCGCCCTCCTCGCGCGCGGCGTCGGCAGTAGCCTCGGCGATGCGGCGGAAATCCTTGAGCGGCACACCCTCGGCCAGCAACGCGCGGCAAAGTGCGGCGAGACCGACCAGAGGCAGCGGCTGCGGCGTCAGATTGGCGGCGAGCTGCGGCGCGCTGTCCTTCAGCGCATCGACCAGCTTCTGCGCCTCGTCCATGCCGAACAGATCGGCGGCGGCGGCCTGGATGACCTGGTTGAGATGGGTGGCGACGACCGTGGAGGGATCGACCACGGTATAGCCCGCGACCACCGCCTCGGCGCGCTGCGCCGGCGGAATCCACACCGCGTCGAGCCCGAAGGTGGGATCCTTCACCTGACGGCCGTCGATCTTGTCGAGCAGGTCGCCGGAATCGAGTGCCAGCAGGTCGTCCGGCCAGATCTCGTCTTCGGCGACGACGACGCCGGAAACGGTGATGCGATAGGTGTTCGGCGCCAGCGCCAGATCGTCGCGCACCCGTACCATCGGCACGACGAAGCCGAGCTCGCGCGAGAGCTGCCGGCGGATGCCGGTGATCCGGGCCATGAGCGGCGCGCCCTTGCGCTCGTCGACCAGGCCGACCAGGCCGAAGCCGATGTCGAGACCGAGCGCGGCATCGTCGCTGACTTCGTCCCAGCCGATCATCGTCGGCGAAGGCGGCGGCGCCGCTTCGACGATCTCGGCCGCCGCGGCTTGCGCCTTCGCGGACTTATGCAGTTTCCAGGCGATAAACGCCGCGCCGATGGCGGCGGGCAGCACGATCATGTGCGGCATGCCGGGCAGGATTCCGAGGAAGAAGAGAATGCCCGCAACCGGCGCCCAGGCGCGGGCGGAGCTGAACTGGCTGGTGATCTGGCCGGACAGGTCGAGCGTCGAATTGACGCGCGTGACGACCGAAGCGGCGGCGATCGACAGCAGCAAAGCCGGGATCTGCGCGACCAGCGCGTCGCCGATCGACAGCAGGACATAGACCGAAGCCGCTTCGGACAACGACAAGCCGTGGCTCAAAGTGCCCAGCGTCAGGCCGCCGATGATGTTGATCACGAGGATCAGCACGCCGGCGATCGCATCGCCCTTCACGAACTTGGAGGCGCCATCCATGGAGCCGTAGAAATCGGCCTCGGTCGCCACTTCCTGGCGGCGGGCCTTGGCCTCGTCCGGGGTGAGCAGACCGGCATTGAGATCGGCGTCGATCGCCATCTGCTTGCCGGGCATCGCGTCCAGGGTGAAGCGGGCCGAGACTTCCGACACGCGCCCCGCGCCCTTCACGATGACCACCAGGTTGATGATCATCAGGATGAGGAAGACGAAGATGCCGACGGCATAGTCGCCGGCGATGATGAAATTGCCGAAAGCCTCGATCACATGGCCGGCGGCGGCGGTGCCTTCATGGCCGCTGACCAGCACGACGCGGGTCGAGGCGACGTTGAGCGCGAGCCGCAGCAGGGTCGCGAACAGCAGCACGGTCGGAAAGGACGAGAAATCGAGCGGCTTGGCGACGTTCAACGCCACCATCAGCACCGCGAGGCTGATCATGATGTTGGTGATGAAGCCGATATCGAGCAGCACCGGCGAGACCGGCACGACCATCAGCACGACGAGCAGCAAGGTGGCGATCGGCAGCACCGCGCCGCGCCCCACGCTTAGCCATGTTTTGCGCTTCACCGCGGCTGCACTCATGTCAGGAGACTCCCAGCCCGGCGAGCATCAGATAGGCGAGCCGAGCCTGATGCGGCGAAGGGCGAGCGAACACGTCGCGGTTCGCGAGCATGTCCGCCGGCTCGGGATCGGCGTCGGCATTGGCATCCGTGTTGAGCGCCGCCATGCGCAGCGTCATCGCCTCGCTCGGCGGACCGAACGGAGCGGCGGGCGCGCTCGGCGTCATCGGCCCGTTGCCAATGCGCGCGGCGAAGCGCTCGCGGATGTCGGCGAAGCTGCGCGGCGCGCCGGCGCGGTCGTAGAAGATCGCGCGATTGGCCCGCGCGGCGGCCGGCAGCAGCCGGGCGGCCGGGGCATCGGGATTGGCGTCATGCGCGCGCAGGAATTGCGCGGCGCCGCCAGCGCCCAGGAAATGGGCGAGATAGAGATCAACAGGCTCGGCCGCGCGGCCCAGCCGGCTTTCGAGATGGGCGCGATTGTCGGAGGCGAATTCGGCGGCCATCGCCGCGGCGGCCTCGGGCTGGCGACGCAGATCGAGCACCGCGCGGCGTGTCGCCGGATCGGAAATGTAATGGCGCCCGTCAGGCCCTTGCCGGATCGCATCGGCGGCCCAGCCCAGGCCGTGCGCCGCGCCATGCTTGTTGACGGTGGCGAGCCAGGTCTGATCGATGAACTGATAGAGGCCGGTCGCGCTGGACGTGCGCGCGCGGGCGTCGGGATTGAGGCTGCTTTCGATCCGCGCCTGATTGAACAGGTAGCGGAAATCGACACCGGTGCGGGCGGACGCGTTGCGGATGGCGGCACCGACACGGTCGCCGCCGGTACGCCCGGCCTCCTGGTACATCGTCGTCGAAAACATGACGCCCCTTTCTTGTCGGGGGCATCAAAGCAAAGGCCGTGCCAAATCCGGGGAGACGCATAATGCGATCATCAACGCATGTGCGGCGACGGCGACGGCCGGCTGGCGGATCGGGAAATCGGATCGGCCCGCGCGCCCGACCGAGGCTCAGCGCGCGCTGGCGCTGTAGGTGAGCGTCGGCGCGCGGCCGGCCATCACGGAGAGGGTGTCGACGCGGCGGCCGACCATGTCCGTCAGGAAATTGACGCGGCCCTGCGCGGCCTGGGCCAAGGCGGCGAGGCTGGCGAGCCGTTCGCGGAGACCCGTAGGGTCGGTGGGCAATTCCATTGCGCGCGCCGCTTCGACGGCGGCAGCGAGGTCGGCGGTCGCCGCCTCGATCGCGACAAGATCGTTCGCGTCGAGCGCGACGATCAGAGCCTCGTGCGACGCGGCCAGGCGATCGAGAAGCTGGAGACTCATCAGCCGCGCGACGGCAGATCGAGCGCGAGCATGCGCTCGGCGATCTTGTTCGCATCGACCGGATAGCGGCCCTCGGCGATCGCGGTGCGGATCGCGGCGACCTTGGCGGCATCGACCGGCGGGCCGCTCGAGACGAGCTCGAAGACCGCGCTTTCGACCTGCCCCTGGCGGGCGCGAACGGGCGCATCGCCCGCGGCCGCGACCGCTGCGCTCTTCTCGGTGCCGCGCGGCAGCTCGATGCGTGTCGGATTGGTTTTTCCTACACCGTCGATCATCTCAAATCCTTTCGCTCCGGGTTTACAAATGGAGCTTCACGACCTGTTAACGGCCGCAATCCGATTCAATTAAATCCGGGCAGCGCGACGCGCCCGTCGGGAGTGACCTGGCCGGTGAACGGCGCGGACCGGCGATCGGTCCGAACGCGAATGCGATCGCCCGGCGCACCGTCCTGCTCGGCCGTGCCGATCGTGCTCACCGTGAAGCTGCTCGCCATCGCCACCACCTCGACCTGGTCGCCCCGCCGGATCACCGGCTCGGCCCTGACCTGGGCGGTGCGCACCGCGGCGTCACCATTGGTCAACGGTACGCGGATGCGCCAGCCATGGGCCACGCAGCGCACCGTCAGCGCGCCCATCGCCGGCTCCTCGATAGTCGCCGGCTGCGGGCAGGCGGCAAGACGAAGACGGCGATCGAGCGGCGCCATCGGTCCGCCCGGCTCGCCGACATTGGCACCCAGCGCGGCCGCGATGCGGCTGTCCAGCATGTCCAGATTCTCGAAGCTCTGCGCAGCGGCGGGCGCCGCGAGAGCGGCAAGCGTCAGCGGCAGCGTGCGTCGAAAAATCGTCACCATGTCCATCACTCCAGAGATTTCCCCGAAGTAAAGCAACTGCCGTGCCAGTTTCTTCCCTAGCGCGGAGCGATCACGATCATCTGGCCTTCATTGCCGCCGGCATCCTCGATTCGAATTTCGATATCCCCTTCGTCGACGCCATGTTCGCCGAGCATCCGCGCGGCCGCGGCGCTCCGTGCAGCCGCCAACTCGAACCGGTCGAGCCGCAACCCCGCCTCCGTGCCGCCCCGGCTGACGATACGGAGCGGTCGCCCGGCCCAGCGTTCACCGGCCTCGGCCAGCGTCGCACGGCCTTCGTCGGTCAACCGCGCCTCGCCCTGCTCAAACAGATTGTCGGCACGATAGGTCTCGCCAAAGGGCGCTGTCGCGACCGAGCCCGCCGCGCCGTCAGCCTTGGGCCGCGCCGTCTCCATCGCATGGAGCATGACGAAGCAGCCGATCAGCAGCAGGCCGAGATCGGCGAAGCTGATCGCCCAGCGCGGAACGGCCGCATTCATCCCGCGTGCCGTCCCTTGCGTTCGCGCCAGAGGGCCATCGCATTCGCCTCCTCGACGCGCGCGACCTCGATCAAGCGATCGACGGCGCGTTGCTGCCATTGGCATTCGGCGGTCGACAGCCGCTCCAGGCGGGTCGCGACCGGACCGGCAATGCAGGCGGCGACGAACAGGCCATAGAGCGTGGTCAGCATCGCGACCGCCATGGCCGGGCCCATCGCCGCCGGGTCGCTCATCTGCGCGAACATCGCGGTGAGGCCGATCACGGTCCCGATCATGCCCATCGAGGGTGCCAGCTCGGCGGCGTGCCGCCAGACGCCGATCGCCGCCGCGTGGCGGGCACGTCGCTCCTCCATCTCCTCATGCGCCCAGGCCGCGAACGCCTGCGCGTCCGAGGCATCGGCCAGGCGGCAGGCGGCGCGATGGACGAATTCGCCCGGGCTCTTCACCCGATCGGCGCAGAACACGCCCTTATATTCGGAGATGCGCGCGATCTGCCGCACGGCGCGACGCGCCGCCTCGCCGTCGGCGTCCGGCTTGGCGCGAAACAAAGGGCCGAGCGCGCCGAGTGCGCGACCGAGATCCGTGCGCGTCGTGGACAGCAAGGTTCCGATCAGCGTTCCGCCGACCACGATGAGGACGGCAAGAGGGTCGAAGAACTGATCCAGCACAGCGATCATCTTCGACCCTCCCACGTGCCGGCAAGACATTGCCGGTCCCGGCAAAAACCTGCCGACCCCGCCCCGCTCGAACCGGGTTCCCCAGCGGATGCTCCGCCCGCAACGCGTTTGGCACGCTCATTGCAAGATCGGGAGCGAACGCCTCCGCCTGTCAAAATAACGGCGGGCGAAGGCTGATCTTTAGGAGGAGCTGTGATGGCTCAGGGTGAAGGACTTTTCGGCGTGCACGGCACGGCACTGGCGTTGCGGTCGCAGCGCCTGTCGTTGCTGGCGTCGAACATCGCCAATGCCGCGACCCCGGGCTACCGGGCGCGCGACATCGATTTCAATCAGGCCCTCACGCGCGCGTCGCGCGGGATGAATGCCGAAAGCGCCGCCCAGTCGAGCGTCGCCTATCGCATTCCGATCACGCCGTCCGTGGACGGCAACACGGTGGAGCTGTCCACCGAGCAGACGCTCTTCGCCGAGAATGCGGTTCAGTACCGCACCACCCTCGCCTTCCTGGAAGGCCGGATCTCGACGATCCGCCGGGCGCTCAAGGGAGAATAAGCCATGGATAGACCCATGAACGTGTTCGATATCGCGGGGCGCGCCATGTCGGCGCAGCTCGTGCGTTTGAACGCCACCGCCTCCAACCTCGCCAATGCCGGATCGGTCTCAGGCAGCGCGGAGACGTCCTACCGGGCGCTGCGCCCCGTCTTCCGGACGGTGGAAGCGGAGCCCGGCATCGCCACCGTGTCGGTCGAGCGCGTCGTCCAGTCGCGCGTCGAGCCGACCCGCCGGCACGATCCCAATCATCCGCTGGCCGATGCCAATGGCGACATCTGGGAAGCCGGCGTCGACAGCTCGGCCGAGCTGATCGACATGATCGAGGCGGCCCGGCAGTACCAGAACAACGTGCAGGTCCTCCAGACCGCCAAGACCCTCACCCTCGACACGATAAGGATGGGCCAGTGACCTCCATTCCAGGCTTGAACGGCTCGCCGACCGCGTCGACGACCGGCACCACCCCGCAAGCGCTCGGCCAAGCCGAGTTCCTACGGCTGATGACCACGCAGCTCACCACGCAGGATCCGTTCAATCCGGTCGACAACACGCAGATGGTCGCCCAGATGGCGCAGTTCAGCCAGGTCGCCGGCATCGCCGAGATGAACCGATCGCTGCAGACCATCGCCGCCTCGCTGGGCGGCAATCGCCTGTCCGACGCGGCGAGCTGGATCGGCCATTCGATGCTCGTCCAAAGCGACGTCGCCACGCCGCTGCGCGACGGCTCCTATGCCGGCGAGTTCACGCTCGAGCAGGATGCCGCGCAGGTCACGGTCAGCTTCCTCGACGAGACGGGCGCGGTGGTCCACAGCCAGACGCTCGGCGATGTCGATGCCGGCACCGCGGCCTTCGCCTGGGACGGCAAGAACGAAGAGGGCGAATATGTCGCCGGCGGCCCGCTGCGCATGGTCGTCACCGCCAATGTGGACGGCCGCACGGTCAATCCTGGCACCTCTACCTGGACCTCGATCGGCGGCATCCAGTCGCCCGCCAATGGCGGCGAAAGCCGCCTCGTCACCGGGCTGGGGCTGCTTCGGCCCGACCAGGCCATCCGTCTCGCCTAATCCGATTTCACAAGGAGCAACATCATGTCCTTCTACACCTCGCTCTCCGGCCTTCGCGGCGCGCAGACCGATCTTTCGGTCATCTCCAACAACGTCGCCAATGTCGGCTCGATCGGCTTCAAGCGCAGCCGCGCCCAGTTCGGCGACATCACGCCGGCCAGCAGCAGCACCGCCGGCCAGGGCACGCGCCTGAAGGGCATCGAGCAGCAATTCACCCAGGGCGGCTTCGAGACCAGCGCGCGCGAGCTCGATCTCGCGATCTCCGGCTCGGGCTTCTTCGTGACCCGCGACGCGGTCGCCAACGGCACGACCTTCTTCTCGCGCAACGGCTCGCTGTCGGTGGACGCCCAGCGTTACCTGCGCGATTCCAACGGCGGCTATATCCAGGTGCTGCCGGTCGATACCGAAGGCAATGTGACCGCCAGCGGCCTCGCCGCCGCGCGCAACATCCAGCTGCCGCTGACCTCCGGCATTCCGCGGGCGACGACCCTGATCGACCTCGCCGCGACGCTGCCGCTCACCGCCGATCGGCCGGCGAGCCGCGCCGTCTACAGCCCGGCCAATCCCTATGCGTTCGATCGCCTCGATCCGAACAGCTACAATTATTCGCAGCAGACCACGGTCTATGACAGCGAGGGCAACAGCCAGGCGGCGACGCTCTATTTCGTACGCACCTCCGCCACCAATGCGGGCGATCCCGACGATCGCTGGGACGTCCACCTGTTCGTCGGCAACCAGGAAGCCTCGGCCGGCGGCACGCCGACCGATCCGGCCACCCCGCTCGAGCTGGTGTTCGACGCGGGCGGCAACATGACTTCGCCGACCAGCTCGACGCCGTTCAGCAGCGTCTTCCCGTCGGGCGCGTCCGCGCCGCTCGCGATCACGCTCGATTTCGGCGCGAACACGCGCCAGCAGCCGGGCAATTTCACCGTTTCCTCGATCACCCAGGACGGCGTCGCCTCGGCGAAGCTCTCCGACGTGTCGATCGGCGAGGACGGCCTGATCACCGTGGCGTTCAGCGACGGCACCACCCAGGCGATCGGCAAGCTGCTGATCGCGACCTTCTCGAACCCGGACGGCCTGCGCGAACGCGGCGACGGGCGCTGGTCGGTCACCGGCGACAGCGGCCCCGCCATCGTCGGCGAGGCCGGCACGGACGCCTTCGGACGCATCCAGTCCGGCGCGCTGGAGCGGGCCAATGTCGACATCACCGAGGAGCTGGTCGCGCTGATCGCCGCCCAGCGCAACTTCCAGGCCAATGCGAAGGCGATCGAGACCGCCAATGCGATGACCCAGTCGGTCATCAACCTGCGGTAACGAAAGCCGGAGGCACCAGGAGCTGAGTCATGGACAGGCTGATCCACACTTCCCTGACGGGCATGCGCGGGGCGATGTCCCGCCAGGCCGCGACCGCGAACAACCTCGCCAACGCGAACACGACCGGCTTTCGCGCCGAAATCTCGTCCGCGCGCGCCCTGTGGGTGCAGGGCCAGGGGCTCGAGTCGCGGGCCCCCTCCTCGCGGGAAGTGCTGGCCGCCGACATGCGCGCCGGCACCGTGACGGACACGGGGCGCGACCTCGACATCGCGATGCAGGGCGACGCCCTGCTCGCGGTGCAGGCCGCCGACGGGAGCGAAGCCTATACGCGGCGCGGCGACCTGCAGGTTTCGTCCAGCGGCCTGCTCACCACCGGCGACGGGCGTCCCGTCCTCGGTGAGGGCGGCCCGATCACGATCCCGGCGGCCGATTCCATGCGCTTCGCCGACGACGGCACGATCTGGATCGTGCCGGCCGGCGGCGATCCCAACGTGCCGCAGCAGGTCGACCGGTTGAAGATTGCCAGCCCGACCGGCTCGCGCGTGCTGAAGGGTCTCGACGGCCTGTTCCGGGTCGAGAATGGCGGCATCCTGCCAACCGACCCGGAAGCGCGCCTCACCCCGCGCAGCCTGGAGGGCTCGAACGTCCAGGTCAGCCAGGCGCTGATCGAGATGATCGAGGCCAGCCGGGCCTGGGACACGCAGCTCAACCTCATCACCACCGCCCGCGAGATCGATACCGCCGGCGCCGATCTGATGCGCCTGCCGAGCTAGGCGAGAGACAAGGAGTCACGATATGTCCAACGCAGCCCTTCAGGTCGCCCGCACCGGGCTCGACGCCCAGTCGGAACGCATGCGCGTCATCGCCAACAATCTGGCGAACGTGAACACGACCGGCTTCAAGCGCGATCGCGCGGAGTTCGAGACGCTCGCCTATCAGATGATGACGGCGGCGGGCGCGCGCTCGTCCGGCGACAATCAATATGCCACCGGGCTCAATCTGGGCACCGGCGTGCGCGTGACCGGCACCGGCCGGATCATGACGCAGGGCTCGCTCAACATCAGCGACAATCCGCTCGATCTCGCGATTGAGGGCGACGGCTATTTCCAGATCTCCCGCCCGGACGGCACCACCGGCTACACCCGCGCCGGCAATTTCAAGCTGTCTTCGGAAGGCGCGATCGTGACCTCGGACGGCCAGCCGCTGCAGCCGCAGATCCAGATTCCCGAAGGCGCGGAATCGGTGACGATCGGCGCGGACGGGACCGTCTCCGTCACCCTGCCCGGTCAGGTCGAGGCGTCGCAGGTCGGGCAGATCGAAGTCGCCCGCTTCATCAATCCTGCGGGCCTGCGCGCGCTGGGCAACAATCTCTATGCCGAGACGGCAGCCAGCGGCACGCCGCAGGT
Source organism: Alphaproteobacteria bacterium (assembly GCA_037190625.1). Lineage (GTDB taxonomy): Bacteria > Pseudomonadota > Alphaproteobacteria > Sphingomonadales > Sphingomonadaceae > Allosphingosinicella. The sequence goes on from JBBCJP010000003.1 coordinate 114,679, forward strand.
CGGCCCGGCCGGTGCGGAAGGACGCGGCTCGATCCGCCAGGGTGCGCTCGAAGCCTCGAACGTCAATGTTGTCCAGGAGCTGGTCGACATGATCGAGACGCAGCGCGCCTATGAGGTCAATTCGAAGATGATCTCGGCGACCGACGAGATGCTCCGCACCGCGAACCAGCAGCTCTAAGATGCAGCGCGCACTCATCCTCATCCCCGCCGCGCTCGCGCTCTGCGCCTTCCAGCGGCCGTCGCCCGAACATCGCCCGGCTTATGCGGCCGAGGCACCGCCGGCGGCCGCCAATGGCGGCATCTTCCAGGCGAGCCGGGGCTATGTGCCGCTCACCAACGGCCAGCGCGCCGGCACGGTGGGCGACATCCTGACCGTCGTGCTGGTCGAGCGCACCCAGGGGCAATCGACCACGACGTCCGGCACCAACCGCGAGGGCAGCATCGGCCTGACGCCGCCCGCGACCGGGCCGCTCTCCTTCTTCCAGCCGTCCGACGTGTCGGCGGGCGGGGCGAACGAGTTTACCGGCCGCGGCCAGACCGCGCAGTCGAACAGCCTGATCGGCGAGATCAGCGTCACCGTCGCCGAAGTCTATCCCAACGGCACGATGCGCGTGCAGGGCGAAAAGCAGCTGCGCATCAACCGGGGCAACGAATCGATCCGCCTGACCGGCCTGGTCCGGCCGGGCGATGTCGGCCCCGACAATCGGGTGGCCTCCACCCGGATCGCCGATGCCCGGATCGAATATCTCGGCCGCGGCGAAATCGCGCGGGCCAGCCGCCAGGGCTGGCTGCAGCGCTTCTTCACCATGCTCAGCCCGTTTTGAGGTGTAAGATGATCCGTTCGATCTTTCTGGTGCTCTGCGCCATCTTCGTGATCGCGACGCCGGCCCAGGCGACCCGGATCAAGGATCTCGGCGCCTTCCAGGGCGTGCGTCCCAACCAGCTCATCGGCTACGGCATCGTCGTCGGCCTGGCGGGCACGGGCGACGACAATCTGGAATATGCGACCCAAGGCATGACCGGTGTCGCCTCGCGCTTCGGCCTCACCTTGCCGCCGGGCGTCAATCCGGCGCTCAAGAACGCCGCCGCCGTGATGATCACGGCCGAGCTTCCCGCCTTCGCCCGCCCGGGCCAAAGGCTGGACATTACCGTCTCGGCCCTGGGCCGCGCGCGCTCGCTGCGCGGCGGCACCTTGATCATGACCCCGCTGCGCGGCGCGGACAACGAAATCTACGCGATGGCGCAGGGCAACCTCGCCGTCGGCGGCCTCGGCGTTTCGGCGCAGGACGGCAGCCAGGTCTCGGTCAACGTGCCCTCGACCGGGCGCATTCCGAGCGGCGCGACGGTGGAGCGGGCGGTCGACACCGGCTTTGCCACGGCACCGAGCCTCGTTTTCAATCTTTCGGAATCCGATTTCACGACCGCCCAGCGGATCGCCGATGCGATCAACCGCAACATGGGCCAGCCGGTCGCGCGCGCCCTCGATGGAGTCTCGGTTGCGATCGAGGCGGCGCTGGGCGCCGAGGTCCGCGCCGCGCTGATGAGCCGGATCGAGAATCTCTCCGTCGATCCCGGCGACGCGCCGGCGCGCGTCATCGTCAATGCCCGCACCGGCACCGTCGTCATCAACGGTGCGGTCCGGATCATGCCGGCGGCAGTGAGCCACGGCCGCCTGACCGTGGCGGTGCAGGAGAACCCGACCGTGGTGCAGCCCGCGCCCTTCTCGCAGGGCCGGACCGCCGTCGAACAGAACAGCAATATCGAAGTGACCGAGCGCCGATCGCCGATGTTCGATTTCGCACCCGGCGCCTCGCTGTCCGAGATCGTCCGTGCGGTCAACGCGATCGGCGCCGCGCCGTCCGACCTCGTCGCGATCCTCGAGGCGCTGAAGCAGGCCGGCGCACTGCGCGCCGAGCTGGTGATCCTGTGATCGGCCCGGCCGCCTCGACCGGTCCCGCCACGGGCGCATCCCCGGCCAATCCGGCGGCAGAGCGTCAGCGCGAGCAGATGCAACAGGCCGCCCAGGCCTTCGAGGCGATCTTCCTGCGACAGATGATCGGCTCGATGCGCCAGGCGCGGCTCGCCGAGGACGCGTTCGGCAGCTCCGCCACCGATCAGTTCCGCGACATGTCCGACGCCCAGCTCGCCGAGAATATGTCGCGGCAGAACAGCTTCGGCATCGCCGAGCTGTTGATGACCCAGTTCAATCGGGGCGGAGTCACACGATGAGCGATCTTCTCTCCATCGGCTCGTCGGGCCTCGCCGCTTATCGCAGCGCGCTGAACGCGATCGGCGAGAATGTCGCCAATGCGGAGACGCCCGGCTTCTCGCGCCGCAAGGTCGTGCTGAAGCAGTCGCTGATCAATGCCGCGAGCAACATCGTCTATCGTGAACAGATCCTGTTCAACGGCGTCACCACCGGCGGCGTCCAGCGCGCCTGGGACCAGTTCAAGGCGACCGAAGCGCGCTTCGCCGCCAACGCGGCCGGCCGCGCCGAAGTCCGCCAGCAATGGCTGACCGGCGTCGAATCCGCCCTCGACGACGGCCCGGCGGGCATCGGCTCGTCGCTCACCAAATTCTTCAACGCGGCCACCTCGCTCGCCGCCGATCCCAACGAGCGGCTGGGACGCGGCGCGATGCTGACCTCGCTCGCCGATGTCGCCACGGCCTTCCGCAACACCGCCGAAGCGCTCGAGCGCGTCTCGACCGGCGTGGCGGACAGCGCCCAGCTCGACGCGACGGCGGTCAACAACGCGCTTGCCGCGCTCCATAATCTGAACGGCACGATCCGCACGGCGGCACCGGGCGGCAGCGCCCGCGCGTCGCTGGAGGACCAGCGCGACCAGCTGATCGACTTCATCGCCGAGCGGCTCGATATCAGCGTCTCGATCAATGACGACGGCACGGCGCGGATGACCTCGGCCAGCAACAGCGCCGTGACCCTGGTCGGCGATACGACGCCGGGTCTCATCGCCATGGCGCGCGCGGCGGACGGCCGTATCTCCTTCAGCGTCCAGACCAACGGCGCGACCCAGGCCCTGCCGGTCGGCGGCGGCAGGCTGGCGGGATATCTCGACGTGGCCTCGATCACCGCCGATCGCCGTGCCGCGCTCGACGCGCTCGCCGCCGATTTCGTCGCCACGGTCAACAATTGGTCGGCCGCCGGCGTGGACGCCAATGGCGATCCCGGCGGCAACCTGCTCGAGGCGCCGGGCGGCGCCCGCTCAATGCAGGCGCTGGTCAGCGATCCCGATCTGATCGCCGCCGGCAGCCCCGGCGGGCCGGCCAACGGCAATCTGGTCGCACTGGAGTCGATTCGCGAGACGAGCTCGATCGAGCGGCGCTGGGGCAATCTGGTCGCCAGCAACGCGCAGATCCTCGCTTCGGCCCGGACGGAAGCCTCGGCGGCGGCCTCCTGGCGCGACCTCAGCTATGCGGCACTCGACGAAGTGACCGGCATCGATCTGGACTACGAAGCCGCCGAATTGCTGCGTTACCAGCAGGCCTATACCGCTTCGGCGCGGATCATCCAGGTCGCGCGCGAGACGATCGACGCGCTGTTCAATGCCGTCGGATAAGGGGACAGAAAGATGATCAGCGGCACCCGCTACCAGCTGACGCTGGAGATCAACCGGCAGATGGCGCTGGCGCGCGAGATCGCCCGCGGCCAGGCCGAGGTTTCGACCGGCAAGCGCATCCTGGCGCCGTCCGACGATCCGGTGGCCGCCGCGCGCGTGTCCGACATCGCCCGCACCCAGGCCAACGACCTCACGTGGAAGCGCAATCTCGATCTGGCGGGGGCGCTCGGCGCGCGCGCCGATACGGTGCTGGCCTCGATCGAGACGGCCGTGGGCCGCGCCGGCGAGCTGATGGTCGCCGCCGCCAACGGCACCATGTCCGCCGAGAATCGCGCCACGATCGCGCTGGAACTGCGTTCGATCGCCGAAGAACTCGAAGCGCTGAAGACCGCCAAGGATTCGCGCGGCAACAATCTCTTCATGTCACCCAGCTCTCTCCAGATCCCGGTCGCGCCCGGCTTCACCGTAATCGCCGTCGCGACCCGCGAGGAGGTGTTCGAAAGCGTCGCCACCGGCTCCGGCCCGCAGGACATCGCCGCGATCGTCGCGGCGGCCGCAGCCGCGCTCGAAGAGCCCGATCCGGTGCTCCGCCAGGCCGCGATCGACCAGGCGCTCGAAGATGTGAACGCCGCCCAGAAACATGCCGGCACGCTGCGCGGCGAGCAGGGCGCGCGCGGCAACCGCGTCGATCAGATGCTGGAGCGGCTCGCCAATACCGGCCTCCAGCTCGCCGAGGAACGCAGCGACTTGGAGGATACCAACGCGATCGAGGCGCTGGCCAAGATCAACGCGCGGAAACTCACGCTCGACGCCGCGCAGGCGGTCTTCGCGCGCATCAACCAGAACACCCTGTTCGACATCCTGAGATAGCGACACCGGCCTGCCGCGCGCCGCCCGATCCGCCGCCGTCCATACCGGACAGCGGCGGATCGACCGCTTTCGGACCGCATCGAACCGCGAAAACAGGGTGCACGGCGCGTTAACCCTAAAGTCCCCGTCCCTCTGCCGTTAACTCTCTAGGGAAGGCCGGTTTCAGCCTTCCGACTGGGGCCAGTCTCGCGGGGATCGGAATGTTCGCAGCCGTCGGCATAATCGTTGTCATCGTGATGGTGTTCGGCGGCTTCCTGATCAGCGGGGGGCAGATCGGCATCATCGCGAAAGCTCTGCCGATCGAGATGACGATCATCGGCGGCGCGGCGGTCGGCGCGACCATCGCCGGCAATTCCATGCGCGAGCTGAAGGCGCTGATGGGCGGCCTCAGCAAGGTGTTCAAGGGCCCGACCTACAACAAGCAGGACTATCTCGACACCATTTTCCTGGTGTCGAAGCTCATGAAGATGCTGCGCACCGACGGGCCGGTGGCGGTCGAACCGCATATCGAGGATCCGAAAGCCAGCGCGATCTTCGCCGAATATCCCAAGCTCCTGAAGGACGACACGCTCGTCCACCTGATCTGCGACACGCTGCGGCTGGTCGTCGTCTCCTCCGGCACGCTCGATCCCCGCGCGGTCGAGGAGGTGATGGACAATGCGATCAAGACGCATCATCACGATGCCGTCCGCCCCGCTGACTCGCTGCAGACCCTGGCCGATGCGCTCCCCGCGCTCGGCATCGTCGCCGCCGTGCTCGGTGTGGTGAAGACCATGGCCTCGATCGACCAGCCGCCGGCGGTGCTCGGCGCGCTGATCGGCTCCGCGCTGGTCGGCACCTTCCTCGGCGTGCTCCTGTCCTACGGCTTCGTCGGCCCGTTCGCCAACCGCGCGAAACAGGTGATCGAAGGCGATGCGGCGATCTATCAGGTCGTCAAGCAGATCATCATCGCCTCGCTCCACGGCCATCCCCTGCCGCTGGTGATCGAGGCGGCGCGCTCGGGCATCACCCATTCGAACCAGCCGGCCTTCGCCGACGTGTTCGACGGAATGCGCGGACGCTGAGTCATGGCCTCCGCCGCCAAGCGCGGGCGCAACGAGCCGCCCCCCGTCCAGCCGATCATCGTCAAGAAGGTGATCGCCGATGGCCATGGCGGTCATCATGGCGGTGCCTGGAAGATCGCCTACGCCGATTTCGTGACGGCCATGATGGCCTTCTTCCTGCTGATGTGGCTGATCGGCGCGACCGACGAGGATCAGCGGCGCGGCCTCGCCGACTATTTCACGCCGACCTTGATCGAATATCGCCGCGACAGCGCCGGATCGGACGGCATATTGGGCGGCGATTCGATCATCGCCGACGACAATTATCCGCACCGGGCGACGCAGACCGGATCGCGCTCCATCGTGATCCCGCGCGACGTCACCGGCGGCACCCAGGAAGGCCGCGCGCCGACGGCGGAGGATCGCGAGCAATTCGGCCGGCTGCGCGACGAATTGCTGCGGCGAATCGACCAGACGCCGGAGCTGCGGCGGCTGCGCAGCCATGTCAGCTTCACCCAGAACGAGGAGGGGCTGCGCATCGACCTGATGGACGAGGCGGATTATTCGATGTTCCGCGTCGGCACCGATCAGCTTCTCCCCGAGGCGCTCCGGCTGGTGCAGGAAGTCGCACAGGTCATCGCCGGCGTGCCAAATGCGGTGGTCGTGCGCGGCCATACCGACTCGCTGCCTTATTCGGCGGGCCAGACGATGAACAACTGGCGACTGTCGACCGGCCGGGCCGAGACGACGCGCGCGACGCTGCAGGGCTCGGGCGTTGCGATCGACCGGATCGCGCGGATCGAGGGCGTCGCCGATCGCGATCCCTTCGTGCCGCACGACCGCTACGATCCGCGCAACCGGCGCATCTCGATCACCCTGGCCTGGCGTGGCGGCGCCGCGCCGCGTCCGGCGACCGATCTCGCCGCGGCCGATGCGCCCGCCGCACCGACCGCCGCGCCGAGGCGGCAGCCTTAGGCAAAATTAACCATCATTTCGCTAGGCATGGACGATGACCGTGGCGCGGCAACATACCGAGGATGAAAGCCTGTTCCAGCGGATCGGGTCGTTCCTGTCCGATCACGGCCTGTCGCCCAGCCCGGCCAATTATGCGCTGGCGCACCAGCTCTTCGCCGACGAGGACGCCCCCGCGTCCCGGGCCGTGAAAGCCGCGACCGCCGACGGGATTCGCCTGACCCAGCGCGATGCGGACGAGATCATCAGCGCGAATGCCGTGGCGGGCGGGCGATCCGGTGGCATCGACCCGGCCGTGCTCGGCGCGGCGAAGCGGCAGATCGAGGCCTTCGCCGAAATCGTCGAAAGCTCTCGCGTCGAAGCGCAGAATTACGGCCGCGACCTCGCCGTCGGCGCCGCCGAACTGGAGCAGGCCGGCGGATCGACCGAGACCCTGATCGCGATCACCCGCACGATGATCGAGCGCACCCAGGCCGCCGAACAGCAACTCTCCGCCGCGCGCGACGAGGCCCAGACCTTGCGCGTCAAGCTGGCGGAGGCCGGGCAGGAAGCGCGCCGCGATCCGCTGACCGGCCTGCCCAACCGCCGTGCCTTTGAGGAACATCATGCCGAGTTGCAGCAGGCGGGCGGCCTGATCAGCCTCGCCATTTGCGACATCGATCATTTCAAGCGCGTCAACGACACCTATGGCCACGGCGTCGGCGACCGCGTGCTCAAGATGGTGGCCGAGTTGCTCGACGAATGTTGTACCGGCCATTTCGTCGCCCGGCTGGGCGGCGAGGAGTTCGTCGCCGTGTTCGACGGGCTGAATGCGGCCCAGGGCGCGGAGATCCTCGACGAAGCGCGTGCGCAGCTCGCGGCGAAGCGGCTCAAGGTTCGCGAGACCGATACGCCGCTCGGCCAGGTCTCCTTTTCGGCCGGAGTGGCCTGCGGCACCTCGACCTCGGCGGACGTGCCGCTCGCCCGTGCCGATGCGCTGCTCTACCGGGCCAAGGATGCGGGCCGGAACAAGGTACTCTACGAAGGCGAGCCCTAGAAATAGCCCTCGCGCTTCTTGCGCTCCATGCCGGCGCCCTCCTCGCGGTCGATCGCGCGGCCCTGGCGCTCGGACAGGGTCGAGGCTTCGATCTCGGCGATCAGCGCCTCCAGCGTCGCCGCCTCGCTCTCCATGGCGCCGCTCAGCGGATAGCAGCCCAGGGTGCGGAAGCGGATCGTGCGCGTGACCGGGAGCTCGCCGGGACGCAGCGGCAGGCGATTATCATCGACCATCAGGATGAGGCCGTCGCGCTCCACCGTCGGGCGTGGCGCGGCGAGATAGAGCGGGACGATCGGAATCTCCTCGGCCAGGATATAGTGCCAGACGTCGCGCTCGGTCCAATTGCTCAGGGGAAAGGCGCGGATGCTTTCACCCTTCGTCATGCGGCCGTTGTAGAGGGTCCAGAGCTCCGGACGCTGACGGCGCGGATCCCATTGGTGGCCGGCGGCGCGGAAGCTGAAGACCCGCTCCTTGGCGCGGCTCGCCTCCTCGTCGCGCCGCGCGCCGCCGAAGGCGAGATCGAAGCCGTGATGGTCGAGCGCCTGTTTCAGTCCCTGCGTTTTCCACATCTCGGTATGGAGCGGTCCGTGGTCGAAGGGGTTGATGCCCGCGCGCTCGGCTTCGGCGTTGCGCCAGACGATCAGCTCCATGCCGCTCTCCGCCGCGATCCGGTCGCGCAGCTTATACATGTCGCGGAACTTCCAGGTCGTATCGACATGGAGCAGCGGGAAAGGCGGCGGCGCGGGGAAGAAGGCCTTGCGCGCCATATGGAGCATGACGCCCGAATCCTTGCCGATCGAATAGAGCATCACCGGGCGCCGCGCTTCGGCCACCGCCTCGCGGATGACATGAATGCTTTCGGCCTCGAGCCGCCGGATATGGGAGAGAGCCGACGCGTTCATATGCGGGGTTCTGCGCCGGATCGACCGGCCAAGACAAGGAGGCAACCATGTTCGTGGCGGTCTATTGGTGGCGGGTCCATCCGGGCAAGGAGGCGCAGTTCCGCGAGGCCTGGCGGCGCGGGACGCATGCGATCACCCGTATCTACGGCAGCCACGGCTCGCGCCTCCACCAAGATCGCGACGGGCGCTTCGTCGGCTATGCAGAATGGCCGGACGAGGCGACCTGGCAGAAGGCGTTCGACGCCAAGATGGTCTATGACGATCCCGAGGCGCGGGCGATGTTCGTCGATGCCGTCGCCGAAACTCCGCCCGGCAATGCGCCGGTCTTCACGATGACGGTCACCGACGACCTGCTGACGCTGAGGGATGCCGATCCTCAATAATCGCGGCGATAGCGCAGGTTCACGTTCGTCCCGCTGTTCGATCCGAATTGCGAGAGCATGCTGAGCGCGCGGCTCAATGAGATTTCCACCTGGGTCGCCGTGAAGCCCTTCGCGTCGGTGACGATCTCCACATAGATGTCGTCCGAAAGATACATGCCCGCCGCGACCGCCGTGCCGCGACCGGTCGTGTCGTCGGCGCCGAGGATGCGGATACGATCGATCCCGGTGGCGGAGCGGAGCTGGCCGAGCGGGTTGAGCCCGCCGCCCGAGCCGCGCAGCGTGTTCAGCGAGGCGGCAAGCTGGACCGCCTGCAGCGCCGAAATCTCCGTCACCGACCGGCCGAACAGGATGCGCGAGACGACCTCGTCCTGGGGCAGGTTCGGGGTCGAGGTGAAGGCGATCTGCGGATTGTAGGCGGCGCCGGAGATGTTGATCGCCACCTCGACATCGTCGATGTCGGACGTCGCCTCGATATCCAGGCGCGGATTGGGCGGACGCGATCCGTCGAAGGCGACATGGCCGCGTTGCAGATCGAAACGCCGCCCGGCGAGGCTGAGCGTGCCGCGGATCATCTCCAGATTGCCGGTGATCTCGGGCGTGGCCGAGGTGCCACGCACCCGCAGGTCCGCAGACCATTCGGATTCGAGCCCCATGCCGGAGACGTAGACGCGGTTGTCGGCATGGACGCGCAGGTCGAGCTGCCAGATGCTGGGCACGCCCGCATCGGCCTGCTGCTCGTTGGGCGGGCGGATCGGATCGCCGCGCCGGCGCACGCCAGCCAGTTCGCGCACCTCGCCCGCTGCCTGGCGGACGAACTCGTAACGCACTTCGCCCAGCTCCATTTCGCCGGCGATCCGTGCGCCCTGCTGCGGACCGTTGGTGATGCGGATCGCGCCGGTCGCGCGGGCGCCGAGATCGTTGCTGCGCGCAAGCTGGGCATTGTCGAAGCGCAGCTGGAGATCGATCGGGAAACCGGCGGCGGCGGCGAGGCCGATATTGCCGCTCGCGCTCACCGTGCCATCGCCGGCACGACCGTTCAGGCGAACGATCTGAAGCTGGCTGGCATTGAAACGGCCTTCGAGCGCGAGATTGGTGATCCGCGTCCCATATTCCTCGTTGACGTAGGTGAGATTGTCGGCGCGCACGAGGCCGAAGAAGCGCGGATCTGCGACATTACCCCGGAAATCGGCGGCGATCACAAGGCCGCCGGTGAGCTGATGGCCGGCGAGATTGGCGAAGGACATCGGCACGTCCGCCGGGCCGTTATAGCGGATACCGCCGTTCAGCCCCGCCGCCGCGAGCTGTTCGGTCCAGCTTCCCGATCCGCTGGGCTGAAGCCGGGCCTGGACACGCCCGACGATATTGCCGCCGCGCCGGATTACGCCGGCGAGCGACGCGGCATCGGGGCGAAGGCTGCCGGCGAGCGCCATGTTCACCGGCACCGAGCGGGTCGCGATGCCGGTGCGCGTGAAGTTCTGGACATTGATCCGCAGCTCGGCGCGCGGGAAGGCGGCATTGGAGGGTTGCGAGAAATCGAGGCTGCCGGTCGCACTGCCCCCAATGCCGAGGCCGGGCGAGAAAGCGTTGAGCATGGCGAGATCGAAGCGATCTAGCCGTGCCTGAACGACGAGCCCGTCGCCATAGCTGCCCGCCAGCCGCACCTGCCCCTGCGACAGCGCGACCGTGACCGGCGCCAGCCGCCACGTGCTGCCCTCGCGGCGGATTTGGGCGGGCTGGGCGAAGCGGAACGGCGCCGCATTGACTTCGCCCTGCATAGCGAGCCGGATCACGTCCGGCGCCAGCGCGGCATTGACGGCGACGCGGAAGGCGACCCCGCGCCGGCCTTCGGCCAGCACCTGCGCGGTGCCGCTGCCGCCGCGATAGTCGATCCGCACCCGCGCGCGCTGCACCGAAAGATCGCCGCTGGTGAGCCCGGCGAGTTGCGCGTCGCCGGTGATGGCGGGCGCGTCGGGATAGAGAATCGCGGTCGCGTTGATGACGCCGCGCTGGATCAGGATCGGCACGTCGCCCGGGGTGCGCGCGCCATTGGCGGTGGCGGCGATGTCGATGCGCTGATGACTGCCCTCGGCGGACAGCCGCACCGAGCCGTCCAGCCCCGAACCGGCCAAAGTCAGCGTGCCGACGAACGGTCCGGCGGCGGACTGGACGAGACGCCCGGCGAAATCCACGCCGGCGAAGGTCAGCCGGTTGACCGCAATGGTGAGCGGCCCCTCGTTGCTGAGGATCACGACATCGGCGCTGAATGGTCCATAGGCGGATTCGCCTGTCGCCTGCAGCGCCCAACCCTGGGCGGTGGCGCGCACCGTCGCCTCCACGTCGCGCAGGCCGACGCCGAAGCCCGGACTGGCGGCGGCAAGACGGATTTCGGGCGCCGAAGCGGTGCCGGAGATGCGCACGTCGAGCGCGCCATAGCTTTCGCTCACCCCGCTCAACCGCAGGTCGAGCGCGCCGTCCGACCGATAGGTGCCGCCGCCCGAATTGACGCGCAGCAAGGGCGAGGCGAGCCGCACATTGCTGAGGCGGATAAGGCCGGACGGCTCCATCGCGACATTGGCGGACATCGTCGCCGGCCCACCGAGCAGATCGGCGACCGTCTGATTGTCGATCCGCCGGCTGCGTGCCGCGATCCGGCCACCCAGGCCGAAACCGGCCGGGCTGCTGGTCAGCTCCACATCGGTCGTGATGTCGAACAGGCCGACGCCATCGACGAGATAGTTGTTCACCCGCCCCTGAATGGCGGCGAGATAGCGGCCTTCCGCCAGATCGAAGGCGATGGCGAGGCGCGCATCGATCCGATCGGCGCGCACGCGCAGATTGTCGGAGACGATGCGCGGGCCGGTAATGCCGAGATCGCCGTTCAGCGTGACATTGGCGATCGTACCGCCCGCCACGGCATCGAAGCCGCGAATGCGCGCCGCGCGCGCCGAGATGGGCACGATGATGTCGTCCGCATTGACCCGCGCGCCGCCGACGGCGCGCAAGCCTTCGACGATCGTGTCGTCGAAACTGAGGCTGGCGGCGCGCAGCTCATAGGCGATAGACGGCGTCGCGAACGGGCCGTTGAGCAACAAGGCGATCTGTGCATCGCGGCCGGAGAGGTTCGGGGCGATCGCGCCGGGCCGCAGCAGCCGCGCGGCGACGCGCATGCCTTCGAAACGGTTCTGGCCGAGATCGACCAGACCTTCGGCCGCGACGGCGAGCGCCGAGCTGCCGAGCCGCAGGCGCAGATCGGCCCGGCGCTCGTCCAGCGTCGTGGTGACGTCGATCCGGGTTACCGGCCCGAACAGTTGCTCAACCGGCCCTTCCATGAGCAGGCCGGGGCGAAGCGGCCCGCGCAGCGCGAACGTGCCGTCGCGCGCGGTGAGATCGAGATTGGCGAGCAATTCACCGCCCAGAGCGGCGCGGGCGCGGCCCTGCCAGTTTGTCCAGTCGCCGCGGCCCTCGACATGCGCGACGATATCTTCGTCGAGGCCGGCCAATCCGGCGAGGAAGCCGCCGGCAGGCCCCCGCGCGGCCATCGCGATGTCGAGCCGGTTGTCGGCTGGAACGGCATCGAGCCGCAGCGACAGCCGATCCCCGCCCGGCACGCCTTCGGCCGCCAGCGCGCCGAGATCGAGGCCCAGTTCGGCCCGCCCGTCGGCGATCCGCGCCCGGCTGTCGATCGACAGGATGTGCGGCCGGCCGGTGACGGCGGGATCGACCACCAGACGGCCGACGGCCAGACGGCCGATATCGATATCGATGTCAGGCAGCATCGGCGCGTCGGGATCGCCGGGGCGCAGTTCGGGCAAACGGGCGAGCCGGGCCTGCGGCACGACCAGCGACCTGATGTCGATATGGTTGCGCAGATAAGCGAGCGGCCGATAATCGACCTCGGCGCTCGGCGCCTGGAAGAACACGCCCTGGGGGTCGCTCAGCGTCAGGCCGTGTAAGGTCATCGAACCGAAGATCGAGCCGTCGATCCGCTCGACGCCGACCTGGAGGCCCGAGGCCATTTCGATCGCATTGATCTGGCGCACGACGAAACGGCGGCCGGCATCGGTGTTCAGCCAGGCGACGAAGGCGGCGCCGAGGATGAGAAGGACGATCAAGGCGAGGCCCGCCCATTTCGCCACGGTGACCGCCGGAGCGCGACGACGCACGACCGTCACTTCTTCGGCCGGGGGCGGTTCGCTCGCCACCTAGAAAGCCTGACCGATCGAGACGTAGATCGAGATTTTGGATTCGCCCTGCTGGCGATTGATCGGCGTCGCGATATCGACCCGCACCGGACCGAAATTGGTGTAGAGCCGCCCGCCGATGCCGACGCCGTAGCGCAGGTTGGAGAAGCGGGGATATTCGCTCTCATAGACCTGCCCGGCATCGACGAAGGCGACGATCCCGTAATCGCCGAAACGATAGCGCCCTTCGATCGCGAATTCGTTGACCGAGCGGCCGCCCAGCGGAATGGCCAGCGTGGCCGGCGCGGCATCGGGATCGTCCGGATCGAAATCGGGATTGGGAATGATCTCCTTCGGCCCCAGTTCCTGGAAGCCGAAGCCGCGCACCGATCCGCCGCCGCCCGCATAAAAACGCCGGGACGGCGCCAGCGAATCCCGCCCGATGCCGGTGATCGATCCCAGGCGGACACGGCCCGCGATCACGAAATCGCCCACCGGATAGTAAGCACTGCCGTCGATCAGGTTGCGCACGTAGAAATCGCTGCCGTCGCGCAGCGAGGCCTCGGGATTGACCCGGGCGACGAGGCGGTAGCCGCGCGTGGGATCGAGCAGGCTGTTCGAGCGATCGTAACCCACCTGCCCGAAGACGCCGCCGATGAAATAGGCGTCGCTCAGCGACAGGCGCGGCCGGCCGATCCGGGTTTCGTTGGTGGCGAGGATTTCCGCGCCGATCGCATAGGTCCAGCGCTTCTGCCAGATCGGCGTCGATTCTCGTGCGATCGTGCCGAACAGGCGCGTCGTATAGCCCTCGAAGGCGGTGTAGTTGCGCCGCCCCGCCTCGAATTGGAGCCAGAGCGCCTGATCGCGCCGCTGCCAGTTGTTGCGGCGGAAGCGGATGCTCGCCGACTGCTCGTTGGTTCCGCCGATCGCCGCGATGCGCAGCGAGCCTTCCGGCGGGAAGAGGTTGCGATGCTCCCAGGCCGCCTCGATCCGTGGGCCTTCGCCGGTATTGTAGCCGATGCTGCCATCGATCGAACGTGCCGGGCCGGCCTGCTGGCGCACCAGAATATCGACATATTCGGTGCCGTCGGGCGCCGTCTCGCCGGTGCGGACCGGCTCGGCCGACACCGAATTGAACAGGCGCGTCGCGGCCATCGCCTCGCGCAGGTCGTCGACCAGGCGCCTGTCGTAGAGCTGATCGCGATCGAAGCGCGACAGCAATTCGACATGGTCCGCATCGAAAGCGAGCTCGCCCTCCGTGGTGACGCCGCGGAAGCTGGCGCGCGGACCGGGGTCGAGCGGCAACGTATAGGCGCCGAGCCGGGTCGCCGGATCGAGCTCGATGTCGCGCAGGCCAAGCTCGGGGAAGGGATAGCCCTGCTGCGGCAGCCGCAACATCACATTCGCCTCGGCCGCCTCGACCGCGACCGCGACGATCGGCGCGCCTTCCTCCAGCGGCAGCGCGGCGCGCGCCATTTCCGGCGGCTCGGTGGCCGGGCCGGTGATCCTGATATCGCCGAAATTGTAGCGATTGCCCGCCGCGGCGGTGATCGTGACGGTGAGCCGATCAGGCTGATCCGGCGCCTGCGCGATCGAAGACGTGGCGACCGCATCATAATAACCCTCGGACCGCAGCAGCCGAACCGCGAGTATCTCATCTTCCCGAGCCCGCGCAGCGATCATCGCCCCGTTCACCGCATCGCCGCGCGCATCCTGCAGTGCGGAAAGGCTGCGGAACCGGCCTTCCAGGCCGACGTCGTCCAGCCCTTCCACGACAAGCGTGTAGCGCACCCGTGCCAAGGCCTCGCCATCGTCGGGTGCGGCGGCGACGTCCTGCACAGGCTCCGTGCGGAAGGTGGAAAGCGGCGGAAGCGGCTCGGCCAAAGCCGGATCCGCTAAAGGCACATCTTCAACCGGCCCGGGAACGGGGGGAAAAGGTGTCGCTTCGATGGCGGATTCATCTAACCCCCCGATCGGCTCGAGCGGTTCGCCGAGAGCAGGATCGAGCGGCGGCAGCGCCTCCTCGAACGCGGAATCGGAAACGATGGGCTCGTCGCCCGGGGCATTCCCGGCAGGCGGCTGAGCGAATACGGGATGGGCAAGCGCTCCCACCGCCACAGCCGCCAACAAAAATTTCTTATGCCTCAAGCGCCCCCGCTTAGCAGCCGAATGATCTATCCGACTGCCAACGCGCAGACTGGCACTTGGTTCAACGCGCCAGCGCGATGCGCTCGGCGACGGGACGGATCACCGGCGCCGTGCCGTCGCCGACCACCGCGAAACCGGACCAGTAATAGGGATGCGAGGTCGCCGCATCGTCCATCAAGGCGCGCTGTGCCGAGCGGAGCGCGGATGCAGTGCCTGTCCCCTGTGGTGCGGTGAACAGGCCGGAGATCAATCGCTCGGTCGCGTCGAAATCATCAGGCACAGGCCAATGGCTCGCGACGATGATCCGGCCACCGGCGCCGATGAAAGCGCGCACCAGGCCGTCCAGCGCGAAATCGCCGCCAGTGGTGAGACCGGCCGCCGCGCTCGCCGCCGCGCCCGCCCGCGCGGCCGTGTCGCAGGCCGAGAGGATGACGAGATCGGCGTCGAGCCGAAGATCGAAAATCTCGGAGAAGGTGAGCAGCCCGTCCGATCCGGCTTCGCCGAAGCTGGTCATCAGCGCCGGCTGGGTGGGGCATTCGGGGCGCGGCGGGGCGACCAGCCCGTGCGTGGCGAAATGCAGGATGCGATAGTCGCTCAGATCCTCGCGCTGCTTGATAGCCGTGTCGGTGAAGGCCTCACCGGTAACGATATCGGTCGATCCGCCGATCGCCCGCTGCGCGGTGTAAAGCTCGCTCGCCGAAATCGGCCGGTTCCAGGCCGCCAGCGACCAATCGCATTCACCGACGCTGCGCGTGCCGGCGCCCTGCTGCAGGAAGCCCTGCGTCGTCGCATTCTGGCCGAAGCCGAGATATTCGGCGGTGGCGCGCGACGGCGGCGCCGCGCGCACGTCGCGGAAGGCCCGGGCCGAAACGGCGGTGCTGATGTCGCGATCGCGCCCGAGCCAGGCGACGCCGCGGAAATCGAAACCGTCATCGTCGGGATCGGCGGCGCGGGCGAGATAGGCGTCCACGCCGGCACGGTCCATGACGAGCAGGTTGGGCGGCAGCCGCAGCAGCGCGCCGTCCGGCTCGAAGATCAGGTGGGTGACGGCGCCCATATCTGCAGCGACCGGCGCGAACAGCTCGGTGTAGAGCTGATGGGCCAATGCCACATCGAACGGATAGGTGACCTGCTGGCCGTTCTCGACGACGCTGATCGTCCGGCGCAGCGCATCGACCTGCCGCTCCAGCTCGGCGGCGCGGGTGGCGATGCGGAACGTGCGGGCCTCGCCCGAGGTGGCGAAGATCGCGAAGACCTCATCGCCTACGACCAGCATCTTGTAATAGGCCTCGCCGGGCCGCAGCAGCGCTTGCAGATCGGCCAAGGTGATCGCGCTCGACGACACCGCCCGATAGCGCGGGAAATCGGCCAGCCGCGCCTGCGTCGCGACCTGGTCCTGCTGGAGCCGGGAGATGGTGGAGCGCAGCTCGCCGACATATTGCAGCTCGGCCGTGGAGGGATTGGTGTTGCCCTCCAGCCGCGCCAGATCGACGCGCGTGCGTTCGATATCGCGGGTGAGATTGACGGACTGGCGGAACAGCCGCGACGCCTCGTCGCTGCCGCCTGAAAGCTCGCGCGCCAGAACCGCCTGAGTCTGCGCGACGCCAGGCCGCACCAGCACCTGGCTTGCGGCGAAGAAATCAGCAGCGGTCTCGCTCTGTCCGGCCAGCAGCCCGAAATAGGGGTTCAAAATGCGCCGAAGCGTCGCCGAGCTGTCCCCATTCTCCGCGATCGCCGCGACGATCTCGCGATAGATGGACTGCGCCTCGCCGCTGCGCCCGGTGCGCGCATAGAAGGCGGCAAGCCGCCCCTTGGCGCTGAACAGGGCCGAGGAATCGGGATAATCGCCGGTGAGCAGGCCGATCGCCGCGCGATGCTGGGCTTCCGCACCGCCAAGATTGCCCTGCGATTCCGCGATCCGGGCGAGATCGCCGAGAATCTGGGCACGCATCCAGACCGTCGCCGCGATCCGCCCGCCGCGGATCGCGACCAGGCTATCGAGCGCGCGCTGATAGGTGACCGCGGCCTCGTCGGTCCGCCCTTGCAGCCGCAGCACCGTGCCCCGCAATTGCAGGGCCTGGCCGTCGAGAATCTGGACTTTGTCCTCCGGGGTCAGGCCCTCGAGGCCGCCGAGGCGCCGCGCGCCCGGCGATTCCGCCGTGAGTCGGGAAGCGGTCGCGCGGTCGAGCTGAAGCGCGCGCACCGCATCGCTCGCCGGCGGCCCGGCCAGCACCCGGTCGAGTTCCGCGAGCGCGTCGGCCGATCGGCCCTGGTTGAGCAGGTGCATGGCGCGATAATTGCGCAGCCGACGCTCGTTCACCGGATCGCCGCCGGCCAGCGCGGCCGCCCGCGCGAACAGGGCATCCGCCTCCGGATAGCGACCCAGATTGGATTTCTGCAGCGCCTCATTGGCAAGCGCCTCCGCGCGGTCGCCCGGATCCTCGCGCCGGTCGGTGAGCGCGGAGAAGAATTCGGCCGCTTCGGCGTAATTGCCGGCATTGTTGCGGCGATAGGCTTCATCCAGGGCGCGCTGCGGATCGAGGCTGGCGGCCTGGACGCGCGCGAAGGCGATGGGATCGCCGGCGCCGGTCGTGGCGACATCGACTTCGCCTTCGATCACGCGATTGGCGATCACGCTCCTCAATCCAAGCCGCAACACGCTGTCGTAACCGGCCAGGCCTTCGGCCGCGTAAAGGATGTTGCCGGACGACACGAGATAGACATTGTAAGCGACGTCGGCGTCGGCCAGCCGGCACGACAGGGTCTCGACGGAACCCAGCCCCTCGATCGCCGTCGGCGCGGCGGCCGTGCAGGTCGCCCGGCTGGCCCGGGCCGCCGCCAATCGCGCGACCGGATCGCCGGCACGGGCGCGCAGCGCATAAATGGAACCGACCGGCACCGCCGCGTCGCGGCAGGTGATCGAATAGCCGCGGTCGAACATGTCCTCGAACACGCGATCGCTGATCGTGGTCTGGGCGCTGCACAGCAGGCTGCTGCCCGAGCCGATCCGGAAGCTATCCTGCAGGCTGACCGGCTGGGCGGCGGCCGGCGGCGCCGCGATCGATGCCGCCGCGAAGACCAGGGCCGTCCGAACGAGAGTGGAACGCATCATCCTCATTGTCCTCCGCCGTCCTGCGCGCAAACCTGATCGCCGGGCTCGCAATCTCGTCCTTCCTCATCCCAGACGCCGCTGTCGCCGCCGCTCGTCACCGGCTCCTCGAGCAGCGATTCCGAAGCGAAGCTGACATCGACGAATTGCTGCCGGTCGGGATTGGGCGGCGGCGAGGTCTCCTCGACCTCGTCGATCGGCCCTTCGATGACCTCGGGACCGGCCGGGACCGGCTGCTCGGGGCCGAAGCCGCATCGACCGCTCGCGATGAAGCAGGTGTTGAACTGGGCATCGGCGATATAGCCGGAGCCTGAACCGAAGGCGACTTCGCGGAAATAGGGCGTGTTGATGACGAAGGTGCCGTCGGCATTGATCCGCCGCCCGAAGGCGTAAACGTCGATCTGGCCCGAAGAGGTCGGCTCGACGGTCAGCGTGTTCTGGGTGACGGTGATGCCCGCGAAGCGGTCCTCCGTGCCGCTGTTCTGCACCAACAGCGTGCTGCCGACGCGAAGCAGGATGTCCCCGGCCTCGATATAGCCGCGTTCCTGCACATCGCCGCTATTGGCGAGCAGGGCGTCGTTGCGGCCCTCGAAATTCGGGCTGGCGATCAACTGGTCGATGATCGCCTGGCTGGCCGACCAGATGTTCGCCGATTGCATGCCGATCGATCCGCTCGGCAGGCCGCCGCTGGCCAGCACCCTAAGGCTGCCCGCCGGATTGATGATCTGGATGCGTTCGCCGGCGATGATATCGATGCCCGACGACGACGTCGCATTCTCGACCCGGACGGCGCCTTCGACCTGGACGATGCCGCCGGCGCCCTCGCCCGCATTGAGCGAAATCTGTAGGCGGTTGACCGCCGCGCCCGCCGGGTTCGGCGTCGCGCTCAAGGTCAGGTCGCGCAGGACGAGATCGGCCGGGCGGCTCGGCGCGCTGCTGGTGGGCGTCGCGTCGATCTGCAGCGATGCGGTGCGGATGCGGTTCGCTTCGGCCTGGGTCAGCGTATAGCCCGCGCCGGTGGCGGTCCCACCGATCACGGTCTGCGCGCTCTGCGGATTGACGTTGAGCGTGATCGCCGTGGTGCCGGCATCGCCAAGGAAGCCGCTCGCCGGAATGTCGATATCGCGCGAGGCGATGAAGATGCTCGGCGAAACCACCGTGCCGGCGATCGTGGCGAGATTGGCGACATTGACGCCGATCGCCTGGCTGGCGCGAACCAGCGTGCCGCTCGACGCGGTGAAATCGCTGCCGAACGCGGTCAACTGCGCGACGCTAACGGTTGCCCCGCTGCCCGGCCGGTTGCTGTGCGAGATGACGACGGCGCCGGCCGTGTCGAGATTCCAGGCGCCGCCGCTCATCACGCCGGCATCGGTGGCATTGATCGCAATGCCCGTCTGGGAAACGATATTGGCGTTCCCCTGAAGCGCGATCGTACCCCCTTCGGGCTGGATATTGACGGCCGCCACTGAATCGACGTCCAGCGAGGTGGTGAAGGTCAACGAGCCGCCCTGGGCGCGGACATAGACCGGCGCCGCGAGCTCCGGAATCGAGGGCGTCCCCGGCCCGAATGTCGTCAGGCTGGCGGTCCCGAACGTCGCGGTGCTGCCGATCACGTCGACGAAGCCGGTGCCATGCCGCCCCTGGCCCGTCGTCGCGCCCGTGCCGCCGGTGCCGCCCGCGATGCCGCTGAAGGCGCCGATCGTGTTGGTCGATCCGAGCGTCGTCTGGAAGCGCGTCGTCAGCAAGGCGATGACGCGGCCGCCGGAGCCGTTGCCGCCCGCGCCGGTCGCGCTGGCGCCGCCCGTGCCGTTAGCGACGAAGCCCACACTGGTGACCGCAAGCGTGCCGCCACGCGAGAGCAGCGCGGCCGAGCCGCCCTGCCCGTCGCCGCCGGCGCCGCCATTGGCACCACCTGCGCCGCCGACCGCCGACGCATCGGCGGTTACCGTGCCGAATTCGACCACACCGTTCGTATCGCCACTGCCCTCGCCGCTGGTGCCGCCGGCCTGGACGAAGCCGCCGAACGCATCGCCGCCGCGCCCGCCGACTCCGGTCGTGCCGGCGCCGCCGGCGCCGCCGAACGCGGTCGAGGTGAAAGACAGGGTGCCGATCCGCAGCGTGCCGTTCAGACTGTTCGCCTCCGCGACGATCAGGTTGCCGGCGGCGGCATTGCCGCCCGCCGCGCCGCTGCCGCCGGCGGTGGTGCCGCCCGCGCCGCCGATCGCGGAATTGTCGAGATTTGCCGAGCCCAGCTCGATCAAGGCCGGCGTGGGGCTGTTGAAGGCGGCAATCGCGACCGATCCGCCCTGGCCATTGCCCCCGGCGCCAGACGAGCCGCTGCCGCCAATACCGCGCGACCGCACGGTCGCCGATGTTCCGGTGACCGTTCCGCCGAAAGACGAGATGAACGCTCCGCCCGATGGCTCCTCGAACGGACTGTTGACCTGGATGCCGCCCGTGCCGTTGCCGCCGGTCGCGCCGGCGCCGCCCAGGCCATCACTGACGACTATCGCGGAGGCGAAGCTCAGTTCACCGTCATTATTGACATATACCGTGGCCGCACCGCCGGTGCCAACGCCGCCAGCGCCGGTCGTGCCGCTGCCGCCGGTACCCGACGCGTCCAGCGACAATGTGCCGGTCACGTCGAGCGTGCCCCCGAGCACGCCGAGATTGACGACGCCGCCGGTGCCTGCTCCGCCGACCGCGCCGTTGGCGCCGAGGCCAATGGCATCGGTCACGAGATTGCCGAAAGTCCAGTCATTGCCGGCAGGGCCGGTGCCGAACTCAACCCGGCCGCCGGTGCCGGTGCCGGCGGTTCCGGACCCAGCAGCACTGCCGCCGATACCCGCAGCCACGAAGATACCCTGCGTCGCAGTGACGGACGAACCTGTCCCGTCAGTCTCGACCCGGGCGACGCCGCCTTGCCCGTTGCCGCCGGAATTGATGGAGGCGAGACCCCCGAAGCCGGTCGAACTCACCAGCAATGTTGCAGTGGACGAGGTCGAAACGATGGTCCCGCCATTGACGACCCGCAAGACCGCATCTCCGCCCGTGCCGTCGCCGCCTGTGGCGCCGTTGCCGCCGGTCGCCTGAGAAACGATCTCGAGCGGTCCGAGGAGTTCGACCGTGCCGCCGTCCACGTCGAGGCGCGCGACGCCGAGGGAGCCGTCCCCCCCTACGCCAGAACCGGAAGCGTTGCCGCCGGAACCGCCCGCGACGCCGCCCGCCGTGGTAATCGCGAGTCGGCCACCATTATTGGCATAGAGCAAGCGCTGGCCGCCAAAGCCGTCGCCGCCATCCACGTTGACCTGGCTGTTTACCGAACTGCCGCCCTGGCCGAATGCGCTGAGCGAAAGCAAGGCGCCGGTCAGTTCGCCGTTATCCGCCCCCATGTTGATCGTGCCGCCCGTGCCGACGCCCCCCCGGCCGCCTGGCGCCTGCGCCGCGCCGCCCGTGCCGCGTGCCCAGACGCGAATGAAGCCCAGCGGACCCGGATTTTGCGGCAGGTCGATCGTCCCGCCGGATTCCGCGCGCACCGTCAAAGTGCCGCCGGTGCCCGCACCGCCGACAAGATCGCCTCCGCCATTGTTCTGGCCGCCCGTTGCGCTCACGGAGATCAGCGGCGTGTTGGACAGATTGTTGGCGACTGAAATGCTGCCGGCATTGCGCGCGATGATGTTCGCGTTACCGCCCGTGGCGTCGCCGCCATCGGAACCCACACCCGAGCCGCCTTGCGCTTCGGCAAGCATATTCAGCGCCGCCAGTTCGACGTTACCGGAAGCCGTCGAAGCCAACTCCACAGTGCCACCCGTGCCGGCTCCACCGACACTGCCATTGCCGCCCGCGCCGTCGGCGCGCAGGAAGGTATTGCCCAGCGTGACGCTGGCCGGCGTACCGGAAGCGCCGTAACCCGTTTCCTCGATCCCCGCGAACACCTCGCCGCCGATGCCCGCTCCGCCATTGACGATTCCGGCGCCGCCGAACCCGGAGCTTTCCGCTGTAACATTGCCGAATTCCAGCGCGCCGCCGCCATCCTGCGCGACCAGCTGGATCGTGCCGCCCAAGCCGTCGCCGCCGTTTACGCCGGCCGCATCGGTTCCCCCGCCGATGCCATAGCTGGAGATGTTGAGGACGCCGCCCTGGATCAGCGATGGCCCACCCGAACCGAAAGCCGTCACAAATACGAAGCCGCCCTCGCCGTCGCCGCCGTTGCCCGAATTGCCATCAAGGCCGCCGACACCACCCGTCCCGTTCGCCAAGACGGTCAGGTTTCCGACATCCACCGTGCCGTTGCTCGCCTCGACGGAAATGTCGCCGCCCCGGCCGAGACCACCTTCTCCTCCCGCTCCGCCCTGACCGGAAATATCGACGGTCATGGCCGCACCCAGCGTGACGCTGCCCGAACCGCCGAAGACCGAAACGCTGCCGCCCCGACCCGTACCGCCGGTCGCGGAACCGTCGGGCTGCTCGATACCACCGCCGGTTCCCAGCGCCAGGATCTGGCCGCTGCCGGCGATCTGGATGTCGCCGTTGACGGCGAAAATGTTCACAAACCCGCCCTGCCCGGTCGAGCCCACGCCGGTTTCCAGCCCGTTCGTCCGACTGCCGGAACCGCTGACATTGACGAACAGGCCGCCATCGACCGTGATGCCGCCCGACTGGACGGACACAATCGCGTTGCCGCCGAAGCCATTGCCGCCGAGATCGGGCACATAATCGGTCGCCGCGCCCGTGCCGGTCGCGAGCATCGTCAGATCGCCGCCGATCGCGACGCTGCCGCCGGTCGTCGTCGCCACCCGGACCACGCCGCCGAAGCCGTCCCCGGCCTCGAAATCGTCGTCGTTCTCGAACTCGCCGACGCCCGGCGCATTGAGCGTAGCGTCACCGGCGACCGTCACCGCCTCGCCATTTGCGGCGGTGATCTCTGCGGTGCCGCCGGTCCTGTCGATGCCAAGGGGAGCAAACCCATCCTGGCCGAATCCGGAACTGACCCCGTAGCCATTTTCGAATTCCAGCGCTCCGTAAGCGGTGAGGCTGACATCGCCGCCGACAGTGACCGCTCCATTGACCGCGCCGAGCCGGGCACGCTCGAAGGCTTCGGCGGTAAAATCGCCGCTGAACGACAGCGGGCCGTCCTCGCTGGTCGCGATCACGTTGCGCGTCGCCCGAGCGAAGACGTCGGACGTAAACGTCCCGCCGGTGATCGCGATGTTCGCCTCGGCATATTTGGCTTCGCTGCCGAGCTGGCCGTTCTCGATGTTGAAACCGGCGGACAGGACGATCTGGCCGTTCTCGATGCTCGCCGAGACCGCCTCGTCGAACCCGACCGAGCCCGAAATCAGCATCGTAGCGGCACTTGAGAAGAACTCGTCCGTCGGAGCCGCGAGCATGATGATCCGGTGCGGATCGCCGGCGCCAGTGCTCGCAGGCCCCCCGGTCGTGCCTGTATGAATTATCGGCGTTTCGCTGAAGCTGCCGATATTTACGACGATGTCGAACAGGCCCTCGTTGATCGTATAGGAAACATCTTGCGCACCGATATAAGCGGCGGTGCCGTTCACAGAGGTTCTGCCGCCATGATCGACGAACGATCCGGCGAGGACCACATAGCTGCCTTCCGCCGTGGCCCTGATCTGCGCGTCGGGCTCGATGACGATTCCCGATTGGCTGAGACTGCCCATATCGAGGCCGCCGCCGTCATTGACGAAATCGCCATAACCGGTCTCGAACACATTGAGCGACGTCAGCACCAGATTGCCTATGTCGAACACGGCGGTCGATCCGACGATGATGCCGCCGGTATTCTGGAAGATCACGGTGCCGCCCGGATTGCCGTTGACCCGGCTCAGCACGGTGCCGTCGAACCGCACCGGGCCCCCATCGAGCGACGAGATACGGTTCAATACCGTAAAATTGGTTACCCCAACGCCATTCTGGAACGTCGCGACATTGCCGGCCGGCAGAAAATCCGTTTCCGCCCTGTTCCAGCTGATGATCGCGCTGTCCGAGTTGAGCGTGATCGTTTCAACCCCGGGAGTCGAACTCGAAAAATCGACACTCCCCGCCTGGACCGTGGGATTGGCGTCGTTGAGCTGGAACGCCTGGGCCGAGGCCTTGTCGCCATGGGCGGCCAGCGCCAGCGTCGAGGCCGTCGCGCACCCGACGAGCAGGTGCCGGCGCCAGGCGTCGCGGCGGTTGGCAGAACGACGCGGAACAGGATGAAGGGAGCGAGCCGTCATCAGAAACTCCATGGCCACAGGCGCGTGGTGAACGAGATCAGGAAGCGGGGATCGCCGCGCTCGACCTGCAGGCCGGCGCGTTGCAGCGGCACCGCGAGCGTGGCTTCGATGCGGAACTTGTCTCCATAAGCGGCGCGTACGCCACCGCCGGCCGAGCTCAGCTCCTGGCGCGGGATCGGCGCCACGACATCCTCGTTCCATGCCCAGCCGTGATCGTAGAAGACGAAGGGCTGAAACGCCCAGGCGTCGCGCGAACGGGGATAGGCGCTGCCGTAGCGCAGCTCGGCCTGGAAGCCGATTCCGCTGTCGCCCAGGATGGTGCCCGGATCGTAGCCCCGGCCGAACGTGTAATTGCCCCCCGAAATTTCCTCGAAGGCGAGCAGCGGATCGCCGCTATACTGGGCGCGCGCGCCGAGCGAGAAGGTAAGCTCCGGCATCGGGCGATATTCGCCATAGGCACCGCCGCGGATCACCGTCGCGGTCGGATCGCCCTCCAGGCGGCTGGGTGGAACGACTCCCGGCGCCAGGCAATTGATGAGCCCCGGCCCGCACGGATCGGAGGCGCCGAAAACATCCAGTCCCTGGCGGATCTCGACATTGCCGCCGAACCGCCAGCGTGGCTCTACCGTCGTATAGCGCAGATTGTCGGGATCGGACCCGACCGCGTCGAAATCCAGCCGTGCGAAGGCGACGCGCAGCCGATCCCGGTTGAGGTCCAGCCCGTTGAACTCGACGTCCTGATTGATGATATCGAGGCCGATGCCGCCGCGCAGCGTCCGGTCGAGGCGGCGAACGAACGGATAGCTCGCCTGCACGGTCGCAAGCAATGTCCGCGCACGAATGTCGATATTGGGGTCGCCGAGATCGGGACGGCCCCAAGCGTAGGTGAATTGCCCGCCGACGGCCAGGCCCTCGCCGCCGATCCGGAAGTCATGCGCAAGCTGAAGCGTGCGCTGCTCCTCGAAATCGGCGGTGGTGAAGACGGAAAGGGTGGTGCGATCGCCCATCCCGGTCAGCCCGAACAGCTGGGCGCGGGCCAGCCCGCCCCACCGACCGAGCTGCTTGGAGCCGTAATTCTGGATACTGAGGTCGGCGAGCGCGGTCGTGCGCAACACCGTCACCTCGCCGATCACCTCGCCGCGCGCCGTCCCAGCCGAGCGCAGCGCAAGCCGGACATTGTAACCAGGAAGGTCGCCGGCGAGCAGGAGGTAACGCTCCGCCCGGTAGCGATTGAACACCTCATCTTCGGTCAACCTGTCGAGATAAGATGCGATCGTCCGTTCGGCCCGACCGGCATCGCCGCGCACGCGCAGGCCGACGAGCCGCGCCTGCAGCACGCGGAAACGCACATTGCCCTCGGCAATGCGCTGTTCCGGCACCTCAACCACCGCGACATAGCCAGCCTGGCGCAGGATCGCCGCGGCGCGGTCGCGTATCTCGCAGACGACGGAGACGGGATGCTCGCGCCCGACATACGCCGCGAAGGCCGGCCGCATGTCCTCCTGCGAAAGCCCGCGCAGATTGTCGAACGCCGCATCGTTCAGCGTGAAGCGGATGCTTTCATATTCCGGGCGATCGAGCGCACAGGGCGCGCGCGGCACGTCGTCTTCGACGCTGAGGCGCGCGCGCGGCGGCGGCGCGGCATCGGGAACCGGCCGCTCCACCTCCTCGCGCGTCGGCGGCACCGGCGCGACCTGCGCCTGGAGGCTGGTGGCGAGCATCGCCGCGCAGCCGGCGGCAAGGCCGGCGCGGATCAGGCGCAACGGATGTGCACGGCAAGGCCGGCGCGAATTCCGATCATCCGCACGGTCATCTTCCGCCGGCAAGACCATATGTACACCCCCCTCTGGCACACTGGATCTCTATGAGAGAGGGAGGGCATAGCAGATCGACTCGCACCTCCAAACCCTGAAAAATCAAAAGTTACGGTGGCGTTTCGGATTCTCGCTGCGACGACAATTGCGGGTTGAGATCGCGCACGTGCAGAAGAAAGGATCTCGGCCGTTTCATCAGCCGTTCGGCACTATCGGCACGCAACCCGATCGCGGTTGCGATCTCCGCAACGAAATGGACGCAATTGCGCCGGTTGAGATTGTAGGAGGGCTGCGGGCGATTGCGCCATTCTTCCACGATCGCCATCACCGCCGCATATTGGTCATCGCTGAGCGTCAGCGCAAATTGTCGGTCACTGCGGGCGATCTGGCGCGGACCTTCGACGACCACCTCGCCGCCGACAGAGCCCCACAAAATCGCCGGCGTGATCGCCTTGGCAGTGAAGCCGTAACTGGTGTCGACCTCCTCGCCGGTGGAGTCAACGGTGCCACGCAGGCTGACAAAGGCATGCGGGAAATTGTTGCCGCCCAGCTCGCGCGAATAGAAGGCGATCTCGACGGCCGCCTGGGCGGGGGCGCCGGCCAGCAGCAGTGCCAGAATCCAAATGCAGAACCGGAAAGGCCGCGCGATCGTCAAGAAGCCGGCCCTTCCCGCATGAGCCTGGCGCCGGGTCAACCCCGACCGACCATCCTTTTGCTTTCCCTGCGCCGAGCCTCGCCGGGTCCCTTCGGCCGCTGCGCGATCGCCTTCAGGCGGCGCCGGCGCAGCAGCGCGGCAAGCTCGATCGCCCCGAAAACGACGAAAGGCAGAGCGCAAAGCGCAACTGCCCAAATCCATTCATCCTGCAATTCCAAGTCCCTGTCGATTCATGGACATAGCGGGCAGCTGATAGTTCGCGAACGGGCAGGAGACAAGGGCGGGACCGGCGTTTCACCGCATTGGCGACGATTGAATGGCGGGCGCGAGGCGCCTATCTCGCTGCCTTCCCGAACCCTTGCAACAAGCGGCCCCTCTCTCCGACATGCCTGTCCAGCGCCTCCTCGATCTCGTCAAGAAACGCCCGCCGCGCGGGCACAGCGTGCCGGACGGGCGACGCGTCTATGCGATCGGGGACATTCATGGCCGCTGCGACCTGCTCGATGCACTGCTCGACGCGATCGCGTCAGACAGCGCTCGCCGCGGGCCGGCGGACACGCTGATCGTCTTTCTCGGCGACCTGGTCGATCGCGGCCCCGATTCGCGCGGCGTGGTCGACCGGCTGATAGAATTCAGCCGGGGCCCGGTCGCCGCCCGGTTCCTGATGGGCAATCATGAGGAGGTGTTCCTGCGCGCCGTGGCGGGCGACCTCAAGGCGCTCAAATTCCTGATCAGGATCGGCGGGCGCGCGACGATCCTGAGCTACGGCATCGGCGAGGCGGAATATCAAAGCCTGGATTTCGAGAGCCTCGCCGCCACGCTCAAGGAGCGCGTTCCGCCAGAGCATGTCGCGTTTCTGTCCGCCTTCGAAGAATGGATCGAGGTGGGCGATTACCTGTTCGTCCATGCCGGCATCCGGCCGGGGGTCGAAATCGACGCCCAGCGGGCCAGCGACCTCCGCTGGATCCGCGACGATTTCCTTCTGCACCGCGACAGCTTCGGCAAGCTGGTCGTGCACGGTCACAGCATCACCGAAGGCGTGGACCTGCGTCCCAACCGAATCGGCATCGACACCGGCGCCTATGAAAGCGGCAAGCTGACCGCGATCGGGATCGAGGGCGCGGAGCGCTGGTTCCTCTCAACCTGATCCGTCGCTGGCCGGCGAGATGAACGGCGGCACCGGATCCTGGCCAAGCGCACGGGCCCGGCGCAGCGTCTCGACCTCGCTGCGGATCATGGCGACCCGCGTCCGCCAGCTCCCATGGGTCGGGCTCCCGATAAAGTTGAGACCGCGGCGCCCGAAGCGCTCCCAGAAGGCCAGTGCGGCGTCGAGATCGTAGCCGGAGCGTTCCAGAATGTGGACGGCGAGCCGGTCGGCTTCCTGTTCGGTCTCGCGGATCAAGCGGGCGTTGCGTCCGAAATTGCCTAGCAAACCGCGTTGGACACCGGCCGCATCGAGACGCGCGCGATGGCGCAGGATGTTGTGCGCAAATTCATGCGCGAGAATCGCGGCCAGTTCGTCATCCGATTCGACATAAGCGCCGATCGCACTGGTTATCTGGACATAGCGCCCGTCCGCGAGCGCGTTGAGCCGACGCGAGGGGATGAGCTGGAAACGCGACGCGCAGCCACGGGCGCCGCGGACTTCAATTCGCAGCCTTTCGCCTCCGCGCAGGATCACGATCGCTACAACGCCGTCTTCAAACGCTCTATCGAACATGTCCAGTATCGCCTCCAACTGGGCAAAGCTGGCGCTTTGAGTTGGCTCTTCTTCGGGGAGTGGAAGGCCGTCGAGTTCGAGAATGATGTCGTCGTGCCGTAAGCCGGCGCGCTGGGCCGGGCCGTCTGCGGCCAGCGCAAGCACGCCGGGTCCGGCCGCCAGCCCGAACATGCGATTCGCGGCATCACGATAGTCGCCGCCATATTGCGACAGGTGATGCAGCGCGACGCCAAGCAGCCACGCCTGGTCCGTGCAAAGGTCCAGACTTCGAATCGCAAGCCGATGCCCGATCGTCGCCACGCGATCGTCCAGCGCGCGCATCTCCAATAACGGATCGCCATTCGCGGGACCCTGCCCAAGCACCGGTGCGGGGAGGATGAGAAAGAAGAGCGCAACAGCGCGCGCAAAGGGTTTCAAAAGCACGTCCGCCAAGATTTCACACCGTCCATGACTGAAATATTACCTTCACAAAGCCTATCATTAATCAAAGTTTAATCACTTTGAACGAGAGCGCCGATTGCGTTACTTTGATCGCCCGCCCTCGTTCTCCGACCGAAATGTCTTGCAAATCGGCAACAGTGCATGGGCGGACGGCGAAAAGCGCAGTTTGGGGCTTGTCATCTTATGGTCGCTGTGGCAGTTCCGCTTTTGCCAGCTCAACAGGGAGTTTGAAATGAGTTTCAAGAAGGCATCAATGGTGGCGGTGCTCGCGGCTTCGATGGCCAGCACGCCGGTTCTGGCGCAGACGTCAGCTTCATCGCTCTCGGTCGCGGCCTCTGAGTCGCGTGCTGGCGCGGACATGGATTCTGCCAATGCGGTCAACGGTGGCTGGTTGATCCCGCTGCTCGCGATCCTCGCGGTGGTCGGCGGTATCATCGCCATCACCAGCGGCGGCGACGACGGTCCGACCAGCCCGTAGTCACGCGCCGACAGGCACGAAAAAGAATAGCGGCCTTCGGGCCGCTATTTTTTTAACCCGCTCCCGGCGTTGGAAAATAGCAACGACGCCCGCCATGATCTCTGGCGCAGGGAGGATTTGCCGGTAGGAAGGGAACATGATCCCCTGACGAGGCGCAACGCATGACCGTTCTCGTGACCGGCGCGGCCGGCTTCATCGGCTATCACGTTTCTCGGAGGCTGCTGGAGCGCGGTGAGCGCGTCATCGGCATCGACAACGTGAACGATTATTATGATCCTATCCTGAAGGAGGATCGCCTGACCGCACTCCGCGGGCTCGGCGCCGATTTCATCTTCCAGAGGCTGGACTTCGCCGACGATTCCGCGTTGGACGCCGCGCTGCATGGCATGGAGTTCGACCATATCGTCCATCTCGGCGCGCAAGCCGGCGTGCGCTATTCGATCGACAATCCGCGCGCTTATGTGAAAGCAAATCTCGCCGGCCATCTGAACATGCTCGAACTCGCGCGCCAGCGTGGTGTCCGGCATCTCGTTTATGCGTCTTCTTCGTCGGTTTATGGCGGCAATATCAGCCTGCCTTTCCGGGTCGAGGATCGGACGGATCATCCGGTCTCGCTCTATGCCGCGACCAAGCGCGCGGACGAGCTGATGAGCGAATCTTATGCCCATCTCTACCGCATTCCGATGACGGGCCTGAGATTCTTCACCGTCTACGGCCCGTGGGGGCGCCCGGACATGGCGATGTGGATCTTCACGCGAAAAATCCTCGCCGGCGAGCCGATCCCTGTTTTCAACCATGGCCGAATGAAGCGCGACTTCACCTATATCGACGACATAGTAACCGGCATCGTCGCCAGCCTGGACCACCCGCCACCGGACGACGGCACGGCAAAGCCGGGCGGCAGCCTGGCGCCGCACCGGCTGTACAATATCGGCAACAGCCGATCGGAAGAGCTGACCCGGATGATCGCGCTGTTGGAGAAAGCATGCGGCAGGCAAGCGACTGTTGAACTGCTGCCGATGCAGCCTGGCGACGTGGCGGAAACCTATGCCGATATCGACGCGATCCACCGGGATCATGGCTTCATCCCGAACACGACGATCGAGGACGGCATACCCCGCTTCGTTGATTGGTACAGGGAATATAATCGCTCAAGGTGAACGACTTCAGCCGCTGCTGGACCTCAGGCCAGGGCCACTCAACTTCGTGGATTGGCTTGGAAACTATGCTAGGCGGGTCGGAACCTGGATATCCTTCAGAGGACTATCACTAAATGAGATGGCGCGACCGGCTAGATCGCTGGTGGTATCCTGAATTTGGCGAACGATGGGACATCGCCCAGTTTCGCACCGAAGTGCTTGCGCTGTTGCGGCAGGGCATGCGTGTTCTCGATCTCGGCGCAGGTCGGGGCGCCCTGCCCGAATTGGACTTCAGCGGCCAAGGCGCGGAAATCTGGGGGGCGGATGTGGATCCCGTCATTACGCAGAATGCCCATCTCGACCAGGCGTTCGTCACCCTCCCGACCGAACTGACAGGCGTTCCCGATAACTCGATCGACTTGGCCATATGCTGCAGCGTTCTCGAGCATGTCGACGAGCCCGAGTTGCTGCTGCGGGAAATCCGGCGTGTTCTGAAGCCGGGAGGGCGCTTCTTCGCGAAAACGCCCAATCGTCACCATTATATGCCGCTGATCGCTTCCTTGACGCCGACCTGGTTTCACAAGCGCTACAATCGCTGGCGCGGTCGCGATGAGGAGGACACGTTCCCCACCCGCTATCGCCTCAACAGCCGTGCGGCGGTGACGAAGCATGCCCGCATGGCAGGCTTTGAGATCGAGCGACTATGGACTGTCGAAGGCCGACCCGAATATCTGCGCCTGACACCGCCAACCTATTTTGCGGGCTATCTTTATGAGAGACTGGTGAATGGTCTACGGCTGCACGAGTTGAAGGGCGTTCTGCTGATCCAATTGCGTGTTCCGGTCGAATCAGTAGCCTAGAAGCGATGACTCCTCTCCTTGATGAATGGCGCCACCCGGATCGCGACGTAAGAATCTCGATCGAATGGATGGAGGCACTGGGCGACGTCAGCGATCAGTATGTCGCGCCCAAACGAAGCGCGATGCTGGTCTGGAACTATGTGCGCCGCTTCGGGCCGCGCGAAGTATACCGCAAGATTCGGTCCCGCCTCGCCGAAAGCGGGCGCAACAGAAAGATATCCGGCTTCGGCGAAGGCATTGTGATGGAGGCCCCGGCAGCGTCCGGCCTGTCCGCCGGGGATCGAATCAGATTCTTTGCGCCGTCGGTCTCACCCGAGGCGAGACGCATCGTGGTCGACCGCGCCTTCGTGATCCGGGAACCAGACTCCGGCAAAGGCGATAATAACAAAAGGTCTCCGCCGTTTGAATTCGAACCCAATCTGGCTTGGTCGCGATTTTCCGGCATCCCCGTGACCGAAACCGCGATAGCCAGCGGATTGGCCTTGCTGACGCGGCCGTCAAAGCCGGCGTGGCAGCCCAAGGGCGGGGACGCAGACGCCGTCGAAGAAAGGCGGACTATCCCCAGGCGGCATCCCGACCGTCTTAGCGCGGCGATTTTCGGCCTGGGCAATTATGCCAAGCAACTGATCGTGCCCAACATTCCGTCCACTTTCGAACTGACCTGTGTACACGAGCTGGATCCGCTCCAGCTTGCCGGCTGGAACCGTCACGACGTGACGCTGGACACGTGCCCGTGGCCGCGTGACGACGAGCGCTACGATCTTTGGTTCATCGCCGGTTTCCATTCGACTCATGCGGCAATCGCACGCACCGCCCTGGAGCGCGGCGGCGCCGTAGCGGTCGAAAAGCCGCTGGCCACCACCATGGAGGATCTGGATGCGCTCAAGGCGGCCCTGCAGGCCGATCCCGGCGCCCGGCTGTTCACTTGCTTCCAGCGACGTTATGCGACCTACAATGACTGGATCCGAGAGGACCTCGAAGCGGCCGCGGGCACGCCGATCAACTATGATTGCATCGTCTACGAAATCCCGCTTTCGCCGCTCCACTGGTACAGCTGGCCGAGCTCGGGCAGCCGCCTGATTTCCAACGGCTGCCACTGGATAGATCATTTCATGCTTCTAAACGATTATGCGGAGGTCCGCTCCTGCACGGTCGTGCCGGGCGCGCATAATGGCAGCACAACCTGTCTCACGCTGGCCAATGGCGCTGAGATGGTGATGCGACTGACTGAGAGCGGCTCGCCCAGGATCGGTGTGCGCGACCATGTCGAGATCAGCCTCGGGCAGCGGACGGTGACGATCCGTAACGCGCAATATTATGCGGCGGAGGACGATCTGCGCACTTTGCGCCGCGCAAAGGTCAACCCGATCAAGGCCTATGTCAGAATGTATCGCGAGATCTGCCGAAAGGTGCATGAGGGCGGGATGGGCGACAGCCTGCAGAGCATGCGCTCGACCGAAGCGACGCTGATGGCAGATGCCGAGTATCAGCGATTGACCGGCCGTAAATAGATCGTCCCCGGCCTTCAGCCGTTCGCCACGCGGTCGAGAATGGTCAGCATGCGCATCGCCAGCGATCGCCGATCGTAGTTCTGCGCAGCGGCAAGCGCACGCTCGGAAATCGCGTCACGCCGAGCAGGATCGCGGGACAGGCTGAGCATGCCATCTACCAGCGCCGCGGCGTCCTCCGGGGGAAAAACGATGCCTACGCCTTCCCGTTCAACGATGCTGGCGGATTCGCCCCTGACTCCGTGCAACACAGGGATACCCATCGCCATGCATTCGAACAATTTGGAAGGGATGACCGTCGCGAAGAGCGGCGTGTCCTTGAGATGCACGATCGAGGCATCCAGCAGCGACCAGTATCTCGCCACTTCGGCCTTCGGCACGGTGTCGATGAAGGTGAGATTGGCGATGCCCCGGCTCCGCGCGCTTTCCATCAGGCGCTTCTTCTCCGCGCCATCGCCCAGCAGCAGGAAGTGCAGCGCCTCCGCGCCCGGCGTCCGGCTCGCCAGCTCCGCGGCATCCAGCACGGTATCGAGCGCGTGCGCCATGCCGTGCGTGCCCACATAGCCGGCGATGAACTTGCCCTCGAGACCGAGGGTCTCGGTCAGTTCCGCGTCCTTGGGGCGCGGCCCGAAGCGGGTGAGGTCCGCGCCGTTCGTGACGACTTCGATCCGCTCCGCGGGAATGCCGCGGCGCGCCAGATCGTCCTTGAAGGCGTGAGTGACGCTGACGACGGCGGCGGCGCGCCGATAAAGGAACAGCTCCAGCTTCTCGAGCCAGTGGAGCAGCCTCTCGCTCTTCAAGGCGCCCACGGCGCGAATCGATTCCGGCCAAAGATCGCGCAGCTCGAAAATATAGGGGCGGCGTTTCAATGTGCCGGCGAACCAGCCCGCGCAGGCCGTAAAGAACTGCGGCGATGTCGCGACGATGACATCCACCTTGCGCACGAAGAGCGCGGCGATCGAAGCCGTGACCGCATAGCTGACATAATCCAGCGTGCGCCGCAGGAAGCCTTCATTGGCGGAGATATAGGACCAGACACGCACGACCTGGACGCCCTCCACTTCCTCCCGGGCGAAAAGCCGATTGCGATAGCCGTCGATCAGGCGGCCGGCCGGGAAATTCGGTGCGCAGGTGATCACCGTCACCTTGTGCCCCTGAGCCACCCATTCCCGGCAATGCTCGAACGTCCGCGATGCGGGCGCATTCACCTCGGGCGGGAAATTGTCGGAGAGGAAGAGGATGTGCATGCTACCATTCGATCCGGGTCACGAGCGGCGCCGGGGCCGCCGGCGCGCAGATGGCCGCGATCTCCTCCACACGACCGAACTGCGTCGCCCAGCGGGAAGGCGCGACCGCCATCGGCGCGGAACTGGTCCAGTGCACCCCCTGCCCGACACGGGCGCTCAGCCCTCCGAGGTCCAGGGCGATCGGCCGATCGGGCGCCAGATGAAAGCGGGCGATCGCGTCATACCGACCGCCCGTCACGCGATCGGTGACGGTCAAGGCCCGCTCCTCGAGCCGCCAGCTCCGCTGATGCGCGGGCGCTCCGGGCAGATGGCGATAGCCATCGTGCGAGGCGGTCACTTCGAAGCCTCCCGCATCGCCCGCGATATCGAGCGAGGCGATGCGGGCGCGTCGGCCGACCCGGAACGACGCCCAGACTTCCGACGAATCCTGCCCGGCGACTTCGACCGTGCTGTGCGCCGCTGTCCCTCTTTCACTGGCGCGGTCAGGCCCCGCATAGGTCGACGTGCCGCCATTGACGACGACCCGCCGGCCGTCGACCGACAATTCGAACGATAAGGTATCGGCATGGGCATGGCCCGGCAGGTAGCTGGGGCCGATGGCGCCCACGTCGAGGATCAGCACCGCCCTGTCCGTCTGCAATCTCGCATAGCCGGTGGCGGCGAGATGGGTGACCCCGTTTGCCGGTGGGGGAACGGGCGGCAGCCCGAGGCGCGCCGCATAATTCTCGATCTCGATCGGCGAAGGCGCGATGCCGAATGCCGCGTCGTTGAACAGAGCGATCTCCCCGTCCGGATGGATCATCGCCGCCAGCCAGCGCCGCATGGCCCGCGCGGTGTCGGGGAGAGCCGGGAACAGCGCTTCACCGAGGCCGGATGCCGCCCCGATGTTGATCAGGTCCAGAACGTCCTCGCAGATGATCGCGTGATACATGGGCGAGAGCTCGAAATGGCCGCCGTCGTCGAGGACCTGTTCGGCAAGCTCATTCCCGAGGATCGAGAGGCCGAGCGACAGCCACCGCTCCGCCTCGTCGCCGTCGAAGAAGAGGCCCGCGAAGACCAGCGCCTTGGCGTTCGCGAAAAGGTGGTTGCCAAGCAGATGCCATTCCAGCCGACCCGCCAGCCAGCGTGCCTGCACCGCAAGGCTGTGCAGGACCGCATCGCCGGGCGCGCCTTCGGCAAGCGCCCACTTGATCCAGTTCACGATCCGCAGCGACGTGGGATAGGGTTCCCAGCCATTGCCGGTCCCCGCCGGATTTTCGGCAATCCACCGATGGACGAGATCGCGTCGCCAGCCTTTGCTCTCCGCGGCTCCGGGCGCCGCGAGACAGTCGAAATAGTGAAGGTTGTAGAGCCACAGCTTGTCCCGACCGGGGTCGTTCCACTGATCGGCCCGGGCGATCTCCCCCGCCTGGTTGAGCATGAAGAGGCTGGTCGGTCCTGTCAGGACATCGCGGCGGGTGATGGGCGGCTGCCATCCACCCAGCCGCCGGAGCGGCGGCGCGGGCGCGAAATCGGGGGCCGGCCGGCGCAGGCGAAAGCGAAGCCGGCCGAATATCTGGATCGGCTTCAGCGGTGCAACGGTCCGCAGGAAGCGGCCGAGCTTCATCCCGCGGCTTGCTCTGCCGCCTCGATGGACAAACGGCTGACCTCGATCAGTTCGTCGAGCGGCACGGGCGGCGGCGCCACGCCGCGCACGGCGGCCAGGAAGGCAGCGGCACAGGCTTGCTGCCCCTTGTCCTGCCGCCAGGATCTCAGGGTGCGGAAGCCGGGCCAGCCATGGCCAGTCAGTTTGCGGAAATTGTCGAGGCACAGCACGCGGCCTCCACAATAGGCCTCCAGCCGTTCTTTCGGGTGACCTTTGTGCCCATTGGCGAGATAATGGACTGCGCCGATCGATCCATCCGCGAAACGCAAGCTGATCGTGGCGGTGTCGCTGCGCGGCGGACCGCCCGTGCGATCGACCGCCGCAACCGTCATGGCGGATATTGGAGCGCCCGCCAGATGACGCAACAGATCGATGAAATGGCACGCCTCTCCGACCAGCCGCCCGCCTCCCACGACGGGGTCCTGCACCCAATGATCGACCGGGATGGCGCCGGCATTGACCGTCATCACCAGCGCCTTGGGCTCCGCCATCGTCGCGAGCAGCTCCTTCATCCGGATTACCATCGGCGCGAACCGGCGATTGAACCCGACCGCCAGTATCTTCCCTGCCGACGCGGCCGCGTTCGCAATGTCCTCAAGTTCCTCACGATGGAGCGCGAGTGGCTTTTCGACGAAGACGTGCTTGCCGGCGCGCAGGGCATCGAGCGTGAAAGATGCGTGGCTGTCATGCCGGGTAGCGATGCACACGACGTCGACATCCGGGTCCGAAATGGCCGATGCGGCATCGCTCGAGGCGCGCCGGAAGCCAGCCTTCTCGCCATGGCGCGCCGACGAAACTCCGTTCGCGGACACGATCGTGTCGAGCACCGCGCCGCTTTTGCCGAACGCATCGACGAGCACGCGGCCACCATAATTGCCTGCGCCGATGAAGGCGACGCGCGGCGCCCCGACAGGCGCGGTGTTCGGCCGCGCAAAACGAATTTCGCTGTTCAGCCGGCGCGCCTGATCATCGGCATCGCCTTGCGGATAATCGAGCAAAATTCCGAGGCTGGACTTACCCGACGCGAGCAGATCATAGGCTTGGGCCGCATCATCGATCGCCACCCGATGCGAAATGAGCGGCGCGACATCGAGCCTGCCCGAAGCTAGCAGGTCCAGTACGGCCTCGAAATTGCGCTGCTCGGTCCAGCGCACGAAGCCGACCGGATAATCCTGGCCCTTCTCCTCGTAGACCGGATCGTAGCGACCCGGTCCATAGGAACAGGAGACCTGAAAGCTCAATTCCTTGTCGTAGAAATCGGCGCGGTTGAGCTTCAAACCGGTGACGCCCACCAAAACGATCCGTCCGCGCTTGCGACTCATGCGGGCCGCCTGGGCCACGGGTTCGTCGCTTGTCGAGCTCAGTGCCAGCAGCACCCCGTCAACACCTCGTCCGCGTGAAAAGGCCGTGGCGTGCGATACCGGGTCCTCGTCCGCCGCCAGGTCGCAGATGTCCGCACCGAAGCGGCGCGCCAGTTCCAGCCGTTCTGTATTGTTGTCGATCGCCAGCACGCGGCAGCCGTTCGCGATCAGCATCTGAACGGCCATCAACCCGATCGATCCCAGGCCGAAAACGGCGAAGGATTCGCCCAGAGTCGGCTGGGCAAGGCGAATGCCCTGCAACGCGATCGCGCCGAGCACCGTGAAGACGGCATGGTCGTCAGACACATCATCGGGGATGCGCGCGCAAAGATTGACCGGCGCGACGACGATCTCCGCATGGCGGCCGTTGGACACCACCCGGTCTCCGGCCGCGAAGCCGTCGGCGCCGGCATCGATCACGCGGCCGACATTGCAGTAGCCGAGCGCGAGCGGCTCAACCAGCTTGGACCGCACCGCCTGCACGGTCGCAACCAGGCCGTCGCTGCGCATTTTATCGAGCGTCTGACGCACCTTTTCCGGCTGCTGCCGCGCCTTCGAGACGAGCGAACCGCGCGCGAAATCCACCAGCATCCGCTCCGTGCCGGCCGATACCAACGTCACGCTCGTCGCGATCCGCAACGAACCGGCGCGCGGCAATGGCGCCGGCACATCCGCGACCAGCGTCTCGCCGCTGCTCAGATTCTGGAGAACTTGCTTCAAGAAAACCTTCAATGCCGAGTGATGCCGCTGCCGCGGCCAGATGCGGGCGACTCGATAGAGCAAGCCATGAGGGTTGAAAAGCCGGCTGCCCACCGCGCCTTCACGCCGGCTTCACATGCGGGCATTTGTGGGGCATTGGAGCCGGAACGGGTCCTGGAAGGATATATGCGTTTCGATCCGAGTGAGTTCCGGCGCCTGACGGCAGCCTTTCTTGATGCCGGCTATACGTTCCGGCCGTTTACCGATTTCAGCGCCGAGAAATCCGTGATGCTGCGTCACGACATCGATTTCAGCGTCGAACTGGCTGAAGAGATGGCCGAAATCGAAGCCGAAATGGGCATTGCGGCGACCTATTTCTTCATGGCGACCAGCAATTTCTACAATCCGTTCTCGAAGGCGAACCGCGAACGAATATCCCGCATGAAGTCGCTGGGGCATGTCATCAGCCTGCATTTCGACCCTACCGTATATCCGGATCTCGATGAGGGCTTTGCCGAGGAGCGTGCGCAATTCGAAGCGGCTTTTGGTCCGATAGAGGTGGTCAGCATCCACCGCCCCGGCGCGTTCCTGAACGACAACAACCGCACGTTGGGCGACTGTCTACACACCTATCAGGACAGCCTGTTCAAGCAGGTCAAATATATCAGCGACAGCGGCGGCGCGTTCAAATATGGCCATCCCCTCGATTCCGAGGCGTTCGGCGCGGGCCGTACCATCCATCTGCTGCTCCACCCCATCTGGTGGGTCACTGCCGCCGGATCGCCTTCCGACAAGCTTCGGGCGTGGAAGGCGATGCATGTCGCCTTCCTGCGCGACGAAATGGCCGCGAACTGCACCTCCTTCGACGGCAGGGGCCTCGCCATCATCGGAGAGCCAGGCGCCAAGCCGGGCGCCGCCACGGGGCATGACGACTGAGATGGCGTTCAATGCGGCAGAACCGGATCAGCGGCCGGACGTCACGATCGTCGATTGCGG
Organism: Alphaproteobacteria bacterium; assembly: GCA_037190625.1. Classification (GTDB taxonomy): domain Bacteria; phylum Pseudomonadota; class Alphaproteobacteria; order Sphingomonadales; family Sphingomonadaceae; genus Allosphingosinicella. Next base: position 153,703 of record JBBCJP010000003.1, read on the forward strand.
GATCGGCAATATCCGATCGGTCCAGCGGATGTTCGAAGCGATCGACGGTCGCGCCGAGATCATCACCGATCCCGGCGCGATTACAGGGTGCCGCCGCCTCATCCTGCCGGGCGTCGGCGCGTTCGACGCGGGCATGAGGGCACTGGCGGAAGGAGGCTGGATCGAGGCATTGAACGAAGTCGCCCTTGTGGAGAAGGCACCGGTTCTCGGCATCTGTCTTGGTATGCAGCTCCTGTGCCGCCACAGCGAGGAGGGCCGCGCTGAAGGTCTCGGTTGGATCAAGGCCGATGTCGTACGCATCGATACCGGCGGCGACGCCCGGCTCAAGATCCCGCATATGGGCTGGACGGAAACATACGCGGCAAAGCCAAATCCGCTGATTCCTTCCGATGGGGCTGAACAGCGCTTCTATTATGTCCACAAATATCGGGCGCGGTGCGATCGGCGGGAGGATGTGCTGGCGACCGCGACCTACGGCACCGAATTCGTCTCCGCCGTCCACCGCGACAATATTTTCGGCGTCCAGTTCCACCCGGAGAAGAGCCACCGTTTCGGTATGGCATTGTTCAGGCGGTTTCTAGAGCTGCCATGCTGAGCCACCGGGTCATCCCCTGCCTCCTGCTAAACGACGGCGGGCTGGTGAAGACGCTGAAGTTCGCGAAGCCGAAATATGTCGGCGATCCGATCAATGCCGTCAGGATCTTCAATGAGAAGGAAGTCGACGAGCTGATGGTGCTCGACATCGGCGCGACCCGGGAAGGTCGCGGTCCCGATTTCGACCTGATCGAACAGCTTGCGGGCGAATGCTTCATGCCCCTGTGCTACGGCGGGGGCATTCGCAGTTTCGAGGATGCCCGGACGCTGTTCAAGCTCGGCGTGGAGAAGGTCGCGCTGCAAAGCGCCGCCATCCAGTCGCCGGGCGTGATCCGCGAGATCGCGGACCATGCCGGGGAACAGGCCGTCGTCGTGTCGATCGACGTCAAGCGGAACTGGCGCGGCAAACCGTCCCTGTTCAGTGCATCGGGCGCGCCCATCAGGCATTCGGATTGGCTCGCGTCAATCCGGGAGGCCGTCGCGATGGGAGCCGGAGAGATATTGCTCACCGCGGTGGATCGCGACGGCACCTTGCAAGGCGTCGATTCGGACCTGATCCGAGAGGCGGCCAATTGCGCCGAGGTGCCGCTCATCGCCAATGGCGGCGTGGGATCGCTGAGCGACATTCGCGCCGCGACCGATGCGGGGGCGAGCGCCGTGGCCGCAGGCGCCTTCTTCGTTTTCCACGGCCCCCATCGTGCCGTGCTGATCACCTATCCACGCTATGACGATTTGCGGGCGCTTTGGAATTCCCCATCATGAGCCGCCGGCCGGCCACCGGACTCGACTTTGACGGGATGCCAAAATAATGATCGGGCACGGAAATTTGCCGGAGACATGCCTGCTCCAGGCTGAATGAGCCTTCGTTTGTTCGAACCCGCGGCGGTGCCGGCAGGCGGAATACACAGGGCTTTTTTGAGAGGACCCCATGGGGCGTTTGCTGAAACAGCCGGTGCCTGCGTCGCTGCTCGCGGCGGCGCTGGGGCTCGATCATTCGGGCGAGGATGCACCTGTCGAGGGCATTGCATCGCTCGCCTCGCCCAAGCCCCGGCATCTGGTGTTCGCGAAACGGGCGGCCGATGGGCTGGACGACGCGGTGGTTCTGGCTACCGCCGATTCCGGGGTGCATTGCCTCGCCCATATCATTGCCGCCAATCCCCGCCTGCAATTCGCCAAAGCAGGTCTGTGGCTGCGTGAGAATGTCGGCTTTCGGCCCCTGCGCGAGCGCGCCGATATCCACCCCACGGCACGGATCGCACCGAGCGCCTCGATTGGCGAGGGCGTGGTGATCGGCGCGAACAGCAGGGTCGAGCACAATGTCGTGATCGCCGACGGGACCACGATCGGCAGCAATTGCCTGATCCGTTCCAACAGCGTGATCGGCGAAAAGGGTTTCGGCTTCGAACGGGACGAAGACGGAACCGCGATCGAGATCGTCCATGTGGGCGCGGTGAGGATCGGCAACAATGTTGAGATCGGCGCCCTGACGGCGATCTGCTGCGGAACGATCGACGACACGATCATCGAGGACGACGTCAAGATCGACAATCTGATCCACATCGCCCACAATTGCATCATACGCAAAGGCGCGATGGTCATCGCATGCGCCGAGATCAGCGGCGGGGTGGACGTTGGCGAATATGCCTGGATCGGCCCCAACGCCTCGGTGATCCAGCAGCGCAAGATCGGTGATCGCGCGCTGGTCGGGATCGCCGCGAATGTGCTCAAGGACATTCCGGCCGAGGCGGTCGTGGTCGGCAATCCCGCCAAGCCGCTGGGGTCGGGCTGAAGCGCGCCGCGCCCGAACGGGCATGCGCAGGCTTGCTTTCACATCCCCATGACGCCAACGCGGGCGCCGTGAGGCCCGATCGTATCCAGGGCAGCGGCACGGATTGCGGAGATTTTTCGAGTGACCCCCCAGTATCAGCTGTGCACCCGGTGCATCATGGACACGAGCGCCGCCGACATTCGCTTCGACGAAGACGGCGTGTGCAGCTACTGCACCGACTTCCTCGACAGGAAGCATCATGTGATCGCGCTTGCGCCCGAGGAGAAGGAACGGCGGTTGCAGGAGCTCGTCACCCGGATCAAGGACGACGGCCGCAACAAGCGCTACGACTGCATCGTCGGCATTTCAGGCGGCGTCGACAGCAGCTGGGTCCTCGTGCGCACCGTGGAGCTCGGCCTGCGCCCGCTCGCCGTCCATATGGACAATGGCTGGAATTCCGAACTCGCCCAGAACAACATCGCCAATCTGGTGCGGGGCCTGGGTGTCGATCTCTATACCCACGTGATCGACTGGCCGGAATATCGCGGGCTGATGGAAAGCCTCTTCGCGGCCGACGTGATCGACATCGAGCTCCTGTACGACAATGCACTGATCGGCGTGAATTACGGGCAGGCGGCCCGATACGGCCTCAAATACATTCTCGCGGGGACGAACCTGTCCACCGAAGGCATGGCGATGCCGCGCAACTGGAACTGGCACAAGCACGACAAGAGGAACATCGCCGCCATATCGAAACGGTTCGGAGGCCCCAGGCTGAAGACCTTCCCGGCCTATGGGACATTCGACCTGCTGCGCCATACCTTTCTGAACGGCATAAAGATCGTGTCGATCCTGGATCTCATGGACTACCGGAAAGACGATGTCGTCAAAGCCCTGACCGAACGGTTCAACTACAAGCCCTATGCCTACAAGCATTACGAGTCGATCTTCACGCGCTTCTATCAGGGCCATATCCTCCCGGAGAAGTTCGGCGTGGACAAACGAAAGATCCATTTGTCCACGCTCGTCGTAACCGGACAGATGTCCCGTGAGGAGGCGCTCGCAAGCTGCGAGGGGATCGCCTATCCGAGCGAAAGAGACCTTGAGGCAGACCGGCAATATTTCCTCAAGAAGATGGGCTGGAGCGAGCAGAAGCTGAAGGATTACATCTCGCGGCCGGAGAAGCCGCACGATCTGTATCCTTCCGAGGCCGCACTGTTCCGGCGTTTGCTCGGCATATATCGCCGCTTCAACATGACCGCCGGCAGGATCGCCTGGAACTGATCCGAAGGCCGATCAGCCCAGCAGCCGCCGGTAGAGGCCCAGAAGCGCCGCGGCATTGACCTCCGGCCGGAAATTCCGTTCCGCCAGAGCCTGCGCGTTGCGGCCCATGCGTTTCGCCTCCGCGCGATCGCGCGAGAAGTGCGAGACTGCGCCGGCCAGAAGCTTCGGATCCGGTGTGGGCACGGCAATGCCGGTCTCGCCGTCAACCAGCGTGTCTGCGCGCGGCTCTCGAACGGCGACGATGCTGGGCACGCCGAAGAAAGCGGCCTCGAAAACCGGCCGCCCCGGCGCATCGACCCAGGACGGGAACGCCATCACGTCCATCTTCGGAAGAACCCGCTGAATGTCGTTGGTGGGCCCCAGCAGGAGGAAATCCTCGCCGACCTCCTTCTCGGCGATCAGCGCCTCCAGTTCGGTCCGCATATTGTGGGCGAGGCCGAGCCGGTTCAGCAGCCAGTGCAACAGTCCCCGCTCCGACGCCGCCGAGCCACCCACGATCAGGAATTGCACATCCTCACCTTCGTCCCTGAGGAGGCGCGCCGCCTCGACCATCTCGCCCAAGCCCTTGTAGCGGAGCAGATTGCCGATGAAGCCGACCTTGAGCGAGGTGGACCGCAGCGTATCGAGCCGCGCGAGATAAGCGGTGTCGGCCGCCGTTTCCGAACGCGGATCAAATGAATTGTGGATCACATCGACGTCCAGGCTTTCCGGCAGGGTTGCCCGAACGCTTTCATCGATCGCGATCACCGCATCGGCGGACAGCGCGAGCCTTTTGTGAAGCCAGCGCGTGCGCCAGAGACGCGTATCATTCATGACCGGCGAGCGGACATGGATCACCAGCGGCACCTTGAACAGCGCCTTGGCGATCAGGCCCGGCAGAAGCTCCATGAACTCGTTGACATGGATGAGCTCGATGTCAGGCCACCGCCTCCGGGCGCGCAGCAGCGCGGCGACCGTGAACGGCAGCCGCGCAAGTTCCCGGATAAGCACCAGCCAGCGCGTGCCGCGATAATAGCCGTAGCGGCCATGGTCGAAACGGCTGATGCCCCAGGTGGCGATCACATCGCCGGCGACGCGCTCGTAAAAACCGAGCGCCGTTCCGCGCGAAGCCACGAAATAGGGCTCGACGCCCTTGTCGGCCGCAGCTCTGACCGCTTCGTATAGACTGCGCGACGCGCCGCCGAACGCACCTACGCCGGCAATGTACAATACCTTCACGCGGGTCTCATGACCGGCCCGGCGTCACCCTTGCGACCTTGCACCACCTGCACCGGAGCTTCCCGGAAGCCAAGTCCACCCGACACCGCGAGAATCATCAGAAGGAAGATGAAATCGTAGGGAGCGATGAAGCTGCCATAGGTGATCATCGCCAGGAACAGGAACAGCTTCATGCACCTCGTCATGTCCTTCAGATGCTCCGGGACATATCTCCGCCCGAAGAAGATGGCGTAGAGAAAGATCAGCATCGGCAGGCCAATTCGCGCGAACATGCCCGTCAGATACGCCTCGAAACCCGTCGCCATATTGTCAAATGTGCCATAGCCGCTCTGGATCATGCGCAGATCGAACGTTCCGACCCCGGTCCAGGGACTGGAGAAAGCCAGGGTGAGGTGCTCGTTGATGATCCAGCTGCGGATGGCTGCCGAGAACACTTGCCCGGAGGGGTCCGTGAAGCCGTAGGGATTGTCGTCGCGGATGAGGAAGCTCCTGAGGAACGCATTGTCCATGAAAGGAAGCTGAAGGAGGAGTGCGGAGGAGAATATCGACGCAACGAAAATCATGACGGCCGACGCGAAGAAAGTTTTCTGACCACCCGCGCTGCTTAGCCAGCCTCTCTTCCTCAATATTGTATATGCGCCGGCGAAAATCGCGGAAAGAATCGCTGTTCTCAATCCGGAGAACAGTAGGAAATAGGCAGACAGAACAATGCATAAATTTCTGAATTTCGCGTCCTTATTATAAATATTCATAAATAGAATGATGAGAGCAAAAAAACCACCAGCTGCAACATGCGGAAGCACAGATATTTTCCAGCTCAAATCCTGCAAAGATGCCATTGATGGAAATATAGAATAGGGACTGAGACCCAATTGATAAAAAACCGCAGCTATTGGGATCGATATCAAAAATAAGTAGTTAACAGTGTTGGGTGACAAATATGCCCCCTCCTGGAAGACAATTATTATGATAAGGCACATTAGTGTAGTACTTACAATTGTCTGAGAGTCAGTTCTAAACAGGGAAATTGATACGACAATGATCAGGAATATTATGATCATCCATGCATCGAAATTAAAGTTGTTATATCTGATTAAAACCACGAAGAAGCCGAACAGCGCGAAAGCGGTGGTAGGCCCGACGAACAGCCAGTAGGCATAATCCTCGCGAATGAGGAGCCCGGTGTCACTACTCGCGAATTGCGACAGCCAGCAAATCACCACCAATACGGGAAAGAGTATCTGGTTGGGGCCGCGCCGGCGTATCGCCACAGGCGTCGCAGGATGGATGTGCAATGAACTCACCTTATCAGCATGGCGTCACCACGCCACATCGCAACCGCGGAACGCCTCGAAGCTCTCAAGGCTGGCCCGCCTCTTCCGGAATCGGCGCGTCGACATACACGTTTCCCGGCATCGACCGATTAGGAAACGGGCCGGATGAAGGCAAGCCACTTGTCCATCGCTATGTCCCGACGGGCCGCCGGGATATGGATGGAAAGCAAAGTGGCTTGATCCCCGCCATGAGCCTAGGTAGCTACGCCACCGCCGCGATCCTAATATCGTGATCGCATGTGTGAGAGCTCAATGAAATTTGAATCAGTCCTGATCACCGGGGGTACCGGGTCCTTCGGCAAAGTCATGCTGCGCAAACTGGTTGAAGAAACTGACGCGGAGCGGATCATTGTCTTCAGCCGGGACGAGCTCAAACAGTTCGAGATGTCTCACCTGGACTGGCTCCAGCCTCATATGGAACGGGTCCGTTTCTTTCTGGGAGATGTGCGCGACCGCGAACGGCTCAGCCTGGCCCTTGAGGGCGTGGACGTCGTAATCCACGCGGCGGCACTGAAGCAGGTGCCGGCAGCCGAGTATAACCCGTTCGAGGCGATCAAGACGAATGTCATCGGGGCCCAGAATGTGATCGACGCGGCTCGCGCCAATGACGTGAAGCGGGTGATCGCGCTCTCAACCGACAAGGCGGCCGCACCGATCAATCTCTACGGCGCCACCAAGCTGTGCTCGGACAAGCTGTTTGTCGCGGCCAACAATTACAGCCGATCGCAGGGCACGATTTACAGCGTCGTGCGCTACGGCAACGTCATGGGCAGTCGCGGCAGCGTCATCCCCTTCTTTCTTTCGCGCGCGGCAGGCGGTGTCCTGCCGGTGACCGATCCGCGCATGACTCGTTTCTCGATCACGCTCGACCAGGGCGTGGCGTTCGTCATGGATTGCCTGAAGCGCATGTGGGGCGGCGAACTGTTCGTGCCGAAAATTCCCTCCTACCGCATCCTGGACATAGCGCAGGCGATCGCGCCGGAGGCTCGGATAGAGATAGTCGGCATCCGCCCGGGCGAGAAACTCCATGAAGAGATGATCACGACGACCGATGCGCTCAGCACTGTGGAATTCGATGATTATTTCGTCATTCTGCCGTCCTTGCCGCTCTGGGATGTCCAGCGCTTTATCGATGAAAGCGGCGAGGCCGCCGGCACGATGGCGCGGGAAGATTTTTCCTATAATAGCGGCACCAATACCGTCTTCCTCACTCCGGATCAGATCAAGGAGTTGATCGGAAAGCATGTCCGAGCCTGATCTGCCCTTCATCCACTACGGTCGGCAGCACATCACCGATCAGGATGTAGAAACTGTCGCCGCTATCCTCAGATCGGATTGGCTGACCCAGGGGCCTGCGGTCGACCGCTTTGAAGCCAAGCTGGCCGAACTGACCACGGCGCCCCATGCCGTTGCGGTATCGAGCGCGACGGCGGCGCTCCACATCGCATGCCTCGCCTGCGACCTCGGCCCCGGCGACATCGCCTGGACGAGCCCGAACAGCTTCGTGGCTTCGGCCAATTGTGCGATCTATTGCGGCGCCGAGGTGGATTTCGTCGACATCGACCCTGTCAGCCTCAACATGTCCGCCGAGGCACTCGACGCAAAACTGCAAGTCGCCGAAGCGGAAGGCAGGCTCCCCAAGGTGGTGATACCCGTGCATTTCGCCGGACAGGCCTGCGATATGGCAGAAATCGCCGCGCTGGCCCGGAGATATGGCTTTCGCATCATAGAGGACGCCAGCCACGCAGTCGGCGGCAGCTATGCCGACGTTCCGATAGGCGCCTGCACGTTTTCCGATATCGCCATATTCAGTTTTCACCCGGTCAAGATCATCACGACAGGCGAAGGGGGCGCGGCGATGACGCGCGACCCCGAACTGGCCGCGCGAATGGAGTTGCTGCGCAGCCACGGGATCACCCGTCGCCGGGAGTTGCTCCTGCGCGCGGACGAAGGTCCCTGGTATTACGAGCAGTCCGGGCTCGGCTTCAATTACCGCGTCACCGACATCCAGGCCGCGCTCGGCGTCAGTCAGATCGACAGGGTCGACGAATATATCGCGCGCCGTCATGAGATCGCGGACGAATATGATGCCCGTCTCGCCGGCCTGCCGCTCACGCTGCCGGCCCGGCTTCCCGGCCGCCGGAGCGCGCTGCACCTCTACGTGGTTCAGCTTGAGGAAGCCGGCCGTCGCCGCCAGCTATTCGAAGCGATGCGCAATGCCGGGATCGGCGTGAACGTGCACTATATCCCCATTCATCTGCAGCCTTTCTATCGGGCACGGGGATTCTCGCCCGGAGACTTCCCGAATGCGGAAGCCTATTATGAGCGGGCGATCACGATCCCGATGCATCCGCAACTCGCCCTTGCCGACATCGAACGCGTCGCGGACACGCTGGCAGAGGCCTTGATGTGAGGCTCGCGCTGGGCACCGCGCAGTTCGGTAGCGCTTACGGCACCTTCAACACGCACGGACAGCTGAGCGAGCAGGAGGCGGCTGCCTGTCTCGATCTTGCGGAGGCGGCGGGCGTCGATACGCTGGACACGGCGCGTGCCTATGGCAGCGAAGACGTGCTGGGCCGGCTGGGGGCCGCGGCGCGATTTCGAATCGTCACGAAGGTCGGCAAGTTGGGCGAGACGCCCGCATCCGATGTCCGAAGAGGCGTCGAGGCCAGCCTGACGGCGTTGCGCGCGGAGCACGTTCACGGCGTACTGATGCACGATGCGGGCGACCTCGCCGGCGATCGTGGCCCCGCCGTCTGGCAGGAGCTGGAGCGTCTGGTCCGGGAGGGACTCGTCGGCAAGGTCGGCGTTTCGGTCTATACGCCGGAAGAGGCGGCGGCTTTGGCGGCCAGGTTTCCGATCGGCATCCTCCAGGCCCCTTTCAGCGTCTTCGACCAGAGGATGCACGCATCGGGCGCCTTCAGGCGCCTTGCCGCCCAGAAAGTGGAAATCCACGTCCGCTCGATCTTTCTCCAGGGCTTTGCCTTGGCCGACCCGGCCGTCCTTCCCGCGCGTCTCGCACCTTATCAGGGCCTTCTGGAGACGTACCGCGCCATCGCCGCCCGCCACGGCCTCACGCCGCTCGAGCTGGCAGTCGCGACGGTGCGCGACAACAGTGCGATCGATCGCGTCGTCGTCGGTGTGAACGGCCTTGCGCACTTCAAGGAGATACTGGATGCGTGGTCTCGCCCATCCGTCTCGGTAAACGTCTCGGAGTGTGCCGTAGAGGATCCCCTTCTCGTGAATCCCGCCACATGGAACATGGCCTGATGACCGCCCCCGCCGCCGGCGCGCCACGTACGGTCGCGATTATTCAGGCCCGAATGAGCTCCAGCCGCCTTCCGGGCAAAGTGCTGATGCCGATTGCGGGCCGTGCATCGATCTTATTCATGTGCGATCGCGTGCGACGCGCCCGGTCCGTCGATGCCCTCTGCATCGCGACCAGCGATGATCCGTCTGACGATCCGCTGGCCGATTGCCTGAGAAGCGCCGGCATTCCCTGCGTTCGGGGCAGCCTGAACGATGTCCTCGCCCGCTTCTCGATGGCGGCACGCACATATGAGGCGCGAACCGTCGTCCGCCTCACCGGCGATTGTCCGCTGATCGACGCAGACCTCATCGACCGGGTCGTCCATCATTTGCATGCCGAGGGGCTGGACTATGCGTCGAATATAGACCCGCCCACTTTCCCCGACGGTCTCGATGTCGAGGCGATGACGATTGGTGCGCTGGACACAGCCGGCCGGGAGGCACGACTTGCCGCCGAACGGGAGCACGTCACGCCCTTCATCCGCGAGAATCCGCGCCGATTCCGGGCCGGCCATGTGCTTTCGCCCGTCGATCTGTCCAATCTGCGCTGGACCATCGATTATTCCGACGATCTCGAGTTCGTGCGAAAGCTCATCCGGAAGCTGGACGTGGATCCCGTCCTGGCGGATCGCTACGACTTCCTGAGAATCATCGACAAGTATGAACTAGGCACGGGCGCCGCGCACGCCCGTAACGAAAGCTTGCAGTCCGCACCCGATCCGGTGCTCGACCGCTGAGCCGCGCCAAACTGCGCCCCGCCGAGGGAAGACTGCGGCCTGCACAGCGTTCCGATCTTCCGTTCCGAAACAAGACCCGATAGGGGAAGACTCGATTGGCTTAGGGACCCGTAAACGCGGGCCTCGACCTGGAGTGATTTATGAAGCGTTGTGTGCCCTGTGGGTTGCCCGAAACCCACGAGACGATCTCGTTCGACGATCAGGGCGTGTGCAACATCTGCCGCGGGCAGGAGTTCCGGAACGAGAATATCGATTGGGATGCGCGCAAGAAAGAACTCGGCGCCCTGATCGAAGAGCATCGCGGTCGCTACGATTATGACTGCATCATTCCTTTCTCTGGGGGAAAGGACAGCACCTGGACCCTCTATTATCTCGTCAAGGAATATGGGGTGAAGCCGCTTGTCGTGCGCTTCGACCACGGTTTCATGCGCCCCAATCTGGAAGACAACGTCATCAAGGCCACCAGAGAGCTTGGGGTCGACATTCTTTCCTTCCGTCCCAACTGGAAGGTCGTGCAGAAGCTCATGTTGCAGAGCTTCCTCGAGAAGGGCGATTTCTGCTGGCATTGCCACACGGGCATCTTCAGCTATCCGATGTGGATCGCGCTCGAGAAGAAGGTGCCGCTGATTTTCTGGGGAGAGCCTTCCGCCGAATATACCGCCTATTTCAGCTACGAACAGGCCGAGGAAGTCGATGAGAAGCGCTTCAACCGCTTCGTCAACCTCGGCATCAGCGCCGATGATATGTTCATCCGCCTTGGCGGCAACGTAGATCCGCGAGATCTCAAACCCTACACCTATCCGCCGCTCAGGGATTTGCGGATGCTCAACTACCGGTCCGTCTGCCTGGGCTCCTACGTCAAGTGGGACGTGAGGCGGCAATCGGAGATCATCCAGAACGAGCTCGGCTGGCAGGGCGACGAGGTCGAGAACGTGCCGCCTCAATATCGGTACGAGAAAATCGAATGCTACATGCAGGGCGTTCGGGATTATATCAAATATATCAAACGCGGCTATTCGCGGCCATCGCATCTGGTGGCGATCGACATCCGAAACGGCCGCCTCACGCGCAACGAGGGCCAGCATCTGATCGAGGAATATGAAGGCCGGCGCCCGCCGAGTCTCGATATCTTCCTCGATTTCATCGGCCTGTCGGAAGAAGAGTTCATGGAGGTCGCGATCAGCCACCAGGTCTCGCCTTATGCCCATGATCCGGAAGCGACGCAGCCGGGTGCGAAAACCCATGATTTCGACCAATGGTCGCGCACCGGCGCGATGCAGCGGGAAGCGGCCCAAGAGATACTCAATCGCTGGCGCGAGCAGCAGATGAAGCAGGATTCGGCCGACTGATGGACTTCCGCAACTGCACGGTTGGGATCGTCGATTACCAGGCGGGCAATATACATTCCATCCAGAGCGCCCTCGAATATCTTGGCGCGGGGCCCATTCTCGTTCGCGAACCGGGTGCGCTGATGGAAGTGACCCACATCCTTCTTCCCGGAGTCGGCGCCTTCGGGCATTGCGCCGCGCGGCTACAGGCGTCAGGCCTCGCACCCACTCTTGAGAGGGCGGTCTTCGAACGCGGGACACCCCTGCTCGGCATCTGCGTCGGCATGCAGTTGCTGGCTGACCACAGCGAGGAAATGGGCGGCTCGGACGGCCTCGGCTGGATCGGCGGCGCGGTTCGTCAGATCCCGGCCGCACCAGCCGTCCGGGTCCCGCATGTGGGTTGGAACGACGTGCTCTTCGAGGAAAACTTTGGTGAGTTCGCACAGGGCGAGCGTGCCGATTTCTATTTCGACCACAGCTTCGCCTATCATGATCCCAGAAAGGGCCACACGATCGGCTCCTGCCAGCACGGCGCCCCTTTCGCCGCCATCGTCCGCCAGGACAATCTTGTCGCCGCCCAGTTCCATCCGGAAAAAAGCCAGACGGCGGGACTCAAATTCCTGCGCAGCTTCCTAGCTTTGCAGCGACCATGCTGAAAAAGCGCCTGATCCCCAAGCTTTTGATCAAGCACCGTCAATTGGGCCCGGTGACCCGGCCGGTGCTCGTTACCACCGTGCGATATCGCGATATCCGCGAAGTCGGCGATCCCGTGAGCCAGGCCAAAATCTACGAAGCGCAGTTTGCCGATGAACTGATCGTGCTCAACATCGACGGCACGCCAATTGCCGGCGACGAGACCATGCTCGGCCTGATCGAGCGCTTGGCCACCGAAACGTTCATGCCGCTCGCGGTCGGCGGGGGGGTGCGCACCGCCGACGATTTCGGCATGCTGCTGGCGCGGGGGGCGGACAAGGTCACGATCAATCGCCAGGCCGTGACGGAGCCGGAACTCATCTCCCGGGCGGCCGAACGCTACGGCGCTCAATGCATCGTCGTTTCGATCGACTATCGAACGGGTATGAGCGGACGGCCGGAGGTCTTCATCGATCAGGCGCGGACTCCGACCGGGCTGGACGTCGTCGCTTTCGCACGGGACGCCTATGAACGCGGCGCGGGCGAGATCCTGCTCACCAATGCCGATCGGGACGGCGGCGGAGAGGGTATCGACGTGCCGATATTGCGCGAAGTGGCCGACAGCATCCCCATTCCGGTGATTGCGTCGGGCGGCTGCGGGTTGGCGGCCCATTTCACCGAAGCCCTGGCCGAAGGTCGCGCCGAAGGCGTTGCCGCCGGCACCTTCTTTTGCTTCCGCGACCAGAATCCGATGCAGGCCCGCGCGCATGTTCGCACGGCGGGCATTCCGATACGGGCGTCAACCTGATGCAGCTGGAGGCCAAGCCCCACTGGTCGGACGGTCATATCGCGCTGTTCCTGCTGACGCCGGATCTGGTCGGCAGCGCCTATGTCGATTGGCTCAACGATCCAGCGGTGAACCGTTTCCTGGAAAGTCGTTTCCAGCATCAGGACGCCACTACGGTTCGCGCCTTCGTGGCGGGAATGCTGGCAAGCGACCGGGACCTTTTCCTGGGAATCCGGGACCTCGAACTCGACCGCCACGTCGGGAACATCAAACTCGGACCCGTCGCGCCGCGACACGGCCTGGGCGAGATCGGCATCATGATCGGCGATCGCGCGGCCTGGGGCCGCGGCGTTGGGACGCGCGCAATCGCCATCCTCGCCGACATCGCGGGCCGGGAACTCGGCTTACGCAAGCTTACCGCCGGCTGCTATGCGTCCAATCGCAGCAGCAGCAGGGCTTTCGAAAAGGCCGGCTTTTCCATCGAAGGCATGCGACCGAGCCATTTCATTTTTGAGGGACGTCCGGAGGATCTCGTCCTCATGGCGCGTTTCCTCTGATCTGACAGGAAAAGGAAGATGCGGACCTACGCCAAGTCCCTGGAACTGCTGAAACGCGCCGAACAGGTTATCCCGCTCGCCAGTCAGACCTTCAGCAAGAGCCGCACCCAATATCCTGTCGGGGTATCGCCGCTCTTCCTGGAGCGAGGCGACGGCGCGCGGGTTTGGGACGTCGACGGCAACGAATATGTCGACTTCGTGAACTCGCTTCTGTCCGTCAGCCTGGGCTATCGCGACCCTGACGTCGACGCGGCGGTTCGCGCCCAACTCGATAGCGGCGTCATCCTGTCCCTTCCGCATCCGCTCGAGATGGAGGTCGCCGAGCGCATCGTCAGGCTGGTCCCTTGCGCGGAGGCGGTGCGGTTCGGGAAGAACGGCTCCGATGCTACGGCGGGCGCCATTCGGCTTGCCCGCGCTTATACCGGCCGGGAGAGGGTGGCGGTGTGCGGCTATCACGGCTGGCAGGACTGGTATATCGGCTCGACAGCGCGCAGTCGCGGCGTCCCACAGGCCACGCGCGACCTTACCCACGGCTTCCTTTACAACGACCTCGCCTCGCTCGAACGCCTACTGGACGAATATCCGGAAGAGTTCGCGGCGATCATCCTCGAGCCGATGAATTTGGAATGGCCAGAACAGGGCTTTTTGGAAGGCGTACGCGAACTCGCCACGCGCACGGGCACCGTCCTGGTCTTCGACGAAACCATCACAGGCTTCCGTTACGCCGCCGGCGGCGCGCAGCAATTGTTCGATGTCACCCCGGACCTCGCGACCTTCGGCAAGGGATTGGCCAATGGCTATCCTCTCGCCGCGCTCGCCGGACGTCGCGACATCATGCATCTGATGGAAGAAGTCTTCTTTTCTTTCACCTTCGGCGGTGAAATGCTGTCGCTCGCCGCCGCGAAGGCCGTGCTGGACAAGCTCGAACGGGAGCCCGTGCTCGAGCGCATGGCGCATCTCGGCGCACGGCTTCAGGAGAAGCTCCGGCAGCTCATCGCCGATGAGAAGCTGTCGCACATCTTCGGCGTGAAAGGGCATCCGACCTGGTCCTTCCTGACCATCGCCGATGCCCCTGACGCAAATGCGTTCGAAATGAAGACATTGCTGATGCAGGAATTGCACGAACGTGGCTTCCTGTCATTCGGGTCGCACAATATCAGCTATGCGCACAGCGAGCAGGACATCGATGCCCTCATCGTCGCATATCTGGAGATATTGCCGGAGATCGCGGCGGTGGCGGCAGCGGGCGCGGTGAAGGATAAGCTGCGCTGCGAACCTTTGGTGCCGCTCTTCAAGGTCAGATAGCGGATGCGCATCGGGATACGAGTGGATGCCTCTGCCCAGATCGGGACAGGCCATTTGCGCCGTTGCCTGACGCTGGCGGAGGCTCTTCGAGAATCGGGCGTCGACTGCGTTTTCGTCACGCGAGACCTCGGCCTGGATCCAGGTCTCCTGGTGGCGGAGGCTGGTTTCGAAACGCGGAGACTGCCGGCGCCGGACGGAGAATGCGTTCCACCGGCTGACGACCTTCCTCATGCCGCATGGGCTCGTGTGGGATGGCAACGCGATGCGGACGAAACTATCGTGGCCCTGGCTGCAGACCCGCCGGCTTTTCTGCTGGTCGATCATTATGCGTTCGATGCGCGCTGGCACGACGCGGTGCGCGCCGGGCTGGATTGCCCGCTCGGGGTCATCGACGATCTCGGGGATCGGCCGCTCGCCGTCGACCTCATCGTCGATCCGACCCTGGATGAAGATCACCGCGCCAAGCATTGGCGATCCCTGTCGCGATCGCCGATCCTGCTCTGCGGCCCGGACCATGCGATCCTTTCCCCGGCCTATCGGCACCCTGCGTCCTTCGAGGTCCAGGACCGGGTGGAAAGTGTCGGCATATTCATGGGTGGGTCGGACGTGGGCAATGCAACGGCCCTAGCCTGGCAGGCGGTGCGCGATGCGCTAGGGTCCGACATCCCGATCGAAATCGCCACGACAAGCGCCAATCCGCATCTCGGCACGCTCAGCCCTTTGGCAGCGGGGGACCCGAATACCTCCTTGCTGATCGACGCACCCCATCTTGCCGGCTTCTTCGCCCGGCACGGCCTTCAGATCGGCGCCGGCGGCGGTGCGTCCTGGGAACGTTGCTGCATCGGCGCCCCAGCCGTCGTCATCGCCTTCGCGGACAATCAGTTGCTGGTCACCCGCCCGCTGCACGATGAAGGCGTTCTGTTCTTTTCGGAGGAGGGGGGGCGGGATGTTTCTGCCCTTTCCCACGACATCCGCGAAGTGGCGGCCGATCCCTCGCGGCGGCGCGCCATGTCGGAACGCGCGCGCGCGATGGTGGATGGGCGTGGAGTCGAGCGAGTGGCCAATGCGATCGTCAGCGGGATCGCGGGGGTTGGGAATATCCGTCTTCGCGAAGCCACCAGCGAGGATGCGCGCATGGCATATGGCTGGCGCAATGCGGAGCCGACCCGGCGTTACTTTCGTCAATCCGCGGCGGTCGCGCTCTCCGATCATCTGGCCTGGTGGGGCGATGCGCTTGGCGCGCCTGCGCGACATCTCCTGATCGCAGAGCGGGAAGGTGTTGGCGTCGGCGTGGTCCGCTTTGATATCGAGGGCGTCGACGCGGAGATTTCCATATATCTGGACCCGGACAGGGCCGGTAGAGGCCTCGGGTCTTCCATTCTTCATGCGACCGCCGACAGGGCGCTGCTGCTGGGGCTGGCATGCTTGCACGCGGAGATCGATCCCGCCAATATCGCGTCTCAGCGCGCCTTTGCGCGCGCCGGGTTCGACCGGCTCGACGAGCGGAAATGGACTCTGAGGCTTGCGTCATGAACAACGTTGAGCGACCGACGATCCTGATCGCCACCCCGCATGCACGTTACAACGCTCTGGAGGCCGTGCTGAGGCGCCGGCTCGACTGCACGATCGTTCGCGCTCGACAGCGCGAGGAATTGACCGCCGCGCGGCTCAATGAATGGAAGCCGCGCTACGTGTTTCTCCCGCAATGGTCATGGAAGATCCCCTCAGAGGTTCACGAAGCCTTCGAGTGCGTGATCTTTCACATGACGGATGTGCCCTTCGGGCGCGGCGGCAGCCCACTCCAGAATCTCATTGCCAGGGGCTTCGAGGAGACAAAGCTGACGGCGTTGCGCTGTGCGGACGAGATGGATGCCGGGCCGGTCTATCTCAAACGTGACCTTTCCTTGCTGGGAACGGCGGAAGAGATATTGCTGCGCGCTTCGGAGATCATGGCGGACATGATCACACAGATCGTGAAGGACCGGCCGGCACCAGTGCCGCAGGATGGCGAGCCGACCCTTTTCAAACGGCGAACACCGGGCGATGGCGATCTGACTACGGCGCGGTCGCTCCGGCAAGCCTATGATCTGATCCGCATGCTAGACGGCGAGGCCTATCCTCCTGCATTTCTCGATATGGGACCCTTCCGCCTCGAACTTAGCCGCGCAAGCCTGAGGCCGGACGCGGTAATGGCTGACGTGCGCATCCGATTGAAGGGAGACGGGGAATGAATACGGCCCTGGTCGTTGCCGCGCATCCGGACGATGAGGTGCTGGGATGCGGAGGCACCATCTCGCGACTGGCGAGCGCAGGGTGGGACGTTCATATCCTTATCCTTTCCGAAGGCGCGACAAGTCGCGATGCGAGCCGCGATCGCGAAGCGCGCTCGGACTCCCTTTCGGAACTCGCCCGCTGCGCTCATGCAGCCGCGGCCCGGCTCGGAGCAGCGAGCTTGGAACTCGGCGACTTTCCGGACAATCGCATGGACGAGGTCGGGCTGCTCGATGTCGTGAAGCGGGTCGAAGCGGTCATTTCCCGTGCCGCTCCCTCGCGTGTGCTGACGCACAGTGCGTCGGATGTGAACATAGACCATCGTATCATCCACGATGCGGTGATCGCGGCGACACGCCCGAAACCAAGCTCGCCCGTGCGCGAATTGTGGTTCTTCGAAGTGGCTTCAAGCACTGAATGGCGGCCACCCGCGTCGCTTTCACCCTTCGCCCCCTCCCTGTTTGTCGATATAAGCTCCACCCTTGATCGGAAGCTGGCCGCTTTGGGCGACTATGCTCCTGAAATGGCTGCCTTTCCCCATCCAAGATCGGTTGAGGCGCTGCGTCATCTCGCCCACTGGCGCGGGGCCACGATCGGCGTGGAGGCCGCGGAGGCGTTCGAGGTCGGCCGGATCATTGTCTGACGAAAGGAAAGGGCGGTTTTATGGTGGAGATTGCGGGTCGGACAGTAGGGCCGGGAGCACGTCCCTATCTGATCGCGGAAATGTCCGGCAACCACAATCAGTCGCTCGACCGTGCGCTTGAGATCGTCGATGCCGCGGCGGACAGTGGCGCGGACGCGATCAAGCTTCAGACATATACCGCCGACACGATGACGCTGGATCTGCGTACGAAGGACTTCGTCATCGACGATCCGGCAAGCCTCTGGCACGGACGCCAGCTCTATGAACTCTACGAGGAGGCGCATACTCCCTGGGACTGGCATGAACCGATCATGGCGCACGCCAAGACGCGCGGCCTCCACTGCTTTTCGACCCCGTTCGATTTTACCGCAGTCGACTTCCTCGAGACATTGGATGTGCCGGCCTACAAGATCGCATCGTTCGAGAACACCGATCTGCCACTAATCGAGAGAGTCGCCGCCACCGGCAAACCCCTGATCATCTCCACCGGAATGGCCTCGGTCGCCGAGATCGGAGAGGCCGTGGCGACCGCGCAGCGCGCGGGCGCGCACGATATCGTGCTGCTCAAATGCACGAGCACCTATCCGGCGACGCCGGAGAACAGCAATCTCGCGACCATTCCCAACCTCGCCGAGACATTCGGTTGCGCCGTTGGATTGTCGGATCATACCATGGGCAGCGGCGTCGCCGTCGCATCGGTCGCGCTCGGAGCCTGCGTGATCGAGAAGCATTTCACGTTACGGCGTGCCGATGGCGGCGTGGACAGCGCCTTTTCGATGGAACCGGCCGAATTCCGGATGTTGCGGGAGGAAACGGATCGCGCTTGGCAGGCAATCGGGCGGATCGCCTACGGGGGCACAAGCGCCGAAGAGGGATCCCGTATTTTCCGTCGTTCGCTCTACATCGCCGAGGATGTAGCGGCCGGGACGGAGCTGACGGAGAAAAACCTCCGTGCCATCCGGCCAGGCCACGGTCTCCCCCCCAAGTTTCTCATCGACCTTCTGGGCAAGCGTGTCGCGCGCCCATTGAAGGCGGGAACCCCGGCGGACTGGTCGATCTTCCTTCCCGATCAGCCCTGAACCGGCCTTGGTTCTTCTGAACGCGATGCTCTCTCGAAGATCTCCGCGAGAGCGACCCTTAACGGGGTGACCCCCGTCGCGGCAGGCGCCGAGGCGCCTCCGGCGAGCGGGTTGCTGCGCGCCAGGTCCAGAGCGGCCTCGACGATCGCAGGGGGGGCTTCGGCAAACCGGGCGTGACCGCGCTCGATCCGAGCCGAAAAGATCGTGGCACCCAAGGAGGTGCTCAGGACGGAAGGAATCCCCGCGACGGCGGCGTCCAGCACCGTCGAGGAATCCATCGTGATGTTCACATCCATTTCCGAAAGCAGGAGCGGCAGGGGAAAATCGGTGGCAGCATCGATTTCCACATTCCGCACGTTCAACTGCGCAAAGCGCGCCCGCATCGCCTCCCGATCCGCCATCCGCGTGGGATGCAGCCGCAACCACCAATGAATTCCTTGTTGCCCGAGGCGAACCGCTTCGATCAGCGTGTCAACGACATGATCCGGATGCCCCCAGCTCGGAGTCAGCAGGAAATGATGTCGCGCCGCCGCCTTACGCTTCAGTTCGGCAAGTTTCTCCGCGTAGCGCCTAACCAGCTCATTGCCCGGATCAGACCATGTCTGTGTCCAGAGATTCCCCACGTTTACGGCCCGGTGCGCGGCGATGCTCCAGGGCTGGTTGTTGATGGCCCGGACCTCATCGTCGCTCCAACACCAGAAGAGGTGAGGGAGCAGGCCGTAGCCATCGGCGGGAACTTTCGTCCATCGCTCGTAGGCACTGTTCCCGCCCTGATTTCCGTGCTGCACGTCCACAGTGATGCAGCCGGCTTGGCGCGCGGCATGGACGAACGCCATGCCTTCCGCGCTGTAATAAGTGTTCACGAATGCCGCGCGCGCGCGGGTGCGCCGGATCAGCTTCTCGTGGATCCGCGCCATGTGGCGGACGCGGGCCGTCTGCGCCAGTAGCCAGCTTTCACCGGGAAAGGCGATGTCGGGATAGACCTTCCGCAGACGCTCGAGCATCTCGCTGAGACCATCGAGCTTGTGCGGTAGCGGGCTGACCTTCGCCCATGCCGTCGCGACCCCCTTGGCCGCATCCAGCATGGGCTGGACATAAAGGGACGGCGTGCGTCGCGGTACGGCGCGCATGTTCATCGGCGTCATCAGCAGAGCGTGCCGCCCGTCCGCGGCCAACGCCGCGATGATGGGATCCATCACCCGGTCCTGCCATTCGCCATCGACCTTGGACAGGCTGACACCGTCGCCGAGCATCATCGCCTCCACATCGGCGCCCGGCCAGGCATTCTTGCGGGGATCGGCAATCATGTTCCAGCCGATGCGGCCAAGGGCGCCAGCCGCTTGAATCGCCCGGCCTATTGGGCCGCGGCGTCCAGACTCTTTCGCACCGGCTCCGATGAAGTGGAAAACGAGCTGGTTGAAGATATGGATGCGCAACAAAGGCCAGACGTGAATGTCCGAAACCACCCATTGGTCGACGGGGAATTCACGTTCCAGATCGACGACGACGTCCAAAGCAGTCGTGCTCATCCCCGCGCCACCGCTGAGCTCATGGACATGCTCCGTCATCGCTACGCCGCATCTTGCTCACCTGTCCGCACCGCGTGCCGATTTCAGAATGCCCGCAGCGAGGCGAGGCAGCCTGAACGGATCACGCCAGAAGATCATGCTCGTAAGCCCGCCAAGCAACAACCAGCCGCCCAGCCTGATCAGAGAATCGCCGAACAGGCCGAATGCGCGGAACTCGGCCAACCCTAAAGACCAGGCGAAGGCAAGAGCATAGGCCAGCGCGAAAAGCGGATAATCCCAGCGTATCATTTCGAATCTGCGGCCGATCAGGCCGATGGTGACCGTAAGTATGAGCTGCGCGCTCAGAGTCGCGATGGCCGCGCCCATCGCGCCGTGTGCCATGATCAGGGTATAGTTCAAGCCCACACTGGCGACAGCGCCGATCCCGGTTCCTATCGGAATATATTTCGTCGCACTCCGGTCGAAGAACAGGATGTTGACCAAGACATAATAGATGCCGCTCGCTACTCCGGCGAAGGCCAGGAAAGGCACGTAAGCGGTCACGCCGGCAAAGGCTTCTCCGATGAAAAGCCCCGTGATCTCGTTAGAGAAAATGGTCAGAGTCGATCCGAGGAGAATGAAGAGCGCGATCAGCAACGTCCCCGCTTCCTTGAGATGCGCAAGCTCTCCGGGATCGCCCGATTGCATGACCCGCATGGCGATCGGCGCATAAGCTCGGTTCACGCTATGGCAGATGAGATCGACAGCCACGCTGAACAACGCCGCGATGCTGTAAATGCCAGCGGCGGCGAGGCCCACCAGTCCGTTGAGCAGGAATCTGTCCGTGGCCGTAAGCAGAGACGCGGAAAGGCCGTGAGGTATTTGTGGCAGCACATAGGGCAGCGCCATTCGGAGGAAGTCCCGGCGCAGGCACAGCCGGAAATCCCGGCGCAATAGAACGAGCCCACCAACAGAGAAAATCGTCGAGCTCACCAGCATCGCGAAAAGCGGTCCCACCGCTCCCCAGCTCCACCAGAGGATCAATGCGATCGTGAGGACAAGCGTGGCTGCGAAATGACCGACGGAAACGACAGCGAACCGGATCGGCTGCTCGCGAGCCTGAAAGATGGTCTGCACCACCTGAAAGAAGGGCTGGACCATGGAAGTCGCGATGCCGATGACGACATAAGGCCAGAAGGCGATATCGCCCAGCAGCGCCCCGAACAGCGGCGCGCCGAACGCCAGCAGCAGGCCGCCCAGGACGACGCAGCACAGGAACATGAACACCAGGATCGTACCCCAGAATTCCCGCAGGGTTTCGGGCTGCGATCGATATTCGAAATAGAAGCGCATGATCGCGCCGTGCAGCGCGAGCGGAAGCAGGATCACCAGGACGCCGTTCAGCGCGGTGATGATGGCGATGGTGCCATATTCCGCAGGAGTCAGGACATGGGTGTAGAGCGGCAGCAGCACGAACGCTGTGCCGCGCTGCAATGTGCCGGCGATAGTGTAGATCGCGGAATGACGGCCCAGGCGCGCGATCAGGCTCATATTGGAAACCGCACTGTGCCAGCAGGATATGCGCCGCCGGTGGATCGGGCTTCAACTCCGGTCACGATCATGGACAGCCCCCGAACTTGCCGGCACCACTAAAGCCCGGCCATTTCGCCGGCAATGCGCTCAGGCCCTGCCGGCGGCTTCAATCAGCGCCGCAATGATCCGCTCTTGATCTTCCTCAACCAGATAGGGATGCATTGGCAGGCTGAACACTTCGGCCGAAAGTTGTTCCGCGACGGCGAGCCCGGCCGGATCCCTGGGAAAGCCCGCATAGGCCGTCTGCGAATGGAGCGGCCGGGGATAATAAATCGTGGTGGGAATACTCCGCTCCCGGAGCGCCGCCACGATCGTATCGCGATCCTGTCCAGGCCTGGTGCGAACCGTATATTGCGCCCAGACCGAACGGCAATCGGATGGCGCGGCGGGCACTGTCACGACATCGGACAGACCTTCCTGATAACGGGCCGCGACGGCTTGCCTGGTTTCGATCTCCTCTTCGAAAATCTCGAGCTTTTCGATCAGGATGGCGGCCTGCAGGGTATCCAGCCTGGAATTGATGCCGATCCGCTCATTGTCATATTTGTGCGCGCCCTTGCCGTGCACCCGATAGGAATCGATCAGTGCGCGCAGTGCCTCGTCCGCAGTGAAGAGCGCCCCGCCATCGCCGTAGCAGCCGAGCGGCTTCGCAGGAAAGAAGGAGGTGGTCGCGATGTCGCCTATCGCTCCGGTCCGGCGCCCCCTGTAGCTCGCCCCGAAGCCCTGGGCGGTATCGGCCACGACCCACATCCCGCTTTCCCGCGCGACGGGTTCGATCGCGTCATAGTCGGCCGGCAGACCGAAGAGATCGACGGGGATCACACCCGCCGGCCGCAGCCCCTGTTCCCGAGCGTACAGAATGGCGCGCTTCAGGCTCTCCACATCCAGATTGAAGCTGTCGTCCCGGACATCGACGAAGACCGGCGTCGCTCCGGTTTGCGGAACGACTTCCGCGGTCGCGGCAAAGGTAAAGGTGGGGCAAAAGACGGCATCGCCCGGCCCCGCGCCAAGCGCCATCAGCGCAAGCTGCAGGGCGTCCGTTCCATTGGCGCAGCCCAAGGCGAAGCGCGCGCCGCAATAATCCGCCAACCGCTTTTCGAATTCGACGACTTCCGGGCCCATGATATAGTGGCCATGCGCCAGAACTGTTTGGATACGCGCGTCGATCCGGTCCTTGATCCGGGCCTGCTGCGCGGCAAGATCGTTGAATGCGATCATGCGCTCACCTTGAGGCGCAGCATGCCGGTCCTTTCGTCTTCCTCGTAAAGCTCTCCCGTCCGGGGACAGGTGAGATCGTCGCCGAGACGATCGCCGCTCCGCGAGACCCAGCCGATGCGCGCGGCCGGCACACCGGCGACGAGCGCGAAATCGGGAACGTCCTTCGTCACGACCGCGCCGGCTGCCACCATCGCATAGTCGCCGATCTGGTTGCCGCACACGATCGTCGCATTGGCGCCGATGGTCGCGCCCCGTCCGACCGGCGTCGGCGCAAACTCGTCCTTCCGCTCGATCTCCGCCCTCGGCGTCAACACGTTGGTGAACACGCAGGATGGCCCGCAGAACACACCATCGGCAAGTTCGACCCCCTTGTAGAGGGAAACATTGTTCTGGATCTTGCAATTGTCGCCGATGCGCACGTCGGGCCCGATAACGACATTCTGCCCAAGCACGCAATTCTCGCCGATCCGGCAATTCGGCAGAACATGGCAGAAATGCCATATCCTGGTGCCGGCACCGATCTCGCTCGGAGCATCGACGAAGGCGCTTTCGTGGATGAAGGCGGGCGGCTTGCCGGTCATGCCAACGCCGTCACAGCGAGCTTCGCTCAAGCGGCAGAGAAACGCGTTCGCCCGACCTTGCCGAGCGATAGGAAGCAGCAAGCAGCTCCAGCGAGCGCAACCCTTCACGACCGTCGGTTTCCGGTTCTCCCTCGCCGCGCAGCACGGCGATGACGTTGTCGTAATAAAGCGGATGACCGAAGCCGTAGACGGATGTCGTCCGGTAGCTTGCTTCCGCGATCACCGCATCGTCCTCGTGCGGCTCGTCGAACGCCCAGTGCTGGACCTCGTTGACGGCGACCCCGCCGATCCGCACCGAGCCCCTCTCTCCGAGGACCGTGATGCTGCCTTCCATGTTCGCCGGATAGGTCAGCATCGTCACGTTCATGCTGCCCAAGGTGCCCGCCCGCCATCTGAGCCCGATGACCGCCGTATCCTCGGCCTGGATCTTGCGCCCCAGCGTCGCGGTATAGGCATGGATGCTCTCCACCGGGCCGATCAGCCAGTCCAGCAGATCGACATAATGGCTCGCCTGATTCATCAGCGCGCCGCCGTCATATTCCCAGGTGCCGCGCCAACTCGCCGCGTCGTAATAGGATTGCGGACGGGTCCAGAACACATTGACCGTGGCCATGTGGATACGGCCGAACCGCCCCAGTTCGATGGCTTTCTTCAGCATCTGCAAGGTCGGGTTGCGCCGATTCTGCATGACGACGAACAGGCGGACATTCGACTCGTCGCACGCCCGGATCATCTTGAGGCCGTCCTGCCAGTGCGTCGCCATGGGCTTCTCGGTCAGGACATGGCGACCGGACCGCGCCACCTGCACGGCATGGACAGGGTGCAGCCCGCTCGGTGTGGTTAGCACGACTGCGTCGGCATCGGTGGCATCCAGCATGGCTTGAACTGAAGCATGAGGGCGCGCGCCAGTGGCTCGCACGGCCCGGGCAAGCGCATCCGGGTCGATATCGCATATGTCGACCAGTTCCGCGCGATCGGCATGGGTGGCGATCGCGTCGAAGTGGTTCTTCGAAATCCGGCCGCAGCCGACCAGCGCGAAACGAATCTTGCGATCGGTAATCGCGGGAGGAAACAGATTCATGGATCAAGCTTTCACGATATGATCGGCCGGCTCCTGGTATCGACCGCGTGTGTCGACGATGAGTGGAGCGTGCCGCTGGATCGCCTCATAGTCGAAGCTCCCATGATCGGTCGCGAGGAGCACGCAATCCTGCGCCGTCAGCGTTTCGGGAGTCAGCGGCACACTCGACAAATCGAACCAATGTTCGCGGGTGCGGGGGAACACGGGCACATACGGATCGCTATAGCCGATCTCCGCGCCCATATTCTGCAGCTTCTCCATCAGGATCACGGCAGGCGATTCCCGCATATCGTCCACGTTCGGCTTGTAAGCGATCCCGAGCACGAGGATGCGCGCGCCCTTGACCGATTTTCTCCGCTCGTTGAGGGCCATCGCGACCTTGTTTACGACGAAGTCGGGCATGGCGCTGTTCACTTCGCCCGCCAGCTCGATGAAGCGGGTGTTGACCCCATATTCGCGCGCCTTCCAGGTCAGGTAGAAGGGATCGATCGGAATGCAGTGCCCTCCGAGGCCGGGGCCGGGATAATAAGGCACAAATCCGAAGGGCTTGGTCGCAGCGGCGGCAATCACCTCATGGATATCGATGTCCATCTTGTCCGCGACGATCTTCATCTCGTTGACGAGACCAATATTTACCGCGCGATGGATATTCTCGAGCAGCTTGGTCAACTCGGCCGCGCGCGTCGAACTGACCGGAACGAGGCGGTCGATCACGGCCTCGTAGAGCGCCAAGCCGACTTCGAGACAGGCGGGCGTGGAGCCACCGACGATCTTCGGAATCGATCGGGTGGTGAAGTTCGGATTGCCCGGATCTTCGCGCTCCGGCGAATAGACCAGGAAGCCCGTCTCGCCGACGACCAGGCCAGTGCTTTCCAGTCTCGGACGCATCTCCTCTTCGGTGGTGCCGGGATAGGTGGTGCTTTCGAGCGAAACGACCTGTCCTGCCCTGAGATAGGGCATGGCCGCTTCAAGTGTCGAGGTGACAAAGCTGAGGTCAGGCTCGCGATAGCGATTAAGCGGCGTCGGAACACACAGGATGACCGCATCGACCTCGCCGATCCGGCTCATGTCGCTCGTCGCCTGGAAACCGGATTCCGCAAGGGCCGCAATCGCGGCGGAATCGATATGCTTGATATAGCTTTCGCCGCGCTCGAGGCGTGTCACCTTGTCCGGATCGATATCAAAACCGATCACACGGTAACCGACCTCGCTGAACCGCAACACCAACGGCAAGCCAACATAGCCCAATCCGATGATTCCGATCGTCGCTTGCTTGTCGCGCAGGCGCTTTATTAACGAGTCTTTCAACACTCACCTCGATTGAACATGATTTCGCCCCCCGCCTCTAAGAGGAAGCGCGGACTATGGCTATATTGTCCATCCAGGGCGAGACCTGTGTCGCGGAGCCCGCTCCGCTCATGCTGATCGTAAGCCAGCCCCAGCCGCATCCTACCGGAACGTTGAAGCCTGTCGCGATCCGGCGCCCCGGCTCTCCGCTCGTCGGTGGCCGATAGTCGACCAGGGTCGGCCCGTTCTCCTGCGCGCATGCCAGACGCAGCAAAGGGCGATCCAGCCGGTCGGCCGGCAGCTGTCCCACATCCGCCTGAAGCCGGTGCGCCCCTGGCGACAGCCGAACGAGCTGACGCGCCACTTCTCCCGAGCGTCCGCCATAAGCATAGACCGACAGCACCTTGCCGCCACCCGCATCCGGGCGCTCTTCCTCCATCGCGCCCAGTTCGGCCTCCTGCACGAAAACCCAGTCGAACGGAGGCAGCCCTCGCGGGCCATCGAACGTGCCGTTACGGACGATCCCGGCTGCATCGCCGGCGCGTACAGCGGGCATGGCGCGCTGATAGGTTTCCCAAGCGTTGCCGAACCGACCATCTGTCACCAGACGGTTCAGAAATATCTGGATCACGGCCCGTGCATCCGGACTGGCGGGGTCAAGCCGTCCCTCGACAAGCTGGCCCACATGATCGAGGTTCGGCCCGCTGATCACAAGCTGCCGTAGGAAGGCATACCCCCAAGCGGGTTGCCGCGACAGCAGCCGGGACAGGGGCGGCACCGTGCGCGGATCGGCCGTCGCCGCCGCGAGCAACGGGAGCAGGGCATCCCAGCGGTTGTTGGACGTACGCAGCGCAATATCGAAATTGTTGATGGCGCTAACAGGATCATCTTGCTTGAAATGATGAGCAATAAACCAGGCCTGCGTAGGCTGATCCCGCCGCGACAGACGTTCGGCCAGGCCGAAGATGCGCGCCGCTTCTGCTTCATCCCGATCCGCAGCCAACGTGCCGAGCACGCGCAGCGCAACAACGTTGGTGGGGTCACGGCGCAGGGCGTCGATCGCGGCAACGCGAAGCTGATCACGGACCTCGGGGGCGATGCCGCCTTCGAGCAACCGTGCGCTCAGATTGGCGGTCGCGATGGAATCCATCGCCACCCAATTCAACGCGGTCGCCGGCCGACTGGCGCGAAAGACACCCGCCACCGAGACGGCCAGAACGACATGGAAAACCGCGGCGGCCACGCCCAGAACGAGCATGGCCTTCAGGCCGATCCGAACCAAGCGGTCGAATGGAAGGTCGGCCCAAGCGCCGCGACCACCCCGGCGCCTAGGTCGTCTGTTTCCCGCTCTCGCCATATCCGTAACCATAGTCGTAGCCGTAGCCGTAATGCGCGCGCTTCGTTTCGAACTTGGTCAGCAGCACGCCCAACAGCCTGGCCCGCGCGTCCTTGAGCCGCCCTATGGCCACCCGCGCGACGCTGGTGCGCGTCGCATGCGACTGAACCACGAACACGACGCCTTCGACCTGGTTCGCGATCAGCGGCGAGTCGGCCAGGCCCATGACGGGTGGGGCGTCGATGATGACGTGGTCGAACATCTGGGACAACTCCTGCACGAGTTGCCCAATCCGGTCCCCGGTCAGCAGTTCGGCTGCATTGGGCGGAGACGGCCCCGCTGCCAACAGGGCGACCTGATCCGAAAGGCCATGATGGATCATGCCCGCAAGATCGCGTTCGCCGGCCAGATAATTGCTCACGCCCCGGTCATTGCCCACATCGAAGATGTGATGCAGCGAGGGCGAGCGCATGTCGGCATCGACCAGCACGACCTTCCGGTCGGTGCGCGCGAATGAGCGCGCCAGTGCGTAACTCGTCGTCGTCTTGCCTTCCGCCGGACGCGTACTCGTGACCATCAACGTCCGCGGTATGCCGTGATCGGTGGTAAAAGCGAGGCTAGTCTGGGTCGACAGATAGGCTTCCACAAGCGGCGATTTGCGATCCCCCAATTCGACTTCGAGATCCTCGTTCTCCGCCTTCGGAATCGTGCCCAGCAGCGGGAGCCCGACTGCTTCCTCGACGTCGGAAGGATCGGAAATCGCCTCGTCGATCTGCTCAAGCGCGAAGGCCAGGCCGACGCCGATCGCGCCACCCAGGAACAGTGCCAGCGCGAGATTGATCAGCAGCCTCGGGCTCGACGGGAAATCCGGGACCTGCGCCTCGTCGACCACGGAGATGTTGTTCACGCCGACACCGCCAGCGACACCGATCTCCTTGTACCGCTGCAACAACGCGTCATAGAGCTGGCGATTGGTGTCCACCTCCCGCTGATAGATATTGTACTGGATGGTGCGTCCGCGAAGGTCGAGCAGGTCGGCCTGCAACCCTCCGACGCGGCGCTGCAGCGCAGCTTCCCGCGCTTGGGCCACGTCATAATTGGTCTGCAACGTGCTGCGAACCCGGCTCTCCTCGCGCGTGATCCCGCGGTCGAGCTCGCTGATCTGGTTGGCGAGCGCGACGGCGGGTGGATAATTCGCCTCGAACTGCGTCAGCATGCGCGCATGCTCTGCCGCAAGTTCGGCACGACGCGCGCGCATCGTCGAAATCGCCTGATTCTGGAGCCCCTCGATCGTTGACCCACCAGCGCTCCGCAAGCGGCTCTCGGCAGCAAGTCGATCGGCCCTTGCCTGGTTCAATTCGCGATTGATGGTTGCAAGATCGTCCGCGATCAGCGGGCGCTCGCTTACCGTCGAGCCATCGGCGCTGGCGGACGGTATGTTGATGATGCGCTGCCGCTCGGCATAGCCGACCAGCGTACGCTCCGATTCCTCCAGCCGCTGGCGGAGTTGATCGAGCCGCTGCTCGAGGAATGTCCGTGCATAGGAGGTCGCCTCGAACTTGCGGGCCAGCGTGGTTTCGATGAAGCGGCTTGCCCACGCATTCACGATCTGCGCGGACAGCGCCGCGTCCGGACTCGTAAACTCGATATCGACCAGCCGGGACATCCGGATCGGACGGACTTCGAAATTACGCAGCAGAATCACCCCGGCCGAACGGATCCGAGCCTGACGCGCCGCAGCGCTGGCATTCGCCGCCCCTCCCTGGCTCAGTTGCTCGGCGATTTCGTCCGAGCCAAACATCTCGAAGAAGCCGGCATTGTCATAGAGACGCAGATCCGTCGCAACCCGCTCGGCGAGGGAACGGCCCCGCAAAAGCGAATATTGCGTCTGATAGAATTCCAGATCGACCGCGCTAGATTCCGGCTCGACGCCGCGGACCTCGACGATGCGGTAGTTTTCGCGCTGAATCTCCAACCGGGCTTCCGCCGTGTAGAGCGGCGTCATCAGCAGCGTGATGAGCATGCCCCCAATGACGGCGATCGCCACCGCACCGAGAAGAAGCCATTTCCACCTTTTGGCGATGCGCAGGAGACGTAGCAGCAGCGGAGATCCGCCCGCGCCGGACTCGACCCCGGCATTGCCGGGCTGCTCCGAGACTGGGGCACGATTAAAGGTGAGGTCGTTCATTTGGACTCCAGAACCCGGGCATTAACGCCTGTCGAGGAACGTCACGAGAGGCGTGAGAAGCAGGCTGGATGCGGTAATGATCTGCGGGAAAATCCGCCGAGCTTGAGATTCTCCGACCACCACGACATCCTGCGGCATGATCGGAGGGTCTTCATAGGCCCCCAGCCGGATGGCCCTGAGATCGTACAGGGCGGCCATCTGTCTGCCTTCCACAGTGCGGAAGAGGACGACGTGGCTGGTCTGCGCAAACTCCGATGTGCCCTGCGCGCGTGCAACGGCGCGCATCAAGGTCATCGCACCGGTTACCGGATAAAGTCCGGGCTGCCGAACCTCTCCGTCGACGGTCACGACCTGGCTGACCATCTCAAGAACGCTCACCGTGACCTGCGGGTCGCGCACATATCTGCTGCGCAGCTGCTCGGTCACGAGCTGCTCCAGTTCCTGCGGCGTCTTGCCAGCGGCCTCGATCTGGCCGGCCAGCGGCAATCCGATCTGCCCGTTCGCATCAAGCTGGACCTGACGGCTGAGCTCGGGAAGCCCGAACACCTCAATCGCGACGCGGTCGAACGGGCCAAGCAAATGAATGCGCTGCCCTCGGGAGAGATCATCGCGGGTAGGTTCGGGAAGACTATCCGCCGAAACGATATCGATACGACCGGTATCGATCATCCGCGGCCCTGAACAGGCGGATAAGGCAAGCCCGCAGAGCAGCACACACCATCTCATCAAGACACCTTACTGATTGTTGCCACTCTTCCGGCTATTACCGCTCTCCCATAGCCCCGGCGGCGCAAACCCATTAACGTTGAAACATCAGAGCGTAAAGTCGGTTCAACCTTCTTCGGAAGCCTGCGACCGCACCGTGCGTTCATTGCCGAGCCAAGCGCAAGCGAGCGAGAAAACCGCCGCCAGCAGCGGCGTGCGCAAGGGATAATCGACGATGCTGCTGAGTAGCACGATCAGTACCACGGCCACGCCGAAGAACGCGAACCGGACCGTCCGGGAGCTGGAGCGCTCACGAAACGCCCGAAACATCCGGGGCACCGCCCAGATCAGGAAGGCGAGCAGCACAAGCAGCGCGGGAATACCGCCGGTAATCGCCAGTTCCACCAGGTCATTGTGAGCGTGGTTGAAATAGGTGCTACGGAGCAGAGGATAGGTTTCGTAGAATCGAAAGACCGGATCGAACGAGCCGAAGCCGGACCCGAAGGGCGCGAAATCCCCCGCGATCCGGAACAGCATGGGCATCGCTTCGGCACGACGATCATCGGCAACGTTCATCGCCAGCAGGCGATCGAGCGCCTCCGCCTTGGAAAGAAACGCGGCAACCCCAACGACGACGATCCCGCCAACGATCGGCAACGCTCCGAGCAGGAAGGAGAATCTGCGATTCCGGCCGAGCGACGGCATTCCGCCATGCAAATGAAGCAGCAACCAGCCCAGCGCGAGACCAAGTAAGGCGAGCAATATACCGGCGCGCGAACCCGTGATCGCGATCGACGGCAGCAGAAACACCACCATTGCCCCCGAAATCCACAGACGGAGCGAACCGTAACGGTGCTGATGCGCGGCTTGCGTGACCCACAATGCCAGCATTGGGAACATCAACACGAGGAAGACCGCCTGATGGTTGCGGTTCGAGAACAATCCGACCGCCGCTCCGACATTGGTCACTTCATAGAAATAGAGGACCCCGCTCCCCATCTGGACGAGGCCGAGGAAAGCGCTCAGCGCCGCCGCACCCAATAGATAAGGAAGCAGTGCATAGGTTCGTTCCGCAGGCAGCGAAGCGAAGCCCACGAGGACCGCCGCCGGAACCACCAGGCCGATCAGGCTACCAAGTGTCCAGTCCGGCGTCAGACTGATGGGGCGCCACACCGCCTCCGCGCCTGCCAGTCCGTCCGTCGCTGCAAAAGGCGCATGGCCAGGAAGAGCCATCCACCAATCCGGAGGAAGCGGCACGAGCTGCACCGCCATGATTCCGGCCAGTGCGGCGAGCATTAGGAGGGGCGCCCGCACCGCATCGAACCTGAATGGGCCGGGAATCAGAATGAAAGCCGCGATGCAAAGGACCGCAACCGGCTGGAGCAGCATCAGTCCGGGAATATCGAAGCGCGAGCCGCCGCCCCAAAGGCAGCAGGCAAGGAGCAGGAACACCAGCACGGCGAAGCGCGCGGTTTCGGGCCAGCGCTCGAAATGACTTGCTCGTGACATCGCCAGGTTCCGAATTGAGTGGGGCTGCGCGTGCGGCGCGAAGGGAGATTAACGCGATCCGAAGCCGGTGAACACCGTTACAACGGTTCTCACCGCGATTAGCGCATCCAGCCAGGGAGAGAAGTAACGAATGTAATAGAAGTCATAGTGGAGCTTGACCAGAACGTCATCGACTTCGGCCACATGGCCCTGATTGACCTGGGCCCAGCCGGTTATGCCCGGTCGGACGATATGCCGATAACGGTAGAAAGGCAGTTCCGATTCATACCATTGCGACAGAATCTGCGCCTCGGGGCGCGGGCCGATCCAGCTCATCTCGCCACGTAGGATATTGATGATCTGCGGCAATTCGTCGATCCGGCTGCGCCGAAGAAATCGCCCGAACCGGGTGATCCGGGGGTCCCCTTCGCTCGTCATGGCATTCTCGCGATCGGCGGTCGTGCCGGCCGGGACCTTCATCGTCCGGAATTTGTAGACCGTGAAGATCCGCCCAGCATAGCCGACCCGCCGCTGCCGGAAGAGAGCCGGCCCAGGAGAGTCCAGCCGCACCGCCGCCCCCACGACGAGCAGCAGCGGCGCCAGCAGAACCAACGCGACGAGCGCGGTTGCCAGATCGACCGCATGCTTGATCTTGAGGTAGATGTGGTCAGGGATGAGTGCTCCGAAATTGTTCTCGGAGAGATGATCGATCTCGACGCGGCCGGTAAGCGATTCGCGCATCTGCTTGACGTGCAGCACGGGCACGCCGGCCAGAGTCACATCCGCCAGATAGCGCTCCCACTCGTCCGGCAGGTCCACGCGAAAGTCGGCGACCAGCATGTCGTAGTTCTGGACATGAGCCGCGTCAGGCTTGGCTATCGTGTACCATTTGGCGCGTTTCTGGTGAGCGGGCGCGCCGACATCGCCAAACGGGACGACGCCAATTCTGAGCGGACGACGATGCTGAGGCAAAAGTACAAGAAAGTAGAACCAAAGTACCGATGCGCAGAATCCTGATATCAGCAATATCCTGTTGTAATCTAACCTCGCGAATAACAGGACGGTGAGGACTAGCACATAAGATGTCAGAAATGCTGGCAGGATAGAATATCCGGCCTGAATTCCCGGATAGAGCGCAATGCTCCGATATATATAGAAACCAATCAACACTGCGATTGCGTTGGCGACAACACTGTTATGGATCAATTCCATATAAGCCGGCTCGATGCCGACCAGCCCGCGTATCAGCCAAGGCAGAAAAACGGCAACCAGCAGGGCGCCTCCGAGTTGTACGCGGCGGCGGCGCGCAAATGGCAGAAGATCTGATGCGTTTCCTTGCTTTTCCAAGCTGACCTTTACAGACCTAAGCAACTCAAGAAATCCTGCTGGAGGCACTTCGGCCCGCCGCCATGAGCCATATTCTCGCGCCATTCAACACCTAACGGCTCCATACAGCGTGCAAAGCCAATGGGCCACCGCGTGTTGGAAGGGTTTATGATTTTGCGCGGCAACGCTATGGGGGACATATCGAAACAAGCTGGAAAAGGACGGGCCATGTTCCCGGCCATCGCGGTCACCTTGATCTATGCCGTCGTTCTCGGCGGCCTACTCCTGGCATATTTGAAACCCCGGACCACACCGGTGATCGGTGCCCTGTTCGGAGCCGCCCTCTTTTCGGTCTTGAGCTATCAGTCGGGGCTGCTGGCAGGTCCAACGACCGCATCAATGCTGCCGCCGCCCGCTCCCGTTGCCGCGGTATCCCAGGGGCAATGCGGTCGCTTGTTCGAATTGCTGAGGGACAACAACATTCTTCTGGAGCGGCCGAACGCGAATCGGCTGGTGGTTTCGCGCGCCGCCTGGTCACAAATACCAGAATCGGTGCGCGATCGGATCCTCGCCTGCGCCGGAGAATCCCAAGAGTCCGTCGAAGTCGTACAGCGATAGACGCGGCTTGTCCCGCCGAACCGGGTGATATCTGCGGTCGCGGATGCCATTGCCCTGGCGCACGATACGCACCTCCCTATTATCGAGCGGATACCAGAACAACCGCATTGCATCGCCCGGGAAACTGACCATGGACAACCAAGATCAGCCCGCCCCCACAAGACGCAGCATTCTGGTCGCCATCGCAGCGCTTCCCACCGTCATGCGCAATCCTGCGGCGGCATCGGAACATGATCCGACCAATCCCGGTGCCTCGGGGATCCACAGCGCCGCAATGACAGGCGGCGATCCGGGCGGAGCGGTGGGAGGCCATATCGACGATCAAGGGATAGTAGTGAGATCGCGCGACGGCCGGATCGCCGAAGCACTGGCGGAAGCGCGGGCCCGAGCCATTTCGGAACGGCGGGAAATCGTCATCCCCAGCGGGCTATACACGGCGTCCGAGACGATCGAGCTGTCCAGCACCGACCTGCGCGTTCGGGGCTTAGGGCGGGTATTCATCCAGTCCAGCGCCAGTCCGATCCTCTCGATCGACGCAGGTGTCGACTCAATCGAGTGCGGCCATCTGCTGGAAAATATCGTCCTGATCGGGAATGGTTCGCCCCGCCAGGTGGGGCTGTATGTCCGCAATTCCATTCAGGCTGTGCGCCGCAACATCTGGGTGCGGAATGTCAGGGGGGCGGGCATCGTCGTTGAGGGCGATGTGCTGACATTGTGGGAAAATTGCCGCGTGAATCACGCGGGCGTTCCCGACACCCATCAACCCGCCAAAGCCTGGCACATACGAGGATCCCGCTATCTCGGCGGCACGGCCGCCTGCACCTTTCTGAATTGCATCGCGGAGATCGGCACCGAACATGGCTGGTATCTGGAAGACACGCATGATTGTGTGTGGCTGGGCGGAACCAGCGAAGCCATTGCGGGCGTCGGCGTAGAGCTGGCGCGCAGCACCAGCGGCAACGGCTTCATCAACATGTTTTGCGAAGCCAATGCGGGCGGTGATGTGGTGGCCGACGGCAAAAGCCATCGCTTCATCAACTGCACCATGACCAGCCGTGCGCCCGTATCGCCCTACGAGGATGTGAAATCATTGATCGTGAAGGGCACGGCGGTCGGTGTCACCGTCGACGGCGGCGACAGTTTCTATGCGATAGAAATCGAGCGAAACGCCGCCAACACGACATTGCGCAATTTCGAATGCGTGCGGCTTTTCGACGGCGGCGCCGGGACAGTTACCCAGGATTTCAGGGTGTTGTACGACAGCGCGACACGCCATCCGGGCCAAACCCTCGGCAACGTCGAGTCGCACCATCCGTTCGTGCTGGACTGGTACGAGCAAGGGTCGGTTCCGGCTTCGCTTGGAGGATCATCGCGCGGCGGGCCGGCAATCCAGGCGGGCACGACCACCTATACGCGGATCGGCAATCGCGTGTTCTTCGAAACGACGGTCCAGGTGACCCGCGCGTCGGTGCGGCCGACCGGGGAACTACGCTTTCGTACCGGCCTCCCGTGGAATGCAGCTTCGGACTATGCGCCCTCGCTCGGTGTCTTTCAGGGTCTCTCCCTACCGGCTCGAGCCCAGATCTGGCTCGAAGGCGTTGGCGGCGCGACGGAGGTTCGCATGTGGGCAGCCGCTCCGGAAAACCGGGCACCCGCCTTGCTGACGGCCGAGAATCTGGCAGCCGGCGTACCTTTGAGACTTACTTTCTCCGGCGCCTTCTGCGTGGCCAACACCTGAAAAAACGAAAACTGCGCGTGATCTCGCACGCGGGTCTTTCCGTCCGACACATACCGGCCAAACAGCCGGCTTACATTTTCAGCGCCGACTCTCGCGCTCGATCTGCGAGGAAAGCTGACCGGCGTGCAAGGGGCATTGCATGGCGATCGGGATGGAACGCCACCACATCGTGCCTGCCTGCTCGTAACGGCACCGGCGAACCTGATCTGCCGCGATTTCTGACTCGAGGCGAGCGGTCGGCGGAAGCGGCAGATTCGGATTGTCTGTTGGAAAGGTCGCGGGACAGTTTTGTCCGACGCTCGTCTGATAGACACGATTGTTGTCGGGCCCGGTGAGAAACGTCTTCGGAGACGCATAACGGCAGATGCGCTGATTGTTCTCCACGGTCTCCGAGGCCAGCTGTGAATAGGCCGTCGCAGGCAGCGCCGTCAGGGCCATTCCCATGGCGATCAATCGGTAGCTCATCGCTCGCCCATAGCCGGTCTGCACGGCGATGTCAGGGCTTAGAATTCTGCGTCCGACGGCACCCGCTAAAGTCCAACGACAGCGGTGCAATTTTATCTGATATGGTCCCTATCGGTGAGAATCGTCCGCGGGATTCAAGAGATAGTCGCGGAACCGGCGCGAACACACCTGCGCCATCATATGGCCAGAGCATGGCCGCCAATGCTCGGAGTGTGCCTTGTCTATCAACCAACTGCCCGGTCACGCCTTCGAACGCATCTGGGGCCGTCGGTGCCTCCCGTCCACCTTCCGGATCGAATCCGCAACGGACCCGATCGGCGAAATCTGGTTCAACGACGATGCCGATCGCGACCCGGCTCTCCTGGTCAAGTATATCTTCACCGCCGACCGGCTCTCGATCCAGGTCCATCCCGACGACGCAGCGGCGCGGGCGCGCGGCTTCGTGCGCGGCAAGGACGAAGCCTGGTACATCCTCGACGCAGAGCCGGGCGCGGTGATCGGCCTGGGCCTGACCGAAACCATCTCGCCTGAAGAACTTCGGGCTGCCGCGCTCGATGGCAGCATCGAAGAGCTGATCGATTGGCGTCCCGCCAAGGCCGGCGATCTGTTCTGGTCCCCCGCCGGAACCATCCATGCCATAGGCGGCGGGCTCTCGCTGATCGAGGTCCAGCAGAATCTCGATCTCACCTATCGGCTCTACGATTATGGCCGGCCGCGCGAGCTTCATCTCGACGATGCCGTGGCCGTGGCACGCCCCGGCCCGGCACCGGCCGCGACAAGACCGCGAGAAATCGGTGCCCGGCGGGCCGTGTTGGTCGAAGGCGGCTCCTTCATCCTCGAAAAATGCACGTTGCGCGGACGAACCCGGCTGCGCTCGAACGATGGCGAACTGTTGCTCATGCCGCTCGGCGGCGAAGGCCGGATCGGTGACGTTTCCCTCGGCGCCGGCTCGGTCTGGCGGGTGGACGGCGAGGCCGAGCTCGATGCCGGCGACGGACTCGAACTGCTCGCCGCCTATCCCGGGGCGACGGTCGTCGAAGAGATTTGCGTCTTCATCTAGGACGGGTCTGGCACGCTCCTCACCGACCCGCTAGAGGCGCGCCATGACCACGCGCACCGAGACGGGCGACACGGCCCCCGCGATCGAGAGCCGGGACGACCTGCTCGCGGCCTTTGCCAAGGGCGAAAAGCCGAAAGCCGCCTGGCGGATCGGCACCGAGCACGAGAAGTTCGTCTATCGCTGCGCCGGTCATCGCGCACCCTCCTATGACGAGCCGGGCGGCATCCGTGATCTTCTGGCCGAGCTGACCGCTTATGGCTGGTCGCCCATCCACGAAGGCGAGACCGTCATCGCATTGTCCGGTCCGGACGGCACGATCAGCCTCGAGCCGGCCGGCCAGCTCGAGCTTTCGGGCGCCTTGCGCGCCAGCATTCACGAGACTTGCAGCGAGGCCGGGCGGCATCTGGAACAGGTCGTCGCGGTCGGCGACAAGCTGGGCCTCGGCTTCCTCGGCCTCGGCATGTGGCCGGACAAGACCCGCGCCGAGCTGCCGCGCATGCCCAAGGGCCGCTACAAGATCATGCTCGATTACATGCCGAAGGTCGGCAGCCTCGGCCTCGACATGATGCTGCGCACCTGCACCATCCAGACCAACCTCGATTACGCCTCCGAAGCGGATATGGCACGGAAGTTCCGGGTCGGCCTCGCGCTACAGCCCCTCGCCACCGCGCTCTTCGCCAATTCGCCCTTTACAGAGGGCAAGCCCAACGGCTTCCTCTCCTTCCGCAGCCATATCTGGTCGGACACCGATGGGGACCGAACGGGCATGCTGCCTTTCGTGTTCGAGGACGGCTTCGGTTATGAGCATTATCTCGATTACGCGCTCGACGTGCCGATGTACTTCGTCTTCCGCGACGGCCGATATATTGACGCCTCGGGTCAGTCGTTTCGCGATTTCCTCGACGGGCGGCTGCCAGCCCTGCCGGGCGAGAAGCCACTCTTGTCCGACTTTGCCGACCATCTCTCGACGATCTTCCCCGAGGTACGGCTCAAGAGCTTCCTCGAAATGCGCGGCGCCGATGGCGGGCCGTGGAACCGGATATGCGCGTTGCCAGCTCTCTGGGTCGGCCTGCTCTACGACCAGGGCGCGCTCGATGCTGCCTGGGACGCGGTGAAGCATTGGTCGCTCGCCGAACGGCAGGAACTGCGCGATGCCGTGCCGAAACTGGGTCTTGCCGCGCCCGTGCCCGGCGGCGGCACGCTGCGCGAGCTGGGCACCCGCATCCTCGCCATCGCCGAAAGTGGGCTGAACGCGCGCGGTCAGCTCAATTCGTCCGGCGACAACGAATCCGGCTTTCTCGATCCGCTGCGCCAGATCATCGCCTCCGGCCAGACGCCGGCCGAACGCCTGCTCGAACGCTATCGCGGTGAATGGGCGGGCGACGTCTCGCGCATCTACAGCGAAGAAAGCTTCTAACCCGGGCGTGACCGTCGGCGCAGGTCCTCGACGCAGCGCACCGCGGCCTTTCCGTCCCAATATTCAGGCCGGGCCGGCGCCCAGGACTCGGCGCGTGCCGCCCGCAATTCCGCCAGCAGCGTATCAGCCCGCACCAGCCGGTTCGTTCCTTCCGTAATGGTGATCGGCCGCTCGGTATTCTCCCGCAAGGTCAGGCAGGGAATGCCGAGATAAGTCGTCTCTTCCTGCACGCCGCCGCTGTCGGTGATCGCCGCAGTGGCGTTGAGGACCAGGCTCATGAAGCGGACATAGGGCATCGGTTCGGTGAGCCGGACGCCCGCTTGCTCAAGCTGCCCGCGCAAACCGAACTCCGCGAGCCGGGCGGCGGTGCGGGGATGCACGGGAAAGACGATCGGCAATTCGGCCTGAACGGCAACCAAAGCCTCGACGAGCGGTCCCAGGGTTTCTGCCCGGTCTACATTGCTCGGCCGGTGCAACGTTGCCACGGCATAGGGCCGCCCGGCCAGCCCGAACGCCGCCGGCGCATTCTCCGCCTCGATCCGGGGCCGGACCAACTCGAAACTGTCCAGCATGATATTGCCGACGCGGCGGATTCGCGCCTCGGAAATGCCCTCGGACCGTAGATTGTCGTCGCCGTCGGGTGAAGGCGTCCAGAGCACATCGGCCAGCACGTCGGTCACCAGCCGGTTCAATTCCTCCGGCATCGCCCGGTCGCCGCTGCGCAACCCCGCTTCGAGATGGACCACCGGAATGCCGAGCTTGGCGGCGGCGAGGGCCCCAGCAGCCGTGGAGTTCACGTCGCCGACCACGACCAGCCAGTCCGGACGGTCGGCGAGCGCGATCGCTTCATAGGCGATCATTACCTTGCCGGTCTGCTCCGCATGGGTGCCGCCGCCGATGCCAAGATGATGATCGGGCGCCGGCAGCCCCAGCTCTTCGAAGAAGCTGTCCGACATGCTGGCATCGTAATGCTGTCCAGTATGGATCAGCACCGGATCGAAATCCTCCGCTGCTGCCAATGCGTGCCACAGCGGGGCGATCTTCATGAAATTCGGCCGCGCGGCGGCGATCAGATGGACGCGGGAGATGGGCATGGACTTTCCCTTATCGGGCCAGCGGCGCGGCGCAAGGCCGCTCACTGCGTCTGGACCAGTTCGTCGCCGTCGTTCCAGTGGCCGTCCAGCCAAGCGAGGATCTCGCGCGCCGCGGGATGATCGAAGGCGGCATAACGATCGCGCAAGGTCGCATGCCGGTCGCCCAGCCGGTCGAGCCCCCTGTCCTGCAGGGTCAGCAAGTCGCGCCCGATCCGCTCGGCCAGCGCCTCGCCCAGCACGTCGCGCGCCGCGCGCACGAAGGCCGCGCCATACTGGTAGGCGTCGCCCTGGGCATAGCTTTCCGCCAAGGTCAGGGCCGGGATTCGGCTCAGCACCGGCTGGGAGGCGGGGTTTATGCCATGTCCCGCGATCAGGCCGCCGATCGCCGCCGGCCGGCCGGTGAAGGCGCGCAGATGCAGGTGCTGCGACATGCGCGCGCCGTCATTGACCGGATAATTGTCCCACAGGAAGGGCTTGCGGCGGAGCTGTCCTGCCACCCGGGCGAGATGGCCCGGCGCGAGCTCGCGCGCACAAACCTCCTCTCCCGTCCACATCACGTCGATGGCGGGATCGAGGAGGCGACCGAGTGTCTCCAAATAAAGAGGTGGGCGGGCACCGAAGGCGACATCGAGTATCGGATCGTCCGAATAATAAGAAGGGCACATCAGGATGCGCCGCGCGACGCCGCGCTCGGCGGCGAAGTGGACGATGGCCGCCTGCCGCGCGGCAAGCTCCGGAACGTCGCCGCGCATGTCGTCGAACAGGATGGCGAGATCGTCAGGCTGGAGCTGCGCCAGCTCGGCCAGCTTTTGGGCCAATGGCGTCTGCCAGCCGCGATCGGCATGAAAGTGCAGCTCGAACGGCGTCAGGCCGATGCCGAACCGCACCCCTGCCGCGCGGCAGAACTCGCGGAACGCGGCGAGCTCGGAGAATTCCGCTGCGGGCCAGGGCTCCTGCCAGCGGCGGCGAAGCCAGGCATCGGCCTTGGGCGCATAGAGATAGAAGCCGTAACCATGGCCGCGCAGGAAAGCGACCGTGTCGCGCCGTTCCGCCCAGCTCCAGGGCCGGCCGAAAAAGCCCTCGATCAGCCCGAGCTCAGGCGTCATGACGCGGCTCCAGATCGTTGATCGCCGCATGCACCGCCGCTTCGATCTCGCCTCGCGGCAAGCCGGGCGCGACGGCGGGCAGGAAGCGGATGGTGACGATACCCGGCTTTTTCACGAATGAGTTACGCGGCGACAGCCGACCACTGTCCAGCGCCACCGGTACGACCGCGAGGCCCAGCGCGCGATAGAGACCGGCAAAGCCCGGCTGAAGCGGCGGTCGCGATCCGGCGGGAACGCGCGTGCCTTCCGGGAAGATCAGGATCGGACGCCCCTCCGTCTTTGCAGCTTCGGCCGCGCGCATCATCCGCCTGAGCGCCGTGGCGCCGCCCTGGCGATCGACCGGAATGACGCCGTAGCGGCGCACGACCCAACCCCACAAAGGGATATCGGCAAGCTCGCGCTTGAGCACCACCGCCGGCTCGTTCAGGAGCAGGATCATCTCCATCGTTTCGAACATCGATTGATGCTTGGCTGCGACCAGGACCGATCCGGGCGGCGGTCCGCCCTCCACTCGCGCGCGGATGCCAAGAATGTGCGCGGCGCAAAAGCGATGGAAGCGGCACCAGCCATGGGCCCAGGACCGTACCGCCTTGGTTCCAAACAGGCTGATCGGAAAGGAAAGCAGGACGGCGATCACCGTCCAGCCATAAAAGACCAGCGCGAACAGGGCCGAGCGGACCAGGTCCATCAGATGCCGATCAGGTCCGCCGCTCGGCCGAGCAGATATTTGTTATATTCCATGAAAATAGCCCGGAAATCCGGCGGGGTCGGCACGGCATCGACGACAATCGTGACGTCGCTCCCGATCCGCTTCCCGAGCTCGTAACGCGCGCGGGGCATGTGCAGGTCGTTGGTCACGAGGCGCAGCGAACGGAAGCGCCGTCGCTCTATCCAACGGGCAACCTCGTCCGCGTTCGAGCGGGTGTCGAACGATTCCCTTCCCAGTGAAACGCGCTGGTCGAACAGGTCGGAATAATCGGGATATTGCGCCTCAAGCTCCGACGGCCGCACCGCTCGGTTGACGCCGGATACCAGCATCCGCTCGGCCCGCCCCTGGCGCAGCATCTCCAGCCCGCGTTCCATGCGCCCCGGACCGCCGGTCAGAACAACCACCGCGTCGGTGCGCTCGTCTCCGGCGGGACGGGGCAGCAACACCGCGAAAGCGGCATAGCCGAGCGCATAAGCGAGCAGGGCGAAGGAGATTAAGCGAATGAGCGCGCGGATCATAACAACCGCCCCAATGCGCGAAGGATGGTGAGCCGCGCAACCAGCATGGCGAGCAGCACCCCCAAGGCCGGCAGGACGATCAGCACGCCCCAACCCATTGGCGAGATCGAGGCGCCGCCGAGCAGCTCCGAGCCCAAAGCGGCGACCCGGTCGCCGAGCCCGATCAACACGAGGCTGGCGAGGATGAAGCCGACCAACCCGCCGAACAAAGCATCGAGCGCGATCCGGCGTTGGAACAGCCGCGCCACTTGCACGTCCGTCGCGCCCATCAAGTGAAGGATCTCGATCGTTCCACGATGCGTGTCCAGTGCGGCGCGCGCGGCGAGAACGACCGTCGCCGCAGTCGCGCCGACCATCAGCAGGACCAGCCCCGCGGCCAGCCATTTGAGCGCGCCGATCAGGTCGGCGAGCGGCGCCAGCCAACGGGCATTGTCGTCCACCCGTGCCGCCGGCGCCGCCACACCGATCGCCGCGCGGAGCCGATCGATCGCACCCGGCTCCTGCGCCAGGTCGACATCGATCAGTGCCGGCACAGGCAGGTCCGCCTCGATACCGCCTGTGCCGATCCAGGGCTCGAGCAGCGCCTCTATCTCTTCGTCGGGCACGATGCGCACCGCGCCGACTTCGGGAAGGCCGCGCGCCGCTTCCGCCGCTGCGCGGGCCTGCGCTGCGCGGGCCTCCGGATTGGCCGCCATGATCTGGACCGTGACCCGTCCGCCGATCTGGTCCGTCAGCCGCGCCGCCGCCCCGGCGAGGCCGAGCCCCGCCGCCGCCGCGAGCACGGTGAGGAACATCATGATCGCGATCACCCAGGGCATCGGCCCGGCCAGCCGCCCTTCGGGAAGCAAGCCCCGTTCCGCCGCGCCGAATTTTCGTGCGCCGGCCTTCATGTCCGAGTCATCACTGGTCCACCCGCTTCGGCGGATGCCTGAGCGCCCCGGTGGGATCGGAGATCTGGCCGCGATCGAGCCGCAGCATTTCGGCACGCTGGACGCGGGCAAGCAGATGAAGATCGTGGGTCGCGACGATCACGGTCGTGCCGAGCTTGTTCAGCGAATCGAACAGGTGGAGCAGCCGCAGCGCCATGTCCGGATCGACGTTTCCAGTCGGCTCGTCGGCGACCAGAAGCTCCGGCCGGCCGATCACGGCGCGGGCGATGGCGACGCGCTGCTGCTCGCCGCCCGAAAGCGTAGCCGGCCGCGCGCTCGCCCGGTCGGCAAGGCCGACCCAGGCGAGCATTTCGCTCACCGGCGCCTGCAGGTCGCTGTCGGCGACGCCCGCGACGCGCAAAGGCAATGCGACATTGTCGAATGCGGACAGATGCGGGACCAGCCGAAATTCCTGGAAGACGACGCCGATGCGGCGCCGGAAGCCCGGCAGACGGCCGCGCGGCATGGTGACGATATCCTCGCCGAACAGGCGAATAAGGCCCCGGCTCGGCCGCAGCGCGAGATAGAGCAGCTTGAGCAGCGAGGTCTTGCCCGCGCCCGATGGCCCAGTGAGAAAGTAGAAGCCGCCCTCACGCAGCGAGAAACTGAGATCGGACAGCGTCTCGGCACCCGTGCCGTAGCGCAGCCCCACATTCTCGAAATGAACGATCGATCCGCTCGCGTTCAAGGAAATCGCCTCCCGCGCCATCCCGGCGCGCCAGCAATGGCACGGCCATGGGGGCGGCTTCAAGCCGCACGCCTTTGCCGCATAAGCTTGCACAAGAGGCGCGCCTGATGTTTAGAGTCATGCGAACGCCAGGGGGTATGCTGCGTCGATGATCCTGTCCTGTCCGTCCTGCCAGACCCGCTATGTGGTGCCGGACAGCGCAATCGGGCCGGCCGGGCGCAAGGTGCGCTGCGCGAGCTGCCGGCACAGCTGGTTCCAGGACCCCGCACCGCTCGATCTCGCTATGGCCCCTGCCCCGTCAGCCGGTGCTTCGCCGCACGAGCCTGCGCCTTGGCCAGAAGCGCCTCCGCCCGCCGCGGCCGAGCCAATGGCGCGGGTGGCAGATGAGCCGGACAGCTTCACGCGCCCGCGCCGCAATCCGGCACGGATGTGGACGCTGGCGGCGGTGATCGTGGCGATCCTGATGAGCGGCACCGTCTTCGCCATCCAGTATTTCGGCCTGCCCGAGATCGGCCAGCGGATCGGCCTTCCGGTTCAGGCGGGCGACGCGCTTGGCCTGGAAGGCGAGGTCGATCGACGGCAACTCGCCAGCGGCAACGAGCTGCTTGAGGTGCGCGGCACGATCACCAATCGCACCGAAGATGTGCAGCGCGTTCCGCAGATCCGCGCCGAACTCAAGGACGCGCAGGATCGCGTCGTCTATAGCTGGTCGATCGCGCCACCGGTGCGCGAGTTGCAGGCGCGCGGTACCGTC
The DNA here is from genome assembly GCA_037190625.1 of Alphaproteobacteria bacterium. Classification (GTDB taxonomy): domain Bacteria; phylum Pseudomonadota; class Alphaproteobacteria; order Sphingomonadales; family Sphingomonadaceae; genus Allosphingosinicella. Next base: position 197,957 of record JBBCJP010000003.1, read on the forward strand.
ACCTTCAACAGCGCCAACGTGGATGTGCCGCGCGGCGGGCGAAGGTTGAGCCTTACCTTCGGCCCGGTCTCCTAGAAGCCGAAGCTGAGCCGAATCGCGGCACCGAGATCGGCGCGCGCGGCTTCGACATGGCCCGGCTCCAGGCGAGCGAAGATGTTGGCGCCAAGCGTGCCCGCGCCTCGGAAAGCCGGCAAGGCATAGGCCGCCTCGAAATTCATCTCCCGACCCGAGGGCGCCAGGCTGAAGACCCGCCGCTCGTAGCCCGGCGTCAATGCCGCATAATCGTAGGACACTGGCACATTCATCCGATAGCCGCCGGCGCGCACGCGCAGCGGCTGCATCACGCGCAACGCCAGCCGGTCGCCCGCAACGAAGGCACCGGAGCGCGAGACATCGGCCGACCAGGCATCGGTTGCGAGGTTGCCGCTCTCGATCAACGCGCCAGCGCCGGGCATTGCCGTCCAGCCGCGACGATAGCTTGCCCCGGCTGCCCAGCCATGGCCCAGGTCGTAGCGCGCCGCTGCATCGAAGAACCAGCTTGAGGCGCCGCCTGGCGTGAAGGCGAAGCGGCCGCCGAGCACCGTCCGTTCTTCGCTCAGGTGCGACAGGCCGAGGCTCAAGCCGGCGCGGCTCAGCTGGCGATCGGCGGTGAATGAGAACAGGCTGTAGCCGGGCTCGCGCTGGCCGCGCGCCAGGTCCGGCAGCCAGACCCGGCCGCGCTCGCCAGTGGCAGTCAGCGCGACTGGGCCTAGATCGCGGCGGGCGCCGACGGCAATGCCGCTGTCGGCGAAGAAGCCGGCGCGGTTCATCGGATCGCGCGCGATCAGAAACGGCAGCACGGCCTGGTCGGCCAGGCGCTGCTGCAGCGTACGGCCGCTTTCCGAGATGCCGAGCGCGAAAGCGGTGCGGGGCGACAGACGGCTGAGCGCAAAACCGGCGACGGCGCGGGCGGCTCGCGCATCCTCGCCATTCAGGCTGGTTTGCGACAAGCCAACCCGGGGCTGTCCGGCAAGATCGCGGCGTACCGTGATCGACACCATCGTGGCGCCCGCCGCGGCATGGCCGGTGGCGAAATCGCCCTGCAGGCCCTGCTCCAACGGTCGCTGCACAGGCGCACGCTCCAGCGTGTGCGCCAGATCGACCGCATAAGCGCGCGCATAGGCATCGAACACGATCACGCCGGCCATTTGCGGACCGGCATCGCCCATCGCATCCGAGGCTGCGCCCGCGCCCAGAGCCGTGACCGGCATGCCGCTGCCCGCCAGGCTCATCGCGCCCTGCGGCTGGAAGGCGCGGGTGAGGTTGAGGATGCCGCGCCCCCAGACCGAATCGACGCCGGCTGCTCCGGCATCGTCGGCGGTTGTCAGCAGGAGCTGGACGATCTGCGCACCGGTGAGGTTCGGAAAGGCGCTCGCGAGCAAGGCCACCGCCCCGCTGATGACGGGAGCCGAAAAGGACGTGCCCGACCAGAGCGTCGCCGCACCATTCTGGTCGATCGCGCGAACCCTGACGCCGAGCGCAACCAGATAATGGGCGGCACCGGAACCCGCGCGGTTCGAGAAGCCCGCAAGATTCCTGAATTCATCCATCGCACCGGCGATGATCACCTGGCCATTGCCGGCCTGCGCCGCAGCGACCGCGAAGGCGGACGGATCGAGCGTGCTCTCATTGCCGGCCGAAATGACGACCACCATGCCGGCCGCGACGGCGCGGCCGATCGCGGCATTGACGGCCGAGCTGGGCTGATCGCCGCCGAGCGAGATATTGGCCACCTTCGCGCCGTTCGCGCGGGCGATATCGAGCGCGCGGGCGATATCGCTGCCGCGATGCAGGCAACCGTCGTCGGGCGTGCAATCGTTGGGATTAGCGGTATTGAGCGACAGGATCGACGCCTGGAAGGCGACTCCCACCGAACCGCTACCGTTGCGCGCCGCACCGATCACGGCAGAAACGCCGGTTCCATGCCCTTCCTGATCGACGATGCCGCGGGTTGCGGCAACGTCCTGGCTCGCCGGATGGATGCGTCCCGCGAATTCGGCGAGGGACGGGTTGATCCCGGTGTCGATCACCGCAGCGATGACATTCTGTCCCCGACCGCCCGCATTCCAGGCGCTGATCGCGCCCGACGTTATCGCCGCGTTCGACCGCCGATATTCCGCGTCGTCGAAGTTGACCGGTGGCGGCGGAGGTGGCGGCGGAGGAGGTGGTGGTGGAGGAGGAGGAGGAGGTGGCGGCGGAGGGGGCGGTGGAGGCGCGGGTGGCGGCGCGTCGATCGGCTGCGGGCCGGCGCCCCCGGTGCTGCCGCCGCCGCAGCCGGACACGGCGATCGCCGCCGCACAGACGGTCAGGATCAATGCCGCCCTGGAAGCCTTCAACGCCATACCACGCAGCTCCAACGGTCGTGGTTCGATCTATCCCAGACGCCAAGCCTGCGCGCAAATGCTTTCGTTTTGCTGAAAGCGCGATCTGCGGTACGGGCGGCGCCATGAATCCGGGCCTTTCCCATGTCGAGAACTGGATCTTCGATCTCGACAACAGCCTCTATCCCGCCTCCTGCGACCTCTTCGCGCTCGTCGACCGGCGCATCGGGGACTATGTCGCGCGGCTGCTCGACGTCGATGCCCTGGAGGCGCGGCGCATCCAGAAGGGCTATTTCGCCAGCCACGGCACGACGCTCGCCGGGCTGATGGCGACGCACGGCATCGACCCGCACGACTTCCTCGATTTCGTCCACGACATCGACATGGCCCGGCTGGTCGCCGATCCCGATCTGGTGGCGGCGCTCGACCGGCTGCCGGGGCGCAAGTTCGTCTTCACCAATGCCGACGAGGCCTATGCCCGGCGGGTGCTGGACAGGATCGGCCTCGCCAACGCCTTCGACGGTTTCCACGACATCCACACGATGGGCTATGTGCCCAAGCCCGATCCTTCCGCCTATGCCCGGATCTGCGAGCGGCACGACATCGATCCGGCGCGCGCGCTCTTCGCCGACGACATGGCGCGCAACCTCGCGCCCGCCAAGGCGATCGGCATGACGACTTTGTGGGTCGACAACGGATCGGAGCAGGCGGGCGGCGCCGCGCACGAGGATTTCATCGATCACAGCACGGACAACATCTCGTCCTGGCTGCAACGCGCATTGAGAGAGGAACTGGCATGACGGGGGAGCTTCAGCGGACCATCGAGACGGCATGGGACCGGCGGGAGTCGATCGGCGCCGGCGACGCGGAGGTCGCCGCCGCGGTCGCCGAGGCGATCCGCCGGCTCGACGCGGGCGAGGCGCGGGTCGCCGAGAAGGGCGAGGACGGCTGGACCGTCAACCAGTGGCTGAAGAAGGCCGTCCTGCTCTCCTTCCGGCTCAATCCGATGGAGGCGATTTCCGGCGGGCCGGGCGGCGCGGTCTGGTGGGACAAGGTGCCCTCCAAGTTCCTGGGCTGGACCGACGCCGCGTTCGAGGCGGCGGGCTTCCGCGCCGTGCCGGGCGCGATCGTGCGGCGCGGCGCGCATGTCGCGAAGGGCGCGGTGCTGATGCCGAGCTTCGTCAATATCGGCGCCTATGTCGGCGAAGGCACGATGGTCGACACCTGGGCGACGGTGGGAAGCTGCGCGCAGATCGGGCGCAACGTCCACATTTCCGGCGGCGCGGGGATCGGCGGCGTGCTGGAGCCCTTGCAGGCCGGCCCGGTGATCATCGAGGACGATTGCTTCATCGGCGCCCGCTCCGAAGTGGCCGAGGGCGTGGTGATCGAGCAGGGCGCGGTGCTGTCGATGGGCGTCTTCATCGGCGCCTCGACCAGGATCGTCGACCGCGCGACCGGCCAGGTCCATATGGGCCGCGTGCCGAGCTATTCGGTGGTGGTGCCCGGCAGCCTGCCCGGCAAGGACGGCGCGCCGTCCCTCGCCTGCGCGGTGATCGTCAAGCGAGTGGACGCCCAGACCCGCTCAAAGACCGGGATCAACGAGCTGCTGCGCGACTGACGCCCGCCGGGGATCATAAGCCCCGCTTATCACTTTGCGCGCAGGATTCGTGACGCGCCGGCGCGCCGGGAGGCCTATGACCGGCGCATGGCGACGGCGAACCAGATGCGAATGGGCGGCACGGACTGGGCGATGCTGCTGACCCTGTCGGCGATCTGGGGCGCGTCCTTCCTGTTCATCGAGATCGCGGTCGAGACGACCCGGCCCTTCACCCTCGTGCTGATCCGCCTCGCCCTCGCCGCGCTCGCGCTTTGGGCGGTGCTGCTGGTCCGGCGCGAGCGGTTGGACCTCCCGCCGGGTGCCCCGTTCGCCTTCCTGATCCTGGCGCTGCTCACCACCGTCATACCGTTCATCCTCTTCGCTTACGCCCAGCGCGAGATCACGGGCAGCCTGGGCGCGATCCTCAACGCCACCACCCCGATCTGGGGCGTGATCGTCGCCCATCTCGCGTTGGCCGACGAGAAGGCGACGCCCGCCAAGATCGCCGGGGTGATCCTCGGCTTCGGCGGGGTCGCGGCGATGATCGGGCCGGACTTCCTGAGCGAGGTGGGGACAAGCGTCCCCGCCCAGCTCGCCTGCCTCGCCGCCACCTTCTGCTACGCGCTCTCCGGCGTCTATGCGCGGCGCTTCAAGCCGATGGGCGTGCGGCCGATGAGCGTGGCGACCGGCCAGCTCAGCGCCGGCGCGCTGGTGATGATCCCGCTCGTCCTGCTGTTCGAGCCGCCCTGGGCGACGCCCGCCCCTTCGGCCGGCGCCTGGGCGGCCCTGACCTGTCTTGCCCTGCTGTGCACCAGCTTCGCCTACATCCTCTATTTCCGCCTGGTCGCCTCGGCCGGCGCGACCAATTCGCTGCTCGTCACCTTCCTCATCCCGGTCAGCGCCATCCTGCTCGGCGCCATCTTCCTCGGCGAGCGGCTGGAGCCGCGCCACATGCTGGGCCTCGCTTTGATCGCCGCCGGCCTGGCGGCGATCGACGGGCGGCTGCTCAGGCGACTGAAGCCGCCGGCGCCAACGGAGGCCTGCTCCGAGAGCTAGGCGCGCCGCCGGCCAGCCCCCGGACGCGCGATCGGCAACACCTCCTCCCTCTCTGTTAAGTTGACAAAGTTGACAGGGTGAGGGGTGTTTTGGCGGGGTGCTTCCGGGCCGATCGGACCGCGCATGTCAAAGAGCCGGCGAGCTGGGCCTGACCCCGAGTCGAGGGCGAGCCTGACAGAGCATTTCCTACATTGGAAGCGGGCGGCGGGAGGTCTGCCATCGACCCTTGGCGGAGATGGGCGAGCGCGCTGCTATTCAACTCCCTGAACTAGTAGCCCGACGCGGTTGCAGGCGCCAAAGTCCACCACGCCATTTCCGTCTGCGTCTTCGAAAGTATCAGGAATTACAACTCCGGTGATGATGACACGACGTCCGTCCAGGCGCGTCAACGTGGCTTGCAGCGGCCAAGTGTTGACCAGAGTGAGGCAATTTTCGATTTCATCTCTGTTTCTGCCCTCTGTCCAGAGCTGCCGTGCATGACTTCGGAACGCCAAAATCCCTGTTACTCTAATGACTTGACCATCCCATTCAGCAGGCGCGGCGGTTATTTCAGATGGCGTGGCGACCGCGCTCGGTCGCAATGCCGTACACGCAGGGAGAACGCACAAGCTCAGCAGAAATAATTTGAACGGTCTCATGCTTCCTCTTTGCAAGGCCAATGAAACCAATCAACGGGCGCTTTCCACCCAAGGCAGACATCGCCCACTCTATCCCGCGTCCGCCTCGCGGATCAGGTTGGTCGTGCGCTCGTCGCCCCATTCGGCGAGGCCGGTCATCCGCCAGACCTCCTTGCCTTCCGCATCGTAGAGGATGGTGGTCGGCAGCGTATCGACGCGCAGGCTCATCATGAAATCGAGGCGGGGATCGAGATAGGCCTCGATCGTGGTGAAATTGCGCTGGGCGAAGAAATCGGTGACCTTCTGCCGCCCGTCCATGTCCTGGCTGAGGGTCAGGACGAGAAGATCGTCGCCCTCGCGCGCGGCGAGCGCGTCGAGCGCCGGCATTTCGACGATGCACGGGCCGCACCAGGTCGCCCAGAGATTGACCAGCACCGTTCGCCCCCGGAAGGCGGCCATCGTCACTGGGCGGCCTTCCGGATCCTCGAACGTCACATTGGGCGCGGACGTGCCGGCATGGGAGCGATCGAGCCGGCCGGTGGGATAGGCCTGCCCCGCCGGCGGCGCGGCGGTCGCCAGGGCATCTTCGAGGCTCATCGCCGCGGCGGCGTTGCCTTGCGGGGACGCGGCGTTTTGCCTATCGCATCCGGCCAGCACGAGGCCCGTCGCGAGGGCAGGGAGAAGAGCGATCAGCAGCCGCAAGGACCAGACCTCCAATGCGATGTGGGGCGGGCGCTTCGACGAAGGCCCATCGGCGATCATGCGCGAGATAAATGCCTCGATCGGCTTCGACAAGCGATTGTGGCGCCACGACATCGCCGCCAGCAAGGTCCATGTCGCGATGCTGGCCGCGCAGGGGATCGTCGATCAGGCCGATGCCGATGCGATCACGCAGGGACTGGACGCCATCGCCGACGAATATGAAGCGCAGGGCGTGCCGGAGGACCCGGCGCTGGAAGACATTCACATGCATGTCGAGCATCGCCTGGCCGAGCTGATCGGTCCGGCGGCGGGGCGGCTGCATACCGCCCGTTCGCGCAACGACCAGGTCGCGACCGATTTCCGATTGTGGGTGCGGGGCGCGATGGACGGCGCGCTGGCGGGGATCGCGGCGCTGCAGCGGGCGCTGGTGACGCGGGCCGGCGAACATGCCGACACGGTGATGCCGGGCTTCACCCATCTCCAGTCCGCCCAGCCGGTGACTTTGGGCCATCACCTGATGGCCTATTGCGAGATGCTGCGCCGCGATGCCTCGCGCTTTTCCGACGCGCGGGCGCGGATGAACGAATGCCCGCTGGGCTCGGCGGCTTTGGCCGGGACCTCCTTTCCGCTGGACCGGGAGGCGACGGCGGCGGCCCTGGGCTTCGACCGGCCGACCGCCAATTCGCTGGACGCCGTCTCCGACCGCGATTTCGCGATCGATTATCTGGCGAGCGCAGCGCAATGTTCGCTGCACCTGTCGCGGCTGGCCGAGGAATTCGTGCTGTGGGCGAGCCAGCCGTTCGGCTTCGTCGCATTGTCCGACAGTTTCTCGACCGGCTCGTCGATCATGCCGCAGAAGCGCAATCCCGACGCGGCCGAGCTGGTGCGTGGTCATGCGGGCCGCATCCTGGGCGCGATGACATCGCTGATGGTGACGATGAAGGGCCTGCCGCTCGCTTATTCGAAGGACATGCAGGACGACAAGGAGCCGGTGTTCGAGGCGCACGATCTGCTCACCTTGTCGCTCGCGGCGATGGCGGGGATGGTGGAGACCGTGACTTTCCGCGCCGAGCGGATGCGGACGCTCGCAGAGAGCGGCCATGCCACCGCGACCGACCTGGCCGACTGGCTGGTGCGCGAGGGCAACGTGCCGTTCCGCGAGGCGCATCATATCACCGGGCGGGCGGTGCGGCTCGCCGACGAGGCGGGAACGGCCTTGTGGGACGTGCCGCTGGAGAGGCTGCAAGAGGTGGACCCGCGCATCGACGCGCGCGTTTTCGACGTGCTGTCGCTCGACGCCTCGGTTAAAAGCCGGACGAGCTTCGGCGGCACCGCGCCGGACCGGGTGCGCGAACGGATCGCGGCGGCGCGCAAGGCGTTGGGAATGGACAGGGAATGAAGCGTTTCACACCTTGGCTGCTGATCGCGCCGCTCATCGCCGGCTGCGGCCTGCGCGAGCCGCTCCAGCCCGTCGAGGGCCAGAGCGCGCGGCCCGCCCCCGCCGCAATGAACCGGCCGCTGACCACCGAGGAGATGATGACGCCGCCGTCCATCGCCCGGCCGCAGCGGGTGGACGAATTGCTGCGCCGGTCCGAGGAGCGGACCGACGACCGTTTCGACATGCCGCCCCCCGATGTCGTGACCGACGAGGCGCCGCCGCCCGAGGGCGAAGACCCCCAATGAGGCCCGTCCGCAAGGCCGTCTTTCCGGTCGCCGGTCTCGGCACCCGTATCCTGCCCGCCACCAAGGCGGTGCCGAAGGAGATGCTGACCATCGTCGACAAGCCGCTGATCCAATATGCGGTGGAGGAGGCGCGCGAGGCCGGGATCGAGCAGATGATCTTCGTCACCGGCCGCGGCAAGGACGCGCTGGAGGACCATTTCGATATCGGTTTCGAGCTGGAAACCGTGATGCGCGAGCGCGGCAAGAGCCTCGATCCGCTGGACGGCGCCCGCTTCCCGCCCGGCGCGATCGTCTCGGTGCGGCAGCAGGCGCCTTTGGGGCTCGGCCATGCCGTCTGGTGCGCGCGCGAGATCGTCGGCGACGAGCCCTTCGCGGTGCTGCTGCCCGACGACCTGATGGTGGGCGCGCCGGGCTGCCTGAAGCAAATGGTTCAGGCCTATAATGATGTCGGTGGAAACATCGTCTGCGCCCAGAACGTGCCGCGCGAGCGGACCGCGAGCTACGGCATCGTGACGCCGGGCGCGCAGGCCGGGAAGCTGACCGAGGTGAAGGGGCTGGTCGAGAAGCCGCAGCCGGCGGACGCGCCCTCCACGCTCGGCGTGGTTGGCCGCTACATCCTGCAGCCGGAGATCATGCCGATCCTCGAAACGATCGGGAAAGGCGCGGGCGGGGAAATCCAGCTGACCGACGGCATGGCCGCCCTGATCGGCCGCCAGCCCTTCCACGCCGTGACCTTCGCCGGCGACCGGCACGATTGCGGCGACGCCAAAGGCTTCGTCCTCGCCAATCTGGCGCTCGGCCTGGCGCGGGACGACATCGCGCCGGCCCTGCGCGCCTGGCTGGACGAACGCTGATGGATTTCGCGCTCGTCGTCGGCGACGGTCCGGCGCGGGCGCTGACGCTCGACGAAGCGGCGGCCTATAAGGGCGCCGGCTTCCTGTGGGTCCATCTCGAGGGCGGCGACGAGCAGGACCTGGCCCGACTGAAGCTGCGAGACGACATTCCCAGCGTCGCCGCCGGCGCGCTGGTCGCCACCGAGACCCGGCCGCGCTGCGACGAGATCGGCAATGGCGCGCTCATCAACCTGCGCGGGCCGGGCGATTGCAGCCCGGACGATTCCGACCGGCTGGTCTCGATCCGCCTGTGGGTGACGGACCGGGAGGTGACGTCGCTCAGCCGCCGCCCGCTCGGCGCGACGGCGCGGGTGCGGGCCAAGATGGAGGCCGGCCATGTGGTGGATTCCGGCGATCTGGTCGCCGCCTTCGCCTGGGCGATCTCGACCGAACTGGACCCGGAAGTGGCGGCGCTGGGCGACGCGCTCGACGAGGTGGAGAGCGACCTGGAGGGCGAGCAAATCTACCGGCTGCGCCGGACGATCACCAGGGTGCGCTCCGACGCGATCGGCTTCCGCCGCTTCGTCGCGCCGGACCGGGACGCGCTGCGCACGCTGGCGGCGCTGGAGTTCGACTGGCTGCAAAAGGACGACCGGCTCCACATCGTCGAGGCGGCCGACCGCTTCGCGCGCATGGCCGAGGAGCTGGAGGCGGTGCGCGAGCGGGCGGCCTTGCTGCACGAGCAGATCACCGATCTGCGCGCCGAGCAGATCGACCAGCGCGCGCTGCTGATCTCGATCGTCGCCTTCATCTTCCTGCCGCTGACCTTCATCACCGGCCTGCTGGGCATGAATGTGGAAGGGATACCCTATGCCCGCGCGCCCTGGGCCTTCTGGGGCGTGGCCGGTTTCTGCATCGCCATCGGCGTGGCGGTGCTGGTCTGGTTCTACCGGCGGCATTGGCTGCGCCGCTAGAGCTCAGGCCTCCAGCTCGACGTTCCAGTAGAGATAGTCGCGCCAGCTTTCGTGGAGATAGCCGGGCGGGAAGGAGCGGCCATGTTCCTGGAGCTGCCAGGTGGTCGGGCGGAAGGGGTAACGCTGGATGTGCATGTGCGCCTGCCTGGGCGTGCGGCCGCCCTTCCTCAGATTGCACGGCGCGCAGGCGGCGGCGACATTTTCCCAGGTGGTGCGCCCGCCCTGGGCGCGCGGCACGACATGATCGAAGGTCAGTTCCTCGATCCCGCCGCAATATTGGCACTGGAAGCGATCACGCAGGAACAGATTGAAACGAGTGAAGGCGGGATATTCGCTGGGGCGGACATATTGGCGCAGCGCGATCACGCTCGGCAGGCTGAGCTCGAGATTGGGGCTGTGCACCTTGCGCTGATAGGAGGCGACGATGTCGACCCGTTCCAGGAACACCGCCTTAACCGCCGTCTGCCACGACCACAGGCTGAGCGGATAATAAGAAAGCGGGGTATAATCGGCGTTGAGCACGAGCGCCGGGCAGGAGTTCGGATGACGGAGGAGATCGGGGTGGTACACAAAGGGCTCCCGCTTCTTGAGGAGAACCTCCCGAAGCGCCGCCCCCGATACCGTCGCACCCAGAATGGGGAGAAAGGCGGCCCGGCCGTCTTCTCCGTGTCGACGCGTCCATGACTGGTGGACGTGACGTCATGATGACACCATAGGTTGAGTCTCGCGGTCAAGCGGGGATTTTCACGATGCAGCCCGTCACCCGTTTCGCCCCCTCGCCCACCGGCCGGCTCCATCTCGGCCACGCTTTTTCCGCGCTCGCGGCGCACGATTTCGCGCGGGAGCGGGACGGCAGCTTCCTGCTGCGGATCGAGGATATCGATCCGGGCCGGACGCGCGCCGCCTTCGTCGACGGGATCTTCGGAGATCTGCTGTGGCTCGGCCTCGAATGGGACGGGGAGATCGTCTATCAATCCGAGCGTCTGGACGCCTATGCCGAGGCGCTGGAGCGGCTGAAGGCGGCCGGGCTGCTCTACCCCTGCTTCTGCACCCGGGCGGACATCGCGGCGAGCACAAGCGCGCCGCATGGACCGGATGGTCCGGTCTATCCGGGGACGTGCCGGGGCCTATCCACGCCGGACCTGTCGCGGCCCCATGCCTGGCGGCTGGATATGGCGAAGGCTTCGACGCGCGCGGGGCCGCTGGAGTGGACGGACCACGACCAGCCGATCGCCGCCACCCCTGAAACCTTTGGCGACGTGGTGCTTGCCCGCAAGGACGCGCCGGCCAGCTATCATCTCGCCGTGACGATCGACGATGCCCTACAGGGCGTGACCGACGTGGTGCGCGGACGAGACCTGTTCGCGTCCACCCATGTCCACCGGCTGCTCCAGGCGCTGCTGGACCTGCCGACGCCGGCCTATCATCATCACGATCTGCTGGCCGGCGCGGACGGGGAACGGCTGGCCAAGCGGCACGGCGCGCCGACCCTGGCCGAGCTGCGCGAGGGCGGCGCCGATCCCGCCATGCTGGTCGCGGCGCTGCGGGCGGGGAAATTGCCGACTGGATATTCGCTCGGCGAAGCGTAGAGAGGGCGCATGACCACTTTTCTCGTCATTCTCCTCGTCCTCGCCATCGGCGCGACCCTCTTCGTCCTCGTCAAGGGCGTGATCGGCATGGCCCAGCAGAAGGACATCACCGGCCAGCGATCGCAGGACCTGATGCGCAAGCGCGTCCTCTTCCAGGCGGTCGCCATCCTGATCGTCGTGCTGATCCTGCTGCTCGCCGGCACCGGGCGCTGAGGCGGCCCCTTGGTCAAGCTCAACAAGATCTACACGCGCACCGGCGATGCCGGCGAGACCGGGCTGGTCGACGGTTCGCGCGTGTCTAAGGCCAATCCGCGGATGATCACGATCGGCGACGTCGACGAGGCCAATTCCGCGATCGGCGTCGCCATGCTTCATGTCGGCGACGAAGCGGCGGCGAAGCTGGCGCGCATCCAGAACGAATTGTTCGATCTTGGCGCGGATCTCGCCACGCCGGGCGAGGATTTCGCGCCCAGCGAGACGACGCTGCGCATCACCGCCGGGCAGATCGACCGGCTGGAGGGCGAGATCGACCGGATGAACGCGGAGCTGGAGCCGCTGCGCAGCTTCATCCTGCCCGGCGGCGAGCAAGCCGCCTATCTCCACCTCGCCCGCGCCGTGGTGCGCCGGGCCGAACGGTCGGCCGTCGAGGCCGCTGCTGGCCTTGCGCTCAACCCGCTCGCGCTCACCTATCTCAACCGGCTTTCGGACCATTTGTTCGTGCTGGCGCGTTGGGTGGCGCGCGACGATGGCGGGGACATCCTCTGGCGGCCCGGCGCGACCCGCACGGGCTGACATTTCGTTCTTGTTTTGTTTCGTCGCATGGGATAGCCAACTGTTCGGAGGCACATGATGGCGACACAGGCCCGGCCCGACATGGCGAGCGCCCTCGCGGCGCGCTATGCCGAGGTGCGCCGGCTCAGCCTCGACATAACCGCGCCGCTCTCCGACGCGGATGCGACGATTCAGCCCATGCCCGACGCCTCGCCGGCGAAATGGCATCTCTCGCACACGACCTGGTTCTTCGAGACCTTCGTGCTGCGCGACCATGTGCCGGGCTATCGCGTGCGCGACGAGAGCTGGGCTTATCTCTTCAACTCCTATTACGAGGGTGAGGGCGAACGCCACCCCCGCGACCGGCGCGGGATGCTGAGCCGGCCTTCGCTGGACGAGATACGCGCGTGGCGGGCCGGGGTGGATGCGGCGCTGCTGGCGGCGCTGGACGGGCTTTCGGAGGCGGCACGCGAACTGGTCGAACTGGGCCTACACCACGAGCAGCAGCATCAGGAGCTGATGCTGATGGATCTGAAGGCGACCTTCGCCGAGAATCCGCTGGCCCCCGCGCTGTGGCCCGCCGCGCCGGAAGCGGCGGGCGGCGATCCGGGGCCGATCGGGTGGATCGAGGGCCGGGAGGGGCTGACCGAGATCGGCCATGACGGCGGAACTTTCGCCTTCGATTGTGAGGGGCCGCGCCACAAGGTCTTCCTGCATCGCCATGCGCTGGCGGACCGGCTGGTGACCAATGGCGAATGGGCCCAGTTCATCGAGGCGGGCGGCTATCGCGATCCGCTGCTCTGGCTGGCCGACGGGTGGGCCTGGGTGCAGGCGCATGGGGTCGAGGCGCCGCTTTACTGGCGGCATGAGGAAGGCGGCTGGCGGCGCTTCGGACTGGACGGGCTGCGTGCTGTCGATCCGGCTGAGCCCGTCTGCCATATCAGCTATTACGAGGCCGACGCCTTCGCCCGCTGGGCCGGGGCGCGGCTGCCGACCGAGGCGGAATGGGAAAGCGCGGCGGCGAGGCTGGACCCGGACGGCGGCAACCAGCTCGACCGGGCCGGGGCGGTTCGGCCGCTGTCTTCGGGAGACAGTGCTCCGGGCGCCCCCCGCCAGATGTTCGGCGATGTGTGGGAATGGACCGGCAGCGCCTATCTGCCCTATCCCGGCTTCCGGCCCGCCGCTGGCGCCGTGGGCGAATATAACGGCAAGTTCATGTGTTCGCAGATGGTCTTGCGCGGCGGATGCTGCGCGACGCCGCGTGGGCATATGCGGGCGAGCTACCGCAATTTCTATTATCCCCATCAGCGCTGGATGTTCTCGGGCCTTCGGCTGGCCAAGGACCTTTAGAGTATGGATGCCGTCACCAGCCGCCCGATCGCCGATCCGGCCTTTCGCGCCGATGTGCTGGCGGGGCTGGCCGCGCCGATCCCGGCGATCCCCGCGCGCTGGCTCTACGATCATCGCGGATCGGAATTGTTCGAGGAAATCACCCGGCTCCCCGAATATTATCCGACGCGGACCGAGACGGCGTTGCTGGAGCGGCACAGCGGCGATTTCGCCCGGCTGATCGATCCGGGCGCCGCCGTGATCGAGTTCGGCTCCGGCTCGTCCGCCAAGACGCCGATCCTGCTGCGCGCGATCGATCCCGGCGCCTATGTGCCGATCGACATCAGCGGCGATTTCCTGCGCGAATCCGCCGACGCGCTGGGCGCGGGCTTTCCCGGCCTGCCCGTCATCCCGGTCGAGGCGGATTTCATGGGGCCGATCGCGCTGCCCGCGGCGGTGAAGGCGATGCCGAAGCTCGGCTTCTTCCCCGGATCGACGATCGGCAATCTGGTCGCGCGCACCGCCGTCGACCTGCTGCGCGCGATGAAAGAGACGCTGGGCGAGGGATCGCGGCTGCTGATCGGGATGGACCGGATCAAGGACGTGGACGTGCTGCGCGCCGCCTATGACGACACGGCGGGCGTGACGGCCGAGTTCAACCTCAACCTGCTCCACCGGATCAATGCCGAGCTGGACGGCGACATTCCGGTGGACGCCTTCCGCCACCGCGCGATCTGGAACGACGAATTGAGCCGGATCGAGATGCACCTGGAGGCGGTGCGCGACGTCGCCTTCACCGTGGCCGGCGAACGCTTCGCCTTCCGCGCGGGCGAGACGATCCACACCGAGAACAGCCACAAATACGGCCATCGCGACAGCCGGTTACTCCTGCGCGCCGCCGGCTGGGGCGTGGTCGAGGAATGGACCGACGCGCAGCAATGGTTCTCGATCCTGCTCGCCGAAGCGGAGCCGCCGCGCTTCACACCCTGACCATTCGTATTGCTATTGCGAACTATTCGCATTAATTCGATGAGCAGGAGGACCTTTATGCTCGTCGAAACGCTTTCGCGCACCCCGGATCTGAGGAACATGGCGGCGGCGGAGGCGCGCACCGTGATGGCGATGCGGCTGTGGATCGTGATGGGCAAGCTCGGCCACTGCCCGTTGCGCGCCGTCACCGACCGGCTGGGATCGCCGCGCGCCGCCGCGCAGCTTCACCTGCTGATGGCCGAGATCGGCGCCGCCTGGCCCGACCCCTTCTGCGCCGCGCCGCCCTGCTGCCCCCGGCTCAGCCATGACGAGGCGCTGGCGCTCGACATGGTCTGTATCGGTGGGCGCGGCGACCGGCCCGGCTTCGACCGCCTCCTCGCCGACATGCTCCCCGCCGACCTGCGCGAGCGGCTCTACCGCTCCGCCATGGTGCTGAGCGACGAGCTGGCGCGTGTGTGATGCGGGGCGCCTTTGTGAGAATCGCCAATCGCAATCCATTGCGGACACTCGTCTTCGGCTGATAGCCTACCCTCATGAAGCAGAGGCACGGATTGGGTCGGGCGATATCGCCCATTCCACGGCAAGAGCTGGATGGAATGCCTACGGGCGCATTGCTCGCAAGACTAAAGCGATTGCGGTGGTGCGAAGATAGCCGAGACCAAAGCGATCTTTCTGACGGTGAAATCGCTTCGGCTTCACACCTCATCTTGTTCAAGACGGACGCCTCGTGGAGTGTGGCCTACCGAGATCTGAAAGACGCCCTTGCATCCAGAGGGCATCTCGCCAATAAGCCATAGCGAGAGCCACCACATCCCCCACCTGACCCACATGCCCTAGCATCACCCGGCCCGGCTGCGTTACGCAGGGACCGATTCGCGGGCGGAGGGCTGGGTTGGCCGGGCATCATCACGATCATGACGGCCATGCGCACGGTCATGGCCATAGCCATGCGCCGAAGGATTTCGGGCGCGCCTTCGCGATCGGGATCACGCTCAACGTGCTGTTCGTCGCTGCCGAGGCGGCCGCCGGGATCGTCTTCAACTCGATGGCCTTGCTCGCCGATGCCGGGCACAATCTGGTCGACGTGGTCGGGCTCGCCATCGCCTGGCTCGGCGCGGGGCTGGCCAAACGGGCGCCGACGCGGCGCTTCACCTGGGGCTATCGCGGCGCATCGATCCTCGCCTCGCTCAGCAACGGCGTGCTGCTGCTGATCGCGGTGGGGGCGATCACGGCGGAGGCGCTGGGCCGGTTCCGCGATCCGCCCGAAGTGCCGGGCGGCATGATCATCCTGGTCGCGGCGATCGGCGTGGTCGTCAATTTCGGCACCGCCTTGCTGTTCGTCAGCGGACGCAAGAAGGACATCAACATCCAGGGCGCCTATCTCCACATGGCCGCCGACGCGGCGGTGTCGGCGGGCGTTGTGCTGGCCGGATTCGCGATGATCTGGACCGGGGCCTTGTGGATCGACCCGGCGATCAGCCTGGTCATCGCCGCGATCATATTGTGGAGCACCTGGGACCTGCTCAAGCAATCCGTCCTGCTCTCGATGGGCGCGGTGCCGCAGGGGATCGAGACGGAGGAGGTGGAGGCCGCGCTGGCCGAGATGCCGGGCGTCACCGCCGTCCACGATCTCCACATCTGGGCGGCGGGCACCAGCGCGACCGTGATGACCGCGCATCTGGTGATCGACGGGCCCTATCCGGGCAACGGCTTCCTGAAGGACGCGCAGCGGATCATGCACGATCGCTTCGGGATCGAGCATGTCACGCTCCAGCTCGAAATGGAGGGCGGCGCGGACTGCGTCGATTGCGGGGCGCCGGCGCACGGCGGCTGAAGCCGCTGGCGGGCGGGACGGTTCGGTTCTATCCTGCCCCGATCCCGTTCGAAGGAGTCGCCCAGACATGCGTGTCCTCGCCCCGATCGTCGCCGCCGCGCTCGCGCTGGTGCCCGCCGCCGCCATCCCGGCCTTGCCGGAAGGTGCCCGCGCGCCCGATTTCACCACCACCGGCGCGCTCGCCGGGCGGCCCTTCCGGCTGCACCTCGCCGAGCAGCTTCGCCACGGTCCGGTCGTGCTCTATTTCTATCCGCGCGCCTTCACCGAAGGCTGCACCGCCGAGGCCAACGCCTTTTCCGAGGCCTCCGCAGAATTCCGCCGGCTGGGCGCGCGCGTGATCGGGATGTCGGCGGACGATTACGACACGCTGCGCCGCTTCTCGGTCGAAGCGTGCCGCAACGCCTTCCCGGTGGCGACCGCGACGCCGGAGACGATCCGCGCCTATGACGTCCTGCTGCGCGAGGGCGCCAACCTCACCAATCGCACCTCCTATGTGATCGCGCCGGACGGGCGGATCCTCCACGTCCACAGCAACATGGACTGGCGCGAACATGTGACCAGCACGCTGGCGGCGGTGCGCCAGTGGCATGCGCAGCAGCGTTAGCTTTCGTCTGGGCGCGGGCCGATCCCGCGCATAGACCCGGGCTTTTTCTGGAACCTTTCCGTCCGACAAGGCTTTGTGACCCCGGGATGCTGGATGTCACGCGGCGTTCCCGGGGCGTCGAGTCTATGGCTCAGACGCCCCGCTTTGTGACGCCATGAAAGGGGTTTCGATGAAGATTTTGACCCAGGGGGCGATTGCGGCGGGCCTGCTCACGCTGACCGCGTGCGGCACCAGCACCCCCGCCGAAAACGCAGCCGAGAATATCGAGGCGGCGGCCGACAACCAGGCCGACTATCTCGAAGGTCTGGCCGACAACACCACCGACCCGATGCTCGAGCAGAGCCTCGAGAATCAGGCGGACGCGGTGCGCGACGCCGGCGAGAATCGCGCGGACGCAGTCGAGAACGGCATGCTGCCGCCGACCGCGGACACCAACGGCATGTAAGCCGCGGGGCGCCCGCATTTCGGGCGCCCCTTTTTCCCGAACCCGAGCGTGATTATGAGGGGAACCATGGACGTTCCCCGCTCTGCCCGCGCGTCGCCATGAGCGACGACGTCAAGCTCCACCCGAGCTGGCTGGCGCCACTCGCCGTCGAGTTCGCCCAGCCCTATATGCGCGTGCTCAAGGACTTCCTGCTGGCCGAGAAGGCGGCGGGAGAACGCATCTTCCCCAAAGGCAGCGAATGGTTCCGCGCGCTGGACCTGACGCCACTCGGCCAGGTGCGCGTCGTCGTCCTGGGCCAGGACCCTTATCACGGGCCCGGACAGGCGCATGGCCTGTGCTTCAGCGTGCAGCCGGGTGTCCCCATCCCGCCGAGCCTGGTCAACATCTACAAGGAGCTGCGTGCCGATCTCGACATCGCACCGGCGCGGCACGGCTTTCTGGAGCATTGGGCGCAGCAGGGCGTGCTGCTGCTCAACAGCGTGCTGACCGTGCGAATGGGCCAGGCCGCATCGCACCGCGACAAGGGCTGGGAACGCTTCACCGACGCCGCCATCGCCCAAGTGAACCGGCAAGCCGATCCGGTCGTCTTCCTGCTCTGGGGCGCCTATGCGCAGCGCAAGGCGAGCCTGGTGGACAGCATCGAAACGGGCGGGCGGCACCTGGTGCTGAAAGCGCCGCACCCGTCGCCGCTCTCCGCCCATAACGGTTTTTTCGGCTGCCGGCACTTTTCGAAGGCGAACGCTTTCCTGGAAAGCCGCGGGCTGAAGCCGATCGACTGGCAATTGCCCGAAGCGGCGCAGGCGTGAATCGCCGAAGGCGGGCCCGATGGTGGGCCATCCCGGTCCTGCTTGCGGGCGCCTGGTTCTACTGGACCGACGGCCATCTGCTGCCGCCAGAGGTCATCCGCACCAAGGATGGCGAGCGCGTCGAGGTGATCGATGGCGACAGCCTGCGTATCGCCGGCCGGGTCGTGCGCCTGCAGGGCTATGACGCACCCGAATATCGGCAGCAATGCGCAGAGGCGGATGGGCGGGCCTGGCCCTGCGGCCGCATCGCGCGCGAACGGCTCGGCGCGCTGGCCGCGGGCGGAGGCCTCGCTTGCACCGATCTCGGCCGCGACCGCTACGGACGCACGATCGCGCGCTGCCGCGCCCAGGACGGCGACATCGGCGCCGCGATGGTGCGTGCCGGGCTGGGGCGGACGCTCCGCAATGCCCGGGACGAACGCTATGCCGCCGAAGAGGCCGAAGCGCGCCGCGCCCGGCGCGGCATGTGGCGCGGCACGCACCACCACCCCGCAGACTGGCGCGACGGGCAACGAAGCGGCTGACGGCCAGCCTCAGCCGCCGTGCCGGGGATCCTGGATTTTCTGCACGAACAGGCCGGCGAGGACGCCCGGCAGCACCGCGAGCGCTCCGGCAAGAACCGCGACGGCAAGTTCGAACGACCAGGGATCCGGCGCTGCCCCGCCGTGCATCGCCTGGATGGCGACGCGCCCCGCCACGCTCAACGGAGCGCAGGAGGCCATCACCGCCCAGGCCCACAGCGGGCGGGCGATGCCGCCAACGACCAGCATCATCGCCAGCATCGCACTGCCCGCGAGGCCCGCGATCATCAACGGATCAAGCAGACCCAGCCGATCATGCGGCGGAAGCCAGTGCGGCAGACCGGCGAGGCAAATGCCCGCGGCGAAAGCGAAAGGCAGCAGTAGAACGCGATGCCGAAACATGACGTCCGAACATCCCGCCTTTCGGTTAAGATAGCGACACGACTTATGGTTTAGCGCGCCTCGTCACCGGGCGAATTTCCGGCCTGACAGGACAAGCCGGTGCCGCTAAGCTGTTGAAAAGCGTGATTGGGGATTGTGCCATGCAGCGTCGGCGTTTGGGAGCGACCCTGGGCCTGGCGGCCATGTTGTCGAGCTGCGGGGGCGGCGGTGGCGGCGGCTCTTCAACCCCGCCGAACAATCCCGGTGGGTCCAATCCGCCCGCAATCGCCACCTGCTCGGTCCGCGACCGGCAGAATTGGGCGGCGGCGCAGATCCGAGAATGGTATTTCTTCCCGGAAACTTTGCCCGCCAACCTCGATCCGGCGTCTTATTCCACGGTCGATGCCTATATCGACGCGCTCACCGCCACCGCGCGCGCGCAAGGGCGCGACCGCTTCTTCACCTACGTCACCTCGATCGCCGAGGAGAATGCATTCATCAATTCGGGCCAAAGCGCAGGTTTCGGCATCCGGCTCGCCATCGCATCCAGCTCGCGGCTGTTCATCACCGAGGCCTTCGAAGGCGCACCGGGGCTGGCCGCCGGCATCGACCGGGGCACCGAAATCCTGGCGATCGGAACGAGCAGCGCGAACCTGCGCACGGTTTCATCCATCCTGTCCTCCGAAGGCAGCGCCGGCATCACCAACGCATTGGGACCGAACACCGCCGGCACCACCCGCGTGCTGCGCATCACCGATGCCGGCGGCACCCGCGAGGTCAGCGTCGCCAAGGCCGATTTCGAGCTGCTGCCGGTTTCGACCCGCTACGGCGCGCGGATCATCAACGATGGCGGCCGCCAGGTCGGCTATGTCAATCTGCGCACCTTCATCGGCACCGCCGACCCGGCGCTGCGCAACGCCTTCGCTCAGTTCCGCGCCGCCGGCATCACCGAGATCATCGTCGATTTCCGCTACAATGGCGGCGGCCTGGTCCGCATCGCAGACCTGATGGGCGACCTGCTCGGCGGCAACCGGGCGACGTCGGACGTCTTTTCCTACACCGCCTTTCGCCCGGAAAAAGCGGCACAGAATGACGAGACGCGGCGGTTCGCGCCGCAATCGCAATCCGTGTCGCCCACCCGTATCGCCTTCATCGGCACCGGCGGCACGGCTTCGGCCAGCGAACTGGTGATCAATTCCTTCATCCCCTATCTGAACAACAATATCGCGCTGGTCGGCACCAACACGTTCGGCAAACCGGTCGGCCAGGTCGGCATCGACCGCGCGGCATGCGACGACCGGCTGCGCGTGGTCGCCTTCGCCACCCAGAACGCGGCGCGCCAGGGCGCCTATTTCAACGGTCTCGCCGCCGTCATGCCCGCGACCTGCCAGGCCCCCGACGACATCACGCGTCCGCTCGGCGACCCGCAGGAGGCCTCCGTCGCCCGCGCGCTCGATTTCCTCGCCGGGCGGAGCTGTACGCCGATCACGTCGGGAATCGCCACGCAACGGGTGGGCGCAGCGGCCGAACAGCGCGAGCTGCTGACGCCGCAACGGCCGAGCGCTGCGCAACGCGAGGTGCCCGGGCTGTTCTAGCGCCGACGCGTCAATCGAAGGCGAAGCCGAGCTGCCCTGGCCGGTCCGCGACCGGCGCGAGCGAGGCCTTCCGGCAGAGATTGTGCAGCTCGACGATGTCGAGATGCTCCTTGCCGGGTTCGAGCAGCAGCAGGCCGATCTCGTCCGACGGGGCCTTGCCGGCGCGCGCATGAAGGGCAAGCGGAGCTTCTGGGGACAGCTTCACCAGCCGGCCGCTGCAGGCGGCGAGATCGCTTTCCACGATGCGGCGCATGACCAGCAGGCTGCGCCGCCCGTCCGTCACCCGGCCGAGATAGAGATCGCTGCGCTCCTCATAATCGACCCGTCCCGCCGCCGCGTCGGCGAGCAGGAAGGCGATGCGGATCATCCGGCCCGGGCCGGCGTCCGGCAGCAGGATCATGGGACGGCGCTGCGGATCGCCCGGCGGACGGGCACCATGGCGAAGATATTCGGTTGGGAAGGACAGGGTGAGGACATGCCAGGGCGCTGCTGCCGGCGCGGGGAGCCAGCGCGCCTGCCGCGCGCCGGCGAGGCGGCAGCCGATCACGGCATCGCCGCCATCCGTGGCATGAGCGAAGGCAAGACCGCGCCGGCGTAGCGCGAGCTTGGCGAGGCCGAAGCCCCCTGCGCCGGCGATGCGGAAGACGCCGTGCCGGTCCACGCGCACCGTCCAGGCGCCGGACAGCAGGTTGTGCGCACGATCCGCGACCGCGAAGCGCAGCGCCGGAACCGGGACTTCGGCCCCGCGTCCCGGCAGCCACGCGAACGCGCCCGGTCCGCTCGTGCCCCGTCCCTTTTCCACCGCCCCATCCTAGCCGCGCGGCGCGGCGGGTCCAGCATGGGCTGGACGCCGGGCGCGGCGGCTTTAGTCTGGCCGCCATGAGCCGCCCGGTCGCCGCATTGCCCATCGCGCTCCTCATCGCCGGATGCGGCGGCAATGGGCCGGAAGACATCGCCGCCAATGACGTGAATCGGGCCGCGGCCGCCAATGCCGCCGCAATGCAGGAGGCTGCGGCGAATGTGGCGCGGGAGGCGCCGGCCGTACCCGATCGGGCGCGGGTCCGGCTGGAGACGGATGCGGGCACGATCGTGCTGGAGCTGGACGGCGCGCGGGCGCCGATCACGACCGCCAATTTCCTGGCCTATGTCGAGGAAGGGCGTTTCGACGAGGCGACCTTCTATCGCGTGACATCGCGGCCGGGCGAACGGGCGAGCGGCTTCATCCAGGGCGGCATCCGCCGCGCCTATCGCCGGATGCGCCCGCCGATCGCACACGAGCCGACGACGCTGACCGGGCTGCGCCACGAGGCGGGAACGATCTCCATGGCGCGGACCGAGCCCGGCATGGCGATGGGCGATTTCTTCATCACCACCGTCAGGATGGAGAATCTCGACGCGACCGACGACAAACCGGGCTTCGCCGCCTTCGGCCGGGTCGTGGAGGGCATGGACGTGGTCCGCGCCATCCTCGCCATGCCGATCGATCCGCATGGCGGGACCGAGGCGATGCGCGGCCAGATCCTGGCCGATCCGGTGACGATCACCAAGGCGGAACGCATCGCGGAAGATTAGCCGGCCGGCTCGATCAGATCCCACAGATTGCCGTAGAGATCGGCGAACACGGCGACCTTGCCATAGGGCTGGACCGATGGCGGGCGGACGAAGCGGACGCCCTTGGCCGTCAGCGCCGCATGATCGCGATCGAAATCGTCGGTGTGGAGGAAGAGGAAGACGCGGCCGCCCGTCTGGTTGCCGATGGCGGCGGCCTGTTCGGGCGTCGTCGCGCGGGCGAGGAGCAGGGTCGCCGAGCCCGCCGGCGCGCCGGGCGGGGCGATGACGACCCAGCGCTTGTCCTGCTCCGGCTGGTAGCTGTCCTCGACCAGCGTGAAGCCGAGCGTGCCGACATACCAGGCGATCGCCTCGTCATAATCGCGCACGACGAGGCTGAGCTGGACGATGGACTGGCGCATGGGGCTCCCTTCGTTCACCCGACCTGCGTGAGGCTGAGGCCGTTGCCGTCGGGATCGCTGAAAAAGGCGACCTTCGCCGCGCCGTCCGGCGCCGTCCAGATGCCGCGCGCGTCCTGGCCCAGCCCTTCGTAAATGGTCATCGCGACGCCTTTGGCGGCCAGTTCATCGACCACCGCCTCGATATCCGCGACCTCCCAGCCGAGCACCGGATGGGGCGAGGCCGTGTGGCCCGGCACCTCGGTCAGCCGCAGCGTCACCCCGGCGAGATCGAACAAGGCGGCGAAACCGTCATCGCCCGTGCGCGGCAGACCGAGCGTGTCGGCGTAGAAGGGTTCGGCGGCCTCGCGACTGGCCGTGTTGACCAGGGCGATGGGGCGGGCGTCGGCGAGCGGCATGGCGAGTCTCCTTCACGGGCGGCGATGCGGCGATCATGCCGCAACCGGCGGCGCGGAACCATCGCCCGGACGGGTGATTTGGCGCCTTCCCGTGCGGCGGGAGCGAAGGCGGCCGCTCTCTGTTAAGTTGACTGTCTTGACAGGGTCGAGGGTGTTTCCCGCCCCCTTCATCGCCCCGGCGCCAGCCCGAAGAAGCGATCGAGATCGGCGGGGGTGCGGACGCGGCGGTGGAAGCCCTGAGGCAGGGGGGCGGCGGTGGGAACGAGGGCGAGGACGAGGACGCCGAGAGCCAGCAGGAGATATTCCTGCACCGTCTCGGGGCCGTGCCCTTCGCTCCAGCTCGCGTACCAGATGGTGCCATAGAGGCAGACGAAGATCAGCAGCGGAAGGCCGAAGACGTAGCGGCGCGGCAGGCCGATCCGCATCCGATCCAGCGCGCCGCGCCGCTCCAGCTCGATCGCGAGGCCGCGCACCAGCGCGATATAGCTCGGCATTTCGGCATAGCCTTCGAAGGCGGTGAGGATGATCGAGCGACCGCGCGCCGGCCAGATTTCCAGCCGGTGCCCGGTCGCGAACCGATAGGACTCCCGCCCGGCCAGGATGCGGCGGATGCCATCGACCGGGAAGGTCAGCACCCGGTCCGGCCGGGGCGTCGCATAGAGAATGCCCTCCCCCAGCCCCACCGACACCCAGCGCCGCCGCCACCGGAGCCAGTTCAGCGCGCCGCTGCCCCGGATATCGAACGGCACGACGAGCGGCCCATCGGGTCCGCCCTCGTCCCTGCGGCGGCGGCGGGCACGGCGAGGCGGGGCGCCGAGAGCGGAGGCGGGATCGGGCGAGTCGCGCATCGGCGGACTAGACCATGGCGGATGCGGTGTAGGAAAGTCTTCTTTTCCCCAAAGATGCGGGGCGGGCGTTCAACTGAATCCTAACGCCTGCCTGCCAGTCTCTATTGCATGGTCGACTGGCTTTACTTCGGGCTGATCTTCGGCGGCATGCTGATGGGCATGCAGGGCGAGCGCTGGCGCGCGGCCTGGGCGCGGCGCGAATGGCGGGCGAAGCGCGGCCAGTGGCGGATGGGCGGCGGCGGCGCGCCCCGGCCGATCGCGACGGCCGGCGCGCCGACGGCGACGCCCGTCTTCGACGCCGCCGAACAATTGCGCTGCGTGATGGCCGCGACCTTCGCCAAGCGGCCCCTGCTCAACCGATCGGAAACGCGGGTGCTGGCGGCGGCGGAGCGGGCCGTGCACGAGATCGACGCGGGCTGGCGCGTGATGGCGCAGGTCAGCCTCGGCGAAATCCTCGCCTCGCCGGACGAGGCCGCCTATCGCGCGATCAATTCGAAGCGGGTGGACATGCTGATCATCACCGGCGCGGGCGAGCCGCTGGCCGCGATCGAATATCAGGGCAAGGGCCACCACCAGGGCAGCGCCGCCGCCCGCGACGCCGTGAAGAAGGAAGCGCTGCGTCGGGCCGGGATCGACTATATCGAGATCAAGGCGGGGGACCGCTCGAAGGATGTGAACTGGGCGATTGCCAGGCTGGCGGCGGGGATGGCGCGGCCGGCGGCCTGAGCCTCTTTCCGCATAAGGAATTGCAATGTCGCCATAGCCTCAAATCGGGCATGCGGCGCCCGGAACTCCATGCCGAGCTCAGGAATGCAAGGCGTCACCGTGCTGTGTGGACATCCGTCAGGCGACGCCGGGGCGGAGCGGCCAGCGGCCATGTTCGACATGGGCGGTCTTGCCGACGATGCTTTCCACCAGGACGATCTCGTCGACCGTCCAGCCGATCGGCGGGATTTTCTCGGCGCGGAGGCGATCGCCGCGATAGTTGATCGTGATGTGCGGTTCGGGGGTGGTGCCGTCCATGATCGGCGCCTTCGCGGCGAGCAGATGGTTGACCAGCGCCTTCTGGAACGCCCGCGCCCCGACCAGCGGATCGCGCGTGCGCAAAGTCACCGCCTTGCGGTTGTCGATCCGGTCGAAGCGGAGCGGAAAGGGCGGCGCGGCGAAGCCATCGAGCGCGGCGATGGTCGCGGGCAGCCACTCGGGCGGGGCGTAGTGGAGATCGTAGAGCGAGATGAGCGTGACATGGAGGAGGTCGGGGCCGCGCCCGGGATCGTTGCGCGGCAGCGCGACGATCTGCGCCTGCACCTCCGGCGGCGGCTTGGCCATGACGTAGAGGGGGTTCCGGGCGCGCATGCTAAGGCGAGGTTAGAGTTTGTCCCGTCTGATTTGAAGCGCAGCAGTGCTCCTGCGGATGTAGGAGCCCCGTGGGATACGTCGCTCTCCGGCCTCCAGCCGGGCGAGAAGGCCTTCATTTTTGCAAGACGCTCGGGCGGGTGGGATGGTCCCCCATATCTCCATACGAAACAGAGTGTTCCAGACATCTTAAGGGTGGTTGGATGGACAAGTCTTTAAATGTTTCGGAACCATAATATATATCGTCGATGCCCTATCCCATCGAAAATAAGCTGGTTGTTGGTATCACCTCAACAGCCCTCTTCGATTTTTCAAAGGAGCACGAGATTTTCGTCACTGAAGGTCTCGATGCTTTCCGTGCGTATCAAGCGGAACATCGTAGGGAACTACCACTTCCAGGATCGGCATTTCCATTCATCAAGCGGTTGCTCCATCTTAACAAGCTATTCCCAGAAGAGCAGCCCGTGGAAGTTATCATGCTGTCTCGCAACGATCCGGAGGCTGGTTTGCGCATGATGGACGCGATGCCTCATTATGAGCTCGATATCAGCCGATCCTTCTTTCTTTCTGGGGGAGTCCCATATCCCTATATGAAAGCGGTCAATGCTTGTCTCTACCTCAGCACTAACAAAGAAGAAGTGAAGGAAGCGGTCGCCAGTGGGTATCCTGCGGGACACGTCTTGCCCTGTGCTGCAACTTCGATGGATGAAAGAGATACCCAGCTTCGCATCGCGTTCGACTTTGACGGTGTGCTGGTTGATGATGAAGCAGAGGCGCAATATGCTGACGGTGGACTACCCCTCTTCTTTCATTATGAGGTCGAGAACAAGGACAAACCGTTAAAGGATGGTCCGTTGATGCCTCTCATGAAGCGCTTGGCACAAATTCAGAAGCTTCAGGGAGAGAATTCCAGCCGCGTAAACAGCCCGGACAAAGCTATCCGGATATCCATCGTTACCGCCCGCAACGCGCCCGCTCACGAGCGACTAATTAACACGATGAAGCATCTCGGCCTCGAAACCGACGAACTATTCCTTACAGGTGGAATCGAGAAGAAGAACATTCTCGACATCGTAAGACCGCAAATATTCTTCGATGACCAGATCGGTCATCTTACACCTGCCTCTGAAAACACTCCTTGCGTCCACATTCCCTTCGGAATTCGTAATAAATAGCGCAGCATTGAACAAAAATTCTTGTGTCAATCATGCCCCCGCCCACCAGCGCCCATATACAGCTCGCGGCCTGTGTTCTCATAAACCTCGCTCATTTCCGCCATGCCCTTCTCGGCATCTTCCGCCGCGATAAAGCCGGCGCTGTCCTGATTTTGCAGCTTGGCGAACTCCCGCACTTCCTGGCTGATCTTCATCGAGCAGAATTTGGGGCCGCACATGGAGCAGAAATGCGCCGACTTGGCGCCCTCCGCCGGGAGGGTCTGGTCGTGATATTGCTCCGCCGTGTCGGGATCTAGGCTCAGGTTGAACTGGTCGCGCCAGCGGAATTCGAAACGGGCTTTTGAGAGCGCGTCGTCGCGGACCTTGGCGGCGGGGTGGCCCTTGGCGAGATCGGCGGCGTGGGCGGCGAGCTTGTAGGTGACGACGCCGACCTTCACATCGTCGCGGTCGGGCAGGCCCAGATGCTCCTTGGGCGTGACGTAGCAAAGCATCGCGGTGCCGTACCAGCCGATCATCGCGGCGCCGATGCCGCTGGTGATATGGTCGTAACCCGGCGCGATGTCGGTGGTGAGCGGCCCCAATGTGTAGAAGGGGGCCTCGCCGCACGCTTCGAGCTGCTTGTCCATATTCTCCTTGATCTTGTGCATGGGCACGTGGCCCGGCCCCTCGATCATCACCTGCACGTCCTGGTCCCAGGCGCGCTTGGTGAGTTCGCCCAAAGTGTAGAGTTCGGCGAACTGCGCCTCGTCGTTCGCGTCAGCGATGCTGCCGGGGCGGAGGCCGTCGCCCAGGGAATAGGCGATGTCGTAGGCCTTCATGATCTCGGTGATCTCGTCGAAACGTTCGTAGAGGAAGCTCTCGCGGTGATGAGCGAGGCACCATTTCGCCATGATGCTGCCGCCGCGGCTGACGATGCCGGTGACGCGCTTCGCGGCGAGAGGGACGTAAGGCAGGCGCACGCCCGCGTGGATGGTGAAATAGTCGACGCCCTGCTCGGCCTGCTCGATCAGCGTGTCGCGGAAGATTTCCCAGGTGAGTTCCTCGGCGATGCCGCCGACCTTCTCCAGCGCCTGATAGATGGGGACGGTGCCGATCGGGACGGGGGAGTTGCGGATGATCCATTCGCGCGTGTCGTGGATGTTGCGGCCCGTCGAGAGGTCCATGACCGTGTCGGCGCCCCAGCGGATCGCCCAGACCATCTTGTCGACTTCGCTCGCGACATCGGAGGCGACGGCGGAATTGCCGATATTGGCGTTGATCTTCACCAGGAAATTGCGGCCGATCGCCATCGGCTCGGATTCCGGATGGTTGATGTTGTTCGGGATGATGGCGCGGCCCCGGGCGACCTCGTCGCGGACGAATTCGGGAGTGACGTAATCGGGGATGGACGCGCCGAAATCCTCGCCGTCGCGGATGTGGCCGCGCACCTGCTCGCGACCAATATTCTCGCGGATCGCGACATATTCCATTTCGGGCGTGACGATGCCGCGGCGGGCGTAGTGCATCTGGCTGACGTTGGCGCCCGCCTTGGCGCGCAGCACCTTGCGGCGGACGTTCGGGAAGGGCTGGACGCCGCCGGAGCGGTCCGGGCCGAGCTGGCCATTGTCCTCGGGCCGGACCTCGCGCTGGGTGACTTCCTCGACATCGCCGCGGCCGCGAATCCAGTCGCGGCGCAGCTCGGCGAGGCCGGCCATGATGTCGATCTTCGCGGCCGGGTCCGTATAGGGGCCGGAGCAGTCATAGACGCGCAGAGGGGGCTCGCCGGAGGACGGCTCAAGGTCGATCTCGCGCATCGCGACATTGAGCGGGCCGACATGGATTTTGCGGCTGCCGCGAATGGGGCCGGTGGTGACCTTGAGTTCGGTGCGGGCGGGGATATCGGCCATGTGTCGTCTCTCCAAATCTGGAAGGAGAGTGGATGGCCACGCTCCCTCCCTACGCCGGTGTGAGCCGGATCAGGTTCGGCGGGTCGCAGCGGACTAGCTGCCTCTCAACCGCATCGCGCGGTCCCCCGGGGAATGGGAGCACCCTAGCCTTTTGCCGGCCCCAAAGGAAGCTCCGGCGCGGCGGGCGGCGGCGGATCGTCGGCGGAGGCGAGATTGGAGAGGGTGAGGCCGAGCAGGCGGATGCCCTTTTCCGCCGGCAGCAGGGTGCGCAGCAGGGCGGTGCCGACGGCGAGGAACTCCTCGCGGCCGGCAACGGGGCGATCGAGGCTGCGGGCGCGGGTTTTGATTTGGAAATCGCGATATTTCACCTTTAAAGTAATCGTCCGGCCGGAGAGAGTCTTCTCCGTCACGCGGCGCCAGACCGTCTGGCTGATCCGGTCGAGCTCGGCGATGAGGGTGGCCTCGTCGGTCAGATCGTCGAAGAAGGTGTCCTCGGCGCCGATCGACTTCCAGGGGCGGTTCGGCTTCACCTGGCGATGGCAGATGCCGCGGGCGAGATCGTAGTAATAATTCGCGCTGTTCCCGAAATTGTCGGTGAGAAAGGCGAGGCTCCGGCCGTGCAGGTCGGCACCGGTATGGATGCCGAGCCGCGCCATCTTCTCCGCCGTGCGCGGGCCCACGCCGTGGAAGCGGCGGACGGGGAGCGCGGCGACGAAGGCCTCGCCCCGGCCCGGCGGAATGACGCACAGGCCGTCCGGCTTGTTCTGGTCCGAGGCGAGCTTGGCCAGGAATTTGTTGTAGGACACTCCCGCCGAGGCGGTGAGCTGCGTCTCCTCGCGGATGCGGGCCCGGATTTGCCTGGCGATGTCGGTCGCGATGCCGATGCCCTGCAGATCCTCGGTCACGTCGAGATAGGCTTCGTCGAGGCTGAGCGGCTCGATCAGCGGCGTATAGGCGGCGAAAATGGCGCGGATCTGCTGGCTGACCTCACGATAGGCATCGAAACGCGGCTTCACGAAGACCAGGTCCGGGCAGCGGCGGATGGCGGTGGCCGAGGGCATGGCCGATTTCACGCCGAACCTGCGCGCCTCGTAACTCGCCGCCGCCACCACGCCGCGATGCATGCCGCCCACCGCCACCGGCCGCCCCCGCAGCGCCGGATCGTCGCGCTGCTCCACCGACGCGAAAAAGGCATCCATGTCGACATGGATGATCTTGCGCACGGACTCGACGGACGGCGGATCGGCGGCTAGGGTGTTCACGCTTTGTGCTTATACGCCGCTGTGCACGCCGCGACAGTCCCAAAATGAGGCGAATCCGGCCAGGGGCGCGACGGGCGGGCATGGCGGCGGGGCGCGTGAGTGCGTTAAGGGTGATCGGTTATGGGGAGGGTTCGCAGACAGGGCGTGGTGATCGCCGGCGGCGGCATTGCCGGCTGCATGGCGGCGCTGGCGCTGGCGCGGCTGCGCCCCGACGTGCCGCTGCTGATCGTTGAGGAAGAGGAAAAGTTCGGCGGCGACCGGCGCCGGCTGATCTTCGCCGCCGAACTGGATGGCGCGGACGAGAATGGACTGATCGGCGCGCTGGGCGGGGAGGCCTGGCCCGGCTTCTACGTCGCCTTTCCGGGCTTCAGCCGCAACCTCAAGACCGAACTGCTGAGCTTCGGCCCCGACGCCCTGCACGACGCGATGATCGCAACGCTGAAGCCGGACCAATACCGGCTCGGCACCAAAGTGGTGGCGGTACGCGATGATGCGCTGGTGCTGGACGGGGGCGAGGAGATCAAGGCGGAGGGCGCGATCGATGCGCGCGGCGCGGCCAACCTTTCCATGCTGGAGCTGCTCTACGAGAGCCGGCTGGAGCGCGACTATCGGCTGAGCGCGCCGCACCGGGTCGACCGGCCGGTGCTGATCGACGCCCATGGCGGCGTGGCCGAGGGAATCGGCCATATGCGCTGCGTGCCGATCGATGCCGACCGGATCGCGATCGCCGACATCAGGGTGAGCGAGCTGGCACAGCCGGACGAGAATGCGGCGGGACGGATCGAGGCCTATCTGGCCTTGCGCGGTTGGACGGCGGCCGGGATCGAAGCCGAGCGCAGCGTCTCCCGCCCGCTGCCGATCGGCGGCGATTTCGCCTCCTTCTGGCGGATCGGCGGCGCGCGGGTCGCCAAGCTCGGGCTGCGCGGCGGCTTCGTTCACCCCGCCACCGGCCGGGCCACCGCCGATGCCGTGCGCAACGGATTGGCGCTGGCCGCGCAGAACGACTTTTCCGGCGCCGCGCTGCACGACCTGTTCGAGACGCGGGCACGCACCGCCTGGAAAAAGCGCGCCTTCCTGCGCGAGATCAACGGCGCGATCGCCGGGGCGCCGCTGGACCAGCGCCGCGCGATGAGCGAGCGGCTATATGCGCTCGATCCCGCTCTGATCGAGCGCTTTCACGCCGACCGGCTGGGCATGCTCGACCGGCGCAAGCTGATGCAGACGCTGAAGGGCTGACTTGCCCCCGCGAGACGCTATGCTGCCGCGCGAAGGAGCCCTGTCATTCGTGCCCGATCCAGCCTGCTCGCCGCCCTTGCCGGGGCCCTGGTCTTGAGCCTCGCCACGCCCGCCGCCGCCGATCGGCCCCGCGCACGGGAGGCCGGCATCGCGTTCGGCGTGCTGCCGACCGGGCCGGACAATGCGATCACCGACGTGGCGGGCGTGCGCGTCGGCCATGTCACCCTGATCGAGGGCGATGCGGTGCGCACCGGCGTGACGGCAGTGCTGCCCCATGACGGCAACATCTTTCAGGACAAGGTGCCGGCCGGCTTCGCGGTCGGCAACGGCTTCGGCAAGTTCGCAGGATCGACGCAAGTGGTCGAGCTGGGCGAGATCGAAACGCCGATCCTGCTGACCAACACGCTCTCCGTTCCCGAGGCGATGGCGGGGACCATCGAATGGACGCTGGCCCAGCCGGGCAATGCGGAGGCGCGTTCGGTCAACGCCGTGGTGGGCGAGACCAATGACGGCTTTTTGAACGACATCCGTGCCCGGCGGGTGACGCCGGACCATGCGCGGGCGGCGATCGAGGCGGCGCGCGACGGGCCGGTGACGGAAGGATCGGTCGGCGCCGGCACCGGCACGATCGCCTTTTCCTGGAAAGGCGGCATCGGCACCGCTTCGCGGCGGCTGCCGGCGAGCCTGGGTGGATGGACAATCGGCGTGCTCGTCCAGTCCAATTATGGCGGCGCGCTCGACGTGGCGGGCGTTCCGGTCGGGCGGGCGCTGGGCCGCTATTATCTGATGGACCATGTCGACACGCCGGCCGGCGACGGATCGGTGATCGTCGTGATCGCCACCGACGCGCCCCTGTCCGACCGCAATCTCACCCGGCTGGCGCGGCGCGCCTTTCTCGGCATCGGGCGGACGGGATCGCCGATGACCAACGGATCGGGCGATTATGCGCTGGCTTTCTCGACCCATCCGGACGTGCGCCGGACGGCGGCGCGGCGGGAGGCGGCGAGCGCCTATCCCGAACTGCCCAACGACGCGCTGTCGCCGCTCTTCCAGGCGGTGATGGAGGCGACCGAAGAGGCGGTGATCAATTCGATGTTCGCCAGCGCGGCGATGGACGGCCATCGCGGCCGGATCGAGGCGCTGCCGATCGACGAGGTGGTGCGGCTCTATCGCCAAAGCCGAGACTGATACAAAAGCGCGACAGTTCAGCCGAAGTTCATTCCGCCCCTGATGTGATAGTGTCACATCATCGGGTGGGGAGTATCATGATGCGTGTTCCGGCTTTGGCGTCCATTTTCGCGTTGCTGCTGAGCGGGCTTCCCCCGGCACCGATCGAGCCCGTATCGGCCCAGAATTCGGCGCGGCGCCCAGCGCCGCCGATCGACGCCGATGCGCTGTGCGCGACCTATCTCGACAATTACGAAAGCGGGATGCGCTTCCGCTCGCCGGCCGGGCGCCCGCAGTCGGGCCGGACGGGCGGCTTCGGCCTGGCCCCGTCGGCGCCGCCACCTCCCCCGCCGCCGCCACCGCCGCCGAGCATGGCTGCGCCCGAAATGTCGGTGTCCGGCAACCGGATCGCCCGGCCCTTCGATCACGCCCCGCAAGACCGCGAACGCTATGCGGGCGAGGCGGTGGCCAACGTGCTGGCGGTCGCGGAGGCACCGGTCTCCACCTTCTCCGTCGATGTCGACACGGGCAGCTACGCCAATGTCCGGCGGATGTTGAATCAGGGCCGGATGCCGCCCAGCGCGGCGGTGCGGACCGAGGAGATGCTGAACTATTTCCGATACGACTATCCGGCGCCGCAGGACCGGTCGCGGCCGTTCTCGGTCACGACCGACATGGCGCTGACGCCGTGGAACCCGGACACCAGGCTGCTGCGCATCGGCCTGCGCGGCTACGACCTGCCGCGCGCCGAGCGGCCGCCGGCCAATCTCGTCTTCCTGGTCGACGTCTCCGGATCGATGTTCTCGCGCGACAAATTGCCGCTGGTGCAATGCTCGCTTGCGCTGCTCGCCGAGCAATTGAACCCGCGCGACCGGGTGTCGATCGTCGCCTATTCGGGCTGGACCGGCGTGGTGCTGGAGCCGACCTCCGACCGGCGCCGGATCCTCGGCGCGCTGGCGCAACTCCGCGCCGGCGGCGCGACGGCGGGCGGCGCCGGGCTCGACCTGGCCTATGCGACCGCGCGGCGCGCGATGATCCGCGACGGGATCAACCGGATCATCCTGGCGACGGACGGCGACTTCAATGTCGGCGTCACCAATACCGAGGCGCTGATCGACCGGGTCTCGCGCGAGCGCGAGAGCGGGATCACGCTGACCACCCTGGGCTTCGGCACCGGCAATTACAACGAAGCGCTGATGGAGCGGATCGCCAATCACGGGAACGGCAATTACGCCTATATCGATAGCCCGCGCGAGGCGCAGAAGGTGCTGGCGGACGAGATGTCCTCGACCCTGTTCACGATCGCCCATGACGTGAAAATCCAGGTCGAGTTCAACCCCGCCTATGTCCGCGAATATCGCCTGATCGGATACGAGAACCGGGCGCTGCGCGAGGAGGACTTCGCCAATGACGCGGTCGATGCGGGCGAGATCGGCGCGGGCCACCAGGTGACGGCGATCTACGAAATCGTGCCGTTCGGCGCGCCGGGCTGGCTGCCGGAGCGGCGCTATGCCGCGAACCAGCGGCCGGATTCGCCGGGCAATCCGCAGGGCGAGATGGCGCACCTCAGGTTGCGCTACAAATTGCCGGGCGAGACCCAATCGCGCGAGATCGGCACGGGGCTGCCGGCCAGCGCGATCCGCACCGCACGCACGCCTGCCGGCGATTTCGCCTTCGCGGCGGGGGTCGCGGCCTATGGCCAGCTGCTGCGCGGCGACACCAATCTCGGCCGGTTCAGCTTCGCCGATGCCCGCACGCTGGCGGAGCGGGGCACGAACGGCAATTGGTGGCGGCGGGAGTTCCTCGAACTCACCCAGCTGGCGGAAGGGCAGCGTTTCGCGGGCGGGGGGAAATAGTCAGGCTGCCGGGCGCCGCCGCGACCATTGGATCGCGGCGGTGGCCAGCACGAAGACGAGCAGGATATCGACGAAGGTGGTGTAGAACAGCCAGCCATCGGTGCTGAGCAGCCGGAGCGCGACAATGTTGAGCCCCGCCATCAGAATACCGATGCCGCCCATGCCGAACGCCAGCCGCCGCGTATCCACGTCCCGGTAAGGAATATAGCGGGCCATGCCCGCCCCGATCCTCTTGCCGCCGGCCATTGCATCCAGCAGGAACAGGCTTGCGCCGATCAGCCCGACGACGGTGGTCCGCCATTTCACGGCTTCGTCGCTCTGAAACAGCAGAGCGAGGCTGGCGGAAATGAGCAGCATCACAATGCCGAACGCCGCCAGACCGCCCAGCAGATCGATCTTCGTTATCCGCTGCACCACCACCAGCGCCAGCCCCACTGCTGCGCCGATCAGGGCCGCGGTGGTGAGATCGGTCGCCTTGGCGACGAGATAGAAGATGAGGCCCAGCGCGATATCGACCAGGATCGGCGTACGATTCCGCTTGAGGGCACCGGGATCATAGTCACCGGGCAGCTTGGCTTCGCTGACATTCTCCATCATCCGCGCCGCCCGTTCCGGCAACGCGATACGCCGGCCCGGATGGCTTTCGTGGACGAGCACGCCGTCGCGACGGACCGCGATGGCGACGGAAAGCCAATTGTAGAATCCGGCCTCGACCTCGATCTCAGTGCCGTCGGGCAATGTCGTGGCAAGCATATGGCTGCGCGTCGATGCTGGCCCTGTGGGCGGCGTGAAGTCGCGTGCCCACTCCT
This sequence comes from Alphaproteobacteria bacterium, assembly GCA_037190625.1. Lineage (GTDB taxonomy): Bacteria > Pseudomonadota > Alphaproteobacteria > Sphingomonadales > Sphingomonadaceae > Allosphingosinicella. The sequence goes on from JBBCJP010000003.1 coordinate 232,604, forward strand.
CGCCGTCGATGGTGAGGACGGTCAGCAGCCCCTGAAATGTCGAACGGGCGACGACGAGCCCCTCATGCCCATCGACACGGAAGCGCCGCTTGTAAGTCCACAGGGCGAACGCCTCCGCCGCGCTTTGCGCGGTCGGCTGGTGGGCGGTCATGTCAGACGTCCAGGTTCGCCACGTTCAGCGCGTTTTCCTGGATGAAGTCGCGGCGGGGTTCGACCACGTCGCCCATCAGGCGGGTGAAGATCTCGTCCGCCAGATCGGCCTGCGCCACCTCAACCTTGAGCATCGCGCGATTGGCGGGATCGAGGGTGGTTTCCCAGAGCTGCTCGGCGTTCATTTCGCCGAGGCCCTTATAGCGCTGGACGCTGAGGCCCTTGCGGCCGGCGGCGAGGATCGCTTCCAGCAGCTCGGTCGGCCGCGTGACCAGCGCGCCGCGGGGATCGGGGGTCTGGCTCTTCGCCGGGCCGCCCTCATTCTCCTCGGCCTCCTCCGCCTCCTCGGTCTGGACCGAGGAGGATTTGAGCGAGACCAGGCGGGAGATACCGGCATAGGTGCCGGCCTCGCCCGCGACCAGGCCGTGCAGCTTGCGCGCCTCGGCCGAGTCGAGGAATTTGTGGTCGATGACATGGGCGTCGGTGACGCCGCGCCACAGCCGCCTGAGTACATAATCGCCGTCCGCGCCGATCTCGGCGGTCCAGCGGCCTTCCTCGTCGACGACGTTCAGCCAGTCCTGGGTCAGCGCCAGCGCGGCGGCGCGGGCCTCGCGGGCCAGCGACGGCGCGAGCGCGCCGGTCAGCCCCAGCGCCTCGATGATGGCGGGATCGTAGCGGCGCGGCACATAGGCCATGAGCGCGCGCACGCGGCGCGCATGATCGGCGAGCGCGCGCAGATCATCGCCCGAGCGCGGGCCCTGTGATGTCTCCAGCGCGGTCAGCGAGACGCCGGCCTCGATCAGATATTCGTCGAGCGCGGCATTGTCCTTCAGATAGACTTCCGAGCGGCCCTTCGCGACTTTGTAGAGCGGCGGCTGGGCGATGTAGAGGTGGCCGCGCTCGATGATCTCCGGCATCTGCCGGTAGAAGAAGGTGAGCAGCAAAGTGCGGATATGCGCGCCGTCCACGTCGGCGTCGGTCATGATGACGATCTTGTGGTAGCGCAGCTTCTCGATGTTGAACTCGTCGCGGCCGATGCTGGTGCCGATCGCCTGAATGAGCGTGCCGACCTCCTTGGACGACAGCATCCGATCGAACCGGGCGCGCTCGACGTTGAGGATCTTGCCCTTGAGCGGCAGAATCGCCTGATAATGGCGGTCACGGCCCTGCTTGGCGGAGCCGCCGGCGCTGTCGCCCTCGACCAGGAAGAGCTCGGACTTGGCCGGATCCTTTTCCTGGCAGTCGGCGAGCTTTCCGGGCAGCGAGGCGATGCCCATCACCGATTTGCGGCTGGCCTCGCGCGCCTTGCGGGCGGCCTCGCGCGCGGCGGCGGCGTCGATGATCTTCTGGATGATCGTGCGGGCGTGGCCGGGATTTTCCTCCAGCCATTCGGAAAGCTTGTCGGCGATCAGGCTTTCGAGCGGCTGGCGGACCTCGGAGCTGACCAATTTGTCCTTGGTCTGCGAGCTGAACTTGGGATCGGGCAGCTTGACCGAGACGATCGCGGTGAGACCCTCGCGCATGTCCTCGCCGGTCAGGCTCACCTTCTCCTTCTTCATCATGCCGGACTTGTCGGCATAGGAGTTGAGCGTGCGGGTGAGCGCCGCGCGGAAGGCGGCCAGATGGGTGCCGCCGTCGCGCTGCGGGATGTTGTTGGTGAAGCAGAGGACCTGCTCGTAATAGCTGTCGTTCCACTCCAGCGCGACATCGATGCCGATATCGTCGCGCTGGCCGGAGACGGCGATCGGCTCCGGGATCAAAGCGGTCTTGGCGCGATCGAGATATTTGACGAAGGCCGCGATGCCGCCCTCGTAATAGAGCTCGTGGCTGATCTCCTCCTCATGCCGCGCGTCGGCGAGGATCAGGCGGACGCCCGAATTGAGGAAGGCGAGCTCGCGGTAGCGATGCTCCAGCTTCTCGAAATCGAATTCGGTGATCTTGAAGGTGGCGGGGCTGGGCAGGAAGGTGACGCGCGTCCCCTTCTTGCCATTGGCCGGTCCGACGACCTTGAGCGGGGCGACCGCATCGCCATGGGCGAAGCGCATATAATGCTCCTCCCCGTCCCGCCAGATTGTGAGATCGAGGAATTCGCTGAGCGCGTTCACGACCGACACGCCGACGCCGTGCAGGCCGCCGGAGACCTTGTAGGCATTGTCGTCCGACGTGTTCTCGAACTTACCGCCGGCATGGAGCTGGGTCATGATGACCTCGGCCGCCGAGACGCCCTCCTCGGCATGGATGCCCGTCGGGATGCCGCGGCCATTGTCCTCGACGCTGACCGAGCCGTCCGGATTCAGGGTGATGCGGATGAGGTCACAATGGCCGGCCAAAGCCTCGTCGATCGCATTGTCCGACACCTCGAACACCATGTGGTGGAGGCCCGAACCGTCGTCCGTGTCGCCGATATACATTCCCGGCCGCTTGCGGACCGCGTCGAGGCCTTTCAGCACCTTGATGGAATCGGCGCCGTAGCTGTTTTCATTGGAGGAGGATGCCATGCCGATCATATAGGGAATCGGGGGGCGGAACCCAAGGAAAAAGGGCGGTTTCGGGCCGGATTTCGGTGACTTGCCAAAACGTCACCCTGAACTTGTTTCAGGGTCCATTTTCCCGACGCGACGGCGGCTCGAAGCTGGATGCTGAAACAAGTTCAGCATGACGAAGAACGGCGCGGCTCAGGCGCTCATTACGCGCCCGCCCGCGACAGTGAAAAGGCTCGGCGATCCGCCGATTCCGTCGAACAATCCAGGCTCCGTTCCGGTCATCCAGACCTGCCCGCCGCCCTCACTCAGGCGAGCGAACAAGGCCGCGCGGCGGACGGGATCGAGATGGGCGGCGATCTCGTCGAGGAGGAGGAGCGGTCGTCGGCCGGTCCGCTCCGCGACCAGATCGGCATGGGCGAGGATAAGGCCGATCAGCAGCGCCTTTTGTTCGCCGGTCGAGCAGAGCGCGGCGGGCTGGGCTTTGGCGGCATGGGTGACGACGAGATCGGCGCGGTGCGGGCCGGCCAGCGTGCGGCCGGCGGCGGCATCGCGGGCCCGGGTGGTGGCGAGATCGGCGGCCTCGCCGCCCTCCAGCGCGATCAGTGCACGGGCGAAGGGGCCGTCCGGCGCGGCGGCGAGGCGATCGGCAAGCGCCGCGACGGTGACGGCGCGCGCTTCCGCGATCGCCTCGCCATGTTCGGCCATGCGCGCCTCCAGCGCGGCGAGCCAGGCCTCGTCCCACGGCCCCTCTTCGGCCAGCAGCTTGTTGCGGGCGCGCATCGCCGCGTCGTAGCGGGCGGCATGGGTGGCATGGCCTGGCGCGAGCGCCAGCACCAGCCGGTCGAGGAAGCGGCGGCGGCCTGAGGCGGCTTCGGTGAACAGGCGATCCATCGCCGGCGTGAGCCACAGGATCGAGAGCCAGTCGGAGAGCGAGGTCGCGGACGCCTGCGCGCCGTTGACGCGGACCTGCCGCCGCTCCGGCGCGGCGGCGAGCGTGCCGGTGCCGAGATCGACATCGCCGTCCGCGACCGAGAGCCGCGCCGACACCGCGAAACCGCCGGCGCCGCCTTTGCGCGCCATGTCGGCGAGGCTAGCGCCCCTGAGGCCCCGCCCGGGGGAGAGCAAAGACACCGCCTCCAGGAGATTCGTCTTGCCCGCGCCATTCTCGCCGGTGAGGATGACGAAGCCCGGCCCCGGCGCGACCAAGGCATCGGCATAGGAGCGAAAGTCGCTGAGGCTGAGGCGGGCGAGATGCACGATGCCGCTCTAGCCTAAGCGAGCGCGCCTTCAACCTTCCCCGTGCGGCGTCATGGCGCTAGCGTCTGGCCGGGATGGAGGAGGATGCACCTGCAGACGAGGGGGGAGCGATCCCGCCGATCGAGGTGGCCGGCAACCGGCTGACCCTGCTGCCGGACGGGCCGGCGCGGCTCGACGCGCTGATCGCGATGATCGACGGGGCCGAAGCCTCGCTGCGCATCCTCTATTATATCTGGGAGGACGACGCGACGGGCCGGCGCGTGCGCGATGCGCTGGCGGCAGCGTCCGGGCGAGGCGTGGCGGTCTCGCTGCTGGTCGACGGCTTCGGCGCGGCCAATGCGCCCGCGCCTTTCTTCGCCTCGCTCGAGGCGGCGGGCGCGCGCTTCTGCCGCTTCAGCCCGCGTTTCGGCCGGCGCTATCTGTTGCGCAACCATCAGAAGCTGGTTCTGGCCGACGAGACCAAGGTGATGATCGGCGGCTTCAATATCGCGGACGATTATTTCGGGACGATCGAGGACGGCGCCTGGCGCGATCTGGGCCTGATCGTCGAGGGCCAGAGCTGCGCCAGCCTCGCGCATTATTTCGACGACCTGTTCAAATGGGCTATGCATCCCGACGGCAAGATGCGCCAGCTGCGCCGCGTGCTGAACAAGCACAGCGTGACCGACGGGACGCTCCACTGGCTGTTCGGCGGGCCGACCCGGCGCCTCAGCCCCTGGGCACGGGCGGTACGGCGCGACATGCGCTTCGCACGCAAGCTCGACATCATAGCGGCTTATTTCGCGCCTGGGCCGTTCCTGCTGCGCCGGTCGGGCAATGTCGCCAAGCGCGGCGCCGTGCGACTCGTCACCGCCTCCAGATCCGACAATCGCGCGACGATCGGCGCGGCGCGCTACACTTACTGGACTTTGCTGAAGCGCGGCGTGCGGATCTTCGAATATCAGCCGACCAAGCTGCACACGAAATTGTTCGTGATCGACGACGTCGTCCATATCGGATCGGCCAATTTCGACATGCGCAGCCTGTTTCTCAATCTGGAGATGATGCTGCGCGTCGAGGATGCAGGCTTCGCGGCGGCGATGCGGCGCTTCGTCGACGGAGAAGTGTCCCGATCGGCGGAAATCACCCGCGAATCGCACCGCGCGCAGATGTCTCTGCTCAACCGGATGCGCTGGGCCTTCGCCTATTTCCTGGTGGCGATCGCCGATTTCCGGATCACCCGCCGGCTCAATTTCGCCGACGAGCCGTTTCCGGGCTAACCCGCGTCCTTGTGCGCCCAAAAGAGCTGGCAGGGCGGGACGTTGACCCATTCCATGCCGCGCTCGATGCGATCGAAATGGGGCTCCAGAAAATCGCGGACCTTCGGCGTGAACTGATAGACTAGGAAGATGCCCCCCGGACGCAGCGCCGCGTAGGTCGCCTCGGCGATGGCCGGGCCCACGCCGGCGGGCAGCGTCGAGAAAGGCAGGCCGGAAAGGACGTAATCGGCATGATCGAAGCCGCAATCGGCGATGATCTGCTGCACGTCCGCGGCCGAGCCCGTGACGGCGAACAGCCGGTTGTCGGTGAACTTGCCCCGCAGGTAGCGGATGAAATCGGCATTGGTGTCGATCGCGATCAGCGTCGCGTCCGGCGCCATGCGCTGCAGCACATGCTCGGTGAAGGTACCAACGCCGGGGCCATATTCGACGAACAATTTGCAATTCGCCCAATCGACCTGGCCGAGCATCTTGTCGATTGTCGCGCGCGAGGAGGGAATGATCGAACCGACCATCACCGGATGCTTGATGAACCCGCGCAGGAAATGCCACAGCGGGCCGCCGCCCGCGCCGCGCGCGAAGCGGCTCTCTCTACGCGCTTCGTCCCAGGATGCCGACATGCCCAAGTCCAGAATGTTGCCGCAAAGCTCCGCGTTGGCAAATCGGCGGCGGCTTGGCAAGCATGAAGGGGTGTCGGCAATCCCGTTGCGGCGCATCGGCACCCGGCCGAACGGAAAGGAAAATCGCCTGGCATGAGTGGCTTGGGCCTATCGCGTGGACGCATGGCGCTGCTCTTTTCGGTGATGCTGGTCGCCGCCGCCGGCAATACCGCAATGCAATCTCTGCTGCCCGCGATCGGCCGGGTGCTCGCCGTGCCCGACATCTGGGTCGCGCTCGCCTTCAGCCTGTCGGCCATCCTCTGGGTGGTGGCGGCGCCTTATTGGGCGCGGCGGGCGGACCAGCGCGGCCGTCGTGCGCTGATGCGGCTCGGCCTTTACGGCTTCATTTCGTCGATGCTGATCTGCGGCGGCGCTCTCGCCGCCGGACTGGCGGGTCAGCTTGGCGCCGTCGCGGTGTTCGCCATCTTCATCCTCGGACGCGGCCTCTACGGCGCGCTGGGTTCGGCCTCGCCCGCGGCGGTACAAGCCTATGTCGCGGCGCGCACCGACGGGCCGCAGCGGGTCAACGCGCTGGCGGTCATCGCCTCCTCCTTCGGACTCGGCACGATCCTCGGCCCGGCACTGGCGCCCGCCTTCATCTTCCCGCCGCTCGGCCTGTCGGCACCCTTGATCGTGTTTGCCGGAATCGGCGCGATCGTGCTCGCCTTGCTGGTCCTGCGGCTCCCTGACGACACGCCGAAAAATCCGGTGCGAGGGTCGATCGTCTCCTATCCCTCGATCGGTGGGGCGGACGCGACCGTCGCCGGCGAGAGCGATGCGCCGGCACCGCTGCGCTGGCGCGATGCACGGGTGCGGCCCTGGCTGATGGCGGGGATCGTTGGCGGGCACGGCCAGGCGGTGATCCTCACCGTGATCGGCTTTCTCGTCATCGACCGGCTCATGCTCGCGCCCGACCATGCCCAGCAATGGATCGCGATCGTGCTGATCGTCGGCGCGCTCGCCACCCTGCTCGCCCAATGGTGGCTGATCCCGCAGCTCAACCTGTCGCCGGGTCGGTTGGTGGTCTGGGGATCGGTGGTCGCCGCCGCCGGCAGCGCTATCACCGGGCTGGCCGACAGCGTCTATGGCATCACCATCGGCTATGCCCTCGCCTCATTGGGCTTCGGCCTGTTCCGCCCAGGCTTCACCAGCGGCGCGAGCCTGGCCGTGGACCTGCACGAACAGAATGCGGTGGCCGGCATGGTCACCTCGGTAAACGGCCTCGCTTATGTCGTGGCCCCGGCGCTCGGCGTCGGGCTTTATATGGCGAGCTGGCCCGCGCCGTTCATCGCCACAGCGGCGCTGATGCTCGGACTTGCGGCCTGGGCCGCGCTTACGCCGAGCCCTTCGGGCCGCGCGGGGTGAGCATGCCGGGGGCGATGAAGCCGATGCCGGCGACGCTGCGCGCCTCCTGCATCAGGCTTTCCTGGATGCGGGCGTAATCCGCCTCCATCTCCGGCGTCACCGAAGCGCGGGTTTCCGACAGAGCGCGCTCGAATTCCGCCATCGTCACCGTCGCCGCATCGATCCGCGCGCGCAGGGCGAACAGGCCGGCGCGGCGGACCAGATCCTCGAGATCGGCGCCGGTGAAGCGCGGCGTGCGCGCCGCCAGCGCGTCCAGGTCCACGTCATCGCCGAGCGGCATGCTTTTGGTGTGGATACCGAGAATGTGGCGCCGTCCGCTCTCATCCGGGACCGGCACATAGACCAGTTCGTCGAACCGTCCGGGGCGGAGCAAAGCGGGGTCGATCAGATTGGGGCGGTTCGAGGCGCCGATCACCACGACCGACTGCAATTCCTCCAGCCCGTCCATTTCGGCGAGGATGGTGTTCACCACCCGCTCCGTCACCTGCGGCTCGCCCCAGCCGGCGCCGCGCGCGGGGACCAGGCTGTCGATCTCGTCGATGAAGATCACGGTCGGCGCGACCTGGCGGGCGCGGGCGAACAGGCGGGCGATCTGCTGCTCGCTCTCGCCATACCATTTGGAGAGAAGGTCGGACGATTTGGTGGCGATGAAATTCGCCTCCGCCTCGCGCGCCGTCGCCTTGGCGAGCAGCGTCTTGCCCGTGCCCGGCGGACCGTAGAGCAGGAAGCCCTTGGCCGGACGGATGCCGAGCCGGCGGAAGCTGTCCGGATGCTTGAGCGGCAGTTCGACGCCCTCGCGCAGCCGCTCGCGCGCCTCGTCGACCCCGCCGATATCGTCCCAGCCGACATTCGGCATCTGCACCATCACCTCGCGCATCGCCGAGGGCTGGACGCGCTTCAGCGCTTCCTCGAAATCCTTCCGGGTGACGCGCAGATTGTCGAGCACCTCGGGGGGAATCGTGCCCTCCTCCAGATTGAGCTCGGGCATGATCCTGCGGACCGCCTCGATCGCGGCCTCGCGCGTCAGGGCGGCGAGATCGGCACCGACGAAGCCGTAGGTCTGGCGGGCGAGTTGCTTCAGGTCCACGCCTTCCTCCAGCGGCATGCCGCGGGTGTGAATGGCGAGGATTTCGCGCCGGCCGCTTTCGTCCGGCACGCCGATCACGATCTCGCGGTCGAAGCGGCCGGGACGGCGCAGTGCCTCGTCGATCGCCTCGGGCCGGTTGGTGGCGGCGATGACGACCAGGTTCTGGCGCGGCTCAAGCCCGTCCAGCAGGGTCAGGAGCTGGGCGACCAGCCGTTTCTCGGTCTCGCCCGTCACCTGACCGCGCTTGGGCGCGATCGAATCGATCTCGTCGATGAAGATGATCGCGGGGGAATTGGCGTTCGCCTCCTCGAACACCTCGCGCAGCCTTTTCTCCGATTCGCCATAGGCCGAACCCATGATCTCGGGCCCGTTGATCAGGAAGAATTGCGCGTCCGATTCGTTGGCGACGGCGCGCGCCAGCCGGGTCTTGCCGGTACCGGGCGGGCCATGGAGCAGCACGCCCTTGGGCGGATCGACGCCGAGCCGTTCGAAAATCTCGGGATAACGCAGCGGCAGCTCGACCATCTCGCGCAACTGATCGATCGTGCCGCCGATGCCGCCGATATCGTCATAAGTGACGTCGGCGCGGCGGGTTTCCCTCGCCTCGGTATATTCGGGGCGCAGCTCGACCTCGGTATTGGCGTCGATGTGGACGATGCCCTTGGGCGCGGTCGAGACGACGACGAGGCGGATTTCCTGCAGCGCGAAGGCCGGGGCGGTCAGCATCTGCCTGAGTTCGGGCGGGATGTCGCCGCGCGGCACCTGCTGTTGGCCATGAGTGGCGACGACGTCGCCGGCCGTAACGGGCTTCATGCCGAAGCTGCGTTTCAGAGCCTGGGCCGATCCCTGAAGACGCAGATTGCGTTGCGCGGGCGCGAAGACGACGCGCTGGGCGGGCTTCGATTCGGCCTTGCGCACCTCGACGAAATCGCCCGAGCCGATCTCGGCATTGGCGCGCTGGAGACCGTCGAGGCGGATGATCGCCAGATCCTCGTCTTCCGGATAAGGGCCGATGGCGCGGGCCGGCGTGGCGCGCTTGCCGACCAGCTCGACCACATCGCCCTCGGACAGCCCCAATTCGGTCATCAGCGCGCGCGGCAGGCGGGCCACGCCGCGGCCGCTGTCGTCCGGGCGCATCGTCGCCACCTGAAGGCGCGTGGGCTTGCTTTCCTGATCGGCCATTGGACACCCGTCTCCTTGTTGTCGCCATTCACATAGGCGCCGCGGCCCATTCCTCCAACCAGAGGGGCGCGCGCGGGTTGCACGGGCATAAAAAAAGGCCGCCCCGAAGGACGGCCTGGAAGTTTTAGGAGAGGATGCCTGAAAGGCAGGGTCTTTTTTGCGCTTGCACACTTTTTGTGCAAGTGCGAAGAAAACAAGCTTGAGTGCAAAATATGCATCCAAAAACGTGAGGATTTCACATAGCTGTAGTAAAAATCGTGCACTTTGCACCGCACAATAACACAGAGGATGTGGAGGGAGGCACGAGAGGATGAAGAGACTGCCGCCGCTGACCGCGATCGAGGCCTTCGTGCAGACCGCGCGGCTGGGCTCGGTCAAGGCCGCCGCCGACGCGCTGGCCTTGTCCTCGCCTGCGCTCACCCGCCGCATCCAGTCGCTCGAACGCCATGTGAGCCGGCCGCTTTTCGAGCGGCGCCACCAATCGATCCATCTCAATGCCGACGGGGAGCGACTTCTCCACGAAGTCGGCCCGGTGCTCGACGAGCTGACCCGCGCGCTTGAACGCGCCACCGGCGACAATGCCGAAATGCGGCTGCGGCTGGGCGTACTGCCGCTCTTCGCTTCCAACCGGCTGATGCCGGGGCTGGCGGAGCTGCGGAAGCTGCATCCGCAATTCCATCTCGATCTCGACACCGGCCCGGACGCGATCGCCCGGCTCGACGACGGGCTGGACGCGGCGATCGTCCTCGCCCGCGCGGTCGATCCCGATCTCCATGCGCGGCGGCTCGGCGCCAACCGCGTCGTCGCGATCGCCGCGCGCGATCTGCCCGACACGCCGGTAACGCCCGCCGATCTTGCCGGCATGACCGTGCTCGCCCATCGCGACCTGCCCGACGTGTTCCGCGACTGGTGTCGCGCGGCCGGGGTTCCCGATCTCAAGCCGGCCGCGACCGACATGTTCGATTCGGGCCAGCTCCTGCTTGACGCCGCCGCCCAGGGGCTCGGGATCGCCTTCATGTTCGAAATGCATCTGGAGGGCGCACACGATCCGCGCCTGACCCGGTTGTTCGGCATCGCCGCCGAAAGCCCCTATGCTTATTGGTTCGTCTGCCGCGACGGCGCACTGAACCGACGGCCGGTGCGACTGTTCCACGACTGGCTGATGGGCGAGTTCGGTCTTTAGAGCTTCAGTCCCGCGACGATCCGCCGCATCAGCGCACGGGGCAGGAAACGCGACGACTGCGCCGTGACCTTGTTCATCAGCCCCGGGATGACGATCGCGCGATTGCGGTCGAGGCCCTTGAGGCCGGCGCGCACCACCCCCGCCGCGTCGGTGGAGAAGCGGTCGAACCGCGCGGAGGTGACACCAGCGACCGCGCCGAATTCGGTGGCGGTCGGCCCGGGGCACAAAGCGGTAACGCGCACGCCCGTGCCTTTCAGCTCCTGATGCAGTGCCTCGGTGAAGGAGAGGACGAAGGCCTTGGTGGCGAAATAGACACCAAAGCCGGGGCCGGACTGGAAAGCGGCGGTGGAAGCGACGTTGAGGATGCCGCCTTTGCCCCGGGCACGCATGCCGGGCAAAGCGAGATGGGTGAGCTCCACCAAAGCGGCGACGTTGAGGTCGATCATCTCGCGCTGGCGCTCACCGGGCAGTTCGGCGAAGCGGCCGACCAGCCCGAAGCCGGCATTGTTGATCAGCGTATCGATGGTGAGGCCCCTGGCCTCCACATCCGCGAACAGCCGCGCGGCGGCGTCCGGCGCGGCGAGATCGGCGGCGAAGACATGGACCTCGCCACCCAGCTCGGCGGCCAGCGCCTCCAGTCGATCGCGCCGGCGCGCGACGAGGGCGAGCATCTCGCCCCGCGCCGCGCATTGGCGCGCGAACTCCGCGCCGAGGCCCGCCGACGCCCCGGTAATGAGCGTGACGGGCCGCGCCATGGATCAGTCGCGCAGGCTGGCTTTGACGATCTTGCCCGGCGCGCGCGGCGGCTCACCCTTAGGCAGCGCATCGATATGCTCCATGCCCTCGGTCACTTCGCCCCAGACGGTGTATTGGCCGTCGAGGAAGCGGGCGTCATCGAAGCAGATGAAGAACTGGCTGTTGGCGCTGTCCGGATTCTGCGCGCGGGCCATCGAGGCGACACCGCGCACATGCGGTTCGCGGCTGAACTCGGCCGGCAGGTCCGGCTTGTCGGAACCGCCCATGCCGGTCCCGGTCGGATCGCCGCCCTGCGCCATGAAGCCGTCGATCACGCGGTGGAAGATCACGCCGTCGTAAAAACCTTCGCCGGTCAGCTCCTTGATCCGCGCGACATGCTGGGGCGCGAGATCGGGGCGCAGCCGGATGACGACGTCGCCGCCCCCATTTTCCCCGGCGTCGAGATTAAGGACGAGCGTATTGGTGTCTTCGGACATGGGATTCTCCTTGGTTCGGGCCGACTTAGGGACCGCATTCGCTATCCGCAACTCGACAGGCCGAATTCCCGCGCCTAGGAAACGCCGGTCCAACGCAAAGCCGGGGAGAGAGCGATGAGCGAAAGCGAACTCGAAGCCCCGGAAGAAGCGGGCGTGGCGGACACCCGTCTGGACGAGGACGACCGGCTGAAGCCCGAATTCGTGCGCGAAGTGCTGAACGCGCTCGAGGCCGACGATGCCGACGGTGCGCGCGCGCTGGTCGAGCCGCTCCATCCCGCCGACATCGCCGACCTGCTCGAGCTGCTCGACCGCGAACATCGCCGCGCGCTCGCCGCCGCTCTGGCCGGCGTGCTCGATGGCGACGTGCTCGCCGAGATGAACGACTGGGTGCGTGACGAACTGCTCAACGCGCTCGAACCGCATGAAGTCGCCGAGATCGCGGGCGAGCTGGAGACCGACGACGCGGTCGCGATCATCGAGGATCTGGAGGAGGACGAGCAGCGGGCCGTGCTGCGCGCGCTCGATCCGGACGATCGCGCCGCGATCGAAGAGGCTTTGTCCTATCCCGAGGAATCGGCCGGGCGCCTGATGCGGCGCGACGCGGTCGCGGTGCCGGAGCATTGGACGGTCGGGCAGGTGATCGATTTCCTGCGCGCGGACAAGGAGATGGCGACCGATTTCTGGGAGGTGTTCGTGGTCGATCCGGCGCATCGGCCGATCGGCACCTGCCTGCTCTCCTGGATCCTGCGCACCCCGCGCCGGATCGCGATCGCCGACGTGATGAAGCGCGAGCAGACCCTGCTCCCGGTCGATCTCGATCAGGAGGAAGTGGCGCTCAAATTCCAGAAATACGCGCTGATCTCGGCCGCTGTTGTCGATCAGGCCGGGCGCCTGGTCGGCATGATCACCGCCGACGACGTCGCCCACATCATTCAGGAGGAAGCGAGCGAGGACGCGCTCCTGCTCTCCGGCGCCGGCGTTGAGGGCGACATCAACGAGCCGGTGCGCGACAGCTACAAGGCGCGCGTCAAATGGCTGGCCGCCAATCTGGTGACGGCTTTGGTCGCCTCCGGCATCATCGCGATGTTCGGCGCGGCGATCGAACAGATGGTGGCATTGGCCGTGCTGATGCCGATCGTCTCGGCGATCGGCGGCAATGCCGGCACGCAGACCATGGCGGTGGCGGTGCGCGCGCTGGCGATGAACCAGCTCACGAAATCGAACACCTGGCGCACGATCTGGCGGGAGATCCGGATCGCGATCCTGAACGGCATCACCATCGCGGTGCTGCTCGGCGTCGGCGCCGCCTTGGTCTATTCAAACCCGGCGCTGGGCGGCGTGATTGCCGCCGCCATGCTGCTCAACATCGTGATCGCAGGCCTGTCCGGCGTGGTCGTGCCGGTCGCGCTGGAGCGGATGAACCAGGACCCGGCGGTGTCGTCATCCGTGTTCGTGACGATGATCACCGATTCGATGGGCTTCCTCGCCTTTCTCGGCCTCGCAGTCGCATCGGGCCTGGTCGGCTAGGTTGATCGCAGGGCGTCGCCACGCCATCTGACGGCGATGGCGCAGCTTCATCTCAGCAAGGTCGCGGTCGGCTGCGCCAGCGTGGAGGCGCTGCAGCGGCGCATCGCGGCACGCCGGGACGGCGATCGGGTGACGATCGTCACGCGCTTCCGGCCCAAGCGCGCCGACGAGCTGATCGGTGGATCGCTCTACTGGATCGTCAAGCACCAGCTCGTCGCACGTCAGGAGATATGGGGCTTCGGCACGGACGCGAGCGACAAGCGCGCGATCATCCATCTGTCCGCATCATTGGTTCCGGTGGCCGGCTGGCCGCGCCGCGCCCATCAGGGCTGGCGTTATCTCTCCCCGGGCGATGCGCCGCCCGATCTGGCCGGAGCCTCGGACGGCATGGAGAGCCTGCCCCCCGAATTGATCCGCACCCTGGCCGGACTGTCCCTGATCTAGCGCCCCGTCCCGCAGCGGACCATGCCCGCGCCCAGTCCCTGCACAGTGCAGGAGGGGCGGCCCGCCACTGTCACCTCGCCCAGGCCGTTGGCATTGATCCGCGCGGTGCGGCCGGCGGCGAGGGCGACGGTGCCGGTCGTGCTGGTCGTCGCCGTCACATCCTCGGCGGCGAGGCCAGCGGCAGCGAGGTCGCCGGAACCCTGCACATCGGCGCGCACCGAGCGGGCACGGCCGCTGACTTCGATCCGGCCCGAGCCGAGCAGGCCGAGCGAAAGATTGTCGGCGGCCACCCCGGTTGCGGCGAGCCGGCCACTGCCTTCCAGGCTGAGATCGACGCGCAGGCCTTCGATCCCTTCGATGTCGAGCCGTCCGGGACCGATCACCCGGGCCGAGCGCAGGCTGCGGGTGGACACGGTAATCTCCAGCACGCCTTGCTGCGCGCCCGGATTGCCGCCCCAGGCGGAGCGGTTCGGACGGATGCGCAAGGTCTGGCCCTGCGTGTCGATAATCACCCGGTCGATCGACCCCTGCGGCCCGCTGGCCCGCGCCGCGGTCGGCCGGCCGGTGACCAGCCGCACGACATAAGGGCCTTCCACCGTGACCCGATCGAAATCGGTGATCGAATAGGTGCGCTCGGCACCAGTCGCCGGCGCGGCGAGCAGGGCGAGGCCAATCACAGCGGGCAGCGCGCGTTTCATGGCCGCGAGCATGACCGCAAAAGCTTAACCGTCAATGGCGAAGCGTGGTCCCCGCGTCAGTTGCCGCAATTCACGCTGCCCGAGCCCATGCGCGAGACCGAACAGCTCGCGCCGCCGCGGACCGTTACGTCGCCCGAGCCCATCACCGAGCCGGAAACCGATTCGGTGGCGCGCAGCGAGATATCGCCCGAGCCCATGATCCGCACCCGGGCGCGGCGCGTCTCGAACCCCCCGAGATCGGCATCGCCCGAGCCGGCGATCGAGATTTCCGTCTCCTCGGCGCTGCCGTCCGCGTCGATACCGCCCGAGCCGGTGATCGTGAAGCTGGCCTGTCGAGCGCGCAAGGCGCCGATCTCCAGATCGCCCGAACCGGTCACGTTCGCCGAGAAGCGTTCGGCCTCGACGCGGTCGAGATTGAGGTCGCCAGAGCCGGTCACCGACGCGCCTTCCAGTGCCGGCACGGTGACGTGAATGGTCACGCGACCGCCCGGGCCGCGCCACGACCAGTTGCGCTGCGTGCCGATACGCAAGGTGCCATCCTCGACCCGGATGTCGAGACCGTCCAGTGCGGCGCTGTCGCCTTCGGCGCGCACCGATGGCGCGCCACCGACCGTCACGTTCACGTCGTGCGGCCCGAACAGGGTGACGGAGCGGAATTCACCGACCTCGAAATTGCGCTGTCCCTGCTGCCCGCTCGCCTCAGTGCCGCCCTGGGACGACTCGCGCGCCTCATTGGACTGCGCACCCACCGAGCAAGCCGCGATGCCTGCCGCGGCCAAAGCCAGAATGGACGCCCTGAAAGGATTGCCGCGCATCGCTTTTCTCCCTAGCTGTATTGTATTAATAATACAGATCGACCGCCGGAATACAAATGCAAAAGGCGGCCCATAGCGGACCGCCTTCGCATTTCGCCGCGCGAGTCCATCGACCCGCCGGAATCGAGACCGGAACCTCAGGCCTCGACGCGGACCTTGTGGTGGACGGTCGCAGCCTTGTTCAGGATGTCGAGAATCTTCGCGAGCGCGGTCTTCTCGTCCACTTCCTCCATCGCGCCCAGCTCGCGGGCGAGACGGGTGGAGGCGGCTTCGAAAATCTGCCGCTCGGAATAGCTCTGCTCCGGCGCGTCGTCCGGGCGGAACAGATCGCGGACCACTTCGGCGATCGACGCGAGATCGCCCGAATTGATCTTCGCCTCATATTCCTGGGCGCGGCGCGACCACATGGTGCGCTTCACCTTCGGCTTGCCCTTGAGAGTGGTCAGCGCCTCCTGCATCGTCTTGTCGGACGACAGCTTGCGCATGCCGACGCTTTCCGCCTTGTTGGTCGGAACGCGCAAAGTCATCTTTTCCTTCTCGAAGCGCAGCACATAGAGCTCCAGCTCCATGCCCGCGATATCGGTGCTCTGCAGCTCGATGACACGGCCGACGCCGTGCTTGGGGTAAACGACATAATCGCCAACGTCGAAGTTCAACGCCTTCGTTGCCATCAATCGAAACCTTCCCATGGAAACAGCCGCAGGAAAACCGGAAGCCCCCGCACCTTCCCCCGACAGGCGCGACCGATGCTTCCGAAAATGCGGCAATTCGCTGTTGATCGATATCATATAGCAAGAAAATCAACGGAAATCCACCCCGGCCGCCATAAGCGGCCAGGAGCGGCTTATCCGCGAGGCTCGAACTGCAACCGGTGTCAGGCCGCGCCGCGGCGTGCGTCCACGCTCCAGGCGCCGGGGCCCGAGAACACGAAATAGAGGAAGACGAAGCAATAGAGGATCGCCGCATCGCCGCCATTGTTGACCGGATAGAAGTTCTGCGGGGCATGGGCGTACCAATAGGCCACCGCCATCGTGCCCGAAGCGAGGAAGGCCGCCGGCCGGGTGAACAGGCCGAGGATGATGAGGATGCCCGTCACGATCTCGATAATTCCCGCATAAGCGCCGAGATTGTCGAGCGCGAGGCCTGAGCCGGCGCGGTCGCCCCCGGGGAAACTCAGGAATTTCTGAGTGCCGTGGGCGAGGAAGATGAGGCCGCTGACGATGCGCAGCAAGCCGAGAAACTGGGGCGCATAGGGGGACAGGCGGGATGCGGTCATGCGGCGGCTCCTTCTCGAGGACCGTCAAGCTAGCCGCCTCGCCGAGAAAGTCACCTGCCGGTTTTGCGAATCCGGCGTTGCGGATTCCGCTTGTCCAGGGATCAGTCGCCCTCGCCGGGCTCGGCCGAGAAATATTTGTCGAACTTGCCATCCTCGCCCTTATGCGCGTCGGCGTCGGCAGGGCTGTCCTTCTTGCGGGTGATGTTCGGCCATTCGGCGGAATAGGTGGCGTTGAGCTCGAGCCACTTCTCCAGGCCGTTCTCGGTGTCCGGCAGGATCGCCTCGGCCGGGCATTCCGGCTCGCACACGCCGCAATCGATGCACTCGCTCGGATTGATGACGAGCATGTTCTCGCCTTCATAAAAGCAGTCGACCGGACACACTTCGACACAGTCGGTGTATTTGCACTTGATGCAATTATCGGTGACTACGTAGGTCATGCAAGGCTCCGCTGCACCCCGCACAAGCAGTTTCGGGGCGCGTCATCGAGGGGTGAGGTAACGCCTTTGCCCCTCGCTTTCAAGCCGAAGTCGATGCGCCACAACGTCTCCAGCGGAATGATTTTGCGTCCTGGGCCGAAGAGGCGGGATGCTATTCCCGTCTCAGCAATCGGTCGGTGAGACGGCGTTCCTTCTTGGTTGGACGACCGCTTCCGGCGTCGCGCAAAGGGGCCTGCATATCCGGAATTTCCGTCTGTGAGGGAGCAGGCGAAAGGTCTTCATAAAGCAGGCGGGCCTCCGGTGCGGGACCGCGCCTTATGCCAGTGTCCACAATCTTCCAGACCAGAATGCGGCGATCGAGCGTGATCGTCAGCACGTCGCCGGGCTTCACCAGATCGGAAGCCTGCGATGCTTTGTCGCGATTGATGCGCACCCGGCCGCTGACCGCCAGCCTGGCGGCGAGCGACCGCGATTTCACAGCGCGCGCGAAGAACAGCCATTTGTCGATACGTTGACGGTCGGCTGCACCCATCGGCGCCCCGCGGCTACTTCTTGAGCTGGTCGCGCAAGGCGGCGAGCTTGGCGAAGGGCGAATCCGGATCGATGCGGGCAGGGCGCTCGTCTCGCTTGCGCGGCTCGAACTTCGGCTTACCGCCACCCTTGGCGTCCTGCCTGTCGCCCTTGCGTTCGAAACGGTCGCCGCCCGGCTTGCCGCCCTTGCGGTTGCGGTCGAAGCGGCGGTTGTCGTCCTTGCGGCCTTCGCCGCCTTCCGGACGCTCGCTCCGCGCCTGCTGGCCACGCTGTCCATGACGACCGCCGGACCGCTGATGCTGCCGCTCG
>JBBCJP010000004.1:0-251636 GCA_037190625.1 Alphaproteobacteria bacterium
TCGATCGACCGCAACGCGTCGGAACTGGCCGCGGCCGCGGAGGAGATCGCGGCGGTCTCGGTGCAGTTGAGCGCGACGGCCGAGGAGACGAGTGGCCAGGCGTCGACGGTGGCGGTGGCCGGTGAGCAGGCGTCGGCGAACGTGTCGATGGTGGCGAGCAGCACCGAGGAGATGATGGCGAGCATCAACGAGATCGCCGGCAACGCGTCCCGCAGTGCCGAGATGGCGCGCGACGCCGTCGGCCGGGCACAAGAGGCATCGCTCGCGATCACCGAGCTCGGGGCGAGCAGTGCGGCGATCGGCGCCGTCGTCGAGCTCATCAACTCGATCGCGGAGCAGACGAACCTGCTCGCGCTCAACGCGACGATCGAGGCGGCCCGCGCCGGCGATGCCGGCCGCGGTTTCGCGGTCGTCGCGCAGGAAGTGAAAAGCCTGGCCAGCCAGACCGCGCGCGCCACCGACGATATCACCGCCAAGATTTCGGCGATCCAGTCCGCGACCAAGCAGACCGTCGAGGCCAACGATTCGATCTCCTCCACCGTCGAGGAGGTTCAGGTCAGCGCCGACCGGATCCGCAAGGCGATGGAGATGCAGGCGCAGACGGTGACGATGATCACCGCCGCCGTGGACGAGACCGCGCTCGCCGCCGATTCCATGTCCTCGACGATCGCCGCGATCCGCGCCGACACCGAAAGCGTCGCCGCCGAAATCGACGAGGTCGAACAGAATTTCGCCGAAGTGAACGAGCAGATGGCCCGCTTCAAGGCCACCGCCGGCAAGTTCGTCCAGACCTTCGCGGCCTGACCGGGTCTTCGGGCGAAATCAGTCCTGCACGAACCGGCTGACGCAGCCGCCGTCGAGCCGCACCGTCGCGCTGGCCGGAGTGCGGCTGGGGACGGCCAACGTGCGCACTGTGACCTGGTCACCATCCGCCCGGGTTTCGACCACCTCGAGTTGCTCGGCCTGGGGCGTCTCGATGAACCCCGTCATCACCTCGTCAAGCGGCAGGCCCGCAATACCCGGCATGGAAAAGGTGGTGCCGGGCCGGATGAAACGACCGATCGCTGCCGCATCGCGTGCGTTGATCGCGGCGAAATAGGCGCGCACGCGCTCCGGGCCCCGTGCCGCAAGCGCCGGATCGGGCGTGCAGGTCGCGGTGACCGACAGCAAGGCAAGCAGCAGATGCATGATGTGTCCCCCCGGCTTCAACCTGCCGGCACGTTGCACGCCTGTCCATCCTACTTTCCCGGACGCGCGGAAAGGCTTATCGCGCGCCCATGACACTCAACATCCTCGTCACCGGTTCCAGCCGGGGCATCGGCGCCGCGACCGTCAAGGCGCTGGCTGGCAATCGCGTCGTGGGCCATTCCACGGCGGGCGGCGAGGGGCGCATCGCCGCCGACCTCGCCGACCCCCAGGGCGCCACCGCCTTGTGGTGGGAGGCGATGGCGGCGCTGGACGGGCGGATCGACGTGCTGGTCAACAATGCCGGCATCTTCGAGGCCGCGCCGATCGCGGCCGACGATCCCGAATGGGCGGCGGGCTGGGAGCGTACGATGCGGGTCAATCTCACTGCCGCCGGCGAGCTGTGCCGGCTCGCAGTGCTCCATTTCCGCCAGCGCGGGGAAGGCGGCCGGATCGTCAATGTCGCCAGCCGCGCCGGCTATCGCGGCGACAGCCCGGATCACTGGCATTATGCCGCGTCCAAGGGCGGCATGATCGCGATGACCAAGACGATCGCCCGCGCTTATGCCGGCGAAGGCATCTACGCCTTCACCGTCTGCCCCGGCTTCACGGTCACCGGCATGGTCGACGAATATATCGCGAGCCGGGGCGGCATCGCGGCCTTGGGCGATCTGCCGATCGGCCGCCCCTCCACCGCCGAGGAGGTCGCCGAAACCGTCCGCTGGCTCGCCCTCGACGCTCCGCCCGCCGCGACCGGGTCGGCGATCGACGTCAATGGAGCGAGCTTTGTCAGATAGCTGGCGCGTCACCCTGCCCTGCACCAAGGCCGAGGCCGAGGTGCTGAAAGGGGACATCATCGCCTTCGCCCTGCTCGATGCGCCGCCGGTGCTGATGACCAGCGAGCCCGATCCCACACGCCCGGACGACTGGCGGCTCGACGCCTATTTCGAGGCGAAGCCCGCCAAGGCCGATCTCGCCTTGCTCACCAGCCTCGTGCCCAGCGCCAAGGGGGCGAAGCCGGTCGTCGAACGCATCGCCGACGAGGATTGGGTGACGCTCAGCCAGGCCGGGCTGGAGCCGATCCGCGCCGGGCGCTTCTTCGTCCACACCCCGGCGCACCGCGGCGAGGTTCCGCCGGACGGGATCGCCTTCGAGATCGACGCCGGCCGCGCCTTCGGCACCGGCCATCACGAGACCACCGCCGGCTGCCTCGATGCGCTAGACCGGCTGAAGGCGGGAGGCGCGCGCTTCGTCAACATCGCCGACATCGGCACCGGCACCGGCCTGCTCGGCTACGCCGCGCTCCGGCTGTGGCCGGCCGCGCGCGCCATTGCCTCCGATATCGATCCCATCGCGATCGAGGTCGCGGCGGAAAACGCGCGGGTGAACCGCATCCCGGTCGGCCGGGCGCGTGGCCAGGCCGAACTGGCGGTCGCCGCAGGAATGCGTCATCCCCGCCTCAAGGGACGGGCGCCCTACGATCTCCTCATCGCCAACATCCTCGCCGGCCCGCTGATCGTGCTCGCCCCTGATCTGGCCGGGGCGCTGGCGCCGGGCGGGCGGCTGATTCTCGCCGGCCTGCTTAAGGAACAGGCGCCGCGCGTCGCCGCCGCCTATCGCCGCCGAGGGATGATGCCCATCGGCCGCATCGACAATGGCGACTGGGCGATCCTGGTGCTGCGCAAGCGTCGGCAGGCTTAGGTTCGTTTCAGGCCCTAATCCCGATTCCCGCCTGCGCGGGAATGACATAAAGGGGTTTCGATGCCATCCTCGATCCCGCCATGCTGACCGGCCTGTCGATCCGCGACGTCGTCCTCATCGAAACGCTCGACCTGGAATTCGCGTCCGGGCTGGGCGTGCTGACCGGCGAGACGGGCGCGGGCAAATCGATCCTGCTCGACGCGCTCGGCCTCGCGCTCGGCGAGCGGGCGGACAGCGGCCTGGTCCGCGCCGGCCAGGCGCAGGCGAGCGTCAGCGTCGCCTTCGAACTGCCCGCCGGCCATGCCACCACCGTCCTGCTCGACGAAAACGGCCTGGCCGCCGAGCCGGGCGAGCCGCTCGTCATCCGCCGCCTTGTGCGCGCCGACGGCGGCAGCCGCGCCTTCGTCAACGACCAGTCGGTCTCCGCCGGCCTGCTGCGCGAGCTTGGCGCCCTGCTCGTCGAGATTCACGGCCAGCATGACGAGCGCGGCCTCCTGAACCCGCGCGGCCACCGCGCCCTGCTCGACAGCTACGGCGCGCTCGACACCGCCTTGGTCGCCGCCGCCTGGGCCCGGGTCCGCGCCGCCGAGGAGGCGCTGGCGGAGGCCCGCCGCGTCCATGACGAGGCGGAGCGCGACCGCGAATGGCTGGCCCATGCGGTCGACGAACTGGCGAAGCTCGATCCCCAGCCAGGCGAGGAGGAGAGTCTCGCCACCCTGCGCGCCACGATGCAGTCCGGTGCGAAGCTCGGCGACGAGCTGGAGACGCTGAATGGCCTGCTGCAAGGCTCCGAAGGCGGCCTTGCCCAGCTCCGCCAGGCCGCGCGCCGGCTCGACCGGATCGCGGCCGAACATCCCCTGCTGGCCGAGGCCCTCGCCGCGCTCGACCGCGCCGTGATCGAGGCGTCCGACGCCGAAACCGCCCTCGAGCGCGCCGCCGAGGCTTTGACCTTCGATCCCGCCCGGCTCGAGGAGGCTGAGGCCCGCCTGTTCGACATCCGCGCGCTCGCCCGCAAGCACCGGGTCGAGCCCAACGCCCTCCCCGCCCTGCGCGCGGAATTGGCGGCCAAGCTCGCGATGATCGAATCGGGCGGCGAGCGCCTCGCCGCGCTGGAAGCCGATCTCGCCGCCGCGCGCGGCGATTACGATCACGAAGCCGAGGCGTTGAGCCACGCCCGCCGCGCCGCCGCCACCTGCCTCGACGCCGCCGTCGCCGCCGAGCTGGCTCCTCTCAAGCTCGACGCCGCCCGCTTCCGCACCGTCATCGACCCCGCCGAGCCCTCCGCCGCCGGCATCGACCGCGTCGCCTTCGAAATCTCGACCAATCCCGGCGCGCCCTTCGGCCCGCTGACGAAGATCGCGTCGGGCGGCGAACTCAGCCGCTTCATCCTCGCGCTCAAGGTCGCGTTGGCGCAGGAGGGCGGCGCGACCACGATGATCTTCGACGAGATCGACCGGGGCGTCGGCGGCGCGGTCGCCAGCGCGGTCGGCGAACGGCTGCACCGCCTCGCCGCCGACGGCCAGGTGCTCGTCGTCACCCATTCGCCCCAGGTCGCCGCCCGCGGCGCCCGCCACCTCTTCATCGAAAAGAGCCATGACGGCGTCGTCACCCGCACCGGCGTCCATCTGCTGGGCGAAGCCGAACGCCGCGAGGAAATCGCCCGCATGCTCTCCGGCGCCGAAGTGACCGACGAGGCGCGGGCGCAGGCGACGCGATTGCTGGAGGCGGCGTGATCATCGACACGAAAGCCATCGAACATCGTCTGGCGGAGCAGCGTTACGAAGGCGTGCTGGCCTTCGAACCCGGCGCGGCGCCGCGACCCGCGGTCATCGTCTACCCCTCCTTCGTCGGGCGCACCGACAGGGAGATCGAAATCGCCCGGCGGCTCACCGGGCTGGGCTATGCCGGCTATGCCGCCGATCCTTATGGCGAGGCGCGGATCGGCCGGACGACCGAGGAATGCATGGGCCTGATGCAACCTTTGCTCGACGACCGCGCCGGTCTGCGCGCGCGGCTGCTCGCCAGCCTCGACGCGGTGCGCGCGCAGCCCGAAGTGGACGCCAGCCGCATCGCCGTCATCGGCTATTGCTTCGGCGGCCTGTGTGCGCTCGATTTCGCCCGCAGCGGCGCGGACATAAAAGGCGCGGCGAGCTTCCACGGTCTCTTCACGCCGCTGCCCGAGGCATTGCGCGGACCGATCTCCGCCAGGATCATTGCCTTTCACGGCTGGGACGATCCGATGTGCCCGCCCGAGACCGCGCTCGCGCTGGCGTCGGAGCTGAGCGCGGCCGGCGCCGATTGGCAGCTCCACGCTTATGGCGGGACGATGCATGCTTTCACCAACAGGAATGCGAACGATCCGGCGCGCGGCACGGTCTACAATCCGGTCGCCGACGCGCGCTCCTGGGCGGCGCTGGAGGATTTTCTCGCCGAATGCCTGGCATGACCGAAGCCGACGCCGCCAATCGCCTGATGCGCCTCGCGAAGGAGATAGCGCGGCACAATAGGCTCTATCATGCCGACGACGCGCCGGAGATTTCGGACGCCGATTATGACGCGCTGATGCGGGAGAATGCGGCGTTGGAGGCGGAGTTTCCGCATCTGGTGCGCGCCGACAGCCCGTCCCGGCAGGTGGGCGCCGCGCCGGCCGGCAATCTCGCGAAAGTCACCCACGCCTTGCCGATGCTCAGCCTCGACAACGCCTTCGCGGACGAAGAGGTCGCCGAGTTCGTCGCACGCGTCCGGCGCTATCTGAAGCTGGCCCCGGACGCGCCGGTCGCGCTCACCGCCGAGCCGAAGATCGACGGCCTGTCCTGCTCGCTGCGCTACGAGAAGGGTGTGCTCACCCTCGCCGCCACGCGCGGCGACGGCACGACCGGCGAGGACGTGACGCCCAATGTGCGGACCATCGCGGACATTCCTCAGTTCCTGTTCCCCGGCGAAGGCCGGGGTCCAGGGTCCAGCGCAGATGGACCCTGGCCTTCGCCGGGGAACAATTATCCCGACATCTTCGAAGTCCGCGGCGAGGTCTATATGGCCAAGGCCGACTTCGCCGCCCTCAACGCCCGCCTCCTCGCCGAGGCGGACGATCCCGAAAAAGCGCGCCAGTTCGCCAATCCGCGCAACGCCGCCGCCGGCTCGCTGCGCCAGAAGGACGCCGCCGTCACCGCCTCGCGCCCGCTGCGCTTCCTGGCCCATGGCTGGGGCGAGACCTCGGCGCTGCCCGCCGACACCCAATATGGCATCATGAAGGCGATCCAATCCTGGGGCCTGCCGGTCAGCGACCGGCTCGTGCGGGTCGAGGATCTGGACGCGCTCATCGCCCATTACCGCGCGATCGAAGCCGCGCGCGCCGATCTGCCCTTCGATATCGACGGCGTCGTCTACAAGGTCGACCGGCTCGACTGGCAAGGCCGGCTCGGCTCCGTCGGCCGCGCGCCGCGCTGGGCGATCGCGCACAAATTCCCGGCGGAACAGGCGCAGACGACGGTCAATGCGATCGACATCCAGGTCGGCCGCACCGGCAAGCTGACGCCCGTGGCGCGGCTGGAGCCGGTGACGGTGGGCGGCGTCGTCGTCCAGAACGTCACCCTGCACAATCGCGACGAGATCGCGCGGCTCGGCATTCGCCCCGGCGACCGGGTGGTGATCCAGCGCGCCGGCGACGTGATCCCGCAGGTGGTGGAGAATCTCACCCGCGACGCGCCCGGCGATCCCTTCCCCTTCCCCGATCATTGCCCGCAATGCGGCAGCGAGGCGGTGGCGGCGGAGGGCGAGGTGGACGTGCGCTGCACCGGCGGCCTCATCTGCCCCGCCCAGCGTTTCGAGCGGCTGCGCCATTTCGTGTCGCGCGGCGCGCTCGATATCGAGGGGCTGGGCGAGAAGAGCATCGCCGAATTCCTCGAACTGGGCTGGCTGAACGAGCCGGCCGACATCTTCCGCCTGCGCGATCATCGCGACGAACTGGTCGGGCGCGAGGGTTGGCAGGCGAAATCGGTCGATGCCCTCGTCAAGGCCATCGAGGACAAGAGGCAACCTGACGCCGCCCGCCTCCTCTTCGGCCTCGGCATCCGCCATATCGGCATCGTCACCGCGCGCGACCTGATGAAGAACTTTGTTACCCTGCCCCGGCTGCGCGACGCCGCCGTCGCGGCGCGAGCCGGCGATGACGATGCGCTGGCGGAGCTGACAAGCATTGACGGCGTCGGCGGTGCGGTGATCGGCGCGCTCGGCGATTTCTTCCACGAGCCGCACAATATCGAAGCGTGGGAGGATCTCCTCGCCGAGGTCAGCCCGCCCGACTTCCACGTCGAAACCCGCGAATCCCCCGTCACCGGCAAGACGGTGGTCTTCACCGGCAGCCTGGAGACCATCTCCCGCGACGAGGCCAAGGCGCAGGCCGAGGCGCTCGGCGCCAAGGCGGCCGGCTCCGTTTCCGCCAAGACCGATCTGGTCGTCGCCGGCCCCGGCGCCGGCTCCAAGCTCAAGAAAGCCGCCGAGCTCGGCATCAAGGTGATCGACGAGGCGGAATGGCTGAAGATCGTCGCCGAGGCGGGCTAAGACCAATCGACATTCAGGGAACCCCCTCTCCCCGGCGGGGAGAGGGTTGGGGTGAGGGGGTTTGGCGACAGCGGGCACTCTCCACCGCCTGACACCCTCACCCTATCCTTCCGGCTCCTCCCGCGACAGCCTCTGCCCAATCTCCCGGGTGCGGACGAATTCCTGATAGGTGTAGGGCAGGATCACCACCGACTGGGCGAATTGCAGCAGATAGGTGAGCGCGGCGAACACCTGCCCCTCGCTCGCCTGGTCGTAGCGGATAAGCTGCACCAAAGCCGCCGCGACCAGCAAGGTGGTGAAGAGCTGGACGAGCCCGAAATTGCGCGCCTCCAGATCGGACAAGGCAATGCGCCACGTCGTCAACGCGCGGAAATGGCCGGCCCGGCGCGGCGGCTCGGCGCCGAGCATGTCGACCTGGCGCTCCATCTCGTCGTTGAGGCTGATGTTCAGCGACACGATCCGCTTGCGGCTGACCGCGAAGACGAGGCCGACCAGCACGGCCACCGCCAGCGCGCCGAGGCCGAGCCGCGGCGACAGGAAGGTCAGCATCGCGATCGAGCCCAGCAAGGTGAATACCGACACGATGGCCATCGGCAGCATGACTTCGAAAAAGTCGGTGAAGTCCTTGACGAAATTAACCCGCGCGGTGATTTTTGCGGTGCCGGCCTTCCGGCCCGCTTCCCGCGCGGCGGTTTCGTCGCCGACTTCGCGATAGATGCGCTGATAGGCACGCGTGTCGTACATGCGCCGGCCCACCGCGATCACGATCATTGCAATGGCGATGCCGAGATAGAGCCGCCAGTCGTGGAAATTGCCGGCGATCAGCCCGTCGATCGCGCGCCCGAGCAGATAGGGGAGCGCCAGCTCCAGCATGTTTTCGAGGACGAGCAGCGCGAAAGTGCCGGCGATCGGCAGGCGATAGCGCCGCAGCAGGACGCCGTGAGAGAGGGACGCTTGGTTGGACGGCATATGAACCTCCGGGCGCGGCAAGGCGCCTTTCCTACAGTGAACCAGATGGGTTATTCATTGAGGATCAGGAGGACATGATGACGGACAAACTCCCCGACAGATATGCGCGCCCATCGCTCGGCCCGTTCCGCGCCGCGCTCGGCCTCGTCGCCCTGGTCGGCGGATTGCTCGGCCTTGCCGGACTCTATTTCGTTCCGATCCCGGAAGGCAATCGCGAACCCCTTTTGCTCGCGCTTGGCCTGGTGCTCGGCTGGGGCTCGACCGTGATCGGCTACGAATTCGGCTCCTCGCCCGCCGGACGCAAGGCGGCCGATGCGGGCATCCGGCCCGACGGCGGTGAGCGTTTGTAATTTCGTATTGACTTAATTAAGTGAATATCGAAATATAAGTGCATGAACCGATTCGCCGCTCTGTCCGATCCCACCCGCCTCGCCATCGTCGAGCTGCTGGGGTCGGGCGCGTGCAGCGCCGGGGCGATCGGCGAAGGTTTCCCGATCAGCGCCCCGGCCGTCTCGCAACATCTGAAAACGCTGCGCGAGGCCGGTCTCGTCCGGGTCAGGGTGGACGGCCAGCGCCGCATCTACAGCCTCGATCCCGACGGCTTCGCGGAGATGGAGCGCTGGTTCGAACGCATGCGCGGTTTCTGGGGCGATCGCCTCGACGCCCTCGAGCGCGCTCTGGATGAAGATGGAGAAGTTTGAATGGCCGACATCCCCGATCATGGCGTCATCACCGAAGCCGGCACGATCCGTTTCGAGCGCCTGTTGCCCGGCCCGATCGAGCGGGTCTGGGCCTATCTCGTCGAGTCCGACAAGCGCGCCAAATGGCTCGCGGCGGGCGACATGGATCTGCGCCCCGGCGGCGAGATGAACTATGTCTGGCGCAACTGGCAGCTCGCCCTTCCCGGCGAGGTCGCGCCCGACAAATGGGGCGGCGACAAGGAACACCGGATGAAGGGCCATGTCGTCCGCGTCGAGCCGCCCTATCTCCTCGTCCACAGCTGGGACGAGGACAGCAGCGAGAGCGAGGTCAGCTTCGAGCTTTCGGAAGAAGGCGACAAAGTCCGCCTCGTCCTTACCAACCGCCGCCTGCCCAACCGCGGCGAACTGGTCGGCGTTTCCGGCGGCTGGCACAGCCATCTCACCGTGTTGCAGGAAATTCTGGAGGGCAGCGAACGCACCCCCTTCTGGGCCAATGTTCAGCGCCTCCACGCGCATTACGAGGAGGCCACGCCCGCCGACTGACGCGGACATTCGCGAACCGGCGCGCTTTTTGCCTGTTCCGGACATTGACCGCCTTTCCCCGCGCCCGCGACGGTGCGGGGAAAGGAGGACGGCATGACGGGCTGGCTGACACTCTTCATCGTGGGCACGCTGTTCGCGTCGGGCGATAATGTGCCGGTTCGCGATCCGGCCGAGCAGGCCTGCGCGGCAGACGGCATCCATCTGCTGATCCTCGGCACCTATCATATGGACAATCCGGGCCTCGACGCGGTCAATGTCGAGGCGGACGATGTGCTTTCGCCGCGCCGACAGGCGGAGATCGCCACGCTCAACCGGGCCCTCGCCGCCTTCCGACCGACCCGGGTCGCGGTGGAGGCGGATCGCAGCAGCCGGACCTGGCCCGATCGCTATCGCGCCTGGCTGGCCGGCGATCGCGCGTCGGGGCGCAACGAGATCGAGCAGATCGCCATGCCGGTCGCCCGCGCGGCCGGTCTCGAATCGATCGAGGCGATCGACTTTCCGATGCTGATGAGCGGGCTGCGCTACGACGAAATCGTCTTCCCGCCCGCGCCGCCGCCATCGGCCGGCCCCGCCGCGCCCCGCGAGCTCAGCGAGGAGGAGCTGTTGCTGCGCCGGCTCAGCGTCGCCGGCAATCTGCGCCGCGCCAACGATCCGGCGCGGATCGCGGACGACCATCGCGCCTATATGGACCTGCTGCTGCCCGATCCGGACGATCCGGCCATCTATGCCCGCTCCGACAGGCTGCTCAACTGGTACAAGCGCAACATCCGCATGATGGCGAATCTCGCGCGGGTCGCGCGCGACGGGGACCGGCTCTTCCTCCTGGTCGGGTCCGGCCATCTCGCCATACTGCGCGATTTCGCGCTTCACTCCCCGCGTTTCTGCCTCGCCGACACCCTCGCTTATCTGCCGCCGTTGCAAGGAGAAGCGTCGCTCCCCAGATAGGCGGCAACGGAGCGGGAGCGAATGATGGAAAGCTGGCATGGGACGACGATCGTCGGCGTGCGCAAGAACGGCAAGGCGGTGGTCGCCGGCGACGGGCAGGTGTCGCTGCAATCGACGGTGATCAAGCCCAATGCACGGAAGGTCCGCCGCATCGGGGACGGCAAGGTGGTGGCGGGCTTCGCCGGCGCGACCGCCGACGCCTTCACCTTGTTCGAACGGCTGGAGCGCAAGCTGGAGCAGCATAACGGTCAGTTGATGCGTGCCGCCGTCGAGCTGGCGAAGGACTGGCGGACCGACAAATATCTGCGCAACCTGGAGGCGATGATGATCGTCGCCGACAAGGACGTGACGCTCATCCTCACCGGCAATGGCGACGTGCTGGAGCCCGCCTCGGGCGTCGCCGCGATCGGCTCGGGCGGCAATTTCGCTCTCGCCGCCGCGACCGCGCTCTACGATTACGAGGAGGACGCCGAGACGATCGCCCGCAAGGCGATGGGCATCGCGGCCGATATCTGCGTCTATACCAACGACAATGTGACGCTGGAGGCGATCGAGGGCGCGGCCTAGTCCCGCGCCTATCATTGCCCTCCCGTAATGGGGTTTACTTCACGCCTCCGGTCCGTATTATCGGTGCAATACACCAACAGGAGGATGTGTTGCATCGGTTTCCGAAGCTGACCTTGCTTGCCCTCGGCGCTGGCCTTTTCGCCGCCGCCGCGCCCATTTCCCTCCATGCCGCGGATGCGTCGGCGGTGGCGCCCTCGACCGGGCATGTCGAGACGATCGAGCCGCTGGCGCCGCACGTCTGGCTGATCCGACAGGCCGAGCCCTTCCAGCCGCAGCCGGTCGGCAATGTCACGGTGATCGAGCAGGCGGACGGGCTGGTGCTGGTCGATGCCGGCGGCTCGCCCGGTTCGGGCCGCCGCATCGCCGATCTGGTGCGCTCGGTCAGCGCGAAGCCGGTCAAGGCAGTGATCGTCACGCACTGGCATGGCGATCATTATCTCGGTCTTCCCGCGATCAGCGCCGCCTGGCCGGACGCACGGATCATCGCCCATGAGCGCACCGCCATCCATATGACCGGGGCGCCGATGGCGAACTATCCGCAGGGCGCACCGGACGCCGAATTCGATCGGGCGATGCAGCAGCAGGGCGAAGGCGCCATCGCCTTCCTGCGCCGCAATCTCGCCGACGAAAGCCTGAGCGAGGCGGAACGCGCCGGCTTCGCGCGCACCTGGAACGCATTCCAGACCTTGCGTGGGGACATGGGCGGCGCATTCGTCGTGCCGCCGACGGAAAGCTTCGCCGACCGGCTGGTGCTGGATGATCCGGAGGCGCCGGTCGAGATCCTGCATCTCGGCCGTGCCAATACCGACGGCGATGCGATCGTCTGGCTGCCCCGCCAGCGCATCGTCGCGACCGGCGACGTCGTCGTCGCGCCGGTGCCGTTCGGCTTCGGCAGCCATGCCGGCGACTGGATCGAGACGCTGGCGCGCATCCGCGCGCTCGATTTCGCGATCCTGGTGCCCGGCCATGGCGTCGCCCAGCGCGACCATGTCTATCTCGACCGGCTGACCGATCTCCTCAATGCGGTCCGGGCGCAGGTCGCCCCGCTCGCCGCGGAGGGGCTGGAACTGGCCGCCATCCGGGAACGCATCGATCTCGCCGAACACAAGGCGCTGTTCACCGCCGGCGATCCCTGGCTCGGCCGCTGGTTCGATCAATATTGGGCCCGCCCGCTGGTCGAAGCGGCGTGGCGCGAGGCGACCGGGCAGGAGGTCGTCCAGGGCGGCGGCTGACGCGCGAGGTCGTTGATGGAGTCGCGTGAACTCGGCTAGAATCCGGCCATGTATGCGTTTCATCGCCGCGCCTTCCTCGGCTCCGCCGCATCGGCGCTGGCCCTGCCCGGCTGCGTCACCACCAATGCCGTGTCGCCCAATGCCGCGTCGCCGGCCGCGCCGCGCGGTTGCCTGCCGGCGGTCAATGTCGCGCCCGATCGTGTGATCCGCACGATCGCCGGCCTGCGCCCCTATCGCGCCTCCGGTTTCGTGGTCCGCGCCGAGGCGCTGGGGGACAAGCGCCTGGTCCACAATTACGGCCATGGCGGCGCCGGCATCACGCTGTGCTGGGGCACATCGAAGCTCGCCGTGGAACTGGGGCTGCAGGGCCATCGCGGCCCGGTCGCGGTGATCGGCGCCGGCGCTGTAGGGCTCACCACCGCACGGCTGGCGCAGGAAGCGGGCTTCCCGGTCACGATCTACGCCAAGGCCCTGCCGCCCGACACGACCTCCAACATCGCCGGCGGCCAATGGAGCCCTTACGGCCATTTTCGCGACGACGCCGTGACCCCCGCCTGGCGGGCCCAGCTCGAAGCCGCGCTCGATTATAGCTGGCGCCGCTTCCAGATCATGGTCGGCGAGGACAATGGCGTGCGCTGGCTCACCACCTATGCGGAGAGCGGCGGGGAGGGCGAGCCGGACCGTTATCACCCCGCCGCGCGCCGCCTGGGACCCGACGAACATCCGTTCCCGGCCGACAATCTCATCGCGTTCGACACTATGTATGTCGAAACCGGCCGCTTTCTCTTCCAGCTTCAGCGCGACATCCAGATCGCCGGCGGCGCCATCCGGGTGCGGGAATTCCAGACGCCCGCCGATCTCGCCGCTTTGCCCGAAACCCTGGTCTTCAACTGCACCGGCCTCGGCGCCCACGGCCTGTTCGGTGACACCGAGCTGACCCCGATCCGCGGCCAGCTCGCCGTGCTGCTGCCCCAGCCGGAAATCCGCTACGCCTTCACCGGATCGGCCGGCTACATGTTCCCGCGCGCCGACGGCATCATCCTGGGCGGCACGTTCGAACGCGGCGTTTGGGACGCGGTAACTGAGCCCGAGACCATCGCCCGGATCGTCGATCGGCACCGCCGGCTCTTCTCCGGCCTGCGCTGCGTGGCTTGAACTGTTCCGCCTTGCGACCAATCTAGCGCAGGATATGGACTATGCACCCGCTTCGCCGGACACTGCCGGCAATTCCGAACCCGTGAGCCCCGCCACCTCGAACAAGACAGGATTCATGAACGACGCCCTTACCCCCAAGGCGGTGGTCGCCGCGCTCGATTCCCACATCATCGGCCAGCGCGAGGCCAAGCGCGCCGTCGCGGTCGCTTTGCGCAATCGTTGGCGCCGCCAGCAGCTCGGGCTCGACCTGCGCGACGAGGTGACGCCGAAAAACATCCTGATGATCGGCCCCACCGGCTGCGGCAAGACCGAGATCAGCCGGCGTCTGGCGAAACTCGCGGACGCGCCCTTCGTGAAGGTCGAGGCGACCAAGTTCACCGAGGTCGGCTATGTCGGCCGCGACGTCGAGCAGATCGCCCGCGATCTGGTCGAGGAAGCGGTGCGGCTGGAGAAGGAGCGCCGCCGCGAGGCGGTGCGCGAGGCGGCGTCCAACGCGGCGATGGAGCGGCTTCTCGACGCACTGACCGGCAAGGATGCCAGCCTCGCCACCCGCGAATCCTTCCGTCAGCGGCTGATCGACAACAGCATGAACGACAAGGAGATCGAGATCGAGGTCTCCGACCAGCCCCACACGCCGTTCGAGATTCCGGGCATGGGCGGCCAGGTCGGCATGATCAATCTCTCCGACATCATGGGCAAGGCGATGGGGCAGCAGCCCCGCAAGAAGCGCAAGATGCGTGTCGCCGAGGCCTGGGACAAGCTGGTCGAGGAGGAGCAGGACAAGCGTCTCGACGCCGACGACGTGAACCGCGTCGCGCTGCGCGATGCCGAGGCGAACGGCATCGTCTTCCTGGACGAGATCGACAAGATCGCGGTCAGCGACGTGCGCGGCGGCTCGGTCAGCCGCGAAGGCGTGCAACGCGATCTGCTGCCGCTGATCGAGGGCACGACCGTCGCCACCAAATACGGTCCGATGAAGACCGATCACATCCTCTTCATCGCCTCGGGCGCCTTCCACGTCGCCAAGCCCAGCGATCTGCTCCCGGAGCTTCAGGGCCGCCTGCCGATCCGTGTCGAGCTCAAGGGCCTGACCGAGGAGGATTTCGTCCGCATCCTCTCCGACACGCGCGCCAGCCTCACCGAGCAATATCGCGCCCTGCTGGGCACCGAGGGCGTGACGATCGAGTTCGCCGAGGACGGCATCAAGGCGCTGGCCCGCATCGCCGCCGAGGTGAATGAGAGCGTCGAGAATATCGGGGCCCGAAGGCTCCAGACCGTGATGGAGAAGCTGCTCGAGGATGTGAGCTTCGCGGCGGAGGAGCGCAGCGGCGAGACGGTGAAGATCGACGCCGCCTATGTGGAGGCGCAGCTCGCCGACATCGCCCGCAATGCCGATCTCAGCAAATATGTGCTCTGATTACCCGGCGGGTCATTGAGTTCGTGATATGTTCCGCGCATCATGCGCGCCGGAACGACTCGCGGGAGAGACCAGATGCCCACCGGACACTGCCATTGCGGCGCCATCAGCTACGAAGTCACCGGCAATCCTCTCTATAAGGCGCTCTGCCATTGCGAGGATTGCCGCCGCCATGCCGGCGCGCCGGCGGTGGGCTGGGCGGCGTTCGCGTCGAACTGTCTTACAGTCCTCGCCGGGACGCCGAAAGTCTATGCCTCGTCCGAGCATGGCCGGCGCCATTTCTGCCCGGACTGCGGCACAGGGCTCTTTTATTATAACGATCAGGTGCTGCCCGGCCTGGCCGATATCCAGATCGTGACGCTCGACGATCCCGAAGCGATGGCGCCGACCGCCAATATCCAGGTCGCGGACCGCCTGGCCTGGATGGCGACGGCGCATGATCTACCAGAATTCGCCCGCTACCCGGCGCCGAAATGAACGGCATCCCGACCTCGTAAGACTACGGCTTTTTTGGCGGTTTTCCGGGATTGTTACGCCGGTCGTCGTCGCGAGCGAACGACTCGTCGCGCGGTGTGCAACCGCTCCCCATAGCCAGTGCGTTACCCTTCTGAATTTCCAACATTGGAGGGTATAATGACGTTCAAGATCAAGATGTTGGCCGCTGCCGCCGTGCTGGCGGTTCCCGGCCTCGCCACCGCTCAGTCGCTCGACGCGGCGGGTCAGGGCGAAATCCAGACGCCGCCTCTTCAGGGCACGCTGGAACAGCCCGGCACGCCGCCGGTTCAGGATGCTGTCCCGCCGGTGCAGGAGCAGGCTCCGGACGCGCTGCCGCCTGTCCCGGAGACTCCGCAGCCGCAGCTGCCTGAGACGCAGACCGAGGTCCAGGCTGACGCTCAGGCCGATGCCAATGCCGAGCCGGGCGCGGTGACCGCCGCCACGAGCGCCGACGTTATGGCCGGAGCCCAGGTTCGCGACCAGAGCGGTGCTCCGGTGGGCACGATCGAATCGGTGAACGGTGAAGCCGCCGTGCTCAGTACGGGTACCGTCCGCGCGGAAATCCCCATCTCCAGCTTCGGCAAGGATTCGCAAGGTCTTGTCCTCGCGATGACGCGCTCGCAGCTCGAAGCGGCGGCTGGCGCGCGTACGCCGAGCTAAGCTCTTCGCCATTCGGCGATAATATCAGGCCGCCCCGGCATTCCTCTCGCCGGGGCGGCCTTTTCGTTGCTAGGGAGCGGGGTGCTTCGCCGGCTTCTCTCGCTTTCGATTTCGTTCGCCGCGCCAGCCGCCGCGCAGGACGAGATCGTCATCATCGGGCGCGGGCTGGGCACGGCGCCCGGCGAGGCGGCTTATGGCGGCGTGACGATCGGGCGCGACCAGCTTGCCTATGCCGCATCGAACCGGCTCGAGGACATCCTGCGCGATGTGCCCGGTTTCCAGCAATTCCGCCGCTCCGACGCCCGTTCGGCCAATCCGACCAGCCAGGGCGCGACGCTGCGCGCGCTCGGTGGCAATGCATCGAGCCGCGCGCTCGTCCTCCTCGACGGCGTACCGCAGACCGATCCGTTCGGAGGTTGGATCGCCTGGCCGGCCTTCGATCCACGCCGGCTCGGCCAGATCCGCGTCACGCGCGGCGGCGGTGGCGGTGCGAACGGCCCCGGCGCGCTGGCCGGCACGATCGAGATGGACAGTGCCGGGCCGGACGATGCCGAGGGCCTATTCGTCAGCCTTGCTTATGGCAGCCGCAACGGCGTGGACGCCTTTGCCGGCCATGGCACTGCCTTGGGCGACGGCTTCGTCCACGTCTCGGCCTCTTTCGCGCACGGCGACGGCTTCACGCCGGTGATCGCCGAGCAACGCGGCCCGGCCGACCGCCCTGCTCCCTACGAGCAGGCCAGCTTCGCCTTGCGCGCCGCCTTTCCGATCGATGCCGATGTCGAGCTGCAGACGGGCCTAACCTCCTTCACAGACACGCGCGAGCGCGGCACTGCGTTCAGCGCCATAGACAATAAAGGCGCGGACGCGTCGCTACGCCTGATCGGGCGTGGCGCTTTGCCCTTCTCGCTGCTCGGCTATGTCCAGCTCCGGCAGTTCGCCAACGATTTCGCCGCCGTCGGCATAGGCCGCGCCACGGCGAACCAGACGCTCGACCAGTATAATGTCCCGGCCACCGGCCTCGGCGCCCGCGCGGAAGTGCGGCCCCGCCTGGGGGCCGTGGGCCTGCGGCTCGGCGCGGACTGGCGCGCGACCCGGGGCGAAACGCGTGAGCTTTTCCAGTTCGCTGCGGGAACGCCCACGCGCGGGCGCGTGGCCGGCGGGGATACCCGCACCCTCGGCGCCTATGGCGAGGCGGAATGGGAGAGCGGCGCGCTGCTGCTCACCGTCGGCGCGCGCCTGGACCATTGGCGGATCGCGAACGGGCAGCTGGCCGAGCGGAGCCTCGCCGATGGCACGGTGCTTACCGATACGATTTTTGTGGACCGGACGGGCTGGGAGCCGACGGCGCGCGCCGGCATGGTCTGGCAGCTCGGCCCGTCCCTGGCTCTGCGCAGCGCCGCCTATCGCGGCTGGCGGCTGCCGACGCTGAACGAACTCTATCGCCCGTTCCGCGTCGGCGCGGATGCGACAGCCGCCAATGCCGCTTTGTCGCCGGAACGGCTGAACGGCATCGAGGCGGGGCTCGATTGGCGCCCGGCTGCCGGCGCACGCCTCGCCGTCACCGCGTTCGCCAACCGCCTGGACGACGCAATCTCGAACGTCACTTTGGGCACAGGACCCAGCACCTTTCCAGGCGTCGGCTTCGTCGCGGCCGGTGGCGCGTTCCGCCAGCGGCAGAATGTCGATGCGATCGTCAGCCGGGGCGTGGAACTGGACGCCAGCCTCGCGCTCGGCCGCTGGCACCTGGCCGCCGGCTACAGCTTCGCCGACGCCAAGGTCCGTGCCTCCGGCGCGGCGGCGGCGCTGGACGGCCTGCGCCCGGCCCAGTCGTCACGCCATTCCGCCAGTGCTTCGCTGGCCTGGGCCGGGACGCAGGGCGAGCGCGCATCGCTCACCATGCGCTATACCAGCAGCCAATATGAGGACGATCTGAACCGCCAGCGCATTCCCGACGCGTTGACCTTCGATGCCTCCGCCCTGCTGCCGCTCACCCGCCGTCTCGCGCTGGAAGCCCGCGCCGAAAATCTCACCGATGCGCGCGTGGTGGCCGGCATTTCCGGCGCCGGCATTGTCGAGCGCGCGACTCCCCGCACGCTCTGGCTAGGGCTGCGCTGGACCGGCTAGATTCTCCTCCATCCAGCGCGCGCCGAAGGCGACATAACCCGCTGCATTCAGCAGCTCGCTCCAAGCCTTGCCCACCGGGCCCTCGCGATGGCGACCGAGCGGCAGATAGGCTTTCAGGATCATCGCGAAATAATCCTCGCCCACCCAATCGACGATCCCTTCCGCGTCGTCGAGGCAGCCGATCCAGCGATGCTCCGGCGCGCCGTCCACGCCGGCCACCACATAATCCCAGCGCGTGCGGCGCTTGTGTGACAGCTCGGCGAGATATTCGGCATAATGCAGCGCCGTGACCGTTTCCGGATTGCTCCCCAGGCGCAACACCTTGCCGCCCTCCCGGCATAGCTTCTCGAGGGGCGAGCCCGGCCCGTAATAATCGTGCCAGGGCTGATCGGCCATTAGCTCCTTTGCACGTGCGCCCCGCGCCGCGAACCGCCCGCTCGGATTGTCGCTGACGATCGTGCCGGGGCGGCGCCGAAACGCTTCGGCCAGCCAGCCCACCTCGTGATAAGCGGGCGCGGCGCGATGGTCGAAGGGCGGCGATCCCGTCAGCAGCGCGGCGCGCGCCTCCGGTGGATGCCGATAGACCCAATCCATTGGATATTCTGTGCCGAGCAACATCATCACGGTGCCATGCGGCCCGACCGCTTCGTCCAGCGCGTCAAGCAGCGCCTCCGCCCCGCCGGGCCCGAAATCAGCGCGGCCCAGGCCGATCCGGCGCAGCGAGGCATGGACCATCACGAGGCTGCCAGCCTCGACCCCGAGCGCGGCCAGATCGGCGCGCAGGTCATCTGTCGTCATGGCGAACTCCCCGGGGCTGTCGGCAGCCCCTTTTCAGCTTCGGAAAACGAAAACCGCCCGTCCCGGCGGGAAGCCGGGCGGGCGGTTCGCGTGATCGGAAGCCAGCAATTCGCCGGCGTCGGACCTAGCTGAGGTGGCGCGACAAGTGCTTGTTCATCTCGAACATGGACACGCGATCCTTGCCAAAAATCGCGCGCAACTTGTCGTCGGCGACGATCTCACGCTTGTTCTGCGGGTTCTGCAGGTTGTTCTTCTTGATATGGTCCCAGATCTTGCTGACGACCTGGCTGCGCGGCAGCGCCGCCGAGCCGGTGATCTCCGCAAGCTCCTTGGACGGCGTCACCGGCCGCTGCAAACCACTTTGTGCCATTCTGTCCTCCCTGTGGAATACTGGCCTTCGATAGAGCGCAATTCACTTGCCTTGGCAATGGGGCCGCGGCGCCATTTACCCCCTTTTCGCCCCCTTAAGGCGGCTTTTCCTGTGGATAGTCTCTCTCTGGGCGCGGCGGGACGCGCTTCGCGCGCGATTCGCCTCTTTTTACCTATGGGGTTGATGCGGCGCGCCTGGGCGGCAATCATGGACGTTTCGCAACGATTGGGAGTGAGGGGATGAGCGAAGCCGCGATGCGGAGCGAGAAGGGCATACTGGCCTGGATCGAGCGAACCGGGAACAAGCTGCCCGATCCCGTCTTCATCTTCTTCTATCTGATCGGCTTCCTCATCCTGATCAGCGTCGTCGCCGCGATGGCGGGCTGGTCGGCGCTGCATCCCACCCAGATCGACGAGGCGACGGGCGCGGCGCGCGTCATCCAGGCGGAGAGCCTGCTCTCGGCCGCCAATATCCAGCGCCTCTGGGTCGATATGCCGGCCACCTTCACCCATTTCCATCCGCTCGGCTATGTCCTGCTGGTCATGCTCGGCGCGGGCGTCGCCGAACGCTCCGGCCTGTTCGGCAGCGCGATGCGCGCGGGCGTCGCCAATGCGCCGACCTTCCTGCTGACGCCGATGGTCGCCTTCGTGGCGATGATGGGCAATCTCGCCGCCGATGCCGCCTATGTCGTGCTGATCCCGCTCGCCGGTGTCATCTACGCGGCGGCCGGGCGCCATCCGATCGCCGGCATCGCAGCGGCCTTCGCCGGGGTCTCGGGCGGCTTTTCGGCCAATCTCCTGCCCGGCCAGCTCGACGCTTTGCTGTTCGGCATCACCCAGGAGGCCGCCGCTTTGGTCGTGCCCGAATGGCAGGCGAACATCGCCGGCAACTGGTATTTCATCGCCGCCATGCTCGTCGTCTTCATGCCGGTCATCTGGTATGTGACCGACAAGGTGATCGAGCCCCGGCTCGGCCGCTACGTGCCCGAGGGCGACGCCGCGCGCATCGCCGGCACGGCCGACACGGAAGAAGATGGCAGCCTCACCGCCGCGCAGAAGAAAGGCCTGCGCTGGGCCGGTCTCGCCATGCTGGGCGTCATCGGCCTGTGGCTGTTCTTCACATTGGGGCCGGGCACGCCGCTGATCGACGAGGACGCAGCACCCGAGGCGCGCCTGTCGCCCTTCTACCGCTCACTGGTCGCCGCCTTCTTCGTCCTCTTCCTCGCCGCGGGCTGGGCCTATGGCAAAGCGGCGGGCACGGTGAACGACCATCGCGACGTCGTGAAGATGATGTCGGGCTCGATGGCGGACCTGGCTTATTATCTCGTGCTCGCCTTCGCCGCCGCGCATTTCGTGGCGATGTTCAACTGGTCCAATCTGGGCCTGATCGGCGCGGTGCACGGCGCCGGCTCGCTGCAGGCCTTCGATCTGCCGGTGCCAGTGCTGCTGGTCCTGGTCGTGCTGTTCACGACCCTGCTCAACCTGTTCATCGGCTCGGCCAGCGCCAAATGGGCGCTGCTCGCACCGGTGCTGGTGCCGATGCTGATGCTGCTCGGGATCAGCCCGGAAATGACCACCGCCGCCTATCGCGTCGGCGACGGGGCGACCAACATCATCTCGCCGCTGATGGTCTACTTCCCGCTGATCCTCATCTTCTGCCAGCGCTGGACCAAGGATTTCGGCCTGGGCAGCCTGGCGGCGCTCATGCTGCCTTATTCGATCTGGATCCTGATCAGCGGCACGGCGCTGATGGTCGGGTGGATCGTCCTCGATCTGCCGCTCGGGCCGAGCGCGCCGATCGCCTACACCCTGCCGGGTGCGGGGGGTTAAAGCAGACCGAAGGGCACGACGCGGTTCGCCGTGTCGTGCCCTATATCGGCGCGACCCAGATAGGGAATCCCGGCACGGTCGCACCACAGCCGCGCGATCTGCTCCTCATCCTCGCCGAAGGGCGGATCATTGTCCGGCACGTCGCTCACCCGGCCGAGCCTTATGCCCACCACCTTGCGGATCGCGTCATTGCCGGTGAGGTGATGGAACAGGCGGTCCACCCGGTACATCTGCTCCGCCACTTCCTCGAGCAGCAGGACATGGCCCGACAGGTCCGGCTCCAGCTTCGTACCCAGCAGTCCGCCCAGCACCACCTTGTTGAATGCCGCGTGGCGCGCGCCCTTTTCCAGCCCCGGCTCTAGCGCGGCGCCGTCGCGTGCGGTCAGCCAGGCCAGCGCCCGCGCCACCGCCGCGTCGCCGCC
The DNA here is from genome assembly GCA_037190625.1 of Alphaproteobacteria bacterium. Classification (GTDB taxonomy): domain Bacteria; phylum Pseudomonadota; class Alphaproteobacteria; order Sphingomonadales; family Sphingomonadaceae; genus Allosphingosinicella. The sequence continues at coordinate 21,674 of JBBCJP010000004.1, forward strand.
CTGCCGCAGCCCGTCCTGCGCCATCGGCCCATGCGCGACATCGGGGAAGCCGGCGCGGTAAAGCCCGGCGAGCAGATAGCCGGCATCGCTATAGCCGAGCCAGGCCTTGTCGCGCGCCGCCGGGCCCATCGCCGCGATCGCCTCCTCGGCGATCCGGCACGCGCCATAGCCGCCGCGCGCGAACCAAACCGCGTCAAAGCCGGGATCGTTGGCGACCTCGATCAGCGCCGCCAACCGCGACTTGTCCGTCCCGGCAAAATGGTTGTGCGCCTCGAAGCATTGCGGATGGAAGACGATCTCCGCCACCGGGCACGCCGCCGCCGCGATCTCGCGCACCCGCGCAGCGGCCTTCTCGCTGAAGCGGGAGCTGGGCGCGACGACGGCGATGCGCATGGGGCTCTTCCCGTTTGAATTGACCTCGGCTTCCCAATAGGGCGGTCGCATGACCGGGGCCAAATCCTATTTCTTCTGCGGCATCGGCGGGAGCGGCATGCTCCCGCTCGCCTTGATCGTGCAGGGCCGTGGCGCGCGTGTCGCCGGCTCGGATCGCAACCTCGATCAGGGCCGGCTCGCGCCGAAGTTCGAATTCCTGCGCGCGCGCGGCATCGAACTTTTCCCGCAGGACGGCAGCGGCCTCACCAGCGCCGACCAGCTGCTCGTCACCTCCGCCGCGATCGAGGACACGGTGCCTGACGTGGTGAAGGCGAAGCAGATCGGCGCGGCCCGAATGAACCGGCCGGAGCTGTTGGCAGAGCTGTTCAACGCCGCCGCAACCGGCATCGCCGTCGGCGGCACGTCGGGCAAATCCACCGTCACTGGCATGATCGGCTGGATCCTCCATACCACAGGGCGCGATCCCACCGTGATGAACGGCGCGGTGATGAAGAATTTCGTGGCACCCGACATTCCCTTCGCCAGCGCCCTGGTCGGCGCGGGCGGCGCCTTCGTCAGCGAGGTGGACGAAAGCGACGGCTCGATCGCGCTCTATCGCCCCTGCATCGCCGTGCTGGGCAACATCACCCTCGATCACAAGAGCCTGGACGAACTGCGCATCCTGTTCCGGGATTTCGCGCTGAAGGCGGAGCGGATCGTCCTCAATCTCGACGATGACGAAACCCGCCTGCTCGCGGCCGTGCTGCCGCCCGAGAAGGTCGTCACCTATTCGCTCGTCGACGAAAGAGCCGACCTGTTCGGCACGAACGTGTCGGAGGAGCCCTTCGCCATCTCCTTCCGCATCGGCGACCTCCCCGTCCGCCTGCAGGTCCCGGGCCGCCACAATGCCGAGAACGCGCTGGCCGCGCTCGCCGCCGCGCAAGCCGCCGGCGTGCCGCTCGCCGAAGCGGCGGAGGCTCTGTCCGGCTTCACCGGCCTGCGCCGCCGGTTCGAGAAGGTGGGCGAAGCGAACGGCGTCACCGTGATCGACGATTTCGGGCACAATCCCGACAAGATCGCCGCCACCTTGCGCACCCTCCACGCCTTTCCCGGCCGCCTGCTCCTTTTCTTCCAGCCGCACGGCTTCGGCCCGCTCAGGACGATGAAGGACGAGCTGATCGCCACCTTCGCCGAGGAAATGGCGGCGGACGACCTGCTCGTCATGCCGGACCCGGTCTATCATGGCGGCACGACGGACCGCAGCGTGGGCACCGCCGACATCGTGGACGGCATCGCCGCACGCGGCCGCACCGCCGAGCATATCCCCGAACGCGCTCAGTGCGCCCAGCGCCTCGCCGGCCTCGCCCGCCCCGGCGACCGCATCGTCGTGATGGGCGCGCGCGACGACACGCTGACCCAGTTCGCGGAAGATATCCTCACCCGCCTGGGCTGAGTCTCAGAAGCGCGTCATGTCCTCGGGCGCGCCGCCCTCGATCTGCTCGTTGCGCGTACCGGGCCGATAGCCGAACCGTCCCAGGGTCGCCGCATCGAGCGCGGTCTCGTCCGCAACATCGTGGCACAGCCGCATGTAGAGCCCCCCGGAAACACTCTGGTATCCGGCCAGGTCGTAGAGATCGAGATAATGGGTGATGAGCCCGCCCTCGTCCTCAAAGGCATAGGCCGGCCGTTCAATCGAACAGAAGGCATAATCCGAACGCGTGCCCGGCTCCCATTCGATCTGCGTCCCCTCGGCACGCTCGGGCAGATTGCCGTCGAGATGGATCGAGCTGCCCCGCTCGACGATCATCCGCCGCAATTCGCCTTGCGGCACCGTAGCCACCCGCGTCACGTCGCCGATCCGCATCCAGCTGCATTCGCCCTGCCGGCAGCCGGCAAGGATGGTCCGGCCGGCCAAAGCGGGCAACGGCTCTTCCCCTGGCACGTCCGCAATCTTGTTCGGCGGGGCGCAGCAATCGACTGGATCGTCCCAGATGACCCACCAGGCAAGCGCGCCACCCGCAAGGGCGAGAATGGCGATAACGAGCAGGATTGGACGTCGCATGTCCACAGGCTAACCGGCCCGTTTGAAGGTTGCCAAACGAAAACGGCGGACCCGAAGGCCCGCCGTTCCGTTTCTTCGTTCGGTCGTTGCCGCGTCAGCCCGCGACCGTCATGTCCACCTTTTCGACCCAATCGGGATAGAAGACCGGCTCGCGCGACGACCAGCCGGGCGCGGTTGCGGCCGCTTCGCTGATCGACTGGAGCAGGCCGCGGCGGCGGTCCGGGTGGAGATGCGGCAGCGCGGCGGCAGCGCAGAAGGCGCCTGGGAGCCACGGGCGCACGGCCGCGCCGATCAGTCGCTCATAGAGAAAGCGATAGGAGGCGAAGCAGGACAGCCGCTCCTGGCCGAGATCGAACGCGGTCATCGTGATCAGCGGCGCCATTAGGGGCTCCATCGCGTCGAGCCCGCTATCGTCCGGCACGCTGGCGCGAATGAGATCGAGCCGGCCATAGACCTTGGCCTGCGCCCGGATGCCGGCGGCTTCGCCCGGATCGCGCGACCAGCGCTTCACCGCGTCGCGCCGGTCCAGCCCGACATCGAGCGACCGGCGAATGTAACGCTGCGTGCCCTTGGTGAAGCCGGCGAACTCCTTCATCTCGGCCAGTGCCGCCGCTCCGCCTGCGGGCCGAGTCCTCGTACTCATATCCCACACTCCTTTTGCCCTTGGTCCGGCTTTTACATCCGTTCGGCTTTCGAAGCCGTTAACCAATCCCGCGCTCCCCGTTCAGAATTGAATCACGGTTCGACTCCGGCGGCAACGCGAAAAGAGCCGCGTTTCGTCGCACGCCGCGAGCAGTGTCGCAGTTGCGCAACAGCAGCGTTTCCAAAAGCGCGGCGATCCGGGCTTCTTTCGTAGCCGCAACGAGAGCGTTCCGCCGCCGCAATGGCAGCCACAGCGCTCGCCATGCTATGGCGGCTGTGTGGGCACCGATTCCGACAAGCATGACGCCGAGCCCGGTGAAGGCGGACGGGTCCTCGGGGAAGCCGACGCGCTCGGCTATCGCCGGGCGCTGCCCGGCTTTTCGACAAACGCGGTGGACTCTTCTGCGAAGAGCCGCGACGGTTCAGGCTTTTCGGCCGTTGCCGAGATAACAGGGGGAATGAGCGATTATTCGGTCCCTGCCGGAGGTGAGCGGCGCTTCGCCGATATCGGCATCGCACTCAAGTCGATCCTCGCCTTCTGGCTGCTCTATCTCTCCCTGATCACGGCCCGGGCGCTGGCGCTCGCCTTTCCGCAATTCTGGGAGATGATGGCGCGGCGCCTGCTCACGACCTTGGTCGGGGCCGCGCTGACCTTCCTCATCTATCTCGCGATGCGATCGGTTCGACGATCGGGGCTGACGACCAAGACGGTCGTCGCCGGGCTGCTCTGTCTGCCCGCCTCGGCGCTGTTCTCGGCATTCAATCACTATATCTTCTACGTCTATGCGCCGCTCGATGCCGCGCGGATGGATTCCGCGATGCAGGGCCTGACGGCGATGGAGAAGCTGCTGCGCGCCGTCGCCGACAGCGCGCTCAGCTGGTATTTCATCTTCGCCGCCTGGGCCGCCTTCTACGTCGCGATGAGCTATGCCGCCCAGCTGCGCGCCGCCGATCGCCGCGCCGCCGTCCTCGCCCGCGAGGCGCAAGAAGCTCAGCTCAGGGCGCTGCGCTACCAGATCAACCCGCATTTCCTGTTCAACACGCTGAACTCGCTCTCCGCGCTCACCCTGTCGCGCAAGACCGACGTGGCCGAGCGGATGTTGATGAACCTCTCCACCTTCTTCCGCGCCACCCTCTCGGCCGATCCGACCGCCGACGTGCCGCTGGAGGAGGAGATCAAGCTCCAACGGCTCTATCTCGACATCGAACAGATCCGCTTTCCCCAGCGCCTGGCGGTGGAGATCGACATCCCCCCGCCGCTGCTCGGCGCGCGCGTACCTGTCCTGATCCTGCAGCCGATCGTCGAGAATGCGGTCAAATATGGCGTCGCGAAATCGAAGAAACCGGTGACCATCCGCATCTCGGCTTATGAAGAGGCCGGGCGGCTCCATCTCAAGGTCAAGGACGATGGCGAGGCGTCGCCCGAGGGCGGCGATGCCGGCACCGGCGTCGGCCTGCGCAACGTGTGCGATCGGCTCGACGCGCGTTACGGCACGCGGGCCGGCTGCCTGCACGGCGCCGATCCGGACGGAGGCTATACGGTGCACCTCTACATGCCGGTGGTTCGCGATGGCTGAGCGGCCGTTGCGCGTGATGGTCGTCGACGACGAGCCGCTGGCGGTGGAGCGGCTCCAGCTGCTGCTTGCCAGGCTTCCGGGCGTCACCGTGGTCGGCACCGCCAATGACGGCGAGGCTGGACTGCGCATCGCCGAGGCGGTCGCGCCGGACGTGCTGCTGCTCGATATCGCCATGCCCGGCCTGAACGGCATCGACGTCGCCCGCGCCTTGTCGGGATCGGCGGCAGGGACGCCGGTGGTGTTCATCACCGCGTTCGACAATTTCGCGGTGGCCGCCTTCGACGTCGATGCGATCGACTATCTCATGAAGCCGGTCCAGCCCGATCGGCTCGCCCGGGCGCTGGCGCGCGTGCGGGCCCATCTCGATGACGGCCCGCGCACGGCCGCGACGCCCGCCACCGCCTATGTCGAGGAATTCTGGGTGCCGGACCATAATGGCCTGGTGCGGATCGCCGCTGCGGACATCGCCCGGATCACCGCCGAACGCGATTATATGCGGCTCCATGTGGGTGCGCGCTCCTGGCTGATCCACCGCACCATCGCGAAGCTGGAACGGGAACTCGATCCCGGGCTGTTCCTGCGCGTTCACCGCTCGGTGATCGTCCGACGCGACACCGTGACCGGCCTCTATCGCGACGAAACCGGCCACTGGACCGCACGGCTGTCCGACGGCGCGGAGCAGCGCATCGGCCGTTCCTATGTCGAAGAGGTGAAGCACTTCGCCGGGCGCGGCTGAGCCATATCGCGCGGGACCGTAAAGGGAGACGGCGGTGGATGCCGCCGCCTCCCGGGGGAGCCGCGCCGTGGTGGGCTCTGATCACGGCGCGGTTCACAACTTGATACTGTCGCCGAAGAAGCGCGCTCTTCAACGAGACGGCCGGGCAGGCAGGCGGATTGGGGTTCCGCTGCACCGCCCGATCGCATCTCCCTTTTGCCCCAGCGGACCCGAGTGCGCCCGCCGCTTTCGACCATGATGCGGATGCGTTCGGCGAAGGCGTCCCGCCGTTCGACGAACTGCCCGCGGCAAGGAATGGCGCGCCGCTGTCCCTGATCGGGACGGCGCGAAATGAAGGCGCGCGCGGCCGCCGCGTTCGGCGTAACGCCGCAGGATTGGAGCCTCGTTCCGGGCGGAAAGCAGGCATGGCAGCGCGCGCATTTCAACGAAAGGTCAGGCAGGCCGCCATGCGCGGCCCGGCCCTCGCCGCGCTCGCGCTCGCCAGCGCATCGTGCGTCCCGGTTGCCGCCGATCTCGCGACGCTCGCCGACGCCGCCCCGCCGCCCGCAAGCCTCGCCCGCGCCGCCGCCCTGTCGGCGTTGCCGCGCTCCGCCGCCGCGGCTGGCCCCGTCGCGGCTTCCTTTGCCATCGAAGGGCGCACCGACCTGGATCGGCTGCGCGGCCAGGATTGCCTCGCCCAAGCGATCTATTACGAGGCGCGCTCCGAAAGCGAGGATGGCCAGCGCGCCGTCGCCCAGGTTGTGCTCAACCGGGTCCGCCATCCCGCCTGGCCGAACAGCGTGTGCGGCGTCGTCTATCAGGGGCCGCTGCGCCCCGGCGGCGGCTGCCAGTTCACCTTCACCTGCGACGGCTCGCTGGAGCGCCGCGCGGAAGGGATCGGCTGGGCCCGCGCCCGCGCGCTGGCAGCCGAGGCGCTGGCCGGCCGAGTCTATGCGCCAGTGGGTCTCTCCACCCATTATCACACACATGCCGTGTCGCCGTCCTGGGGTCCGCGTCTCGCCCGCACGACCGTGATCGGCGCGCACATCTTCTATCGGCTGCCGGGCGCCGGCGGCCTGCCCGGCGCCTTCAACGCCGCTTATGCGGGGACCGAGCCCCTGCCCAATCCGGTCCGGATCTTCTTCGGCGCCCGGCCAGGTGCGCCCGCCGAAGCCCCGGCGCTCGCGCTCGCCGCACTCCCGGCACCGCCCGCCCCCGCCATTCCTTCGGACATTCCGCAAGACCCCCGCTGGACCCCCACCAACCTCCCCGAATCCACGATCCGCGAGGAATATCGCCAATCCGGCCAGTGGCGCGCCGACGCCCCCGCCGCGATCGCGGGCGCGCGCTAACCGATCCGCGTCAGCCGCGCCGCCAGCCCGGCCAGTCCGCCGACCCGCGCCAGCTTCATCATCAGCCCGCGCTCGCCGCGATGCTCGGCCATGTGACGCAGCGCCTCGGCAACCCGCACCGGCCGCGCCGCGCGCTTCGCGAACGCCTTCTGCCAGACGCGCGCGCCCGTCCCGTCGCCGTGCAAACAGGCCTGCGCCCCCGCCGCGCCGCTCGCCAGCGCCATGGCGATGCCGTCGCCGGCGAGACTGGCGATCACCGCGGCCTGATCGCCAACCCGATAGACACCGGCCTCCGTCGCCTTCGTCCGCCAGCCATAAGGCACCCCGGCGATGGCTTCCCAATCCTCCGGCAGCGCACCGTCCAGCCGCTCGACCAAAGCCGGCGCCGCGTCGCGCAACGTCGCCAGCCACGCATCGCGCCCCGCGCCGAGCCGCGCCTGCGCCACCGACAGGCACAGATTGACCCGCCCGTCCTCCTGCAGCAGCAGCCCGGCATAGCCGCCGTCATACAGATGCAGCTCGATCGTCCCAGCCAGCGTCCGGGCGAAATCCGGCGACGGCTCGACCGCGGCGCGCAGCCCCGCCGACAGCTTGCGCCCCGCCACCGGCCGCGCGCAGCCGCGCAGCTCGTGCTTGCCGGTGGCGACGAACAGGGCGTCGGCGTCCAGCTCCGCGCCGTCGTCAAGCCGCACTCGCCGGTCCTCCACGGCCCGCGCCGTCCGCCCGCGCAGCACGGTCGCGCCCGCTTCCTCCGCCTTGCGCAGCAGGGTCGCGTCGAGCCGCCGCCGCGACAGCCCCGCCGCCACGCCCGGCAGCGCCACCTCGACGCTCCGCGCCCCCGCCACCAGCCGCAGCCGGTGGATCGGCCTGGCGCCCAGCATCATCGGATCGAGCCCCAGCCGCTTGAGATGCGCCAGCGCGTCCCAGCCCAGGAAGCCGCCGCACACCATGTCGCGCTCGCCCGTGGCACGGTCGATCACCACCGGCATCGCGCCGGCCCGGGCAAGCCCGATCGCGGCGGACGCGCCCGCCGGACCGCCGCCGACGATCAGCGCAGCCGTTCGACGCACAGCCGGAAGGGGAAGCGGCGCACGATCCGCGCCGCATCGGCGGGCACGCCCGCCTGTTCGAGGATGGCGCGCCATTCGGCGGGGCGGAAGGCGCGGGCGATCGAAAGCTGCCCGTCCTCGCGCACGATGCGATGCGCGCCGAGCAGCCGCGCGAGCCAGGGAAAGCCGTAATAAGCGAAGCGGTGCCGGTGCAGGTCGTTGATCAGCCAGCCGCGCGTTCCCATCCGCTCCATATAGCCGATGAAGGCGGTCAGCTCTGCGTCGGTCAAGTGATGGGCGACCAGGCTGGAGACGACGAAATCGAACGGCGTCGGCTGCGCGGCATAATCGCCCGCGCGATATTCGATCGGCATGCCGTCGGGCGTCGCCGCCCGCGCGACGCCGACGCTCGCCGCGTTGAGATCGACGCCGACCAGATCGACCGCGATGCCCCTGCGCCGCGCCCAGCGCGCGATCCGGCGCAGCATGTCGCCCTGGCCGAAGCCGACGTCGAGCAGCCGGAAAGCCGGCATGTCGCGCGTCGCCCGGGCGAGGAAGCCGATGGTCGGCCGCGCCGCAAGCGTCCAGCGATTGACCCGGGCGAGATCGGCGAGCACGACGGCATAGGTCGCATCGTCCAGCGTCGGGTCGTCCATCTGCTCGTCGGCCCGGATGCGCTGGCGAAGGTCCGTCATCGGGCGCGTTCGGCCCGCTCGAAGTGGAAGCCTTCGGCGGCGAGGCCGGGCCCGAAGGCGATGGCGACGCCCTTCGCCGCGCCCGGCCGCTCCAACATCAGCGCCAGCACGAACATGAGCGTCGCCGACGACATGTTGCCGTAGCGCGCCAGCACCTCGCGTGAGACGTTGAGCGCGCCCTGCGGCAATTCCAATCTTCGCTCGACCGCGTCGAGGATCGAACGTCCGCCGGCATGGACCGCCCAGGCGTCGATCTCGCTCATCGCCCAGCCGTTGCGCAGCGTCGCGCGCGCGTCCTCGTCGGCCAAGGCCCGCTGGATGCGGCCGGGCACTTCGCCTGACAGGGTCATTTCGAAGCCGGTGTCGCCGATCTGCCACTGGATCAGCTCCGCCGATTCCTCCAGCGTCATTGAAAAGAGCTGGCTCATGCGAAACCCAGCCGGCTCGGCGGTCACCAGTGCCGCCGCCGCGCCGTCGCTGAACTGGAGCATGGCGAGCAGGGGCTCGAGCTCCTGCCTCTCCTGCAGGTGCAGGGTGCACAACTCGACGGTCACAACCAGCACCCGCGCTTGCGGTTCGGACCGGACGATATGATAGGCCGTGCGCAATGCCGAGACCGCGGCATAGCAGCCCATGAACCCCACCAAAGTCCGCTCGACATGGTCGAGCCCCAGCGCCCGCGCGATGATCTGGTCGATGCCCGGCGCGACGAAGCCGGTGCAGCTCGCCACCACCAGATGGGTGACGCCCTCGATCGGCGCCTTCTCCTTCAGCGCGTCGATCGCCCGCAGGGCCAGCTTGGGTGCCTCCTCGGCATAGCAGGCCATGCGCGTCGAGGTCGCCGGCATCGCGCCATGATAGAAGCCGCCCGGCCGATCATGCGGCTGGCCGTCCGGCGGCGGCAGGACCGACCAGCGATGCTCGATCCCGGAGCGCTCCGCCATCCGGCCGAACACTTTGCGGATGCGCTCGTCCTCGATCCGGCGCGTCGCCCAGTCGATGAAGAGTTGATGGACGTCATGGTCGGGTACGGTCCCGGCGACGGCGTTGATATAGGCCTCATGGTCACGCATCTGGCGGCCCTTCCCGCTTCGCGAGCCCCTGCGCCACAACGGCTACACCGCGACAAGGCTCCCGCACAATCAGCGTCCCCCGAGCTCCAGCGCGAGATCGTGCGTGTGCTCGATCGCCTCGTAGAACGCGACGACGGGGATCCGTTCGTCGAGCCCGTGGAAGCGCATGTCCTCGGGCTTCATGAAGATGCCGGAGGTGGCGAAGGTCGGGATGCCGGCGGCGCGATAGACCAGCCCGTCCGTGCCGCCCGATTCCAGATAGGGCGTGATCGCGACGCCAGGGTGGCGGCGGTGGATGGAACGAGTGATCGCGGCGGTCACATCGGCGCGCATCTCCGACACCGGGCTCGCCTGCGGATTGCCGGTCGTCTCGATCCGGATCGCCGGATTGCCGATCGCCTCGGCCAGCGCGGCGCGCACCGCCTCCACCTCGATGCCGGGAAAGATGCGGCAATTGACCATCGCCGATGCGCGCTGCGGCAGCGCATTTTCGGCATGGCCGCCATCCAGCATCGTCGTCACGCAGGTTGTCCGTGTCGTGCCGACATATTCGGGCGATCCGCGCAGCATCTCGGCGGCTTCGGCATCGTCCGGATCGGCGGCGAAGCGGCGCAGCGCCTCACCCTCCGTCCCTTCTGCGCTGCGGCCGATCGTGCCGAGATAGGCGCGGGTCAGATCATTCGCCATGACCGGGAAGCGATAGGCCTCGATCCGGAGCAAGGCGCGGGACAGATCGTAGATCGCATTGTCGTCGCGCGGCCGGCTCGAATGGCCGCCGGGATTGGTCGCGGTCAGGCGGAAGGTCGCATAGGTCTTCTCGGCGCCCTGGATCAGATAGACCATCGCGCGCCCGTCCGGCGCCAGCAGCCCGCCGCCGGCATCGGTGTTGATCGCATATTCGGCATTGAGGACCCAGTCGTGCGCGGCGACCAGCCGGGTGGTTTCCATCCCGGTTTCCTCGTCGCCGATGAACGCGAAGACGAGCGTGCGGCGCGGCCGGTGGCCGGCGGCGCGCATCCTGAGGATGGTCGACACCAGCGACGCGATGCCGGCCTTGTTGTCACCAGTGCCGCGCCCGAAGAAATAGCCGTTCTCCTCAATGAGGGTGAACGGATCGCGCTCCCAGTCCTCCGGCCGCGCATCGACCACGTCCATATGCCCGGAAAAGAGCAGCGGCCGGTCCGAAGCATCACGCCCCGGCAAGCGCACAAGCAAGCCGACCGTCTCATCATGCGGCAGTCGCGCGATGTCGTTTTCCGGCACCCCGGCGGCGCGCAACGTCTGGACGATATAGTCCGTCATGGCCGGCACCTGACCATGGCCGGCGGCGCTGCGGAAGGAGATCAGCCGTTCGTAGATCGCCCGCGCCTCACGCTGGTGCGGCGCGTCCTGCGCCATGGCGGGCGCCGCCAGCATCGCCATCGCCGCCCAAAGCAAAAGTCGCCGCATAAGTCCGTTCCTTCCGCTCACCCCGCCACCGGGCAATTGTTCCAGCCGGGCCCGCGTACCACCCGCCCGGGCAGCGCGCCGGTCGGCTCGCCGTCGGCGAGCACCTGCGTGCCGTTGACGAAGACGTGGCGCATGCCGACCGCATATTGATGCGGCTGTTCGAAGGTCGCGCGGTCCGCGATCGTCGCCGGATCGAAGATCGCGAGATCGGCGAAATGGCCCGCCGCCAGCATGCCCCGATCGCGGATACCGAGATTCGCCGCCGGCAGCGAGGTCAGCCGCCGCACCGCCTCCTCGAGCGGGATCAGCCCCTCGTCGCGCACATAGCGGCCGAGCAGCCGGGCGAAGGTGCCGTAGGCGCGCGGATGGGGATGACTGGCGGTGAAGGGCGGCTCGGTCGCGAGGCTGCCGGAATCGGAGCCGAAGCTCATCCAGGGCAGCTGCACCTTCCGCCGCACATTATCCTCGTCCATCAGGAAATAGATCGTGCCGACCCGGCTCTCATCCTCGACGACCAGGTTCATCGCCGTTTCCTCCGGGCTGGTGCCGCGCTCGCGCGCCACATCGGCCAGCGTCCGGCCGACATAGTGGCGCAGCGCCGGATTGCGGAAGTCGGTGAACATCATCCCTTCCGGCCCGGCGCCGTGGAACAGATTCTCCCAGCCCTCGCCCGGCGCGCGCATCTCGGCGGCGACGCGCGCGCGGACCTCGGGGTCGCGCAGCCGCGCTACCCAGGCTTCGGTTCCGCCCTCCTGCACCCAGAGCGGCATGGCGGCGGTGAGACCGGTCGCGCCCGCCGTATAGGTGTACATGTTGGTGGTGATCCGCAGGCCCTCGGCCCGCGCCGCTTCGATCCGGGCGACGACGTCGTCGAGACGGCCCCAATTGTCACGCCCGGCGAGCTTCAGGTGATAGATTTCCGCCGGAGCGCCGGAGCGGCGGGCGATCTCGATCAGTTCGTCGATAGCTTCCATGATCTGGTCGCCCTCGGACCGCATGTGGCTGATATACATGCCGCCGCAGCGCCCCGCCTCGCTGACCAGGGCGACCAGCTCGCCGGTCTCGGCGAAATTGCCCGGCGCGTAGATGAGCGAGCTGCCGACCCCCATCGCCCCTTCGTTCATCGCCTGGCGAACCAGTGCGCGCATCCGGTCGAGCTGTTCGGGCGTGGGATCGACGTCGCCCTCGCCAAGCTCGTGGACGCGCACCGTCGCGGCGCCGACGAAGCTCGCCACGTTGGTCGCGATCCCGCGCTCCTCCAAATGCTCCAGATAGCCGCCGAGCGTCGTCCATTCGATCGGGAAGCGGATATTGCTCTGCCGGGCGAGCGCATTGCGGCGCATGTCTTCGTTCACCGGCCCCATCGACCAGCCCTCGCCCATCACCTCCAGTGTCACGCCCTGGCGGATGTCGCTCTGGCTGCGTCCGTCCTGGATCAGCGATTCGGTCGCCCAGCTCAGCATGTTGATGAAGCCGGGCGCGACGGCGAGGCCGGCCGCGTCGATCTCGCGCGCGCCCTGCCCCTCGATGCGCGGCGCGACCTCGACGATCCGGTCGCCGCGAATGGCGACGTCGCCGGCATAAGGCGCGCCGCCGCGCCCATCATGGATCATGCCGCCGCGAATGACGATGTCGTAGGCGGCTCCCTGTTGGGCCACGGAAGGCCCGGTGAAGAGCAGCGCGAAGGCCGCGAGCAAGGCACCGAAACGTCGCATGAAGCCCCCTTCACCGATGACGCGAAAGTGGCACCATGATGCGGTCGGCGGCGAGGCTCAAGCCGCCTTGAACAAAAAGAATGGCGGGCGCCTTGGAAAGCGTCCGCCATTCCTCCTGGGTCCCTCGCGGGATGGAAGGGATCAGGACCGGCCGGCGCGCATCCGCTCGGCGGCCTCGCGCATTTCCCGCGCGCCGTCGCGCAGGCCGCGGGCTCCGTCGCGCAGGCCTTCGCCGGCCTCGATCAATTCCTCGTGCGTCACGGTCTCGCCGCGCTGCCGGGCTTCGGCGATCTTATGTTCGCGATAGGCACGGTCGGTGCGCAGCCGCTCTCCGGTCCGCTCCATTCGCTCGGCGCCCTGCTCCATCTGCCGGGCTCCCTGCTCCATGCCCGCAGCGCCATGCGCCATCGAGGCCCGCATCGTGCGACGGGAATCCGCTATCGCCCGTTCGGCCTGGCGCATCGCGGCGGCCACTTCGGTACGCTGCGCCGCGCGGGCGTGGGCGATTTGCTCGCGGGCCTGGCGCATCCGCTCGTCGATCTCAGCCTGGTTGCGGCCGGCGCGGCGCATTTCCGCTTCGGCGCGACGAAGCGAGTCCTCGACCATGTGCGGATCGACCGCGACGTTCACGGAGGCCAGCGCGATCGGGATGACCGGCAAGGCCGCGGCCAGCGCTTCGCGCACGATCGGCCGGACATCGGGAACCGGCGGGACCGGCGGGATAGCCGGCATGCGGACGTGCATCATGTCGGGCGCGTGCGGAGCCTCCGGCGCGTCCGGTGCCGTGGGAGCGGCCGATGGCGCGGGCGGTGCCATGAGCGCCAGCGGAGCGGAGGGCGCGTCCGGAGCACGCGGCGCGGCGGGCGCCTTTGGCGCTTCCTGCGCGGCGGCGACCAGCTTGGCTGCGGCGACCGGCGCGGCAATGCCCAGGCACAGCACCATGGCGATTCCGGTCCAGGCCGATCCGGCCGGGCGCTCGCGGCTGCGCCGGTCGAGAATGGCGCGAACCCTTCGGCCGAGGGCGCTGCCCTTCGGCGCGATGCTGTTGGCCGGCACCATCGTGTTGAAACGTGCCCAGGCCAGCAAAGTCTCGGCATAGCGCGCTGGATCGATCCGCTCCGCCGCTTCCAAGTCGGCGGCTTCCTCGGCCTGCTGAACCATCTCGCGCTCAAGCAACCAGACCAGCGGATTGAACCAGAACAGGGCTTTGGCGGCGCGCGCCAGCATCAGCACCGGCCAGTCGCCGCGCGCGATGTGCGCCACTTCATGGGCGAGGATCGCCTCAGCGTCGTCCGGCTCGCCCAGCGTGTCGGGATCGATCAGGATCACCGGGCGGCGCCAGCCCCAGCTCAGCGGCGAGCGCACTTCGTCGGAAACCAGCAGCCGGATCGATTCCGGATCGCCGGCCTGCCAACGCACCCGATCGAACGCTGCCAGCCAGTCCGGGCAGGTCACGTCGCGCGCGCCGCGCGTCCAGCGACCCAGCGTCCACAGGCCGGCGGCGAGCCGCGCGCCAACCGCCACCAGTCCACCCAGATAGGCGAGCAGGATGAGCGGCGTCGGATCATCCCAGATGGTCGGCGCGGCTGCGGGCGACAGCTCGCCGGCGAGGGCGGCGAGCTGCCATTCGGTCATTTGCATCGGCGCAATTGCGGGCGGCGCGGCCGGCGCGGCGAAGGCGACGATCTCAAGCGCTGGAGCGAAAAGGACGATCAGCGGCAGGGCCAGCAACATGGCGATCCCAAGCTTCAGCACCATCGCCCGGTCGGCCGCGGCACGCGAGCGCAGCATCATCGCCAGCATCAGGGCCGCGCCCGCGATCAGCGCGGATTTCCACGCCATTTCGGCAAAGAACGACATGTCCATCAGTCCCGCTCCCTGGCTTCGTCGATCGCCCGCTGCAGCGCTTCGGCCTCTTCCGGCGACAAGCTCTTGGTCAGCCCCAGCAGCGCCGTCGCCGCGCTCGCCGCCGAGCCGTCGAAAAGGGTCTTCACCATCGATTTGAGCGCGGATTCACGGACCTTCCCGGCCTGCGGGATACTCTTGTAAACATAGGCCAGGCCCTCGGTGCGGTGCTTCACCAGCCCGCGCGCCTCCAGCCGCGTCAGCAAGGTGCGCACCGCCGAATAGCTCGGCGCATCGACCATCGCAGCGCGGATATCGGCAGCCGTGCCTTCGCCCAGGCCCAAAAGAATGTTGAAGATCTCGCGCTCGCGACGCGGCACCGAATCCATCATGGAAGCCTCTTTCCTGCTACCTTTGTAGCATGTCACATTTGTAGCAGGATGCAAGCGCCTTTCGTCGCGCTCCTGTCTCGTTTCGGCTCCGGAAGATGAAGCGCGGCTGAACCGGCCGCGGCTCAGGCGCCTTCGGGATACTTGCGGTTCATATATTCGAGCGCGTGGACGGTCAGCTCCTCGAGCACATTCTGGTCCACGTCGCTCAGCCGCTTGACGTAGAGGCACGATTTGCCGGTCTTGTGTCTGCCGAGCCGGGCGAGATAGGCGTCCTGCTCCGTGGATTGGGTGAGGACGTACAGGACCAGCTCGGTTTTCCGCGGGGAGAAGCCGAGGCGGCACATTTCCCCCCAGTCTTTCCCGCACTCGTAACGATAGCTGCCGAAGCCGATGATGCTCGGTCCCCACATCACGGCGGGCTCGCCGGTGACGCGCTCCATCATCGCCCGCACCGCCTTCGCGTCTTCGCGTCGCTGCGCGTCGGGCACGGCGTCGATGAACGCGTCGACCGAGTGCTCGGTCGGCTTGGTCTTGAGCTCCAGTTTCGCCATTCGCCCCCCTTAACGGCGACGAAATCTCCAGCTCATCGCGTTCGAGCCGTCGAGCGCGGAGATGGTCGCCGTCATCGCGTCGCCCTCGCGGACATAGCGGATGCGCTGCGGAAAATCATGCACGGGATTCTCGAAGGTTGCGCTGGCCCCGTCATGCGCGACGAGCCGGAAGGCGATCGGCGGCCGCCCGCCCGGCGAGGCCCAATAGACCGGCACGCCGTCCGCACCCGCCTGCAGGCGGATGAACTCGAATTCGCGCACCGTCTCGCCACGGCCGGAGCGGCTGACGCCCAGCATCAGCCCGCCGCGCGGCGCTGTCCAGCTTTCCTCGGTCCAGCGCCCGTCCGCCTCGCTGACCCAAGACCCGGCCATCCAGCCGAAATCGCTCACCGTCGCCGGCGCCTGCAACGCCAGCATCGCCGCCAGAAATAGGCTCATTGCGAGTCTCCCTCTCCCGGTCATGCCGCATTGCGGCGGCCGGTGGAAGGCGGCGTCAGGCCGGCTTGCGGAAGCGGTAGACGACGCGGTCGGTATGCCCGCGGATCGACGGATCGAAGACGTTGACCGAACGGTCGTCCTGCGGATTGCGCAGCAGGTCGCTTTCACCGTCGAAGACGAAGCCGGCGCGCTCGAAATCGGCGCGGATCACGGCGGGGTCGATCCGGTGTGTCGCCTCCACTTCGGCCCGCGTCTCGCGCCCCGGCGCCGCGACATGGTCGATCACCGCGACGATGCCACCCGGCTTGGTCGCGGCGAAGATCGCGCGCGTCACGCTGTCCGGGTCGATACGCGGCAGGGCGAATTGCGTGCTCTCCCAATAGGCGTCGTGATAGACGAGATGGAGCATCACGAAATCGAAGCTGTTCGCCGGCATGGTGAAATCGGCGCGGGTCGATGCGGTGAAGGTGGCGTTCGGGCTGCGCGCGCGGATGCCGTCCAGCGCTTCGCGGATACGGGGATTGGCTCCGAACGAGTCGGAATTCCAGCCGACGACGCTGCCCTGCGGTCCGACGGCGCGGGCCATGATCTCGGCATAATAGCCGGTGCCGGTGAAGTAATCGAGCACCCGGTCGCCGCGCTCCAGGCCTAGCCAGGCGAGCACTTCGGCAGGCCGCCGCACCTCGTCGAGCGCAATCGCCGCGTCGGGCCGCCCCGGCGCGCCGACCGCGGCGGCGACGTCCGCCGGCGCGGCTTGCAGAGCGGCGAGCGGCGCGAAGGTGAGAGCGAAGGCGGCGAGCAAATGCTTGGGCATGGCGGATCTCCCGGCGGCGATGCCCGGCCCTATCCGCCCGCCACACCGCCCCGCCAACCCGTTTCGACCAGCGATGCGCGCGGTTCGACCAGAATGCGCGCCCGCCCGATGCCGCCGGAATGGATGAAGTTCGCCTTGCCCATATCCCGGCCTGGCGTCCCTATCCATCGCGGGGGAGAGGGCCATGTCGAACCGGCTATTCTATGCCGATAATTTGGTCGCGCTGCGCGATCATGTCGCGACCGCCAGCATCGACCTCGTCTATCTCGATCCGCCGTTCAATTCGAACGCCAATTACAATATCCTGTTTCGCTCGCCGACCGGGGATGCCGCCGAAAGCCAGATCCAGGCGTTCGAGGACAGCTGGCACTGGAACAACGCTGCCGAGGAGGCCTTCGAAGAGGTGCTGCGCTCCGGCCAGACCCGCGCCTTCGACCTGCTGCGCGCCATGCGGACTTTTCTCGGCGAGAATGACATGATGGCCTATCTCTCGATGATGGCGATCCGCCTCATCGAGTTGCATCGCGTATTGAAGCCTACCGGCAGCCTCTATTTGCACTGCGATCCGACGGCGTCCCATTACCTGAAGCTGCTGCTCGACGGAGTGTTCGGAAAGGAGAATTTCCGCAACGAGATCGTCTGGTGCTACCGCAAATGGAGCGTCGCGCAGGGGCAGTTTCCGCGCAATCACGACACCATCCTTTTCTACAGCCGGAAGAGCGGCGCCCAGACCTTCCACACTCTATTCAGCGATCCTTCGCCCGGGACGATGAAGCGCTGGGGCGGGCGGCGGCAGCGCGCGGTGTTCGAAGACGGTGTCCGCAAGGCGGGCGCGACGGACGAAGAGGCACGCGCGCCGCTCGCGGACTGGTGGGACATCTCGATCCTCAATCCGAATTCGAAGGAACGGCTCGGCTATCCCACGCAAAAGCCGCTGGCGCTATTGGATCGGATCATCAGCGCGTCCTCGAACGAAGGCGACCTGGTGCTCGATCCTTTCTGCGGCTGCGGGACCACCATCCATGCCGCGGAAAAGCTGGGCCGGCGCTGGATCGGGATCGACATCACTCACCTCGCCGTCTCCGCCATAGAGCGCCGGATGAAAGATGCCTTTCCGGGCGTCGCTTTCACCGTCGAGGGCGTGCCGCGCGATCTGGCCTCGGCGCTCGACCTGGCCGCGCGCGACAAGTACCAGTTCCAATGGTGGGCGGTATCGCTGGTCGATGGTGTACCGCTGGACGGGCGCAAGAAGGGCGCCGACGGCGGAATTGACGGCCTCATCTATTTCAAGCCGGACGGAAAGCGCGCGGAGAAAGCGCTGATCTCGGTAAAGGGAGGCCAGCATGTCGGCGTCGCCATGGTGCGCGACCTGCACAGCGCGATGGAGCGCGAGCGCGCGCCGATCGGCATCCTGATCACCGCAGCCATGCCCACCAGCCCGATGCTGCGCGAGGCCGCCGCCGTCGGCCGCTTCACTGACGAGTTCGGCCGCGGCTGGCCGCGGATGCAGATCCTTACTTTGGCGGAGCTGTTCCAGGGCAAGCGCCCGCAAATCCCGTTCCCGGATCCACTCGCCGCGATCCGCAAGGCACGGCGCGAGGCGACCGAGAAACAGGCGAGCTTATTGTGAAACGGCTTGCCCGGAGGCTCGCACGGCTTGCCGGCGGATGTTGCGACGCGATTGCGGCGACGGCAGCGGTAGCAGCGCCACTGCTGTCGTTTGCCACATGGATCGCCCACTGAAAGTGAGCTTATCGTCAGCGGCAGCGGGCGTTGCCGCGCTCCACCTCGCGGCCGATCGCCGCGCCGGCTGCGGCGCCGATGATGGTGCCGAGCGTTTCCGAACCGCCCGGCGCGATCACGTTGCCGAGCACGCCGCCGGCAAGCCCGCCGACGATCAGGCCGGTGGTGCCGTCGCCGCGCCGGCAATAATAACGCCCGTCCTGGCCGCGATAAATGCGCTCGTTCCGGCTCAGCCGGCGCTCGCGATACCGCGCGTCGTCCCGATAATAGCGGTCGGCATGATAGCCGCCATAAGCGGGATCGGGGCGGTTCCAGTCATAGGCGCCATAGCCGCGGCCGCCATCATAGGTGGCGCAGCCTGCAGTGAGCGCGGCAGCCGACATGGACACGGCGATGAATGCAATACGCATGGGCCCTTCCTCTCCTCTTTGGGAATGTATGCGTAATGATCGGCGCGGCTTATGGTTGCGCGGCCGAAGCCGGGGCGATCGTATAGGCTTTGCTAACCCTTCTCGCCGCATAGCGTGGCGATGGCCGTGCTTTCCCTGCTGATCGTCATGACGTTGCTCAGCGTTGTGATGAGCGCGATGTTCGTCGCCGCCTGGGCGACGATGGCGCGGCCCGCGCATGCGCTGGCCTGGGCGGGTTGCTTTGCTGCGGGCACCGTCCAGTGGAGCGCGAATCTCGCCGCCAACATCATCGGCTATTCGCCGCCGGTCGTGTGGACGATCGCCACCGTCGCCGCCACTGCGATGATCCTGCTCGGCGTCGCCGGCTACCGGCAGCGCAGCGGCCTTCCCGCTCATCCCTTGGCGCTCGGAGCGCTCGGCGCCGCAGTCCTGGCCGGAGCGGTCGCGACCCGGATCCTGTGGCCACATGCCGGGCTCTATTTGTCGCTCATTCCGGTCTGCGCGATCCTGATGCTGCCATTGATGGCTCATGCGATTGCGGCACGGCCGGGCCGACGCAACGTGGTCGAGAAGGTGTCTATGGCGCTCGCATGCGTCTTCATCCTGTTCGAGATCGCGCTGCTGGTGTTGGCGCTGCGCATCGGCCCGACGGCGGACAATGCGGCCTATCGGCTCTATCTCGGCACGTTGATGATCGGCTTCCCGGTGCTCTACATCGCGATGGCGATGTCGGGACTGTTCCTGCTGATGGCGGACCGCACGGCGGCTTTGTCCAGCCTGGCGCGGCTCGATCCGCTGACCGGATTGCTGAACCGGGGCGGCTTTCGCGAGACGCTTGCCAAGCAGATCGCGGCGCCCAATGCCGGCTGCATCGCGATCGGCGACATCGACCATTTCAAGCGGATCAACGACCAGCACGGCCATGCCGCCGGCGACCTGGCGCTGCGGCTGGTGGCGCGCACGCTGCGGCTCGGCGCGCATGACGACATGCTGGTTGCCCGGATCGGCGGCGAGGAATTCGCCATATTCCTGCCCGGCTTCGCGCTGGAGCGGGCGGAACGCTTCGTGGAGCGCCTGCGCGCCGCGGTCGCGACGATCGCCCTGCCCAGCCATCCGGGCCTGGGCGTCACGATGAGCTTCGGCGTCGCGCCCTGCCGCGGCGCGGAAGATGGGCTGGACGGCGTCATCGCCCGGGCCGACGCGGCCCTGTACCGCGCCAAGACCGGCGGGCGCGACCGGGTCGTCACCTCGATCGCGCCGCGCGGCCGTCCGCAAGAACCCCGGCCGGGGCGCCTCACCCCTGTCGAGCCCGATCGCGCAACCGCGCTGCGTGGGCTGCACTAACGGCCTTTATCCGCATTCCGCACCATCAGCGCGCGCGGCGCGGTTCGTCATAGCTTAGCCATTCGTGATCCTCGACCACGTCGGCGGGGACGGGACGGCCAGCCTCGTCGCGCGACGGAGCGAAGCGGTAGCGCCGTTCGATCAGCTGGCAGGTGGTGACGTCGAGCAGGCGGCTGCCGCTGGAGCGGGTGATCCAGCAATCGGTGACGCGGCCCTCCACGCCGACGGTGAAGCGGACCGAGACGGTGCCGCTCACTCCCGCCTCGCCCGCCGCACGGGGATAGTCGCGATCCGAGAGGCGGCCGGACAGGTGGCGCGGGGGAGTTTCGCGGCCGAGCCCGCCCCGGCCGCCATCCCCCCCGCCGCCGCGTCCGTCGCCACCCCGGCCCGCGCCGCGCCCGTCGCCCACGCCACCGGCACCGAAGCCCGGCCCGAGCACGGGTGCCGCACCCTGGTCCGGCGCGCTCCCGGTCCCGGCGACCGGCGCGGCGGTGATCGGCGGGGGAATGGGCAAGGGGATGACGGGTGGCGGCGCGACGATCTGGGTCGCTTCATTGCGCAGGTTCGGCGGGGCGGCGGCGCCTTCGCGTTCGGGCGCGCCGGCGCGGGCATCACGCTCGGCCTCGGGACGGGGCGGCGGGGGCGGCAGATCGACGCGCAGGGGTGCGCTGGGCGGGGGCGGGGCGATGTCGAAAATGTCGAGCGTGCGGTCCACCACCGGCGTCAGAGGCGGAGCGGCGAGACCCCAGACCAGAGCGAGGCCGAGCAGGACGTGGACGCCCAGTGCCGCCGCGCCGGCGCCGAACCGCGCCCGGCGATCGGCCGGCCCGTCAGCGGCCCGGAATCGCAACGCCCACATGGCCCCATCCTACACCATGGCGCGGATGAATGCGCGCTGAGGCGTGGCGGGGCGTCAGCTCGCGACGAGGGCGGGTTCGGCGGCCTGGGCGGCCTTGCGGGCGTCCTGTTCGGCGCGGAGGCGATCGGTGCGGATGGCGCGATCGGCCATCACGTCCCAAGCCTCGGCGGCGCGCAGGCAGCGATCGCGGACATTGGCGAGCGCGCTCGCGGCGGCATCGCGGCGCGCCTCGGCGGCGCGGGTGCGGTAGAAATCGGCATTGGTGGACATGGTCTCACTCGCTCCTTCGTAGGGGTTTCCCGGTTCGTCCGGCGCGGCCGGACGAACCGAATGTCCTCCCCGTGAACCGGGGAGGGAAACCGCCCCTCAGGCGCTCTGGAGATTGACGGCGCTGGTCTTGCCGCGGCGATCCTGCTCCAGTTCGTAAGAGACCCGCTGATCCTGGTTGAGCGTGGTCATGCCGGCCTTTTCGACCGCGCTGATATGGACGAAGGCGTCATTGCCGCCGTCCTCCGGCGCGATGAAGCCATAGCCCTTGCTGGCATTGAAGAACTTCACGGTTCCTATCGGCATTTCTACACATATCCTTTCTGGTGGAGCGAAACCGGGATTGGCCCGCCCCGTGATGTGTTCGGTGGCAGCCGCCTGAATTCAGGCGGCGGAAAGCTGGGTGGCCCGGCCGTCCGCGGCGCGGACCGCACCGCGCGCGTCGGCGATCCGTTCGCGGTAGAGATCGGCGAGCGCGACATGCGCCTCGCGCGCGGCGTCATTGGTGGCCTCGGCGGCGCGCCGACGCTCTTCGTCTTCGCGATGGATGAGATGTTCGAGGTCCATGGGGGACCTCCTTTCCGTCTTGCAAGCGAAAGCGCGACGATGACGGGGAAGGGACGCCCGTCCTGTCTCTCAGGCGCCGGCAGGCTCACGATCGATGGAGGCCGGCGATGAATGTAGCCTAGCACGGAACCGGCGGATCGCCGAATCCGGCGGAAAGGCGCGGGTTTCGGGCGCAAGGCGGCATGCGGGCCTCATCCTTTTTCCCCCTGCGAAGTTGACAAAGTTTACAGGGTGAGGGGGTGTTCTGGCGGGTCGACTTCGGGACCTTCGCACCGGTCCCGGCTCCCTTCCATCGGCGGGGTCGGGTCCGGCGCGCCCTCCAGCCGGTCCACCGGCGCGGCGAGCTGGGGCGGCGGGGATTCGGCTTCGGCCCAGGCGCGCTCGGCCTCGGCGAGGCGATCGAGCACCGGGGCGATGCCGCCGGAGCGATCCTCGACCGCGCGGCGATGCTGCCAGCCGACCAGATCGTCGAGCGGCGCATAGTTCAGCGGATCGCGCACGCGCAGCAGATAGAGGAGCAGCCGATCATGATGCTTCTCGCGGAAGCCGACCATGCGGCCGTCATGCCAGACCTGCTCCTGCGTGCCGTTGACGGCGCGATCGAAGGCGGTGGCGGCGAGCACGCCGACGGCGGCCTTCAGCGCCTCGTCCCACGCGGCGCGGAACTGGGGCGAACGCTGATAGAGTTTGTGCGCGCTCTGCCGCGACAGGCCGACATAGCGGGCCGCTTCGCTGACCGAGGCGGTGGCGGCGAGCGTTTCGATGAACTGCTGCTGCCGCTCCAGCGTCCAGCCGTCATGCCGCGCCCGGCACGCATCGCGGCGCGGCGTATCCTGCCCCAGCCGCTCCAGATCGTCCTGATCGAGCGTGTAGAAAGGCGAGACGCTGCCATCGGCGCGGCGAGGGATGTGCGCGAGCGACCGGGGCGGCGGATCGGGCGGGAAGGGATCCCAGGGGATGGGCACGAACGGGACGGCCTCCCCATGCTCGTTGATCTCCATGGGGGCGCCGGTTTCCGGATCATGGAAGAGGTCGCCGGGTTCGAGGGGGCGTTTGCGTTTCCTGCTCATCGACGAGCGTAGGACAGAGGAAATCCTACATTGCAAGGGGTGGTGGTTCGCGCGGAGACGCAGAGGCGCGGAGAAGGGAAGGGAGTGGGCCTTCGGCCAAGGCGCTGATGCGAAGAGGGGCGGATGAGAAGTAGCTGTCTAAACAGGTATGCTGTCCCCGGAATTCCTCTAAACAGGTATGCTGTCCCCGGAATTCCTGTCCCCGGAATTTCCTGTCACCGTAATCCCCTATCACCGTAATTCTGCCACCGTAATCCCATCAGTTGTTGATTGTCAGACGCGACCCCATCGCTACTATTGTTGTGGGGGAGCAATTCCGATGCCTACGCCAACAATCGAAACGCTGCGCCATCTGAAGAATGTCGGTGTCTTTGCTGACGTGCCAAGCGGGTCATTCGGCCACGCTTTCAAACCATTCAATCTGATCTATGGGTTCAACGGCTGCGGGAAAACCACCTTATCGCGCCTATTCGAATCCATAAGCGATACTGGTCTGAACTCGAATCTTCCGGACACCGCTGAGTTCTCATTCAGCCTAAGCGATGGCTCTAATCCCTCAAACACAAGTTTGAGCAATGCAGCGTCCAGGTACATCGCGGTCTTCAACGAAGATTACGTTGAAAGGACGCTGACTTGGAAAGAGGGGACAGCTAGACCCATCATCTACCTCGGCGCAGAGCAGGCTGATTTGGCGAGACAGCTCTCTGCTCTTGAAACCGATCAGTCCACGGCCACCCAAGAAGACACCTTACGTAGTTCTGAGTGGAGCAGTGCGGGAAGAGCACTCGATTCAAAATGCAGGGACGCTGCCCGCTTGATTGCTGAAGAGCTTAATCTCGGCCGCCGGTACACCGCGGCAAATCTCAAGGCCGATTATGCCGCACAATCCTACGATATCAGCAGTAGCATTGAGGAGACCGAGCGACGGCGCCTGAAAGACGTGGTGGGCCGAAGCGATTTACCTGAAAAGCTGCGGAGTGCGGGACCCTTAAGTGGGGGCGACTCTGCGCACTCCGCTGTGAGCGCGGCACTTGCGGCCCAAGTGCGTGAGATTGCTATCGCAGCCCTCCAGCGACGCAAGGATGCTCTCGGATGGGTCGAACAGGGCCTGGCGCTGCATGAGTCCGAACAGGAATGTCTATTCTGCGGAAGCACTCTGCTCGGCAAAAGGGTCGACGACTTGCAACAGGCGCTCGCAACCGGGTTCGACGACTTTGCGGCACAACTTGATGCAGCCGTCCGAGGGGCTCGATCATTCATCGACAATTGCCGAGCCTACAAGGACGCTATCGCCACCCAGTCTGAAACGCTGCCATCGTTTAAGGCACCCCTCTCCCAAGCGAGGCAGAACCTAATTGATTCTCTAGATCGGGCCGTTTCCGTCGCTACTGAATGGCTTGCTGCACTGGATCAAAAGCGTCAGCGCCCTGATGATACTCCTGTTGCCCTCACGCTCGGTGTTGACAGCTGGGATACCGAGATCAAGCAGCTTATCGGCCAGCTGAACGAGCATGTCGTGGAGAATAATCTAGCAATCGACAATTTCTCGACTGAAAAAGCGAATGCTGCGGCGCGATTAAAGGCGCACTACCTTGCGGACTATCAGTCAAGTTTTGACGAGGTGGTAGAAGCGGAAGCCGACACCAAGGCGGCACACGACCGCGCTAGGGCTGCACTGGCGGAAATTGAGGCAAAGATTGCTGGGATCAGGACTCAACTTCGGACTCATGGCCCCGCTTCGACTGAGCTAAATAAGCTCCTAGAGAGTTATCTTGGCCACTCTCACATAACCTTGGAAGCAGATGAAGAGGGCTATCGAATCTGCAGAGACGGCCGTGCCTCTCGAAAGCCGTTAAGTGAGGGAGAGAAAACCGCCGTTGCATTTTGCTATTTTGTGACGTCCCTCTCTTCAGAGGGCCGTAAATTAAAGGATCTGATTGTTATTATTGATGACCCAATTTCTAGCCTAGACGCTAGGGCGATGACTCACGTTGTATCAATGATTAGACGAAAATTTGCTAATCTTAGTCAGCTTTTTGTCCTCACCCACAATCTAGACTTCATGCGTGAGATGAAAAAATGGTTGGGCAAGCGACATGATAACAATCTCGCCGAGCTATTATTTATTGAAACTGGCATGAGAAACGATGGCGGGCGAATCTCTAAAATTATTCAGATGCCAAAGCTAATTCGAGAATACGAGTCTGAGTATCATTATCTTTATAGCTTGATGAAATCGCTGGCAGATGATCCGCAAGCGTCAGAGAAATTTGCATATCTAATGCCGAATGCAATACGAAAGGTCTTGGATATATTTCTCGCCTTCAAGGATCCGGGAGCATCCGGCTTAGAGCCAAAAGTCGACAAGCTCCTTCAGAATCACCCAGGTTTGGACGGCGCGCGCGTCAAAGCAATGGAGCGCCTAGCTCAGCTTGAATCTCACTCTGAAAGCATCGGAGATGTCACGACCTTTTCGGCCTATACCCTCGAACAGGTGGCGGACGCTGCTCGTTGCCTACTTGAGGTAATGGATGCGGTAGACCCGCTGCATAAGAGGGCTATGGATCGCCTCTGCAGACCCTAGCAGTTGTCAATCCGCCGCCTCACGCTCCCGCTTCGGTGCCCTTGCCCGTGTCCTGGCCAACTTCATCGCCGGCTCCAACGAAGCCCGCTCTGACCTAGCCAGAATGTCCCTAAGGTACTGCCCAGTATAAGACCGCGTCTCCCCCGCCACATCCTCCGGCGTCCCCACCGCCACAATCTCCCCGCCTTTGTCGCCACCTTCAGGCCCAAGATCGATCACCCAGTCCGCCGTCTTGATGACCTCGAGATTGTGCTCGATCACCACCACGCTATTCCCCTGCTCCACCAGCGCGTGGAGGACTTCCAGCAGCTTCCGCACATCCTCGAAATGCAATCCCGTGGTGGGCTCGTCGAGGATATACAGGGTCTGGCCCGTCGCTCTCCGGCTGAGTTCCTTTGCCAGTTTCACGCGCTGGGCTTCGCCGCCGCTCAAGGTCGTCGCCTGCTGGCCGACCTTGATATAGCCCAGGCCCACTTCCTCCAGCATCCGCATCTTGTCGCGGATCGGGGGGACGGCCTTGAAGAACTCGGCGGCGTCCTCGACCGTCATGTCCAGCACGTCGGCGATCGAGTGCCCCTTGAACTTCACCTCCAGCGTCTCGCGGTTGTAGCGGGCGCCGTGGCAGACATCGCAGGTGACGTAGACGTCGGGGAGGAAGTGCATCTCGATCTTGATCAGGCCATCGCCCGCGCAGGCCTCGCAGCGGCCGCCCTTCACGTTGAAGGAGAAGCGGCCGGGCTTGTAGCCGCGCGCCTGCGCCTCCGGCAGGCCGGCGAACCAGTCGCGGATCTGGGTGAAGGCGCCAGTGTACGTCGCAGGGTTAGAACGGGGCGTGCGGCCGATCGGCGATTGATCGATGTCGATCACCTTGTCGAGATATTGCAGGCCCTCCAGCTTCTCGTGCCGGCCGGCGACGACGCGCGCGCCGTTGAGATGGCGGGCGGCGGCGGCGTAGAGCGTGTCGATCGTGAAGCTCGACTTGCCCGAGCCGGAGACGCCGGTGATGCAGGTGAAGGTGCCGAGCGGGATCGAGGCGGTGACGTCCTTCAGATTGTTCGCGGTGGCGCCTTTCAGGGTCAGCTTCCTGCCATTGCCCTTGCGGCGCTTGTCGGGGAGCGGGACGGCGCGGCGGCCGGTGAGATAATCGGCGGTGAGGCTGTTCTCGTTCGCCAGCACCTCCTCCAGCTTGCCGGACGCGACCACCGTGCCGCCATGCACGCCGGCGCCGGGGCCCATGTCGATGACATGATCGGCGGTGCGGATCGCATCCTCGTCATGCTCGACCACCAGCACGGTGTTGCCGAGATCGCGCAGGCGCTTGAGCGTGACGAGCAGGCGGTCATTGTCGCGCTGGTGGAGGCCGATCGACGGCTCGTCGAGGACGTAGAGCACGCCGGAGAGGCCGGAGCCGATCTGGCTGGCGAGGCGGATGCGCTGGCTCTCGCCGCCGGAGAGGGTGCCCGACGTGCGGTTGAGATCGAGATAGTCGAGGCCGACATTGTTGAGGAAGCCGAGCCGCTCGTTGATCTCCTTGAGGATGGCGCGGGCGATCTCCTGCTGCTGCGGCGTGAGCTTCTCCTCCAGCGTGGAGAACCAGGCGAGCGCGTGGCGGACGGAGCGGGCGGTGGCCTGGGAGATATTCTCGCCGGCGATCTTCACCGCGAGCGGCTCCGGGCGGAGGCGGGCGCCGTGGCAGGTCTCGCAGGGCTGGGCGGTCTGGTACTTGGCGAGCTCCTCGCGCATCCAGGCGCTCTCGGTCTGGAGCAGGCGGCGGTTGAGATTGCCGATGACGCCGTCGAAGGGCTTCACCACCTCATAGGACTTGCGGCCGTCGATGAACTTGAGCGTGACCGGGCGGCCCTTCGAGCCGTTCAGGATCAGGTCGTGGATTTCGGCGGGCAGGTCCTGCCAGGGGGTGTCGAGCGCGAAGCCGAACTCGGCGGCGAGGCTGGCCAGCACCTGCATGTAATAGGGGCTGGGCGGATTGGATTTGGCCCAGGGGACGATCGCGCCCTTCTTGATCGAAAGCGCTTCGTTGGGGACGACCAGTTCCGGATCGAAGAGCTGCCGCTCGCCGAGACCGTCGCAGGCCGGGCAGGCGCCTTGGGGGGCGTTGAAGGAGAACAGGCGCGGCTCGATCTCGGCGATGGTGAAACCGGAGACGGGGCAGGCGAACTTCTCGGAGAAAGTGATGCGGCCTGGGGGGGCGTTGTCCTGGAGGACCGCCTTCGCCCCCTCCTCCGTTCGGGCTGAGCTTGTCGAAGCCGTGTCTTGTTCTTCCTCTCCGGAAGGCAAGGACAGCCCTTCGACAGGCTCAGGGCGAACGGTGGGGGTGGAGTCCGCCGGGTCGAGATAGACGAGGCCGTCCGCCAGCTTCAGCGCCGTCTCCAGTGAATCCGCCAGCCGCGTCTCGATGCCCTCGCGGACCACGAGGCGATCGACCACCACCTCGATGTCGTGCTTGTACTTCTTGTCGAGGGCGGGGGCCTCGTCGATTTCGTGGAAGGCGCCGTCGATGCGGACGCGGGTGAAGCCGGCCTTCTGCCACTCCGCCAGCTCCTTGCGATACTCGCCCTTGCGGCCGCGCACGACGGGCGCGAGCAGGTAGAGGCGGGTGCCTTCGGGGAGCGCCATCGTGCGGTCGACCATCTGGCTGACGGTCTGCGCGCTGATCGGCTCGCCCGTCGCGGGGCTGTAGGGGATGCCGACACGCGCCCAGAGCAGGCGCATATAATCGTAGATCTCGGTGACGGTCGCGACCGTGGAGCGCGGGTTGCGGCTCGTCGTCTTCTGCTCGATCGAGATGGCGGGGGAGAGGCCCTCGATATGATCGACGTCGGGCTTCTGCATCATCTCCAGGAACTGGCGGGCATAAGCGGAGAGCGACTCGACGTAGCGGCGCTGCCCCTCCGCGTAGATGGTGTCGAAGGCGAGGCTCGACTTGCCGGAGCCGGAGAGGCCGGTGATCACCGTCAGCGTCTCGCGCGGGATGTCCACGTCCACGCCCTTGAGATTGTGCTCGCGCGCGCCGCGGACGGAAAGATGAGTGAGCATCGGCTGCCGTTCGTTCCAGATTTGTTCTAGTGGTAATCGCGCCCGGGCGGGGCGTCAACGCGGTTGCGGGCGAAATGGGGGCGGCCGGCGGCGAGGGCAAGGCCGCACCGCAGTCCGGCCGGGGCGGGCCAGCCGCCCCATGCCTCGCGTTCCGCCGAAACGGTGAAATAATGATGCGACAAACCCAGGTTTCCGCCAGTAATGATGACACAACATCATCAAGAGCGAGTCGCGTTGCTTCAAAACTCCTGCCTTTGGGGAGCGATGCCGAAATGCCAGATCCGATCCTCTTCGACAGCAAGCCCTATCATCATCACTCCCTGCTTGCCTCCGCCGCCGGCGTGACTTCGCCGTTCGAGCATTCGGCGGAAGATCGCCAGTCGATCCTCAACCGCCGCAAGTCGCTGTTCAAGAAGAAGGCGAAGGTCGCCGAGCTGAGCGACACGTCCGGCGCCTATGTCCGGCTCGGCGAGGCCGACCTGCTCCTCATCGTCGACCGGAACAGCGTCCCGTACCGATCGAAGGAATGGGACATGATCGCGGCCACCGCGGCGCATCTCGAGGCCAGCCACGCCGCTCTGTCCGCCCAGGCGCACAAGGCGCTGGCCAAGCTGCGGGCCGTGATCTTCTCCGCCAAGCCGGCACGGTCCTACGCCGATGTGAAGCCGAACCTCTTCTTTTACGACACCGACGAATTCCGGCGGAAGGACGGCAGCCTGGTCGGCCCGGCCTGGGCCGCGTCCTGCATCATCCATGACGCGAACCATGTCTGGCAATATCTGAACGGCAAAACCTGGCACGGCGTGAAATCGGAAGTCGAATGCTGGCAATTGCAGGTCGACAATGCCGGCGCCCTGGGATTGTCCGATGGCGAAGTCGCCCATCTCAAGGACTTCATCGCTAATCCCGAAAAGATCGTCGCCCGCGCCAAGAGCAAGGTGCGATAGGCACCGCCTTAATCCCGCCCGGCATATTAGCTTCTTGTCAACCATGACGCCCTAGACTCGCCCGATTGCCGTTTCGTCCAGAAGCGGGAGAATGGGCATGAAGCTGAAGGCGTTCGCAGTGCTGGTCATCATCGCGTTCACCGTGGACATGGTGGCGTTCGATGGCGCCTATCGCCACAGCTGGGCCCGCAGCGTCAATCATGCCGCGAACGAGGTCGCCAGCCTGCACTGGACCGGCTTTCTCGGCTGACCGATCCACCGGCGCGCCGGCCTTCCGCCACCCCTCTTTACATCGCCGCCCCGCGCGCGCTTAACAGGCGGGCCGAAGGCCAAGGGGGACCGGGATGACCTATCCGAAAATCACCGCCGCCACTGCATCCGCCATTCTGCTCGCCGCCTGCGGATCGGGCAGCGCATTCGACAACAGCTTTCGGGAATCCTACCGCGAGCAAGCGATCGAGGGCTGCGTCCAGGGCTCCCGCACCGCACCCGCGCCCGCCGGGGTCGATTTCCAGCGCATCTGCGAATGCGCCGTCGATCGCCATATGGAAGGCAAGACCGCCACCGAGCTGATGAGCGAGGACCAGGCCGCCTCGCGCGCCGGCGCGCAGGAAGCGACGATGCAGTGCGTCCGCGAGATCGTTCCCGGCGCGGCGGCGATGGCTCCGGCCGACGGGACGACTCCCGTCGCCGGGTCCGCCGGCGACAAGCCTGCCAATTAACCTTATCCACGATATCCCCGTTATCCACAGGCCGGATGGCGAAGATTCCGCTTGGCGCGACTCGGAAAGCGGAGTCAGTCTCCAATTTCGCGGTCAGGAAGGATCGATCGGCAACGGACGATCGGGACTGAAAGCGACCAGGGTGGAGACGGCGAGCATCCGCAAGGATGAAAGTCGAAGAAGCACTGGACGGGGAATTGGAAAGAAGCGCGAGGCGAAAGCCGAACCCACTTTTCCGGTCTCTCCGGCGAACCTGAAGTCTCCGGACGAAAGGAACGCGAAAGGGATCATGCCGAAGCTTCGGCGGAAGCCTGATCTCGGCCTGAAAGGCGACGAAGCAGCGATGTTTCGGAACGTTCAGGCCAGGGAACCGGATGATAACCGCAAGGTTTTTCGGAAGGAACCCAAGGAACCGACCGAGGCCGCAAGGCCTCGGCCGGAACCTCTCCCGGGACGAGCCCAAGCCCTCACCGGCGCGGGATTCGGATTCGGGCGAAGTGGGGGCCGGCGGCGACGCCGGCCCCCATTGCTTTTCGGGCGATCCAGGCCCGTTCGCGATGAGCCCACCATGGAGCGCACGGCGCGATTTCCTGCCATCGCCATCCCGCCTAAACAGCGGCCATGACCGACTCCCCCACCCTCCACGGCGGCTGCGTCTGCGGCGCGGTGCGCTACCGGCTCGCCAGCCCGCCGATGTTCGTCAATTGCTGCCATTGCACGAGCTGCCAGGCCGAAACCGGTTCCGCCTTCGCCATCAACGCGCTGATCGAGGCGGATCGGGTGGAATTGGTGGCGGGAGCGCCCGAGCCCTTGCTCACACCCTCCGAAAGCGGGCGCGGCCAGACGATCTGGCGCTGCCCGTCCTGCCGCGTGGCCCTGTGGAGCAATTATCCCGGCGCCGGCCCGAACATTCATTTCGTGCGCGTCGGCACGCTCGATCGTCCGGCTTTGTGCCCGCCCGACGCGCACATCTTCGCCCGATCGAAGCTGCCTTGGGTCCAGCTGCATCGCGACGGCGCCCCGGCCTTCGAGATCTTTTACGACATGGCCACTTTCTGGTCCGCCGAAAGCCTCGCGCGGCGCGCGGCGGCGCGCGGCGAAGCGCTCTGATCCGGAACTTGTCGCCATGGTGAAGCGACTTGCGAATCGCGCCGGGAAAACGTGCTTTGCCCAATCGATTCTGCTATATTCAGCACTCCGGGGGCGGAAAGGAGACGGATCATGTCTCAGGATGAGCGGCCCCTTCTCAACGAAACCGACTCGGTGGACCGGCGCAACGCGCTGATCTCGTCGCGCCGCGTCGAGGGTACGCCGGTCTATAATCGCACGGCGGAGCGGCTCGGGGCGATCCATTCGGTGATGATCGACAAGAATAGCGGGCAGGTCGCCTATGCGGTGCTGACCTTCGGCGGCTTTCTCGGGCTGAGCGAAAGTGCCCATCCGGTACCGTGGGACGTGCTGAGCTATGACGTCGATCTCGACGCCTATGTCATCGACCTCACCCGTGAGCAGCTCGAAGCGGCGCCGACCATGCGGCTCGACCAGGCCGACCGGCCGCAGCCGCGCGATTACGAGGATGTGACGGGCTATTACGCAAAGCTGCCCTGGTGGGGCCTGTAGCTCAGGCGCTTTCGGGGTTTTCCACGACGATCTCGCTCTTCAGCGAATTGGCGATGAAGCATTGCTCGTGCGCATCATGGTGGAGCCGATCGAGCTCCTCCGCAGCCGGCGCCCGTCCCGCAAAGGCGATGCGCGGCCGCAGCACGATCCGGGTCACGCCCATGCGCCCCGGCGCGACCGCGCTCATCGTGCCTTCCGCATCGTCGTGATAGCTTTCGACCGCGAACCCCGCTTTGTGCGCGACCCAGAGGAAGGCGAGCATGTGGCAGGACGATGCCGCGGCGACCAGAGCCTCCTCCGGATCGACCGCGGCGGGATCGGAAAAGGGCACGCGCACCACGTCGGGCGACGAGGAGCCCGGCACCACCGCGCCGCCGTCGAAGCGCCATTCGTGCCGCCGGCTGTAGCGCCCGCTGGCGAACTGGCCGTCCGAAGACCAGTCGATCGTCGCGACATGCTTGCCCATCAATCGACCACCAAAGCTTCGGGCTTGCTGCCGGCGGGGAAGAGATCGGTGCTGCTGGCGGCCTTGCCTTTCGCCGGCGCGGCGTCGGTCGGTGTGGCGATCAGCATGTCCGCGACCGCCGAATCCGCGGCGAGCGCGACACGGCGCGCCAGCCGACCGTCGATCCGCGCACCGGCGGCGATGCTGATCGTTTCATAGGTGACGTCTCCTGCGATCCGGCCCGTCGCCTCCACGACCAGGGTGGCCGCATTGACCGTGCCTTCGACCAGCCCGGCGATCCGCGCCTCATCGGCGGTCAAGTCGCCCGCGATGATCCCGCTTTCGCCCTGGCAGAGATGGCCGCAACGGACATGGCCGTCGATGCGCCCGTCGACATGAAGCTGCGCGCTGGTGGTGAGATCGCCGCTGATAACGACCTCCGGCCCGATAAAGGACAGGCCCGGCGGGGCCGATCGGCCGGCACGCGTGCCGGGCTTCGAATCCTTGCGTGAGAACATCTTGCCCCCTCCTCGCTCGGGCGGGACTATCGCCGCTGTCTTGCGCCAGATCAAGCAGGGGAAAACCGCAACCAGGCGGAGCGGGCGCCCAGAAACAGCAATGGGGGCCGGCGTCGCCGCCGGCCCCCACTGTCCCATCGCGGGTGGACACCAAGCCTGGGAGGCGAGGCAGTCCGCGAGGGCGGTTTCGGAACCTTGCCAGGCCGGGGGCCTCGGCGTCGGTTCCCGGAGTCCTTCCCGAAGCGCAGGCTCCGTTCGGGTTTCCCCTGTGGCTCCCCGACAGGGCCGAAGCCCTGGCGGTTCGCCGCTTGACGGATTTGGAACTCGCGTTCCGCTTCCCACCTTCCCGTCACCGCCGCCGAAGCCTTGGTGCCGGAGCCGGCGGGATCCTTGGCCGAAGCCGCTGGTTCCGCCTGGCGAGCCATGAGCCGAAGCCCTGGGCTCTCGCCGGTTTCGCAGCTCCCGAGACCAGGCCCGGTCCTGCCCGGCATCTCATTCGGCCGAAGCCTCCTTCGATTCCGGTGGCGGTGCGTAAATCCGAAAATCCCGCTTTCCGCCGGGCAGTTCGCGAACCCCGAAGGATTCTCTCCCTGCCTGTCCGTCCCCTTCCGCCCGAAGGCGTCAGGTTCAGGGTGGGCGCTTCACGAAGCCTGCCGCTTTCGCATCCGCCAAAGGACAAGTCCGCAGCTTCCGCCTGGCGGCGGCTTCGTCAGCCGCCCCGCCTCCGCTCGGGCCTTCCGTCTGGTGGGACGCAAGGGCTCCTCGCTCGGGCCGTGGCTGGGAAGGCTTTCGTCCGTTGCCGGGCGATCGTCTCTGCCACGAAAGGAAGGCTGTCATGAAAAGTGAGTCGCGCCAAACGGATTCCGCCTGTGGAAAACGAGGATAACGGGCATAAAAGCGTCATCCCCCGCACAACCTCTCGACGCGCCCGGCTTGCGGCAATCGACGCGCCCGCATAAAGGGGGCGCCAATCAGCTTGAAGCCGGCCAGGGGAGGCCGCGCACCTTCGGAGGCAAGAAAGCGGCATGGACGATCGGTTCAACACGATTGCGGGATGGGTGCTGGGCGCGGGCATCGTCCTGTTGGGTGCAACTCTGGTCACCGGCCAGGTCTTCAAGTCCGAGCGGCCCGAAACGATGGGCTACCCGATCGAAGGCGTCGAGGAAGAATCGACCGGCGCCGCGGCCGAGCCGCCGATCGCCCACTTCATGCAAACCGCCGATGCGGCGCGCGGCGAAGGCGCCTTCCGCAAATGCGCCGCCTGCCACACGATCAATCAGGGCGGCGCCAACGGCCTCGGTCCGAATCTGTGGGGCGTGATGGGCGAAGGCGTGGGCACCGGCCATGCCGGCTTCAACTTCTCCGATGCGCTGCGCTCGCGCGGCGGCACTTGGGACTGGGAGACGATGAGCGCCTGGCTCGCTTCGCCGCGCACCTTCGCGCCGGGCACCCGCATGACCTTCGCGGGGCTCTCCAACCCGCAGGAGCGCGCCGATCTGCTGCTCTACATGAACCAGCAGGGCGGCAATTTGCAGCTCCCGCCGCCGCCCGCCGTCGAGGAGCCGGCCGCCGAAGAGGGCAACGAAGCCGCACCTGCGGAAGCCAACGAGGCCGCACCGGCCGAAGCCAACGAGGCCGCGCCCGCCGCCGAGTGATTCAGGCGAAATCGTCGAGCTTCATCGCCGCGACCGCCGCCGCCATATCCGGCGCGGTCTTGCGCAGCGCCTTGTCGGCATTGCGCAGGACGCTCGCCAGATAGGGCTTCAGGTGCGGCTCCGCCTCGGCGGGCTCACGCCCGGCGAGACGCTGGAATATGCACAGGCCGGTCACCAGCGCCTGCTCGCTCAGATAGCCCTGGATCGAACTGCGCCAGCCCGTGCTGCTTTCGGTCGAGAAATGCTCGAACGAGCGTGCGTGATTGGCGAGGAAGATGCCGAAGCCGAGATAGATGGCGGCCAGATCGGTGTGCAGCTCATGCAGCTCCCAGCCGCCTGGCGGATCGGCCGTCGCCGTCGCCATCAGGTAATGACCCAGTTCATGCGCGAAGGTCGCCGCCAGCCCCGCCATGTCGTGCGCCATATCGGGATTATAGCTGATGATGCCGTAAGTTCCGGCCGGACCTTCGCCGATCTCGAACGTGCCGCAGGGCGCGCTGCCGCTATGTTTCAGGAAGATGTTGTTGCCCACGTCGAAGGGGCGATTCTGCTGGCCGCCCTGCAGCTCGCAGGGCCAATCCGCCATGCCCGCGTGACCGCGCACCGCTTCGAAAATTTCCAGGACGCCGGCCTCTCCGCCGGCGCCCGAAAGCGGGAAGAAGGCGCGCGTCGGGAGGACCAGCGGTTGCTCGCCCACCGGCCCGAATTGCGCGATCAGCCATTTGAAGGTGGCGAGCTGGAAATCCAGTTCGTCCAGGTCGATCGGCAGCTTCGGGCCGAACCAGCCCATGTCAGCAGATCGCCCCCGGTGTTTCCGCATAATGGCGACAGACGATTTCCCAGGCGTCTTCCGCAGTCTCGCAGAAGGAAAACAGGTCGAGGTCGGCCTGTGAGATCACGCCTTCGTCGACCAACGCCTGGAAATTGACCACCCGGTCCCAGAATTCGCGGCCGAAGAAGATGATCGGCATTGGCTTGATCTTGCCGGTCTGGATCAGGGTCAGCAGCTCGAACGATTCGTCGAACGTCCCGAAGCCGCCGGGAAAGACCGCCACCGCGCGCGCGCGCAGCAGGAAGTGCATCTTGCGCAGGGCGAAATAGTGAAACTGGAAAGACAGGTCCGGGGTCACATAGACATTGGGATGTTGCTCGTGCGGCAGCACGATGTTGAGCCCGATCGATTCCTTCCCCTCGTCCGTGGCGCCGCGATTGGCGGCCTCCATGATCGACGGGCCGCCGCCCGAGCAGACGACGAACTGGCGGCGCCCTTCCGCATCCGGCCCGACCTTGCTGACAAGGCGGGCGAGCTTGCGTGCCTCGTCATAATATTTCGCCTTCGCCTGCAGCCGTTCGGCGACCAGCCGCTGATGGTCGGTCGCGGCGGCGTCGATCAGCGCCTGCGCCTTTGACGGCTCCGGGATCCGCGCCGATCCGTAGAAAACAAAGGTGGTCGCGATGTTCGCCTCGTCGAGCAGCAGCTCGGGCTTCAGCAATTCGAGCTGGAAGCGGACCGGGCGCAGATCCTCGCGCAGCAGGAAATCCATGTCCTGGAAGGCCAGGCGATAGGCCGGCGTGACGGTCTGCGGGCTGACGGTCGCCTGCGCGGCCGTCTCGGCCTCCTCGCGGGCGGGATGAAAAACGCGCTTCGGCGGAACTGGGTCTGTCATCACCCGGCTTTAGAGCGGATTTGCGGCAAGGTGAATCCTTAACCTCCAAGCCCCTGATTCAGCGGCAATAGGGCCCGCGTCCCATGTCGAAATGGAGATGGTCCTGGTGAAATGCGTCGGCGTCGGGCCCGATCGCGATGTTGAAGCGGCGACAGCCGGCTTGGTGAATCGCGCGCAGGAAATCCTGTTCGTCACGGCCGCCGCGCCAACCCTGCTCGACGGTGACGCGGCGCCCGTCGGCAAGGACGAAGGCAGCCACGTCCACCGCATTGGCATAAGCATGTTCGGACAATCGCGCGCCCGGCCGGCTGTTGACGCTGCGGCAGGAATAGGTGCCGAACGTCTCGATCCGCCGCACCGGCGATCCCAGAAAGCGGACGGCTGCGGGCTGCACCGCCTCGCGCGTCCAGCGCGCGAACTGGCGGGCGAGCGGGCAGGTCATCGCCCCGAGATTGGTGACGGGCGTGCCAACATCCTGAAGCTGCACCGCCCCGAGCGCCGAGCAGCCGTTCTGGAAATGCCGGTCCGGCAGCGGCTGGAAGCGAACGCCTTCGCGCGCCAGCTCGCCGAAACATTGCCGCGTCGCGGCGTCGGGCTGAACCGCAACGCGTGGCGGCGGCTCCGATCGCGGCGGCGCACGCGGTTCGCTGCGCGGGATGCATCCCGCCAGCACCAGCATCATCGCCAGGAGGAGCCCACGCCGCATGACCGCAGCCTGATTCGCGCACATGCGCCGGTCAAGAAAGACGAGTCGAAGCGAGAGGCGCTTGCGGCGGACGCCCTTCTTCCGTAACGCCGTCTACGGGCCACGCCGCCCCAACGCGGTGCGGGCTCTCTGGAAGGAGAGTCTTGTTATGACTGAACTGAAGCCAGACGTGCGTGCTGCGCGTCCGTATTTTTCCTCCGGTCCCTGCGCGAAGCCGCCGGGCTGGTCCCCCGAAAAACTCATCACCGGCTGCATGGGCCGATCGCATCGATCGAAGCTCGGCAAGGCGCGTCTCCAATATTGCATCGATCTGATGCGCGATGTGCTGCGCCTGCCCGACACGCACCGGATCGGCATCGTGCCGGGCTCCGACACCGGGGCCTTCGAAATGGCGATGTGGACGATGCTGGGCGCGCGGCCGGTGACGACGCTCGCCTGGGAAAGCTTCGGCGAAGGCTGGGTGACCGACGCGGTCAAGCAACTCAAGCTCGATCCGACGATCCTGCGCGCCGATTATGGCGCCCTGCCCGATCTCAGCCAGGTCGATTGGTCGAACGACGTGCTGTTCACCTGGAACGGCACCACGTCGGGCGTGCGCGTTCCGGACGGCGACTGGATCGCCGAAGACCGTGAGGGCCTCAGCTTCGCCGACGCGACCAGCGCGGTCTTCG
The DNA here is from genome assembly GCA_037190625.1 of Alphaproteobacteria bacterium. Lineage (GTDB taxonomy): Bacteria > Pseudomonadota > Alphaproteobacteria > Sphingomonadales > Sphingomonadaceae > Allosphingosinicella. Next base: position 59,264 of record JBBCJP010000004.1, read on the forward strand.
CCTACGATCTGCCCTGGGACCGGATCGATGTCGCCACCTTCTCGTGGCAGAAGGTGCTGGGCGGCGAGGGCGGGCATGGCGTCCTGATCCTCGGCCCCCGCGCGGTCGAGCGGCTCGAAAGCCACATCCCCGCCTGGCCGCTGCCCAAGGTCTTCCGCCTCGTCTCCAAGGGAGCGCTGGCGGAAGGGGTGTTCAAGGGCGAGACGATCAACACCCCCTCGATGCTCGCCGTCGAGGATGCGATCTTCGCGCTAGAATGGGCGAAGGAGCTGGGCGGGCTGCCCGCGATGATCCGCCGCACCGAGGCCAATGCCGCCGCGCTCGACGCGATCGTCGCGGCACGGCCCTGGCTCGGTCATCTCGCCGCCGATCCGGCCAGCCGGTCGAAGACCAGCGTCTGCCTGACCGTCGAGGGCGCCGACGCGGCGCTCATCAAGAAGATGGCCGCTTTGCTGGAGGCGGAGGATGCCGCCTACGACATCGCCGGCTATCGCGACGCGCCGCCGGGCTTGCGCATCTGGTGCGGCGCGACGGTCGACTCGGCGGACGTCGAGGCGCTCGGCCCCTGGCTCGACTGGGCCTACCAGCAAGCACGCACAAGCTAGTCACACCCGTTCGCCCTGAGCTTGTCGAAGGGCTGTCCTTCTTACCAGCGAAGAAAAGGGCAGGGCTTCGACGGGCTCAGCCCGAACGGAGCAAGAGATTCAGGAGTTTCCCAATGCCCAAGGTGCTGATTTCCGACAAGATGGACGCCAAGGCCGCAGAGATCTTCCGCGCCGCCGGGGTCGAGGTGGACGAGAGGGCTGGCCTTTCCAAGGACGAGCTCAAGGCGATCATCGGCGACTATGACGGTCTCGCCATCCGCTCCTCGACCAAGGTAACGGCGGACCTGCTCGCCGCCGCGCCCAATCTCAAAGTCATCGGCCGGGCCGGCATCGGCGTCGACAATGTCGACATCCCCGCCGCCACCGCGCGCGGCGTCGTCGTCATGAACACGCCCTTCGGCAATTCGATCACCACCGCCGAACATGCCATCGCCCTGATGTTCGCGCTGGCCCGCGAGCTGCCCCAGGCCGACGCCTCCACCCAGGCCGGCAAGTGGGAGAAGAACCGCTTCATGGGCGTGGAGCTCACGGCCAAGACGCTCGGCCTGATCGGCTGCGGCAATATCGGATCGATCGTCGCCGATCGGGCGCTGGGCCTGAAGATGAAGGTGATCGCCTTCGATCCCTTCCTCACGCCCGAGCGCGCCGTCGATCTCGGCGTGGAGAAGGTGGAACTGGACCAGCTCCTCGCCCGCGCCGATTTCATCACGCTGCACACGCCGCTCACCGATCAGACCCGCAACGTGCTGTCGGCGGAGAATCTGGCCAGGACCCGGAAGGGCGTGCGGATCATCAATTGCGCGCGCGGCGGCCTGATCGACGAGGCGGCGCTGCGCGCTGCGCTGGACAGCGGCCATGTCGCCGGCGCGGCATTGGACGTGTTCGTCGAGGAGCCGGCGAAGGACAATCCGCTGTTCGGCGCGCCGAACCTGGTCGCCACCCCGCATCTCGGCGCCTCCACCACCGAGGCCCAGGTCAATGTCGCGCTCCAGGTCGCCGAGCAGATGGCCGATTATCTGATGCGCGGCGGCGTCTCCAACGCGCTCAACATGCCCTCGCTCAGCGCCGAGGAGGCGCCGAAGCTCAGGCCCTATATGGAGCTGGCCGAGAAGCTCGGGAGTCTGCTCGGTCAGGTCGATGGCGATCGCATCCAGAAGGTCTCGATCGAGGTCGAGGGCGCGGCGGCCGAACTGAATCAGAAACCGATCACCGCGGCCGTGCTCGCCGGGCTGATGGCGGTCTATTCGGACAGCGTGAACATGGTGAACGCGCCCTTCCTGGCGAAGGAGCGCGGGCTCGACGTGCGCGAGGTCCGCCACGCGCATGAGAGCGACTATCACACCCTGCTGCGCGTCACCGCCGCGACGCCGGAGGGGCCGCGCAGCGTTGCCGGCACTCTGTTCGGCAACGCCTCCCCCCGGCTCGTCGACATGTTCGGCGTGGCGGTGGAGGCCGATCTGGCGGGCGAGATGGTGTATTTCGTCAACGAGGACAAACCGGGCTTCATCGGCCGGCTCGGCACCGCCCTGGGCGAGGCCCAGGTCAACATCGCCACCTTCCATCTCGGCCGCCGCGATGTGGGCGGCGAGGCGGTGGCCCTGGTTTCGGTGGACGGCCATATCGCGGACGATCTGGTCCGCCGGCTGGAGGCGCTGCCGGGCGTGAAAAGGGTGAAGCCGCTGCGCTTCGCGGGGAATGCTTGAAACCGACCTCCTTGTGTATTATCTGCATAACACACAAGGAGGTCGACTCATGGCCAAGGTGAAGATTCCCAAGCGCGTCGGCGGCATCGAAATCCCCAAGAAGGTCCGCAAGCGGGCGAAGAAGGTCGTGAAGATGGCGGAGAGCGATTCGTTTCGCGCTTTCGCCCAGGCGGCGGCCGCGACCGCCGCGCGCGGCCAACGCGCCGCGCGCGAGGCTTCGGCCGAGGCGCGCGAGGAGGCGCGGCAGTTCGGCGCCCGGATCAGCATCAACGCGGAGCATCTGGGCGAGACGCTGCGCACCGCCGCGATCGACGGCCTGCGCCGCTTTCTCGAAGGACTCGAGGAAGGATTGCAGCGCACGAACGTCACCGTCGATGCCGAGCCGGTGCCCGCACCGCCGGCCGCGCCGAAGAAAAAGAAGCGTCCGCGGAAGCCTAGCGGTCCCGCTGGCGCGGCTGCGGCCTGATCGCCGTCCCGCGAAGCTGGCCGCGAACCGCGCCGGCCGGATGTTCGGCATTGTGCACATTGACGTAGAAATCGTAGCCGCGCCACGCGATCTCCCGGGCCAGTTCCTGCCCGATCGCCGCGCAGCCCTGGCTGCGCCCGGCCTGGTCCGGCGTGGTCAGCGTGACGACCGGCGGCCCGGCCGATCCGGCAGCGCCGCGATGGATGTGGGCGGCGGTGGCCGGTGCGATCTCGCGCACATAAAGGTTCCAGCATAGCTGGCCGTTGGATGGGGTGACACGGACCTGGGCAGTGCCGGTGCCGTCCGGATCGCCCGGGCCGGGCACTTCCTGCAGCCCGGTCAGAGTCACCACGAGCTCCGCCGGCTGATCCTGCTGGCTGGTCGTGCAGCCGGCGAGCAGTGCCGCTCCCGCGCCGATCGCAAATGCTCTCATCCCCGTTCTCCCTTGTCGTTCTCTTCGACCCAGCGGGTCAGCAATGTGTTGGCGATCGCGAAAGGCGCCGGCGCCTGGAACGGCGCGTCGGGCGCTCCCGCCAGCGCGGCACGCACTCCCGTGCGATCGACCCAGAAGCCGTCTTCCAGCTCGTTCGTCTCCAGCACGATCCGGTCGGTATCGGCCTTCGCCAGGCAGGCGATCATCAGCGAGCCGGGGAAGGGCCAGGGCTGGCTCGCGACATAGGAAACGTCGCGCACGGCGAGCCCGGCTTCCTCCATCAATTCGCGCGCCACCGCCTCTTCGATCGATTCGCCCGGCTCGACGAAGCCGGCCAGCGCCGAATAGCGGCCCGGCGGGTATTGGTGCTGGCGCGCGACCAGCACGCGCCCGTCATGCTCGGCAAGCATGATAACGACCGGGTCGACGCGCGGAAAATGCTCCGCCCCGCAGCTCGGGCATTGCCGCCCCCAGCCGGCGCGAAACGTCTCGGTCGCGGTGCCGCACACGCCGCAGAAACGATGCTTGTTGTGCCATTCGTTGAGACTGCGCGCCGCGCCCCAGATCGCTGCGTCGCGCGGGTTCATCCGGCCGATCAGCCGCATTACGCTCCACGAGCGCCGGCCGAGCGCCTGGGTGCGTACCAGCGGTGCGAACAGGGGCACGCCGTCGCTGAGCCCCAGGAAGATCGTCTCTTCGACCTGCGTCTCGGCAAAGCTCGTCCAGTGCAGCGCGCCTTCTTCCTCCAGCACCGGATCGAGTTCGGCGAGATCGAGCAGCCGCGCATCGCCATTGGCCATCATGTCGGCCAGCCGCTCCTTGTCGAGCCGGAGATGATCGGCGCGATCGAGGCTGGCGCCGGTGAAGCCGGGGCGGTTCATGCCGCCTCCCGCCAGTTGATCCCGCGCGCGGCGAGCTTCGCGAACAGGGTCGGCAGGCCCGCCTCGCCGATTCTGTCCACCGGCCACCAGAGGCCGTCGTCACGCATCTCGGCCCGCGCGCACATCAGCGTCATGTTGAGCGCGAAATGGGTGAAGACATGGTCGACCGATCCCGCCTCGCGCCAGTTCGCGTCCGCCGGAGGCGCTTCCGGCAGCGCCAGCATCCCGCCGAGCAGCCCCTTGTCCGGGCGCCGCGCCAGCCGCACCGCGCCGTCATGCTCCAGCCAGTAGGCCACGCCTTCGCGCTTCGGCTTCGCGGCCTTCGGCGCCTTGACCGGAAAGCGGGCCGGATCGCCGCTGCGCGCGGCGGCGCAATGCGCCTCGATCGGGCAAAGCGGGCAATCGGGATTGCGCGGCGTGCAGATCGCCGAGCCCAGATCCATCATCGCCTGGGCGAAATCGCCCGCGCCTTCGTCCGGCACGAGGGTGTCGGCCAGCGCCCGGATGCGGGGCCGCGCGCCAGGCAGCGGTTCGTCCACGGCGAACAGCCGCGCCACCACCCGCTCGACATTGCCGTCCACCGCCACCGCCCGCTTCCCGAACGCGATCGCGGCGATAGCGGCGGCGGTATAGGGGCCGATGCCGGGCAGCTTGCGCAGCGCCGCCTCATCGTCCGGGAAGCGCCCGCCATGATCGGCGACCACCGCGCGGGCGCAGGCGAGCAGGTTGCGGGCGCGGGCATAGTAGCCAAGCCCGGCCCAGGCACGCATCACCTCGCCATCCTCCTCGGCGGCCAAAGCCGAGACATTGGGCCAACGCGTCGTGAACCGCGCGAAATAGGGTTTCACCGCCGCGACCGTGGTTTGCTGGAGCATGATCTCGGACAGCCAGACGCGATATGGATCGGGCGTCTCGCCGGCTTCGGCGCGCCAGGGCAGGCGGCGCTTATCCACAGCATACCAACACAAAAGCGCCTGCGAGGCATCGACGGGCATGGGCCGCCTATGCCATGCTTCGCGCGATGACGAAACCGGCAGGAACGCGCAGGAAACCATCGGCGCCGCCGGAGCGCGCGCGGCGCATGCGCGCGGTCAGCGACCTGGTGCCCGAAGTGGGCGGGCCGGCCTTCCGCCGCTTCGGCTTCGTCCAGTCCTCGATCGTCAGCCGCTGGCGCGAAATCGTCGGCGTCCGTTACGCCGCCGTCTCCTCGCCCGAATCGATCCGTTTCCCGCCGGGCAAAAAGAGCGAGGGCGTGCTGACTTTGGTGGTGGAAGGCGCCCATGCGCCGATGATGCAGCATGTCGCCCCCGCCATCGCCGAACGGGTCAACCGCTTCTTCGGCTATGCGGCGGTGGCGCGCATCGCCTTCCGCCAGGGCATCGTGCGCGCCGAGCAGGCCAAGCCGCGCAAGGCGCCGCCCTCTGTGCGGCCGATCCCCGCTGAAATGGGCGAATCGCTGCGCGCAGTGGCGGACCCGGAGCTGCGCGCCTGTCTCGAATCGCTTGCGCGCGGCCTTTCGTCCGGCGATGGAACGCCGGTGGTGACGACGATCCCGGTCGTCGGCAGAATTGGTGGAGAGAAAAAGCGATGAAGATCCAGATCGGCGCGAGCCTGGCCGCCCTTGCCCTCGTCCTCGCCGGCTGCGGCGACAATGATGGTGGCGACCTCAATGCGGCGGCCGGCAATGCGTCCGCGCCGCTGACCCAGATTCCGGCGCCGGACAACGGCAATTGGGCGGAAGTGGTGAACGAAACGCCGGAGGGCGGCATCCGGATGGGCAATCCGGACGCGCCGGTGAAGCTGGTCGAATATGCGTCGATGACCTGCCCGCATTGCAAGACCTTCTCCGACGAAGCCTCCACGCCGCTGCGCGACAATTATGTGCGCTCCGGCCAGGTCAGCTGGGAATTCCGCCACTTCCTTCTGAGCCCGCCCGACGTGGCGATGTCGGTGCTCGCCCGCTGCCAGCCGCCGTCGGCCTATTTCCGCACCATCGAGCAGCTTTTCTCGCAGCAGCAGGAGCTGATGGCCGCGATCGACGAGAGCGAAGCGCAGCGGATCGGCGCGCTGTCGCCCGAGCAGCAGATCGCGCCACTCGCCCGTGCGATGGATCTCGACACTTTCTTCGCCCGGCGCGGCATGCCGGAGGCGCGGTTCAGCGCGTGCCTCGCCGATCCGCAGGGCGTGCAGCGGCTGTCCGACGGTACCGGCCGGGCGATGCGGGAGGAGCAGGTGCAGGGCACGCCGACCTTCTTCATCAACGGCCAGCGCCAGAACGTGTCCGACTGGCGCGCGCTCGAGCCGCAATTGCGCGCGGCGATCGGCGGCTGACGTGAAGGCCCGGCTCCCGGCCCTGTTGGCCGCCGCGGTCGCCGGCGCAACCCTGGCCGCCGCGCCCGCCATGGCGCCGGCGCAAGCCCAGGCGCAGCGCGACTGGAGCCGGGTCGTTACGGCCACGCCGGAGGGCGGCTTCCGGATGGGCAATCCGCAGGCGTCGGTAAAGGTGGTCGAATATTTCTCGCTCACCTGCCCGGCCTGCGCCGCCTTCGCGGCGCAGGGCTCGCCGCGATTGATCGACTCCTATGTCCGTTCCGGCCGCGTCAGCCTGGAATATCGCAATTTCGTGCTGAACGGGCTCGATCTCGCCGCCGCCTTCATCAGCCGCTGCGCCGCGCCGGATAATTATTTCGCGCTCAATCACGCCATCCTCGCCAGCCAGCAGCAATGGATGGGCCGCATCTCCGCGATGCCGGCCGAGCAGCGCCGGGCGATGGAGGGATTGGAGCCGCTGGAGACGATGCGCCGCGTGATCGAGATTTCCGGGCTGGGCGAGATCGCAGCGCGTCACGGCGTCGATGCCGCGCGGGCACGAACCTGCCTCGCCGATCAAGCCGGGCTGGAGCGGCTCGCGCAGATGCGCCGGGCCGGCGCGGATTTCGGCGTCTCCGGCACGCCGAGCTTCGCGGTGAACGGCCGGCTCGCCGGCAGCGTTCACGATTGGGCAGGGCTCGAGCCGCTGCTGAGATCAGCGCGGTGAGGCGCCGCGGGGGGTCGCGTTGCAGGTAAGGCGCCTCAAGCTTTCGGGATTCAAGAGCTTCGTCGAGCCGGCCGAGCTGGTGATCGAGCCCGGCCTGACCGGCGTGGTCGGCCCCAATGGCTGCGGCAAATCCAACGTGCTGGAGGCGATTCGCTGGGTGATGGGCGAAAGCTCGCCCAAATCGATGCGCGGCGCGGGCATGGAGGACGTGATCTTCGCCGGCACCGCGACCCGGCCGCCGCGCGATTTTGCCGAAGTCTCCCTGCTGGTCGAACGGCAGGACATCGATGTCGGCGGCGATGCCGGCTTCGCCCCGGCCGGCGAGGTCGAGGTGACCCGCCGGATCGAGCGCGGCGCGGGCTCCGCCTATCGGGTCAATGGCCGCGACGTGCGCGCCAAGGACGTCGCTCTGCTCTTCGCGGACGCCGCGACCGGCGCCCATTCGCCCGCCTTGGTCAGCCAAGGGCGGATCAGCGCCGTCATCGCCGCCAAGCCGACCGAGCGGCGCATGATGCTGGAGGAAGCGGCCGGCATTTCTGGCCTGCATGTCCGGCGCAAGGATGCCGAGCAGAAATTGCGCGCGACCGAGGCCAATCTGGTCCGGCTCGACGAAGTGCTGGCCGATATGGAGCTGCGCGCCAACGCGCTGAAGCGCCAGGCCCGCGCCGCCGAACGCTATCGCAAGCTCTCCGATCAGATCCGGGTGGCCGAGGGCCGGCTGATCTTCGCGCGCTGGCGCGAGGCTGCCGCGGCGGCCGAAGCCGCGAAACAGGAGGCGCAGGCCGCCGAAGCGGCGGTCGGCATCGCCGCCGAGGCGCAGCGCGCCGCAGCCGCTTACCAGACCCAGGCCGCCACCGATCTCGCCGGCAAGCGCCGCGCCGCCGAGGCCGCGCGCGAGCGCGCCTCCGAACTCGGCCACAAGCTCGCCGCTTTGCGCACCGAACGGGACGGCATCCGCCGCCGGATCGACGAACTGGCGGCCCGCCAGCTTACCTTCGTCGCCGACCGGACGCGCGAGGCGGCTTTGCGCGACGACGCGGCGGCGGCGCTCGCCCGGCTGGACGAGGAACTGGCCGGGATCGCCGCGCGCCTCGCCGATGCCGAAAGCCGGCGCGGCACGATCGACATCCGCACCGTCGAGCAGGAGGATGCCGCCCGCGCGGCGGACACCGCTCTGGGACAGGCGCGCGCGATCCAGGCCGGCGAACAGGCCGAAGCGCGGGTGGCACAGGCCGCGCTCGATGCGGCGCGCCAGAAGCTGGCCCGCGCCGAGGCGGAAGTGCAGCGTATTCGCGACCAGATCGGGGGGCTTGGCGACGCAGCGCCGCTGCACGCCGCCCTGACCCAGGCCCGCGCGGATCGTGACGCCGCCGAAGCGCGGCTCGCCGAAGCCGGCGCGGCCATTGCGGCGGCCGAGGCCGAACGCCAGCAGGCGGCCGAGGCGCGCGACGCCGCCGAAAGCGAGGCCGCCGCCGCCCGCGCCGCTCTCGCTGCGCTCCAGTCCGAGGCGAAGGCGCTGATCAAGGCGGTGGAAGCATCGGGCGGAGATCGCGCGATCAATCATGTCCGCGCCGCCGCCGGCTATGAGCGCGCCCTCGCCGCCGCGCTCGGCGAGGATCTCGACGCCGCGCTCGACGCGGACGGGCCGCGCCGGTGGGCGGGCGCCGATCCGTTGCCCGGCGATCCCGCGCTGCCCGCAGGTTGTGCCAGCCTCGCCGATCATGTCGAAGCGCCGGCCGCGCTGCTGCGTCGCCTGCGCCAGATCGGCGTGACGGAAAGCGACGATGGGACGATCAGGCTCGCGGTCGGCCAGCGGCTGGTCACGACGGACGGCAAGCTGCGGCGCTGGGACGGCTATGTCGCCAGCGGCCTCGGCGCCGCCGCCGCCGAACGGCTGATCCGGGTCAACCGGCTGGCCGAGATCGAAACGGCGATGCCCGCCGCCGGCAGATCGGTGGAGGACGCGGAACGACGCAGTGTCGAGGCTCGCACGGCGATGGACGCCGCGCGCGCCGCCGCCGATCTCGCACGTCGGGCCGAGGCGGAAGCAAGCGCCGCGATCCGCGATGCGGGCCGCGCCGAGGATGCCGCGGCGATGGAGATCGAGCGGCTCGACGTGCGCCGCGCCGGCCTTGGCGAACGCGCCGAAGCCGCCGATGCCGACCTTCGCGATGCGGTGAAGGCGCGCGACGAAGCCGAATCGCTCTGGGCCACCCTGCCCGATGCCGCCGCGACCGAAGCGAAGGTCGCCGAGCTGCGCGCTGCCGCCGAGACCGCGCAGGCCGCGCTCGCCGAAGTCCGTGCGGAGGCCGCCACCCATGCGAGAGGCGTCGCCGCCGACCGGCAACGGGCCGAGGCCGCGAAGAAAGAGCAGGCCGATTGGCGCGCCCGCGCCACCGACGCCGAGAAGCGCGACGCCGAGTTCGGCCGCCGCATCGCCGATGCCGAGGCGGAAGCCCAGCAACTCGCCGCCGCGCCGGACGATTATGAGCAGCGCATCGCCGCGCTCACCGGTGAATCGGCCGAAGCGGCCGAAACCGCGCGCGCCGCCGCCGCTTATGAGCGTGCCGGCGAGGAGGCTTTGCGCGCGACCGAGGCGAAGCTGGCCGAAGCCGGCGAGGCGCTCGCTGCCTGCCGCGAGGCGCGCGCCGGCGCTGCCGCAAGGGCCGAGGCGCAGGACGCCCGGCGCATCGAGATGGGCCGGATTTCCGGCGAGAAGTTCGAATGCCCGCCGCCGCTGCTGCCCGAACGGGTCGGCTTCGAGGAGGAGACGATCGAGATCGTCCAGGTCGAATCGACCCGCCTCGAGCGCGCCACGCAGGAGCGCGAGCGGATCGGCCCGGTCAATCTCGTCGCCGAAAGCGAGCTGACCGAACTGGAGGAGAGCCGCCTCGCCAGCCAGGCCGAGCGCGAGGAGTTGGGCGTCGCGATCCACCGCCTGCGCGGGTCGATCGGCAGCCTCAATCGCGAGGGCCGCGCCCGGCTGCTCGACGCCTTCCAGAATGTCGACCGCCATTTCCGCAGCCTCTTCACCACCCTGTTCGAGGGCGGCCAGGCGCATCTGGATCTGGTCGAATCCGACGATCCGCTGGAGGCGGGGCTGGAGATCATGGCCCAGCCGCCCGGCAAGCGCCTCGCCACCCTCACTTTGCTGTCGGGCGGCGAGCAGGCGCTGACCGCGATCGCGCTGATCTTCGCGCTGTTCCTCACCAATCCCGCGCCGATCTGCGTCCTCGACGAGGTCGATGCGCCACTCGACGACGCCAATATCGAGCGCTTCTGCGATCTGCTCGACCGGATGACGGGCGAGACCGACACCCGCTACCTGATCGTCACCCACAATGCGGTGACGATGGCGCGGATGCACCGCCTGTTCGGCGTCACCATGATCGAAAAGGGTGTCAGCCGGCTGGTCAGCGTCGATCTCGGCGGGGCGGAACGGCTGCTGGCGGCGGAATAGCCGTCAACCAACGTCACATGAGACGAAACGAACCCGTGCGGCGGCCGGCTGCCATTTGCATCCAAATCACTATTGCAATTAATTCGCATTAGTGAGAAGTGTCGCGCGAACGGTTCGATCGCGTATCTTCGAACCGCTCGGAAAAAGATGGACGACTCTCCCCATTTGCTCGTCCGTCCGCGCCGGCGTGGCAGCAGCCGCCACGCCGGCGCCTTTCGTTTCCGTCATGGCTGGCGTTCGGCCAGTGCGCCTTTCAGACGCCCTGCATATAGGCATCGCACGCCGCCGGATTGCCGCCCCGGAAGCCGCGCATCAGCGCCTCCTGGCGCTGGGCCGACGTGCCGTGCGTGAAGCTTTCCGGCACGACCGTACCTTGGGCGGCGCGCTGCAGCGTATCGTCGCCGATCGCGGCGGCGGCTTGCATGCCTTCCTCCAGGTCGCCTTCCTCCATGATGCCCTGCTCGCGCGAGGCCCAGACGCCGGCATAGCAATCGGCCTGCAATTCCATCCGCACCTGCAGGGCATTGCCCTGCGTCTGGCCCACCGCCTGCTGCGCGCGGCGGATCTGATCGGTGACGCCGGTGATCGTCTGGATATGGTGGCCGACCTCGTGCGCGATCACATAGGCTTGAGCGAAATCGCCCGGCGCGGCGAAGCGCTGCGCCAGCTCGCGGAAGAATTGCGTGTCGAGATAGATGCGCTGGTCGGCCGGGCAGTAGAACGGGCCCATCGCCGAATCCGCCGCGCCGCAGCCGGAGCGGCCGTTCCGGTCATAGACGACCATGCGCGGCGCCACGTAGCGCGATCCGTTCGCGGCGAATATCGCCTCCCATTGCTCCTCGGTGGAAGCGAGCACCTGGCAGGAGAAGCGCGTCACCTCATCCGACTGGCAGACATTGCCGGCCGGCTGGGCACCTGGCCGTGCCTCCTGCGGCGCCAGCGCCCGCTGCCCGCCGCCGCCGAGCAGGTCGCCCAATCCGCCACCGAAGGCAAAGAAGAGGAGGGCGAGGACGATGACCCCGCCAATGCCGAACCGGCTGGCGACCAGGCCGAACAGCAGGTTCGCCCCCGCGCCGCCCAGCCCGCCGCCGGAACGTCCGCCGAAGCTCTGCCCGCGCTGGCTTTCCACATTGTCGCTGGTCCTGCGGTCCCCGAAACGCATTCGACGCACTCCTCCGCTGTCCTGCGCACAATGCGCTCGCCCCCGCTTGGTTGCAACGACGCGACTTGCATATTGCGCCGCAGCAAAGGAGAAGGCCGCACATGGCCGATGTCCAGCCCCGCCGCCGCGCGCGCACGCCCGAGCGGATGCCGCTTCCCGACATGGTCGCGCTCGTCCTGCAGGGCGGCGGCGCATTGGGCGCCTATCAGGCCGGGGTCTATGAGGGCCTGGCCGAGCGGGCGATCGCGGTGGACTGGATCGCCGGCATCTCGATCGGCGCGGTCAATGCCGCGATCATCGCCGGCAATCCGCCCGCGGCGCGCACCGCGAAGCTGCGCGGCTTCTGGGAACAGGTGACGGCGGCCCTGCCCGCTTTGCCGCTCGCCGGGGGCGGCGACGAATGGCGCGAATGGGTGCACCTGATGTCCGCCGGTTATGTCGCCGCGCAGGGCGTGCCCGGCTTCTTCACGCCGCGCCTGCTCAGCCCGATGCTGGCGCCCGCCAAAAGCACAGGCGCGCTCAGCTTCTACGACAGCAATCCGCTCGCCGCGACCCTCGATGAATATGTCGATTGGAATCTGCTCAACGACGGGCCGGTCCGCGTCTCGGTCGGCGCGGTCAATGTCGAGACCGGCAATTTCCATTATTTCGACACGAAGCGCGAGCGGCTCGATGCGCGGCACATCATGGCGTCGGGCGCGCTGCCGCCGGGTCTGCCGCCGATCGAGATCGACGGCAGCTGGTGGTGGGACGGCGGCATCGTCTCCAACACCCCGCTCGGTCATGTGCTGGAGAATCAGAAGGAGGACATGCTGGTCTTCCAGGTCGATCTCTTCCCTGCACGCGGCGAGAAACCGGCGACGATCATGGACGTCTATGCGCGCGAAAAGGACATCCGCTATTCCAGCCGCACCCGCCAGGTGACGGACCAGCTCCTGCGGCTGCGCAAGGAGCGCGAGGCGATCCGCGCCCTCATCGCCAAGCTGCCGCCCGAGCTGGCCGACGATCCCGATGCGAAGCGGCTTGCCGGCATGGCGGCCGAACATGCCGTCAGCATCGTCCATCTCATCTACCGCAAGCAGGGCTGGCAGGGCGGCGCGGCCGATTTCGAATTTTCGCGCGCGACGATGGAGCATCACTGGGCCGAAGGCGTTGCCGCCATCGCCGAGACGATGCGCCACGATGCCCTCCTCGCCCGCAACATCGCCGACGGCCGCACCGCCGCCTTCGATCTCGCCACGTAGAAAGGACTCCTCCGCCATGTTCCTCAAGGGCAAGACCGCGCTCGTCACCGGCTCCACTTCCGGCATCGGCCTCGCCATCGCCAAGGCGCTCGCGGCCGAGGGCGCGGACATCGTGATCAACGGCTTCGGCGATACCGACGCGATCGAGAAGGAGCGCGCGGGCCTTGCCGAAGCCTATGGCGTCACCGCCCGCTACAGCGGCGCCGACCTCACCAAGACGGACGCGATCGAGGCGATGATGGCCGAGATCGGCGGGGTCGATATCCTGATCAACAATGCCGGGATGCAGCATGTCGCGCCGGTGGACGAATTTCCGGTCGACAAGTGGAACCTCATCCTCGCGCTCAACCTGTCGGCGGCATTCCACGCCATCCGGCTTTCCGTGCCTGGGATGAAGGAGCGCGGCTGGGGCCGGATCATCAACACCGCCTCGGCGCACAGCCTGGTCGCCAGCCCCAACAAGTCCGCTTATGTGGCGGCCAAACACGGCATTGCGGGTCTTACCAAGACGGTGGCGCTGGAGGTCGCGCAGGCCGGGATCACGGTCAATTGCATCAGCCCCGGCTATGTCTGGACGCCCTTGGTGGAAAACCAGATTCCCGACACGATGAAGACCCGCGGCCTCACCCGCGATCAGGTGATCAGCGACGTCCTGCTCGCCGCCCAGCCGACCAAGCAGTTCGTCCAGCCCGACCAGGTCGCCGCCCTCGCCGTCTTCCTGTGCCGCGACGAAGCGGCGCAGATCACCGGCGCAAACCTCAGCATGGACGGCGGCTGGACGGCGGCCTGAAAGAACCGCTCACCATCGCCATGCACCCCGCGCCAACGGCAAGGTGCGCAAATAGCCCACTCTTTCGAGCGCCGCGCGAACGGCAGGACGATCGCGCATGCCCCCGATGCTGGCATTTTGCCCATACCTCGCCGGCCTTTCGGCATCGAGCTCGTAATTCTGCAACAGAATGATCGCGGAAACCGGATCATCGCTCTCCAGCAAGCTGACCAGCCGGGCTTCGGCGGATTCCGGATCGTTGAGGCACAAATGGGCGTCGATGCGCGCCAGAGGGTTGACCGCATCGCCGGCTTGCATTCTCTCCATGGTGGATGCCGCTTCGTCCGGCCGGCCCTGCGCCGCGAGAGCGCAAACGATCGCCCGCCAGATCAGCATGCGGCCATATTCGTTCGCAACCTGGCTGGACTCCGTTTCCAACTGGCGGGCATAGTCCAGAGCCTCTTCATGCAGACCCGCCGCATTGAGGTTCGAGGCGTGATTGATCCTCGGCCCGATCAGACTGGTGTTGTTCTCAAGCGGAATGGCAGCAAGGCGCCGACTCAGGTCGAGCGCCTCGCGTTCGCGCCCCAGGGAGGCCAGCACATAAACGGCCTCGTTGTTCAGCCACATCCCGTTTCGGTCCGCCGCCACCGTCGCGGCGACGTCCCGCGTATAGGGCTCCAGCAATTCCCACGCCTCCGCATTGCGGTTCACCGACAGCAGGAATTGCGCGCGTTCCAGCACGCGGCCGTAATCGGGCTCGGGGCCCGCAATGGCCTCGATCGTCGTCCGGTCGAACTCGGCGAGCGAACGGCGCAAGCGGGCCAGCGGCTCCATGCCGGACCCAATCAGCCCGTCATAGCGCCGCAGGGAGATCAGCGGCAAAACGGTGGTAGGTGTGGTGACATCGCTCGCGAAATCCGCAGCTCCCGCGCGATCACCCTGGCGCAAGCGATCATCCAAAAGAATCTTGCGGAGTATGTCCGTGCTTTCGATATCGCCCCCGCCGGGCCAGCCGATCCGGAACAGCGCCTCGGCCAGGCGCGCCTGCAACGTGAGTTCCTCTCTTTCACGGAGGATCTGTATGATCATCCAGGGCGTCTGCGGGTTCAGTTGCCGGCGCAAGTCTGCCCATTCGTCGCCTTGGATGACCTGGCTCGCCAGCTCGACGACGGCGATGGCGCGAGGATAGTCTTGGAGCGAAAGCGCCACCCACCATGCGCTGATATAATAATGGACCTCGTTCGGGCGCCAAGCCAGCACGCGATCCAGCATCTGGCGCGCCTCCTCGGACCGGCCGAGCGGTAGAAAAGCGATGAGTCTCAGGGAATCGATCGCAAACAACGCATCAGGTTCTTCGGTAATGCTTCTCAGTTGATCGAGATGGCCGAGTATTTCTCCCGCATAGTCCGCATCGCGGTACAGGCGGCTTTCGTCCAGCTCCATCAGGGCGTTTCCCGCCTCCTCGATCCGCACCTCACGGGTCGCTCCCTGCTCCTGCGCAACCGCCGCCTGCGCGGGGGCGACCGAAGCTGCGGAGAAGGCGGTCAGCGCCATCACCATCGCACCAACATGAAACAAGCCGCGCTTCATCTTCACCCCCGCCGATTTCTTCTTTGATGTATCGCGGGATTCGGCATTGGCAACTGCCACGCCCATCTTTCATTCGCCGCAAGCGTGAGCCGCCCTTTTCTGTCGCCATTCCCGGCACGCCCGCTAGAAAGGGGCATGGCCCGTATTCCGCTTCTCGCCTTCGCGGCGCTGATCGCCATCCCGGCCTTCGCTCAGCCGACCACCGTGCCGGAAGCGCCGCCCGGACAGAGCTGGCGCGCGGTGGCCAGTGCCGAGGATCGGCGCCGCCTGCGCGACTGGCGCGAGGCCTGGGTGGACGGGCTCGCCCAGGCGCGCTCCAGCGGCCATGCGGGCGAGATCGCGGCCGAAGGCGTCCTGCTCGATCCCGATGCCGCGCTCGACGAGCCCGTGCCGCCACCGGGCGACTATACCTGCCGCACGATCAAGCTGGGCAGCCAGTCCGGCATGCTGGCCTATGTCGCCTATCCGCCCTTCCGCTGCCGCATCCGGGCCGACGGCGAGAGCCTGGTCTTCGCCAAGCTGACCGGATCGCAGCGGCCGATGGGCCGGCTCTACGCCGATCACGAGCGGCGCATGGTCTTTCTCGGCACGATGCAGCTCGGCGACGAGCGGCGGGCCTATCAATATGGCATCGACGCCGATCGCGACATGATCGGGCTGGTCGAGCGGATCGGCGAGCGCCGCTGGCGGCTCGCCATCCCCTCGCCCCGCTTCGAATCGCTGACCGACGTGATCGAGCTGGTCCCGACCGCGCGCCGCTGAAAGGAAATCGGAAGATGAGACGCCAAAGCCTCGCCGCCATGCTATGCGCCTGTGTCATGGCGACCGCTCTTCCCGTTCACGCCCAGGATCTGAGCTCCGCGATCCGGCAGGACATGCCGGACCTGCTGGCGCTCTACCGCGACCTGCACGCCAATCCCGAGCTTTCGATGCAGGAGACGCGCAGCGCCGGGCTGATGGCCGATGCGGTGCGCGCGCTCGGCTTCACCGTCACCACGGGCGTCGGCGTCACCGGCGTCGTCGCGGTGCTGGAGAACGGCCCCGGCCCGGTGCTGATGATCCGCGCCGACATGGACGGCCTGCCGGTCGAGGAGCAGACCGGCCTTCCTTATGCCAGCCGCGCGCGGGGCACGACGCGCGAGGGGCTGGACACCGCGCTCATGCACGCCTGCGGCCACGACACGCACATGGCCGCCTGGGTCGGCACGGCGCGGCGGCTGGCGGCGATGCGCGATCAATGGTCCGGCACGCTCGTCATGATCGCCCAGCCGGGCGAGGAGACCAGCCAGGGCGCGCTGGCGATGCTGGAGGACGGCCTGTTCACCCGCTTCCCGCGCCCCAGCCACGCCATCGCCTTCCACGATTCGGCGACCTTGCCGGCCGGCGTGATCGGCTATTCGGACGGCCCGGCGCTGGCCAATGTCGATAGCGTCGACATGGTGGTGCGCGGGCTGGGCGGCCATGGCGCCGCGCCGCACACGACGCGCGATCCGGTCGTCCTCGCGGCCCGCATCGTCACCTCACTGCAGACGCTGGTGAGCCGTGAGCTCGATCCGCTCGACAGCGCGGTTATCACCGTCGGCTCCTTCCAGGCCGGCACCAAACACAACATCATCTCCGACGAGGCGCGCCTGCTGATCACCGTGCGCAGCTACACGCCGGAAATCCGCCGCATGCTGCTCGACGGCATCGCCCGGATCGCGCGCGGCGAGGCGATCGCCGCCGGGGTGCCGGACGATCGCATGCCGATCGTCACGGTGCGCGAGGCCGAGGCCACCCCGGCGACGGTCAACACTGACGATTTCACGACCAGCGTCACCGCCCGCTTCCGCGAGCATTTCGGCAACGAGAGGGTGCGTCCGATCCGCCCGGTCATGGCCGGCGAGGATTTCGGCCGCTACCGGCTCGCCAATCCCGGCATGGAAAGCCTGATCTTCTGGGTCGGCGGCGTGACGCAGGCCAATTGGGACGCGGCCAATGGCGACATGTCGCAGCTCCCCTCGCTCCACAGCCCCTTCTGGGCGCCGGAGCCGGAACCGACCATCTCGACGGCCGTCGAGGCGATGACGGTGGCGGCTCTGGGGGTGTTCGACCGGCGCTGAGCCGTGCCAAAACAGGCGGCTTCGTCACCACGCTCGCAGAGTGTTAAGTTGACAAAGTTGACAGGGTGAGGGGTGTTTTCGCGGGGCACCGTCCGGACGGGAGCCGGTGTTTTTCAAAGAGCCGCGAGCCGGAGCCGAGACCCCGATTCGGGGGCAAGCGTGACAGAGCATTTCCTACATTGGAAGCGGACGGCCCGCTTTCGACCCGTTGCGGACATTCCTCCCCTCCCTGCAAGAGAGGGGGATTCAGGCCGCTTCCCACCCATAGCTGACCTCACCCCTATTCCGCCGAAGCCGTCTCCAGCCTCTCCACCTGCTCCCCGCTCAACTCCAGCGTCAGGACGCCGAGCAGTTCGTCGAGCTGGGCGCGGCTGGTGGCGCTGGCGATGGGGGCGGTGACGCCCGGGCGGGCGGCGAGCCAGGCCAGGGCGATCTGGGCCTGGGTGGCGCCGGTTTCGGCCGCGATCTCGTCCAGCGCGGCGAGGACCGCGCGGCCCTTGTCGTTCAGATAGCGCTTCATGCCGGCCCCGCGCGGGCTTTTGCCGAAATCCGTCTCGCTGCGATATTTGCCGGTGAGGAAGCCGGAGGCGAGGCCGAAATAGGGCAGGACGCCGAGATTGTGGGCAATGCAGAGCTGTTGCACGGTGCCTTCGAAATCGGCCCGCGCCATCAGATTATATTCGGGCTGCAGCATTGTGAACGCCGCCAGCCCCTCGCGCGCAGAGGTGTCGAGCGCCTCGGCCAGCCGCTCCGCCGAATAGTTGGAGGCGCCGATCGCACGGACCTTGCCGGCCTTCACGAGGGCGTCGAACGCGGCCAGCGTCTCGGCCAGCGGCGTCTCTGGGTCGTCCTTGTGCGCATAATAGAGATCGACATGATCGGTGCCGAGCCGGGCCAGCGACGCGTCGATCGCTTCCTCGATATGTGCCGGAGCGAGGCCTCTGTCATAGCCGACCTTGGTCGCGATCAGCACGTCGTCGCGCCGGCCGCGCCGCTTCAGCCATTCACCCAGCAGCGTCTCCGATTCCCCGCCGACATGGCCGGGCACCCAGTTCGAATAGACGTCCGCCGTGTCGATCATCGTGCCGCCGGCCGCCACGAAGCGATCGAGCACATCGAACGCCTCATCCCCCTTCACGGTGAAGCCGAACACATTGCCGCCCAGCACCAGCCGGGGCGTTTCGAAGCCGCTCGCGCCGAGTTTCCTCATATCCATGTGTCGCGTCCTTCCGCCTTCAGTCGCTCGACGATCTCTTTCACGCGCTGGCTCTGATCGCGCGGCACGACGAGCACCGCGCCGCCCGCCGCGATCACCACCAGGTCCTTCACCCCAATCGCCGCGACGAGCGGGCCGTTCGAACGGATCAGGCAATTTTCCGTGTCGAGCGCGATCGTGTCGCCGGCCAGCGCGTTGCCCGCTTCGTCCTGCGCCATGATGTCGCGCAAGGCCGCGAAGCCGCCGATGTCGGACCAGCCGATCGCGACCGGCGCGACCGCCACCTTCTCGGCCTTTTCCATCAGCGCATAATCGATCGAGATGGACGGCGCTCCGGCGAAGGCCGCCGCATCGGGACTGATGCGCGCGCCCTCCACCTGCTGCCCCGCCATTGCGGCACGGGCGGCGGCGAGGATGTCGGGCGCGTGAATAGCGAGCCCGTCGATCAGCGCGTCGGCCCGCATCAGGAAGATGCCGCCATTCCAGTCGTAACCGCCTTCGGCCAGCCAGGCGGCGGCGGTAGCGGCGTCCGGCTTCTCGACGAAGCGATCGACCGCGAACAGCCCCTCGCCCAGCGTCTCGCCCCGCTTGATATAGCCATAGCCGGTTTCGGGCCGGTCCGGCGTCATGCCGAAGGTGACGATCCAGCCGTCCAGCGCCAGCGGCAGCGCGCGGCGCACGGCGGCATCGAAGCCTTCGCCATCGGCGATATGCTGGTCGCTCGGCAGCACCAGCAGCATCGCCCCGGGCGCGGCGTTGAGCGCGGCGAGCGCGATGGCGGGCGCGGTGTTGCGCGCCGACGGCTCGAGGATCAAGGTCGCGCCTTCGCCCACCTCACAAGCGACGGCATCGGCCTGCGCGGCGGCGCCGACGACCAGCGGCGGCGTGTAGATCGACGCATCGCCGGCCCGCGCGGCGGTCAGCGCCAGCATCGTGCCGCCGCCGGTGAGGTCCAGCATCTGCTTGGGCCTGCCCTGGCGCGAAAGCGGCCATAGCCGCGTCCCCGCCCCGCCGCAGAGGATGACGGGGGTGACGCGCGGATCGGATGAGATGGTCATGCCTCATTCTAGCCGCTTCATGTCCGCCACCGAAAGCCCCGCTCGTCGCAAGCCGTCTTGCGCTTGCGTCCGGACCTCCTATGTCGGCGCGGTGAGTCACGCCGCGCGCCTAGCCGCCGAAGACCGGCCCGGACCGAAACAGGGCGCCGTCGCGGCGTTGCTGTTTCTCGCCGCGTGGCTGGCGGCCTTGGTCGGCGAGGCCGGCGCGCCGGTCTCCGCGCCGGTCGGCGCGCCCACGATCGGCTCTGCGACCATCGTCGATTCCGCGCCGGCGCCGCGTTTCACGGCGCGGCAGGCGGCCGACAGCCGGGTCTCGCGGTCCGATGTCCGTTCCGGCGACCCGATCGGCAGCGGCGGCACGGCGGTTCTGCCGCCGGCGCTTGCCGAGCTGCCGCTTCCCGCGCATCCGGAAACGCTGCTTCCTTCCCTGTCCTCCGATCCGCTCGCCGCGCATGTCGCGAGCGGCTTTCACGCCCGCGGCCCGCCGCGCGGCTGACGAACGGGCCGGTCGTGTCCGGCCCTCTCGCACCATCGGATGAACCGGCCGGACGGGCCGCGCCGAAGCGCGCATGCCGGCCGCGCAGGAAAGTGAAATGAACCATGAAGACCGCAAATATCGCGAATGCGCGCGTGCTCGAGCCGCGCGCCGAAACCCGTGACGATGCCACTGAGACCCGGGCCACCGAGACGCGGATGGACCGGATGGAGACGCTGCTGCGCCGCCACCCGCAGATCACCGACGAGGAGACCGAGGAGCTGATCCGCTTCCTCACCAAAGGCAACCAAATGGAGGTGGGGATGGTGACCGGCCGGGACGGCCTCGCGCCGCGTCTCGCCGCCTTCCGGCGCCTGCACGCCGCCCGGTTCCGCCCGAGCGTTGCGGCGCAACTGCTGTTCGCCGTCATCGTCGTGGTGCCCGTGCTTCTGCTCGCCTGGTACATGGCGAGCTGAGCGGGGCGGGGGCGGCGCCCTCCCCCCCTCTTAAGGTTGCCGCCCCCGTCCTTGCCCCTTCTTTACCGATAATTTGTAAATTTATCCGACACTCCAGGGGTGTCGGGACAGCTTACATATGGAGTTGGTTTCAGCTTCGCTGAAGCCTGTTTCCGCCGCGCGGAAACAGGTGGAGAGCGCCCGTGATCCGGCTGTTCAAGCATTACATTCCCTATGCGGTGCTGCTGCTGGGGGCGATCGACTTCGCCCTCTTGATGCTCGCCGCCGAGATCGGCTGGACCTTCCGGCTCTGGCAGCTGTCCGGCGAATTCGACCCCGGCGGCGACCGGCTCCCCAACCTCCTCGCCTTCGCCGGCGCGCTGCAGCTCGCGATGGTCGCGGTCGGCGTCTACGGCACCGAGGCGCTGCGCTCGCTGCGCTTCGCCATCGCCCGGCTGGTGGTCGCGGCGATGCTCGCCATTCTCTTCCTTTCGCTGGTCTTCTTCATCGCGCCACCGGTCAGCTTCTGGCGCTCCAGCTTGCTCTACGCGATGTGGCTGGCGCTGGTCGGCATGATCGGCGTGCGCTTCGTCCTCAGGGACGTGCTCGGCGGCGAGCGGTTCAAGCGGCGGCTGCTGGTGCTTGGCGCCGGCGCCCGCGCGGCGCGGATCGAAGCGCTGGCGGCGCGCTCCGATACGGGCTTCGCCGTCGTCGGTTTCATCGCCATGAACGACGGCCCGGTCGCCGTCGCCGAAGCCGTCAACCGCGCCGACATCGCCAGCCTGCCCGATCATTTGCTGAAGCTGAACGCCGGCGAGGTCGTGCTGGCGCTCGAGGAGCGGCGCAATGCGCTGCCGCTGGGCGATCTGCTGCGGATCAAGACCACCGGCGTCCATGTCCAGGATTTCTCCAGTTTCCTGGAGCGCGAGACGGGCCGGGTCGATCTCGACAGCCTCAATCCCTCCTGGCTGATCTTCTCGGACGGCTTTTCGGCCGGCCGGCGGCTGTCGGGCTGGGGCAAAAGGCTGTTCGACATCGTCGCGAGCGCGCTGCTGCTGGCGCTGACCTGGCCGCTTATCCTCGCCACCGCCATCGCCGTGAAGCTGGAGAGCAAAGGCCCGGCTTTCTACCGCCAGCGCCGCGTCGGCCTCTATGGCGAAGCGTTCGAGGTCGTCAAACTGCGCTCGATGCGGACCGACGCCGAAGTCGGCGGCAAAGCGGTCTGGGCGCAGAAGGACGATCCGCGCGTCACCCGGGTCGGGGCCTTCATCCGCAAGGTCCGGATCGACGAGCTGCCCCAGGCGTGGAGCGTCCTCAAAGGGGAGATGAGCTTCGTCGGCCCGCGCCCGGAGCGGCCCCAGTTCGTCGCCGACCTGGAGGCGCGGCTGCCTTATTATGCCGAGCGCCATGTCGTGAAGCCGGGCATCACCGGCTGGGCGCAGATCAACTATCCCTATGGCGCCAGCGTCGAGGATGCGCGCGAGAAGCTGGAATACGATCTCTATTACGCGAAGAACTACACGCCTTTCCTCGACATCCTCATCCTGCTCCAGACGGCGCGGGTGATCCTGTGGCCGGCGGGCGCGCGCTGATGTCCACCATGCTCGCCACCTGGGGCTATCTGCTCGCGGCCGTGTTGTTCGGCGTCCTGGCGCTGGCGCGCGCGCGGCACTGGAACGACGATCCGGGCAACCGGCCCCTCGCCGCCGCCTTCGCGATCGTCTCGGTCTGGGCGCTGTCGCTGGCGACCCTGGGCGCCTACAGCCCGCTCGCCCTGCTCGCCGAAGGCGGGCGCAATCTCGCTTTCCTCGGTTTCCTCTATGCGCTGCTGCGCAAAGCGGGCGACGAAGACGGCAATAGCCAGCGCGCGATCCGCGCGGTTTATGCCGCGGTCGCCGCGGTGGTCGGACTGCAGATCGTCGTCGGCGGGCTGATCCCGCAATTCCGCGATCTGCCGGCCGCCTTCGAGGCGCTGGTCGCGACCGGCCGGCTGCTCGGCCTCACCGCCGCCGCCGGGGCGCTGATCCTCGTCCACAATCTCTACGGCCAGGCCTCGCACGGCTCGCGCGACGCGCTCAAATATCCCATGCTCGCGCTCGCGCTGATGTGGGCCTACGACCTGCACCTCTATACCGTCGCCTATTTCACCCACGGGCTCGCCGACGACCTGTTCGCGCTGCGCGGGATCGTGCTGGCGCTGATGGCGCCTTTGTTCGCGCTCGGCCTGCGCGGCGGCGTGGCGCTGCGGCTCCAGCTGTCGCGCGCCGCCACCTTCCAGTCGGTCTCGGCGGTGGCGATCCTCGCTTATCTCGCGGTGATGATGGCCGCCGCCCGGGCGATGGAGATCGTGGGCGGCAGCTGGGGGCTCGTCGCCCAGTTCGGGATCGTCTTCGCGATGACCTTCGCGGCGCTCGTCCTGCTGCCCTCGGGCCGGGCCCGCGCCTGGCTGCGCGTCTTCCTCGCCAAGCATGTCTTCGAGCATCGCTACGATTATCGCCGCGAATGGCTGCGCTTCGTCGCGACCCTGAACCGCGAGGGCGCCGACGGCGCGCCGCTGGAGGAGCGGGTTGTGAAGGCGCTCGCCGATATCGGCGGCGCGTCGGCCGGGCTGCTGCTGATCGCCGACTCGCAATATCGGCTGGCGCCGACGGCGCGCTGGAATTCCGAGGCCCGCCTGCCGGCCACGGGCGACGGCGCGGAAAGCCTGCTGCGGCATATGGAAGCCGAGACGTTCATTCTCGATTTCGATGCGTTGCGGCGCGGCGCCCTGGCCGTGGGCGGCACGGCGCTGAAGGTGCCGGCCTGGCTGGCCGGCCTGGAGCGCGCCTGGGCCGGCGTTCCGCTGATCCACAACGGCCGGCTGGTCGGCCTCGTCATTCTCGATCATCCGCCCGAGCGACGGCCGCTCGACTGGGAGGATTTCGACCTGTTCCGCACCGCCGGCGTGCAGGCGGCGAGCTATATCGCCGAAGCGCGCGGGCAGCAGGCGCTGGCCGATGCCAGCCGCTTCGAGGAATTCAACCGGCGCTTCGCCTTCATCCTGCACGACATCAAGAATCTGGTGAGCCAGCTCAGCCTCGTCACCCGCAATGCGGAGCGCCACGCCGACAATCCGGAATTCCGCGCCGACATGATCGCGACGCTGCAAAGCTCGGTCCGGAAGATGAACGACCTGCTGGTGCGCCTGTCGCCCGGCGCGGCACGCGATGCCGATCCGCCGCGCGCGGTGGCGCTGGAGCCGCTGCTGCACGCCTTGGCCGACAGCAAGGCCCGCGCCCATCCGGTACGGGTCGCCTGCGATCCGGGGTTGGAATGCGTCGCCGGGCCGATCGGGCTCGAACAGGCGCTCGCCCATCTGCTGCAGAACGCGATCGACGCGAGCGCGCCGGGCGTGGCCGTCCAGCTCAACGCCCGCGAAAGCGGCGGCGACGTCGTCATCGAGGTCGCCGACCGGGGCGCCGGCATGTCCGGCGAATTCGTCCGCGCCCGCCTCTTCCAGCCCTTCGTTTCGACCAAGGAGACGGGCTTCGGCATCGGCGCCTATGAGGCGCGCGCGCTCGTCCAGGCGATGGGCGGCCGGCTCGAGGTCGAAAGCGCCGAAGGCGAAGGCACCTGCTTCACTCTCCTCCTGCCCGGCGCCGATGCCCAGGGCGCCCACTTTCTCGAACGGATGCGCGCATGAACATGCATGTCAAACCGAAGCTGTTGATCGTCGAGGACGACGAGGGGCTGCAACGCCAGCTGCGCTGGGCCTATGACGATTACGAGGTGCTGATCGCCTCCGACCGCAATGCCGCGATCGATCTGCTGCGCGCGGCCGAGCCTGCGGTGGTGACGCTCGATCTCGGCCTGCCGCCCGATCCGGACGGCGTGACCGAGGGCTTCGCGGCGCTGGAGACGATCCTGTCGTTGAAGCCCGAGACCAAGGTGATCGTCGCCTCCGGCCACGGCGCGCGCGAAAGTGCGCTGAAGGCGATCGCATCGGGCGCCTATGATTTCTACCAGAAGCCGGTCGATATCGATCAGCTCGGCCTGATCGTCCGCCGGGCCTTCCAGCTGCATGGCATCGAGACCGAGAACCGGCGGCTGGAAACCGAGGTCGGCGACGATCGCAAGGTGCTCGGCACGATGGTGACCGCCGCGCCGGAAATGGCGAAGGTGGCGCGCACGATCGAGCGGGTCGCGGACACCAATGTCTCGGTCATGCTGCTCGGCGCCAGCGGCACCGGCAAGGAATTGCTCGCCCGCGGCGTTCATCAGGCGAGCGCGCGGCGTCATGGCGGCTTCGTCGCGATCAACTGCGCGGCGATCCCCGAGAATCTCCTCGAGGCGGAGCTGTTCGGCTACGAGAAAGGCGCGTTCACCGGCGCGGTGCGCACCACCGAAGGCAAGATCGAGCTCGCCCATGGCGGCACGCTGTTCCTCGACGAGGTGGGCGACATCCCGCTCGCGCTCCAGGTCAAGCTGCTGCGCTTCCTGCAGGAGCGGGTGATCGAGCGGATCGGCGGGCGCAAGCCCATTCCCGTCGACACCCGGATCGTCTGCGCCACCCACCAGAATCTGGAGGCGATGATCGCCGAGGGCACGTTCCGCGAGGATCTCTATTACCGCCTCGCCGAGATTGTCGTGCGCATCCCGAGCCTCGCCGAACGGCCGGGCGATCCGGCCCTGCTCGCCAAGCATTTCCTGGCCCGCTTCGCGAAGGAGATGAACCCGCAGGTGAAGGGCTTCGCGCCCGGCGCGCTGGCGGCGATCGAGGGCTGGCACTGGCCGGGCAATATCCGCGAGCTGGAGAACCGGCTGAAGCGCGCCGTCATCATGGCCGACGGCAAGTTCGTCTCGGCCGAGGATCTGGACCTGGCGGCGAACGAGGCCGATGCATTGCCCGTCAACCTCAAGGCCGCGCGCGAGGAGGCGGACCGCCGCGCGATCCGCAAGGCGCTGGCCCAGGCCGACAACAACATTTCCGGCGCCGCCCGCCTGCTCGGCATCAGCCGGCCGACGCTCTACGATCTGTTGAAGCAATATGGGCTGCAGCCTTGAGGCGCAGCAGCTCCCCCCTCTCACCGTTCGGGCTGAGCCTGTCGAAGCCCTACCCTTCCTTCCGGTGGTGGAGAGGAAAGGGCAGCCCTTCGACAGGCTCAGGGCGAACGGGTGTGGTGATTGGTCTAACCCTTCTCCTCGCCGCCTGTTCTGGCGGAACCGGGACGGCGTATGAGCGCGGGGTCGCCGCGTTCGAGGCGGGCGATCTGCGCGCCGCGCGGGTCGAGCTGATGAACGCGATCCAGGCCGATCCGGACAATGCCGCCGCGCGGATCATGCAGGCGCGCGTGCTGCTCGCCCTCGATGACGGCGCCGGCGCCGAGGCGGAGATCGCCCGCGCCCGCCAGTCCGGCGCGCCGATCGAACGCACCCATCATCTGCTGGCCCATGCCCGGCTGTTGCAAGGCGATCCCCAGGGCGCGCTGACCGAGGCCGAAGCCGCGCCGCCGGTGCACGAGGCCTATGCCGCGCGCATCCGGGGCCAGGCCTATTTGCGGCTGGGCGATCAGGCCAATGCCGCTGCCGCGTTCGAACGCGCGCTCGCGCTGGCGCCCGAGGATGGCGGCACCTGGATCGAGATCGGTCGCTTCCGCCGCGCCTCCGGCGATATCGGCGGCGCGATCGAGGCCGCCGACCGCGCCGTCGCCGCCAGCCCCCAATCGGTGGACGCGCTGCTGCTACGCGCCGAGCTCACCCGCGGCCAATATGGCCTGACCGCCGCCTTGCCCTGGTTCGATCGCGCGCTGGAGGCCGATCCCGCCCATGTCGGCGCCCGGCTGGAGCGGGCGATCACCTATGGCGACATGGGCCGCATGCGCGAGATGCTGGCCGATGCGCGCGAGGTCCATCGGCTGACCGGCGGCCATGCCAATGCCTATTATCTCCAGGCGATGCTGGCCGCCCGCGCGCGCAATTTCACTCTGGCCCGCTCGCTCTACGACCGGACGCGCGGCGCGTTCGACGACATGCCGGCCGGCATGTTGCTGGCCAGCGCGATCGATTTCGAAACCGGCAATGTCGAGCGCGCGGCGCAGCGGCTCGAAACTTTGGTCGAACGGCAAAGCGGCAACCGCAAGGCCCGCCGCCTGCTCGCCGCCGCCCGCTGGCGGCTCGGCGACGCGCCCGGCGCGATGGCCGCGCTCGCGCCCTTCGTCGATCTGCCGGACGCCGATTCCTACAGCCTGTCGCTGATGGGACAGGCGCTGGCCCGGACCGGCGATGCCGCCCGCGCCTCCCACTATCTCGCCCGCGCCGCCAATCCCGCCCCGGCCGCGCTGACCGCGATCGAGCGGATCGACGACGGCGCCTTCGCCCGGCTCCGCGACGAAGCGAACGCCCGGCCGAATGACGGCCCGCTCCAGGTCCGCTTCGTCTCGGCCCTGCTCGCGCGCGGGCTGGGCGAGGAGGCGCTGGCCCGGGCGCAGCGGCTCCAGGCCGCCAGCCCCGGCGCGCCGGAAGCGCATATGCTGGTCGGCGACGCGCTGGGCGTGCGCGGCGATTTCGCCGGCGCCGCCGAACAATATCGCCGTGCCGCCAATATCGCCTTCTCCGAAGGCGTCGCGCTGCGGCTGATCGAGGCGCTGCAGCGCTCCGACCAGGCCGAGGCGGCCGGGCAGGTGCTCGAACTCTTCCTGCGCCAGAATCCGCGCAATATCCCCGCGCTCAACATCCGCGCCAACCGGGCGATGCTGGCCGAGGATTGGGCGGGGGCGATCCGCGCCTATGAGAGCCTGCGCACCCGGCTCGGCGACAATGACGCGACGGTGCTCAACAATCTCGCCTGGGCCTATTCGGAGACGGGCGCGGTGGACCGCGCCGTCCCGCTCGCCCGGCGCGCTTATGCGCTCGATCGCGACAATCCGGTCACCGCGGACACGCTGGGCTGGATCCTGTTCAAGGCCGGCCGCCGCGCCGAAGGCCTGGTCCTTCTAGAGCAGGCCGCCCGCGGCGCCCCTTCCGACGCGGACATCCGGCGGCGACTGGAACAGGCGCGGGCGGGGTAGCTTCCCCCAAGCCGTCATTGCGAGGAGCGGAGCGACGAAGCAATCCAGCCGCCGACTGGATTGCCGCGCGCCTGCGGCGCTCGCAATGACGAGATTAACTGGCCAGCGTCTCGGCCTTTTCAGCCAGTTCCAGCCAGCGTTCCTCGGCCGCATCGCGCTCGGCTTTGGCCGCTTCCACCGCCTGGGTCAGCCGCTCGAACAGGCCGTGGTCGCGGCTGTAGAGATCGGGGTCCGAAAGCGCCGTCTCGTCGCGGGCGATCTCCGCCTCCAGCTCCTCGATCCGCGCGGGGAGGAGATCGAGATCGCGCTGATCCTTGTAGGAGAGCTTCGCCGCCTTGGTGCGCGGCGCGACTTCGCTCTTCGGAGCGGGCGCGCGGGACGACACCGCCGCAGGCTGCCGGCGTCTCCTCTCCCAATCCTCATAGCCGCCCGCGACGATATCGACCTTGCCCGAGCCGTCGAGGCCGAGCGTGATCGTCACGGTGCGGTCGAGGAAGTCGCGATCGTGGCTGACGATGAGGACGGTGCCCTCATAATCGGCGATCACTTCCTGCAGCAGATCGAGCGTCTCCATGTCGAGATCGTTGGTCGGCTCGTCCAGCACCAGCAGGTTCGACGCGCGCGCGAATTCCCTGGCGAGCAGCAGGCGCGAGCGCTCGCCGCCCGACAGCGTACCGATCTTCGCGTCGATCAGGTTCGGCTCGAACAGGAATTCCTTCAGATAGCCCTGCACATGCTTCTTCGTGCCGCGCACCTCGATCCAGTCGCCGCCGTCGGCGAGGATGTCGCGCACGCGCTTGTCGGGATCGAGCAGCTTGCGCTGCTGGTCGATCATCACGCCGGCCAGCGTCTTGGCGCGGGTCACCTTGCCCTCGTCCGGCGCGATCTCGCCGGTCAGCAGCTTGAGCAGGGTCGTCTTGCCGGTGCCGTTCGCGCCGACCACGCCGATCCGGTCGCCGCGCTGGATGCGCAGGGTGAAGTCCTTGATGATCGTGCGTTCCCCGAAACGCTTGGCGACATTCTCCGCGTCGATCACGGTCTTGGTGCGGACATCGTCCGTCGCCAGGGCGAGCTTGGCGGTGCCTGCCGGCCCGAGCATGGACGCGCGGACGGCGCGCATTTCATGCAGCTTGGTCAGCCGGCCCTGGTTGCGCCGCCGCCGCGCGGTGACGCCACGCTGCAGCCAGTGCAGCTCCAGCTTGAGCTTCGCGTCGAGCCGCTCGGCGTTGCGCGCTTCCTCCTCATAGACCTTCTCGGTCCAGGCCTCGAAACCGCCATAGCCGACCTCGGCGCGACGCAGGCTGCCACGGTCCAGCCAGAAGGTGGAGCGGGTGAGGCGGGTGAGAAAGGTCCGGTCGTGGCTGATGACGATGAAGGCGCCGGTATAGCGGCCGAGCCAGTCCTCCAGCCATTCGATGCCGGCGAGATCGAGATGGTTGGTCGGCTCGTCGAGCAGAAGCACGTCCGGATTCTGCGCCACTGCCCGCGCGATCGCCGCCCGGCGCCGCTCCCCGCCCGAGGCGGTCGCCGCATCGCGGTCGAGATCGAGCCCGATCTGGCTCGCCGCCGCCTCCACCTCATGCGCCGCCGGTGCATCCGGGCCGGCCAGGGCGAAATCGCGCAGGGTGGCGAAGCCGGCCAGGGACGGGTCCTGCTCGAGCAGCACCACCCTGGTGCCGGGCTGGATCGTGCGGCGGCCCTCGTCCGTCTCGATCGTACCGGCGAGGCATTTGAGCAGGGTCGTCTTGCCCGCGCCGTTGCGGCCGATCAGCGCCAGCCGGTCGCGCGCGCCGATGAACAGGTCGAGCCCCCGGAACAGCCAGCCGGAGCCCTGGACGAGGCCGAGATTTTCATAGGCGAGGACGGGCGCGGACATGGCCGGCGATGTAGTCGGCCCAGAGCGCTTTCTCCACCCCCGACGCAATCCCCCGATTGACGCGCCGTCCGATTTCTCTAATAGCGACTGCGAATCATTCGCATTAGCAAGAGAAAGCGGGGGAAAGATGACACGCGCGCTGTTGATGGCTGGAACGATGCTGGCGGCGACGATGCCGGGTGTGGCCTGGGCGGAGACCGGGGTCGAGGCCGAATCGGATGCTGGCGGGCAGACCATCACGGTCACCGCGACACGGCTCCCCACTGCCGTCGAGAACGTCCCGGCCACCGTCACCGTCATCGACGAGGAACGGATCGCCGACGAACTGGCCGGCGACACGCGCGACCTGGTCCGCTTCGAGCCCGGCGTGTCCGTGCCGCGCTCCCCCGCCCGTTTCGGCGCCGCGCTGGGCGCCACCGGCCG
Source organism: Alphaproteobacteria bacterium (assembly GCA_037190625.1). Lineage (GTDB taxonomy): Bacteria > Pseudomonadota > Alphaproteobacteria > Sphingomonadales > Sphingomonadaceae > Allosphingosinicella. The sequence continues at coordinate 89,268 of JBBCJP010000004.1, forward strand.
CGACGTCAATTCCGGTTTCCGCATCCGCGGCATTGGCGGCAATCGCGTGCTGATCCAGGTGGACGGCATCCGCGTGCCGGACGGCTTCTCCTTCGGCGCGCAGCTCACCGGGCGCGGCGACTATGTCGATCTCGGCATCGTCCGCTCGGTGGAGATCCTGCGCGGCCCCGCCTCCGCGCTCTACGGTTCGGACGGCCTGGCCGGCGCGGTCAGCTTCCTGACCTCGGACCCGGAAGACCTGCTCTCCGGCGGCCGCTCGGTCACCGGTATGTTGCGCGCGGGTTACGATTCGTCGAGCGACGAGTTCAGCGAGACGGCGCTCGTCGCCGGCCGCTCCGGCGCCTGGTCGGCGCTCGTCTCCTACACCCGCCGCGACGGCAGCGAGCTGGAGAATCAGGGCACGAACGACAGCGCGACCTCCGCGCGCACCACGCCCAATCCGCAGGACACGCGCTCCAACGCCGTGCTCGGCAAGATCGTCTTCGCGCCCAACGACCGGCACCGGCTGCGCCTCATCGCCGAATATGGCGACGGGCGCATCCTGACCGACGTGCTCTCCGGGCGCAGCGCGACCGTTCTCGAAGTGCTGGGCCGCGACACGACGGAGCGTCGCCGCGCCAGCCTGGACTGGCGCTACAATGGCGATGGCGCGCTCGATTTCGCCCAGATCGCGGTCTACTGGCAGGACAGCGAGAACCGCCAGTTCACCTTCGAGGACCGCAATCCGGCGGTCGATCGGACCCGCCTCAACACGTTCGAGAACGATGTGATCGGCGCCAGCGCCGAGGCGCGGGCCAGCTTCGCGACCGGCGCAATCGGCCACAGCCTCGTCTTCGGCGGCGACATTTCGCGCACCCATCAGGAAGGCCTGCGCGACGGCACCGTGCCGCCGGCGGGCGAGACCTTCCCGACCCGCGCCTTCCCGGAGACCAACTACACGCTCGCCGGCCTGTTCGTCGGCGACGAGATCAGGTTCGGCGATGGCGTCGTCACGCTCCATCCGGCGCTGCGCTTCGACCATTACAACCTGAACGCGCTCGACGATCCGCTGCTGCCCGCCTTCGCGGGCGCCGACCAGAGCGGATCGCGCCTGACGCCGCGCATCGGCGCGGTGGTGCGCATCGGCCAGGGTCTCAGCCTCTACGGCAATTTCGCGCAGGGCTTCAAATCGCCCGCGCCGAGCCAGGTGAACCAGTTCTTCCAGAATCTGACCTCGCCCTTCTTCTCCTATGTCTCGATCCCCAATCCCGATCTCGGGCCGGAGACCAGCGAGACCTGGGAGGCGGGCATCCGCTATCGGGGATCGATCGTCTCCGCCTCGCTGACCGGCTTTGTCGGGCGCTATGACGATTTCATCAGCCAGGAAGTGATCGGCGGCACCGGCACGATCGCCGATCCGATCACCTATCAGTTCATCAACCTCAACCGCGTCGACATCGAGGGAATCGAGGGACGCGCGGGCCTCAACTTCCCGAGCGGATTCACCGCCGATTTCGCCTTTGCCTGGGCGACCGGCGAAGTGGTCCAGCCCAGCGGCGCGACCGCGCCCTTGTCGAGCATCGACCCGCTCAAGATCGTGCTGGGCGTGGGCTATCGCGCGCCGGGCGGGCGCTTCGGCGGCAATCTCTATCTGACCCATGCCGACCGCAAGTCGCTGGACAGCACGGCGGGCCTGTGCACGCCCACCTGCTTCCGCCCCGCCTCCTCGACCGTCCTCGACGCGACCGCCTTCTTCCGGGTGAGCGACACTTTCACGCTGCGCGCCGGCCTCTTCAACATCACCGACGAGGCTTACGCCTATTGGAGCGACGTCGCCGGCCTCGCCGCCACCTCGACGGTCACCGACGCCTACACCCAGCCGGGCCGCAATTTTCGCGTGTCGCTGAGCGCGCGCTTCTGATCATTTTCAACCAGGGGAGAGAGACATGAAACCCACTTACCTGATCGCCACCCTGCTGGCCGGTATCGCCGCGCCCGCTTTCGCCCAACCGCCCGAGCCGCCCGTGCAGGAGAGCGTCGTCACGCCCTCCTCCTTCGAGCAGGACCGCCAGTCGATCCTCGCCATGGCCGGCAATTTCCGGGTCCGCTTCGACATGCGCGAACAGACCTCGTGGCGCGCCGATTACACGCCGATCGACGCCACGACCTCGGGCGGGCACGAGGTCGTGCGGGTGATCGCCGACACCGGCCGCTTCATCAGCCTCCAGCACATGCTGGTCGCCACGCATGACGGGCAGACCCACATCATCAAGCATTGGCGGCAGGACTGGACCTACGAGCCGGAAACCTATCTGGCCTATGCCGGCCAGGGCCAGTGGCGGGTCGAGCGCATTCCGGAGGACCGGCGCCGGGGCGTGTGGACGCAGACCGTGTGGCAGGTGGACGACAGCCCGCGCTACGGCTCCTACGGCCGGTGGACGGAGACCGGCGGCGTGCGTCGCTGGCGTTCCGACTGGACCTGGCGGCCGCTCGCCCGGCGCGATGCGATCCGCAGCCCGCGCTACGACCGCTATCTTGCCATCAACCGCCATTCGCCGACGCCGGACGGCGGCTGGATCCACTGGCAGGACAATCAGAAGATGGGCCTGGTCGACGGCGATCTCGTCCCCTTCGTGCAGGAATCGCTGCTGAACACCTACCGCCCCTTCGCCGATTATGACGTGGCGGCGGCGGATCGCTACTGGGCCGCCTCCAGCGACTATTGGGCCGCGGTGCGCGCCGAATGGGATCGCGTCCAGACGACGACCGGCGGCATCCGCATCACCGAAGAAGCGCAGACCGGCAACGTCATTGCCGGCCGTCTGCTCGAAATGGGCACGCAGATCGCCGACGGCGAATTGCAGACCCCGGCGGCGATCGCCGAGGCCCGCCGCCTGATCCGCGAGGCGACCGGGACGAACTGATACGGGACCCTGCGGGGGGACGGCGCGGGACACTCTCTCCTCCCGCGCCGTCTATCCCTCTGCAGCGCCCCTGCCCCGGAACCAGTAGAAATCCGCCGGCAGCAGCGCGGCGATGCGCAGCCGGCCCGGCCCGGATATCGCCAGCGCGTCGCCGGCATTTGCGATCACCCCGTTCGCTTCCAGCCGGCCCGCGCGCAGCGCGACATAGACGCAATCGCCGGGCTCCAGCCGTCGCTTCAGCGTCGCATCGGCAGCGAGCGTGGCCCGCGTCACCCGCGCATCGGCAGCCCAGCGCAGCGTCTCGGCGCTCGCCGGCCGGTTCGAGGCGATCGGCCGGGCGAAGCCGCGCGGCGCCCGGGCGCGGACCGTGCGGCGCGGCTCGCCATGGATGCGCGGCGCCTTCGCCCAGATTTCCACATAGCGCGCCGGCACGTCGCCGAGCGTCGCGACGCCGAGATCGACGCCGACGCCGCTATGGACGAGCTCGACGGCGCCCGTAATCATCGCCTCGCGCGGCGCCCAGCGGCCGGTGCGCCGCAAACGCCCGTCCAGCACCAAAGTCAGGATCTCGAATCCGGCATGGAGGCTGGGCGGCCGCTCGGCGGCGGGCTGGAGGGTGAATTCGTGAAAGGCGCGCAGCGGCCCCCATTCCATCCGGTCCGGCCGCTGAAAGCCGGCGAAGCAGAAATGGTGCAGGCCGGACAGCCCGTCGAGGGCGGTCCTGCCATGCTCTGCGGCGGGGCGCAGCTCGACATAAGCGGGTTCGTTCGATGTCCGGTCCATCCCCTGCCCTAGCGGGTTGGGCGTGGCGGCGCGACCCCGGCGCTGGCCGGGGTCCGCCTTTTCTGGCAGCTATGCCGCATGTGGCGCACGATCCTGCTTTATGCCTTCGGCCTCGCGCTCGCGGTCGGCGCGCTGCAATGGCTCGAGCATCGCTACGTGCTCCAGACCTTTTCGACCGAAATCTATGTCGCCATCATCGCCGCCGCCTTCGTCCTGCTCGGCCTGTGGGCGGGCATGCGCCTCACGCCCCGGCCCGCCGCCACGGCCTTCGCACGCAACGAGGCGGCGATCCGTTCGCTCGGCCTCAGCCGCCGCGAATGCGAGATCCTGGACCTCCTCGCCTCCGGCCAGTCGATCAAGGAGCTGGCCCGCACCCTCGGCATCTCGCCCAACACGGTGAAGACCCATGTCGCGCGCGTCTATGAAAAGCTCGACGCGCGCAATCGCGTGGAGGCGATCGAAACGGCGCGCCGGCTGAGCCTCATTCCGTAGGGCCATTTTCGGCCAATCACCCATACGGGCGATAGCCTGGCCGATGCGAACCGCCTTATGCCTTGCCCGTCACGGCAACAGGGGAGTCGCCGCTCATGAAATACGCTCTCGTCTACGGATCGCTGGCCGGCATGGTCATCATCTCGGTCATGCTCACCGGCATCCTTGCCGGCGGGCAGGACAGCGCTTTCGCCTCGATGTGGTTCGGCTATCTGGTCATGCTGGTGGCGATGACCTTCATGTTCGTCGGCGTGAAGCGCTACCGCGACAACGAGCATGGCGGCGTCATCCGCTTCTGGCCGGCCTTCAAGATGGGCCTCGCCATCGCCGTGGTCGCGGGGCTTGCCTATATCGCCGTCTGGGAGGCCTATCTGGCCTCGACCGGCTATCGCTTCATGGACGATTATCTCGCCGGCATCGCCGAAACGCTGGCGGCGCAGGGCAAGAGTCCCGCCGAAGTCGCCGCGGAAATGGCGAATTACGAATGGGTGCGGGTCAATTATCCCAACCCGCTGATCCGCGTGCCGCTGACCTTCACGGAAGTCTTCCCGGTCGGCCTGATCGCGGCTCTCGTCTCGGCGGCGCTGCTGCGCAATCCGAAGCTGCTGCCGGCGACGCGGCAGGGCTGATCCTTATTCGCCTCCGCCGGTCGGCGCGGCGGCGGGGGCGGGGGCGCCGGCATTGGGGGCGTGGCGCTGCATCAGGTCATAGGCACGCTGATACCAGCGGCTTTCCGGATGATTGGCGCCGAGCACGGCGGCCGTGCGCTGCGCCTGGTCGGGAACGCCGAGCGCGAGATAGGATTCAGTGAGGCGCATCAGCGCTTCGGGCGTGTGGCTGGTCTGCTGGTACTGATCGATCACGGTGCGGAAGCGGATGACCGAGGCGAGCCAACGCTGCCGGCGCTGGTAGAAGCGGCCGATCTCCATCTCCTTGCCGGCGAGATGGTCGTTGACCAGGTCGATCTTGAGGCGCGCATCGGCGGCATATGGCGAATTGGGATAGCGGCGCACCAGCTCGCCCAGCGAGTCGAGCGCCTGCCGCGTGATCGCCTGGTCGCGCGTCACGTCGCTGATCTGTTCGTAATAATTGATCGCGATCAAATAGAGCGCATAAGGCGCGTCGCGATTGCCGGGATGGATCGACAGGAAGCGGCGGGCCGAATCGATCGACTTGGTGTGATCGCCCGCGGCATAATAGGAAAAGGCGCTCATGAGCTGCGCGCGGCGGGCCCAGACCGAATAAGGATGCTGGCGTTCGACCTCGTCGAAGATCAGGGCGGATTGCGCGTAATTGCGCTGTTCGAGCCGCTGGTAGCCGGCATTGTAGAGCGTGTTCACGTCGCGCGCGACATAACGCTGGTCGATCTTGGTGCGCCCCCCGCCTCCGCCCAGGGTGCCGCAAGCGGCGAGCGGGACAATCGCGGCGACGGCGACGGCGAGGAGAAGGGGGCGGCGAAAGCTGTGCATGGCGGGCTTCTTAGCGGAGCCTCAGGGCGAGGCCAAGCGGACTTCGCGATTCCACCGCGCCGCCTGAACGGCGGTTTAACGAGTGCGCCTTAACCCCGCGATAGGCGGCATATGCTAGGGCGCGCGCGATGCTTCGCGTGCTGACCTTGTCGACCCTGTTCCCCCATGCCTCACGGCCGACGCTCGGCGTGTTCGTGGAGCGCCAGATTCTCGGACTGGCGGCGCGCGGGGATGTGGCGCTGGAGGTCGTATCGCCGGTCGGGCTGCCGGCCTGGCCGCTTTCGCACCATCCGCATTATGCGCCGCTCGCCGCCTTGCCCCGCGCCGAAACCTGGAAGGGCCTCGCGGTCCATCGCCCGCGCTATCGCGTCTGGCCGCGCATTGGCCAGGCCGGCACGGCGCGCCGGATGGCCGATGCGCTGTTGCCGCTGCTGCGCGATATCCGCGCGCGCTTCCCGTTCGACGTGATCGACGCCCAGTTCTTCTGGCCGGACGGCCCCGCCGCGATCCGGCTCGGCAAAGCGCTGGGCGTGCCCGTGTCGATCAAGGCGCGGGGCAGCGACGTGCATCTGTGGGGCGTCGCGCCAGGCATCGGCGAACAGGTGATCGCGGCGGGGCGGTCGGCACAGGGCCTGCTTGCGGTCAGCGCGGCGCTGAAGCGGGACATGGCCGCGCTCGGCATGCCGGAGGGACGCATCCGGGTCCATCATACCGGCGTCGATCTCGATCGCTTCCGCGCCGTCGATCGCGCGGCGGCGAAGGCGGCGCTCGGTGTGACCGGGCCGCTGCTGGCCTGCGCCGGCACGCTGATGGAACGCAAGGGCCAGCATATCGCGATCGCAGCGCTGGCGCGGCTGACGGACGCGACGCTGATCCTGGTCGGCGACGGGCCGGACCGGTTGGCGCTCGGCCGGCTGGCGGACAGGCTGGGCGTCGGGCATCGGGTGCGTTTCCTCGGCAACCGCCCGCACGACGAACTGCCGGCCCTGCTCGCCGCCGCCGATGTGATGGTGCTGCCGACGGCGTCGGAAGGCCTCGCCAATGTCTGGGTCGAATCGCTGGCCTGCGGCACGCCGGTCGTCACCTGCGACGCCGGCGGCGCGCGCGAGGCGATCGATAGGCCGGAGGCGGGCCGGCTGGTCGAGCGCGATGCCGAATCGGTCGCCGCGGCGGTGGCGGAGCTGCTCGCCAGCCCGCCGGACCAGGCGGCCGTGCGCCGCTCGGCCGAGCGCTTCGGCTGGGACCGCAACGGCGCCGAACTGTTCGATCACCTGTCTGGATTGATCCGCTAGAGCGGCAGCAAGGCGGCCGCGATCCAGCGGCCTTCGCCGCGCAGCAGGCCCCAGGCGCGCGCCGCGGCACGGCTGTCCATCGCCTCGACGCCGATCCCCTGCGTCTCCAGCGCTGTCACGAAGGCACGCGGCGGAAAGGCCGTCGTCGGCCCGGTGCCGAGCAGCAGGAATTCCGGCGGCGGCGCGAGAGCCAGCAGCGGCGCCACATCCGCCGCGCCGAGCGCGTGGAGCGCCGGCGGCGACCAGGCCAGCGCCCGTTCCGGCGTCAGCAAAGCGGCGGCGAAGCTCTCCCCGCCGATTCGCAGCAGCTTGCCCGAAAAGCCCCGGACGACCGGCCCAAGGGCGTCGGGCGTGCGCTCAAACCTGGGCGCCGTCATAGCCTTCGTTGCGCGGGCCGGCCTTGGAACGGCTCACCGGATCCTTGGGCAGGAAGCTGTCCGGCGTCACCTTCAGCCAGATCAGCCAGGGCGACGCGACATACATCGTCGAATAGGCGCCGACGATGACGCTGATCAGCAGCGCCGCGTTGAAGCTGTGGATCACGTCCGGCCCGAGGAAGAAGAGCGAACCGAGCGCCAGCAGCATCGCCATGTTGGTGGCGACGGTGCGCGACAATGTCTCGTTGATCGACAGGTTGATGAGCGCGGTCATCTCCATCTTGCGGTATTTTCGCAGATTCTCGCGGATACGGTCGAAGATGACGATATTGTCGTTCAGCGAATAGCCGATCAGCGTCAGCAGCGCCGCGATCACGTTGAGGTCGAATTCGAGCTGGGTGAGCGCGAGGAAGCCCAATGTGATCGTCACGTCGTGGAACAGCGAGAAGAGCGAGGCAACGCCGAACTGCCATTCGAAGCGGAACCATATATAGATCGACACGCCGAGCATCGCGAAAAGCAAGGCGAGCGCGCCGGCGCGGACCAGCTCGTCCGACACCTGGCCGGACACGGTTTCGACCGCGTCGATGCGGGCGCCCGGATAATTGGTCTCGATCGCCTCGCGGACGTTGCTCGCGGCCTGGTTCGCCGCTTCCTCGCCGCCGTCGGGCAGGGCCATGCGGATCGAGATGTCGCGCGGGCTGCCGAATTCCTGGACGGTCGCCTCGGGATGGCCTGTCTCGGCGATGCGCTGGCGCAGCTCGTCGATGCGCGGCGCCTCGACGAAGGTCACGCGGATCATCTGCCCGCCTTCGAAGTCGATGCCGAAATTGAGGCCGCGCACGACCAGCAGGGCGATCGAGGCGGCGATCAGCAGCCCGGAGATCGTGAACGCGACTCCGCGCCAGCGCAGGAAATCGAGATTGGTGTTGTCGGGAACGAGCTTGAGCAGACGCATGGCTTACCTCACAGCACCAGTTCGCGCGGCCGCGTGCGCAGCCAGAGCGAGGCGAACATGCGGGTGACGGTCACGGCCGTATAGACCGAGGTGACGATGCCGATCATCAGCACCACCGCGAAGCCGCGGATCGGCCCCGAGCCGAAATAGAAGAGCAGCATGCCGGCGATCACGTTGGTGATGTTGGCGTCGAAGATCGCCGAGCGCGCCTCGTTATAGCCGTGCTCGACCGCCTGGACGATGTTGCGCCCTCGTCGCTGTTCCTCGCGGATGCGTTCGTTGATGATGACGTTGGCGTCCACCGCCGCGCCCACGGTGAGCACGAAACCGGCGATGCCCGGCAAGGTCAAAGTCGCGTTCATCAGCGCCATGACGCCGAGGATGATCGCCACGTTCAGGATGATCGCGATGTTCGCAAAAATGCCGAACCGGCCATAGGTGATGAACATGTAGAGCAGCACGAGACCGGAGCCGACGATCAGCGCGATGATGCCGAGACGGATGGAATCGTAGCCGAGATCGGGGCCGACGGTGCGCTCCTCGACCACGTTCAGCGCGACCGGCAGGCGGCCGGAGCGCAGCGAGATGGCGAGCTGGTTGGCGGTCTCGACGGTGAAGCCGCCGGAAATCTGCGCGCTGCCGCCCAGGATGGGTTCGTTGATGTTGGGCGCGGAGATGACGATGTTGTCGAGGATGATCGCGAACGGGCGATTCACGTTCTCCTGGGTGACCCGGGCAAAGCGGCGTGACCCGGCGCCGTCGAAACGGATCGTGACGACCGGGGAGCCGTTCTGCGAATCGAAGCCCTGCTGCGCGTCGATGATCTGGTCGCCCGAGATCATGGCGCGGCGTTGGACGGCGATGCGGCCGCCTTCGCCGCCGTCCGGATAGGGCAGGACCTGGCTGCCCACCGGGGCGCGGCCGGACGCGAGCTGCTCGGGCGTGGCGTTGATATCGACCAGCTTGAATTCCAGGCGCGCGGTGCGGCCGATCAGCGCTTTCAGCGATTCGGGATCCTGCAGGCCCGGCACCTGGACGACGATGCGGTTGCTGCCCTGGCGGATGATCGTCGGCTCCAGCGTGCCGAGCGCGTTGATGCGCCGGTCCACGATGTCGCGCGCGACTTCCATCGCCTGGTCGACCGCCTGGTTGAGCCCGGCCTGGGTCGGACGCATGACGATGCGCTCGCCCGCCACCTGGACCGACCAGTCGGGCTGGCCGGCGAAGCCCGCGGGCTGGCTCTGCCGGCGCGCAATGTCGCGCGCCGCGCCCGCCTGCGCCGGATCGCGGACAACGAAACTCAGTTGCCCGTCGGCGGTCGAAAGCTGGGAAATATCGATGCGCGGGCTCGCGGTGCGCAGCTCGCGGCGCATGATCTCTTCCATCGCCTCCAGCCGCTGGCGGGCGACGTCGCTGACATCCGCTTCGAGCAGCAGGTGGCTGCCGCCGGCAAGGTCGAGGCCGAGATTGATCTTCGGCACCAGGACCGACGGCATGTGCCGGGTGACGGTTTCAGGCAGGAAGGAAGGGACTGCGTACCAGACGCCGATCACGAGCGAGAGCGTGACCGCCCAGATCTTCCAGCGGGGGAAATCGAGCATGAGGGATCAGGCCTGGTCGTTGGCGGGCTTCGACCCGTGCGGCCGCACGTCACTCAGCATCGACTTGACGACGCGCACCCGCATGCCCGTCGCGACCTCGAGCTCGATCTCGTTCTCATCGACCTTGGTGACCTTGCCGATCAGGCCGCCGCTGGTGACCGCCGTGTCGCGCGGCTTCACCGCCATGATCATCGCCTGGTGCGCCTTCATTCTCTTTTGCTGCGGGCGAATGAGCAGGAAATAGAAGATGACGAAGATGAGCAGCAGCGGGAAGATCTGCACGAGGAACGAGGCGGAGCCTCCGGCTGCGGCGCCGCCGGTCGCGGCATAGGCTGGCGATTCGAACATGTTGTCCTAACCTGGATAGGGCGTGCGCGAGACAGCGCACCGCGTGAAAGCGCGAGGCGACTATCATGGGGAGGGGCGATTGCCAAGGCAAGGCGCCGGCACCCGCTGTGACCGCTTGGCCACAGTCGCGCCGCCCGGTGACGGGACCCTAGCGCGCCGGAAAGATGATCAAGGTGGACGTGCCGTGCGCGAGCAGCTTGCCCCGCGCGTCGCGCAGAAACGCCTCGGCCGTGCCGATCTGGCGACCCCGGCTCAGCACCCGGCCTTCGCAAAGTATCGCACCGCCGCCCGGATCGATCGGCCGGGTGAAGTTCACCTTGGTCTCGACCGTCGTGTAGCCGACGCCCGCGTCCAGCTCGGTGTGCAGCGCGCAGCCCGCCGCGCTGTCGATCAGGGTGAGCGCATAGCCGCCATGGACCGCGCCCAGCGGATTGAGCAGGTGCGGCCCCGGCGCGCCTTCGAACACCGCCCGGCCGGGCTCGACCTCGATCAGCCGGAATCCCATCGTTCGGGAAATGGCCGGCCCGGGCAACTGTCCGGCGATCATCGCGCGCAACGCCTCGATTCCCGAAAGAGTCTTCAGCTGATCGAGCGGATCGACGCCATCTGCCATTCCGGACTCCATAATCTGGTTTCGAAACGAAACTAGATTATCCGCAACTCATGTCAATCCATGCGCTGTCCGCCGCGCTTGCCATCGTGGCGGCGCCCGCCTAAATGCCCGGCCTCTGGTCGGGGCGTAGCGCAGCCTGGTAGCGCATCACACTGGGGGTGTGGGGGTCGCTGGTTCGAATCCAGTCGCCCCGACCATCAATCCACCGCAATGGCGACCGCGGCGATCGCCGCGATGCCGACCGCGCCGGCCAGTGCGACGGTGAGCCAGCCCGGCCGTCCGCCGGCGCGCGGCAGCGGGCTTGGCGGCGCGGTCAGCGCCCGGCCACGCGCGGGCTCGTCGTCGAGCAGCCGGTCGACCGCCGTAGCGAGATAGACGAGATGAGAATCGAGCGGCAGGCGCATCGCCGCGATCCGGTGCGCCACCGGTCCGGCCGGCTCGGGCGCTCCGCCGTCCAGCACCAGCGACACGATCGGCAGCCCGGCGGCGGCGGCGCGTTCTGTCGCTTCGCGCAGGACCGGCGCCTCCCGGCTCGCGGTGGACAGCAGCAGGACAAGCAGGCGCGCGGCGCGCACCGCCTCGGTCGTGAAGGCATGATCGCCCCCCGGCGCGTCCCGCCCCGCCAGCCAGCAACGATGCCCGCCTTGCTCCAGCACCGTGCAAGCCGCATCGGCGACGGCCCGGTCATCCGGCGCATGGCAGATCACGACCTGGTGCGACATTGTCCGCCTTCTCCCCCCCCGGGCGCGCCGTTAGCGGGAATCCGGCCTTTCCGCCAGCGGCGCTGGGACATGGCCCTGCTCGGCCCGCAATATGGGCCCGTACAATCGGCCGATGCCGATCAGGACGATGCCCAGGCCGAGGAAAGACAGAATGCGCAGCGCGCCTTCCAGCGCCGAGGCATCGGCCAGCGCGACTTTCAGCATCGTCGCCGTGAGCAGCGCCAGCCCGGCGACCCGCAGCCCCTTGTCCGCCAGGCGGATGCCGCCGAGGATCAGCGCGATCGACAGGACGAGCCCGGCCAGCGAATAGCCGTAATATTCGGCCAGCGGCAGCTCCGGACCGTTCAGCCAGGCGCCCTGGAAAAGCTGGCGCACCAGCAGGGCGACGCCGACGATCAACGCGGCGAGGAAGGCGGCGAGCCACAGGCCGGAGCGGGCCGGCGAGGTCGCCCGCCGCCGCGCGGCATAGAGCCAGACGGCGCTCATCAGGTAAGCGGGCAGGATCAGGTTGAGGACGGGCAGCGGCCCGACCCATTGCGCGACGCCGGACGGGTTGAAGATGACCATGTCGAACCAGAACAGCCGCAGCGCCGCGATCGCGGTCAGCATGCCGCCCACTTTGCGCAACAGGTCCGGCGCGACGCGGGGGACCTTCATGCGGTCCGCGGCGAGCAGCCAGCCGGTCGCGAACAGCATTTGGGTGACGATCGTCCGCTCCAGCAGGCCGCGCCGGGTGAAATCCTCATATCCCGTCATGCCGAAGGCCTGCTTGAACCAGACATAGAGCGCGGCCGCGCCGAGCAGCAGCGCCACCGGCAGCAAGGCGCGCAGCGCGCCGAGCGGCAAGGGCGGCAGGATCAGGCGGAGCGCGATGAGCATGGCGGCGGGCAGTGCCAGCGCCTGAACCGCGACCAATGTGCCCGGCAGGTCGGCCGCATAGACCGGCTCGCCCACCAGCGAGGCCAGAAAGGCGATTGAGAGCTTCGGCACCATCTCCAGCGCACGCAGCACGCCGAGCGTGGCCATCATCGCCGCCACCGTGCCGAGCGCGAGATCGCCGAGCCGTCGTGCGGCGAGCGCGAACAGGAGACCGGCGGCGATCCAGCCGATCGCAACGAGATCGCGGGGGGCCAGATCCCAGATCGCCGCCGCGACGAGCAGCGCCGCCGTGCCGCCGGCGACGAGCAAGGCAAGGTCGGCCGGCGCTTCTCCGGAAGCGCGTGCGCGGTGGCGCCAGACCAGCGAGGCCGGGCCGAGCGCCAGCAAAGCGGCAAGCTGGCCCATCCGGTCGGGCGCGAGAAGGGCCGGCCAGACGGCGTGGATGATCAGCAACGGGCCGGCCAGCCCGCCGCATGCCACCGCCGTCCACATCCGGCCGCCTTTCCACCAGGCCAGACCCAGGCCGCCAAGGCCGAAGAGCAGGGTGAGCATTCCCGCCGCGCGCAAAACGAACGGGTCCATGCCGGTGCTCGCCTTCCCGATCAGAACGAGCAGGCCCAGCGCCAGCGCGGCGGGCGGCGCGTGGCGATATTCGGGGCGCAGCACGGCAAGGATCAAGGTGGCGAGACCAAGCAGCCCGAACAGCATCCAGCCGAGAAAGCCGAGATCGGTACGCGCGGCGAGCAGCGCGAGCTGGACGATACCGATCATCAGCGGCTGGATCAGCCCGAGGGCTCGTCCGCCGCCCGGCCGCACCAGGGCCGCGACGACGGCCAGGAAGATGACGAAGACGCCCGCCGCCAGCGCATCGTCCGGCACCCGGGTGAGCAGATAGGCGCTCCAGGCGAAGCTCAGCACGACGGCGGCGGCGGCGAGCCAGGTCCAGCCGCGCCGCCAGGCGACGAGGAAGATGGCGAGATTGAGCAGGCCGAGATAGGCGAGCAGCGGCACCGCGCTCGCATCCGGATCGCCGACCAGCAAGGGCGTCACGAAGCCGCCCGCCAGCCCGGCGATCGCGGTCGGCGCGCCGTGGCGCAGCGACAGGCCGAGCGCCGCGGCGGTGATCGCCGCCATCGCGGCCGACGCCGCGCCCGCGCCGATCAGGCCGAACAGGACATGGGCGCCATAGGCCGTGGCGTAGAGCACCGCGATGCCCGCGCCGACCAGCGCCTGGGCGAAGCGCGGATCCCCGGACAGCCATTTCCCGGCGCGCGCATATTCGCCCGCCGCGATCAGGCCGAGTCCGAACAGGGCGGCGGCGATCATCCGCGATTCGGGCGTGATCAGCCCGATCGAGTAGCGGACCAGGAAGATGCCCGCGATGGCCAGCGCGGCGGCGCCCAGCCAGATCAGCAGCTTGCCGGCGACGAGCCGCTCGAACAGCTGGCCGACCGTCTCGCGCTCCGGCGCCGGTTCGGATGGGAGGGCTTCCGGCTCCGGCGGTTCGAGAGGCCGATCGGGCTGCGCCACCTTGGTCGGCGCATAGCTGTAGGTCGCTTCGGGCCTCGGCGCGGATGCGGGTTCGAAGGTCGCGTGAACCTGCGGCGCCTCGCGGTCCAGCCGCCATTCGAGATGATCGATCCGGCCCTTGAGGTTCCGGTTCGACACCCACAGCGCGAAGACGCCGACGGTCAGGAGAACGAAAAGCAGCTCCATCGCCGTCTTGCCTAGCGGGGCCGGGCGGCCCTGTCAGCCCAAAGGGTCAGATGCGGGTCAGCGGGATCGCGGTCACATCCCCGGCCCAGAGCGCGCGGGCGCGGGCGAGATTGCGCGCCGCCGCCTCGGTCCGTCCGCTCGCCTGCTCCGCCTGCGACAGGGCATAAAGCGCCAGCGGATCGTCGGGCCAGCGGGCGAGCGAGGCTTCGAGCTGACGCCGCGCGCCGCGCGCGTCGCCGCCGGCGAGCAGGGCGACGCCGAGGCTGCGGCGCACCGAATACCAGAAAGGCGGCGGATCGTTGCCGGCGTCCATCGCGAGCTGCGCCTGCATCCCGCGCCGGTAGGCGGCGGCGGCCTCGTCATAGCGCCCCGCCACCATCGCCGCGCGCCCGTCCAGGACATGACGCAGGATTTCGATCAACGGCGCCGCCGGGCCGAAGCTCGCCTCCGGGCCGGCAAGCAAGGCGGCGATCCCCGCCGCTTCTTCCGCCACCCGCCCCGCATCGCCGAGCCGGGCATAGATCTCGCCGCGCGCATAATGGCGAAAGGCCTTGTCGGCGGCATGTTCCGGAACATCGCCGGCGAGCACGTCCTCCGGCCCGCCATGCAGCCCGTCCGCATACCAGGCCGCCCCGCCGATCAGCCGCGCCCACAGGCTCACCTCGCCGGTCATATGCTCGGCGCGATAGCGGCTGCCCATGGCGAGCGCGGTCGCGCCGTCGCCCCGGATCAGCGCGCTCTGGATCGTGAAATGCATATTGTGGCGGTCGAGCCCGGTCCGATAGGCGGAGTCCGGCGGGCGCACCCGCCCGACATAGGCGCGGTCGGCGGCGATCGCCGCGACATTGGTCGCCGCCGCCTCCTGGTAGCGCCCGACGCCGTAAAAGGTGTGCGAGGGCATGTGGACCAGATGGCTCGCCGCCGGGGCGATCCCCGCAAGGCGCTCGGCATAAGGCACGGCCAGATGCTGCCGGTCGATCCAGTCGGTGAGGTGGATGTAGAGGTGGATCGCGCCGCCATGGTCCGGATTGCGCGCCAGCACCCGTTCGAGCAGGCGCTGCGCCGCCGGGGCGGGACGCGCGCCGCGTTCGGCGGCGATCATGTGCGCATCGGCGGCGAGCACGGCGATCATGTCGTCGTCCGGCATCCGCCGCGCGGCGCGTTCGAGGAAATCGGCATAGGCCCGATTGGAGAAATCCTCGCCGTCGCGGGTGCGCAGCACCGCCGCGTCGACCAGCACCCGGTCGCGCGGCGACAGCCCCTCGGCCAGCGCCAGCGCGCGGCGCGCGGCGGCGCGGGCGGCTGCCAGCTCGGGCGTGCGCGGCTGCAGGTTCAGCGTGGGCGAGCGCGCCCAGGCCTCGCCGAAGAAGCACATCGCGCAATTGGGGTCGATCCGCTGCGCCTCGGCGAAGGCACGAATCGCCTCGGCCTCGTCGAACGCCCAGATAAGCTGCACGCCCTGCGCGAACCAGGCCCGCGCCTCGGCACTGTCGCTGTCCGGCTCGATCCCGACATAGCCCAGCCCCTCGACCAGCACAGGCGGCGGCACCTCGGCGGCGGCTTCGGCCGGCGCTTCGGCGGGCAGGCAGGTGCCGGCGGTCATGGCCTCGGTCGAACGCCGGCTGGCGTCGGGCGATGCCTGCTGCGCGATGGCGGTACTGGCCAGCGCCGCGCCCAGCAGCGCGAAGCGGCGAAGCGGAATAAGCTGCATGCCGGTCTCCCTGTTGCCCCGGACCGGCCTGCTTGGGCCGGGCCTAGGGCGCCCCCCCGCCTTCCCGGGCCCGCGCTTCGGATACCATCCGCGCGACGCTCTCGAGCAAGGCGGGCGCATCGTAGACGATGCCGTCCTTGATCGTCCAGCGGACACCGCCGACCCGTTCGGCCTGTTGCGTCGCCGGGTTCAGCCGCATGTGGCCGGTGCCGTAAAGCAGCTTGAAATTCTCCAGCGGATTGCCCGGCACGATGACGAGATCGGCGAGCATGCCGGGGCGGACCATACCGAAGGGCGGCTCCTCGCCGCGCGGCGCGTAGAGCTCGCGCGCGCCGTTGATCGTCGCGGCCTGGATCACCTCCAATGGGGAGAAGCCCGCCTCCTGCAGCATCTCGAGCTCGCCCACATAGGAGAAGCCCCAGGTCTGGTAGATATAGCCGGGATCGGAACCCACCGTCACGCGCCCGCCCATATTCTTGTAGTCGTTCACCAGCCGCATGAACGGGCTGTAGAAGCGCCGCCAGGCCACTTCGTCCGCCGTCGTCCAGTTCCAGAAATAGGAACCGTGATGGACCATGCTGGGATCGAAGAAGCGCTGGAGCGACGGCAAGGTATAGCGCGCGTGCCAGTCTGCGGTCCGCGCCCGCATCACATCGCGCGAGGCGGAATAGATGTTGAAGGTCGGCGACAGGGTGACGCCGCGCTCCAGCAGCCGGTCGAGATAGGCGCGCCATTCCGGCCCGCCCGGTTCGACGATCTGGTCGGCGAGCCGCGCGACCTGGCTGAAGCGCCATTGTTCGTCCGCCATATTATATTCGGCCGGGTAGCTCGGCAGCCGCCGGTCGCGCAGCAGGGCTTCGAAATGGCCGTAGAAATGGGTGATGCCGGCCAGCCCCATCTCGCTCGCCACGTCGCCATTCACTTCGGCGACGCCGCCCTGGCCGAGATGCGCGACGGTGCCGAGGCCGAGCCGGCGCGCCTCCTCGATCGCGGCGCGGGTGATCGCCGGCGGATCGTTGAAGAACTTGACGCCGTCATAGCCCTGCGCCGCCAGCCAGCGCACCCAGGCGCGGGCCTGCTCAGGCGTGGTGACCGGGCCGTTATCCCAGCCATCGCCCAGCGAGAGATAGGCGAACAGGCGCGGCGCGACGATGCTGTTGTCGCGGCTGCGCTGCCGGTCCGACAGCGACATGTTGTTGCGCCCGAAATAGAGGCCGACGCCGCGCACGGTGGTGACGCCGTGCGCCAGCCACAGCCGGTAGCCATAGGTCGCGTTGGGCGCCTTGTCCGGGTCGCCATTATGGCCGTGCGTGTCGACGAAGCCCGGCATCACATACATCCCATTGGCGTCGATCTCGTGATCGGCGTCGCGCGGCTCGCGATTCTCGCGCATCGGCAGGCCGGGATTGCCGGCCGGGCGGATGCTCTCGATCCGGTTGCCGGCGATGACGATGTCCACCGGCCCGCGCGCCGGAGCGCCGGAGCCGTCGATCAGCATCGCGGAGCGGATGACGAGCCGGCGATAGGGGCCCGCGCCCTCGCCCGGCTCGCGGTCCGGCACGCGCTCCATCCGCGCGCGCTCCTGCGCCTGGGCGATCGGGGCCGGCGCCAGGATCGTCGCCAGCAAGGCCGCGAGGCCGATCTTCCGCCATCCCATCCGCCCGTCCCCTTTTCGTTTCGCGCCAAATCTTAAGGCCGGCCTACCGCCCTATTCATGGCCTATTCAATGGCTTCTGCTATTGCCCCCCGCGATGCTTTTCTGACAAGAGTTGAGTTCAAAAGCTTATGCGTCCCGTTTTCACCCTCTTTGCCGCGATCGTCGCGCTCGCCGCAATTCCGGCCGATGCGCAGCGCCTGTCGCCGATGCGCGGTGAGCAGATCGAGGCCTATCGCGCGACGCAACAGGGCGAGATCCTGTCGCTGCCGGAAATCCGCGCCCGGGTGCGGGTGCCCAATGCAGAATTTATCGGCGCCGATTTCGACGGCCGCGTTTACCGCCTCAAATATATGCGTGGCGCCGAGGTGATCTGGATCGACGTCGACGCCCGCACCGGCCGCGTCATCGGCCGGCAATAGCCGCCTCCCTGCTCGGCCCGACTGGCGCGCCGCGCTCCTCTTCCCATATAATCGCGCGGAACATATGACGGGGCGCGGCTTTGGTCCGCGCCGGCCGGAGTGAAGGGAAAAGATCATGCGGGTCCTGATCGTCGAGGACGAACCGAATCTCGGGCGCCAGCTGCGCGCCACTTTGGAGGGCGCCGGCTATGCCATCGATCTCGCCACCGATGGCGAGGACGGTCATTATCTCGGCTCCACCGAAACCTATGACGCGATCATCCTCGATCTCGGCCTGCCGGAAGTCGACGGGCTGACCGTGCTGGATCGCTGGCGCCGGGAGGGGATGAAAGTTCCCGTGCTGGTGCTGACGGCGCGCGATTCATGGTCGGACAAGGTCGCCGGGCTCGATGCCGGCGCCGACGACTATCTCGCCAAGCCGTTCCAGACCGAGGAACTGATCGCCCGGCTGCGCGCGCTGATCCGCCGCGCCTCCGGCAATGCCTCTTCGGAACTGATTGCCGGCGACGTTCGGCTGGACACGCGCTCCGGCAAGGTGACGCTGGACGGCGAGCCGGTGAAATTGACCGCGCAGGAATACAAATTGCTGTCCTACCTTATGCACCACAAGGGCAAGGTGGTCAGCCGCACCGAGTTGATCGAGCATATTTACGACCAGGATTTCGATCGCGATTCGAACACGATCGAGGTGTTCGTGACGCGCATCCGCAAGAAGCTCGGCGCCGACGTGATCACCACCATCCGCGGCCTCGGCTATTCGCTCGACGAGCCGCGGGGCTAAGGCAGGGTTCATGCCCTTGCCGTCATTCCCGCGCATGCGGGAATCCAGCTTTCCTTCCTCCCCCGCCCGCGCAGGAAGGGTGGAGGAAGCTGGACTTCCGCAGTTGCGGGAGTGACGATCCAGACGTGAGGCCGCTCGATACCCTTCGCCGCATCCTGGCGCGCTTCCGTCCGCGCGGCGCGGGATCGCTGACGCGCCGGATGATCGGCATTTCGGCGCTGTGGATCGCGGTCCTGCTCGGCGTCGGCGGCTTCACGCTCGATCGGGTGCTGACTTCGGCAATCACCGACAATTTCGATTCGCAGCTCGATTATGTGCTGACTTCGATGGTCGCTTCGGCCGAGATCGGCCCGGAGGGCGAGGTTCTGTTCAACCGCGCGCCCGCCGACCAGCGATTCCTGGAACCCTATTCGGGCCTTTACTATCAGATCAGCGGGGCGGGCTTCGATCCCTTCCCGTCGCGCTCCCTCTGGGACCGGCGCCTCGCCGTCGGCCCGTCCTACAGCGACAGCGGCATCCATCTCTACGACAGCGACGAATTCCCGATGGAGCGGCTGCGCGTGATCGAGCGCGACGTGCGCCTGCCCGGATCGTCGGTGCGCTGGCGTTTCCAGCTCGCCCAGAATCGCGACGCGCTCGACCAGCAGATCGGCGTGCTGCGCAAGACGCTGGTGCGCTCCTTCGGCATATTGGGGCTCGGCCTTATCGTGCTGGGCGCGCTCCAGGCGATTTACGGGCTGTGGCCGCTGCGGCGGATGCGCCGGGCGATCATCGCCATCCGCTCCGGCGAGAAATCGCGGATCGACGAGAAGCTCCCGCGCGAGATCGAGCCGCTGACCGAGGAACTGAACGCGCTGCTCGAGCATAACGAGACGCAGGCGGAGGAGGCGCGCCGCCACGCCGGCAATCTCGCCCATGCGCTGAAGACGCCGCTCACCGTCATCACCAACGATGCCACCGCCCATGCGCCCGATCTCGCCGAGACGGTGATCCGCGAGGCGCGCACGATGCGCCGCCAGGTCGATCACCATCTCGCTCGCGCCCGCGCGATCGGGCGCCGCGCCAACGCCCAGGCCCGCGCCGAGGTCTGGCCCAGCCTCCAGTCGGTCGAGCGCGCGGTGAGCCGCCTCTATGAGCATGTCACCGTCGACATCAGCGGCGACAAGGCCGCCATGGCACGCATCGAACGGCAGGATCTGGACGAAATCCTCGGCAACCTCATCGAGAATGCCGCCAAATATGGCGGCGGCCGGGTCTTCGTCACCGTCAAGAGCGCGCCGGACATGGTCGAGATCGAGATCGAGGATGACGGCACCGGCATTCCGGAGGCGCAGCGCATCGCCATTTTCGATCGCGGCGCGCGCCTCGACACTGGGAAGCCCGGCACCGGCCTCGGCCTCGCCATCGTCCGCGACGTCGCGGAGATTTACGGCGGATCGGTCACGCTGGAGGAAAGCGAGGATCTGGGCGGCCTCATGGCGCGGCTCAGGCTGCCGGTCGCGGAGAAGACCCAGCTGGTGCTGCCGGGGCGCCGCTAGCGCCCCCTTGCCTTTGGCCTTCGCACGGCGCACAGCGCGCGCCATGAGTGCCAGCGTCCATCCGCTCGTCCCCGGCCCCGCGCCCTCGCTCGATCCGATGATCCAGCTCGTCGCCGCCGATCTCAATCAGGTCAACGCCGTCATTCTCGATCGCATGCAGAGCGAGGTGGCGCTGATCCCGGAGCTGGCCGGGCACCTGATCGCCGGCGGCGGCAAGCGGATGCGGCCGATGCTCACGCTCGCCTGCGCGCGGCTGCTCGATTATCCCGGCACGCGCCACCACAAGCTCGCCGCCGCGGTCGAGTTCATCCACACCGCAACCCTGCTCCACGACGATGTCGTCGACGGCTCGGGCCTGCGGCGCGGCAAGCGCACCGCCAACATCATCTGGGGCAATCCGGCGAGCGTCCTGGTCGGCGACTTCCTCTTCTCGCGCAGCTTCGAGCTGATGGTCGAGGATGGCAGCCTCAAGGTGCTGAAAATCCTCTCCCGCGCCTCCAGCGTGATCGCGGAGGGCGAGGTGAACCAGCTCACCGCCCAGCGCCGGATCGAAACGGGCGAGGACCAGTATCTCGACATCATCGCCGCCAAGACCGCTGCGCTCTTCGCCGCCGCCTGCCGGATCGCCGCCGTCGTCGCCGAGCGCGACGAGGCGACCGAGGAGGCGCTGGACGCCTATGGCCGCAATCTGGGCGTCGCCTTCCAGCTCGTTGACGATGCGATAGACTATGCCTCCGATGCCGCGACCATGGGCAAGGGCGTCGGCGACGATTTTCGCGACGGCAAGGTCACGCTGCCGGTCATCCTCGCTTATGCGCGCGGGCAGGACGACGACCGCGCCTTCTGGCGCGCGGCGATGAGCGGCGAGCGGGCGAGCGACGCCGATCTCGCTTATGCCACGACGCTGTTGCGCGCGACCGGCGCGCTGGACGACACGCTGGAGCGCGCGCGCCATTATGGCCGCCGCGCGCTCGATGCGCTCGGCCCCTTCCCCGCCGGCCGCGCCAAGGCGGCGCTGACCGAGGCGGTCCAGTTCGCGATCCAGCGCGCTTACTGATGCGCCGCCGCCCGCCCCGCGCGCCGATGCAGAACGGCTTCGACCGCGTGGGGCCGTTTCACCCCTATGTGGCGTTCGGCGCGGTGATCCTGCTCAACCTGGTCGCGCTCGCGCTCATCCTCTCCGCAATCGTCTGGCTCGGCGACCGGATCGAGGATTATTTCTGGCCGGGCGGCACCGAATGGGTGGATTTCTAGAGGCTGTTTTCAGCTTTCGCTGAAGCGGCACCGGACGCGCTTAGCCGCCGGACGCCCGCGCCACCTGCAACGTATCGGCATATTGCTGGAAGGCGGCGACCTTGCCGTCCGCGACGCGCCAGACATGGACGAGCTGCGCCTTCATCGGCATGCCGGTCGCCTTGTTCGTGCCGTGATAGCGGCCAAGTGCGACGATCGTGTCGCCGGCGTCCAATATCTCGTCGATCGCCACCGCGAAGCCGTCCCATTCGCCGACGCAGCGCGCGAACACGCCTTCGGCCACCGCCTGCGGCCCGACATAGGGATTGCCGTCCGCATAGGGGAAATTCTCGGCCTCGTTCCAGATGATGTCGGGCTTCATCGCGCCCAGCACCGCGCCGACATCGCCGGCCGCGAAGCCGTCGTAAATCCCCCGGATCAGGTCCACATTCGCTTGCGACATCCTTCGTCTCCCCCGCGCGATCCGCGCCGGGTATGAACCCCGATTGGCCATTTGCAAATGCCGCCGATAGGGAGGCGTTCGTGACCGCGCTTCCCATCCACGCCGTCCTGCCGGATCTGCTCGCCGTCTTGCGCGAGCGATCGAACGCGGTGCTGGTCGCGCCGCCCGGCGCGGGCAAGACCACGGCGGTCGCGCCGGCCTTGCTGGCCGAGCCCTGGTGCACCGGCGAGATCCTGCTCCTCTCCCCCCGCCGCCTCGCCGCGCGCGCCGCCGCCGAGCGAATGGCGGAGCTGGCCGGCGAGAAACCGGGCGAGACGATCGGCTATGCCACGCGCCTCGACTCCAGGCGCTCGGCGAAGACCCGGATCACCGTTCTCACCGAGGGCATCTTCCTGAAGCGCATCCAGGCCGATCCGGAGCTGACCGGCGTGTCCACCGTGCTGTTCGACGAGGTGCATGAGCGCAGTCTCGACAGCGATTTCGCCCTCGCGCTTGCCCTTGATGCGCAGAGCGCATTGCGACCGGACCTGCGCCTCCTCGCCATGTCCGCCACCCTCGACGGCGCGCGCTTTTCGACTCTGATGGGCGATGCCCCCGTGATCGAGAGCGAAGGCCGCAGCCATCCGATCGCCCTCGTCCATCTCGGCCGCGCCGCCGAGAAACGGATCGAGGACGAGATGGCCGCCGCAATCCGGCGCGCGCTGGCCGAAGCGCAGGGCGGCCTCCTCGCCTTCCTCCCCGGCGTCGCGGAGATCGAGCGCACCGCCGAGCGGCTCCCCGGTCTCCCCGCCGACGTCGACCTCCACCGACTGCACGGCAGCCTCGATCCCGCCGCCCAGCGCGCCGCCATCGCGCCCGCGGCGCAGGGCAAACGCAAGCTCGTCCTCGCCACGTCGATCGCCGAGACCAGCCTGACGCTGGACGGCGTCCGCATCGTCGTCGATTCCGGCCTCGCCCGCCGCCCGCGCTACGATCGCGCCGCCGGCCTCACCCGCCTGGTCACCGAGCGCGCCAGCCAGGCCGCCGTCACCCAGCGCGCCGGCCGCGCCGGGCGGCAGGGTCCGGGAACCGTCTATCGCCTGTGGGAAGAGGCCGCGACGCAGAGCCTGCCGCGCTTCGATCCGCCCGAAATCCTGGAGGCCGATCTTTCCGCCTTGCTGCTCGATTGCGCGCTATGGGGCGTCGCCGATCCGCGCACCCTGCGCTGGCTCGATCCGCCTTCCGCCGCGGCAATCGACGAGGCGCGGCGGCGCCTGACTGGCCTCGGCGCGCTGGACGAGAACGGCCGCCCCACGTCGCACGGCAAGGCGATTGCGGGTTTGCCGCTGCCGCCGCGTCTTTCCCATATGCTGATCGAGGCCGAAGCGCATGGCTGGGGCGAAACGGCGGCCGAGATCGCCGTGCTTCTCTCGGAACGCGGCCTCGGCGGCAGTGACGCGGACCTGGAGCTGCGCCTGCGCAGATGGCACGGCGAGCGCGGCAAGCGCGCGGAGGCGGCACGGGGGCTGGCGCGGCGCTGGCACTCCCTCATTCGTGCTCCTGCGCAAGCAGGAGCCCAGGACGGCCGCTCGACCGGGCTCCCGCTTTCGCGGGAGCACATAGTGGGCGCCTGCATCGCCCTCGCCTTCCCCGATCGCCTCGCGAAACGCCGCGACTCTTCCGGCGCCGACTGGATCAGCGCCGGCGGG
The DNA here is from genome assembly GCA_037190625.1 of Alphaproteobacteria bacterium. GTDB lineage: Bacteria > Pseudomonadota > Alphaproteobacteria > Sphingomonadales > Sphingomonadaceae > Allosphingosinicella. Next base: position 112,911 of record JBBCJP010000004.1, read on the forward strand.
CGCGGCTTCCGGCTCGATCCGACCTCGCCCCTCGCCCGCGCCGACTGGCTTGCCGTCGCCGAAGTGGGTGGCGCGGCGTCGGGCGCGCGCATCCTCTCCGCCGCCGCAATCGATCCCGCCACCGTCGAGACCCTGTTCGCCGACCGGATCGCCACGGGCGCCCAGGTCGCCTTCGATCCCGCCACCGGCGGCGTGCGCGCGTCGCATGGCCGCCATCTCGGCGCGATCCGGCTGTCGGGCGGGCAGGACAGCCGCGCCGATCCGGCCGCGATCGAGGCCGCCTTGCTGGCGGGCGTGCGCGCTCACGGCCTTCATCTCCTTCCCTGGAGCGAGCACGCCCGCGCCCTGCGGCGACGGGCCGCCTTCGCCCGCCAGGCGGATTCGGCCATCGCCGACCTCGCCGATGCCGCGCTCCTCGCCGGCCTCGACGCGTGGCTCCCCCTGCTGCTGACGGGCCGCAAGCGCCTCGCCGACATCGACCCCGCCGCTCTGTCCGGCGCGCTCGACGCCTTGCTCGGCTGGGACGGGCGCCAGGCGGTCGATCGGCTCGCCCCGCCCCGCTTCACCACGCCCGCCGGCTCCACCCACGAGATCGATTACGAAGCCGAGGCCGGCCCCACCGTCACCGCCCGCGTCCAGGCCTTTTTCGGGCTGGACCGCCATCCGGTCGCCGGCACCACCCCCCTCGTCCTCGCCCTCACCTCTCCGGCCGGCCGCCCGATCCAGACGACCCGCGACCTGCCCGGCTTCTGGCGGGGCTCCTGGGCGGCGGTGGCGAAGGAGATGCGCGGGCGCTACCCGAAGCATCCCTGGCCCGACGATCCCGCCGCCGCCGATCCGACGCTCAGGACCAAGAAAGCCAGCCAGCGTTCAGGAACGGGTGGCCATCAGATTTGAAGCGATGATCCGTTTTCCCTTCCTGTGGGTGCTTGCCGGCATGCTGTGCGCCTCCCCCGCCATGGCCGCCGACGGCCCGCCCCCCCGCGAATCCACCGTCCTCGTCTATGGGGACGATCCCTGCCCGCGAGGCGACGTCGACGAGAATGGCGAGGAGGAAATCGTCGTGTGCGCCCGCCGCCCGGAGGAGGAACGCTATCGCATTCCCGCGCCGCTGCGCCAGACCGAGCCCGCCGAAGTCTCCTGGGGATCGCGGGTCGAGGCGCTGGACGACAGCTCGCGCCACATGCGCCCCAATAGCTGCTCGGTCGTCGGCAGCTACGGCCAGGGCGGCTGCACGCAGGAAATGATCCGGCAATGGTTCGCGGAGCGCCGGGCACGACGCGAGACGCGCTGAACCGGAGCGGCCAAGCGGACGCCCGGAGGCAAATACGCAACCATGGTCAATGCGAAAGCTGTCTTGCCGGTGTAAGCCGGCTTGGCACGGATGAGGGGCGCGCCCGCGCGACGCGACAGGTTGCCAGGATTGGATTGCGCCATGACCGGATTCACCCGCCTTCCCTCGGCCCTCGGCCACATCGTCTTCGCGGTTTTGATCGGTACGGCTGCGGTCGCACTGGCCGCGCCGGCGGTCGCCCGGCCGCCCGATGCCGCCGCCCCGGCCCTGGCCGCCCACGGCAAGGGCTACGATTTCGAAGCGATCGCCAACCGATAGCCAATCCCACCGGACACCGCTCCCGCGGCGAGCTGGGGGCGGCGCGGCTCTCCTTCCACCCCCAAGGGAAGGGGAGCCGCTTCAGTTTCGGGTGGGTGCCAGCACCCGGACCAGCTCCAGCGCGCGATCGCCAAGCGCGCGCAGCTCGGCCAGCGCATAACCCGCGCGGGCACGGCCCGCGATGTCGTAATGGGCGGCCACCATGATCGAGCCGAGCGCGGCCGGATCGGCGGCGTCGGCGATCTCGCCGCCCTCCATCGCTTTCTGAAACCGCCGCGCCATCGCGCGATCCAGCATGTCCATGGCTTCGCGCACGGCCCGTGCAATCTCCGGATCCTCGCCGCATTCGGGAATCGCGGTGCTCATCATGAAGCAGCCCTGGCCGTTCTCTGCGCCGCGGAGAAACCGGTCGATCGACATCTCGATCACCGCGTCCAGCGAATCGAACAATCCCGGCACCGCCAGCGCCTCCGCGAAATCGACGCGAATGTCGGCCAGGTAATTGTCGAGCGCGGCCAGATAGAGCTGCTTCTTGTCGCCGAACGCGCCGTACAGGCTGGGCTTGTGCAGGCCGGTCGCGGCGGCAAGCTGGTCCATCGACGTGCCGGCATAGCCGTAGCGCCAGAATGTGTCGCGCGCCCGCGCCAGGACATCGTCGGTGTCGAACTTGCGCGGGCGGCCCCGCGCAGGCGCATCCGCATTTTTTTGTACCATATGTTAAATAATCCTTGCCCCATGTAAATATGTACTATACGGTATGGTACATAAATAACAGATGGAGGCCATCATGACCAGTCCCCTTCGCCTTCTTCCCGCGCTCTTGCTCGGATCGGCGCTTTGGGTCGCGGCTCCTGCTCACGCCGCGTCCGAATCGGAAGGGCGCGCCGTCGCCCAATGCCGTGCCGAGCTGCTGCGCCAGTTCCCCGAAGGCCAGCTACGCGCGCATCGCGTCGGCGCGATCGCCGGCAATGCCCGCCAGACCCGGGTGACGCTGCACGCCACGGCCGACCGGCGCTACACGTTCGAATGCGCCGCCGATGCCGAAGGGCGGATCGTCACTGCCGTGCTTACGCCGCCGAGCGGCACCCGGCTGGCCGCCCAGCCCCAATGATGCCCAGCCCCAATGATGCCTAGGGGCCGATGATTTGCGGCCCCGATGAGTCCTGCGGTTGAACCCCCTGGCCGGCCCGGCGCGTCCGTGGCCGGCCTTTTTGCGTCAGGCGCTCATCCTGCGCTTCTGCTCGAGCCCGGCCACGAGCTCGCTCGCTTTCTCGAACGTCATCGGGCGGCCGAACAGGTAGCCCTGAATCTGCTGGCAGCCGAGTTCGCGCATCCGGGTGAAATCGTCGGCCGTCTCGACGCCCTCGGCGGTGACGGTCATGCGGAAGCTCTTGGCGAGCTGGACGATTGCCTGGATGATCGCGACCGTCTCCCGGTCGTTGGCGGATTCGCGCACGAAGCTGCCGTCGATCTTCAGTTTGTGGAACACGGCCTTGTTCAGGTAGCCGAGCGAGGAATAGCCCGTTCCGAAATCGTCGAGCGCGATGCCGACGCCGAGCGCGCGCAACCGCTTCAGCACGTCGAGCGCGCCCTTGGTGTCGCCCAGGAAGATCGATTCCGTCACTTCCAGCTCAAGCCGGTTGGGGGCGAGGCGCTGGCGCCCAAGTGCTTCGTGGATGGTGTTGGGCAAGGCCGGGAAAATGAGCTGCTTGGCCGAGATGTTGATCGCCACCGTGATCGGCTCGGGCCAGCGCGCCAGCGCGCGGCAGGCCTCGTCCACCACCCAGTCGCCCAATTCCATGATCAGCCCGGATTCCTCGGCGATCGGGATGAAATGGTTCGGCGGCACGATGCCGCGGGTCGGATGGTGCCAGCGGATCAGCGCCTCGAAGCCGACCAGGCTCTGGTCGGCGGCGTTGATCAAGGGCTGGTAGAGCAGCCGGAACTGATTGAGGGCGATGCCGGCCTTGAGGTCGCGCTCCAGCCTGATCCGGTCGTCCGCCTCGTTCTGCATGTCGGCGTCGAAGAAGCAGCAAGTGCCGCGCCCCTTCGCCTTGGCCTGGTAGAGCGCGAGATCGGCCTTCAGGATCAGGTCGTCGACGCTCTGGCCGTCGAGCGGGCCGAAGGCGCAGCCGATCGACACGCCGATGCGAAGCTCGACCTTGTCGACATGATAGGGCTCGGCGATCGCCTCGATCAGCCGGGCCGCGAGCACTCCGACGGAACGCCGGTTTGGCGCGGCCTTCATGACGATCGCGAATTCGTCGCCGCCCATCCGCCCGACCAGGCCGGCATTGCCGACCTCCTGCTTCAGCCGCGCCGCCACCGTCTTGAGCACCGCATCGCCCTTGGGATGGCCGAACGTGTCGTTGACCGGCTTGAAGCCGTCGAGGTCGAGGAACAGAATCGCGCAGGGCGAGCCGTTCGCATTGGCCGCGGACAGCGCCTCGCCCAGCAAGCGGCGCACCCGGCCGCGATTGGGCAAGCCGGTCAACGCGTCCTTGTTGGCGAGCTCGGTCAGCCGCTCCTGGTTCTTGCGCACTTCGGTCACATCCTGGCCGACGCCGCGAAACCCCTGGAACTGACCGGCCATGTCGATGATCGGATCGCCCGACAGGCTGATCCAGCGCGTGCCGTGCCGGGTCGCCAGCTCCATCTCCAGGTTGGAGAATGGCTGGCGGGCGAGCAAGGTGCGCCCCAATGCGCTGCTCCCGCCCAATGAAGCGGGCAGCGAATGGCCGATAAGCTGGCTGGTCGAGCGGCCGAGCAGGCTGGTCATCCGCGTCGAGATATAAGCGACGCGGTTCTCCGCATCGACCTGCCACAGCCAGCCGACGCCGCGATGCTCATACTCGTTGAGCAGGAGGCGCACCGATTCCCACTGGGTTCGGGTGCGCGCGCTGGCCTTGAGGTGGGCGAAGATCCAGCGGCTGAGCCGTGCCACGCCGAAGGCGGCGACGCCGGCGGTCAGCACGAAGGTGAGTGCGATCCTGGGGTCGAGCACGCCTCCGCCGAAATAATATGCGGCCGCGAAGGCGGTGGTGAAGGTCGCGATCCAGGCGGTCGCCGCGGCGGGGATCGCCGCCAGCGCCACGGCGGCGACGATCATCGTCGCCATCGCGCCGCCGATCACGACCTGGACGCCGGGCGGCTGGCTGACGAAGACGAAGGCGGGCGGCGCCGCCCAGATCGCCGCGAGCGCGGCCGCTTCCGCGACCACCACCCAGCGCCCCCCGAGCCGGACATTGCGCCCACCGCTCCACGAGGCCGCGGTAATGGCGCGGCGATAGGCGAGGGCATTGGCCAGGACGACGAGCCCGAGCCAGCCCGCCAGCAGGTCGGATCGCAGCGTTTCCGCCATCGCCCAGCCGGCGATGCACGCGGCCACGATCGCGGTCAGGCCCAGGAAGCCGGCGAACAGCGCACGCGCTTCGACCTGGCCGTTGTGCAAATGGGCGTCGCGCAGCCGCTCGGTCGCCGCATCGAACGCGAGCGAATCGACGCCCGCGCCCTCGGCTTCGGCCTGGTCCAGATCCTCTGTGGAAAGCGGGGCGTGAATCATGGCGATCCGGGCTTGTCGAACACGGCGCCGGACCTACGCCCGCAGGGCTTGATGGATCGTTAAATCCGCTTTTAATTCAAATTTCTGCCGGGCGGTCGCGATCAGCCCGTCCGGCGGTCCAGCGCACGATCGACCGAGCCTTGCGTCACGCTGTGATAGGAGGCGCGCGTGCGGTCGTAGAGCCGGGTGGCGATCGGCCGGCCCCAGGTCGCGTCGCGATACAGCGTTTCGAACAGCGGCAGCACGAACTTGCGCCGTCCCTGTTCGGCCAGGAATCGCTCCACCGCCGGCACGGCGGGCTGGTAACGATTGGCGAGCGCGAGCTGGAGCCAGGCGAACAAGGTTTCGGCATTGGCGCTTTGCGTGAGACCGAAGGCCTGGTCCAGCGCGGCCAGCCGATCCGCCGGCATGGTGCGCGGCAGGCCGTTCAGGAAACGCAGCCGCTCCGCCGTCGTCCAGCCGCGATAGGGCACGTCCGCCGCCGCGCCGCTGCGGCCATAAGCGGCGAGCGCTTCGTCCACGCCCGAGAAGGCTGCCGGATCGGGCCGCGCGACATTGTCGGGCAGGCCGGGCTGGTAGGCCCAGCGGTCGAGCTGCAGCCGCTCCTCCAGCCCCGCATCGCCGCGCACCAGATTTTCCCGGATGTCGGCCAGGAAACGGGCCGTCGTCATCGGCTGGAAGGCATGCCGCTCGAAATAGGAGGTGAGATAGGCGTCGAACCGCTCGCGCCCGACGATCCGCTCGATCGTGCGCAGGAAGAAAGCGCCCTTGTCATAGACGATGCCGCTCGATCCGTCGTCCGGCCCGCCGTCGCCGCGCAGCCGCGTGCCCGGCGCGTCATTGCCCAGCTCCGCCAGCGCCTTCTCGATCTCGGCGAAGGAGAGCGCCGCCTCCTGTTCGGCCCGCTGCCGCCCGTAGATCGCCTCCATGATCCTATTCTCGAAATAGGAGGTGAAGCCCTCGTTCAGCCAGCCGTCCGGCCACGTCGCGTTGGTGACGAGATTGCCCGACCACGAATGCGCCAGCTCGTGCGCGACCAGCCCCACCAGGCTCTTGTCGCCCGCGATGAAGGTCGGCGTCAGGAAGGTGAGCGTCGGATTCTCCATGCCGCCATAAGGGAAGCTCGGCGGCAGCACGATCACGTCGTAACGGCCCCAGCGATAGGGCCCGTAGAGCCGCTCCGCCGCCTCGACCATCGCCTCGGTGTCGGCCAGCTCCGCCGCCGCGCGGTCGAGCATCTCCGGCTCGGTCCAGACGCCCGTGCGCGGCCCCAGCTCGCGAAAGGCGATGTCGCCCGCCGCGATCGCGATCAGATAGGGCGCGACCGGATTGTTCATCCGGAAGCGATACGCGCGCCGCCCCTCCCCGGCCGGCTCGCCCTCGGGCGTCAGCCGCTCGCCGGACATGACGACCTTGAGCGGCTCCGGCGCGGTGATCCGCGCTTCCCAGGTCTGGCGGATGCCGGGGCTGTCCTGCGTCGGGATCCAGGTCCGGTTGAGGATCGCCTGGCCCTGGCTGAACAGATAGGGGTGCCGCCCGCCCGCCGTCTGTTCGGGCGTCAGCCATTGCAGCGCCTCGGCGTCGGCCCCGCTCGCATAGCGGATCGCGATCCGCGCCGGCGCCGCGCCCTCACCGAACTGGATGGTCAGCGGCTGCCCCTTCTCCGGATCGTTCGCGCCCAGCGCATATTGCAGCGCCCGGCCGTCGCCGTCGGTGACGCTCTCGATCTCCAGCCCCTTGGCGTCCAGCACGATCTCGCGCGCGCCGTCCGCCGCCTGGATATCCAGCGTCGCCGTGCCGCGCATCCGCTTGCCCTCGAAATCCGCGTCCAGATCGAGCGCCACATGCGTCACCCGCGCCACTTCCGGCCGGGCATAGGTGGAGGCATCGAGCGCGTCCGGCCCGGTCAGCACCGGCGCCACCATCCGCGCGCCGTCCGCCGCGCTCGCATTCTGCTCATTGCCCTCCGGCACCGAGCAGGCGGCGAGAACAAGCGTGACGGCGGCAAGGATCAGGCGGCGCATAAGCGGACTCCGGCGCGGGAAGGGGAAAGGCGGCACACGGCTAGCCCAACGCGCGCGCCGAGGGAAGGTTCGCGCCCGTCCGGCCCCCGCTCAGCCCAGCCAGCCGCCGCCCGGCCGTTTCACCTTGGAATAGTCGCCATGTCCGCGCCGATATTCCCGTTCGATGCGGACGCGGCGCAGCCGGACGGCGACGAAGGCGGCGACGATGAGCAGGACGAGGGCGAGCAGGCCCAGCCCCATGGCTTCGCGCATGACGATACTCCCGGACATACAGGTCCGCCACGCAAGACTCCCGGGCGCGCCGTCCGTTCCCGCCGATGCGACGGACCGAAGCCATTGAGGCCAGAAAGAAAAATCCGCCTCCGCCCCGCCCTTGCAATGTAGGAAATGTTCGCGTCCCGTTCCGGTTTTTGAAAGGAGCCGGACATGCAGGACAAGACCCGTCGCCTCCCCGCGCCCAAGGCCGCCCTCCCCGATTTCGCCCCCGTGCCCCGCCGGAAGCCGCGCCATGACGGCTGGACCCCGGAACGCCAGCGCGCCTTCGTCGAGGCGCTGGCCGACACGGGCTGCGTGCAGATCGCCGCGCGCATGGTGAACATGAGCCCCGAAAGCGCCTACATGCTCCGCCGCGCGCCGGGCGCCGAGGGCTTCCGCAAGGCGTGGGAGGCGGCGCAGGGCCTCGGCCTCCAGGTCGTGAAGGACGAGGCCTTCCACCGCGCCATGCACGGCCAGCTCGTCCCCGTCTTCGTCGCCGGCAAGCTGATCGGCTTCCGCCGCAAGAAGAACGACCGCCTCCTCATGTTCATCCTGCGCCACTACGGCCAGGACGCGAACGGCCGCAAAACGACGATCAACTATTTCTCCACCAGGGCCACAGCAGGAGCGGCCACAAATCCCCCTCTCCCGCCAGCGGGAGAGGGAAAGCCGCGAAGCGGCGAGGGTGAGGGCCTGCTCCAAGCTGCCGCCGAAGCCTCCACCACCACGGTCAAAACCGTCATCACCGGCGCCCCCGGCCCGTCCGAAGCCCGCTCGGACGACGACAATGCCGCCCGCCTCCTCGAGAGCTTCGCCGGCGTCGATCTCGACGCGCAGGCGAAGGCCGACATCTACCGCGCCCTCGAACAGGCCGCGCAGCGCCGCCGCGCGCTGGACGCGGACCCGGCCGAGGATCCCGACACCTGGTATGTCGGCGCGGACGAGGCCGGCGACTATGCCGGCGAGCTGGAGATCGGCGACGCGCCGGAAGAGCCGCCGCTCCGTGCCCCGGGCGAGCATCGCTGGGAAAGCCTGGGCGAAGGCGGCCCCGCCGAAGAGATCGACCACGTCGTCGCGGACATGCAGGCCCGCTTGGCCGCCGAAAGCCCCGAAGCCCGCGCCGCCCGCGAAGCCGCGATCGATGCCCGGGCCGAGGCGCAATTCCAGCGGCGGCAAGCGGGCGCCGCTTTGCCCCCGCCGAACGAGCTGGATGCGGACGACCCGAAGCTCGACTGGCGCAACTGGAAATCGGGCCAATATGCCCCGCCGCCCCTCATTCCTCCCCGGAACGATTGCGAGGTTGGATTGCCCCCAGCAATCCAAGTCCGGTCCGGGGGACCGGACGACCTCACAATGGGGGACCACCCGCAGGGTGGCGGAGGGGCCGGCACGGCCGACGAACCGAACGAAGAAGACGGTCCTTCACCGAGCCCCAACGAACCCACCCCAAACCGCGCCGGCGCGGGAAAGCGCAAGCGCGCCTATAAGCAACGCCAGCCCAAGCCGGCATTCACGGGGCTGGACGAGACGACCGAAGCCCGCGCCCGCGAGGAGGTGGCGACACAAAGGCGCGAGGCGGCGGAGGCTGAGGGGGTGCGAAGGGGGATAAAAAAGCGATAGCGCAGAAGTAAGCGCGCCGACGCAAAGCAAAGCGGCCCTTAGACGAGCGGAGCAGCTCGCATTACTCACTAAAGGGGAAAAGGTCAGGCTCCCCTGGATCGGTGACATCGTCTTCGGCTGGCCTGAGAAATATCTGGAGAGCGCCCCCGGCCATTTTGAGCACCACCGAGATTTTCCCTGCAAATGATGGAATGGTAAGAGGAACCTCTTCTCCGTCGATCAACCTAGTGAAGGGTATGGTTGCGCCTCCATCAGACACTGAAATCAAACCAATCTTGTGCAGACTCACCACTGGCTCTCCACCATCTGAGCCAACCATGCCCAAGACGTCTTGGCGGACCAGCTTGGGCCGTTCTGTTTCAAGGAGCACAGTCTGTCCTTCAAAGCCGCCTCGTTTTCTCCGCTTTTCGTCCGCAACGACAATCAGATCCGCCCACTCCACAGCCTCTAGTGCTGCTAGTCCTCGCAGCACCTCCAGGACATCCGCGAGCTCCTCCAATCGAGCGTCTCGATCTCGAGCTCCACTGACTTCAAGGCCTTCTTCAAACAACTTGCCTACTAAAGCCTTTACCGCCTCTTCTCGCGCGAGCCTACCAAAACTGACCAGCTCCCCCTTAGCTGCAATGTTTGCTGGAATTGCATCGCGAACAAGCTTTCTATGGGATTTCTTTCCCCGCGAGCGAATGTATTTTGGTTGAGTAGTTAGGACAATCACTCCTTCATCGCGAAGCCGATAGTATGCATGTCCTAAGATAGATCCTTTTAATTCAACTGGTAAATTACGCTTGACAGCCACTTCAATCACTCTATCCAAAAAAGACTCGTCTGCCCGGATTAGGTTTGCATCTGGCTGCAACGTCAGAATAAATCTTCCGTCTTCCTTCTCGATCGACTCTAAATCGAGAAGCGTATGAACTGGCCTAGCCCGCAGCGCAGGTCTCTCAATTTTATGGTGTGTGGAGAAATCCCTCGATCGATACCATGGAAGATACTGCCCCAATCCGAGCTCGGGCGGGAGATCGCAAAACCACATGATTTGCGCGCGTTCATCAAGCCGTTTTGCAATCGCGACAGTTTGTAACGCGATGGCTCTCAAGGCTTCCGCTGAAAGCACTCGGTCGCGGCCAAATTGCCTCGCGACCGATACATACCTCCATGACCCATCCGCTTGCTCCTGCAAGAAGTCGCGTTTGAATCTTACCTCTGCTGCAATCTCATCCCCAGTACGAGCGTCCAACTCAAACGAATCATGGCTGAGAAACTGGAGGCCGTCCGGCAATCCCCATAAGCAATCTACCCGAACCAACGCTTCCCCCGGCGAATAATACGACCAAGCAGCAGCTCTTGCTGGAATATATTGATGTAGAATGAATACAATATCTTCCGAGCGTATTCCATTATTCTCCATGCCCTTCAACGTGCGCCCCAGCCATGACACAGCTTCAGGCCCGCTAACAGTATGTGTGCGCGGCAGATTGAACCCCCGAACCTTAGGATCACTACAGTCTGTGCGTAGAACCGCCCTTGAAGATGTGAGATGATCAATCTCGCGAGATAGTTTGCGTCGGTTCCCTCGGTCTCCCAATAGAGGCTTAATTTCATCACCCGGTATATAGAATAAACGGTGCCGCGGTGGATTAGCCTCTACCCAAAAATCTCGGACATTGTTTAACTTCTTCCAAGCAGTGTCGTCTTGGATACGATATTTGTGGAAAGCGGTGAACCCACGAGGAGCGGAAACGTGATCTCCGAAATGAGTCGGAGGCATCACATGCGGGTTCTCGCCTGCAGAAGTGGGGCTTTCTTGGTCCAGTTGAACGATCCATAAGCGGTCGTCAGCAACGCACCATTCAATGTGGGATCGCGCATCTACGCGAAGATTGAGCCAGTGGCACACTCGGCGCAGCATAGTGGGCAAGCCGCGCTGACCTTTAACGGAAAGTCGTTCACGCTCCGGCGCAGGATCGGCAAATTTTGAATTGAGGCCTCGATCCGGTGCATAAGATGGTAGCTCAATTTCGTACTTCCACTGATTTCGCGTACCACTCAGTCTTGCTTCATTCGACACATGGCCAGCCAATTCTGCATGCACATATTGTTGTACACATATTCCCATACGATGGTGTCGATTTTGACTGACAAAGTCCGCATAGATACGCTCCAATGCCATCCGTATATCCGTGGCCAATGCATTTTTGGAGATAATGACAGATGTGTATCGACCACGATCTTCTAAATCCTCACCAACGGCGCTCGACCTCAAAATAATGTCGTATTTTCTATCCTGACTAACTGCCTGGAATGATCCAACAATGTCTATTCCGCTTCGCTTCGCAATGTGATACCAGCGTTGCGGATTCATGCGCCATTCTTCTGACAACCAAGCTGGTAAGGCCGCAAAGGGCGGCACCCAAGCCGACGGAAGGATCAACAGCCCCGCTACCTTGGTGCCATAGTCGGCAACCGTAACCATGTGGTTCTGGTAGGCTGATCCCTGCCCGAATCTTTTCAGCGAATGGTGAAGGAGTAGCCCCGGTCGAGCTCTAGCCTCTCTCGTTCTCTCAGGGGCTTTCATTTACGCCGTCCCTATAATCACCTAGCTCATGCGATTCGGGTGCCGGCAACTTGCGCTGATAGCGCTTATCGACCGTCCCAAACCACTTCACCGCTAGATTCTGGAGGGCAGCTAGCACGTTGTCAGAAAAGTATCCGATAAAGAACCCGCCTCCTAACGCACCGTAGAAGGTTTGAAAAAATTGAGCATTGAAAACTGATATAATGCCGGCGCTAATCATGGTAGCTACGAAGAATGCCATAATTCCAGACAGGAACGGCACTATAATTCGCCATAGGATTCTATCTACATTCCACGACCATTTGGCTACGGAGTGATACAACCATTTTAGCGAGAAAGCTGTCCCGCCAACCACGCCAGCGAGCGCCGTGGTAGCCGCCAGCAAAAAGGCTCGATCTCTGGGGTAGGCTAAGTAGCCGAAATTTCTATGATCCTCTGGGGACGTTGCGCCAACTACGTATCCAATCCAAACAAGCGTCATTCCAGCAAGCAGAAGTATAATAATCAGATAGGCAAACTCTAATCTGATCTGCTGCCACGCAGGCCCTTTATAGCGAGACGCGTATTCTCCCCGCCGACGGTGATCAAAAAGCTCGCTCGCTGGCTGTGACAACCAACCTACGTCGTCAACAATCTCGTCAGGCGAAATGCCTCCACCGTCTTCCGAATGTTCTCGGTCTGTGGGTTTGTCCGGTAGTCCCAATTTTCCTCGACCCCGAGCTCACGGGCAATAAGGCGCCGCATCCACTGAGATACGGGATGCCGAACCGTTCCAATAGCGCCCGTTCCAATGCCTACACGCCAAACTGCGATATACTCGCCTGTATCTGGTAAATTCGTCAACGGAATATCATCAACGAGCCTCCAGGCGACTTCCGGCGAAGGTTGGGAAGCGGCGAGTTGGACCAGATCGAAAGGTAAGGGAACAAGATGAAGATGCGCTTGATCAACGCCGCATCCCATGACACTGCCGTGATGGCCACTGCCGTGTTCAAACGCATAGATATTTTGACCATCGGGTGCCAGTTGGTGAAGCAGAGATTCATGGAGGTTGATTAGTTCGAGACGCTCCGCATTCGTAACCTCCCGGAGGCTTACCATCGGCCGACGGGGTACGATGAGTACCCATCCAGCCACCAGCGATCCGAGTGACGGAACAACGGCGAACGAACCGCTACCGCTTACCTCCACGTCCCACAGCTCACACGCCGCGTACGCCTCAGGAGCCGTTAGCCACTTAAATCTATTGTTAACAGGTAGTTGGCTCACATTTTACCCGGTTTAGAGGTTCCCCTTTTGAGAGGATACACTCCTATATCATGCTTGTGAATCGTTAAGGGGAGATCATCCCCAGATTTTTCCTCAACTTTCTAACCTCACTCTTCCCCCATCCGCAGCGCCGCAATGAACGCCTCCTGCGGAATGCTCACGCTGCCATATTCCCGCATCCGTGCCTTGCCCGCCTTCTGCTTTTCCAGCAGCTTCTTCTTGCGCGAGATGTCGCCGCCATAGCATTTCGCGGTCACGTCCTTGCGCAGCGCGGCGATCGTCTCGCGGGCGATGACCTTGCCGCCGATCGCGGCCTGGATCGGGATCTTGAAAAGGTGCCTGGGAATCAGGTCCTTGAGCCGCTCGCACAGCTGCCGCCCGCGCGCTTCGGCGGCGGCGCGGTGGACGATCATGGAGAGCGCGTCGACCGGCTCGGCATTGACCAGGATGTTCATCTTGACGAGGTCGCCCTCGCGGTGCCCGATCTGGTGATAGTCGAAAGACGCGTAACCCCGGCTGATGCTCTTCAGCCGGTCGTAGAAATCGAACACGACTTCGTTCAGCGGCAGCTCGTAGGTGAGCTGGGCGCGGCCGGCGACATAAGTGAGGTTCTTCTGGATGCCGCGCCGGTCCTGGCACAGCTTCAGGATCGGGCCGAGATGCTCGTCCGGCACGTAGATCACCGCCTCGATCCACGGCTCGTCCACCTGCGCGATATGATTGGCGTCGGGCCAGTCGGCGGGGTTGTGGACCTCGCGCCGCGTGCCGTCGTTCAGCGCGACGTGATAGACGACGCTGGGCGCGGTGGTGATGAGATCGAGATCATATTCGCGGGTGAGCCGCTCCTGGATGATCTCCAGGTGAAGCAGGCCGAGGAAGCCGCAGCGGAAGCCGAAACCCAAAGCCGCGCTCGTCTCCATCTCGTAGGAGAAGCTGGCGTCGTTGAGCCGCAGCTTGGCGATGCTCTCGCGCAGTTTCTCGAAATCGGCGGCGTCGGTGGGGAAGAGGCCGCAGAAGACGACCGGCTGGACCTCCTTGAAGCCCGGCAGCGCGCTCGCCGTGGGGCGCTTCAGGTCGGTGATCGTGTCGCCGACCGCGGTCTGGCCGATATCCTTGATCTGCGCGGTGATGAAGCCGATCTCGCCCGGGCCGAGCTCCGGCAAATTCTCGATCTTGGGGCGGAAGACGCCGACCCGGTCCACCAGGTGGGTGGTGCCGGCCTGCATGAACTTGATCTGCTGGCCCTTCCTGATCGCGCCGTCGATCACGCGAATGAGGATGACGACGCCGAGATAGGGGTCGTACCAGCTATCGACCAGCATTGCCTTGAGCGGCGCGTCGCGGTCGCCGCCGGGCGGGGGGATGCGCGCCACGATCGCCTCCAGCACCTCGGCGATGCCGATGCCGGTCTTGGCGGAGGTGAGCACCGCGTCGTCCGCCGGGAGGCCCACGATATCCTCGATCTCGGTCTTCACCTTGTCCACGTCCGCGGCGGGCAGGTCGATCTTGTTGATCACCGGCACGATCTCGTGGTCATGCTCGATCGACTGGTAGACGTTGGCCAGCGTCTGCGCCTCGACGCCCTGCGCCGCGTCCACGACCAGCAGCGCGCCTTCGCACGCCGCCAGCGAGCGCGAGACCTCATAGGCGAAGTCCACATGGCCCGGCGTGTCCATCAGGTTGAGGACATAGGATTCCCCGTCCGCCGCCTGATAGTCCAGCCGCACGGTCTGGGCCTTGATCGTGATCCCCCGCTCCTGCTCAATGTCCATGTTATCAAGGACTTGGCTGGTCATCTCGCGCGCGGTCAGCCCGCCCGTCTGCTGAATCAGCCGGTCGGCGAGCGTCGACTTGCCATGGTCGATATGGGCGATGATGCTGAAGTTGCGGATGCGTGAAAGGTCGGTCATGTCGCCGCGCCCCTAGCAAGGCGCGCGGCAAATCAAAAGCCGCGCGTCGCGCCGCGCGGTTGCGCCCGTCCGCAGCGGCGGTTAGCCTGCCCGTTCCTAAGCGTTTGTATCGGGGGATCGACGATGAAGAGTTTCGCCTTGCGGGCCGCGATTGTGACGGCCGGCATGATGATGGGCAGCGCCGCGATCGGCCAGTTCACCGCCGATCGTGTGCAGAACACCAACGGCTTCCTCGGCGGATCGGACGCCCGCGATTCCGACAATCGCTATTATGACGAATTCACAGTTCAGCTGTCCGCCGGCCAGCGGGTGCGCATCTCAGCCTCGCGGTCGGAGGGCGGCAATCTCGATCCCTATCTCGAAATCTACAGCCCGTCGGGCGGCAACCCGATCGCGACCGATGACGACAGTGGCGGCTATCCCAATGCACGGCTCGAGTTCACCGCGCCGGGGCCCGGCACTTACCGCATCCGCGTGCGGGGTTATTCCAGTTCCTCGACAGGGCCGTACGATCTCGTGGTCGAGCCGCTCGCGATCGCCAGGGCGGAAAGCGCCTTGCAGCTCAATGCGGTCAATCAAGGCCGCTTCGACAACAGCGCGCCGAGCCTTCGTCCAGGCGGCCCGCATTACCGCGACTACAATATCTGGCTCGCCGCCGGCGAGGAGATACTGGTCCGCCTCGATTCGAGCGATTTCGATTCGTATCTCTATGTCTATCATGCGGGCGCGGAGAGCGGCACGGCGCTCGCCAGCGATGACGATGGCGGGACCGGCCTCAATTCCAGCCTCACCTTCCGTGCCCCGCGCGCCGGGGTCTACACGATCCGCGCCTCGCAACTCGCCCATCGCGATGGCGCCTATGTCTTGCGGATGAACCGCCTACAGTAGCGCAGGAACAGGCCGTGTCGCGGCAGCGTTTACTTCTCGGTTGCCAGCCGGATCGTCCGGCTGGCGAACGGGAGTTCACCTTATGCTATGGACCATTATCGGCATTCTCGTCCTGCTCTGGCTGCTCGGCTTCGCGCTCAACGTCGCGGGCGGGCTTATCCACATCCTGCTGGTGGCCGCATTGATCGTCGGCCTCTACCAGCTCTTCACCGGCCGCCGCGTGGTATGACGCCTGCCATCGGGACCGCGGCATCGCTGCGGCCCCGATGCGCGCCTAGGCGATTATTCGCCGGCCGGCTCGGTCGGCGCCGCAGCCTCGGTGCATTGCGCCAGCTCGGTTTCAGGCGCCATCGGCTCGGAAGCACTGCCTTCGAGGAGGGTGCCTTCATTGCCCCGGTTCCACCAGACCAACGTGCGCCCTTCGGTGCGGCCCGTACCTGACATATATTTCGCGCCATCGGCGGAGACGACCCGCGCCATGCTATATTGGGTGCCGTCCAAGGTGACCTGCGCGGTCGTCGCCGCCGGATCGCTATTGTCATAGCGCACGGCGAGGGTCATCGCCGGCGTGCAGGTGTAATTGGCATCGATCACCACCGTGCCCGGCGGTTGCGCCGCATTGGCCGCGGCGGCGGCTTCGTTCGCCGCTCTCTCGCGCGCCAGATCCTGTCCCATGTCGCCACACGCCGCAAGGGCGAACGGCGCGGCCAGCGCGGCAGTCAGCATTCGGCAGTAGGTCATCATCCCTCTCCTCCTGTTATGGTCTCGTGAACGGACTCCTTCCTATCTCTGTTCCGGCGCGGGCAACGGCTCCGGTGGCCTTTCCGGCAACGGCTGCGCCTCCGGATCCTCGCCGCGCTCGATTACCGCGCAGGGGCTTTCATTGCCGCGCGGCCCCGCCGAACCCCAACGGCGGAAGCTGCGCGTGTCGATGTGGAAGCGGGTGAAGGCGTAAAAGCCAAGCCCGATATCGTGGCGCCGCCCGACCCGGGCGTGCATCGCGCACAACCGCCGCATCAATTCCCCGCGCGTGATCGCCTGCAAGGGCACCAGGTCGAGCGCGAAGAAATCGAGATGCGCGCTGCTGCGCGCGCCGCGGGCGCATTCGTTTAGCGCGGGATTGCGATAACCGGACACGGCTTCGACCTCGCCGATCGCGGGCTTAACGGCATCGCGGATCGCGCGCAGCGTGTCGGTCATGCCCGGCCACAGCCGGAAGGGCGGCACCTCGAAGGGCGGGCCATTGCATTCGCGCCACATGCTGGCGGTCCGCACAAGCTGCCAGGTCGGGATCACGCCGCGCACGCCGGCCGCTTCCTGCCAGGCCTCGAACGACAATATCTCGCCGCGCAGCCCCGGTTCGGACTCGAGCCAGGCATGATAGGCGGGTTCGCTTTGCCCCTCATCGGGCAGCTCCTGAGCCGACGCCGATACGGCGAAGGCCAGGAGGCCGAGAACGAAAAAACAGCGCATTGCCTTTCCTATATCCGGAACGGCCGCGCGTTGCACCCCGCCGGCGGATGTCCCGGAACAGGACTCGCGCAACGCCCTCAACCGCTCGTTAACCATGTCGGTTGAGCGAAGATTAGCCCAACTTGCGCGATGGCGGTTCGCTAATGGGCCCGGATTGGGCTCGGGAGGGACCCCGATGCACGCTCAGGATCGCCGCGCGGCCGGCTTTCTGACCCGCCTGAAGCGCGACACGCGCGGCAACACGCTCGCCATTGTCGGCGCGGCCCTGGTGCCGCTTGCCGCGATGATCGGCTCGGGCCTCGACATGAGTCGCGCCTATATGGCCAAGACACGCCTGCAAAGCGCCTGCGACGCCGCTTCGCTCGCCGCCCGCCGGGTGATGACCGAAGACCAGATGAACGACGCGGTCCGGGCCGAGGCCACCCGCTTCTTCGCCTTCAACTTTCCCCAGGGCTTGTACGAGACCGACACCTACGCGCTGACCGTCACCCGCCCGCAGGCCGGTTCGGTTGCCATCACAACCAGCACGCGCATCCCGACCACCATCATGTCGATGTTCGGCATCGGATCGCTGCCGCTGAACGTGAGCTGCGAGGCGTCGCTCAACTTCGTCAACACCGATGTGATGCTGGTCCTCGACGTCACCGGATCTATGGGCAACAACCTGTCCGGCACCCAGAAGATCGTGTCGCTGCGCGACGCCGTGATGGCGCTTTACGACGAGCTCGCCCCGGTGCAGCAGCAGCTGGAATCGAACGGCTTGCGCCTTCGCTATGGCGTCGTGCCTTATTCTACGACCGTGAATCTCGACGGCCTGATGACCGGGGCAAATGTCCAGTTCCTGCGCGAGAGCCATAGCTACCAGTCGCGCGTCGCGAACTACAACACCGAGGTCTATGTTCCGCAGGACACGCCGATCACCTCGCACGAGGCGGGCCTGCAGGCCAGTCCAGGGGTCCAGCGCTTCCGGTCGGGCGGCGTCGATCGTGCGATCAACAACACCAATTGCGGTCGCTTCGGCAGCAACCGGGGATTCAACCAGTCCGGCTGGGAATATACCTCGATCGGGCCGGACAACGACAGCGACGTCTATGTCCCGGACGGGTCCAGCACGGCGCAGGCGAACGCACCGGCAGCGCCGACCGGTTATGTCCGCTACCAATTTTCCAGGAATACTGCGTCGTGGAGCGGGAACCCGACGGATCGCGTCTGCGACCGCAACGTGACGGTTACGCGGCGCAGCTACGAGACACGCTACAAGTTCACCAACTGGACCTTCCAGGCCCAGCAATATGACACGAGCGGTTTCCGAGCCGGCAATCAGGTCACGATCGCCGGCAATATCACCACCAGCAACAGCGGATCGGTGGCAACGTCGGGAGCATATTCGATTCAAGAACTGCCTTCGATCGTGAGCAACGTTACGACCACGCCTTCGTCGGGAACGTTGCCGACCGTTTCCACCAGCTGGAACGGTTGCATCGAGGAACGCAACACGGTGTCGACGATCAACTCGTCCTCCGGCTTCAACATTCCGGAAGGCGCCCTTGATCTCGACATCAATCTCGCGCCGCACGACGAGGCCTCGCGCTGGCGCCCGATGTGGCCGGCCATCAGCTATTCCCGCTCCGCGGGAAGCACGACGGCAACGACCGGCTCGTCGATGTCCGGCGCGCCCTGCCCCGCCGCGGTCCGGCGCCTGCAGGCGTGGGATCGCGACACGATGCTGACCTACGTCAACGCCCTGCAACCGGTCGGCAACACCTATCATGACATCGGCATGATCTGGGGGGCGCGCCTGATCTCCAACGGTGGCGCGTTCGGCGACAGCCCGGACACGTTCAACGGCATGCCGGTCAACCGCCACATCATCTTCATGACCGACGGGCAGATGGAGCCGAGCGCGACCGTCTATTCGGCCTATGGCATCGAGAATAACGATCAGCGAATCACCGGCACCACCGGCACCGGCAACCTGACCAACAACCACCTGCAGCGCTTCCGGATGATCTGCAATGCGTCCCGGTCGATGAACGTCTCCGTCTGGGTGATCGCCTTCGGCACGTCGCTCAGCAACGACATGCGCAACTGCGCGAGCAACGCCAGCCAGGCCTCGACCTCGGGCAACCGTGACCAGCTGATCGCGCGTTTCCGCCAGATCGGCAACCAGATCGGCGCGCTGAGGCTAACGCAATGAGGAGGGGCAGCTTTCTCCGCCTCTGTCGTGACGCGCGCGGTGTCACCATCGTCGAATTCGCGGCGGTGCTTCCGGTGCTGTGCATCCTTCTGCTGGGCTTGTTCGACCTTGGCTACCGCTCATACGCGCAGTCGGTCGTCCAGGGCGCGCTGCACGAGGCGGCGCGCATGGCGACGATTGGCGGCGTCACCAACGAGGAGATCGACGCGCGGGTCCGCGAGCGGCTGTCCGCCTTCATGAGCACCGCCGAGCTGGAAACCCGCACGCAAAGCTATTTCGATTTCACCGGGGTGCGGCTGCCCGAGCGAATCGTCCAGGACACGCCGCCGCTCGGCGTCTACAATCCCGGCGATTGCTATGAGGATGCCAACGGCAACGGCCAGTACGATCTCGATCGCGGTCGCGCGGGCACCGGCAATGCGGAGGACGTGGTCCGTTACGAAGTGACGCTCACCTATCCGCGCATGTTCCCGGTCGGCAAGCTGCTCGGCTGGGCCGATGACGTATCGATCGTTTCCAACACGATGCTGCGCAACCAGCCCTTCGCCGCGCGGCCGACCGGAGTGGTCGTGCGATGCTGAGCGCTCCCCGCACCCTGCGCCGCGCACTGCGGCGTCTCACGCGGCTGCGCGGCTGCACCAGCGGTCTCGCCCTCACCGAATTCGCCTTCTCGCTGCCGGTCCTGCTGGCGCTGGGCCTGCTCGGCCTCGAATCGGCGAATTTTGCGATGGCGCACCTGCGCGTCAGCAGCATCGCGATGATGACCGCCGACAATGCCGCGCGCGTGCGCGAAAGCATCGACGAGGCGGATGTGATCGAGCTGCTGCTCGGTGCCAAGATGAGCGGCAACGGCATCCAGTTCGGCCGGAACGGCCGGATCATCCTGTCGAGCATCGAAGTCAATCCCGGCGGCACGGGCCAGTGGATTCGCTGGCAAAGGTGCGACGGGTTGCGCAACAGCCCTTCGCTCTATGGCGCCGAAGGCACCGGGCAGAACAATGCCTCGCTGCAGGGCGTCGGCCCGGCGGCCAACCGGATCGCCGCGCAGCCCGGCACGGCGGTGATGATGGTCGAGGTGGTCTACGATTATCAGCCGATCATCCCCAATTCGTTTCTGCAAGGCCGGCAAATCCGTTACGAAAGCGCGTTCAATGTGCGCCAGCGCAACGATCAGGCGATGAAGAATGCCGGCAGCCTCCCCGCCGCGCAGCGCCGCACCTGCAATCTTTTCCAGGCCTGACCGGGCCTGATTTTCCGCACCGGACGGTAAAAGGGGTGCAAAGCCCGGCAAGCGCGCTTATTCTGTCTTGCATGAGCAACACACCGATCAGCATCGACTTGCCGCATCAGCTTGGTGCAACGGAAGCGCGCCGGCGGATCGACGGCCGCATCGGCAATCTCAAGGACCATATCCCCGCGGCGGCAGACGTTCGGGCCGCCTGGACTGGCGACCGACTCGGCCTCGCCGTCGCGGCGCTGGGCCAGGAGGTGAATGCCGCGATCGAGGTGCACGAAACATTCGTGCGGGTCGAAGTGCTGTTGCCGCCGGCACTCGGCTTCTTTCGCGGAGCGGTCGAAGCGGGCTTGCGGCGCGGCGGCGGGGTGCTGCTGGAGGATAAGTCGGGGCGGGACGGCTGACATCGCCGAGCGTCCCCTCTTGCCACACGCCCGGCGCACGCTAGCATCGCCTTCGCAAGGCACAGCGCGCGGGCGGGAGAGACGATGCGGCATGTGGCGATAATCGGATCGGGCCCGGCCGGCTATTACAGCGCCGAGGCCCTGCAGAAGCAGTTCGGCGACGAGGTGCGCGTCGATATCGTCGACCGGATGCCCGTCCCTTACGGCCTGATCCGGTTCGGCGTGGCGCCGGACCATCAATCGATCAAGGGCGTCTACAAGCGTTACGAGAAGGTGGCGCTCAGTGACACGGTTCGCTTCGTCGGCAATGTGCTGGTGGGCCGCGACGTGACGATCCCGGAACTGCTCGGCCTTTACGACGCCGTCATCCTCGCCACCGGCGCACCCAACGACCGGCCGCTGGAACTACCGGGCGGCGACCTGCCCGGCGTGATCGGCTCCGCCGCCTTCGTCGGCTGGTATAACGGCCATCCCGAATTCGCCGATCTCGATCCGCCGCTCGACGTCGGTGCCGCGGTGGTGATCGGCAACGGCAATGTCGCGCTTGATGTCGCGCGCATCCTGTCCAAGACTTCGGCGGAGTTCGCCGGATCGGACATCGTCGTCCATGCCTTCGAAGCGCTCGGCAATGCCGCGATCCGCGATATCCACGTGCTCGGACGGCGCGGGCCGCATCAGATCGCGATGACGCCCAAGGAATTGGGAGAGCTAGGCCATCTCGAGGACGCGACGCCGGTCGTGGACCTCGCCGATTTCCCGCCCGAGCTGGACGATGCGCTGCTCGAGCCCGGCCAGCGCAAGTCGGTCACGCACCTGCGCGACTTCGCCAGCCTGCCCGGCGGCAAAGGCAAGACGGTCCATTTCGACTTCTTCGCCATGCCGGTCGCCGTCGAGGGCGACGGCCGCGTCGAGCGCGTCATCGTCGAGAAGACCCGCCTCGACGAGCGCGGCGCGGCAGCCGGCACCGGCGAAACCTATGCCATTCCCTGCGGCATGGTCGTCACCTGCATCGGCTACAAGACGCCGCCGATCGAAGGCGTCCCCTACGAACAGGACCGTGGCCGCTTCGCCAACAGCGAAGGCGTGATCGGCGGCGGCCTCTATTGCGTCGGCTGGGCGCGGCGCGGACCG
Organism: Alphaproteobacteria bacterium; assembly: GCA_037190625.1. Taxonomy (GTDB): domain Bacteria; phylum Pseudomonadota; class Alphaproteobacteria; order Sphingomonadales; family Sphingomonadaceae; genus Allosphingosinicella. Next base: position 135,065 of record JBBCJP010000004.1, read on the forward strand.
ACCGGTACGATCGGAACGAACCGGCCCGACGGCTATGAGGTGGCGGAGAAAATCGCAGCCGACCTCGCCGCGCGCGGCGGCGGCAAGGAGGGGCGCCCCGGGCTCGACCGGCTGCTCGATTCGCGCGGCGTCGATATCGTCACTTTCCGCGACTGGCAGAAGATCGAGGAAGCCGAGACCGGCCGGGCGCGCGAGGGCAGTCCGCGCGAGAAATTCGTCGCCATCGCCGAGATGCTGGGCGCGCGCGGGCGATAAGGTCTTTCAAGCCGCTCGCGCAGGGGATAGCGTTTTGCGCGTCGAACAGGGGACCGGGATGAGCGGCCACGTCTTCATCAGCCACGGATCGGAGGACAGCCAGGATGCCGATACCCTGGCCGCGTTCATCGAATCCAAAGGGATGCGCGCCTGGATCGCGCCGCGCGACGTGCGGCCGGGGCAGGATTATTCCGAGCAGCTCCAGGAGGCCCTGGAAAGCTGCGCGGCCTTCGTCGTGCTGGTGTCGGACAAGGCCAATCGCTCGCCTTATGTCCGCGCCGAAACCGAAATGGCGTTCAGCAACGGCAAGCCGATCTTCCCGGTTCGCAACAGCGACATCCAGCCCGGCACCGGCCTCGCCTTCTTCCTGAAGATCCGGCACTGGACCGATGCCTTCGGCGCCGGCCGCGACACCAATCTCGGCCGGCTGGCCCGCGAGCTGCAGGCGGCGACCGGCACCCCCGTCGATCCGCCGCCAACCACCGCGCCGCCTGTCGCCGCACCGCCGCCCCAGGCTCCCGCGCCGCCGCCTGCCCCCATTGCCGCGCCGCCTCCGCAATATGCCCCGCAAAACCACGCAACACCCGCGTCGCCGCCCGACGAATCGCTGCTGCTGGCGGCAATCGGCCCCAATTCGGCTTATTATCTGGAACGCTGGCGTCAGATGGACGAGCGCGGGACGTCGGTGAACTGGAACTGGCCTGCCTGCCTCGTGAACCTGTTCTGGTTCGCCTATCGCAAGATGTGGGGGCCGATGATCGGGCTGCTTCTCGTTTTTCTGCTGCTCGGCGCGATCGGCTCGGTCAGTGCGAGGGCGGGCAACATCACCTTGCTGCTCAGCATCGGCCTGTCCTTCGTCACCGGCGCCTATGGCAACCTGCTCTATCGCAAGCAGACCCATCGCCTGATTGCCGAGACGTCCGCCCTGGCCGGCCCGCCACGCATCGAAGCATTGCACGTTCGCGGCGGCACGTCGCGGGTCGCGCTCTTCGTCCTGCTGGGAATCATCGGCCTGCTGTTGCTGCTGGCGATCGCCGGCGCGGTCAATCAGGCTCAGCGCCCGCAGCCGGCCGGCGGCTTCGGCGCCGACAGCGGCGTCCAGCCGGCTTATGATACCCAAGGCGATCAAACCGCACCGGCCGGCGAAAAGCCGCCGCTGACCGATCAGGAAATGCGCGAGCTGCAAAGCAATTATTGAGTGGGGCGCTTTTGCCGCGCACTCTTGGCAAGGCCGCTTGAACTCCCGTGAAGCCGCCCTTATAGACGCCCGGCCCCGCCGGCCCTTTCCAAGGGTCGCGCGTATCGGTCGGGGAGTAGCTCAGCCTGGTAGAGCACTGTCTTCGGGAGGCAGGGGCCGGAGGTTCGAATCCTCTCTCCCCGACCATTTCACGCGCATCGGCGCGGCGATTCAGCGACGTACTTCATGCGATCCACGCGCGGAACTGCCCGCCCCGCACGGGCGGCGCGCCCGATTCGCGCTGAACTTTTTGATCTTTGAAAACGATGGTGGAGCCGAGGGGAATCGAACCCCTGACCTCTGCAGTGCGATTGCAGCGCTCTCCCAGCTGAGCTACGGCCCCATCGTGGTGGGCGCCCAGATAGCGGCGAGTGTGCCGCGTTGCAATGGCGCTCTTTCGCAGACCGCCGGGCCGGCGCCGTGCCGTGCCCGCTGGAACGACCAAGGGGTCGTCTTCGTTCTTGTCATAGCCAAATTGCTAAGAACGAAGGAGAAGATTCGTGCCCCGTCAGGACCGAAACCACCCCGCCAACCAGCACCGGCCGCAGCGGCTCGGCGACCGCTCCCACCGCGAGGAGGATGCGCCTTACGAGGGCGAGCGCTACGGAGCGGCGCCGGCGGAAGGCTATGGCGCCGAATTCGATAGCGACCCGGGGATACGTTATGGCGGGCCGGGCTTCGACGGCGGGTTCGGCAGCCCGCGCTTCGACCGACTCGATGTCGGCAGCGTCGGCAGTCATGGCGTGGATCCGATCAATTCCCCGTCCGGGGCGGCCTACGGCTTCGGGCCCGGCTATGGCGGCATGCCGCGCAGCCGTGCGATGCGCCGGCGCGACCCCTTCTATGCCGAGTGGCGCCGCCGCCAGATCGATGAGCTCGACCGCGACTATGAGGATTATGTGACCGAGAACCAGTCGCGGTTCGACCGGGAGTTCGACACCTGGCGCGAACGGCGCGGCGTGCAGCGCAGCGCGGTCGGGCGGGTCACCGAGCATATGGAAGTGGTCGGCTCCGACGGGAAGCATGTGGGCAAGGTGGACAAGATCCGGGGTGATACGATCGTGCTGACCAAGAGCGATCCGGCCGCCGGCGGCGTCCATCACGCCATTCCCTGCGGCTGGGTCGAAAATGTCGACGACAAGGTGACGCTCAACCTTACCGCCGAGGACGCGTCGGCGCGCTGGCGCGAAGACGATCGGGGCCGGGCGCTGTTCGAACGCCAGCGCCGCGATCGCGGCCCGCACGTGCTGAACCGCAGCTTCGCCGGCACCTATCCGGACGACGAATGACGATCCGGCTTTGACTCCCGCCCTCGTCCCGGCGAAACCGGGGCGAGGGAGGAGCTTTATGTCGAACCGCGCCTGGCACCTGATGTCGCGCCCGCAGGGGCTGCCGACGCAGGACAATTTCGCATTGAAGGAGCTTCCCGACGCGCCCTTGGCCGAAGGCTGGGTGCGGGTGCGCAACGACTGGCTGTCGGTCGATCCCTATATGCGCGGGCGGATGAACGACGTGAAAAGCTACGTCCCGCCCTTCGCGCTGGGCGAGCCGATGCAGGGCGGCGCGGTCGGCACGGTGATCGAAAGCCGGTCGCCGCATTTCAAGGAGGGCGAGACGGTCTTCCACATGCTCGGCTGGCGCGAGCAGGCGACTGGACCGGCGGAGACGTTCAACAAGGTGCCCCCGCTCGGCGTCGAGGCCCATCAGTGGCTCGGCAATCTCGGCCTGACCGGCGGGACGGCCTATTTCGGCCTGCTGCGCGCGGGCCAGGCGAAGGAGGGCGACATCGTCTTCGTCTCGGCGGCCGCCGGCGCGGTCGGATCGGCGGTGGTGCAGATCGCCAAGGCCAAGGGCATGACCGTGATCGGCTCCGCCGGCGGGGCGGACAAATGCGCCTGGGTCCGCGATCTCGGCGCCGACGCGGTGGTCGATTACAAGGCCGGGCCGCTGCTGCCCCAGCTCCAGGAAGCCGCGCCGAAGGGCATCGACGTCTATTTCGACAATGTCGGCGGCGAGCATCTCGACGCCGCCTTCGCCGTCGCACGGCAGAACGGCCGCTTCGCGATCTGCGGGATGATCGACGACTATAATAGCGGCTCGACCCACGCCTTTCGCTACATCATGCGGATCATCGGCGCGCGGATCATGCTGAAGGGCTTCATCTACACCGACTATCTCGGCGAGATGGGCGAATTCTACCGTGACATGGGCGGCTGGATCGCCGGCGGGCAGGTGACATCGCGCGAGACGGTCCATGACGGGATCGAGGCCGCGCCCCAGGCATTTCTCGACCTGTTCAGCGGCGGCAATACCGGCAAGATGCTGGTGCGGCTCTAGGGTTCCCCCTTCATTCGCACAGCGCGAGGCAGAGGATTTCGGGGCGTGGAAGTTGACGAACCTGACGCCACGTCGGGGGTGAGTCCCCCTCCCGCAAGAATGTTCATGGCGGAAGAAACGGGAAGGGCGAGGCAGGGAAATATAGGTCAAGCGCGCTCCGAGTCGCGGCGACCCTGACAGAGCATTTCCTACATTGGAAGCGGGTGGCGCACGGTCGGCAATCGACCTGTTGCGGAAATCAATCGGGCGTGGGAGTTATGCTGGATGATTGCCCCTTTCCTTGCCGGGCTTGCTCTGTTGCAGGCCATGTCCGCCGCCGATTATGTTCCCGATACAGGATGGCGGGACAATGAGTGGGCGCACGCCTTCTATGAGCGTTGGTTTGGCAATCAGCTTAAGGCGATGCGCGAGCCGCCCCTTTCCAGCGAAGCCGATCTGGCCGGCTATCGTGAGCGTTTCCGCCTACTCGTCCTTCCCACTTTCCAGCCCGCTTATGCCTATCGCATCGATGTCCGGCAGGACGGGACAGCGGTGCTGCGCTGGGCCCGCCTGAATGGCGCTGGCGGATACGCGCCGGGTCGCCTAGCTCGGCAGGGATCGCGCCCGCTTCGCGCCGAGGAACTTCAGGCGTGGCGCGAGGCACTGGCAGCCGCAACGCTGGGTAGTCTCACTCAGGATGAGCGGGGCCCCGTCGAGAGGGAAGACGGGTCGATCGTCATCTGCCCCGACGCCACGACTTCTATCTTCGAGTATCTCGACCGTAGCGGTCGCACCTATGTCGCCCGATACTGCGAAATCGAGGCTCCGCTGCTGCGCTTGGAGAGTGTCGTCTACAATATGCAGCCGCTTGACGGGACGAACTGACCGATTGTCCCCAGCCGTGAGACGCGAGACTGAGGCTCGGTTCGCCGACATTGGCTTATGTCCCCTTTCCACCCATAGCGGCCATTCAAACCGAGATATCGCCAAGACCAATCGACATGCTTCCTTCCCTTCTTTCTCCTTGAGAAGGATGAAGGTGTCTGACGATGGCCGATCGTTCCGGCAGCAGGTGCCATCGCGCGCTTCATCGCGCGACAGTACTCATTCCCGTTGGTCGCCGGGCTCAGCCTCCGCCGCGAGCGCGATCTCCTTCGGCTTGCGCGCTTCGAAAACCCTGGCGATCCGGTCCTGCTCGGCTTTGGGCAGATCCTCGGCCGCCGCCGGGAACATGTCTTCCTCTTCCTCGTCGATATGATGCTCGTAGCGGTGGCGCATCTCCTTGAAGCGGGCGAGCCAGCCGGGGGAGCTCATGTCGGTTTCGACGAGATCGGCGAGGAAATCGTCGATCTCCTTGTGCTCGGCGACCGAATGGCGCGCCTCGTCGCGCAATTCGGGCTTGGCGAGCATGGCGGCGTAGAGCGCCTCCTCCTCGGCAGCGGCATGGGCGGAGACCTCGATCCGGAAGGCTTCGAACAGGCTGCGCCGCTCGGCGCTGTCGCCGCTCGTTTCGGCAAGCTGCGCCAGCATTTCGCGATGGCGGTCGTGATCGGCCTTGAGATCGGCGAAGATGCGGGCGTCGGCCATGAAATGCTCCCTTGGGTTTCGCCGATCAAACCCCCGACGCCGCCTCCGGTTGCACGCAGGCGTCCACCCAGCCTTTCGCCACCAGCGCCACAAGCCTTTCCGGCGCGACCTCGACCGAACTGTTCAGCGAGCCGGCGGCCGGGAAGACCGTGTCGAACGCCCGCAACGAGACATCGCACCAGACCGGCAGCGCCGTCGCCAGGCCGAACGGGCAGACGCCGCCGACCGGGTGGCCGGTCAGCGCCAGCGTCTCTTCGGCCCCGAGCATGCGCGGCCGGCCGCCGAACGCGGCCTTCGCCTTGGCATTGTCGAGCCGCGCATCGCCGCGCGCGACGAGCAGCAGGACATCCCCGTTGACGCGGATGGCCAGCGTCTTGGCGATGCACCCCGGCTCGACGCCAAGCGCCCGCGCCGCCTCGGCGACCGTCGCCGTGCTGTCCGTCACCTCGATCAGCGGCAAATCGGGGGCAAAAGCGGCCAGCCAGGCACGCACCGATTCCAGGCTCATGAACGACGGCTCCTCACACGCTTAATTGCCGCCCCCCCTTGCAGTTGTCGCGCCAACCGGCAATGAAGCAAATGGTCGCAATTCGAACGCCTGCAATATCGGCAAGCGGGAGATTGGGATCATCCTGGCGCTGGTCGTGATCGTCCTCGCCGCTGTCATCCTCCCGTAGGATGGCGGCGCGACAAGCCGAATCCTGCGCGGCGCCCCTGGAGGCTGGCATATCGAAGGTCCGACGCCGTAACCGGAAGGAGAGTGGATGCCCCATCACACGCCGCTGATCGGAACCATCGTCGCGGGCCTGGTCATCGCCTTTGCGATGGGGGCCCTCGCGCAGCGGCTGAAAATCTCCCCGATCGCCGGCTATCTGCTGGCCGGGGTGATCGTGGGGCCCTACACGCCCGGCTTCGTCGCCGATGCCGAGCTCGCCGCCGAGCTGGCCGAGATCGGCGTGATCCTGCTGATGTTCGGCGTCGGCCTGCATTTCTCGCTGCGCGACCTGCTTTCGGTGAAGAACATCGCCGTGCCCGGCGCGGTCGTGCAGATCGGCGCGGCCACGCTGATGGGCATGGCGCTCGGCTGGGCGCTGGGCTGGACGCCGGTCGCCGGCTTCGTCTTCGGCCTGTCCCTGTCGGTCGCCAGTACCGTGGTGATGCTGCGCGCGCTGCAATCGCGCAACCTGGTGGAAACCGAACGGGGACGGATCGCGGTCGGCTGGCTGATCGTCGAGGATCTGGTGATGGTGATGGCGCTCGTCCTGCTGCCGGCGCTGGCCGGGGCGACGACGGGCGATGGCGCCAGCGGCGATCTTGGGCGGTCGTTCGTGATCGTGACGCTGAAGGTCGCCGGCTTCTTCGCGCTGATGCTGCTGATCGGCCGGCGGATCATTCCCTGGCTGCTCCACTGGGTCGTGCATACCGGATCGCGCGAGCTGTTCCGCCTTGCGGTGCTCGCGATCGCGCTCGGCGTCGCCTTCGGCGCGGCCTTCGTGTTCGACGTGTCCTTCGCGCTCGGCGCTTTCTTCGCCGGCATGATCCTGGGCGAGACGCCTTTGTCCCGCCGGGCGACCGAAGAGACGCTGCCGCTGCGCGACGCCTTCGCGGTGCTGTTCTTCGTGTCGGTCGGCATGCTGTTCGATCCCGCGGTGATCACCGCCCAGCCTGGCCCGCTGGTCGCCACCGTCGCAATCATCGTGTTCGGTAAATCGGTCGCCGCCTACATGATCGTGCGCGCCTTCGGTCATCCCAGCCAGACCGCCTTGGCAGTTTCCGCCAGCCTCGCGCAGATCGGCGAATTCTCCTTCATCCTGGCCGGACTCGGCACCTCGCTCGCCATCCTGCCGGCTGAGGGCCGCGACCTGATCCTGGCCGGCGCGATCCTCTCGATCCTCGCCAATCCCTTCCTGTTCTCCTTCGTCGCATCACGGAGCAAACGCGACGAGGAACTCGCAGAGGAAGCCGCCGCGGAAGCCCAGGCGGCCGCGGAAGCGGCGGAAGAAGTGCGCGACGGCCATGTCATCCTGATCGGCTATGGCCGGGTCGGCAAGCTCATCGCGAGCGGCCTGATGGCCCGCGGCAAGACGCCGATCGTGATCGAGGACCAATCGGACGTGGCCCGCGAAGCCGAGAAAGACGGCCTGAAAGTCCTGATCGGCAATGCGACCGACAAGCAGACCCTGCGCGAGGCGGGAATCGAAGCGGCTTCCAAGCTGCTGATCGCGATCCCGGAAGGCTTCGAGGGCGGGGTGATCGCCCAGCGGGCGAAGGCGATGCGGCCCGACATCCCGATCATCGCGCGCGCCCATTCCGATGCGGAGGTGGAGCATCTGGAGAAGCTCGGCGCCGGCCATGTCGTGATGGGCGAGCGCGAGACGGCGGCGAAGATGCTGGAGCTGGCCGCGAGCGTGCTGGGATCGACGCCCAGCCCGGCCAAGGCCTGATCAGGCGGGCACGTAAACCAGCCGGATCGCGTCTGCGCCGATCCGGTCGTGCGAGACCAGGCGGAGCGGCGGCCGGGGTCCAGCGAAATAGGGTGCGCCGCTGCCCAGCACCACGGGGTGCAGATAAATCCGATATTCGTCGATCAGGCCGAGTTCGGTGAGGCTGCGCGCCAGATCGGGGCCGGCGACTTCGATCTCACCATCCTGCGCGGCCTTCAGTTCGCGAACCGCGCCTTCGAGATCGTCTGCAACGAGGGTGGCGTTGGGGCCCAGTGCCGGCGCTGAACGCGAGATGACCCATTTGTGCTGGCCGCGCCAGGCCGCCGCGAAGGCATGTTCGTCGTCGCCCCAGTCGGGATGATCCTCATCCCAGTAGCGCATGATCTCGTAGATCTTGCGGCCATAGAGACTGCCCGTCTGCCCCTGCGCCTCATCGATGAAATGGCGGAAGAGTGTCTTGTCCGGCGCGAAGGCCATATGATCGACATAGCCGTCCAGCGACTGGTTCATCCCGAAGACGAGCTTCGCCATGGTGCGAATTTCTCCCTTATTCGTTCATGGTCCCGTATCGGCCGCCGCCATCCAGCGCGGGATGAGGGCGAGAATAGCGGCCTTGTCGGACTGCCATTGCGCCAGATCGCGCACCGTCACCAGCGCGCGGCTGGGCCCCGGCCAGCTCATCAGCCCGCTCGGATCGTCGAAGGCGAAACCGGCATCGTCCTTCACCTTCGCGCCGCGATGGAAGACGAACAGCAGGACGCCGTTCGGGCGAATGTTGAACGTCACCCGGTCGTCGCCCCGATGGCAGAAGCTCGGCGCGTTCCACTTCACCTGCTCGGTGATGAGCGGATCGGCCCCGATGATTGCCGCGCGCGTCTCCTCGATCACCGCCTTTAGCGGATGATCGAGCGCCGCGACCAGCGCATCGACCCCCGCCGAGCCCGGCGCATATTGCCGCTTCGCCATTCGCCCCCCTCTATCGCTCAGGCCGTTGCCGGCTCTCCGGCGAGCGCCGCCTCGATCGCGGCGACGTCGATCTTCTTCATCGTCATCATCACCTCGAAGGCGCGCTTGGCCGCGGCCTTGTCCTTGCTCGTCGTCGCCTCGAGCAGGACACGCGGCGTGATCTGCCAGGAGAAGCCCCAGCGGTCCTTGCACCAGCCGCACTGGCTTTCCGCCCCGCCATTGCCGACGATGGCGTTCCAGTAGCGGTCCGTCTCCTCCTGATCCTCGGTGATCACCATGAAGCTGATCGCCTCGTCGGGCTTGAAGTTCGGGCCGCCGTTCAGGCCGACAAATGCGCGGCCGAGCACAGTGAACTCCACCGTCAGCTCGGTGCCTTCCGAGCCGCCGGGAAAGTCGCCGGGGGCGGTGTTCACCGCCTCGACATGGCTGTCGGGGAAGGTCGCCGCATAGAATTCCGCCGCTTTGCGCGCTTCGCCGTGATCGAACCACAGGCAGTTGACGAGTTTGGTCTTGGCCATGATCTCTCTCCTCAAGTCGGACGGCATGGTTGCCGCAATCGCCGCCGGTTCGCGGTCTCCTCCCCCGGAAAGCCGGGGGAGGAGCAAGGCGATCATCCCACTGCTACTCGTTGATCAGCGGGCGGAAGCCGCCCCAGAACATGCGCTTGCCATCGAACGGCATCTCGCCGTCGGGCTGCATGTCGGGATCCGACATCATCCGCTCCCATCCCTTGTCGCGCGTCTCCTTGTCGGGCCATTCGACATAGGAATAGACGATGCCTTCGCCGTCCTCGGCCTTCACCGCGCGCTGATAATCGGTGACCTTGCCTTCGGGCACGTCATCTCCCCAGGCCTCGACCACCCGGACCGCGCCATATTCCCTGAACTTGCCGGCAGCCTTCTCGGCCATCGTGCGATAGGCGTCCTTCTTGCCCTCCGGCACTGGCAGCAGATAGCCGTCGACATAGCCGGTCGCGCCGTCCTGGCGTTCATCGACGATGGAGTCGAAACCGCCGATGATCATGCGCTTGCCATCGAACGGCATGTCCGCACCCATCTCCTTCATGCGCGGATCGGACATCATCTTCTCGTTGGCGGCGTCGCGCGTCGCCTTGTCGGGATATTCGAACCAGGAGAAGACGATTGTCTCGTCATCCTTCGCCTGTACCGCGCCGTAAAAGTCGGTGACCTTGCCGTGCGGCACGTCATCGCCCCAATTCTCGACCATGCGCGCGACGCCATATTCCTTGAACAAAGGCAGCGCGTCGGCGGCATGCTTGCGATAGGCTTCCTTGTTATCCGTGGGCACCGCGGCCACGAAACCTTCGATATAGGTCATCTTCTCTCTCCTCGTTTTCAGTGTTTCCGGGGGTCAGGCCGGCTCGGCCTGCGCCATCGCTTCGCTCGCGGCCGCCATGTCCATCCACATCGGCTCCCAAATATGGCCGTCCAGATCCTCGAAGCTGCGCGAATACATGAAGCCGAAATCCTGCCTGTCGCGCGGCTCCTTGCCGCCGGCGGCGAGCGCCCGCTCGGTGATGTCGTCGACGCCGGCGCGGCTGTCCTCCGAGATCGCGATCAGCACCTCGCTCGCCGCATGGGCGTCAGCGATCTTCTTCGGCGTGAACTGGGCGAATTTGGCGTGGGTGAGCAGCATCACATGGATGGTGTCGCTGAACACCATGCACGCGGCGGTCTCGTCGGTGAACATCGGATTGTTCACCGCGCCGATCGCCTCGTAAAAGGCCTTTGCCGCCGGCAGATCGGCGACCGGCAGGTTCACGAAGATAAGCTTGGACATAAGAGGCTCCCACTTTGCGTTTTCATGCAGCAATTCATCTGCCGGCACCGCGGCATAGAGGAGGGGCGATGGCGATCGTCACTTCCCTGCCAGGTAAAGCCGCGCCGTTTTCATCCGAACTCGCGTTCAACGAACGGCACGGGATTTTCGACAACATGCGGCCTCTCCTTCCGGCGCTCCATCCGCTCGCCTCGCGGCGAATCGGATTTGACGCTGATGCGCTTTTGAGTTATTAAAAGCAACTATGTCGTTAGAAAAAATAACTTCCAAAAAGAACGACTCGTCGCGACGACGCTATGAGGACGCGTGCGGCACCGCGCATGCGATGGATCTTGTCGGCGAACGCTGGGCGCTGCTGGTGATGCGTGAGCTGATGCTCGGGCCCAAGAGGTTCACGGATTTGCGCGCCGATCTGCCCGGCATCAGCGCCAATGTGCTGACCCAGCGGCTGGAGGGGCTGGAAAGCGTGGGCGTGCTGATCCGCCGCCAGCTGCCACCGCCCGCCTCCGTCCAAGTCTATGAACTGACCGAATGGGGTTATCAGTCCCGCCCGATCATGGGGACGCTTGGGCGTTGGGCGGCACGTTCGCCGGGACACGATCCCACGCAGCATTTCAGCGCCGTGTCGCTGATGCTGTCCTTCCAGGCGATGGGTCAGCCGGCCCTGCTGGCGGGGATCGAGGCGCGGATCGGCTTCGAGCTGGGCCGCGAAAGCTATGTGGCGACGATCAAGGATGGCGGGGTAAGCCCGGCTCGCGGCGATATCGACGGCACCGACCTCGCATTTCGGGGCGAGCCGCGCGTCATCGCCGCGGCGGTCTATGGGGGAGTGCCGCTGGCGGCGCTGGAGGCCGAAGGAGCGCTCGGCATAACCGGCGACCGCGCGCTGGCCGAGCGCTTCGTGAGCTGCTTCCCCCTGCCTCCCAAGGCGCCGGCGTCTCCGGGCCCGGGCGGCTGAGACGCGCCGCGGCCGTTCGTCGAAGCGGCGTTTGCCAGGCGCCATGTCGCAGATAGAGTGGCGCGCGCGGAGGGCGAATGACGGACGCGAAGCGAGAAAGAGCGGCGCTGGCGGCGCTGGCGGCGCTGGCCGCGGCGATGCTCACTGGGTGCGTGGGGGTTCCCGGCACGCCCGTCGACACGCGTATCACCACCGGCAGCCGGATCGCCGCGCCCGATCCGGGCTGGCGCGCGCTGCTGGACAATGCGGCGAGCCAGATACGGCGCTGCTACCGCGGGCCGCGCGTCGGCCATGCCGGCCGTCAGATCATCACTCGCCTGCGCGTAAACCTGTCTCCCGACGGTACGATCGAAGGCCGGCCCGCCATCATCGCCCAGGAGGGCGTCACGCCGCTCAACCGCCTCTACGCCCAGCGCATGGCGGAAGCCGCGATCGACTCGGTCATACGCTGCGCCCCTTTGAGCGTACCGCCGGGATTCGGGGGCGCCGATCGGATCGAATTCGACCTGACATTCGCGCCGCTGGCGAGCGCCTGACCGCATGTGATTTTCTCATCTTCACGGACGCCCGCGCTTAGATTAGCAATCTCGGCACTATTGGCTCGCGGAGGCTTCGATGCTCGCTTCGTTTCTTGCCACCCTGTTGCTCATGGCCCCGGCTGCGTCCGTGGGAAATTCCGTTCAGGCCGAACCCGTGGAAGATCCGGATGACGAGCTCATCTGCCGCCGCCGCCAGGTCAATTCCGATAATTTCGGTGGCCGGCCCCGGACCGTCCGCGTCTGCAAGACGCGCGAGGAATGGCGCAACGAACGCACTGCGCCACGGCGCCGCTAGGCCCCGGCCAAGCGCGATCAGAAACGCATCACGCCTTCGAGGACGGTGATGCAGTGCCCGCCAAGCTCTGCGCGCGTCCCTGCGCGCCGGCATTTCACGCGCCCGCCACGCCGGCTCGCCTGAAACGCCGTAAAGCTCTCGCAGCCCAGCCGCGCCGTCCAGAACGGCGTCAGCGCGGCATGGGCGGAGCCGGTGACCGGATCCTCGTCCACGCCCCAGGCGGGCACGAAGACCCGGCTCACCACATCGGTGTCGCTTCCCGGCGCGGTGACGATCGCCATCAAGGCGATTCCGGCCAGCGCCTTCATGTCTGGCGCGCAGGCCCGCACCGCCGCTTCGTCGGGCAGCAGCGCGATCGCCGTCGCCTGCTGGCCTTCGACCGAGAGGAAGATTTCGGCGCCCGGCATGCCGAGCGCGGCGGCAAGCGCCGGATGATCTGCGGACCGCATCGGGATCGCGGGCAGATCGAGGGTCAGCGCATCGCCGTCCCGCGCCACCGTCAGCACGCCTGCCTGCCGGGTGCGGAAGCGCAAGGCGTCGCGTCCGCCGATCAGGACATGGCCGCTGGCGAGCGTGGCATGACCGCACATCGCGATCTCGACCGTGGGGGTGAACCAACGCAGCTCGTAATCCGTCTCCCCGCCCACGTCCGGCACGGTGAAGGCCGTCTCGCTGAGATTGTTCTCCATCGCGATCGCCTGGAGCGTTTCGTCCGGCAGCCAGGCATCGAGCGGCATGACGGCGGCGGGATTGCCGGTGAAGGGCGCGTCGGCGAAGGCGTCCACCTGGATCAGGCGCAGCTCAGTCATGATTTCCAAATCCTGCTTTCGTCATGTTCGGCGAGAATCGCGCCGCGCGGGCGGTGAGATTTGCTCGGTCGCGGCGCCGGGCCTCGCTCATGGATAGAGCAGACTTTCCGTCCAGCCGCCCTCGCCGCGCACGAACAGGCGACGCTCGTGCAGGCGATGCGGGCGATCGGTCCAGAATTCGATCCGGTCCGGCACGAGGCGATAGCCCCACCAATAAGCCGGGCGCGCGACGTCCTTGCCCTCGAACGCGGCGACCATGCCGGCATAGCGCGCTTCGAACGCTTCGCGGCTTTCCAGCGAGCGAGACTGATCCGACGCCCAGGCGCCCAGCCGGGCATCGCGCGAGCGCGTGGCGAAATAGGCATCGGCCTCGGCCGCGCCAGTCGGCTCGATCCGGCCTTCGACGCGGACCTGACGGCGCAGGCTCTTCCAGTGGAAGACCAAAGCGGCGTGGGGATTGGCGGCGAGCTCGCGCCCCTTGCGGCTCTCGCTGTTCGAATAGAAGGCGAAGCCACGCGCATCATGCCCCTTGAGCAGCACCATCCGCGCCGAGGGCCGGCCGGCCGCATCGACGGTTGCCAGCGTCATCGCATCGGGATCGTTGATTTCCGAGGCCCTCGCTTCGGCGAACCAGCTTTCGAACAAGGCGTGCGGATCGACAGCTTCCATGACCGCGCTCTACGCCCCATATCGCCCGCTGAACAAGCATCTGTGGACTTTTCGGAACGAGTGGGGAAGAAACCGGCATGGCCGACCTCTATTCGACTTTGGGCGTGGCGCGGGGCGCCGGCGAGGCCGACATCAAAAAGGCGTATCGCAAGCTCGCCAAGGAGCTGCATCCGGACCGCAACAAGGACAATCCGGACGCGACCGCGCGCTTTTCCAAGGTCACGCAGGCCTATGACATCCTGACCGACAAGGACAAACGCGCCCAGTACGACCGCGGCGAGATCGACGAGGACGGCAATCCGCGCATGCCCTTCGGCTTCGGCGCGGGCGGGCGCCGAACAAGTGGCGCCGGCACCGGCGGCGGGCCGGAATTCCGTGGGCCGAATGGCGAGCCTTTCGAATTCAGCGGCGGTGGCGAGGCGGCCGACCTGTCCGACCTTTTCGAGGGCTTGTTCGGCGGCCTGGGCGGGCGGCGGAGCGGCGGCGGCGCCGGGCCATTCAGCGGCTTCGGCCGGCGCAGCGCACCGCCGCAAAAGGGGGGCGACGTCGTCTATCGCCTGGAAGTGCCGTTCGAGGATGCCGCCGCGCTGAAGGGCCAGCGTGTCACGCTTTCCAGCGGCAAGACGCTCGATATCAAGCTGCCCAAAGGCGTCGAGGACGGCGCCAAGATCCGCCTCGCCGGCCAGGGCCAGGCCGGGCCCGGCGGCAATGGCGATGCGATCGTCACCATCGCAGTCCTGCCGCACCGCTTCTTCAAGCGCGAGGGCGACAATATCCGCATCGACCTGCCCGTTTCGATCGACGAGGCGGTGCTGGGCGCCAAGGTGCGCGTGCCGACGGTGGACGGGCCGGTCATGCTGAGCGTGCCCAAGGGCGCCAGCTCCGGCAAGGTGCTGCGGCTCAAGGGCAAGGGCTTCACCGGCAAGAACGGCCAGCGCGGCGATCAGCTCGTCACCTTGATGGTCGATGTACCCGACGATGCCGATCTGGCCGCGTTTCTGGAAACCTGGCCGGGCAAGGGGAAAGGAAACCCCAGGGCCGGGTTGGGCGTCTAGAAAAACGTGCGCGACATTTCACCAGAATCCCCGGAAGCCAGGCGCAAGCGGCTGGCCAGCGCGAAAGCGCGCTTCGGCACCATCCGCGACAAGGTGAAATCGGGCTGGCGGCCGTTCGAAGTGACGAAGCGCGTCGTCGTCGGCGTCTATTCGGACGGCTTCATCCATGCCGGCAATCTCGCTTATCTGGCACTGCTGTCGATCTTCCCCTTCGTCATCGTCGCCGCCGCCGTGGCGCGCCTGTTCGGCCAGACCGAGGAGGGGCTGAACGCGGTTAACGCCCTGCTCGTCACCATGCCGGACAATGTCGCCGCCGTGCTGAAGACGCCGATCCGCGACGTGATAGAGGCGCGCTCCGGCAATCTGCTGTGGCTCGGCGCGCTGATCGGACTGTGGACCACGGGCAGCTTCATCGAGACGATCCGCGACATCATCCGCCGCGCCTATGGCGTCACCTACAGCCGGCCCTTCTGGGAATATCGGCTCGGCTCGATCGGCATGATCATTGTCGCCGTCATCATGGCGATGCTGGCGTTCAGCCTGTCGATCCTGCTGTCCGGTTTCCAGAGCTTCCTGGTCGGCCTCATTCCCGGCGCGGACGAACTGGTGGGATTGCTGACCCTGCTGCGCGTGGCGCCGGCGCTGGCCTTGTTCGGCTCCCTCTACGTGCTGTTCTATGTGCTGACGCCCAAGCGCTATCGCGCCGGATGCGTCAAATGGCCGGGGCCCGCCTTCGTCGCCGGCTGGTGGGTGCTGACCACGTCGCTGCTGCCGGTCGCGCTGTCCAGCCTGGGCAGCTACGATCTCACTTATGGCAGCCTGGCCGGCGTGATCATCGCGATGTTTTTCTTCTTCATCATCGGCCTCGGCCTCGTTATCGGCGCGGAATTGAACGCCGCTCTCGCCGAAGTCCCGGCCCCGACGCCCGAGGATGTCGAGGCGGCGGTGAAGGAAGAAGCGGCCGAGCAGGCCGAGGAGCGGGCGGAGCAAGTGGCCGTGGAAGACAGCGAGCAGGAGGACAAATGACCGGCTTGATGAAGGGGAAGCGCGGGCTGATCATGGGCCTGGCCAATGATCGCTCGCTCGCCTGGGGCATCGCCAAGCAGCTCGCCGAGCAGGGCGCGGAACTCGCCTTTTCCTATCAGGGCGAGGCGCTGCAGAAGCGCGTGGCGCCGCTCGCCGAGCAGCTGGGCTCCGATTTCCTGATCGATTGCGACGTGTCCGACATGGCGGCGCTCGACGCCGCCTTCGCGACTTTGGCCGCGCGCTGGCCGACAATCGACTTCGTCGTCCACGCGATCGGCTTTTCCGACAAGAACGAGCTGCGCGGGCTCTTCGTCGACACCAGCCTCGACAATTTCCTCCTGACGATGAACATCTCCGCCTACAGCTTCGTCGCGGTCGCGAACCGGGCGCGGCCGATGATGGCGGAGGGCGGCAGCCTGCTGACCCTCTCTTATTACGGCGCCGAGAAGGTCATCCCGCACTACAATGTGATGGGCGTCGCCAAGGCCGCGCTGGAAACCAGCGTCAAATATCTCGCCATGGACCTGGGCCCGGAGAATATCCGGGTGAATGCCATCTCCGCCGGACCGATCAAGACGCTGGCGGCGAGCGGGATCGGCGATTTCCGCTACATCATGAAGTGGAACGAATATAATGCGCCGCTGCGCCGCAACGTGACGATCGAGGATGTCGGCGGCGCCGGGCTCTACCTGCTGTCCGACCTCGCATCGGGCGTGACCGGCGAGATCCACCATGTCGACGCCGGCTATAATGTGGTCGGGATGAAAGCGGAGGACGCGCCCGACATCACCGTGTCGTGAGTGCCACCGTCTTTCGCCGGATCTTCGTCCACGGCAGGGTGCAGGGCGTCTCCTATCGCGACTGGACGGTGCGGACCGCCCGCGCGCTGGGGCTCGACGGATGGGTCCGCAACCGGCTGGACGGACGGGTGGAGATGATCGTCTCCGGTCCACCGGAAGCGGTGGACGCGATGATCGCGCAGTGCCGCCAAGGGCCGAGGCTGGCGCGGGTCGATCGCGTCGAGGTCGAGGACACGAAGGAAGCCGTCATCGCCGGCTTTATCCAGATGCCGACGCTTTAGCCCCGCTTGCGGCCGATCAGGGTGCCCTTGGTGCCGCTGAGATCGAGCCGGAAATCGAATTCCGGATGGGCGCGGCGCCAGCGGCGGGCGACGAAGCGTTCGCCGGGGCGGGCGCCATCATCGAGCATCACCGTGCCGCCGGGCGCGACATGATCGAACAGCGAGGCAGCGGCGCCGCGCGTGAACGGGTGGATCGTCCAGGGCGGGCCGTCGATCAGCATCAGATCGATGTCATGCGGCAGCGGGCCATGATCGTACCACAGGCCCGGCCAGCCCTGCGGCGAGGGACGCAGCGGCACGGCGCGCAGATCGGCGGCGAGGCCGTGATCGGCGAGCCAGTCCCGGGTCGCGGCGACGAAATCGGCGTGCTGATCGAAGCTGATCAGCGTCCCGCCCCCCGCCTTCTGCAACGCACGGGCGAGGATCAGAGTCGAGGCGCCGGCGCCGAACTCGACGGCCAGTTTCGGCCGATGCGCAAAAATGTGATCGACGAGCAGGCTGAGCAGTCCGGTATCGGCCTTCCAGCTCCCCAGATAGGGCAAAGCGTCATAGGGTAGATCGAGCCGGTCGAGCAGCGCATGTTTGTCCGCCAGCTTGCCGCCGTGCAGGCTGCGCAGCAGCCAGGGCCATTGAATGGCGCCGAAGGAAAGCATCGCCGCCCAATCGGACAGCGAGCGCCCGTCCGAGCCCAGCACCATCGTGTCGCCAATTCTCGGCAGCAGGCCGGTCGCTTCGCGCGTGGTCATACAGATGTTCCCGACCGTGAAACTTAGCCAGCGAAGGGGTCGCGCACGAGGATCGTGTCGTCCCGCTCCGGACTGGTGGACACCAAAGCGACCGGACAGGCAATCAGTTCCTCGATCCGGCGGATATACTTGATCGCCTGAGCCGGAAGCTGCGCCCAGCTGCGCGCGCCGGCCGTCGATTCCGACCAGCCCGGAATTGTCTCGTAAACCGGCTCGACGGCGGCCTGATCGGCGGCATGGGCCGGGAAATGGTCGAGCGGCGCCCCGTGCAGCCGATAGCCCGTGCAGATCCGGATCTCGTCGAGGCCGTCGAGCACGTCGAGCTTGGTGAGCGCGATGCCGGTGACGCCTGACACGGCCATCGACTGGCGCACCAGCACCGCATCGAACCAGCCGCAGCGCCGCTTGCGTCCCGTCACCGTACCGAATTCATGGCCGCGCTCGCCGAGCCGCTGGCCGATTTCGTCCTCCAGCTCGGTCGGGAAGGGCCCGGACCCGACGCGGGTCGTATAAGCCTTGACGATGCCGAGCACGAAGCCCGCGGCCGAAGGTCCGAGTCCGGTGCCCGCCGCCGCCGTGCCGGCGATCGTGTTGGAGGAGGTCACGAACGGGTAAGTGCCGTGATCGACGTCGAGCAGCACGCCCTGCGCGCCCTCGAACAGAATGCGATCGCCCTTGAGCCGCGCCTCGTTCAGCGTCTTCCAGACCGGGCCGGCGAATTGCAGCACGAAATCGGCGATCTCGCCGAGCTTGCGTTCCAGCCGGGCGCGATCGACCGGCGGCTCGCCGAAGCCGGCGCGCAGCGCATCGTGATGCGCGCACAGTCTGTCGAGCTGCGGCCCCAATTGGCCGAGATGGGCGAGATCGCATACCCGGATCGCGCGCCGTCCGACCTTGTCCTCATAAGCCGGGCCAATGCCGCGCCGGGTCGTGCCGATCTTGCCCTGACCCGACGCATCCTCGCGCAGCGCGTCGAGATCGCGGTGGATGGGCAGGATGAGCGGGCAATTGTCCGCGATGCGCAGCGTTTCGGGCGTGACCGTCACGCCTTGCTCGCTCAGCTTCTCGACCTCGGCCTTCAGCGCCCAGGGATCGAGGACGACGCCATTGCCGATCACCGACAGCGTGCCGCGCACGATACCGGAGGGGAGCAACGACAATTTGTAGGTCTTGCCGTCGATGACGAGCGTATGGCCGGCATTGTGGCCGCCCTGGAAGCGCACGACCAGATCGGCACGGCTGGCCAGCCAATCGACGATCTTGCCCTTGCCTTCGTCGCCCCACTGGCCGCCGATCACGGTAACGTTCGCCAAAGCCCGAAGCCTCCTTCAAGGGAACGGGCGCTCCCTAGTCGCCATGGCCACCGCCGTCCAGCCACGGCCCGCCGCAGAGCGCCAGAGTCGTTGTGGGAGGTTAATGAAACCAGCCGCACCGTCGCCGCGTTGTCCCGCCAGACTTACCTAAAGCAAGGGAGGAAATCGTGCGTCATCTTACTCTGGCCATCGCCGCCTCGGCCATGGCGATCCCCGTCACTTTCGCTTTGCCGACCGATTCGGCGGACGCCCAGCGCCGCTATTACGACCGGGACGGCTATTATAGCGGCCCGACCTGGCAGGATCGGCGCGGCCGTGAGCGCTGCCGCCGTTCGGACGGCACGGTCGGCCTCCTCATCGGCGGTGCCGCCGGCGCGCTGATCGGCCGCGAGATCGACGGCGGCCGCGACCGCACCACCGGTACGATCGTCGGCGCCGCCGCCGGCGCGCTGATCGGCCGAGAGGTCGATCGCGGCAATCGCCGCCGCTGCCGCTGACCGGCTGTCGACAAAAAAGAGAAAGGGGCGCCCGAGGGCGCCCCTTTTGTATCTAGCTTCCTGCCGGAGGCGTTGTGCGGGGCCGGGCCGGCGCTTTCCTGCGCGCGGCGGGCTTCTTCGCCGTGGCGGCCTTCGGCTTCGCGGTCGACGCCTTCTTCTTGGCGGCCGGGCGACGCGCGGCCGGCTTGGCTGCAGCGGCGGGCGCGGCGCCGGCGCCTTCGCCCATCATCCGCCGCACCGCCTCGGTCGCGGCGTTGATCATCGCCGCGCCGATCTTGCTGGCATGATCGGCGGCGGCATCGGCGGCAGCTTCGGCGGCGTCTTGCGCTTGGCGCGCGCTGCGCTTGGCGGTGTCGCGCACCGACTTGTTGGTGGCGAGCGCCGCCGCGGCGGTCACGAGGCCGGCGGCAAGCAGGCTGCGCGCAATCGGATTCTGCGCGAGCTCGGCGGCCTTGCGCCCCGCTTCGCGCAGCGCGTCGGGGATCGCATCCGCCGCCTTGCGGCTGTTTCCCGATTTGGTGTTCGATTTGCCGGCCGACCGTCCGGTCGCCTTACCGGTTGTGGACTTCGCCATCGCAATTCTCCTGCGGTTCGTATCCTTTGCGTAACAGACACGCGAGGCGGCGAACAGTTCCGCCGCCGCGCGCGCCGATGAAATCAGGGCCCGTCGACCTGCTCGACGGAACTGCGCCGCTCGACATCGCCATAGGTCTCGCCATCGGGAGAGACCGGCAGATCGGCGGGCTGGACCGCTTCGACGCTGTCATCGCCAGTGCCTTTGCCGTCGATCAAATTCTCGGGCAGTTCGTCGCGGCGCGCCTCGTCGCTCGCCGGCAAAGGATGGCGGGGCGCATCGGGGTTCAAACGATCGTCTCCGGGCATGTTCGGCTCCTTCGTTCGCTTCTGCGCCGAACAAGCGAAAGGCCGCCGGGAAGGTTCCCCCGACGGCCTTTTCACATGGTCAGCGGCCGGAAGCCGACTGCCCGGAAGATACTGGAAAGCCTAAGCTTTCATCCTCCGAACGGACTTGACCGACCTCTCTGCTGAACCATGAGACATCGGATCACCTCCTTTCGCTGCGTTGCTGTTGCCTCATGTATGAGTCGCAGCGAATCGGCGATCAAGACTTGAACTCGATTTTTTTGCCGATAAGATTCCATGCTTCGCGCGGGCGCCCCAGGCGCCTTTTTTCATGCGCCGCGGCAATCCTCGACCACCCGCGCCGTCTCCGGCCAGGCGGGCAGGAAAAGCGGTGCGGCGCCTTCCGTCCGGACCAGGAAGCGGCCCCGGCTGAACGCGATTTCATCGAGCAGGGCGTCGTTCGCGGCAAGCGTGGCGACCGTCGCATTGCCTTCGCCGCTCGCCGGCAAGGCGCGCTCGCCATAGGTCGTGCGCACCGTCAGCGTCCGCCCGCTCGCTCCCAGCCGGGCGAGGCTGATCCGCCCGCCATCGCAGCGCAGGGCGAAAACCATCGCGCCAGGCGCGCCGAAGCTGGCGGTACGTCCCTGCAACGACCAGTCACCCGCGCTCAGCGGCACGTCGCGCCAATCGCCCTGCGGCTCGGGCGGCGGTACCGGCGCGGGGGACGGTGGCGCCGGTTGTGGTGGCGGCGGTGCCGGCTCCGGCGGCGGCGCGGCAGTGCGCGGCACGCAGGCGGCGAGGCCGAGAAAGAGCAGGCCGAGGCCGGCGACGGAAATCCTGCGCATCCGCATCATCCTGTTTCCTGAGGTCCGGAACCTAGCGCGTCAGACGCCGGTCGGTCACTGGCCCGCCGCGCCGTTCGCGGCAGGCTCGGCACTGTTCGCCTCGGCAGGCGCGTCCTCGGCGGGCGGCGCCGGGCGGCCGTCGGGCGAGGCGCAGCCATCGAGGAAGGCGCCTATCCGCTCATTGTGCGGCAGTGAGAGCGGTGGCGAATCGCCGATCCTGATCACGATCGGGCTGTCGGCGGTGGAAAGCGTCTGGCGAAACGGATCGCCTTGGGTGAGCGTCGCGCGCAACATCGGGATCGTACCACCGGCGCTGGTGACAGCGAAGCGGCGCGTGTCGCTCCCGACGGTGACCAGCATGGTCGGCAAATCGCCGGCCAGCACCGCGCCGTGCCGCTGCAGGAAGGCGCCGCGCCGGCCGTCGCAGCGCAGGCTGAACACCGGCGGCGCGCCTTCGGGGCCGAATTCCAACGCGGCGAATTCGTCCTGCAACGAATCGCGCCACGCCCCGAGCGCCACCTCATCCTCCTCGAGTTGCGGAGCCCGCACCCGCTCGACCGAGGCGGTGACGCCGTTGTTATCGGCGACGACGCTGGCATCTTCGGAGCGGGCGCAGCCGGCGAGCAAGATCGCGAATGCGATCGGGAACGCGATGCGGACCATTTTCATCCTTCCTGTGAAACCTTTCCGTCCCTTTAGCCCGGTACGCCGCCGCGCGCATCCCATAGCGCGAGGAATTCCCGGCGGTTTTTCGGGCCGAAGGTCGCGAAGCTGGGATTGGGATCGGCGCGATAGGCGGCGCGACGCTCGGCAAGCGTGCCGCGATCATGCAAAGCGGCGATGTCGATATCGTAAACCGCCGCACCGTTGAGGCCGAAAATCCGCCGCTTCGCCGCCGCGTCGAGCGCAGGATAGCCGTAGCGCTCCTGGAATTCCGCGCTGATCTCGAAGGCGCGGAAGGCCTGGATCTGGTCCTGCGGGCTGCCGTACCAGATCGAGTCCGTGCCCCACATGATCCGTTCCGGCCCGAAATATTTCAGCAATTTGCCCATCACATGCGCCGCCTCTTCCGGCCGCGACATGAAATAGCGCCAGAGCGAGCCCATCTCCGCATAGAGATTGCCCTCATTTGGGCGGAAACCGGCGTCCTGGTGCGATTTGATCAGGCGATCGACGCCTTCGGGGCTGTCCGGATTATAGGCCCCTTCCGTTTTCCCGCCCTCGAACCCGCCATGATAGACGAGGAAGGTGAGATCGGGATTGGCGCGCGCCGCCGGCCCCATGTCGCGCGGCGAGCTATATTCATATTCCAGCCCGCCCAAAGGCACGCCCTTGTGCACCGCCACCGTCGTGACACCGAGTTGCCGTGCTTTCTCATAAAAGCGGTTCGCATCTTCGCTTTGGTCCAGCCAGATGCCGCGCCCGCTCGATCCATATTGCGGATAGAGCTTCCAGGCCTCGACCCGATAGCGTTCGACCATCTCGTCCATCGCCTCGATGGCACCGGCTTCCTGCGGGAAAACACCGCCATGGATCAGCGCGCGGGCCCCCTCCCCGCCGATCGCCGCGACGATGTCGCGTGCCTCATGGGCATATTCGACCGGGGTGGGATTGGGCTGGCCCCACAGCGCCGAGACGACCGCCACATCGGTGTCGCTGTCCAGAAACACCTCTTTGGCCAGCATCTCGGCCGAATAGCAATCGAAGCTGCCGGACGTGCATTTGGACGCCTGGCCGAACACGCTTTGAAGCACGCGGGACCACCGCTCGCCATCCGCCCCCTGGGCCCAGCGACCGGCGGGCTCGACGCAATGGGTCTGCACGTCGAAGATGAACTCGTCGCCGCCGACCGCCGCTTCGGCCCGCTGCTGATCGAGCGCCGCCTCGGCATCGATCGCGAAGCCGCCACCCTTCATGCCGGTCGCCTCGGCGGCGCGATTGCAGGCGAGCAAGGTGGTCGCGGCGCCGGCGGCGGAAACCAGGAAGGCGCGACGGCCGAGGCCCAGCCGTCGGGCATTCTCACCCGCCGCCTCGTGCGCGAGCATGTTCGCCAGCTTCTGCGTCGGCGTCAGCAGCGGCGGCAGATACTCGCCATTGGAGGCACGATCGATCTTGATCGGTAGCCGCCGGCCCTCCGGGTCGAAATCTTCGCGTCTCATCTTCGCTCTCCCATCGAATCACGCGGCTCAGCGTGACGCCGCCAAGTCCGCGAGGCAACCGCACCCCCTCGCGCAGCAACATGACGCCGCTTGCCAAATCTGAAGCGCCGGACGCTGAAACCGCTTGACGAATCGCTTGATTGATCGCTCAATCAAGCGATGAACGCAGGCACCCGCCAACGCATCGTCATGACCGCGCTGGAGCTGTTCTGGGAGAAAGGCTTCCAGTCCACCTCGATCGCCGACATCCTGTCGCGCACCCAGGTTCATTCGGGCAGCCTCTACCATTTCTTCCCCGGCAAGCAGGACGTGCTGATCGCCGTGCTGGAGGCCTATCGCGACGGTATCGAGGAATGGCTGCTGGCGCCGGCCTGGTCCGGCGTGGACGATCCGGTCGAGCGCATCTTCGCGCTATTGAACGGCTATCGCACCCAGCTCGTCACCACCGATTGCACCTATGGCTGCCCGATCGGCAATCTGGCGCTGGAGATCAGCGAGCCGGACCCGAAGATCCGCGAGCTGCTGGCGGTCAATTTCGCCAACTGGACGAGCGCGATCGAGCGCTGCCTGGACGCGGCGGGCGATCGGCTCCCCGCGGACCTCGACCGTCGACGCCTGGCCGAGTTCACTTTGACCGTGATGGAGGGCGCGATCATGCAGGCGCGCACCTATCGCGACATTGAAAGCTTCGACCGCAACGTCGCGGTCCTGCGCGCGCATTTCGACATGCTGATGGACCGGGCACGACAGGAGAAGGCGCCGGCCTGAGGCTCTTTCAGGGGAGGGAATGATGCCGGAAGTGAATTATATCGCGGTGGTCGCCGCCGCTCTGTCCGCCTTCGTACTCGGCGGCATCTGGTATTCGGGGCTGTTTGGCCGGCAATGGATGGCGGCGAGCGGGCAGAGCGAGGAGACGCTCAAATCCGGCAATCCCGCGATCGTCTTCGGCGGATCACTGGTGCTGAACCTGATCCAGGCCTGGGTGCTCGCCATGTTCATCGGCCCGAACGACCTGCAATTCGCCGTCTTCGCGGGCGGCTCGGTCGGTCTGTGCTGGGTCGCCACCGCACTGGGCGTCAATTACCTGTTCGAGCGCCGCCCCTTGCGCCTGTGGCTGATCAACGGGGGCTATTTCGTGCTGCAATTCACGATCATGGGCGCGATCATCGGGGCGTTCAACTAACCGCAACTCAGCTCCGCCGCCCGGCGCCCCATTTCCGTTGCGTCTTGCCGTAGCGCATCTTCCGCGTCCCGGGCTTACCCTCATTGGAATGGCCTATGATCGGTGCCTTGCGTTCCGCATCCGGGAGGCCGAGTTCGTCATTCTCCAGGCGCCTGATCTCGTCGCGGAGGCGGGCGGCTTCCTCGAATTCGAGGTCGGCGGCGGCCTTGCGCATGCGGGCTTCGAGGTCCTCGATATAGGCGCGCAGGTTGTGGCCGACGAGGTGCGGGGCGTCTGCGTCGCCGGTGTCGATCGTCACGCTGTCGCGGTTCGAGACATCGGACAGGATGTCGGCGATGTCGCGCTTGATCGTGGTGGGGGTGATGCCGTGGAGGGCGTTATAGGCCTCCTGCTTCTCGCGGCGGCGGCCGGTTTCGGCCAGCGCGCGCTCCATCGAGCCGGTGACCCGGTCGGCGTAGAGGATGACCTTGCCCTCCACGTTGCGGGCGGCGCGGCCGATCGTCTGGATGAGTGAGGTTTCGGAGCGCAGGAAGCCCTCCTTGTCCGCGTCGAGGATCGCGACCAGGCCGCATTCGGGAATGTCGAGCCCCTCGCGCAGCAGGTTGATGCCGACCAGCACGTCATAGACGCCCAGGCGCAGATCGCGGATCAGCTCGATCCGCTCCAGCGTCTCGACGTCGCTGTGCATGTAGCGCACGCGCAGGCCCGCCTCGTGGAGGAATTCAGTGAGGTCTTCCGCCATGCGCTTGGTCAAGGTGGTGACGAGGGTGCGATACCCCTTGGCCGCCGTCGCCTTCGCCTCGGCGATCAGATCATCCACCTGGTCCTCGACCGGCTTGATCTCGACCGGCGGATCGATGAGCCCGGTGGGGCGGATCACCTGCTCGACAAAGACGCCAGCGGCCTGCTCCATCTCCCACGGGCCGGGCGTGGCCGAGACCGCGACGGTCTGCGGACGCATCACATCCCATTCGTTGAAGCGCAAAGGCCGGTTGTCGATGCAGGACGGCAGGCGGAAGCCATATTCGGCCAGCGTGATCTTGCGGCGATGATCGCCCCGCGCCATCGCGCCGATCTGCGGCACGGTCTGGTGGCTTTCGTCCACGAAGAGCAGGGCGTTGTCGGGCAGATATTCGAACAGAGTCGGCGGCGGCTCGCCCGGCAGGCGGCCGGTGAGGAAGCGGCTGTAATTCTCGATGCCCGCACACGAGCCGGTGGCGGCGATCATCTCCAGGTCGAAATTAGTGCGCTGCTCCAGTCGCTGGGCTTCGAGGAGACGGCCTTCCGCCTGGAGTTCCTTGAGCCGCTCGGCGAGTTCGAAGCGTATCGCCTCCATCGCCTGCTTCAGCGTCGGGCCGGGCGTCACATAATGGCTGTTCGCATAGACGCGGACATGGTCCAGCGCCGCGGCCTTCTTGCCCGTGAGCGGATCGAATTCGACGATCTCCTCGATCTCGTCGCCGAAGAAGCTGATCCGCCAGGCGCTATCCTCATAGTGCGACGGAAAGATTTCGAGATTGTCGCCCTTCACCCGGAAATTGCCGCGCGCGAAGCCCGCATCGTTGCGCTTGTACTGGAGGCTCACCAGCTTCCGGACGATCTCGCGCTGGTCGACGCTCTGGCCCTTCTTCAGATCGAAGATCATCGCCGAATAGGTTTCGACCGAGCCGATGCCGTAGAGGCAGGAGACGGAGGCGACGATGATCACGTCGTCGCGCTCCAGCAGCGACCGGGTGGCGCTGTGGCGCATCCGATCGATCGCCTCGTTCACCGAGCTTTCCTTCTCGATGTAGGTGTCGGACCGGGGAACATAGGCTTCGGGCTGGTAATAATCGTAATAGGAGACGAAATATTCGACCGCGTTGTCGGGGAAGAAGCTTTTGAACTCCCCGTAGAGCTGGGCGGCGAGGATCTTGTTCGGGGCGAGCACCAGCGCCGGGCGCTGCAGCGATTCGATGACCTTCGCCATGGTGAAGGTCTTGCCCGAGCCGGTGACGCCGAGCAGCACCTGCGTCTTCTCGTCCGCCCGCATCTGTTCGACCAGCTCGGCGATCGCCGCCGGCTGGTCGCCCGCGGGCTGATAGTCCGAAACCACGCGTAGCGGCCTGCTCGCCTCGGTCTTTTCCGGACGCTGCGGGCGATGCGGCACGAAGGCCTCGCCGGTCTCCGGTTCGTCGAGGCTGGTGCGGATCTGGATGGCCATCGCCGCCATATGGCCATTCCCGGCGCCGCGCGCTAGCGTCCCATCCGCAAGACAGGAGGGATGCATGACCTACCGTTCGACCATTGCCGCCGTCGCGGCCGCTCTGCTGCTGGTCGGCTGTTCCGGCCAAAGCGGAAATGAGGCCGCGGCCGCCGACGGAGCAGCCGGAACCGATGCGACTGGCGCGCCCGGCGCAACGCTCGCGACCCTGCAAGCGGGCGAATGGGAGACGACGATCGAAATCCTGCGGATGGAGATACCGGGCATGCCGGCCGGATCACCCGCGCCTGCCATTCCGGCCACGACGACCCGTCATTGCGTGACTCCCGAGGAAGCTGTGCAGCCTCCAGCCGAATTCTTCGCCGGGAATCCGGGCGATTCCTGCCAGCGGGAGAATTTCACGATCGGCAATGGTCGGGTCAGCGGCATCATCACCTGTTCCGCGGAAGGCGCCACGATCAGGTCGGAAATGAACGGCCAGTTCTCGCCCACCGCCTTTGAGATGACCTCGCGCAGCCAGACCGTTGCGCAGGGCATGACAATGAACGGCGAGACCCGCATCCGTTCCCGCCGCTTGGGCGATTGCCCGACCGGCTGAACCGGATCAGGCGGCCAGGTGCAACTATGGCCAAGTACGTCGCACGGCGTTACGCTTCCGTTCCATAACAGAGGGAGGGGATGAACGATGCGTGCGATCGCCTGCTTGTGCCCGTTGCTTTTCGTGGCCGCCTGCGGAGGCGGAGAAGCCGAAACCAATGATGCCGCGCCGGCGACGATGGCAGCGTCTCTCGATGCCGGGCTGTGGGAACTCACCGCCGAAGTCGCCAGCTTCCGATCCACCGACGAGGGGCGACCAAGGATCGATATGCCGGTCGGCACACGCGCCACCAACAACGCCTGCGTTGGGGCCGGCACCCGCCCCCCGACCGCCTTCTTCGCTGGCGAGGGTTTTCTCTGCAATTACGGCGCCTATTATGTCCGCAACGGCCGGATCAACGTCACTTTGTCCTGCGCACGCGAAGGGCTGTCGGGGACGATCCCGATCAGCATCGAAGGGCGGATCGACAGCGAAGGAGTCGAATTTACCCGAACCATCCGCTCCATGCTCGCCACTGACGGCGACGTGGAGATTGCCGCGAACGTCATCGGCCGGCGGACCGGCGACTGTACGCCCGAGCCGAGCGAGGCCGGCGGCAATGAAGCGGTGCCGGCGGGCTGACCGACGGGGATGCGAGCGAGTGCGCTTCTTGCCGCCCTGCTCATCCCGCTCGCGGGATGCGGCGGCGAGCAAGGCAGCGAGATGAGCGCCAACGAGGTTGCCGCCGAACTGGACGGCCTGGCCTTCGCACCTGGCCTGTGGGAGGTGGCGAGCGACGTGACCGCGGTCAGCGCCCCCAACCTGCCGATCGAAGCGCGCGACCGCATGATCGGGCCGCGCGGTCGCGGACAGGCCTGCCTGACGCCGGAGGACGCGGCGCGGCCCAGTGCCCGTTTCCTGGCAGGGCGCGGCGACAATCGCTGCGCCTATGCCGATTTCGCGATGCGCGATGGCCGGATGACCGGAACGATGCGCTGCGCCGAACCCGAAGGCGGCGAAACGCTGGCGCGCATGACGGGCGATTACCGCCGGGAGACTTACCGGCTCGACATGACGATCGAGACGCCGGGGCCGGATGGCGCGACGATGCGGATCGAAACGCGGACGGTGGGACGCCGTATCGGCGACTGCCCGGCGGACTCGGCAACGAAGGAAGGAGTGGCACCATGATCGGCTATGCCTGCATCGGCACCAACGACATCGCCGGGGCGCGCGATTTCTATGACGCTTTGTTCGGCTCAATCGGCGGCACGCGGCTGATGGAATTCCCCGACGAGCAGGGCGGCTTCACGCTCTACGGGGTCGACTGGAGCAAACCCGGCATCGCCGTCACCCGCCCCTACGACCAGCAGCCCGCGACCGCCGGCAATGGCAACATGATCGCGATCGTCATGGACAGCCGCGACAAGGTCGACGCCTTTCACGCCAGGGCGCTGGAACTGGGCGGCACCGACGAAGGGGGCCCCGGGCTGCGCTCGCCGGAGGGAGAGCGGGCCTTTTACGGCGCCTATTTCCGCGACCCGGAAGGCAACAAATTCTGCGCCTTCCGGACCGGCCCCGCCTGAGCTCAACCGCTTCGCGGCGGCGCCACCGTGAAGCGCCAGACATCGCCCTTTGCATCGCAGCGGATGCCGGCAAGCGTCGCCGCGCGGCCCGCGCCCAAAGCCGCCAGCAGCCGGTCCAGCTCCGCCCCGCGCGGCGCGGCGTCCGGCGCCAAGGCGGCGAGCGCGCGCAGGACGAGCCGCCGGCGAAGCTCGACCGGCAGATCGCGCATGTCGATCCGCAACATCCCCCCCTCGGCACGCGCGCGCTCGGCATGAAGCCGGGCGGCGGACCAGTCGAGCGCATCCTCCGCCTGCGCCAGCGCGGCGGCGCTGCGCGCCAGCGCGGGCGGATCGAGCCAGTCCGATTGGGCGAGACGGCTGCGCAGCCGGGCGCGATCGAAGCGGGGATCGGCATTGCTCGGATCGTCAACGGCGGAAAGGCCCGCAGCTTCGACGATGGCCGCCAGCTCGGCGCGACGCCAGCCGAGCAGCGGGCGAATGACCTGGATCCCTTCGATCCATGCCCGCGCGCGCACCCCGGCCAGGCCGCCCACGCCCGAGCCGCGCATCAGCCGCATCAACAGCGTTTCGGCCTGGTCGTCGGCATGGTGCGCCGTGAGCAGGAAAGCGAGCCCGGCCGCGCGCGCCCAATCCCCGAGCAAGTGGTAGCGCATCGCGCGCGCAGCCGATTGGACGTTGCCGGCAAGCGGCGCCTCGGCGCGCAAAATGGTGTGGGGGATGGCTAGGCGGCCGCAAAAGCCAGCGACGAACAGGGCCTCGGCGGCGCTTTCAGGCCGCAATCCGTGATCTACCGTGGCGACATGCACGGCACCGGGGCGGGCGGCATGAGCGAGCATCAGAAGCGCGAGGCTGTCCGGCCCGCCTGACACTGCGACGCCGAACGGGCCCGACGCCGCGCCGGCCAGGGCATAGAGGTCCGCGCCGAAGCGCGCCACGGCGTCGGGGGCGGGACGGACGGCGCTCATCCCCCCTGTCTTAGCCCCGCGCTTTCGGGCCGGAAATGCCTAGTTCGTGCAGCGCGCGGCGGTGCGAGCCTCCGGCAGGCGGGTACGGATGAACTCGCGCATGTTCGGATAGACCTGCGCCAGCTCGTCATAGACCCGGCAGGCCTCCGAGCGGCGATTCAGCCGGGTCAGGGACTGGCCGAGATAGAAAAGGCTGTCGGCGGCGCGCTCGCCGCGCGGATTGTCCTGGTAATTGGCGAGCAGGATGCGCGCCGCCGTCGCCGGCTGGCCGGCATCAAGGGCAGCGCGGCCCTGCAGGTTGCGCATCCAGCTCGTCCAGCGCGTGTTGGGATGACGGGCCGCGGCCGCCTCGAGCGCGCGCTGCGCTTCGGCATGCTGCCCGGCATTCCACATCCTGAAGCCGGTATTATAGGCCTCTTCGGGATCGTCCGGCACTCCGCTCGCCGGGGCGGGCGGCGCGGGCGCCGGCGTGGCAGGCGCCGGATCGCGGCCCGGGCGGGACGGCGTCGCGATCGGCGGCGGCTCGACCTGCGCCGGCGCGCCCTGCCGTTCCACGCGATCGAGCCGGCCTTCGAGATCGGTGCGCAGCCTGGCGATCTCGCGCTCAAGCTGGCGGGTGCGATTGTCGTTTTCCTCGATCTGGCCGGTGAGCGAGCGCAGCTGCGCCTCCACCGCATCCACGCGGGAATTGAGGCTGGAAATGGCATCCCCCGCCGGCACGCCGCCCGGCCCGGCCGGCGCCTGGGGCCGCAACTCCGGTTCGACAAACTGGGTGCGTCCGTCAGGGAAGACGCGCCGCTGCACTGCGCGCATCTCCTGCTCCAGCCGACCCACCCGCTGCTCGACCGGATCGCGCTGGGCCGCTGCCGGCGTGGCGACGACGCCGATGAGAAGAAGCCCGATAAGATGGAAACGCATGGTCAATCCCCGAAACGCAAAAGACGAAATCCTTTTTGCCGGCAGTGCCTGTCGCCAGCCTGAAGCGGCGGCTAAGGCGCCGGCGGCTGCGCGGCCGTGGCGGCGCCCTGAATCCGCGCAACCACATCCTCCGCGCGCAAGCTGACGTCGGATATGGTGCGCTCTGCAGGCTCGAGCGGCCCGATGTCGCGACCGCCGACCGAGACGCGGATAACTTGCGGCCGGCCGGTGCGGATCACCGGCGCCTGTGCCGTCGCAGGCACGTCGAACGTCTGGCCGGCCGCCATGGTCCCGTTGAACAGGGCAGGACCGCCCGAGCTATCGCTGATCCGCAGCCAGACCTCCTGCGTCGCCGTCAGCATCACGCTTTGCCCGGCCACGGCCTGCGGCTGGGGCGGCGCGGTGGGAGCCGGATCGGCTTCCTCGATAGGCACGGTGACCCCGCTCGCCGGCGCCGTCGCCTCTTCATTCAACGTGCCGCGCCAAGCCAGGTAGCCGATCACCAGCGCCGCCGCGATCAGGGCCGCGACGATGGCGAGCGTGCGCGGCGGCACGCGGGCCGGATCGGCCGGCTCATAATATTCGGCCGCCTGCACCGGAGTGCGCAGGCCGCCCAGCCTGTCGCGCACTTCGCGGCTCAGCTCTGCGCCGTCGAGCCCGATCGCATTGGCATAGGATCGCACGAAGCCGACACAATAGGTTACGGCCGGAAGCGCGTCCCATTCCTCGCGCTCGATATGCTGGAGATGGCGCATCGGGATGCGGGTTTGCGAGGCGACCTGATCGAGCGAGAGGCCAGCCGCCTCGCGCGCCTGCCGCAGCCGATCCCCGACCGTCTGGGGCGTGGACCGATCGTCAGGGTCGTGTTCCGTCATTCGCCCGGTTTCGCTTCCTCTTTGAACGCCTTTCGGTCGATGCAAGCCTTCGTCGAAGTGCGACGGCAATGTCAACCGACGGCGATGCCATTCTTTTCCGCCCAGGCGCCGAGCGCCGCGCGCATGTCAGCCGGCGGCGCCTCCAGCAGTTCGGCGACGAAGGCGGCGGCCGCCGCCGTGTCGAGCGAGCGGATCATCGCCTTGATCGGACCGACCGCCACCGGCGTGATCGACAGGCGCTTGATGCCGATGCCGATCAGCGCCAGCGCCTCCAGCGCCCGCCCGCCCATCTCGCCGCACACGCCGATCGGGACATTGTGGGCGTCGGCCTGGGCCACGACGCGCTTGAGGAAGCGCAGGATGGCCGGCGAGAGCCAATCATAGCGCTCCGCCAGCCGTGGGTTTGAGCGATCGGCGGCGAACAGGAATTGCGTCAAATCGTTGGTGCCGACCGAGATGAAATCGAGCCTGGGCAGCAACAGATCG
The DNA here is from genome assembly GCA_037190625.1 of Alphaproteobacteria bacterium. Taxonomy (GTDB): domain Bacteria; phylum Pseudomonadota; class Alphaproteobacteria; order Sphingomonadales; family Sphingomonadaceae; genus Allosphingosinicella. The sequence continues at coordinate 167,316 of JBBCJP010000004.1, forward strand.
AGCATCTCCGCCAGCGCCGGCACCTCCAGCATCGCGCCGTAGCGGATCTGGGTCGGCAACTCCTTGCGCCGGTCGGCGAGCCAGGCGCGCTGCTGCTCGACCAACGCCTTGGCAGCGTCGAATTCCCAAGGCTCCGACACCATCGGGAACATGATGTCGAGTTCGCGCCCCGCCGCGGCTTCCAGCAGCGCGCGGGCCTGCGCCTTCATCAGCGTGTCGCGGTCGAGCGCGAGACGAAGCGCGCGCCAGCCCATCGCCGGATTCTCCTCGCCATTCTCGCTGGCGTGGAGATAGGGGAGCTGCTTGTCGCCGCCGACATCGACGGTGCGGAAGATGACCGGCCTGCCGCCGGCTGCCTCCAGCACCGAGCGATAGAGACGCTGCTGGCTTTCCCGGCGCGGCAAGGTGGCGGAAACCAGGAACTGGAACTCGGTGCGAAACAGGCCGATGCCATCGGCGCCGACTGCGTCGAGTGCGGCGACATCGTCGCGCAGGCCCGCATTGACCATCACCGAGATCCGCACGCCGTCCGTCGTCACCGACGGCAGGTCCTTGGCGGCGGCATATTCGGCCCGACGCTTTTGGCTGGCGGCGAGGCGCGCGTCGAACGCCTCGTGGACGGCCTGAGTCGGCCGGGCGAAGGCGCTGCCCTCGCTGCCGTCGAGCAGCACGAGATCGCCCTCGGCCACCTGTTGGCGCACATTGCTGGCGCGGCCGATCATCGGCACGCCCATCGCGCGTGCGACGATCGTCACATGGGCGGTGAGCGACCCCTCCTCCAGGATCACCCCCTTCAGCTTGCGCCGGTCATATTCGAGCAATTCCGCCGGCCCCAGATTGCGCGCGATAAGGATCGCGTCCTGCGGCAGCCCGCTTTGCGCCGCAGTGCCGAGCTGGCCGGAGACGATCCGCAGCAACCGGTTAGACAGATCGTCGAGATCGTGCATCCGGTCTGCGAGCAGCGGGTCGGAAATCTGGCGCATGCGCTGCTGCATACGCTGGCGCACCCGCTCGATCGCCGCCTCGGCGGTCAGACCGGATTCGATCGCCTCGTTGATCCGCCGCGACCAGCCCTCGTCATAGGCGAACATCTTGTAGGTCTCGAGCACCTCCTGATGCTCGCCGACCGTGCCGAATTCGGCCTGGCCGGTCATCGCGTCGATCTGCTCGCGCATTCGGCCGAAGGCGGAGACGAGGCGGTGACGCTCCGCCTCGATATCGTCGGCGACGGTGTGCTCGATCAGGATACGCGGCTGGTGATAGACTGCGTGGCCCTTCGCCATTCCGGTCACGAGCCGCTGCCCGGTCAGGCGCGCCATGCCGGATTCGCGCGCGGATTCGGCGGCGCCGGCGGCGCGGTCGGCAAGCCCGGCGTTGGCGATCAGCTCGGACAGCACCATCGCCACCGTCTGCAGCGCCTCGATCTCGATCTCGTCATAGGCGCGCGGATCGGCATGCTGGACGGCGAGCACGCCGATCGCCCGCTCCTTGCGGATCACCGGCACGCCGGCAAAGCTGTGATAGAGCTCCTCGCCCGTTTCGGGGCGATAGGCGAATTCGGGATGGCTCGCCGCCTCGGCAAGGTTGAGCACGGCGGCGCCGCGCGCGATCGATCCGACCAGCCCTTCGCCGAGCGCCAGCTTGGTGACGTGCACCGCCTCCTGCTTTAGTCCGACCGTGGCGAACAGCTCCAGCACCCCGTCGCGCAGCAGATAGATGGAGCAGACCTCGCTCGCCATCGCCTCGGCGATGATCTTGACGACCTTGTTGAGCTTGGCCTGCGCGCCGAGCTTCGAGGCCATCACATCGTGCAGACCCGTCAGGATTTCGCGGGCGGACGTGACGGAGGCGGTGGGCATGGCCGATCGCTATCAGAAAGCGGGGGGCGTTTCCAATGCGCCGGTGAGGATTTAACGCACGAGCCCGACGCCGCCGACCGGCTCGGTTTCCGTCCCGCTCTCGAAGCCGGCGATCAGGGGCAGGGCGCGGGCGATGACCGCACGGATCTCCGGCAGCTGCAGCGACGCGCGATGGCTTTCGCGGCTGTCCCACACTTCGGTGATCCAGATGGCGTCTGCGTCCGCCATATCCTTGGCGACGATGTAGGAGAAGCAGCCGGGCATACTTTGCGTGCCCTCCAGCAGCAGCGCGATCAGCGCGTCGCGTTCTCCGGCAATCGCGCGCATCTTGCCGATCAGGCCGAACATCGTGCCACCGCCCGATTGCGCGGCAGCCGGAACCGCTGACATGGCGATCGCCAGGCCGCCCATCATGATCTCGCGGCGTCCTATCGTCATATGCCGTCCCTTATCGCGCATGGTTATCGACGACCGACTCGCCGATACGTGATCTTAACAGATATCCGGTTAGGCATTTGGCAACGAAAGCCGCCACGGCCTTCGCTTCGGTTGTCGGCGTACCGCTCTCGACCGGTTGTGGGAGCATGTATGAGTAGAACCGCCAATTTGCGGCGTCAGCACGACGCCGCCGTCGATCTCGTGGGCGAGATCGTCCGCGCCAGCACGACCATAGAACGGCACCAGCACGCTTATGACATCACCGTGAAGCTCGCCAAGCTGACCGGCCTGCTGCGCATCCATTTCGTCCAGGAGGACAAGACGCTCTATCCCTATATGATGGCCTCGACGAACGGCCTCGCATCCGACACGGCGAGGGCGTTCAGCGCCGAAATGGGCGGCCTTTCGCAGACGTTCGAGCATTTCGCACAGCGTTGGACTTCGTCCGCGGCGCTTCTCGCCGATCCCGAGGGCTTTCGTCGGGAAAGCGCTGTGGTGTTCGAAGCGCTGGGCAAACGGATCGTTCGCGAGAACGAGCAGCTCTATCCGCTGGCCGATGCGATTCGGCCCGACGAGGTGAAACGCACCGCCTGAACACTCAGGCCGAGCGGCGCTCCAGCGCGAGCGCCGCCTCGTCCATGAGCTGGCCGAGGATGGAGGCGACCGGGGCTTCGTCCTTCACCATGCCGACCGACTGACCGGCCATCACGGAGCCGGTCTCGACATCGCCCTCGATCACCGCGCGGCGCAGCGCGCCCGCCCAGTAATGCTCGATCTGGAGCTGGGCCTCCAGCATCTCGACCGCGCCATCGTCCAGCAGCTGGGCGACCTCGCGCTGCTTGGCGGCGAAGCTCTCCATCTCGCGATTCTTGAGCGCGCGCACCGGGATGACCGGAAGGCGCGGATCGATCTGAACCGAGGTGATCGCGTCGCGGGCGGAGGCACGGATGAACGCCTTCTTGAAGTTCGGATGGGCGATGCATTCGGTCGCGCAGACGAAGCGGGTGCCGAGCTGGACGCCCGCCGCGCCCATTTCCAGATAGCCCGCGATCAGCCCGCCATGGCCGATGCCGCCGGCGACGAAGATCGGCACCTCGGCGGCGAGCGGCGGCAATATCTCCTGCGCCAGCACCGAGGTCGAGACCGGCCCGATATGGCCGCCCGCCTCCATCCCTTCGATCACCAGCGCATCGACGCCGGAGCGGATCAGCTTCTTCGCCAGCGCCAGCGCCGGCGCGAAGCAGATCAGCTTCGCGCCGCTGCCCTTGATCCGATCGATCGCGCCGGGCGGGGGCAGGCCGCCGGCCAGCACGACATGGCCGATCTCGTGCTTCGCGCAGACGTCGATCAGCTCGGTGAGCATCGGGTGCATGGTGATGAGATTGACGCCGAACGGCCGCGACGTACGCGCCTTCGTCTCGGCGATCTCGGTATCGAGCAGGTCCGGCGTCATCGCGCCGCACGCGATCACGCCGAACGCGCCGGCATTGGAGAGCGCGGAGACCAGGTTGCGCTCCGAAATCCAGCTCATTGCACCGCCGAGCACAGCATGGTCGCAGCCGAGGAAATCGGCGCCGCGCGCCATCAGGCGCTTCAGCCGGTCGTGGCCGACGCTCACACTCACATCGTTCACGCCGCATCCTCCTCGGCATCGAGGCCGTAGGCGGTGTGGAGCACGCGCACGGCCAGTTCGGTATATTCCTCCGGGATCAGCACCGAGACCTTGATCTCCGAGGTGGTGATCGCGACGATGTTGATGCCGCGATCGGCGAGCGTTTTGAACATCGTCGCGGCGATGCCGGCATTGGAGCGCATGCCCACGCCGACCGCGCTCACCTTCACGACATTGGTGTCGGTGAGCATCTCGGCGAAGCCGATCGCGCTTTTGAGCTTGTCCAGCTCGGCCGCGGCATGGGCGAGCGAGGCGGTCGGCACGGTGAAGGTGAGGTCGCTCGCCTCGCCCGCGCGCGGGATGTTCTGGACGATCATGTCGACATTGATGTTCGCCTCGGCGAGCGGGCCGAACACCTGGGCGACGACGCCCGGCCGGTCCGGAATGCCGGTCAGCGTCACGCGCGCCTCGTTCTTGTCATAGGCGATGCCGGTGATGACGTTGCGTTCCATATCTGAGTCCTCGATCGCCTCATCGGAGACGATCATCGTCCCCGGTTTGTCCTCGAAGGAGGACAGCACTTGCAGCGGCATGTTGTAGCGCATCGCGAGCCCGACCGAGCGGGTCTGGAGCACCTTGGCCCCGACGCTCGCCAGCTCCAGCATCTCCTCATAAGTGACAAGATCGAGCTTGCGCGCGCGCGGGACGATGCGCGGGTCGGTGGTATAGACGCCGTCCACGTCGGTATAGATGTCGCAGCGGTCGGCGTTCATCGCCGCCGCAAGGGCAACGGCTGACGTGTCGGAACCGCCCCGTCCGAACGTCGCCAGCGCGCCGTCGGTGGTGACGCCCTGGAAGCCCGGGATGACCGCAAGCCCTCCGCCGTCGAACACCCGCTCCAGCACCTCGACGTCGATCCCCTCGATCAACGCGGCGGCATGGCCGGACGCGCGGATTGGCAGCTGCCAACCCATATAGGAGCGGGCGTTGAGGCCCATGCCCTGCAGCGTAATCGCGAGCAGGCCGCTCGTCACCTGCTCGCCGCTCGCCACAACCACGTCATATTCGCGCGGATCGTAGAGCGAGGCGGCCTCGCGGCAGAGCTGGACCAGCCGGTCCGTCTCCCCCGCCATCGCCGAGACGACGACCGCCACCTGGTTGCCGGCCTCGGCCTCCGCCTTCACGCGCGCGGCGACATGGCGGATCCGCTCGATCCCCGCCATCGAGGTGCCGCCGAATTTCATCACGATGCGGGCCATGGGACGCGCGCTTACGGAGCGGATGGCGCGATGGCAAGCGGCGCGACCCTTCCCCTCTGCGGCTTATGGGTGCAAGGGTGAGAGATGGCCATGACGACGATCGACCCCAGGGAAGCCGCGCATTTCGGCACGCTCGCTGCCGACTGGTGGGACCCGAAGGGCAGCTCGGCGATGCTGCACCGGCTCAATCCGGTGCGCCTCGCCTATCTGCGCGCGCGGATCGATGCCCATTGGGGGCTGGACGAGCATGACCTCAAGCCGCTGGCGGGCAGGCGCGCCGTGGACGTGGGCTGCGGCGCCGGCCTGCTCGCCGAGCCGCTGGCCCGGCTGGGCGCGGCGGTGACGGCGCTCGACGCGGCGCCGGAGAATGTCGCGGCGGCGCGGCTCCATGCCGAGGGGCAAAGCCTCGCCATCGACTATCGCGTGGGCGGGGCGGAGGCGCTGGCCGGACGCTACGACCTCGTCACCTCGATGGAGGTGGTGGAGCATGTCGCGGACGTGCCGGCCTTTATCGCCGGGCTGGCCGGGGCGCTGGCCGAGGGCGGGCTGCTCGTCATGTCCACGCCGAACCGCACCGCCTTGTCACGGCTGGTGATGATCGGGATCGGCGAGGGGCTGGGGCAGATCCCGAGGGGCACGCACGACTGGGACCGCTTCCTGACGCCCGACGAGCTGACCGCGCGGCTCGCGGCGGCGGGGCTGGAGGTGACGGACGTCACCGGCCTCGGCTGGACGCCGACGCGCGGCTTCCAGCTTACCGAGGACATGTCGCTCAACTATCTGCTGACGGCGCGGCGGGCAGAGAGATAAGTTGACAAAGTTGACAGGGTGAGGGGTGTTTCCGCCCGGCACCCGAGCCAGGCATGGCGGGGCTTAACTTCACCATCTTCGCCCATAGGCGCGATGGTGTGCCCGCGAGATTTTTTTCGCACGAAACGGACGATTCAAAGAGCCGGCGAAGCGAGGCCGGAACCCCGATTCGGGGCGAGCGTGACAGAGGATTTCCTACATTGCCAGCGGGCGGGCGGAGGTTGGATTTGGTTCACGCGAAGGCGCGAAGGGGCCGGGAAATGTCGAAGCCGCGCATTTCCGGCGAAGCCGGACTTCTCTCCGCGGCTTCCGAAATCATGCGCTTCGCGATGAGAAGGGCTGAAACCCCTTTGCGTCTTTGCGCTTTTGCGTGAACCAAGCGGCACGCGTGGCCGCGCTATGGTTGGAGGAAAGGCGCTGCGCGCCAACCCACCCCTGACCCCTCCCTTCCAGGGAGGGTGATATGTCCGCTTTCCTTCCCCTCCCCACAGCAACCGTTGGGCTGTGTGATCAACGCTGTGTGAGCGGCGATACAGATATGAGATTGTCGACCATCATCTCGTGCGAGAATAGTCCCATGTGCCCGTGACGCCCGGGTCGCGATGTGCGACGGCCGACAAATTCGATCAGGTAGGTTTCGCCAACCGCCGCGTTGACGGCCGGTCGAGACCCGTCACTGAATGTGAGCCAGATAGCGCCTTCTTGAGATTCGCCGGAGCAGGCTTGCGCCGGCTCCGGGCAAAAAGTCTGCCCTTCGAAGTCATCGCGCCATAGCCCGCGCCAGCGTTGCGGCGGCGTCATCGCGAAACATTGGTCAACACGATCAGGCATCGCCTCGATGCCAGCGCGCTGTATCAACTGAACGCATTCTTCCGTAAGGCCCGGCAGGTCCGCGCGAAGCCTTTGGATCTGTTCATTGGACAGCCCGGGTTCCGGATAACCGCAAGCAGTCAAGCCGCACACAAGGATCAAAGCCCCTAAGGCCGACATGCGCGGGTGAACAATCTCGCGCGCGATGCTGCCGATCGGGGGAATGAGCAACGTCAGTTTTCCTTCTGCTACGGTGTTAATCGCCCCCTATTCCCGCGGCTCCCGGCTCAGCCGCGTCATCAGGATGGCGGCGCGCTGGGCCTGGCGGGTGATGCTGTCGAGATCGACCCATTCGCCGGGCGCGTGGGCATCGCCGCCGGCGGTGCCGAGGCCGGCGAGCGTATCGACATAGGCGGCGACGAAGCCGGAATCGGCGGCGCCGCGCCGGGCGGGATCATATTCCGGCATTTCCGGCAGGCCGAGATCGCGATTGACCTCGTTCAGCCGGGCGAGGACGGCGCGATTGCCTTCGGTCGGCGCCATCGGCGGATAGCCGGTCGGCGAGAAGGCCAGCTCCGCCGAGGTCTGCGGCAGATGCTGGGCGACGATCGCCTGCATCCGTTCGCGCGCCCGGGCATCCTGCTCCGGCGTCAGGCTGCGCAGATCGCCCCGCGCGATCGCCCGTTCGGCGACGATGTTGGTCTTGCCCGAAGCGGTGACGCGAAAGCCGGCCTCGTCGATCTCGGCCGGCGTGCCGCCCGCCATCACGCCGACATTGTAGGTGAGATTGGTTTCCGGCAGCTCGCGCCGGAAGGCATCGAGGATGCGGGCCAATTCGTAGATCGCGCCATAGCCGAGATAGTCGGAAAAGACCCCGGAGGAATGGCCGGAGCGGCCGGTGGTCGTGAGCGTCCAGGTCACCGAGCTGCGCCGGGCGATGGTGGCGGTGTCGCGATCATTGTCGCGCGCCAGCCCTTCGAATTCCAGCGCGACATCGGCCCAGCGGCCGGCCTCGATCAGGTCGCGGCGCGAAATGTCCAGCGGCGCGCCGGGCCGCTCCTCGTCCCCGGTCAGCACCACGCGGATGTCGGCATCGCGGAGCGTGCCGGCGGCGTGCATGGCGCGCAGCGCCGCGACGATCACCGCGATGCCACCCTTGTCGTCGCCGATGCCGGGGCCGGTGGCGCGGCTGCCTTCGCGGGTGAAGGTCTGGAACGGGCTGTCCGGCTCGAACACCGTGTCGAGATGGGCGATGAGAAGGAGCCGCTTGCCGCGCCCGTTGCCGCGATGGGTGGCGACGATATGGCCAGCCCGGCCAGTCTCGCGCATGTCGATCCATTCGACGGTGAAGCCCAACGGCTCCAGCTCGGCGCGGACCTGCTCGCCCACCTGGGCCACGCCCTCCAGATTGAGCGTGCCGCTGTTCACGTTCACCATCCGCTCCAGGAAGCCGATCGTGCGCTCGCTTTCCTGAGTCACCGTCTGCGCCATCCGGCGCTCCGGCGCGCTCAGCGACGCATGGGCCGCGACCGGCAACAGCAACATGGCGAGAAAGGCGAACGGCTTCATGCGGGACTCCCGGTTTTCGGCTGGAACCGGGAGCCTAACGGGCGGAATGCGGATCGGCTAGGGCCGGACCGTGAATTGGTAGAAGAGGCCGATGCCGCCGGAGAATTGATCGCGCGAGCCGAAGGTGCGGACCAGCGGGGAATCCGCCGCGTCGCCGATCAGCCGGTCATAGCCCGCATAGGCATAGACGCCCCAGTCACGGGCCAGCATGTGGGTGAGGCCGACCGAGGCGCCCACCGCGTAGAAGCCGCCGCCGGGGCGATATTCGGGCAGGCCGGTCGCGGCCGCGGCGGCCGGCGTGACGCCGAAATAGGCGCGATGATAGCCGCCATCGGCGATCCGGGCGCGCGGGCCAATCGAGAAGATCGTATTGTCGGCGTCGCGGATCACGAAATCGGCGGAAATGTCGCCCAGCCAGCTGTCATGCCCGCCGATGCCGCGCCGTCCTTCGACGCGCAGCCGCAGATTTGGGGTGACGAAGGCCTCGGCGAAGCCGCCGGCTTCGACGGTGAAGCCAACCTCGCCGACGGCTGCGCCGACATCGCGGTCGCGGCGCTTGTTCTGGAACTGCACGGCCGGGCCGAAATCCACCGCGCTGTCGTCGCCGAGAATGCCGAAGCCCCAGCCCTGATCGGGCGCCTCAAACGCCATCGGCCGGCCTTCGCGGCGCAGATCGACGATCACCAGCGGGAAGAAATCGACGCCGTCGGCGCCGGGATATTTGGGGAAAGCCTGCGCGCCGCCGCCGACCGTGACGATCCAGCCGCGCCCTTCCCCGTCGCGATCCTGCGCCTGAGCGGGCGCGGCGAGGACAAGCGGCAAGGCCGCGGCGGCGAGCGCGAGAACGCGGCAAGAGCGGAGCATCGTCATCGCGCCAGAACGGCCCGACGCGCACTTGGTTGCGCGCGCGAAGCAAGCCTCATTCGAATTCGAGGATCACCGCATCGACGGCGAGGCTGTCGCCGGGCTTGGCCTGGACCGATTTCACCACGCCGGATTTCTCCGCCCGCAGGATATTCTCCATCTTCATCGCCTCGACCACCGCGAGCGGCTGGCCGGCCTCGACCGCATCGCCCTCGCCGACATTGAGCGCGGTGAGCAGGCCCGGCATCGGGCAGATCAGATATTTGGAGAGATCCGGCGGCACCTTCTCGATCATGTGCCGCGACAGATCGGCGACATGGGCGGGGAGCACCTCGACCAGGTGGCTGGCGCCGTGGCTGGTCAGCCGCCATTTGCGGCCCGCCTTGGCGATCTGGACGATGTGGGGGCGGCCATCGACTGCGCCCTTGAAGCGCAGCTCGCCCGGCTGCCAGCCGCCGAGCAGCTCGTGCGGATGATCCTCGCCGTCGCGGTGGATCAGCGTCGCGCCTTTGGCGGGTTCGATCCGCAGGCGATGCTCGGTGCCGGCGATGCGCACGACCAGCTCGTCCGGCGCGGCGACCGGATCGCCGAGCTGGCCGCCGATCGAGGTCGCGCGGCGGCCATATTCATGGCCGACCAAAGCGGCGATGGCGGCGAGATCGGCGAGCAGGGCGTCGCTGGCCGGGGCGCCGGCGAAGCCCTCCGGATATTCCTCGGCGATGAAGCCGGTGGTGATCTCGCCGGAACGGAAGCGCGGATGCTGCATCAAAGCGGACAGGAAATCGATATTGTGGCCGATCCCGTCGATGCGGAAGGCGTCGAGCGCGCGGACCTGCCGGTCGATCGCCGCCTCGCGCGTGGGCGCCCAGGTGACGAGCTTGGCGATCATCGGATCGTAGAACATCGAGACCTCGCCGCCCTCGGCGACGCCGTCGTCGACGCGGGTGCGCAGCTCCGGCCCGCGCCCTTCCTGCGGCGGGCGGTAGCGGACCAGGCGGCCGGTCGACGGCAGGAAGCCGCGATAGGGGTCTTCGGCATAGACGCGGTTCTCGATCGCCCAGCCGGTGAGCGTCACATCGTCCTGGGTGAAGGCGAGCTTCTCCCCGGCGGCGACGCGGATCATCTGTTCGACCAGATCCAGGCCGGTAATCTCCTCGGTCACCGGATGCTCGACCTGGAGCCGGGTGTTCATCTCGAGGAAGTAGAAGCTCTCGCCGGTCGTGTCGGCGCCGGAGACGATCAGCTCGACCGTGCCGGCGCTGTAATAGCCGACGGCCCGGGCCAGCGCGACCGCCTGCTCGCCCATCGCCTTGCGCATGGCGGGCGTGACGAAGGGCGAGGGCGCCTCCTCCACCACCTTCTGGTGGCGGCGCTGGATCGAGCATTCGCGCTCGCCCAGATAGACGATGTTGCCGTGCCGGTCGCCCAGTACCTGGATCTCGATATGGCGGGGGCTGAGGATGAACTTCTCGATGAAGACCCGGTCGTCGCCGAAGCTGGCGAGGCCCTCGCGCTTCGTCGCCTCGAAGCCCTCGCGCACGTCCTGCTCCGAATAAGCGAGGCGCATGCCCTTGCCGCCGCCGCCGGCCGAGGCCTTCATCATCACCGGATAGCCGATGTCGTTGGCGATGCTCACCGCCTCCTCGGTATCGGCGATCTCGCCCAGATAGCCGGGGACGACATTGACGCCGGCCTGCTGGGCCAGCTTCTTCGATTCGATCTTGTCGCCCATCGCGGCGATGGCGTTCGGCGGCGGGCCGATGAAGGCGATGCCGGCCTCGGCCAGCGCCTTGGCGAAGCTCTCGCGTTCGGAGAGGAAGCCGTAGCCGGGATGCACCGCCTCGGCGCCCGTGGCGCGGCACGCCTCGATGATGAGATCCGCCTTCAGATAGGATTCGGCGGCCGGCGGCGGGCCGAGCCGGACGCTCTCGTCGGCCATCAGCACATGCGGCGCGCGCGCATCGGCGTCCGAATAGACGGCGACCGTCTTGATGCCCATGCGCTGCGCCGTCTTGATGACGCGACAGGCGATTTCACCGCGATTGGCGATCAGGATCTTGGAAAACATGGTCCCCCTATTCGACCTGGAGCGCGTGAAGCTGGGCGACACGCTGGCGGGTGAGATGGGCGCGGCAGCTGTCGTAGAGCAGAGGCTCCATCGAGCCGCCGCGCGCCTGATAGCTTTCGACCGTGCAATGGGCGTCGCGGAAGGTGATCCAGGCCCGCTGCGCCTGGAGGAGCCGCGACGCCGCGCCGGGCCGGTTGTCGGTCATCGCATTGTCGCGGTCCTGCGCGCGCGCATGTTCGAGCACGCCCGGCCAGGCGGCGTTGAGCTGCGCGTCCGCCGCCGCGAAATCGAGCGCGGCGCAGGCGTTCATGTCGGCCTGCGTCACCGGGTTGCGGCAATCGGGCACGTCCTGCGCGGCGGACAAAGCCGCCAGGGCATAGAGCAACGACATTATCGGTCTCCCCGTTTCAACGGAACAGCAAGAGCCGCCCAAGCCACACATGCGTAACCAAGCAGAAAAATGAGGGCCAGGAAGCCGGGAGTAGGCCAGTATGAGGAGTCGAAGTGCGCTGAGAGATCCCCGAGTGCAAAGATCAAAAACAGCCATGTAGCTCCGAGCAGAATCGGGAGTGAGACCAACGAAAGGAGTTTCACTCGAGGCGACCTAGAAAAGATCGCTCCGCCCGTAGTTCCAGCCACGAGCAATAGGAGCACAGCCCAGATCATTCCGCCGCTACCCGCTCGGGCGCGTCAGCCGCCATCGCCTTGATGCCGAGCCGCGCGAACATCGCGGCGTCATTGTCGTCGCCGGCATTGGGGGCGGTGAGCAATTTGTCGCCGGTGAAGATCGAGTTGGCGCCCGCCATGAAGCAGAGCGCCTGCGTGCTTTCGCTCATGCTCTCACGACCCGCCGACAGGCGCACCATGCTTTCCGGCATGGTGATCCGCGCGACCGCGACGGTGCGGACGAATTCGATATCGTCGATCTTCGCCAGCGGCGTGTCGGCGAGCATGTCGCCGAGCACCGTGCCCTTGATGGGGACCAGGGCGTTGATCGGCACGCTGCCGGGATGTTCGGGCAGGGTCGCCAGCGCGTGGAGGAAGCCGACGCGATCCTCGCGCGTCTCGCCCATGCCGACGATGCCGCCGCAGCACACGTTCATGCCCGAGGCGCGGACATGGTCGAGCGTCTCCAGCCTGTCCCCGAACGTGCGCGTCGAGATCACCGCGTCATAACGCTCCGGCGAGGTGTCGATATTGTGGTTGTAATAATCGAGGCCGGCGGCGGCGAGCGTGCGGGCCTGGCTCTCGCTCAGCATGCCCAAGGTCATGCAGGTCTCCATGCCCATCGCGCGCACGCCCTTCACCATCTCGACGATGGCGGGCATGTCGCGGTCCTTGGGATTGCGCCAGGCGGCGCCCATGCAGAAGCGGGTCGAGCCGTGATCGCGCGCCTGCGCGGCGGCCTGGAAGACGGCGCGCACGTCCATCAGCTTCGTCGCCTTGACGCCGGAGTCCGCATGGACCGACTGCGAGCAATAGCCGCAATCCTCCGGGCAGCCGCCGGTCTTGATGCTGAGCAGGGTGGACAGCTGCACCTGGTTCGGCGCGTGATGGGCGCGGTGGATCTGCTGCGCCTCGAAGACGAGGTCGAGGAGGGGGCGATCGAAGAGCGCGGCGATTTCGGCGCGGGTCCAGTCGGTCCTGGCCCTGTTCCCCGGCGAAGGCCGGGGTCCAGTTGTCGAGTCAGCCTGGGCCCCGGCCGTCGCCGGGGAACAAGAAAGAGCACTCACTCCGCAACCTCCTCGATATCTTCCGGCGGCATATTGTGGCCGAGCAGCTTCAGCACCTCGCCGGCCGCGTCGACCAGGTTGGTGCCGGGGCCGAAGATCGCCTGCACGCCGGCGTCCCGGAGGAACTGATAATCCTGCGCGGGGATGACGCCGCCGGCGACGACCTTGATGTCGGCGCGCCCCGCCTCCTTCAGATGGCCGATCAGCTCCGGAATCAGGGTCTTGTGCCCCGCCGCGAGGCTGGAGGCGCCGACCACGTCGACGCCCTTCTCGATCGCCAGGTCGGCGGCTTCCTTGGGCGTCTGGAAGAGCGGGCCGGCGACGATCTCGAAGCCGAGATCGCCGAAGGCGGAGCTGACCAGATTGGCGCCGCGATCGTGGCCGTCCTGGCCCATCTTGGCGACCAGCATCCTCGGCTTGCGACCCATCCGGTTGCCGATGGACTCGACGCCCTCGGTGAGCCGCGACCAGCGGCGGTCGTCCGCATAGGCGCCGCCATAGATGCCGGAGACGGGCGTCGGATTGGTGCCGTAGCGGCCGAACGCGTCCTCCATCGCCGAACTGATCTCGCCCAGAGTGGCGCGGGCGCGGGCGCAATCGACGGCGAGGGCGAGGAGGTTGCCCTTCCCGCGCGCGCCCTCGCGCAGCGTGTCGAGCGCGGCCTGGCAGGCGGTCTCGTCGCGGCCGGCCTTCACGCGGTTGATCCGGGCGATCTGCGCCTCGCGGACCGCGTGATTGTCGACGTCGAGGATGTCGAGCTCCTCCTCGCCGTCCTTGCGATATTTGTTGACGCCGACGATCACGTCCTCGCCCCGGTCCACCCGCGCGGCGCGCGCGGCGCTCGCTTCCTCGATCATCGCCTTGGGCCAGCCGGCCGCCACGGCCTTCGCCATGCCGCCCTCCGCCTCGACCCGTTCGATGATCTCCCACGCCTTGTCGACGAGGCTCTGCGTCAGGCTCTCGACATAATAGGAGCCGCCCAGCGGATCGACGACGTTGGTCATGCCCGTCTCCTCCTGGATGACGAGCTGGGTGTTGCGCGCGATCCGGGCGGAGAAATCGGTGGGGAGCGCCACCGCCTCGTCCAGGCTGTTGGTGTGCAGGGACTGGGTGCCGCCCAGCATCGCCGCCATCGCCTCGATCGTGGTGCGGATCACATTGTTGTAGGGGTCCTGCTCGGTCAGCGACACGCCGCTGGTCTGGCAATGGGTACGCAGCATCTTGCTCCGCTCGTCCCTGGCGCCGAGATCGCTCATCACTCGGTGCCAGAGCTTGCGCGCCGCGCGCAGCTTCGCGACTTCCATGAAGAAGTTCATGCCGATCGCGAAGAAGAAGCTGAGCCGCCCGGCGAAGGCGTCGATGTCGAGCCCGGAGGCCATCGCGGCCAGCACATATTCGCGGCCGTCGGCGATGGTGAAGGCGAGCTCCTGCACCTGCGTCGCTCCCGCCTCCTGCATGTGATAGCCGGAGATCGAGATCGAATTGAACTTCGGCATGTGGGCCGAGGTGTAGGCGATGATGTCGCTGACGATCCGCATCGAGGGTTCGGGCGGGTAGATATAGGTGTTGCGGACCATGAACTCCTTCAGGATGTCGTTCTGGATCGTGCCGTCCAGCTTCTCCTGCGCAACCCCCTGCTCCTCGCCCGCGACGATGAAGAAGGCGAGGATGGGGATCACCGCGCCGTTCATCGTCATGGATACCGACATCCGGTCGAGCGGGATGCCGTCGAACAGGATCTTCATGTCCTCGACGCTGTCGATCGCCACCCCCGCCTTGCCGACATCGCCGACGACGCGGGGGTGATCGCTATCATAGCCCCGGTGCGTGGCGAGATCGAAAGCGACGCTGAGGCCCTTCTGCCCGGCCGCGAGATTGCGGCGGTAGAAGGCGTTCGATTCCTCGGCGGTGGAGAAGCCGGCATATTGGCGGATCGTCCAGGGCCGGCCCGCATACATGGAGGCGCGCACGCCGCGCGTGAACGGCGCGAAGCCGGGCAGGCCGGGATCGATCTCCGCGATGTCGTCGGCCGTGTAGAGCGGCTTCACGTCGATGCCTTCGGGGGTATGCCACGTCAGGTCGCGGCCCTTCACTTCCTTGGCGGCAAGGGCGTCCCAATCGGCGGGGGTGGGTTTCTTGTCGGTCATGCCGCCATACTCCCTCCCCCTTGACGGGGGAGGGTTGCGCAGACTTGGGTCGCGCCTTTTTGCGCGGCCCTAGTCGAAGCTGGGAGAGGGTGAGGCGGGCGCAATTGCGCCCGTGCGCTCGCGCCGCGAGCGCCCCCCTCTCCAACCTCCGCTAGGCGGCAAGCCGCCAAGCTGCGGTATCCTCCCCCGCAAGGGGGGAGGGGATCAGTGATTACCACGCGGCGTCTCCATGATCTCGGTCAGCATGCCGCCCATGTCCTTGGGATGGAGGAAGAAGATCGGCGTGCCGTGCGCCCCGGTGCGGGTGGGGCCGAGGATGCGGGTGCCCTTGCCCTCGAACCAGGCGCGCGCCGCGCCGATGTCCGGCACCTCGAAGCAGACATGGTGCTGCCCGCCCTGCGGGCTCTTCTCCAGGAACTTCACGATCGGCGAATCCGCGCCCAGCGGCTCGATCAGCTCGATCTGACTGTTCGGCGTGTCGATGAAGCAGACCTTCACCCCCTGCGCGGGGAGATCGAAGGGTTCGCGGATCACCTGTGCGCCCATGAGATCGCGATAGGTGGCGATCGATTGCTCGATTGAGGGGGTGGCGACCCCGACATGGTTGAGACGGCCGAGTTTCATATCAGCCTTGCCTGTTGCAGGCAGAAAGGAAATCAGAAATTGCAGCTCGATCCGCGCCTGATGAAATTGGATAACGAATTCCATTTACCTCAAGCTGCTGGCGACCCGGCAAGCTAACCAGCAGCAGATGATCTGCCGGAATAGCTACCTCGGTGTAAGCTCCGGTTTCATCCCTTCCCACTCGAGCCAACGGGCTTAAAGCCGTTCCTTCAACCACGATCTGCATTCTGCCATCGGGCTGAGGAACAGCATCCTCAATCAATAAGATCCAGCCTTCTCCCGGGCGGCATCGGAAATAAAGATCGCCGTGTGCCTGTCCATGGGCGACATAAAGCAGTTTTTGAATGCCCTCTCCCTCGGAGAAATATGTTTCCCAGCCTCCGGGCGAAGCAGCCCTAGCTTGGGAAGCGGCTGGGGCAAGCAACCCCAAGAGCAACAAGGTTAAAGATACAAATCGGGCGTTAGAGTATGGTATTATCATGTTCCCCCTCCCCCTAACTTGTTTCTCTCGAATCCTCGAATAGGATCGATCGTGCTCGCGACCGAAAGTCAGGAAATCCCTTCCCTCCGACATCGTTACGCATGACTTCCACCAAAGCACAGAAATCGTTGAAAGCTTCTTCGCCAGATACGATTGCGTGTCGGGATTGCTTTTCAAGCGCCGCAACCACCTTAGGCGAGCCATTGAGAAGAATTTTAGCCTTGCCTTCAATCAGCTTAGCGGTAGCCGCTTTCCGCTCCGGCGAACTGACCGTTGCCTGTGACATTTCAGCGACGGCTTCAACGAACAGCTCATAATCCCTCTGGCGAGAATCTCTCTCGAATTGCTTGTGTGCTTGAAACCAACTCACACCAGATTGCAGCGCCCCACCAAGCAGCGCGGCTCCGAAACCAATCAGGGCAACTATGATTTCAAGCGGCATTTCGAGCACTCACAACGGAATATTGTCATGCTTCTTCCACGGATTTTCGAGCTGCTTGTCCCTCAATTTCCGTAGCCCCAGCGCGATCCGGCGGCGCGTCGAGTGCGGCATGATGACCTCGTCGATGAAGCCCTTGCTCGCGGCGACGAAGGGGTTGGCGAAGCGTTCCTCATATTCGGCGGTGCGCGCGGCGATCTTCTCGGGATCGCCGATGTCCTTGCGGAAGATGATCTCGACCGCGCCCTTGGCGCCCATCACGGCGATCTCGGCGGTGGGCCAGGCATAATTGAGGTCGCCGCGCAAATGCTTGGAGGCCATCACGTCATAGGCGCCGCCATAGGCCTTGCGGGTGATCACGGTGATCTTCGGCACGGTGGCCTCCGCATAGGCGAAGAGCAATTTGGCGCCGTTCTTGATGATGCCGTCATGCTCCTGCGCGACGCCGGGGAGGAAGCCGGGGACGTCGACGAAGGTGACGATCGGAATGTCGAAGGCGTCGCAGAAGCGGACGAAGCGGCCGGCCTTCTTCGACGATTTGATGTCGAGCACGCCGGCCAGCACCATCGGCTGGTTGGCGACGATGCCCACGGTGCGCCCCTCGATCCGGCCGAAGCCGGTGATGATGTTGGCGGCGTGGGTCGGCTGCACCTCGAAGAAATCGCCGTCATCGACGGTCTTCGCGATCAGCTCGTGCATGTCATAGGGCTTGTTGGCGCTGTCCGGGATCAGGGTGTCGAGGCTGTCGTCCACCCGGTCCCACGGATCGCTCGACGCCCGCTCGGGCAGATCGTGGCGGTTGGAGAGCGGCAGGAAATCGAAGAAATCCCGCGTTGCCAGAAGCGCGTCGATGTCGTTCTCGAACGCCACGTCGGCGACGCCGGACTTGGTGGTGTGGGTGACGGCGCCGCCCAGTTCCTCCTGCGTCACCACCTCGTTGGTGACGGTCTTCACCACGTCCGGACCGGTGACGAACATGTAGGAACTGTCCTTCACCATGAAGATGAAGTCGGTCATCGCCGGCGAATAGACCGCGCCGCCCGCGCAGGGGCCCATGATGAGCGAAATCTGCGGCACGACGCCCGAGGCGAGGACGTTGCGCTGGAACACCTCGGCATAGCCGCCCAGCGACGCCACGCCCTCCTGGATGCGGGCGCCGCCCGAATCGTTCAGGCCGATCACCGGCGCGCCGACCTTCAGCGCCATGTCCATGATCTTGCAGATCTTCTGCGCGTGGCGTTCGGAGAGCGAGCCGCCGAACACGGTGAAGTCCTGCGCGAAGACATAGACGAGGCGGCCGTTGATCGTGCCCGATCCGGTGACCACGCCGTCGCCCGGCACCTTCTGCTCCGCCATGCCAAAATCGACGCAATTATGTTCGACATACATGTCATATTCTTCGAAGCTGCCCGGATCGAGCAGCACCGTGAGGCGCTCGCGCGCGGTCAGCCGGCCTTTGGCGTGCTGCGCCGCGATGCGCTGCTCGCCGCCGCCCATGCGCGCCTGCTCGCGGCGCCGCTCCAGCTCTTCGATCGTCGTGGCCATGGCCTGTCCCGTTGCTTCCCGCCTCCCTTTTTCAGGACTCGGGACGGAAGGCAAATGGGAAGCGCCGGCGGGATTGGATGCCGGGGTTCATCCCCTAGGCGGCGAACAGGCGGATCGTGCCGCGCCGGTTGCGCTTCGCCTCGTACATCGCGCAATCGGCGGCGTGGATGAGCGCGGCCGCGTCGGCGCCCATGTCCGGGCCGATCGCGATGCCGATCGTGCCGCCGACGCAGACCTCGTGGGAATCGAGCGCGATCGGCTCCTCCAGCGCCTTCAGCACGCGCCGCGCCGACAGGCCGGTCGGATCCTCGTCCTCGTGGCGCAGCTCGAGCAGCAACGCGAACTCATCGCCGCCGAGACGGGCGACATGATCCGGCTCGCGCGCGCAGGCGCGAAGCCGCCGGGCGATCTCGACCAGCACGCGGTCCCCCGCAGCATGGCCGTGCGTGTCGTTGACCGGCTTGAACCGGTCGAGATCGATGAACAAAACCGCACAGCGCCGCCCCGCGCCGAGAATCTCGCCGACCCTGGCCGCGAACAGCCGCCGGTTGGCGAGGCCGGTGAGAATGTCATAGCTGGCGGACACATGCGCCGCCTGTTCGGCCTCGGTGCGCCGCGCGCGCTCGATCCGCTGCCCGCGATGGCCGAACCAGGCGAGTGCGGCGAGCGCGAGCGACAGGATGCCGCCGAGCGCGACCAGCTCTTCAAGCAGCGTGCGCTTGCGCTCGCTGCGGCCAAGATCGCTGCTGTTCACAAGCTGATATTCGAGCACGACCATATAGACCAGCAGTCCGGCGATCACCGCCAGCGTCGGATAGAATAGCCGCATCAGCATGCCCTTCCCTGGCGCAAAAGGGGTTGCCGTCCGGTTAAGGTCAACGCCCTTCGAAATGCGGCCTTTGCTTCTGCAGGAAGGCGAAGACCGCGCGCCTGAAATCCTCGGTGCGCCCCGCATCGCGCTGGGCGACGCGCTCGGCGGCCAGCGCATCGGCGAGCGGAAGCTGCTCGGAATCGCGGGCCAGGCGGCGGAGCAGCCCATAAGCGACGGTCGGCCCGGCGGCGAGGCGAGCGGCGAGCGCCGCGGCTTCCCCCGGCAGGGCGTCGTCGTCCACCACGCGGGAGATCATTCCCCATGCCAGCGCCTGCTCCGACGGGACGCGCTCGCCCAGCATCATCATCTCCATCGCCCGCGCCCGGCCGGCGAGGCGCGGCAGCAGCCAGGTCGCCCCGGCATCGGGGATGAGGCCGATATTGATAAAGGCCTGGAGGAAATAGGCGGAGCGTGCGGCAATCACGATATCGGCGGCAAGCGCGAGGCTGCATCCCGCACCGGCCGCCGGCCCGTTCACCGCGGCGACGACCGGCAGCGGACAGGCGGACAGGGCCTCGACCAGCGGATTGAAATGCGCCTCCAGCGCCGCGCCGACATCGTCGGGCAGGCCGCCGCCCGAGGCGAGATCGGCGCCGCTGGAAAAGCCGCGACCAGCCCCGGTCAGCAGCAAGGCGCGCGCACCGGCTTCCGGCAGGCTTTCCACCGCCGCGCGGATCTCGTCGAGCATCGTGGCGGTAAGCGCGTTCAGGCTGTCAGGCCGGTTCAGCGTGAGGGTGGCGACATGATCGGCACCGATCTCCAGCCTGATCTGCTCGTAGCTCATTCGCTCTCCACCGCCTCGGCCGGCGCATGGAGGCGCAGGCGCGTCACCCGGCGCCCGTCCGCGTCGGTGACCTCCAGCCGCCAGCCGCTCGGATGGTCCAGCACGTCGCCGGCCTGGGGAATGCCGCCGGCCAGGACCGAGGCGAGCCCCCCCAGAGTCTCGACATCCTCCTCGGTCACGCCGAGCCGCGCGTCGATCACCTGCGCGACATCCTCCAGCTCCGCCCGGCCGTCCGCGTCCCAGACGCCGTCCTCGAGCGGGATGAGCTGGCCGGGCAATTCCTCGTCATGTTCGTCCTCGATGTCGCCGACGATCTCCTCGACCACATCCTCGATGGTGAGCAGCCCCTCGGTGCCGCCGAATTCGTCGACGACGATGGCGAGATGGACCCGGCCGGCGCGCATCCGGGCGAGCAGATCGAGCATCCCCATCGATTCCGGCACATAAAGCGGCGCGCGCATCAGCGTGCGGATGTCCGCCGGCGGCGCTTTGTCCGACATGTGGTAGGAGAAGACGTCCTTGATATGGACCATGCCGATCACGGTATCGAGACTGCCTTCATAGACCGGCAGCCGGCTATGCTCGGCCTCGCGCAGCGCCTCGACCAGGTCGGCGAAGGAGATGGTGCTCGGCACCGCGACGATCTCGCCGCGCGGGACCGCGACGTCGCCGGCATTCTTGTCCCCGAAATGGAGGATGTTGCGGAGCATCAGCCGCTCGGCATCGCTGAGATCGCCGACCCGCGGCGCCTCCCCCGCATGGCTCTCGATCGCTTCCTCGATCTGGTCGCGGAGCGTCGCTTCGCCATTATCCCCGAACAGGAACGACCTCAGGCCGCTCCAGAATGTGCGTTCTTCCTGCCGAACGCCGGGACTGTCGTCTTCCATAGGGTTTAAGGTTGCACCTCGTATTGTTGACGAAAAATCTAGTGATAGGGATCGGCAATGCCGATCGAGGCGAGCGCGCGCCGTTCGGCCGCCTCCATCTCCTCCGCGTCGGCATCGCTCGTTTCGTGATCGTAACCTAACAGATGAAGCATGCCATGCACCATCAGGTGCGCGGCGTGATCGGTCACCGGAATCGCCTTGTCGGCAGCCTCCGCGGCGCAGACGCCATGCGCCAGCACGATATCGCCGAGCAGCGGCGCGTCGGCGAGTTCGTCTTCCTCGACCATCGGAAAGGAGAGGACGTTGGTGGGTTTGTCCTTGCCGCGCCATTGCGCGTTGAGGCCATGGACCTCTTCGTCGGACGTGAATTTCACCGAAACCTCGGCGTCACCATCGGCGAGGGCGGCGTGGCGGCTGTGCAGGATCGCGGCATGGACGGACCGGCCGGCGAGCGCCGGCCAGTCGGTGGTAGAGTCCCATTCCTCGGACATGTCGGCCTCGACCAGGATCGTCATTTTCCCGGCCCCTCATAAGCCTCGACGATCTTGCCGACCAGCGGGTGGCGGACCACGTCGCCGGGGCCGAAGCGGATGGTGGCGATCTTGTCGATCCCCTCCAGCTTGGCGACCGCGTCGGCGAGGCCGGACTTGCCGACATCGGGCAGGTCCACCTGCTGCGGATCGCCGCAGATCACCATGCGGCTCCGCATGCCGAAGCGGGTGAGGAACATCTTCATCTGTTGCGGCGTGGTGTTCTGCGCCTCGTCGAGGATGATGAAGGCGTCGCTCAAGGTGCGGCCGCGCATGAAGGCGATCGGCGCGATCTCGATCTCGCCCGACGCGATGCGCCGCTCGACCTGCTCGGTCGGCAGCATGTCGTAGAGCGCGTCGTAGAGCGGGCGGAGATAGGGATCGACCTTCTCCTTCATGTCGCCGGGCAGGAAGCCGAGCCGCTCGCCCGCCTCGACGGCGGGGCGCGAGAGGATCAGCCGGTCCACTGAGCCGCCGATCAGCTGCTGCACCGCCTGCGCGACGGCGAGATAGGTCTTGCCGGTGCCCGCCGGGCCCAATGCGAAGATCATCTCGTCGCGCGCCAGCGCCTCCATATAGACGGCCTGCGTCTTGGAGCGCGGGACGATCGTCTTCTTGCGGGTGCGGATCATCACCTTGGGCGGCTCGGCGACGTCAGGCGCGACGATCCCCTCCAGCGTCGGCTGGCCTGACATGGCGATGATCGCGTTGACCAATTCGGCATCGATATCCTGGCCCTCGTCGAGCCGGTTGTAGAGGCCGAGCAGCACCTCGCGCGCCCGCGCCGCCGCCTCCGGCTCACCCTCGATCTGCACCTTCGTGCCGCGCGCGGCGATATAGACGCCGAGCCGGTCCTCGATCGCCACAAGATTGCGGTCGAACTCACCGAATAGGGGCCCGAGCAGATGCGGCTGCTCGAACTCCAGCTCGACGCGAGCGCGCGGGCCTGCGGGGGCTTCGGGCTTTTTCTGGGCCATTATGCCGTCACCCCAGCGAAGGCTGGGGTCTCATGGAGACCCGCCGTGACTTCTGGTCCCGAGATGCCAGCCTTCGCTGGCATGACGGATTGACCGGCGAGGCTGTTGGGGCCGGCGGAGAGCAATTCGACTTCAACGATGTCGCCGATCTTCGCGCTCGTCTCGAGATGGACGGACTGGAGCCAGGGCGTCTTGCCGACGAGCTGGCCGGGGCGGCGGCCGGGGCGCTCCAGCAGCACCAGCGTGCGCTTGCCGACGCTGGCCTGATTGAAGGCGAGCTGGTGCGCGTTCAAAAGCGCCTGGAGCCGCTGCAGCCGCTCATCCATGACCTCCGGTGCCACCTGACCATCCATATCCGCGGCCGGGGTACCCGGTCGAGGCGAATATTTGAAGGAATAGGCCTGGGCGTAGCGGACCTCATCGACGAGCTTCAGCGTCTCCTCGAACTCCGCGTCGGTCTCGCCGGGGAAGCCGACGATGAAGTCGCCGGACAGCGCGATGTCCGGCCGGGCGGCGCGCACGCGATCGAGGATTTCCAGATAGGAAGCCGTGCTATGGCTACGGTTCATCGCCTTCAGCACCCGGTCGCTCCCCGCCTGCACCGGCAGATGGAGGAAGGGCATCAGCTTCTCGACATCGCGGTGGGCGGCAATCAGGCCGTCGGTCATGTCGTTGGGATGGCTGGTCGTGTAGCGGATGCGGGCGATTTCGGGGATCGCGGCGATCGCCTCGATCAGCTCGTGCAGGCCCCTGCCGCCGTCCGCCCAGGCATTGACGTTCTGGCCCAGCAAGGTGAGCTCGCGCGCGCCAGCATCGGCCAGCGCCTTGGCCTCGTCGACGATCGCGGCGAAGGGCCGGCTGACCTCCGCGCCGCGCGTATAGGGCACGACGCAATAGGTGCAGAATTTGTCGCAGCCCTCCTGCACGGTGAGGAAGGCCGAGGGCGCGACCTTGCGCCGGGCGGGCAGCGCGCCGAACTTGGACGCCGCCGGCATGTCGGTGTCGAGCGCGAGGCCCTCGCCGCGCGCCGCCTTGGCGACCAAAGCGGGGAGATTGTGATAGGCCTGCGGGCCGACCACCACGTCCACTCTGGCGCGCCGGGCGATCTCCGCCCCCTCCGCCTGCGCGACGCAGCCGGCGATCGCGATCATCGGCGCCCCGCTCTCGCGCCGCTTCAGCCGGCCGATCTCAGAATAGACCTTCTCGGTCGCCCGCTCGCGGATGTGGCAGGTGTTGAGCACGACCAGATCGGCGTCCGCGCCCTCCGCCGCCGGCGCATAGCCGTCGGCAGCGAGCGCTTCGGCCATCCGCTCGCCGTCATAGACGTTCATCTGGCAGCCGTAGGACTTGACCGCAAAGGTGCGGGATTCGGGCTTGGTCATCGCCCGGCCTATACGGGATCGGGTGCAGCCACGGAAGCGCCGAGCGCGGCGACCACCGCCGCATGAGCCCGCGCCGCCAGCGCCTTGCGGTCCCCCGCTTCCGCCGGATCGATCGGATCGAGGAAACGCAGGGTGACCGGGATCGGCTCCTTGCGCGACAGCATCCGCTTTGCATTGGCCGCCGCGGGCTCGTCGCCGATCCAGGCGATCTCGTCCTCATGGAGATGATAGTCGATCGCTACCGGCTGGACCATGACGCCGGGCAAAGGCGGATAGAGCGAAGCGAGAAGGCTGGGCCGGAACGGCAGCACGCCGCGCCCGCCCTCTGTCGTGCCTTCCGGGAACAAGGCGACGGCCAGCCCCTGGGCGAGGCCCGCGCGCACCGCGTCCACCTGCCCCTTCACCGCACCGCGTTCGGCGCGGGCGACATAGATGGTGCGGTTCAGCCCGGCGAGCCAGCCGACCACCGGCCAGCGCGACAGCTCCTCCATCGCCACGAAGGAGACGCGCGTCGCGCCGCCCAGCGCGAGAATGTCGAGCCAGCTTTCGTGATTGGCGACGAACAGGACATTGTTGCGGAGCGGTTCGCCCTCGACCCGGACGCGCAGCCCGGCGCGGCGCCCGGCATAGCCCAAGAACCGGCGTGGCCACGCCGAGCCGCCGGCGGCAAGCCGCGCGAGATAATGGGCGGGGACGCAGGCGAGCAGGCCGGCGGCGATGCCGGCCGTGCGCCGCGCGACGCGCAGCGGCTTAATTGTCGCGGGAGAGGGCGACGCCGTAGAGCTCCATGCGGTGATCGACCAGCCGGAAGCCGAGCTTGGCGGCGATGCGCCGCTGCAATTCCTCCAGCTCCTCGTCCACGAACTCAACGACATTGCCGGTCTCGACATCGATCAGATGGTCGTGATGGGTCTCCGCCGCCGCTTCGTAGCGGGCCCGCCCGTCGCCGAAATCGTGACGCTCCAGGATGCCCGCCTCCTCGAACAGGCGGACGGTGCGATAAACGGTTGCGATCGAAATGCCGGGATCGATCGCGGCGGCGCGGGCGTGCAGCGCCTCCACGTCCGGATGGTCCTCGGCCTCGGACAGGACCTTGGCGATCACCTTGCGCTGTTCCGTGAGGCGCAGCCCCTTATCGGCGCACAGCGCCTCGACATCGATGGTGCGGTTCATGGGGTGGTTCTAGAGCAGAACACCGCGCGGCGCAAAGCCATGGAGACGCAAAAAAGCGCCGCCTCGCACTGCGAAGCGGCGCCTTTCGTCCTTCAGGCCGCGCTTACTTGCGCTTGCGCTTGGTACCGAGGCCAATCTTCTTGGCGAGCGTCCGGCGCTGCTCGGCATAATTGGGGGCGACCATCGGATAGTCCGCGGCGAGACCCCATTTCTGCCGATATTCGTCCGGCGTCATGTTGTAGTGCGTCATCAGATGCCGCTTCAGCATCTTCAGCTTTTTGCCGTCTTCCAGGCAGACGATATAGTCCGGCTTGATCGATGAGCGGATCGATACTTTGGGCTCCGGCCGGGGCGCCGGCTCGTCCTTGGCATCGCCCAAGGCGCTGAGCGCGCCATGGACATTATTGATCAGCAACGGAAGGTCGGAG
This sequence comes from Alphaproteobacteria bacterium, assembly GCA_037190625.1. Taxonomy (GTDB): domain Bacteria; phylum Pseudomonadota; class Alphaproteobacteria; order Sphingomonadales; family Sphingomonadaceae; genus Allosphingosinicella. The sequence goes on from JBBCJP010000004.1 coordinate 192,606, forward strand.
ACCGCCACGCTGTTGTTGCTGACATGCGCCGACACGATGTCGGCGGTAAGGGTGATCAGCGTCTCCCCGAAATTGTCCTGGTTTTCCATGATACGGCACCAACTTTCTATGGCCAGAAGGGGTCCGTCATTGGCCGTGACGGACGCACAACGGATAAGTCCGTTGGCGTCATGATGACAAGTGACAATGTTGTTAAAATGCAGAAATGCCGGCGCTGTCGCCGATCGATTTGGCAAATGTGAGCGCATCGAAACTTTGCCCGCCCGCTCCTTCATAGTAATTCGGCCGGCGGCCGGCCAATTCGAAGCCGGCCTTCCGATATAAAAGCACGGCTGGATTGCCGTCGCGCACCTCGAGATGGACGCGGCTGGCGCCGCGAGCGCGAGCGGCCGCATCGAACCGGGCGAGCAAGTCCCGCCCGACGCCCCGGCGCTGCACCGCCCGGCGCACAGCAAGCAGCAGCAATTCGGCCTCGTCGGCGACGGCGCGGGCGAGCGCGAAACCGACGACGCCGTCCTCGCTGCCTGCCAGAGTCAGCCAGACGCCGGGCATCGCCATCAGCCCGGCGCATTGCGACATCGTCCAGGCTTCGCCGAAGCGCGGCTCGAAGCTGTCGTCCATGACCGTCATCACCGCCGGCAGGTCGGCAAGACCGCCTTCGCTGAACCGGATAGCGGCCATGGTCACCTCATCGGCCCTTCGGCATCGCCCCGGACAGGCCTCGCATCGGGTGCGCGGCCGTAAATGGGGCGGGGCGGCAGGGTCCGCAATGCGGGGGGCAGCAAGGCGGCATCGGCGGCGCGGGGCAAGGCATCGCGCCATTCGCCCCGGCCGCGCGCCGCGACCAACGCCTCGGCACCGGAGCCGATAACGAGATCTGCGCCGATCGCCGCGGCGGCGGCTTCGGGCGCAAGGGAGCGCAGCTCGTCCAAAGGCGCGATCGGAACACCGCCATAACTTTGCACGAAAAGCTCGCCATGTCCCCCGTGAAGCGCCACCGTCACGGGGGCTGCACCGGACGCGGCGGCGAGCAGCGCCATCGAGCTGTAGCCGCTCATCGGCACGCCCCAGCCGATGGCGAGGCCGTGCGCGGCGGCCAGGCCGACCCGCACGCCGGTGAAGCTGCCCGGACCGCAATCGACCAGGATCGCATCGGGCCGGCGACCGTCCAGCAAGCCGGCGATCATCGGCATCAGCCGCTCGGCATGGCCGCGCCCGACTACCTCATGACGCGCGTCGATCAGCGCGCCATCTTCGCCGAAAAGCGCCGCCGAGCAGGCCGCCGTCGCGCTGTCGATCACCAGCAACATATGCGCTTACGCCCCATCGTCCTTTCGTCACCCGCGCGCACGCGCAAGTCCAGAGGGAGTTTGCGCCGGCTTGGCGACGGAAGGATCAGACGGCCTCGACCGTCTCCACCTCGGGCACATAATGTTTGAGCAGGCTTTCGATGCCGTTTTTGAGCGTCATCGTCGAGGAGGGGCAACCCGCACAGGCGCCGTGGAGGGCGAGATAGACAGTCCCATCGCGAAAGCCGCGATAGACGATGTCGCCGCCGTCCTTGGCCACCGCCGGGCGGACCCTTGTGTCGATCAGCTCCCGGATCTGGGCAACCACCTCGGCATCGGCGGGATCGTCTTCCACCTCCGGCTCCGGCGCGACCGCGATGCCCCCCGCGCTGCCGGCGCGGAACAGGGGCGCGTCGCTGGCGAAATGATCGAGCAGCACCTCGAGCACCTGCGGCTTCAACTGCCGCCACTCGACGCCCGGCGCCGCCGTCACCGAGACGAAATCGCGCCCGAAGAACACGCCCTCCACCTCGCCCGTCGAGAAGATCGCCTCGGCCAGCGGCGAGGCCTCGGCATCCTCCGGCGTCGCGAAATCGCGCGTGCCATGGTCCATCACGGCCCGGCCGGGGATGAATTTGAGCGTCGCCGGATTGGGTGTGGTCTCGGTCTGGATCAGCATAAGGGCGATGTGGGCGGCGAGGCGCCGCCGATCAAGATCAGAAATCCGGCTTGTCGTAGTGGGATGGCGGCTGGATCACCTCCATCCGCTCGGCGAGCAGCGGGCGGAAGCTGGGGCGGGACTTCATCACCGCATACCAATCCGCCGCCTGCTTGTGGCCGCGCCAATCGACCCCGCCCAGATAATCGGCGACCGAAAGCTGCGCTGCGGCGGCGAGATCGGCGAGCGTCAGGGCCGGACCGGCCAGCCAGCGGCGGTGATCGAGCAGATAATCGATATAGTCCATATGCGCGTTGCAGGCGGTCATCGCCTTGCGCAGCTCCGTCGTATCCGGCGAGGCGCGGTGGATCAGGCGCTTGTGCATCCGCTCGCGCATCAGCGGAGCGACCACCTCGCGGTGCATCCGCCCGTCGAACCAGGCGACGAGACGGCGGATCTCGGCCCGGTCGATCGCCGTGCCGGGGATCATCGGCGCCTTGTCGAGCGTCTCTTCGAAATAGTCGCAGATCGCGCCGGAATCGATCAGCACGACGCCCTTGGCCGCCTCGACCAGCACGGGCGTCTCGCCGGCCGGATTGAGGTCGGAGAATTCATCATCCTGCTGCCAGGGCGAGACGCGCACCAGTTCATGCGCGACACCCTTCTCGGCCAGCAGGAGCCGGACCTTGCGCGAATAGGGACATAAGGGAAATTGGTAGAGCTGCCACATGATTGCGGCAGAGCTTTAGAGGACCGCGCGCGCCAGTCCACCGCTCATTTGCGCCGCTGCCTCAATCGTCCCAATCGTCATGATAAGGGTCGTCATAATAGGGATCGCGATACGGGCTGCGCGGATCGGCGCGGCGGGCGCGATAATCCTCCACCGCCCCGGCGATGCTGTTCTCGACCTCGCGCAGCGAACGCCTGAGCGCGGGCGCGGCGGCGGCCAGCGAATCCATCATCATGCCCAAGTCGGCGGTGCTGCCGTAAAGCGCGCCGCGCCAGCGCCGATCGAAATAGGGATCCCGGCTGCGCCCCAGCGCGCCGAGCGAACGGCCGGGCACGCCATAGCCGGGGTGGCGGGCATAGGGATCGGCGGCATCCATCACCGGGCCGACATCGACTTCGAGCAGGGCGCCCACCATCCGATCGAGCGCGGGCGCCATGGCGGCGACATCGTGCGAAGACGGCAGGGCGCGGGCGAAATCATCGTCCTGGGGATGAGCGGCGGCGACGGCGGGGACGACCGTGAGAGCGGCGGCGATGCAGGCGGCCAGCGGCTTGCGCATGACAATCTCCTCGATACGCGGACAGGCGCGCCGTTACGGGCGGCACGCCGGATATAGCGCATTTATCGCAAATCCTCCATGACCTTGGCCTGAACAGTCAGATCCCCGGCCCTTCAAGAAGCGCGCTCCGCTCCATCCACAGGTTGATCGCTTCAAAGATTCGCGCCTGCAATTCGGGCTGCCGCCTGACCGTTTCGGCCATGCCGACCTGCGAAGCCTCGGCGAAGAATTGCGGCATGATCCGCTGAAACTTCATCATCACCGGATGGGTCTGGATGCGCGCCAGCTCGATGATTTCCTCGACCGTGAAATAGCGCGCATAAAGGATGGCCGTCTCGTCAAGGGCGATTGGCGCGATGTCGGCGACCAAAGCGTCATTGTGCTCGCGCAATATCCGCCGGAGCTGGCTTTCCAGCTCGGCCGGAAACGCCTCGCCCTCATCCTGTTGAAACTGACGCATGATCGTGTCGATCGTGGCGGCGGCGGTGAGTTCGGCGGTCTGGGCGAACTGCGTTTGAAAATCGGTGACGATCAGCAATTCGCGCGCCGCCTCGATCGCCCGCGGATCGGGCCGGTCCTGGGCGGTCGCCGGAACGGCCAGGCAGAGCAGGGATGCGGCGATCCCCACGATCAGATTGCGAGCCATTGCCTCCCCCTTCATCGTGGCGCTCCTGCTCGCGACAAGACCAGAATTGCCCGGCACCGACAAGTCTGTTGCCAAGACCGGGAGCGCGTCTGCTAAAGCACGCCGAAACTGTCAGAAACCGGGAATCCGATGACCTTCCTGCAATTGCTGATCATCGCCGTCGTCCAGGGCGTAACCGAATTCCTGCCCATCTCCTCGTCGGGCCATCTGATCCTCATCCCCTTCTTCACCGATATGCCGGACCAGGGGCCGCTGATCGACGTCGCGGTCCATGTCGGCTCGCTGCTCGCCATCATCCTGTTCTTCTTCCGCGAGGTGATCGGGCTGGCGCGCGGCGGGCTGTCGACGGTCGGCATCGGCCAGGCGCCGGAGCAGCGCCGTTTGTTCTGGTGGATCGTGATCGGCACCATCCCGGCGGTGCTGCTCGGTTATTTCCTGAAACAGGGCGGCTATCTCGACACCTTCCGCTCGACCACGCTCGTCGGCATCAACCTCATCGCCTACGGCCTGCTGCTCGGTCTCGCCGACCGGATCGGCCCGCGCCACAAACGCTATGAGGATATGAGCCTCAAAGACGCGATCCTGGTCGGCCTCGCCCAGGCGCTCGCCCTGATCCCGGGCACGAGCCGCTCCGGCGTCACCATGACGGCGGCGCGCTTCCTGGGTTACGAGCGGGTGGAGGCGGCGCGCTTCTCCTTCCTGCTCTCCATCCCCGCCGTCGCCGGGGCCGGCACGCTCGCCATGCTCGACCTCGCCGACGCCACCGCCCAGATGCAGCGCGACGCGCTGATCGCCGGCGCGATGACCTTCGTCGCCGCCTTCGCCACCATGGCCTTCCTGATGCGCTTCCTCAGACACGCCTCGATGCTGGTCTTCGTGGTCTATCGGGTGGCCTTGGGCGTCGCGTTGCTCGCCCTGTTCTGACGCCGCATTATTGACATGTTTGTCAGTGTAAGATGCGGTCCATGACCACCGCATCCGCCCCGGCCCATGTCCACCCGCTCGCCGTCGCGCCCGGCGACATCGATTTCATGGGGCATGTGAACAATGCGGTCTATCTCACCTGGGTGCAGGAGGCCGTGATCGCCTATTGGCGCAAGGTCGCACCGGCGGAAGCCGTGGCCCAGCATCTGTGGGTCGCGATCCGGCACGAGATCACCTATCGCCGCCCCGCCTTTCTCGACGACGCGATCGCCGCCGTGGTGAAGGCGGAGGGCGTGAAAGGCGCGCGCACCTTCTTCAGCACCCTGATCCAGCGCGGCGACGAGGTGCTCGCCGAGGTGAAATCCTCCTGGTGCTGCCTCGACGCCGCGACCCTGCGCCCCGCGCGGCTCGCCCGCGACGTGGTGCGCCGCTTCCTGCCGGAATAGCCGATCGCTCAGTTCGCCAGCAGCAACCCCTGCCGGATACGAACGACTGGGCTGCGCAGCACGTCGGGCGTCTCCAGCGGATCGGCATCGAAGGCGATCAGGCTCGCCTCCACGCCCTCGCGGAACGCGCCGATCTCGCGGCCGGGGAACATCGCTTCTGCCGTGTCGATCGTCGCCCGGCGCAGCAATTCGGCGCGGGGCATGATCTGGAGCCCGTCCAGATAGAGCACTTCGTCCACCACCGTGCCCATCACATTGTCGCTGCCGATGATGAGCGGCACGCCCGCGTCCCGCAGCCGGCGCAGATTTTCGACCTGCATGGCGCGCAGTTCCGCCGCCCAGGGCTGGCGCGCCGAGAAGGAGGCGACATTGGCGGTGGTGATGACGAAGATGCCCCGCCGCGCCGCCTCCGCCGCCACGTCGTCGGCGATGCGGTAATCCGCCGCGCCGAAGCCGCGCGCGAAGCGATAGCCCGGCAGATGGACGATCATGTCCGGGCCGGCGGCGACGGCGGTGGCGAAATCGCCGGCGCTGTCGACATGGACGGCGACGCGGATGCCGGCTTCGCGCGCCCGCGCCGCGATCGGGGCGAGCAGCTCCGGATCGATCCCGCGAAAGCCGAACGTGTCGGGATCGGCGCGGTTCGCGGCCTGCCGCTCGCTGTTGACCAGGATGACCTTGATCAGCGCCGGCTCGCGCGCGGCGATCTCCGGCCAGAGCCGCTCGAAATCCTCGAGCGAGTCGATCGGATCGAAGCGGGCCCTCGCCTCGTCCGCATCGGGCTCGATCCCCGCCTGGCGCGACGAGGCGAGGCTGATGCCCAGCGGATGCCCGTCCGAGCTGGAAATGCAGGCCTCCGCATAGAGGATGTCGATCGTGCCCGGCGTGTTGAACAGGCGCGAGAAAGCCCGGTCATTGTCCGGCTTCGAACACATCTGCACCGAATAGAAGACGCCCTGGCGCAGATTCTTGCCGATCGAGACCGCGGCGAAGCCGGCATTCTGCATGTCGTGATTGTGCGCCTCGACGAAGGGCGGCAGCACATAGCGCCCGGCGAGATCGACGGTCGCATCGATCCGCTCCGGCCGCGTCGCGGTCAGCCGGCCGCCGACCGCATACCATTCAGCCGGCACGAACCGCTCGCCGTCGAACCATTGACCGCCGGTGAGCGCGAGCGTCGGCGTTCGGCCCTGAGGGGCCGGCTGTCCCTCCTGCGCGAGGGCCAGGGACGCGGCGAAGAACAGGCACAAAGCGGCAATGACGCGCCGGGCATGGGCGCCCGGCGAGGGGATGATCTGCATGAAGCCTCCGTGATGTGCTACAAATGTAGCAATCCGCGCAGGACGTGGCAAGCCCGGCTCAGCCGGCGGCGGGCATCCCGAAGCGGCCGTTGCGCCGATAGGGGCTCAGCCAGCTTTCCGCGACGGCGGCAAGCGGCATCGGCCGGATGCCGAACGCGTCGATCCCCGGCAGGGCCGAGTCCGCGACATTGTCCTGCTGCAGCATCAGCCACTGATCCCAGGTCATCGGCGCGCCCGGCGCCCAGCCGGTGAGGCGGACCATCGGGCGGGCGAGCGCGTCGGGAATATCGACGACGGCGCGGCCACGGCCGATTGCGTCCATCACCCATTGGTTGAGCGCGCGCATCGTCATCACCTGCGGGCCGCCCAGCTCATAGGTCTTGCCACCATGCGCGGCGGAATCGAGCGCGGCCGCCGCGATCGCCTTGCCAAGATCGGCGGCGAAGAGCGGCTGCATCCGCCAGTCGCCGCGCATCACCGGCAGCACCGGCAGCCACTGGGCCATGCAGGCGAACTTGTTCACGAAATCGTCTTCCGGCCCGAACAGGATCGACGGGCGCAGGATCGTGGCGCCCGGGAAAACCGCGCGCACCGCCGCCTCGCCCTCGCCCTTGGACCGGCCATAGGCGCTGGCGCTGTCGGGATCGGCGCCGATCGCGGAAATCTGGACCATCGCCTGCGCGCCGGCCGCCGCCGCAGCCTCGGCGACGTTGCGCGCGCCATCGACATGCACGGCCTTGAACCGGCCCTTGAGGATGCCGACCAGGTTGATGACCGCATCCGCCCCCGCGACCGCGGCGGCCACGGAGGCCGGATCGGTGATGTCGGCGCGCGCGAACTGGGTCTGGCCGAGGCCGCCCAGCGGCTTCAGGAACCAGGCCCGCTCCGGCGCGCGCGAGGCGATCCGGACGCGCGCGCCCTGCGCATGCAGCGCCTGGGCGACATAGCGGCCGACGAATCCGCCACCGCCGAAGAGCGTGACCAGCCGGTCGGTCTTTACGGTCATCTGTAAGCAGCCTTCGCGAAAATGCGCCGCCTCCTTGCCGAAGCGGACCCGCCTTGGCAAGCGCGCCGGCGGCTCAATCGCCGTCAGCCGCGCCCTCGCCTTCGGCCGCGTCACGCCACCAGGTTTCGACCTCGCCGTTCAGCTTCACCGTCACCGGCATGCCGTGGCGATCCACCGCTTTGCCGGCGGCCACGCGGATCCAGCCTTCGGAGGCGCTATATTCCTCGACATCCTCGCGCTCGCGGCCCTTGAAGCGGATGCCGACGCCGCGCTGCAGCGCGGCCATGTCGAAATGCGGGCTGCGCGGATTGTTGGACAGGCGATCGGGGGGCGTATCGGACATCAGCCGTTCCTCCGCGCTGCGATCCAGGCGTCGACCGTCTCCTCGAGCACGTCGAGCGGGAGGGCGCCGTTTTCCAGCACGACCGCATGGAAATCCCGGATGTCGAAGCGGTCGCCGAGCGCTGCCCGCGCCCGGTCGCGCAGCTCGAGGATCTTCAGCTGCCCGATCATGTAGCTCGTCGCCTGGCCGGGATTGTTGATGTAGCGCTCCACCTCCTTGACGATGTCGCGCTCGGACAGGAGGCCGTTCTCCGTGAAATAGGCGATCGCCTGCTCGCGGCTCCAGCGATGGTGGTGCAGGCCGGTATCGACGACCAGCCGGATCGCCCGCCAGAGCTGGGTCGAATACATGCCGAATTCGGAGATCGGGTCCTGATAGAAGCCCATCTCCCGGCCCAGCCCTTCGGCATAGAGACCCCAGCCTTCCGAATAGACGCCATAGCCGCCGAGCCGGCGGAAGCGCGGCACGCCCGGCAGCTCCTGCGCCAGCGCGATCTGGAAATGGTGGCCCGGCGCGCCCTCATGATAGGAGATCGCCTCGGTCTGCGGGCGCAGCACCTGGTTCATGTCGGCGAGGTTGACGTAGTAGATGCCCGGGCGCGAGCCGTCCGGCGTGGGCCGGTTGTAGAAGGCGACCGCCGCCGTCTCCTGCCGGAACGGCTCGACCGCGCGAACCTCCAGCGCGGCTTGCGGCAGGCGGCGGAACCACTGGGGCGCCACCTCCATCACCTGCGCGATGAAGCGGCGGCCGTCGGCCAGATACTGCTCCCGGCCTTCCGCCGTGTTCGGATATTTGAATTCGGCGCTGGTGTTGATGTGGCGGAAAAAGTCCTGCAGCGAGCCGGTGAAGCCGACCTGGGTCTTGATCCGCTCCATCTCGCGATGGATGCGCGCGACCTGTTCAAGACCGGTCTGGTGGATCTGCTCGGCGGTGAGATCGGTCGTCGTCGACTGGCGCAGCCGCTGAGAATAGAAGCCGGCCCCCTCGGGCAGGCTCCAGGCGCCGTCATTGCCGGTCGCCTGCGGCTCGATCGCGTCCAGCGCCGCGAAGACCGCGTCATAGCCACGGCGGAACGGCCCGGCGAGCGCGTCGCGCGCGGCGGCGATCAGCCGGTCCTTCTCGCCCTGCGCGATCTCCAGCCGGTTCACCTTCGTGGTGAAATCGGCGAGCAGGACGTTGGTGCCCTCGCCCGAGAAGGGGGCACCGGAGAGGATGCGCCGGCCGTCCTCGCGCACCGGCGCGAAGTTGAAGCGGGCGGGGACGATGCCCAGGCTCGCCTGGTGGCGCATGTTCGCGGCGATCTCGCCGAAGGCGCGCTCGACATCCGCCAGGCGCGCGACATAGGCCTCGGCGTCCGCGACATTGTCGATCCGGTGATTGTTGATCAGGAAGACCGGAATGTTGCCGAGCGGGCTGCCATTGTTGGTCGCCGGAAAGCCGTGCCAGCGCCACTGGAAGGCGCGACCCTCATCCTCGATCTGCTGCTCGAACAGCCGATACGAGATGCGGCCGGACGGGCTGAGCCGCGCCGGATCGAACTCCGCGCGCAACCGGGCGAGCTGGCGCTCGCGCATCTGCCGCTGCGCTTCGCGGCCGGCATCGGTATAGTCGTTGAGCCGGTTATAGAGCTGCTTGGAGCCCAGGCTGGTCAGCACCATCGGATTGTTCGCGATCGCCTCGTCGAAGGCGGCGTCGAGGAAGGCGTTGAGCCGCTGATCCTCGGCGGGGACGGGGGCCGCCGCGGGGGCGGCCGGCGCGGGCTGCTGCTGGGCGACGGCGATGCCCGCGCTGGCGAGCAGCAGGGCGGCAAGCGGAAGATGGAGTTTCAAGGGACGAGTCCTCGGTCTGGGTGGATGGGGTCTTTTAGCGGCTTGGGGCGGCGGGTCCACTGTCCAGCCTTGCGCCGTCATGCCGGCGCCCGATCGCATAGCCGATCGCCGCCCAGGCTCCGGCGGCGACCATGCCGGCCACCGCGACCGCGCCGGTCGAGGCGATGGCGACGATGCCGGTATAGGCCCAGCCCGACAGCGCATCGCCGCCGCGATAGACGAAGGTGTCGATCGCGTTCTTCGCCTTGTACTTGGTCTCGGCATCGACCGGGGCGAACAGCATCTCGCGGCCCGGCCGGACCAGCGCATATTCGCCGACGCGCCGCACGATCATCACGAAGACCAGTACCGGGAAGGTCGCGGCAAGCGCGAGCAGGCCGAAGCCGAACATCATCGTCGCGGGCACTGCGACGAGCAGCACCGTAACGCCGAGCTTTTTCGCCAAGCGCCCGGTGAAGAAGATCTGGATGAGGATGGTGAGCGACTGCACCAACGTGTCGATCGAGGCGAACACCTGGGTGCGCGCGGTCCGATCCGGGAAAGCCGCCTCGACGATCCGCGCCTGCTCGAAATAGAGGAAGGTGGTGACCGTGGTCAGCAGCAGCACGAAGGCGGCGATCGCGATCAGGTAGGGCGAGCGGACGATCAGGGTCAGGCCCGCCCAGATCGAGCCGCCGATCCGCTCGGGCGGCGGCTGATCGGCGCGCGGCCCCATATCGTCGCGCCAGCCGAGCAGATAGCGCACGAAGACCAGGCTGGAGAGCAGCAGGCCGATGGAGATGAACAGCAGCCCCGCCTCGCCCAGCGGCGCGACCAGCAGGCCGGACAGGATCGGCCCGGTGAGCCCGCCCAGGCTGGCGCCCGCCGCGATCTGGCCGAACAGGCGATGGCCGCGCTCGCGCTCGAACAGGTCGGCCATCAGGCTCCAGGCGATCGAGATCGCGAACAGGTTCACGACCGAATACCAGATATAGAAGGCGCGCCCGGTCCAGACGCTCTCCGGATTGATGGCGAGGCTGGTCGCGAAGCCGGCCATGACGACCGACGTGATTGCATAGAGGATCGGCAGCAGTCGGCGCCGTGGCATCCGCGCCGCGACCCAGCCGTAGAGCGGCACGACGACGAGCGTCGCGATGAAAGTGCCGGTGAACAGCCAGGGCAGATCCTCGCCGCCGGCCACGCTGCCGAACGCCTCGCGCACCGGGCGCAACATGAAGAAGGAGGCGAAGACGAGGAAGAAGAGAAGGAAGCCGGCGGCCACCGCCGGCACTTCCTCCCGATCCGCGGCAATCAGCTTGCCGAGCAGCCCCGTCCCCGGCGCTGCCTCAGAGCGCATCGATAAACTGCTCCATCCGGGTTCTCAGCGCCGCGTCGGGCAGGGCCCCGCGCGCCGCGCCGAGATTGTCGTCGATATAGCGGGCCTGGGCCATGCCGGGGATCGGCATCGGATGGGACGGGTGCGACATCACATATTTGAGGAAGACCTGCGCCCAGCTCGTCGCGCCGATCTCGGCGGCCCAGTCGGGCAGCGGCCGGCCCTGCGTCGCGGCGAACAGCCGCTCGCGGCCGAAAGGCAGGTTGATCATGATCGCGCAGCCCTTTTCCTGGGCCAGCGGCAGAATGCGCTCGGCGGCGCTGCGATTGTCGATCGCATAATCGATCTGGATGCAATCGAGATCGTCGCGGCGCATGACCGCTTCGAACGCCTCATATTGCGGCTTTGCCGACGTGGTGATGCCGACCGAACGGATGCGGCCGGCGCTCTTCAGGTCGCGCAGGATGGCGAGCTGGTTGTCGACGTCGCGGATATTGTGGACGGCGATGAGGTCGAGCCGGTCGGTGCGGAGCTTGCGGAAGCTCGCCTCGATCTGCGCCACGCCCTCCTCGCGGGTGTTGACGCCGACCTTGGTCGCCAGGAACAGCCGGTCGCGCACGCCCAGCTCCTCGACAAGCTGGCCGACCACTTCCTCGGCCCGGCCATAAGAAGGCGCGGTGTCGATCACCTTGCCGCCCAGCTCGACGAAGCGGGCGATCGCGGCGCGCAGCGGCGCGAGCTGTTCCTCGCCCTGCGGATCGCTGTAGCGGCGCGCGGTGCCGATGCCGATCGCCGGCACACTCTCGTCGGCGCCCGGAATGCGGATGGTGCGCAGCGCGCCGGCAGCGGGGGCCTGGGCGAAGGCGGCATTGGCGATAAAGGGCAGGCTGGCCATACCGGCCAGCAGCGTGCGACGGTCGATCATTCGGTCTCCTCCTCGTTTCCCCAACGAAGGGCAGCCCCAACTTCGCCCTGCCCCAAGCCTATGGGCCGATTGTTGCGAGACCAAGCCCGAATTTGTCGCGATTTGTCGCAGGGCGATGCTTCAACCTCACGCCGTGTCTGCTAGGCAGAGGCGATGGGGGGATATGACATCGCGGTCGCCGGATGCGGCCCGGCGGGCCTCGCGGCCGCGCTCCTGCTCGCACGCGACGGCCATCGGGTGCGGCTGTTCGAGCGGTTCGACACGCCGCGGCCGATCGGCTCCGGTCTGATGATCCAGCCGACCGGGCGGGCAGTGCTGCGCGCGCTCGGGCTCGAGGACGAACTGCTGCGGGCCGGCGACCGGATCGATCGGCTCCATGGCCTGTCCATGCCATCCGGGCGGACAGTGCTGAACGTGCATTATGCCTGGCTGAAGGGCGGGCATAGCGGCATCGGCATCCATCGCGCAGCCCTGTTCGACATCCTGTTCCGTGCGGTGCGCGAGGCCGGCATCCCGATCGAGACGGGCCGCACGATCCGGGGCAGCACAGCGGCCGGCGGCGGGCGCAAGCTGCTGTTCGAGACGGGGCCGTCCGCCCGCTTCGACCTGGTCGTCGACGCGCTCGGCATGGCCTCGCCGCTCGCCCCGCCTTGCGGCCACCCGCTCGCTTACGGCGCCTTGTGGGCCAGCCTGGACTGGCCGGACGGCGGGCCGTTCGATCCCTCCGCGCTGGAGCAGCGTTATGTCGCCGCGCGCAAGATGGTCGGCGTCCTGCCGATCGGCCGGCTCTCGCCCGGCGGCCCGCGCAAGGCGGCCTTCTTCTGGTCACTACGCGCCGATCGACAGACCGAATGGCACGCCGCCGGGCTGGATGCGTGGAAGACGGAGGTGGCCGGGCTATGGCCGGAAACCGCGCCCTTCCTCGATCAGATCGCCGCGCCCGACGATCTCACCTTCGCGCATTATGCGCACCGCACCCTGCCCCGCCCGGCCGATCACGCGCTCATCCATATCGGCGACGCCTGGCACTCCACCAGCCCGCAGCTCGGGCAGGGTGCGAACATGGCCTTACTCGATGCCTGGGCGCTCGCGCGCGGCTTGCGCGAAGCGCGCGACCTTCCCGGCGCGCTAACCATGGCGGTGGCGTTGCGGTCCGATCATGTCCGGCTGTTTCAGGCGCTCAGCATCCTGTTCACGCCCGCCTATCAATCGGACGGCCAGGCGCTGCCCTTCGTGCGCGACCGGGTCGTCGCGCCGTTCATTGACTGGTGGCCGGCGACGACAATCCAGGCGGCGATGGTGACCGGGCTGATGGGCTATCCGCTGCGAACGCTCGGGCTCGAAGACTAGGCTTCGCGGCGCGCCGACCAGCACGGATCCCAGCTCGGTTCCGGGCCGAAGCGGGCGACCAGGAAATCGACCAGAGCCCGCACCCGAGCCGTCGTCGCGCGGCCCGGCGGCATCACCGCGTGCAGCGCACTTTCCTCGACCGGGAAATCCGTCAGCACGACCTCGACCGAACCCCGCTCGAAGGCCGGCGCCGCGATGAAGCTGGGCAGCAGGCACAGGCCCAGCCCGGTCTCGGCGGCGGCGAGCAGCATCTCGCCATTATTGCTGCGCAGGCGCGGCGCCAGGCGCGGCGATTCCCAGCGGCCGCCGACTTTGAAGCGCCATTGTTCTTGCGCGTAGATGAGGATGTCGTGATCGCCGAGGTCCGACGGCCTTTCCGGCCGGCCACGCCGTTCCAGATAGGCCGAACTCGCGATCACATGCTTGCGCACCGGCGCGATCCGCCGGGCGATCAGCGCCGAATCCGCCAGCCGCCCGATCCGCACCGCCAGATCGTAGCCGCCGCCGGCCAGATCGACATTGCGGTCCTCGAATTCGATGTCGAGTTCGACCTTCGGGTGCGCCTCGACGAACTCCGCCAGCGCGGGCGCGAGATGGGCGGTGCCGAAGGTGAGCGGCGCTGTGATCCGGATCGGCCCGGCGATCTGCGTCACCGCCTCGGCCACCACCTCCTCCGCCGCATCGAGCTCGGCCAGGATATTGGCGGCGCGGGCATAATAAGCCTGGCCGATATCGGTCGGCTGCGCACCCCGAGCCGTACGGGTCAAGAGACGCGCCCCCAGTTGCTCCTCGAGCCGCGCGACGCGGCGCGACAGGACCGGCTTCGACAGGCCCATCCGCTCGGCTGCCCGGGCGAAGGAGCCGGTCTCGGCCACCCGGACGAAGGAGAGGACATCGACGAGGTCGGTGGATGAGCGTTCCATAATCCGTAACACCATGATGATTGAGCGTGGCCTTCTGACAACGCTGCTATCCCATTATCTCCGGGTTCGCAAACAGGAACCGCAAAGGGGAACCGCCGTGAACATCCTCGTCATCAACAGCAGCGCCAACGCCGACAGCTCCGTTTCCGGCAGTCTCGCGGCGCGCTTCATCGACGATCTCATCGCCGCCAATCCCGCCGCTCATGTCGTGCTGCGCGATGTCGGGGCCAATCCGCTGCCGCATCTTACCGCCGACACGGTGAACGCGATCAAGGGCCAGCCCGAGACGCCCGCCGAGTTCGAGGCGCGGGCTTTGTCCGATGCGCTGATCGAAGAGCTGCAGCAGGCCGACATCGTCGTCATCGGCGCGCCGATGTACAATTTCGGCATCCCTTCGACGCTCAAGGCCTGGTTCGACCATGTCCTGCGCGCCGGCGTCACCTTCCGCTATACCGAGGCAGGCCCGGAAGGGCTGCTGAAGGGCAAGAAGACGGTGGTGATCGAAAGCCGCGCCGGCTTCTACAGCGAGGGCGACGGCGCGGTGATGGACGGCCAGGAGCCGCACCTGCGCGCGATGCTCGGCTTCGCCGGCCTCGACGACGTGACCTGGGTCCGCGCCGAGAAGCTCGCCTTCGGGCCGGAGGCGGTGGAGGCCTCGATCGGCGAAGCGACCGAACAGCTGGCCGGCTTCGTCCGCGAGGCGCTGCCGCTGGCGGCCTGAACCCGACGACGTCCCTCCCTGCCCATCCCGGAGGGACATCAGGACGGGGCGGCGTGCCGACGCCCTTCCCCCCACCGGCGTTCCCGCCGCCCCGTCCGCCAGCCGCCCCTCCCCCAAAGGGAGGGGCGCATGCTAAGGAGAGACATCATGATCGACATTCGCAAATTCGGTTCGCTCGGTCATGCCGACCATGGTTGGCTGAACGCACGTCACCATTTCTCCTTTGCGGATTATCACGATCCGGCCCGGATGGGCTGGGGCGCGATCCGGGTGTGGAACGACGACGAGATCGCCGCCAAGTCCGGCTTCCCGCCGCATCCGCACCGCGACATGGAGATCATCACCTATGTCCGCGCCGGCGCGATCACCCACGAGGATTCGATGGGCAACAAGGGCCGCACCGGAGCGGGCGACGTGCAGGTGATGAGCGCCGGGACCGGCGTGCGCCATGCCGAATATAATCTGGAGGACGAACAGACGACGCTCTTCCAGATCTGGGTGCTGACCGACACGCCCAATGCCGAGCCGAGCTGGGGCGCGATGAAGTTCCCCAAGGCCGACCGGTCGGGCCGGTTCGTCACCTTGGCGAGCGGCTATGCCGAGGATGCGGACGCGCTGAAGATCAATTCGGCCGCCCGGGTGATGGGCGCCACGCTCAAGGCGGGCGAGACGGCGGAGCTCAGCCTCGATCCGTCGCGGCACGTCTATCTGGTCGCCACCCAGGGCGCGATCGCGGTCAACGGCGTCCGCGCCGAGGCCCGCGACGGCGTCGCCATCACCGGCGAGGTGAAAGTCACGATCGAGGCGATCGAAGAGGCCGAAATCGTCCTGGTCGACGCAAGGTAAGCCTCCTCTCCCTGCAAGGGAGGGAATCTATTCCTCCACTTCCTCCCGGATCACCCGCTTCGGATCGTCGCGATCGACGTAAACCGTGCGGGTGGTCCGGCCGCTCTTGCGGAAGAGCGGGATCAGCCCCAACAGGCCGAGCAGGCCCAGCAAGCCCCAGTTGAACCCGCCGCTTTCGCCATGGTCGGCGAGCGAGAGATCGTTGCCGAACGGATCGTCCGGATCGGCGAAGCCGTTCGGATAGGCGACGTCCGGCGAGATGGTCATCGGCGCCGGCTCCGGCGCGGGCGGCGGCGCGGCCTCGACCGGCTCCGGCGCGGCCGGCGCCTGATCGGGCGGGATGGTCACGATGGTCGGCGCGGGCTGGGTGCCGGCCGGAGGCTGGCCGGGCGCGGGGGCGGGCGACGGCGCGGTCGTCGCCGGCGGCGGGGCGGGCTGAGGCTGCGCGCTGTTCTGCGCGGCCAGCGGCGCGGCGGCCGCGGCCAGCGCGATGGCGATCGGAAAAGCGATTCTCGGCGGCATCCCTGGCCCTCCAACTTGCCACTATTCCAATGGCTTATGTGGTTATTACGGGGTTCTTCATGTCCGATCATCCACTCGCCGACGCCGGAAAACAACCCGCCGCAGCCAGTCTCGCGCGACGGGACGAAAGCTGCGCAGGTTCATCCGTGGCGGGCCGCGATTCCGGTCCGTTCGGGATCGGGGCACATTCACTCCATGGCGATGTACGTCTACAGCACCGACGGCGAGCCCGTCGGCTTCGTTTTCGAAATGAACATCTACGATCTGGAAGGCGCGCCGCTCGGCCGGATCGTCGGCTCGCGGGTGCACCGCTTCGACGGCACCTATGTCGGCGAATGGTTCAAGGACATGGTCGTGCGCCGCCCGCAGGGCCGGCCGCGCATCGTCCCGCCGATCGCGGCGCCGTCGCCGCGTCGTGCCGCAGACACCTCCTATCGCCTGCGCGCGGTGGTGGATTACGGCTATGCCGACGTCTTTCCGCTGCTCCGCCAGGCCGCCCAGGACGGCTATCTGAGCCAGGCGGCGGAATAGGCGCAGGATAGCTACCGGCACCGCTTCTGTTTCAGCCTCGCTGAAACAGACCCTAACGCGTCGGCGGATAGAGCCGCATCGATTCCGCGAAGCCCAGCAAGGGCGCCCGGATCGCGCCGTCCGCCGCCGGGGTGCCGCCCAGCGGATCGACCGGCTGGATGAGAAAGGAACGTTCGCCCGGATCGAGATCGGAGATGATGACGTCGAAGGTCGTCGCCCGCTCCGAGCGCGGCGTGAACCAGTGAACATTGTCGACCGCGCTGGTCATCGCCGCCGCCTCGCCCACTTCCGCCACACGGTCGCCGGTCGGCCGGATGACCAGGGCCCCCTCCTCTTCCGCCACCCGGTCGAACGTGCGCACCCGCACTCTGCCGTCGATCACCATATGGGCGCTCGCCATATGCTTGTGGGCGTGGGGCGTGATCACGTTGGTGGGATCGAAGGTGAAAGTCGCCGCCGCATAAGTGAGGCGCCTCGGCTGCCCGTCCTCATCGAGGAAGCGGATATGGCGCTTCACCGGATCGCGCATGAAGGGCTCGCCCGCCTCGATCACCCGCGCCCGGCGCATCTCGGCCGTTAGCGAGCCGATATCGACCTCGCCGGCCAGCCGGTTCACCTCCGCATGCCAGGTCGCTTCGGGCACCGCGCCCGAATGGAGCCCGCGCGCCAGCTCCTCCTGCCGATCGATCCAGCGCCGGGCGGGCAGCCGCCCATCCAGCACGCCCGCCGCCGCCCGCGCCTCGCGCACCAGCGCATAGACGGAAAAGGCGCCGATCATGCCGGAGAGCAACGCATGGCGCCGGCTCATCGGGCTGGAGGGGAACGGGGCCGGGACAGCCGGCGCGGGTGTCAGATGATGATGGTCGTTCGCGCTCCGAAGCGTGTTCCTATCTTTCGTCATGTCCGCCCTTTCATCCTTTCCGCCTTGAATCGGTTTCAGGATGATCGCCTCCTCGCACTACGGCCGCAAAGCATCTTCTCTCGGCGGAGCCATGAGCGAAATTGATGACGGACCGCGCCGGGTGGATGACGAAGCCTTCGGCGCACCGGCACGCGGTCATCCGCTTCCAATGTAGGAAATGCCCTGTCAGGCTCGCGCTCGAATCGGGGCCAGGCTCCGGTACGCCGGCTCTTTGAAATGCTCAGTCCGATCGTCCCGGAAGCGCCCCGCCAGAACACCTCGACCCTGTCAACTTTGTCAACTTAACAGAGAGAGGGCCGATCCGGCTCGGACCGTATCGCGCTCGATATTCGCGCCCCTTCAGAGCGCCACGACATGGCGGTGGTGCCAGGCGAAGATCGCCGCCGCGCCGCGATGGGGGCGCCAGGCTTCGGCGAGATCACGCACCTGCTTCTCAGTCGGATGATCGGCGAGGCCGAGGATGCGGCCCACTTCCTGCCGCACGGCGAGGTCGCCCGCCGGCCAGACATCCGGCCTCCCTTCGGCGAAGAGCAGATAGACCTCGGCGCTCCACCGGCCGATGCCCTTCACATGGGTCAGCGCCGCGATCGCTTCCTCGTCGTCCTCGGGAAGCGCGGCAAGATCGAGCCGGCCGGCCAGCACCTCTTCGGCGAGGCTCTTCACATAGAGGGTCTTCTGTCCTGACAGGCCGGCGGCGCGCAGATCGGCATCGGAAGTGGCGGCGACCCGGGCCGGATCGGCGATGCTGCCGGTCGCCACCTCGACCTTCGCCAGGATCGACGCCGCCGCCTTGATGCTGACCTGCTGGCCGACGATCGCGCGCAGCAGCGTCTCATAACCCCGGTCGCGGATGCGCGGCTCCGGATCGCCGATCCGGGCCCGCGCCGCGGCGAAGGCCGGCTCGATGCCGCCCAGCGCGTCGAGCGACGCCCGCAATTGCTCCGCCGTCAGTCCCATCGTCGCTCCGCCTTGATCTCGTCGCCCGCGCCTAGCATAGACGCCCGCGACCGCCTCTTCTTTCTTGCGATCAGGATATCCCGATGCCCCAGCTCACCATCGTCGCGCGCGACGGCTCCGAACGCACCGTCGAAGGCAAGGCCGGCTGGAGCGTCATGGAGAATATCCGCGATGCAGGCGTGGACGAGCTGCTGGCGCTGTGCGGAGGCTGCTGCTCCTGCGCGACCTGCCACGTCCATGTCGATGGCGAGTGGATCGCTGCGGTCGGCGCACCCAAGGCGGACGAGGACGATCTGCTCGACACGTCCGATCACAAGACCGAAGCCAGCCGCCTCTCCTGCCAGATCCTGTTCACCGAGGAACTGGACGGCCTGCGCGTGACGATCGCGCCGGAGGACTGAGGTTCAGGCGATGCTCGCCGCGTAGAGCGCGATCGCGGCGGCGTTGGAGACGTTGAGGCTCTCCACCTTGCCGCTGATCGGCAGCCGGGCCAGCGAATCGCAATGGGCCGCGACATTGTGGCGCAGCCCTTCGCCCTCCGCGCCCAGCACCAAAGCGACCCGCGCCGGGCCCAGCGCCTCGGCGAGGCCCGCTTCCGCCTCTCCGGCGAGGCCAATCCGCCAGAAGCCCGCCGCTGCCATGTCGTCCAGCGCGCGCGACAGGTTCACGACGCGGGCCCAGGGTACGGTTTCCAGCGCCCCGCTCGCCGCCTTGGCCAGCGCGCCCGATTCGCCCGGCGCGTGCCGGTCCTGCGTGACGATGCCGAGCGCGTCGAACGCGGCGGCGGAGCGCAGGATCGCGCCGACATTGTGCGGATCGGTCACCTGATCGAGCACGAGCAGCGGGCGGCCGTCCTCCGCCTGGTCGAGCAGGTCGGCGAGGAGGATGTCCTCGAGCCGCTCTACCTCCGCGACCACGCCCTGGTGCGGTGCGTCGTGCGGCACCAGCCGGCCGAGATCAGCGACGTCGGCGAAGGTGACCGGGATGCGGGCGTCGATGTCGAGCTGCCCGGCCGCCTCGCGCGTCGCCCAGATGCGGACGATCGAGCGATCGGGATTGGCGAGCGCCGCGCCCACGGCATGGCGGCCCCAGAAACGGGGACGGTTCTCGGCTTTGGTCGCCTGTCTGGCCTTGCGTCGCATCGCGCCGCCTTGGCGCTTCATGCCCTTGCTGGCAAGCGCCGCGTTGACAGCGGCGCTCCCTTTCGCCAAGGGGTCCGCCTTCCTAACTGGAACGCTCAGCACGGACAGGTGGCCGAGTGGTTAAAGGCAGCAGACTGTAAATCTGCCGGGGTTGCCCCTACGCTGGTTCGAATCCAGCCCTGTCCACCAGAGCTTGAGCTCAGCGCGCTTCCAGCGTCTCGATATCGCCATCCTCCGCAATCTCCGCGCGGATATTCGCCTCGGCGGTCTTCAGGCCCGGATGCGGGCTGGCGAAGCGCAGGACGAGATAGCCGGCCACAGCCGAGACCAGCGAGCCCATCAGGATGCCGATCTTCGCTTCCTCGGCCAGCTCCGGCCGGCCCGGGAAGGCGAGGCCGCCGATGAACAGGCTCATCGTGAAGCCGATGCCGCAGATCAGCGACACGCCGTAGATCTGCACCCAGGTCGCGCCGCGCAGCCGCGCGGCAAGGCCGAAGCGCACCGAGAGCCAGACCGCGCCGAAAATGCCGATCTGCTTGCCAAAGAACAGGCCGGCGGCGATGCCGAGCGGCAGCGGGGCCAGCAGATCGCCAAGCCCGATGCCGGCCAGCGGGACACCGGCATTGGCGAAACCGAACAGCGGCACGATCAGGAAGGCGACCCAGGGCGCGAGTGCGTGCTCCAGCCGATGCAGCGGCGAATGCGGCGCGTCCGGCGATCCCGGCGTCTTCACGATCGGAATGGCGGCGGCGGCCAGCACGCCGGCGACGGTGGCATGGACGCCGGAGAGGAGCACGGCATACCAGAGGCCGGCGGCGAGCAGCAGGAACGGCCAGAGCCGGCGCACGCCGCTCTTGCCCAGCGCATACATGGCGAACCACAGGCCCGCCGCCACGCCGAGCACGAGCGTGTCGAGGCTCTCAGTATAGGCCAGCGCAATGATCGCCACCGCGCCGAGATCGTCGACGATCGCGACGGTGGTGAGGAACAGCTTCAGCGAGGTCGGCGCGCGGCTGCCGAGCAGAGCGAGCACGCCGATCGCGAAGGCGATGTCGGTCGCCGCCGGGATCGCCCAGCCATTGGCCAGGCCGGGCTCCCGCGTCGCGATCAGCAGATAGACGATCGCCGGGACCGCCATCCCGGCGGCGGCAGCCATCATCGGCAGTCGCCGCTGGCTCCAGCTGGCGAGCCGCCCGTCGACGAACTCGCGCTTGATCTCCAGCCCGACGAGCAGGAAGAACAGCGCCATCAGCGCATCGTTGATCCACAAATGCACCGTCATCGGCCCAAGCTTGGGCGTCAGCACCGGCCCGGTCTCGGCATGCAGGAGATGCTGATAGACCCCGCCCAGCGGGCTGTTGGCCACGATCAGCGCCAGCGCGGCGGCGATCATCAGCAGGATGCCGCCAGCCGCCTCGCTATCGAGGAAACGGCGAAGCGCGGACGGACGCCGCGAAGGGCGGACGGTAATATCGGATTGAGTCGATGACATGCTGCGCCTCTTCGAAAACGATTGCGAACCGTTCTCCGTATTCGGGCCGACAGCCCGGGCGCACGCAGCACACGCCGTAGCGGAACATTAGGTCAAGGCACGAAAATCATCAAGCCGAACGGGCGCGCTTCGCGCCTAATGATCGCTCGCCCCATAGGCGCCGACGCCGGTTTCGGAGCGGATTTGCTGCGCTTCGAAACCGGCCCGGTCGACCGCCGCGCGTGGCGAGCGATCGAGCACCGAGAAGAGCCAGATGCCGAGGAACGCGACCGGCACCGAGAAGATGGCCGGCGAGGAATATGGGAAGATCGGTTCGGCATGGCCGAGCACGGCCACCCAGACGGTCGGCGAAAGCAGGGTCAGCACCAGAGCGGTCGCGACGCCGAGCAGGCCACCCACCACCGCGCCGCGCGTCGTCATGCCCGCCCACATCAGCGAGAGGATCAGCACCGGAAAATTGCCGGACGCCGCGATCGCGAAGGCGAGGCTGACCATGAAGGCGACATTCTGCGATTCGAACAGGATACCGAGCAGCACCGCGATCACGCCGAGCGCCAGCGTCGCGCCCCGCGACACGCGCAGCTCCGTGCGCGGATCGGCGTCCTCCCGCTTGAACAAGGTGGCGTAGAGATCGTGCGAAATGGCGGAAGCGCCGGACAGCGTGAGGCCCGCCACGACCGCCAGGATCGTCGCGAAGGCGACCGCCGAGATGAAGCCGAGGAAGAGATCGCCGCCCACCGCGCTGGCAAGATGGACCGCCGCCATGTTGCCGCCGCCTAGCAGCGCGCCCTCCCCGTCCAGGAAGGCCGGATTGGTCGCGACAAGCACGATCGCGCCGAAGCCGATGATGAAGGTCAGCAGGTAGAAATAGCCGATCCAGGTCGTCGCCCAGAAGACTGATTTGCGCGCTTCCTTGGCATTGGGGACGGTGAAGAAGCGCATCAGGATATGCGGCAGGCCGGCCGTGCCGAGCATCAGCGCGAGGCCTAGCGAAATGGCGGAGATAGGATCGCGGATGAAATTGCCCGGCCCCATGATCGATCGCCCGCGCTCCGCCGCTTCGTCCGGCCCGACGCCCGACGCCGCGGCAAGGTCCGTCTTTACCTCCACGGCGCGAGCGAACAGCGCCTCCAGCGAGAAATTGAATTGCGCCATCACCATGAAGGCCATGAAGGTCGCGCCCGACAGCAGCATCACCGCCTTGATGATCTGCACCCAGGTCGTCGCGGTCATGCCGCCGAACAGGACGTAGACGATCATCAGTGCGCCGACGATCATCACGGCATAAGTGTAAGGCAGACCGAACAGCAGCCGGATGAGCTGCCCGGCGCCGACCATCTGCGCGATGAGGTAGAAGGCGACGACGATGAGCGTGCTGATCGCCGCGAAGCTGCGCACCGGCGCCTGGGCGAAGCGATAGGAGGCGACGTCGGCGAAGGTGAAGCGGCCGAGATTGCGCAGCTTCTCCGCCATCAGGAACAGGATGATCGGCCATCCCACGAGAAAGCCGATCGAGTAGATCAACCCGTCATAGCCATCGACGAAGATCTGCGCGGAAATGCCGAGAAAGGAAGCGGCGGACATATAGTCGCCGGCGATGGCGAGCCCGTTCTGGAAGCCGGTGATGCCGCCGCCGGCATTGTAGAAGGTCGCCGCGTTGCGGGTGCGGATCGCCGCCCAGCGCGTCACCCAGAGCGTCAGCGCGACGAACGCGCCGAACATCGCGATCGCCGTCCAGTTCATTCAGGCACGTCTTCCAGCAAGGCGTCCAGCCGCGAATCGAATTCGCGATTGGCGCGGCGTACATAGAAAGCGGTAAGCGCGACGCCGAGGAGGATGATGCCGAAGCCGATCGGGATGCCGATCGACATGACGCCCGCGCCGATCGGTCGGGCCAGCAGCGCCTTGTCGAACGCGATCAACAATATGTAGCCGTAATAAGCGACGAGCATGATTGCCGAGAGCGTCCAGGCCAGCCGACGCCGGCGGCGCACGAGATCGCGATAGTCCGGATGCTGCCCGATCCGCTGAAGACGATCCATATGCCCTCCCGGGCAAGGCATAGACCAGCTTCGCGCGCGGGCGCCAGCGGGAACGGCCATGTTGACGACGACGGAGCAATGATGGCAGGAGCGCGGGCCGGCGCGGGTATAGCTCAATGGTAGAGCACTAGCCTTCCAAGCTTGTGATACGGGTTCGATCCCCGTTACCCGCTCCAGCTTCCTCTTCCTCGCCGCAATTGCCGCAGGATTCCATCGGCGCGGCCACGGTGGGTGCGCGGCCGGCGCGCAGCGCGATGATCAGGCCGGCGATGGCGAGCATTCCGCCGGCCGCAGCCAGCGCCGACCAGCGATAGCCTTCCGCCATCGTCGATATCGCCATGGCGAGGATCGGGATCAGCACGCTCGAATAGGCCGCCTTGGCCGGGCCGATCTGGCGAATGATGTTGAAATAGAGCGGGAAGGTGAGCGCCGACGCGACAAGACCGAGATAGACGACGCCGAGCCAGTAGCCGAGCCGCGCCTCGGCGACCGGTGGGCCGTGGACGGCGAGCGCGAACAGGCCGTCGCACAACGCGCCGTAGAGCATCGCCCAAGCCAGCATCGCGACGATCGGGCGGCTCTTCACGCCTTGCGAGAGCTGCATGACATTGGCGGCCGAAGCGCCCAGCACGGCGATCAGGGTGAAGCCGATGCCGGCCAGCACCGCCGAGGTCGAAACCGAGGCGATCCGCGCTTCCTGCACGAAGAGTAGGGCGATGCCGCCGAGCGCCACCGCCGAGCCAATCACGAAACGCGCCGTCGGCCGTTGCCCGAACAACGCCCAGGCGAGCAGAGTGTTCGGCACCATCAGCAGCGCGAACAGCACGGCAACGAGGCCCGAGGTGATGTAATGCTCGGCCGTGTAGACGAGGTTGAAGTTGATCGCGAACTGGGGGACGCCGATCGCCAGCGCCCACAAATGTCCCCGCGCGCCGATGCGCAAGGATGCGCCGCTCACCCAGGCGATCACGAACATCGCCGCCCCGGCGATCAGGAAGCGGTAGGTCACCGACCAGGGCGCCGGCACGGTGCCGATCTGGTCCTTGATGACGATCCAGGTCGAGCTCCAGATCAGCGTGACCAGGAGAAAGGGGAGAAGGACCTTCGGGTCGCGAAAGCCAGGCAGCTGAGGCGATCCGAAGGTCATATATGCGGATATAAAGATATCTTTATATCCGAGTCAACTTCTTTCACAAAGCGCGTATCGCGGCAGCCAATGCCGCGACATGGATGGGATCGCTGTCCCAGCTCGTCACCAGCCGCGCTTCTCCCGGGCCCCAATCGTAAAAATCGAAGCCTTGCGCGCGCAGTGCTGCCGCCTCCCCCGGTGTGACCCGAATGAAGACCTCATTGGCTTCGACGGGCAGAACCAGCCGGTCGGCCCCCGCCGCATCGGCGAGTCGCGCCGCCGCGTCATTGGCGGCGCGCGCATTGCGCAGCCACAGCTCACCCTCGAGCATCGCCAGGATCTGCGCCGCCATGTAGCGGCCCTTGGAGAGCAGATGCCCGGCGCGCTTGCGACGGTAGCGCGTCGCGTCGGCAAGTCCTTGGCGGAAAAAGACAAGACATTCGGCCGAGAGCCCGCCATTTTTGACGAAGCCGAAAGAGAGCGCGTCCACCCCCGCTTTCCAGGTAAGCTCGGCCGGCGCGCAACCGAGCCGCGCCACCGCATTGGCGAAGCGGGCGCCATCGACGTGGAAACCGAGGCCGCGCGCCTCGCACAATTCGCCGAGCGCGGCGGTCTCTTCCGGCGTGTAGACGAGACCATATTCGGTGGCGTTGGTGATCGACAGCGCCGCGGGCTGGACTTGGTGGACGTCGTTGCGAACGCCGGCCAGCAGGCCAGAAACGGCTTCGGGCGTCAGCTTCGCGCCCGTGCCGTCCGCGAGCAGCAGCTTGGCGCCATGCGTGTAGAATTCCGGCGCGCCGCACTCGTCATTCTGGATGTGCGCGTCGCGGTGGCAGACGATCGCTCCGTGCGGCGGACACAAGGCGGCGAGCGCGAGACTGTTGGCAGCGGTCCCCGTCGCTACCCACAGGGCCTCCACCTTCGTTTCGAACAGGTCGGACAGCACCCCATCGAGCCGAGCGCTGAAGCCGTCGCCATCATAAGCGGTGTCGAGCCGGTTGGCGGCGGCCAACGCCGCCAGCACCTCAGGGCACGCCGCCGCTGCATTGTCGGAAAAAAAGCGCATGACCAGTGCCATAGAGCCAATCCCCCATGGTTGAAATGGGGAAGCTCGCGCCGGTTTTCTTAGTGAATCTTTAAGAGTTTTTTTGCATCGCCCTTATCATCGATCAAGAAAAGGGACCGGCCGGAAAATGGGTGACGAATCGTTCTTGCAGGCCGCAGTGGACGGCAAGCGAACCGCCAAGCGCGCCCGCGTGCTTCTTTCGGCCAGCCTCAGGACACCCGCTGGCACCATCACGGCACGACTGCGCGATTTGTCTCGAAAAGGCGCACTGGTCGAATGCGCGGCCACACCGCCGCCTGGAACCGAGGTGACGTTCGAACGCGGCACCATGAAAGTGCCGGCCCACGTCGCCTGGTCCGCGCTCGGTCGTGTGGGGCTGGAATTTCATTACATGATCGACGAGAGTGAGTTGCTCGTACATATAGGTCGCCGCATGGAACCGGCTGCATCGCCTCATCGTTTTGGGCGCGCAGCGCTCACGCTGGGCATGAATGCGAAGGAGCGGAAAGCTGCGCAGGCGTGGAGCGTCGCTGTCGGTTTGAACCTCCCGGAGCAGGGGGATTGAGGGAAGGGTTGAATGAGTTCGCAGGACAAGAATAGCCCTGCCCCACCCGAAAATGGCGCGTCACCGCTGACGGGCGAACTTTCGATCCAAGTCACCCTTTCCGATTCGGGGAAAAAGGCGCGGAAATCCGCGCGCGTGCCGGTCAGCCTGGATGCCGGGCTGCGGCCCCGTGGCGGCTATTCCGCCGTATCGGTACAGATACTCGACCTGTCGACGCACGGCTTTCGCATTGAGAGCTTGCTCGATCTCACCGTCGGCATGGATGTGTGGCTGCGTCTGCCCGGTCTTGAGCCTTGCCATGCAAAGGTCGCCTGGGTGGAGCATTATGTCGCGGGTTGCGCGTTCGAACGACCGCTGCATCCGGCCGTGCTCGAGATGATCATCGGCCGCGCGAAAGGCTGAAGCATCGCCGGGACGCCGGCGGATTCGATGAATCGAAAAACCTATGTTAGGCTTTCCGAGTCGTTTGGGAGGCACGGCATGGAATCTGACCATCGTTATTATCATCGGCGCGCCGCGGAAGAGCGTCGCCGGGCGGCGCGGGCGGTGACGGAAGCGGCGCGTGAGCGCCACAGCGAGTTGGCCAGCCTGTTCGCCCGCAAGGCGGCGCTGCGCACGCCTCAGAAAGAAGGTCAGTTCGTCGGCTGACCGCCGGGCCCCACGGGCGATGGTGCTGCCGGTGAGGATTGAACTCACGACCTCAGCCTTACCAAGGATGCGCTCTACCACTGAGCTACGGCAGCTTATCGCCTGAAGGGCATGGCCCTCGGGACGCGGCGCTATGGCCGCTGGCCGCCATATATGTCAAGGCGGCGCCATGACCAAAACCGACGATGACCGGGCGAAACGTCTCGCCAACGCGCTGCGCGAAAACCTGAAGCGCCGCAAGGCACAGGCGCGCGCTGCGGATGATGCCGGCCGGAAGAGGGGCGAAGACGCACCCTAGACGAGCGGCGCGCACTGCTCCTCGAGCCAGGACAGCGCTTCGCCCTCCAGTTTCGGGCCGACAATATCCAGTACCTTCGCATGATAGGTATCGACCCAGGCGCGCTCGCCATCGCCGAGCAGATCGATATCGATGAGCCGCCGTTCGATCGGCGCGAAGGTGAGCGTCTCGAAGCCGAGCACGTCCTTCTCCGCGCCCTCCACATCGAGCGGGACGACGAGCACCAGATTCTCGATCCGGATGCCATAGGCACCGGTCTTGTAATAGCCGGGCTCGTTGGACAGGATCATGCCAGCGCGCAGCGGCTCGTCACCGCCCGCCTGGCTGGAGCCGACCGGCGAGATGCGCTGCGGGCCTTCATGGACTGCGAGGAAGCTGCCGACGCCGTGACCGGTGCCGTGCGCATAATCGAGGCCGGCCTCCCACAGATGCTGCCGCGCGAAGCTGTCGAGCTGCGAGCCGCGCGTGCCGGCGGGGAAACGGGCGCGGGCGATGCCGATATGGCCCTTGAGCACCCGGGTGAAGCGATCGCGCATTTCCGCCGTCGGCGTGCCGATGACGATCGTGCGAGTCACGTCCGTGGTGCCATCCGGATATTGCCCGCCCGAATCGACCAGATAGATCGAATCCATCTCGAGCGGCCGGTTGGTCTCCTCGTTCACCCGATAGTGGACGATGGCGCCGTTCGGCCCGGCGCCGGAAATGGTGTCGAAGCTCAAATCGCGCAGGTCGCCGCCTTGCTGGCGGAAATCCTGAAGCTTGGCGGCGGCCGAGAGTTCGTCCACACCGCCCTTGGGCGCTTCGATCGAGAGCCAATGCAGGAAGCGGGACAAAGCCGCGCCGTCGCGCGCCTGGGCGGCATGGTGGCCGGCGATCTCCGTCTCGTTCTTGATCGCCTTGGGCAGAACCGCCGGATCGCGCCTGGTGACGACATGGGCCCCAGCGCCCTCCAGCGCCTCGAAGATCGCCGCGACCGAGCGCTCGGGATCGACCGCGACGGTCTTGCCCGCAAGCGCGGCGAGCGCCGGCTCGAACGCATCGCGCTCGTGCAGCCGCACGCCATTGCCGAGATGCTGGCGCACATCGTCGCCGATCTTCTCCGAAGCGACGAACAGGTCGGCGGTGCCGTCGTCATGGACGAGCGCGAAGGAGAGCGCGACCGGCGTGCGCTCCACATCCTGGCCCCGCACGTTGAACGTCCAGGCGATCGAATCGAGCGCGGCCAGAACCGCAGCGTCGGCCTTCTGCGCCTTGAGCCAGTCCGCCATTTCGTGCCGCTTGGCGGCGGAGGATTTGCCGGCATAGGCGTCGGAATGGACGATCAGCCGCGCCCGCGACGGCTCGGGCTGATCCGCCCAGACCGCGTCGATCGGATTGCGGCCGACGGCGACCAGCTCCGCGCCCTTGTCGGCCAACGCCGCACGCGCCTTCGTCACCCACTCCTTCGTGTGCAGCCACGGATCGTAGCCGATCCGCCCGCCGTCCGGCGCATGGGCCTTCAGCCAATCGGCGATGCTCGTTTCCGGCACGGATTGGTAGCTCCAGTGCCGTCCGTCCACCTGATCGCGCACCTGCAGCGTATAGCGCCCGTCGGTGAAGATCGCCGCCTCTTCGGGCAGCACCACGGCCGAACCCGCCGAGCCCTGAAAGCCGGTTAGCCAGGCGAGGCGCTGGGCGTAGGAGCCGACATATTCGCTCATATGCTCGTCAGTGAGCGGCACGACGAAGCCGTCGAGCCGATCCGCTTTCAGTTGCGCGCGCAGCGCCGCGAGACGGGCTTCATAAGTGGACATTGAGAGTCATTCCCGATTGGCGAAACGCCCGCTAGATAGGCCCATTCCAAGGCCCGCGCCAGACCGGCGCCCCGATCCAAGGACGACCGTCGATGCGCCGCCTGCTTGCCGCCCTTCTGCTTGCCTCCACCCCCGCAATGGCCCAGCCCCAGAGTGAGACAATGACCGCCCAGACCAATCTTCCCGCACCGCCCCGCGCCGAGCAGCGCCCGTACAGCTACGAGCGCCATGGCGTCACCGTTCAGGATCCCTGGCACTGGCTGCGCGATCAATCCTACCCGACCGTCGATGACGAGGATGTGCTCGCGTACCTGCGCGCCGAAAACGCCTATTTCGAAGCGGCGATGGCGCCGCACCGGCCGCTGATCGACACGCTTTTCCAGGAAATGCGCGGCCGCATCCAGGAGGATGACAGCTCGGTCCCGCAGCGCGACGGCGATTACACTTATTGGTGGGCCTTCCAGCCGGGCGCCCAATACCGCACCTGGTATCGCCGCCCGGTCGCCGGCGGCGAGCCGCAGGTGACCCTCGACGAGGTCGCCGAGGCGGCGGGCAAGGACTATTATCGGCTGGGCGCGATGCAGGTCAGCCCGGACGGACGGCGCGCCGCGATCCTGGTCGACGACAACGGCTCGGAACGCTTCCAGCTGCGCATCCGCGACCTCGCCACCGGCCAGGATATCGAGACGGTGACCGAGGTCGGCATCGGCCGGCCGGTCTGGACCGCCGACAGCCGCGGCGTGGTCTTCACCGAGGTGAACGACAATTGGCGCAGCTATCGCGCCCGGCTCCACTGGATCGGCCGGCCGCCGGCCGAGGCACGGACGCTCTATGAGGAAACCGAGAATATCGCGTTCACCGTCGGCGTGGACCTTACCCAGGACCGGCGCTTCATCACCATCAGCACCGGCGAAAACAGCTCCAACGAAATCCGCTTCGTCCCCGCCGACAATCCCGAGGCGCCGCTGACCCTGATCGCCGCGCGCCGCCCCGACATCCAATATTCGGTGGATGCCGCCCATGGAAAATTCTGGATCCTCACCAACGACGATCACGTCAATTTCCGCATCGCCGAAGCGACGCCGGAACGGCCGGGCGAATGGCGCACCGTGATCGCCGGGTCGGACGAGGCCTATCTGCGCGGCATCACCTCTTTCCGCGACCATCTCGTGGTCAGCGAACGGGTGAACGGCCTCGATCAGGTCCGGCTGCGCGCTTACGATGGCACCGAGCGCCGCATTCCCTTTACGGAGGCCAGCTACACTGTCGGCCTGGGCGGCAATCCCGAATATGCGCCGGCCGCCTACCGGCTCGGCTACAGCTCGATGGTCACGCCGCCTACGGTTTACGATTATCACCCGGCCGAGAACCGGCTTGAGACGCTGAAGGTCCAGCAAATCCCCTCCGGCTACGACGCCAGCCAATATGCCACCGAGCGGTTGATGGTCGCGTCGCGCGACGGGCGACAGATCCCGGTGTCGATCGTCTATCGCCGCGATTTTCAGCGCAACGGCGAAGGGCGCCTCTTCCTCTATGCCTATGGCGCCTATGGCATCGCCATGCCGCCGGGCTTCAATACCAACCGGATCAGCCTGCTCGACCGCGGCTATGCCTTTGCCATCGCCCATATCCGCGGCGGCGACGACATGGGCTATCAATGGTATCTGGACGGCAAGCTCGACCGGCGGACGAACACGTTCAACGATTTCGTCGATGCCGCGCGCGGGCTGATCGCCCAGAATTACACCCGCGCCGGGCGCATCGCGGCCCAGGGCGGGTCGGCCGGCGGCGAGCTGATGGGCGCGGTCGTGAACAGCGATCCGGAGCTGTGGGGCGCAGTGGTCGCCGACGTGCCGTTCGTCGATGTCGTCAACACGATGCTCGACGACACCCTGCCGCTGACGCCCGGCGAATGGAACGAATGGGGCAATCCGATCACGGATGCCGCCGCCTTCCGCTACATGCTGAGCTACAGCCCTTATGACAATGTGACGGCGCAGGCCTATCCGCCGCTGCTGATCACCGGCGGCCTCAACGATCCGCGCGTCACCTATTGGGAGCCGGCCAAGTGGGCCGCGCGCCTGCGCGCCACGCGGACGGACAACAATCTCCAGCTCATGAAGATGAACATGGGCGCCGGCCATGGCGGCCAGTCCGGCCGTTGGTCGCGGCTGACCGAAATCGCCGAGGCCTATGCCTTCATCCTGACCCAGAACGGCGGAGCCGAGTGACGCCGTTCGAGAAACGGATAACGGCGACCCCCGACGACATCGACGAACTCGGTCACGTCAACAATGCCGCCTGGGTGCGCTGGATTCAGGACATGGCGACGTCGCACTGGCGGGTGATCGCCGATCCGGCGCATGTCGATGCCTATGTCTGGGTCGTGACCCGCCACGAGATCGACTATCTGCGCAGCGTCGGGCCCGGCGAGAGCGTGACGGGACGCACCTGGGTCGGCGAGGCGCCCAAGGGCGCGCGCTTCGACCGGCATGTCGAGTTCACCGGCGACGACGGCAAGGTCCGGGTGCGCGCCCGGACGACCTGGGCGATCCTCGACAAGGGAACGGGCAGACCGCTGCGGGTGCCGCCCGAGGTGATCGCGCCCTTCCTCAGCTGAAGTCGCGGATCGCCCGCACGATCGCTGGATAGGCGCGGCCGCTGACGCCGAAGCCCATATGGCTGCAGGCGACTTCCAGCTCGGCATCGCGCTGGTGCGCTTCGCCACGCGCGCCCGCCGGAGATACGATCCCGTCGCGGCGCGACCAGATGGCAAGCGTCGGCACCGGCGGCTTCTGTTGTGGATCCTTGTCGATCGGCGGGCTGTTCACCGGATGCCCGGCCACCCATTCGTAGAGCCGCCAGACATTGTTGTTGCGGCGGCGATCCCCCGAAAAGGGCGAGCCCAGCGTCACGACCTTCTCGATGAGCTCGGGCCGGTCCTGCGCGACGACCCGGGCATAGATGCCGCCAAGACTCCAGCCGACGAGTATCACCTTCTCGCCCGCGCCGAACCGCTCCACGCGCGCCGCGATGCGATCGACGATGTCCTCGGTCACGCCGCGATTGAGCCCCATCCCCCAGCCCGCGACGCGAAAGCCGGCCTCGGCCAGCGCCCGTTGCAGTCCCAGGGTCGTGCGGTCGGTGGCCAGGAAGCCCGGAATGACCATCAGTTTCGCGCCATCGACCGGGCCGCGTTCGTCGAGGCTCCCGAACGCGCGGTAAAATCGGGACGCGAGTGCGGCCGCTTCGCGGGCGCGCATCCAGCCGGGCGGCGCCCGGTCATCGCGGGGATCAGAGATACTCACCGCCCATCAAGTCCTGAAGCGGCGCGGGCAGTTTCACCCGGCCATCGGCCGTCTGGTGGTTCTCCAGCAGCGGCACGAGGATGCGGGGAGAGGCCAGCGCCGTATTGTTGAGCGTGTGGACGAAGCGCACCTTGCGCTCCTCGTCGCGCCAGCGGAGGTTGGCGCGTCGCGCCTGCCAGTCGTGCAGGGTCGAGCAGCTATGCGTCTCGCGATATTTGCTTAAGGACGGCACCCAGGATTCGATGTCGTTCATCCGGAACTTGCCGTTGCCCATGTCGCCGGTCGAGGCCTCGATCACCTGATAGGGAATCTCCAGCGCCTGGAGCATCCCTTCCGCATTGGCGAGGAGGCGCTGGTGCCACCCCGCGCTCTCCACCTCATCGTCGCGGCAGATCACATATTGTTCGAGCTTGTAGAATTGATGGACGCGCAAGAGGCCGCGCACGTCGCGCCCCGCGCTTCCCGCCTCGCGGCGAAAGCAGGGCGAATAGCCGGCATAGAGGATGGGCAGCTTGTCCGCGTCGATGATCTCGCCGCTGTGCAGGGAGGTCAGCGCGATCTCGCCCGTACCGGCCAGATAGAGATCGTCGGCCGGCATATGGTAGGCCTCTTCCTCGTGCCCCGGGAAATGGCCGGTGGCGACGAAGGCCTGGGGCCGGGCAAGCGCCGGCACGGTCATCAATGTAAAATCGTCGGCGGCCAGCCGCTGCTGCGCCCACAGCATCAGCGCCTGCTCCAGCATCGCGAGCCGGCCCTTCAGGCAATAGGTGCGCGAGCCGGCGACCTGGGTGATCCGGGCGAGGTCCGCCCAGTCGTTCTTCTCGATCAAGGCGACATGGTCGAGCGGCTCGAAATCGAAACTCGGGACCGTGCCTTCCTGCCGGACGACGATATTGAAGCTCTCGTCCGGGCCGACCGGCGCGCCGCTCCACGGGATGTTGGGCACGCGCAGCAAAAGAGCGTCGAGTTCAGCCTGTCTGCTGCCCAGCTCGCCTTCGACCGTGCCGATCTCGGCGCCGATCGCCTTGGCCTTGGCGCCCAATGCCGGCCGGTCTTCAGGCGAAGCGCTCTTGAAGCCGTCGCTGATCGCATTGCGTTCCTGGCGGAGCGTATCGACCCTGGTCTTTAGACCGCGCACTTCGCCATCGAGAGCAAGCAGCGCGTCGAGATCGAGCGAGACATTCTTCTGCGCGATCGCGGTGCGGACCGCGTCCGGATTCTCGCGGATGAACTGGAGACTGAGCATGTCACGCGGGTACCAGCGCGCTCCGAAAACTCAAGCGCGGAGAGAGATTGCCGGAAAAGGAACAACGGGAGATGCGCATGGCACGCACCTCCCGCCCTTTCCCTTCGGCAGCGCCGATCAGTAGGTGACCCGGACCCCGAAATAGAATTGCCGGCCGGTATGGTGATAGACGCTGAGCCGGTTATCGGCGCTGTCGATATACTGGTCGACATATTCGTCGGTCAGATTCACGCCTTCCAGAGTCAGCGAGATGTTGGGCGTGATCGCATAGGATGCCGACATGTCGAAATTCAGGCTCGAGTTCACGCCTTCCACATCGTTGAACCCCGGTTGCGCCGCATTGGGGCTGGTCGCGGCAACGCCGTTGCGGCCCGGCACCTGCTGAAGATAGCCGCTGCGATAAGCTACGGAACCGCGAATCCGGAACTTGCTGTCTTCATAATATAGCGTGAGATTCGCCATATTCCGCGACAGGTTGACCAGCGGCTGGGTAACGACCGGCGAATTGGCCGCTGTGGTCAGCGGATAGTCGATCTCGGAATCGACATAGGTGTAATTGGCCTGGAGGCCCATGTTGCGCCAGATGCCTGGCAGGAAGCGGAACGGCAGCTGCAGGCCGATCTCGACGCCCTTCAGCGTGCCGCCTTCCGAATTGACCGGCTGGTTCACCGTGAACAGATCCGTCGGCGTCGCGCCGGTGCCGGCCAGCAACGAGTCCGGCAGACCGAGCTGGTTGAACGGAATCTGCTGCGTCGTCGTGGCGACGAAGGTTCCGATATCCTTGTAGAAAAGGCCGACGATCAGCGCCGATTCCGGCGCGAAATACCATTCGGCCGAAAGATCCAGCGTTGTCGCCTGGGTGGGATCGATCAGCGGGTTGCCGCGGTTGAAGGTGCGGTTGCCGCCCGAAACGCTGAACGCGCCGCCCGGATTGACCGTCCCGATGTCCGGCCGCGCCAACACCCGCGCAGCGGCGCCGCGCAAGATGAAGCCGCCACCAAAGTCGGCGGCGATGTTGAACGAGGGCAGGAAGTCGTCATAGGTGCGGCGCGCTTCGACGAGTTCCAGCGTCGCGCCCTGCCCGGTATAGCCGGTCGAAACCTGCCGCGTGCGGACATAACGACCGCCGACATTGCCGCGCAGCTCGATGCCGCCGAGCGGAATATTGTAATCGAGCTGACCGTAGAAGCCGAGCGCCCGTTCGTTCACGGTGCGGAAGTTCGACCGTGCCGTAGCATTCTCAATGCCGAACAGCTGGTAGATGCCGGCGTTCGAGTAGATGCCGAGAGCATCCGCGAACGCATCGAGATCCGGCACGACGAAAGCACGCGGCGTGCCGTCCGGCAGCGGCGTGCGGGAATTGATCAGCCAGATCGTCGAAAGGCTGGCGAGCTGGCCCGGCGCCAGTGCCGGCACCACCGTTTCGCTGGCGCGGCGCAGCTCGCGCGAGTCGAAGCCATATCGCTTGAAATCGACACCGCCGCGCAAGGTGAGCTGGGGCGAGAATTCGTAGGACAGCTCTCCGCGGGCAACGGTGAAGTCGTTGTCGACGAATTGCGGACGAAGGCGAATTTCGCCCAGCGTGTAGGCATTGGGATCGGCGACGTTGAGGTTGCCATAGTTGAAGAGCGGCAGGCGGCCTTCACGGAAATCGTAAACGTAGCCCTGGATGTTGGCGACATCGAGCGCGACGGTCGTCTGGATCGGGTTGCGGAACTGCGATTGCGAATAGCCGCCGAGCAACGACACGCTGAGCCTGTCGCTGAAATCATGGGTCAAGGCGGCGGTATATTGCTGGAACGTTGTGGTCAGCTCGTCGAAGCGGGATTCCACGCGGACATCGACATTGTCGAACACGCCATAGACCAGGCTGTTGCCTTCGACGACGCCGCCGGGACGCAAAATGGTTTGCGGCTTGCCGCCCGCGGCGGCGTTGCGGCTGAACGAGATCGCTTCCAGATACTGCTCGGCACGTTCGGACCGGAAGCGCGCGTAGAGCGCATCGAGCGTTATGAGGGTGGCATCGCTCGGCTGGAACTGAACCGAGCCGGTCAGGCCGAGCCGTTGAGTGCTGTAGAGATAGGAATCGTAGCGCGGAATGCGCGGGTGGAAAAAGCCGAAATTGCTTGCCCCGCTCGGCAGGACGGAAGCTGCATTGAAACCGCCATCGGCCGTGCCCTGCGCCCAGCGGACCGTACTCGGCCCCTCCTCGACAATCTCGCGCTCGCTATAGGATGCGGAGACGAGGATGCCGATCCGGCTGTCTGGGCTGCGCCAGGAGAGAAGTCCGGCGAGGCGAGGGTCCGCCGCGCCCGACAGATCATTGATGCCGAGCTGCGCGGTGCCGACCAGGACGAAATTGTCGCGATAGTCGAACGGCCGCGCAGTCTGGAGATCGACCGTGGCACCGAGCGAACCTTCCTCGACATCGGCGGTCGCCGTCTTGCGCACCGTAATCGAGTTGAACAGTTCCGAGGCAAAGATGTTGAAATCGAACTGGCGGCCGCGATTGGCGCCGCCGCTGGCGTCCGAGCCGCCGGTGGTCGAAAGGCCTTCCATGCCGTTGATGCGGACGCGGGTGAAGATCGGCCCCAGGCCGCGCACCGTGATCTGACGCCCTTCGCCCTGATCGCGGGTGATGGCGACGCCGGGGATACGCTGGATCGATTCGGCCAGATTGTTGTCGGGGAAGTCGGCGATGTCCTCGGCGCGGATCACATCGACGATGGAATTGGCTTCGCGCTTGTCGGCGAGCGCGGCGTTCAGGGACGCACGAAAGCCAGTGATCGTGATCGTCTCATCATCGCTTTCCGCAGCGGCCACGTCATCCTGCGCATGGGCCGGCGCGGCGAATCCAGCGATGGCGAGCGCGAGCGCCGACGCAGCGCCAAACAGATAACGGGCCGGATGGCCGCCCCGCGCGATTTTCAGGTTCGAAGCCATCATCCCCTCCCGATTGTTCGCGCCGTCGCGCGGTTGTGCGTCGCCTGGCGCCTGGGCGCCAAGCCTGTCGTCGCGAAATTGCGTATGACACCGGTGTCTATCGGACACGAAAAAAGGCCGAGCGCTTACGCTCAACGCGAAAATGCTGCGTGGCTTGCTGCCCATCGACTTCATCCTCCCGTCTCCGCACGCCGCGTTTGCCGCAGATCGCTTTTTTCCGGTTGTCCAAGCTAAGTAACCGGTGTCATAAGACATTGAGCCGTTGAAAAGGCCATGTCAAGACCATGTCTGGAGAGGGACATCAGATGCTGCTTCGCTACCTTCTTGCCCTGTTGGCCGCGCTGTGCATGACTGGCCCCGTTTCGGCTCAGGCCTTTCCCGGCGCCGTGGGCTGGGCGGCCCAGACACCGGGCGGGCGCGGCGGCGCGATCGTGCGCGTCACCAATCTCAACGCCGCTGGCCCCGGCTCATTCCGCGCGGCCGTCGAAACGCGCGGCCCGCGAATCGTGGTGTTCGAGGTCGCGGGCGTGATCGATCTCGGCCTGACCACGCTGGACATCACCGAGCCCTTCCTCACCATCGCCGGCCAGACTGCGCCTTCGCCCGGCATCACGATCATCCGGGGCGGCATCGATATCCGCACCCATGACGTCATCATGCGCCATATCCGCATCCGCCCCGGCGCGGACGGCCAGGCGCGGCGCAGCGGCTGGGAGCCCGATGCGCTCTCCACCGTGGGCGCGCGCAACGTGATCATCGATCATTGCTCGATGACCTGGGCGCCGGACGAGAATCTGTCCGCTTCGGGCCCGCGCTTCACCGGCAATACGGTGGAGGAATGGCGGCGCGGCACCAGCCACAACATCACTTTCTCCTACAATCTGCTGGCGGAGGGCCTTGCCGATTCGACCCATCCCAAGGGCGAACATTCCAAGGGCTCGCTGCTCCACGACAATGCCACCGGCATCCTCATCTACCGCAACGTCTATGCCCACAATTACGAGCGTTCGCCGCTGCTGAAGGGCGGCGTCCATGCGGCGGTGGTCAACAACCTGATTTTCAATCCTGGCGCGCAGGCGATCCACTACAATCTGATGGATCTGGAATGGGGCAACCACCCCCACCAGCTCGGCGAGCTTTCGGCGGTTGGCAATGTCCTGCGCGCCGGCTTCTCGACCCGCGACGACATCGCCTTCCTCACCATCGGCGGCGTCGGCGACCTCAGATATCACGGCCGCGACAATCTCGCCGTCGATCGCCAGGGGCGGCCGCTGCCGATGTTCGGCCGCTACACGACCAGCCCGGCACGAATCATCGAATCGGACACCGCGCATATCTGGCCGGAGCGGCTGGATGTGCTCCCCGCCAACCAGGTCGAAACCCATGTCCTGCGCTTCGCCGGCGCCCGCCCCTGGGACCGCGACGCGCACGACATCCGCGTGATCTTCGATGTCGTGGAAGGGCGCGGCCATATCATCGACGACGAGAGCGAGGTCGGCGGCTATCCGGTGGTCGAACCGACCCGCGCGCCATTCGTCGAGGCCGAATGGGACCTCGACACGATGGAACCGCGCTCCGGCCGCTATCCCGGCCAGCGCGACGATTTCATCCAGCAGCCGACCAGCACGCGCGATGCGGCGATGCGGGAGGCGCGGTGATGGGACTCGCTCTTCTCCTCGCATTGCAGGCGGCGGTGATCGTCAATGAGGCCGACATGGTCCGCGACGAGCCGCCGCCGCACGGCGCGATCGGGATGAGCACGGCCTACCGGATCAGCGATGTCGTGCCGAACCGCGCCATGGAGTTTCGCCGCCGCGTCCTCCATGTCGGCGCCGCGATCGGGCCGCATCCGATCGATCATGACGAGGTCTATTATGTCCTGTCCGGCGAAGGCGAGGTCGTCTCGGACGGGCAGACGCACCGGCTGACCGCCGGCATGGCCGCCTATCTTTTTGACGGCGCGGTGGTCGGCATCCGCCAGCTCGGCGACGAACCGCTCAATCTGATCATTTCCTATCCGCTGGCTAGGCGCGTCGGCGGGCCCTAGCGCCGGACATCGAAGCCGCCGGCGAGGAACGCATCTATATCGGATTGCCCGAACAGGCTGGCATCGCCCGGCAGCGAATGTTTGAGCGCGGTGAGCGCGAGGCCGGCCTTGGCCATCGTTTCGGCATCGCCGCCGCCATGCCAAGCGTGCAGGATGCCCGCCGCGAAGGCATCGCCCGCGCCGATGCGATCGACGATGCCGGCGACCAGCACCTCTTCGGTCTGATACGACGCGTCGGGCGTATCGACACGCGCGGAAAGGCGGTGGCGATCGGCATCGTCGAGATGGCGCGCCGTGGAGGCGATCAGCCGGAGATTCGGGAAAGCAGCGAAGGCCGACTCCGCAGCTTCGCGCCGGCGCGCTTCGCCATCGCCGTCGAAATCCGCGTCGAGCAGCAACGAGATATCGCGATGGTTGCCGAACAGGATGTCGGCCTGCCCGACCAGACGGGTCAGGATCGCTTTGGGGTCGCTGTCCCACCGGCTCCAGAGCTGGGCGCGATAATTGCCGTCGAAAGATACCGGAACGCCCTTCGCGCGTGCCGCTTCGGCCGCGGTGATCGCCGCTTCGGCGGAGCACGGCCCGAGCGCCGGGGTGATGCCGGAGAGGTGGAGCAGACCGGCGCCGTCCAGCAGCGCGTTCCAGTCGAAATCCTCGGCCCCGGCCGAAGCGAAGGCGCTGCCTTCCCGGTCATAGACGATCGCGGACGCGCGCAGGCCGGCGCCGGGCGACAGGAAATAGAGGCCCATCCGCCCCGGCGCGACGGCAACCGCCGCATCGTTCACGCCATAACGACGCAAATGGCCGCGCGCCGCGTCGCCCAGCGCATTGTCCGGCACGCGGCTCACCATCGCGACATCGTGGCCGAGCCGGGCCAGTCCCACGGCGACATTGGCCTCCGCCCCGCCGACATGCACGTCGAGCCGGCCGGTCTGCATCAGCAATTCGCGTCCCGGCGCGGTCAGGCGCAGCAGCAATTCGCCGTAGCAGAGAATCCGGCCGTTCACCGCGCCAGCCAGCCGCCATCCACGGCCAGCACATGGCCCTGCACATAATCGGACGCGGCCGAGGCGAGGAACACCGCGGCACCGCCCAGATCCGCCGGATCGCCCCAGCGGGCGGCGGGAATGCGCTCCAGGATCTGGCGGTTGCGCGTCTCGTCGGCCTGCAGCGCAGCGGTGTTGTTGGTGGCGATATAGCCGGGCGCGATCGCGTTCACGTTCACGCCTTTGCCGGCCCATTCGTTGGCGAGCAATTTGGTGAGGCCGGCAATGCCCGATTTGGACGCGGTATAGCTCGGCACGCGAACACCGCCCTGAAAGCTCAGCATCGAGGCGATGTTGATGATCTTGCCGCCGCCCAGCCCCTTCTCATGGTTCGCGATCATGTGCCGCGCGGCCGCCTGGCAAAGGAAGAAGACCGACTTCAGATTGGTGTCGACCACCGCATCCCAGTCCTCCTCGGTGAAATCCACCGCGTCGGCGCGGCGGATGATGCCGGCATTGTTGACCAGGATGTCGAGCCCGCCGAGCGCGGCGATCGTCTGGTCGACGACGCCTTGCAACGGCGCGATGGTCGAAAGATCGGCGGCGATCAGCGCGGGTTTGCGCCCCAGCGCCTCGATCCGATCCGCTGTCTCCTCCGCCGGCGTGCGCCCGGCCAGCGCGACATCCGCGCCCGCCGCCGCCAGCGCGAGGGCGATGCCCTGGCCGATGCCGGTATTGCCGCCGGTGACGAGCGCCACCTTGCCGGACAGATCGAAGGGGTTCGTCATATCGTCCCTCTACAGGGTCATGCGAGCTGGCAGATGTCCAGCACGTTCATGTCGGTATAGTCCTGATTCTCGCCCGCCATCGCCCAGATGAAGGCATAGGCCTTGGTGCCCGATCCCATGTGGATCGACCAGGGCGGGGAGATTACCGCCTCTTCGTTCTGGACGACGAGATGCCGGGTCGCTTCGCCCTCGCCCATGAAATGGAACACGCGGTCCTTCTCGACATCGTCCAGCTCGAAATAGAAATAGATCTCGCTGCGCCGCTCATGGATGTGCGGCGGCATCGTGTTCCAGACGCTGCCCGGCTTCAGCACGGTGAGGCCCATGACGAGCTGGGCCGAATCGCACAC
The DNA here is from genome assembly GCA_037190625.1 of Alphaproteobacteria bacterium. Classification (GTDB taxonomy): domain Bacteria; phylum Pseudomonadota; class Alphaproteobacteria; order Sphingomonadales; family Sphingomonadaceae; genus Allosphingosinicella. Next base: position 233,192 of record JBBCJP010000004.1, read on the forward strand.
GCCGGGAATGACGAGCTGGTAGATCGTCCGCTCGTTCGATTCCTCCAGGCTGCCGCGGTCGAGGGCATTTGCATCCGCGATGCCGAGCTTGCGGGTCTGGAAGGCCCGATGAGCGGGACAGGAAGCGAGGTAGAAACGCGCGCCCTGGCCGGAAAAGACCACGTCCCTCGTGCCCATCGTGACGTAGAGGCAATCCTTGTTGCCGAGCGTGAACGCCTCGCCGTCGACGGTCACGGTGCCTTCGACGCCGCCGACATTCACGATCGCGAGTTCGCGCCGCTCAAGAAAGGGATGTCCGGCGGCGGACGGCGGCTCGGTCTGGTCGGGGAGTTTCACGTCGCCGCCGTCCACCGCCACCCCGCCGATCACGAAGCGATCGGCATGGGTGTAATTGAGCACGCATTCGCCCGCCCGGAACAGATCCGGGATCAGATAGCGGTCCCGCAATTCCTCGTTGGACACGCATTCCATCATGTCCGGATGGGTGGCGTAATAAGTGCGTTCGAACATCGATCCTCTCCAATTCTTGCTGATATGGTAACCGGTGTCAGCTTCAGCCGCAAGACAGGGGCGGTTCGATCTTCAGCCGCGTGGCGGGGCGACCGAGGCGCGCTTGACCAGAGTGGAGGGCAGTTCGGCGGGCTGCGGCTCGGCCGCCTCGCCGCCGACCATGTCGCCGACCAGCTTGCGCGCGGCGGCGCGGGCCATCGAGACGATCGGCCATCGCACCGTGGTGAGCGGCGGCCAGATATGGGCGGCGATCGGCGTGTCGTCGAAACCGATCACCGAAAGTTCTTCCGGAACGGCGATGCCGCGCTCGCGCGCCGCAAAGACGATGCCGGCGGCCATCTCGTCATTGCTGGCGAAGATCGCCGTGGGGCGCGGCGACAGATCGAGCAGGCGATTGGCGGCGGTGACTCCGGTCTCGAACGTGTAATTGCCGCGCGCGATCAGGCTGCGCGGCAACGCGATGCCGGCGGCGGCGAGTGCATCCTCGAAGCCTCGCCGACGTTCCTGCGCCGAGCGGAAGCCGTCCGGTCCCTCGATCAGGCCGATCAGCTTGTGCCCCTGCGCGATCAGATGCTCGGTCGCTTCCTTGACCGCGTCGCGATCGTTCGAGGCGACCATATGTTCGGGATCGTCGAGCTTGGCCGATCCCATCCGGACATAGCGGCAGCCGAGCTCGTCGCAGAGCGCGGCGAGCCCGTCATTCTCGCTGATCGGGGGCAGGATGACGACGCCGAACAAACGTTGCCGCTCGATGAAGACGCGGATGTCGTCCAGCATCATCGACGAGGTCCGGTCGACGGGCCGCACGACCATCGCGAAATCGGTGCCCTGCAACGCCTCCAATATGCCCTGCTGCATGTTGAGCACCATCTGGGCGTTGGGATTGTCGTGAATGAGGCCGACCAGGAAATTGCGCCGCAGCGCAAGCGCGCGCGCCTGCGGATTGGGCACATAGCCGAGCTCGCGGATCACTTTCTCGACCCGTCCGCGCGTCTCTTCGTTGAGCAAAGGCGAGCGATTGATCACCCGGCTCACCGTTTTCTTGGACACGCCGGCAAGGCGCGCGACGTCGTTGATCGTCGGCTTGCCGCTTCGCCCGATGCCCTGCGCGTCGTCGTTCTTGCCCAAAGCCGCCCCTCTCATCCGGCCCGACTAGCGGCCATCGCCTCGCTTGTCCAAGGCCGCCGCTTGCCCGCTTCCTTTGCCGCGCCTAGTCTGACACCGGTTTCTGTTCGCCTCAAGCGGAGCGTGCTTGTCCATGACCGATATCGACGCCGTCCTTGATCTCGCCCCCGTCATCCCGGTGCTGGTGATCGACCGGGTGGAGGATGCCCGGCCGATCGCCGAGGCACTGGTCGCGGGTGGGCTGCCGGCGCTGGAGGTGACGCTGCGCACGCCGGCCGCGCTCGACGCGATTCGCGAGATGCGCAAGGTGCCGGGCGCGGTGGTCGGCGCCGGCACCGTGCTCGACGAGGCGCAATTGCGCGCCGCGATGCGCGCCGGCGCCGAGTTCATCGTAAGCCCGGGCCTGACCGAGGAGCTGGGCGTGGCGGCGAGCGAAGCGGGCGTACCCTTCCTGCCGGGCATCGCCAATGCCGGCGACATCATGCGCGCCCGCGATCTTGGCATATCGCGGGTCAAATTCTTCCCGGCTGTCGCCGCTGGCGGCCTCCCCGTGCTGCGCGCACTGGCTGCAGTGTTTGGCGATGTTCGTTTTTGTCCCACCGGGGGGATCACGCAGGACAGTGCTGCGGATTGGCTGACCGACGCGGCGGTCGCCTGTGTCGGCGGCTCCTGGCTCGTCCCGCGCGGTGAAACCCCGGATCGCCTGGGCATCGAAGCACGGGCACGGGCAGCAGCAGCCCTTCGATAAAGCTGAAACATCGTCTCGGAGCATCGAGTCAGTTGCTTATGACACCGGTTTCCTATAGCAGTCTCTGAAAATATGTTCAGGAGCGGGAATTGGCCTTGGTGAATGATGTCAGCGGCATTGCCGGCCGATTTCTCGATGCCCGCCGCAGCGCGGCGGGGCTCGCTGCCTATCCCGGCGCGTTGCCCGAAACTCTCGAAGATTCCTACGCGATCCAGGACGCGGCGATCCACGGCTGGAACCGTCCGGTCGTCGGCTGGAAAGTGGGGCGAGTGGCCGCGCCGTTGGTCGAGCGCTTCGGCACCGATCGGTTGACCGGCCCGATCTTCGCCGCGACGCACGCCATGGATGCTCCTGTCTCCATGCCGGTCTTCGCCGAGGGTTTCGCCGCCGGCGAAGCGGAGTTCTTGCTGCGCATCGGCGCCGCGCCCGAGGCCGGCAAGACCAGTTTCACCTTGGATGAAACCGTCGGTTTGATCGACGCCGTCCATGTCGGCATCGAGATCGCAAGTTCGCCCCTCGGCGCCATCAACGATCTCGGCCCCATCGCCGTCGTTTCCGATTTCGGCAACAATAACGGCCTGGTGATCGGCCCGCAGATCGCGGACTGGCGCGCCAGTGGGTTCGAGCAGTGGGACGTGGCAACGCGGATCGACGGCGCCGAAGTCGGCACCGGCCGGGCCGAGAGTTTTCCCGACGGCGCGATCGGCGCGGCGCGCTTCCTGTTCGAGCTGATGGCGAAGCGCGGCATCGCGCTCGCACCGGGACAGTGGATTTCCAGCGGCGCCGTGACCGGCGTCCATGATGCGCGGCCCGGCCAGACGGTGGAGTGCCGTTTCGGTGACGGGCTGGACGTCGCCTGCCGCCTCGTCGCGGCGCAACCGGAATAGGTCAGGCGAACCAGCGCGGCAGCGCCAGCGACAGCTCCGGAATGTAGCTGATCAGCATCAGCGAAACGATCATGGCGAGATAGAAGGGCCAGATCGTCCGCACCGATTGCTCCATCGGAATCTTGCCGATGGCGGAGCCGACGAACAGCACCGAGCCAACCGGCGGCGTCACCAGGCCGATGCCGAGATTGAGCATCATGATGATGCCGAAATGGACCGGATCGATGCCGAGCGGCATTAGGATCGGCAGGAAGATCGGCGTCGTGATGACGATCAGCGGCGCCATATCCATGAACGTGCCGAGCAGCAGCAGGATGACGTTGACGATCAGGAGTATGAAGATCGGATTGTCGGTGAGGAAGCCGATCATCGAGGCCATCGCCGCCGGCACTTCCAGGACGGCGAGCGCGAAGCCGAAGCCGGTCGCGGCGGCGATGATGAGCAGCACCATTGCCGCGGTCTTGACCGACTGGAGCGCCGCGCCCTTGAACTCGGTCCAGCCCAGCGTGCGATAGACCAAGGTGCCGACCAGGATCGTGTAGATCACCGCGATCGCCGAGCTTTCGGTGGGCGTGAAGATGCCGGACAGAATGCCGCCCATGATGATGATCGCGGTCATCAGCCCCGGAATGGCCGCGACGAAGGCGAGCGCGAAAGGCCGCCAGCCGGGGAAGACTCCTTTGGGATATCCGCGCCGGATTGCGACCAGCCAGGCCGTCAGCGACAACAGGAAGCCGGTAAGGATGCCGGGAATGATGCCGGCGAGGAAGAGATCGCTGATCGACACGCCCATGCCGGAAGCGGCCGAGTAGATGATCATGTTGTGCGAGGGCGGGATCAGCAGGCCGGCGATCGCGGCGGTGACGGTGACGTTCACCGCATAATCCGCGCCGTAGCCTTTCTCCTTCATCAACGGGATCATTGTCGAGCCGATCGCCGAAGCGCTGGCGATCGGCGAACCGGAGACCGCCCCGAACATCATCGACGCGCCGATATTGACCTGGCCAAGTCCGCCGCGCGTACGCCCGAACACCGCCTCGGCCACCTGCACCAGCCGAGCGGCGATGCCGGCGCGATACATGAGATCGCCGGCGAAGATGAAGAAGGGGATCGCCATGAGCGTGAAGACGCTGATCCCGGCAGCCATGCGCTGGAACATCACGACCAGCGGGATGTCCATGACCAGGAAGGCCGCCAGCGTCGATCCGATCAGCGCGAAGGCGACCGGCACACCGATGGCGAGGAGGACGGTGAGCGTGAGCAGGAGGACGGCGAGTTCCATCAGGCGGCCTCCCCGCCGGGCGCATCCGCGCTGTCCTCGCCTGCCGCGTCCTCCGCTATCAGCTCGATCGTGAAGAAGGCGATCAGCACGCCCGACAGAGGGAGTGCCAGATAGGCGACACCGCGCGGCAGCCCGAGCGTAGGAATGACATGGCTCCAGGTCCGCGCCACCAGCTCACCGCCCCAGATCGCCATGGCGAGGCCGGCGGCGCCGACGACGATATGGGCGGCCAGCCGCATCAGCCGGCGCGGGCGCGGGGCGAGCATCGATTCGATGAGAAGGACGCGAATGTGAAACCCTTCGCGCACCCCGGCGGCGGCGGCGAAGAAGACGTACCAGATCATCAGGGTGAGCGCCGCCTGCTCGGCCCAGGACGGGCTGGACCCCATCACGTAACGGCCGAACACCTGCCAGCCGATGATCGCGGTCATCGCAACCAGCCCGGCCGCGCCGGCGTCCAGCAGCGCCTTGCTCGCCGCCGCGTTGATCCGCTTCAGCCGCTTAAGCATCGCCGCCTCCCATGGCCAAAATCATGTCCACGAGCGCGCGCTGGTCGTCGCGGGTGACGAACGCATCCCAGACCGGGCGCATCCGTTCGCGGAATGCGGTCAGGTCGACCTGGTTCTCGTGCACGCCGTCCGCCAGCAAAGCGGTGCGCGCCTCGGCCACCCGCGCATCCCACAGGCCGCGCATGTAGGGCACGGACTCGCGCGCGCTCTCCATCACGATCTCGCGGTCGGCAGGGGTCAGGTCGTCCCAGCTGGTCTTCGACATCAGCAGCACTTCGGGCGCGATCACATGGTCGGTCAGGCTGTAATAAGGCGCGACCTCGTAATGGCGGCCGGTCTGATAGGACGGCCAATTGTTCTCCGCGCCATCGACCACGCCCTGGGCCAGCCCCTGATAGACCTCGCCGATGTCCATCGGCGTCGCGTCCGCGCCGAGGGCGCGGATCATCGCGACATAGAGATCGGAATTGGGCACCCGGATCTTGAGACCGCGCATGTCCTCCGGCCTGCGGATCGGGCCGCGCCGGTTGTAGAAGGAACGCGCGCCGGAATCGTAGAAGGCGAGGCCGATCAGGCCATGCGGCGCCAGAGAGGCGAGGACGCGCCGGCCCGGTTCGCCATCCAGCGCACGGCGCATATGCGCCTCGTTCTCGAACAGGAAGGGCAGCGAGGGCACGATCGTCAGCGGCTCGATCGAATTCAACGGGCTCATGTTGATCCGGTTGAAATCAAGTCCCCCAAAGACGGTGATCTCCAGCGTGTCACGCTCCGCGCCCAACTGGCCACCGGGAAAGAGCTTCAGCACCAGCCGCCCGCCGCTGCGCTCCTCGATCAGGTCGCCGAAACGGCGGAAGGCCTGGACGGTCGGGTAGTCGGCCGGATGGGTATCGGTGCCGAACAGAGTCGCGCGATGGCGCCGGGCGCATCCCGAGACCAGGAGCGACGCGGCCATGCCCGCGATCGCCTCGCGCCGGCCCAGCGTCACCATGGCCGGCAATCCTTGCGCCATTCTCGCCCCGGCATCAGAACGCCCTTCCGCTCCCTTTCCGACAAGACCGCTCTGCCGGCGGTTCGTGCAATCATGTCGCACATTATGACACCGGTTACCAGAGCCTTCGCGTTGGAATGCCGGCGTGAACGTGAGAGGCGAGGATGTGAAGCGGGAAATGGCGGAGACGGAGGGATTCGAACCCTCGGTAGGAGTAATCCCCCTACGGCGGTTTAGCAAACCGCTGGTTTCAGCCACTCACCCACGTCTCCGAGCCGGGCTTAAGGATGCGGCCTATATAGGCGGGAATTCAAAGGTTCAACCGGGCTGCGCGGCTCTGGGCTTTTGCGATAATCTCCAACGCCTTCACGGCACGGGAAAGCTTTGCATGCCCGCCAGGTAGATGTCGAACGGCAGGTCGCCCTGTCGCCAGGGCGATTGCCGCCCCTCCGTCGCCCGATTGACCCGCTGGGTGATGCGCCGCAGGGCCGAATCGAGCGACTGGCGTCGGCGCACCTCCGTCGCGAAGGCGTTGGCGAACGGACTGCCCGCCTCCGGTTCGCCATCCTCGGCAACGTTGCCAGGCTCGGTCGAGAAGAAGGCGAGGACCGACATGCCGCGCAGATCGCCGAACTGGCTGAGGCCGCGATGCGCCGCGGCCAGTTCCTCGACCGATACGGTGGACAGGTTGCGCCCCGCTTCCACCGCGAGCGCGTCCGTGCCGCCACCGCGCTGGAACGGATTGTTTCGGCAGGCATCGACGATCAGCACCGCGCCGCGTCCCTGTTCGCTGAAGCGGGGGATCATCCGCTCCATGTCGATCAGGCTGACGCCGTCGCCGGCCAGGAAATAATTGCGGCCGGACACCTGGATGGCGTGGCCAGCATAGTAGAACAGGGCGATGTCGGCGGGGCCGAGCCGATCTGCGAAGGCGGCGATCTCGGCGTCCCAGCGCGCCAGATCGGGCTCTTCGACCAGCCGGACGTCGCGCACGCCGGCGCGGCGCAGCGCCTCGGCGACATTGCGCCCATCGACCAGCGTGTTGGCGAGACGCAGCGCCGGATTGGCGCTTCCCGCATAGCTGGAGGCGACGACCAGCGCCCGGACCTCCGCCCCGGCCGCAGCCGGCACTGACAGCGCGAGCAGCAGAAAGGCCAGCAGCCGGGCCATGTCCGCCTCAGCGCCCCAGCGCGAGGGTCAGGCCGAGATTGAGGCCGTGATTGACGCGCGGATCGTCGAAGCCGCGCACGCCACTCAGTGGGAAATAGAAGATACCGCGATAGCGAATGTCGAGCGCCAACCGGTCGCTGAAGCGAGTCAGCATGCCGACAGAGATGTCCGGCCCGATCGCCGTTTCCGCATCGACATCGGCAGACAGATCGAGCGTGCCCCCGCCAGCCAGATCGGTGAGCACCGCATCGGCGCCGCGCCCGGGCGTATGGCTGACATGGATCATGCCGTTCACATAAGCGAGTTGGCGTCGCGCAAAGGGCGCGAATGCCGCCGCCCCGCCCCGCAGGCTCCAGGTTTCCGACCCCGAGCGCAGGTCGAGCCGTTCATTGCCCTGCGACAGGCCGAGATCGACCGGCCCGGGCCCGGAAAGCACCGCGACGAGATTGCCGATATTGTTGGACGAGGTCGATGTCGCATCGAGCACCGCGCTGCCCCGCAGCCGCTCGTACCGGAGTCCGCCGATCAGCGCGAAGCGCTCATCCAGCCGATGCTGGGCGGTGAGCTCCAGATCCAGCCGGCGATAATCGGTCGTGCCGTCCGCCACCGAATTCAGCAGGTCGGTGGCGGTGAAACCGCCGGCGGCGAACTCGAGCGTAAGCGGCACCACGATCCGCGAGCGCGTCTCCGCCTTCCCGTAAAGCGCGGTGAAGGTGAATTGGGTTCGTTGGCCACCAACCGAAACGGAGCCACCGAACATCGGGAAGACGATCTGGCGCGCACTGCCGCCCCCGGCGCCAACCTCGCCGGTCAACGCGGCGTCCGGCCCGGCGATGGCGCGGATCTGATCGTTGAGGCCGACGAGCGCGCTGGCCGGGATGGGGAAGGCGTCGATCCCCTGCTGGCGCTGCTCGCCATTGTCGAAATAGACGACGAAGCGCGGCGACATGCTGATTTCCGCCGCATCCGCGCCGGCTGGAAAGAGCAGAAAGGCGGACAGTCCGGACAGCATCAAACGCAACGTCACCCATCGTCTCCCTTCGCTATCGGACCTCTTGCGTAACGACCGGAACCCGGCCCGCTTAAGGTGAAAGGGAATCGGCCTGACGGATGATGGACTCGCTTGGCCGCAAGATCGACTCGGCTCGGCTCTCGTTCATTGCGGGGCAAGGAGGGGCGGCATTAATCTTGCCGCGAAGGATTGTGCGGGGACAACGGGCATGTTGAAAACATTCGCGAAAATCGCGGCTGCAGCGACGCTGCTGACGGCGGCGCCGGCATCGGCGCAACAGATCCAGACGGTCGATCCCAATCAGTCGACCCAGGATTATCCCGAATGGCAGAACGAGCCCTCCGATTATCCGGAATGGCAGAACGACACCCCCACCCCGCCCCAGCCGGAATCGGAGTGGACGCCGATCGAAACGGAACGGACGCAGGTCACGCCGCCCCGCGACGCTTATGCGCCGCCCGCAACCCGCGACACGGTGCCGCGCGAGGATGTGTTCACCGCTGCCGAGGGTGTTTTCGGCCGTGGCACGGAAGGTCTGGCCGGGATCATCGAGAACATCCTGCGCGACCGGGGCGAGCCCAGCGCCTATATCACCGGCCAGGAAGCGAGCGGCGCCTTCGTGTTCGGCGTGCGCTACGGCTCGGGCGTGATGCGTCACCAGATCGAGGGTGACCGTGCCGTCTACTGGACCGGCCCGTCGCTCGGCTTCGACGCCGGAGCGGACGCCAACAAGGTCTTCATCCTCGTCTACAATCTGCATGACGGGCAGGAGCTGTTCCGCCGCTATCCGGGCGCCGAGGGCAATGCCTATTTCGTCGGCGGCTTCACCGCCCAATATATGCGGCGCGGCGACGTGGTGCTGATCCCGGTGCGGCTTGGCGTCGGCCTCCGGCTCGGCGTCAATGCGGGCTATATGCGTTTTTCCGAGCGCAACCGCTGGCTACCCTTTTGACCGGCGCATGACGCCTCGCGCTGTCGTCGAGGCCTGGGTCGAGCGCTTCAACGCGGGCGATATCGAAGGCATAGCCACCCTTTATCGAAACGATGCGGTCAACCATCAGGTCGTTCAGGAGCCGGTATCCGGCCGCGAGGCGATCCGCGCGATGTTCGCGCGGGAATTCGCTGCAGCGGAGATGCACTGTATCGTCGAGGCGATCCACGAAGCGGGCGATGTCGCGATCCTGGAATGGCGCGATCCATTAGGTTTGAGAGGTTGCGGCTTCTTCACGGTCCAGGACGGCCTGATCGTCTTCCAGCGCGGCTATTGGGACCGGCTTTCTTTCCTGAAACTGCATAACCTGCCGATCGAATGAGGCTGGAAAGCTAGTCTCCGGTTCTGGCGAGCCGCCAGGGCAGCTTCTTTCCGGCGTGGAACGGCACGAGTGACGTGCCGTGGGTCGGCAGCGTATCGGGGATATCGATCGTCACACGCTCCAGCGTGATCGTGTCTTCGTTGAGCGGGAGGCCGTAGAAGTTCGGCCCGTTTTCCGAAGCGAAAGCCTCGAACCGGTCCAGCGCCCCTTCCTCGTCGAACACCGTCGCATAGGATTCAAGCGCGTAGGCCGCGTTGAAGATCCCGGCGCAGCCGCAGGCCGCTTCCTTCTTCTCAACCGCATGCGGGGCGCTGTCCGTGCCCAGGAAGAATTTCGGCGAGCCAGATACGGCGGCGCGGCGTACGGCCAGGCGGTGTGCCTCGCGCTTGGCGACGGGCAGGCAATAGGCATGGGGGCGGATGCCGCCGGAGAACATCGCGTTGCGGTTGATGACGAGATGCTGGGGCGTCACAGTAGCCCCCACGTTCGGCCCGGCCGCCTCGACGAAAGCCACCGCCTCGGCCGTGGTGATATGCTCGAACACGATCTTGAGCGCGGGAAAGTCGCGCACCAGGGCGGCGAGGGTCCGATCGATGAACACAGCCTCGCGATCGAAGATATCGACATCGGCGTCGGTCACTTCGCCATGGACGAGCAACGGCATGCCGATCCGCTGCATCGCCTCAAGCGCCGGGCGGAGATTGGCGATGTCGGTGACACCATGCGCGCTGTTGGTCGTTGCATGGGCGGGATAGAGCTTCGCTCCCGCCCAAACGTCAGTCTCGAACCCGCGCGCCAGCTCCGCCGGATCGGCATCGTCGGTGAGATAGCAGGTCATCAGCGGCGTGAAGGCCGCCCCGGCCGGGACGGCGGCGCGGATGCGATCGCGATAGGCTTCGGCTGCTGCCGCCGTCGTCACCGGCGGCACCAGATTCGGCATCACGATCGCGCGGGCGAACTGGCGCGCCGTATAAGGCGCGACCGCCTTCAGCATCTCGCCGTCACGCAGATGGACGTGCCAGTCGTCGGGGCGGCGGATGGTGAGGCGCTGCGTTTCGGTCATCTTTGCTTCTTCATTTCCGGCTCGCGCCTCCCTAACTGGCTTGGATGACCGCGACCACCCTCGTCGAACGCGCGCTGATCCGTCTTTCGGGCGAGGATGTACGCGGCTTCCTCCAGGGGCTCGTCACCAATGACGTTGCCGCGCTGGCCCCGGAAACGCCGCGCTGGGCGGGGTTGCTGTCCGCGCAGGGGAAGGCGCTGTTCGATTTCCTGCTCTGGACCGACGGTGAAGATGTGCTGGTCGATTGCGCGCGCGACGCGGCGGGCGATCTCCTCCGACGGCTGACGCTGTATCGGCTGCGTCGGCCGATTGCGATCACACCCGAGCCGGAACTCCATGTGCATTGGTCGCCGGATGGCTCGAAGGGAGCGCCCGACCCACGCCTGCCCGCGCTTGGCCGGCGCTGGCTCGCGCCCGACGCGGGTGACGGCGCCGACGCCGCCTGGTTGAAGCATCGCCTCTCGCTCGGCGCCCCCGAAGGCGCGGCTGAGCTGGGCGCGGACAAGACACTCTGGCTCGAATGCAATGCCGCCGAGCTTAACGGCGTAAGCTTCGGCAAGGGATGTTATGTGGGGCAGGAGAACACCGCCCGCATGAACTGGCGCAACAAGGTGAACCGGCGGCTGGTCGTCGTGCCCACCGACACGCCGGGGCCTCGCGCGCGCATCCACTATCCTGAGCTGGGCCTCGCCGTGGAGCATCGCCGGATCGACGATCTGGAGGGCGCGCTCATGCCGGACTGGCTGGCCGCCGCGCTCAGCCCGTCACCCACGGAATCCGGGGATCGTTGAAGTCGATCACCTCGCCGAGCTCCCGGACGTCGCGATAGCCATAGCCATAGAGATTGATGAAGGTCTGGATGTTGAGCGCGAGATCGATGCGTTTCAGCATCACCGGATTCTCGTCGTTCCGGAAATTGTTGTTGCAATAGATCAGGATGGGCCGGTCGGTGCTGCCGATCACCTGGGCCAGCCGCTCGGCGGTGAAATCGGGCAGAGGCAGATTGATCGCGCCCGCGATATGACCTGCGCGATACGCGCTTTCCGAGCGCGCATCGAGGATCAGCACATCTGGTTGCGCGGCCAGCGCCGCGAAGCCCTGCCAGTCGACCAGCCGGGCCTCGCGATAGGGCGCCACCTCGCCCGCCAGTGCGCGGAAGCCGTCGAAATCGATCAGCGGATTGGTCGGCTGGGCGGCCAGCGGCACGGCGGTCAGGAGCAACAGAGCGGCGAGGGCGGGACGAAGCATGAGCATCTCCTTGACTATCGGGGGTAGCCGGATGCGACTTTCACGACGGTGAATGGCGATGCGGTTTGCGCCCGCCGTATTGCGCCCCTTCATTCGATCCCGAATCGGTGTAAGCTGACGACGCTTTCGCAGGGGGAGACGGAAGATGGGCGGATTCCACATGAAGCGCTTCGCGGGCGCGGCAATGCTGACGGCATTGGCCGGTTGCGGCGTCGTCGGCCCGATCGCCAACCCCTCCGCCTCAGGCGCGCCCTACGCTTCCTGCGGCTATGTCGCACCGCCGCCAGAGGCCCGGCAATGCTTCACGCTCCAGCGCCAGTCGGCGGCGGGCGAAAATCTCCCGATCAATGACGGCACGATCACGGCGGGCGAGCAGATCCGCGCCATGCCGACCGGCGCGGCCGGCTGCGCGCGCGAGCACACCTTCGCGACCGTGACCGGCGATGCCGAGGCGCCGGGCGCCATGTCGATGTTCGTCTTCGGCGTCGGCTTCGGCCTGGCTCACCGCGATTTCGCCTGGCGCGCGCCGGTCGCCGACCGCAGCTTCGCTGTCCCCCATATCGGCGGCCCGATCCTCAATCCGCAGGGCGCCACGGTGCGCGCGACGGAGGGCAGCTTCCGGGTCAGCGAAATCTGCTTCAAGGCCTTCCACCGCACCCGCGGCGCCTGACTCCGGCTGTCAGGCCGCTGGGCGCGCCGTCCGGGCGATGTTCCAGAGCGCCACCGCGCCAATGCCCATCCAGATCACGTTGAGCACGGCGGACGGATAGGCCCCGTTCACCCCGCTGTTCAGGATGAAGCCCGCCGCGCCGGCGACGTTCATCCACTGATAGAGGGGCGAACGCGCCGTGAGCTTGCCGGCGGTGAGCAGGGCGTAGGCGGCGAGGATCGACAGGGCTGCGGCCCAGCCGATCACCTCGACCGCGATCGTCCACCCGTTCAGGCGGCCCCGCCCCGCGCCAGTTGGCGCAGCACATAATGCAGGATGCCGCCATGCTTGAAATATTCGAGCTCGTTGGCGGTATCGATGCGCACGCGGGCAGCGAAGCTGAAGCCGGTGCCGTCGGCGCGATCGACCTTCACCGCGATCTCCTTGCGCGGGGAGAGATCGTCCACGCCGGTGATCGTGAAGGTCTCCGTGCCGTCGAACTCGGGCACGTCGCCGACGAACTGCAGCGGGATCACACCCATGCCGACCAGGTTGGAGCGGTGGATGCGCTCATAGGTTTCGGCGATGACGGCGCGCACGCCCAGCAGGTTGGTGCCCTTCGCCGCCCAGTCGCGCGACGAGCCGGTGCCATATTCCTTGCCCGCGATGACGACGAGCGGCGTGCCCTCCGCCTTGTACTTCATCGCCGCGTCGTAGATCGGCATGACCTCACCCGACGGGATGTGCCTGGTGATGCCGCCCTCGATGCCGGGGACCATCTTGTTCTTGATGCGGATGTTGGCGAAGGTGCCGCGCATCATCACGTCGTGATTGCCACGCCGCGCGCCGTAGGAGTTGAAGTCCGCGCGGGCGACCTGATGCTCGGTCAGGAAAACACCGGCCGGGCTGTCCAGCTTGATCGAGCCGGCGGGCGAGATGTGATCGGTGGTGATCGAATCGCCCAGCACTGCCAGCGGCCGCGCGCCGATAATGTCGGTCGGCGCCGTCGGCGTCATCGACATGCCCTCGAAATAGGGCGGATTGGCGATGTAGGTGGAGCCGGCGGGCCAGCCATAGGTGTCGCCGCCGGTCACTGGAATGGTACCCCAGCGCGCGTCACCCTTGTAGACGTCGGCATAGCGCGTCCGGAACATGTCACCGTTCACATAGGAATCGATGTAGGAGCGCACCTCCTCGTTCGTCGGCCAGATGTCCTTCAGGAACACGTCATTGCCGTCCGCGCCCTGCCCGATCGGCCCATCGACCATGTCGGACGTCACCGTGCCCTTGATCGCATAGGCGACGACCAGCGGCGGCGAGGCCAGATAGTTGGCGCGCGCATCGGGCGAGACGCGGCCTTCGAAGTTGCGGTTGCCCGAAAGCACCGAGGCGGCGACCAGATCGTTCTTGTTGATCGCCTGGCTGATCGGCTCCGGCAGCGGACCGGAATTGCCGATACAGGTGGTGCAGCCATAGCCGGTCAGGTTGAAGCCCAGCGCATCGAGATCGGCCTGCAGACCGGATTTCTCGAGATAGTCGGTGACGACTTGGGAGCCCGGCGCGAGGCTGGTCTTGACCCAGGGCTTGCGGTTGAGGCCCCGCGCCCGCGCCTTCTTGGCGACCAGGCCGGCGGCGATCAGCACCGCCGGATTGGAGGTGTTGGTGCAGCTCGTGATCGCGGCGATGACGACATCGCCATGGCCGAGATCGTGATCGGCGCCGGCGACCGCGCTGCGTTTGGACAAAACCGACGGATCGAGCCCGAATTCCTTCTGGAAATTGCCGATGAACTCGTCGTCGAGCCTGGCGAGCGTCACCTTGTCCTGGGGCCGCTTCGGGCCGGCGAGGCTGGGCTCGACCGTGGACATGTCAAGGCTGAGCGTCTCGGTGAAGACCGGCTCCTCGCCATCAGCGACCAGCCACATGCCCTGCGCCTTGCAATAAGCCTCGGTGAGCAGGATGTCCTCCTCCGGCCGGCCGGTGAGGCGCATATAATCGAGCGTCTTCTCGTCGATCGGGAAGAAGCCGCAGGTCGCGCCATATTCCGGCGCCATGTTGGCGATCGTCGCACGGTCGGCGAGGCTAAGGGCGGACACACCCGGCCCATAAAATTCGACGAAGCGCCCGACCACGCCCTTGGCGCGGAGCATCTGGGTGACGGTCAGCACCAGATCGGTGGCGGTGATGCCTTCCTTGAGCGCGCCGGTCAGGCGGAAGCCGACCACTTCGGGGATCAGCATCGACACCGGCTGGCCCAGCATCGCGGCCTCAGCCTCGATGCCGCCAACGCCCCAGCCGAGCACGCCGAGGCCGTTGACCATCGTCGTGTGGCTGTCCGTGCCGACGAGCGTGTCGGGATAGGCGATCTCGTCGCCAGAACCCTTGTTCACCGACGACCAGATGCCGCGGGCGATATATTCCAGATTCACCTGGTGGCAGATGCCGGTGCCAGGCGGCACGACTTCGAAATTGTCGAACGCGCTCTGGCCCCATTTCAGGAATTCGTAGCGCTCCATGTTGCGCTGATATTCGAGCTTCACATTCTCCTCGAAGCTCTGCGGCGTACCGAAAGCGTCGACCATGACGGAGTGGTCGATGACGAGGTGGACGGGAACCAGCGGGTTGATCTTCTGCGGATCGCCACCGAGCTTGCGCATCGCATCGCGCATCGCGGCGAGATCGACGACGGCCGGGACGCCGGTGAAGTCCTGCATCAGCACGCGGGCCGGACGATACTGGATCTCGCGGTCCGAGCGGCGGTCCTGTTGCCAATCGACCAGCGCCTGAACGTCCTCGACCGTCACGGTGTCGCCGTCCTCGAAGCGCAGCAGATTCTCCAGCAGCACCTTCATCGAGAAGGGCAGTCGCGAGACATCTCCCAGCTTCTCCGCCGCCTTGGGCAGCGAATAATAGGTGTAGGCCTTGCCACCGACCTTGAACGTGTCACGCGTGCCCAGCGTATCCTGACCAACAGCCGTCATCTTGCCGCTCCCTTCCCCATGGGCCTCAACCGGAAGCGCGCGAGGAACCGCGCGGCGATTGAGTATTGCGGCGCGTCTAGCAAGCCAGGGGCCGGCGGGAAAGGGAGGGAAAAGAGAGGGCCCGCCGCGACCGGTGGCGGCGGGCCCTCTCACGGAGCACGCTCGGGGGGCGGGCGTGCGGTCCGTTTGTCTGACAAGCTTTGGTAAATGAGGGCGTTACCATCAATCCCGTGGAACTACGGGGATGGCTCGGTTCGTCGCGTCCACGCAACCGCAAGACCGTCGGAGGCGTTGAAAGGCGCAGGTTCGAGTGAAGAAGGAGCCGATGTAATGGCTACAAACGTACTCGCGGATCGCGGCGGAAGCCTGGTCCCCCCGCTGACCCAGCGCGGCTATCATATCGTCTATCGCGATCATCAGACCAATCACTGCCCAGGCTGTGGCCGCTCCCATTGGCATATCGGCCGGATCATGGCCGAATGCGCTTTTTGCGGCACGGCTTTGCCGCTGGAGAATGCGGCGTTGGTCGCGGGCGGCCAGATCATCCGCACCGTGCGCGGCACGCCCTATGGGGACGAATCGGCGCTCATCCATTAAAATTGCCCGTTAACCCGGCTTTGGCGTCCGCCATGGCAGGATTGCGGCATGTCAACGGGCAACACCCTGCTCTGGGCCGGCGCGATCCTGATCAGTGCGGCGTTCCTCGCGCCCGGTCTGCCGGGCGTAAGCGGAACGCCAGACTCGCCTGCGTCCGCACCTGCGAGCGCGGCTGCGCGATCGAGCGTGCCCGCGCCTCGTGCGGGCAACGGCATTGCCGGGCAGATGCTGGCGCGTGCGGAAGACGGCCATTTCTATGCCGAAGCGCAGGTGAACGGCGCGCGCATCCGCTTTCTTGTCGATACCGGCGCCAGCCTGGTCGCGCTGACCCCGGAGGATGCGCGGCGCGCTGGCATCGCGGTCGGTGACGCCAGCGGCCGGGCGCTCGGGGCGGACGGCGAGGTCGCCTTCGCGCCAGTGACGATCGACCGGCTTGCGATCGGGCCGATCGAGGCGCGTGGCGTGCGCGGCGCGGTCGCTGAGCGGCTGCCGGTCTCGCTGCTCGGCCAAAGCTTCCTGCAGCGCGTTCGCAGCGTCGAAATGCGCGGCGACACCATGATCCTGCGCTGAAATGCCCTCGCCAAGCGCCAGATAATTCGTTTCGGATCAGAAGCTTATTGGAACGTCGCCGGCCACCGGCGCGTTTTGCGCGCGGCAGGGGTTCGGACAAGGAGCCGTGAGATGAACAACCAGAATCAGGGCAGCGATCGCCAGCAGCAGCAGGGCGGCCAGGACCGCCAGCAACAGCAACAGCAGCAACAGCCGGACAAGGACCGGCAGCGCCAGCAAGGCGAGCAGCAGGACGAGCAGCACCGTCAGCAGCGCTAAGTCTGCAGCGATCTGATGAACGGGCCGTCCGGGCGACCGGGCGGCCCTTCGTCAATGCGCCTTGTGCGGCTTCACCCGATGCATGATCGCGACGATGACCCCGCCGACGATCAGCCCGACGATGCCATAGCCGATCGCCCCGACCAGCCAGCCGACCACGCCCTGCGCGAGCGGCGCACTGTGACCGGCGGCCTCGGCGACATGGTGGATCCAGTGCGGGACTGGCGTCAGGTGGAACACCTCCAGCCCGTGGACGATGATGCCGCCACCCACCCAGATCATCGCCGCCGTGCCGATGATCGACAGCGCCTTCAGCAGCTTCGGCATCGCCTTGACCAGCCCCCGGCCGAAGGCGCGGACGCCTGGCGATCCTCGTGTCGCGAGGTGGAGGCCGAAATCGTCCATCTTCACGATCAGCGCGACCGCGCCATAAACGGCGACGGTGATGCCGACAGCGACGACCCCGAGCACGATGGCCTGCATGGTCGCGGACTGATTCGGCAGTTCGGCCAGCGCGATCGCCATGATCTCGGCCGAGAGGATGAAGTCGGTGCGGATCGCGCCACTGACCTGGCGGTCCTCCAACTCCTGCGGGTCGGTGATCTCGACCACTTCGGCGGCATGATCGACGCCTCTCACGGACTCGACGACCTTTTCGGTGCCTTCAAAGCTCAGATAGGCGCCGCCCACCATCAGGATCGGGATGATCGCCCAGGGCGCAAACAGGCTGAGCGCCACAGCGGCGGGCAGAAGGAAGAAGAGCTTGTTGCGAAGCGAGCCGCGCGCGATCTTGGCGATGATCGGCAGCTCGCGTTCCGGCGACAGGCCGACGACATAGCGCGGCGTCACCGCCGCATCGTCGATCACCACGCCCGCCGCCTTCGCGCCCGCCCGGCTCGCGGCCCCGGCGACATCGTCCAGCGACGCGGCCGCCAGCTTCGTCAGCGCCGCCACATCGTCCAGCAGCGCGACCAATCCCCCCGGCATCCGGCGTCCTTCCTTTTGTCAGCTCTGTTCCGCTCAAGCTGGAGCATCCGTCATCGCAGCGGAAGCGGGAAACGCAGATTCACGGAAGGCGATCCATCTTTTCTTCGTCTTCGCGCCTTCGCGCCTTCGCGTGAACCAAGGCTGCCTCAGGACGCCGGGACGGGGCGCACCGGCACGTTGACGTTGCACAGATCGACGCCGCCGGCGGGCACCTGGAAGAATTCGCCGCCGCGATTGGCGCGGCCGGTGACGTAGCGGGCGAAGGCGTCGGTGTCGGTGCGCATCGCCTGCCAGCGGGGGCGCTGCGCCGCCGGCAGATCGGCGGCCAGGCGGACGCGCAGGATCGGGGCCGGCCTTTCCCCCGCCTCGGGCCGCAGCGCGCCGGACGGGCCGGAGCCGCGCGGGCGGGCGGACAGAAGCTCCATGCCCTCGATCACCCGGCCGATCAGCGCGATGTTGCGATCGAGATGGCGGGGCGCATGGCCGATCACCGCATAAAGCTCGCCGCCCGTGCCGGTGTCCGGCGCCATGCTCCGCCCGACGCCGAC
>JBBCJP010000005.1:0-61673 GCA_037190625.1 Alphaproteobacteria bacterium
TCGGGCTCCAGAGTCATCATTGCCGGAGGCATGAGCGCCACGGGGCGTTTCTCGCCTTTTACCCAGGCATCAACGACGTCCGACCACTCCTGCAGCATATGCCGGCGCTGAATTTCGTATTCAGCCTTGTTGTAGACACCGCGTGACGAGTTGCTGTCCTCGTGCGCGAGGCACCGCTCGATCCAGTCGCGGTTAAAGCCGAGCTCATTCAGCAATGTCGAGCCAGTACGACGGAGGTCATGCACCGTGAATGGCTCCAGAGGCAGCCCCTCTTTTTCCGCTCTCTCTGCGATTAGGTAGGTGACGCGATTGAGTGTGGCCGGCGACATCGGAGCGTCTGCACGATACCGTGACGGCAGCACGAACCGCGAATTGCCCGAACACGTTTTGAGCGCGATGAAAATGTCCAGCGCCTGTCGGGACAGATAGACATTGTGCGCTTTCGAGCGCTTCATCCGCTCCTTAGGGATCGTCCAGAGAGCGTTTTCGAAATCGACTTCGTCCCAGACGGCGTTCTGCAACTCACTCTTGCGAACCATCGTCAGCAGAATGAGCCTGAGGCCCAGCCGGATGGTTGGCAGGGTCGTCACCTCTTCCAGGAGCCTCAGCATCAGGCGGATTTCGGTTGGCGAAAGCGCCCTATCTCTCGGGGCAAACTTCGCGATCGAAGCAGGCCCGACTTCATCAGCCGGATTGGGGACCTTCTCGCCGTGAAGGATGGCGAAGCTGTAGACCTGCTTCACGATATCGCGTGCATGCAGCGCCGTGGCCGGCGCACCACGCTCGACGATCTTCGCGCAAAGCGTTCGCAGATCCGGTGGCGTGATCTCCGTCAGCAGGCGATTGTTCCATACCGGCAGTAACTCGCGGTCGAATACGGATCGTCGCATTGCTCTGGTGCTGTCGGCCATAGTGGACTGCGTCAGCCATTTTTCGCCGAACTGGCCAAAGCTTTTCGCCTCTTTGATCCGGCGTTTCGCCCTCTGCTTTTCCATCGCGGGAGATCGCCCCTCCCGAACCGCTCTCTTCGCATCGAGACACAGCTCGCGTGCATGAGCGAGCGTGATGCCATCGCGTCCGTACTTCCCGAACGCAATCGTCTCACGGCGTCCATTCAGACGGTAGTCGAGCCGGAATGAGATCGTTCCGGTGGTTGCGACACGAACATACATTCCGTCACGGTCAGTGACCTTGTACGGTTTATCCTTTGGTTTCAGTGCCTTAAGCCCGGCATCGGTCAACATTTTTGTCAATCCTCCTTCAAAGTACCGTCAGGCGTTTTTCGGAGGCTCTCAGCGGAAATAGCGAAGACTTATCAGTCGCTTAGTTCAAAAAAAATACCGCCATGAGCCTCATTTCTCATGACGGTATTTTCAAAGCGATGCGGTATCAACCGGACGGAGGTCCGTCATATGTGACGGTACCCCCCATCTCTGCCCCTCGAACGCTCTCGATAGGCTGCGACAGGAAGTTTATTATTTTTCAGAGGGTTAGATCGTATTTTCGGCGGTTATCGGCGGCGTTCGGCGGCGTTCGGCGGGGCCTGAATTATTCCCACTCGATGGTTCCCGGCGGCTTGGAGGTCACGTCGTAGACGACGCGATTGACGCCGCGGACTTCGTTGATGATGCGCGTGGCGGTCTTGGCCAGGGCGTCCCAGGGGAACTGGTAGAAGTCGGCCGTCATGCCGTCGGTCGAGGTGACGGCGCGCAGCGCGCAGACATAGTCATAGGTGCGTCCGTCGCCCATAACGCCGACAGTGCGGACCGGCAGCAGGACCGCGAAGGCTTGCCAGATCGCGTCGTAGAGGCCCGCATTGCGTATCTCCTCCAGATAGATGGTGTCGGCCTTGCGCAGGATGTCGCACTTCTCGCGCGTCACCTCGCCGGGGATGCGGATGGCGAGGCCGGGGCCGGGGAAGGGGTGGCGTCCGACGAAAGCGTCGGGCAGGCCGAGCTCGCGGCCCAGCACGCGCACTTCGTCCTTGAACAGCTCGCGCAGGGGTTCGACGAGCTGCATGTTCATCCGCTCGGGCAGGCCGCCGACATTGTGGTGGCTCTTGATGGTCACGGACGGGCCGCCGGTGAAGCTGACGCTTTCGATCACGTCGGGATAGAGCGTGCCCTGGGCCAGGAAATCCGCGCCGCCGATCTTCTTCGCCTCCGCCTCGAAGATGTCGATGAAGGTCTTGCCGATGAACTTGCGCTTGGCCTCGGGGTCCGAGGTGCCGGCGAGGCCGGAGAGGAAGAGCTGCTCCGCCTCCACATGGACGAGCGGGATATTGTAGGAATTTCGGAAGAGACTGACGACCTGCTCGGCCTCCTTCGCGCGCATCAGACCGTGATCGACGAAGACGCAGGTGAGCTGGCTGCCGATCGCCTCGTGGATCAGCACGGCGGCCACGGCGGAATCGACACCGCCGGAGAGGCCGCAGATGACCCGCTTGTCGCCGACCTGTTCGCGGATGTCGGCGATCTTGGTCGCGCGGAACTCGGCCATCGTCCAGTCGCCGGCCAACCCGCAGACATGGCGTACGAAATTGGCGATCAGCTTCGCGCCGTCCGGCGTGTGGACGACTTCGGGGTGGAATTGCGTGCCATAGAAACGGCGTTCGTCGTCCGCGATCAGCGCGAAGGGCGCGCCGTCCGACGTCGCGACGATGCGGAAGCCGGGCGCGAACCGCGTCACCTTGTCGCCATGGCTCATCCACACCTGATGCCGCTCGCCGACCTTCCAGAGCCCGTCGAACAGCACGCAATCGTCGGTGACGGTGAGGAAGGCCCGGCCGAACTCGCCGCCTTCGCCCGTCTCGTGCCCCGGCAGCACCTCGCCGCCGAGCTGGTGGGTCATCACCTGCTGGCCGTAGCAGATGCCGAGGATCGGGATGCCGGCCTCGAACAAAGCCTGCGGTGCGCGCGGGCTGCCTTCGCCGGGCACACTGGCGGGAGAGCCGGAGAGGATGATGCCCTTCGGCTTGATCCGCGCAAAGGCGGCTTCGGCCTGGGTGAAGGGGGCGATCTCGCTATAGACCCCCGCCTCGCGCACCCGCCGAGCGATGAGCTGGGTCACCTGGCTGCCGAAATCGACGATGAGGATGGAGTCGCTGGGCTGGATCGTCATGGCCGGGCGATAGGCAGTCGCTGCAAGCTTTGTAAAGCGAGGGGTTTTGGATTCGTCACAAAGCGGTGGCAAAGTATAAGGCGTCACCCGGGAAAGGACGCATGAAGATTCGCCTCGTCGCCGCTGCGCTCGCTCTTGCCGCCACCTTCGCCACCGCCGCAGTCGCGCAAGAGCCGTCCAACCCGCCCCGCTTGATCCTTGCCATTTCGGTGGATCAGTTTTCCGCCGATCTCTTCACGCAATATCGGTCGCATTTCACCGGCGGGCTGCGGCGCTTGAGTTACGGTGCCGTCTTTCCATCGGGCTACCAGTCGCATGCGGGCACCACGACCTGCGCCGGACATTCCACGATGCTGACCGGCGCGCGGCCGAGCCGCAGCGGGATCATCGCCAACGATTGGTTCGATCTCGCCCTGCCGCGCGAGGACAAGCAGGTCTATTGTGCCGAGGACACGCGCGTGCCGGGGAGCACGTCGAGCGCCTATACCGCCTCGCCGCGCCATCTCCTCGTGCCGACGATGGGCGACATGATGCGCCAGCGCGATCCACGCTCGCGCGTCGTGGCGGTCGCCGGCAAGGACCGCTCGGCGATGATGATGGGCGGGCACAATCCCAGCGAACGTTGGTGGTGGCATCACACGGCCTTTATCGGCGAGGCGGGCGCCGTCGTTCCCCCGGCGGTGGTGGCGGTCAACGCGGAGGTCGCAGCCGCTTATGCCGCCGCGCGCGGGCCGCAGCCTATGCCGCCTGTTTGCGAAGCATTGCGCCGGCCGATCGCGCTTCCCTCCGGGCCGGTCGGCGAGGGGCGGTTCGAGCGCGAGGGCAATGACCGGCTGCGCTTCCGCGCTTCGCCCGAGCAGGATGGCTTCACACTGGAACTGGCCGAGCGGCTGCGCGCCGACATGGCGCTGGGCGAGGGGCCGGCGACGGATCTGCTGGCGATCAGCCTGGCCGCGACCGATTATGTCGGTCATCGTTACGGCACGCAGGGCCCGGAAATGTGCGGCCAGCTCTTCGCACTCGATGCGATGCTGGGCGCCTTCTTCGAACGGCTCGATGCGGCCGGCATCGACTATATCGTCATGCTGACGGCCGATCATGGCGGCCAGGACATTCCCGAGCGCGCGACCATGCAAGGCGGCAGCGGCGAGCGCGCGGATGCCGTGCTGCGCGCGCGCAACATGGGCCGTGTCATCGGCGAACGACTGGGCCTTTCCGGCCCGGTGCTGTTCTCTGCCGGCGTCACGGGCGAGCGTTATATCGACCGCAACCTGTCCGAAGCGGACCGGGCGCGGGTGCTGGAGGCGGCGGTGGCGGCCTATCGCGCGCATCCGCAGATCGCGGGGGTGTTCACCCGCGCCGAGATCGCGGCTACTCCGAGCCCGTCCGGGCCGCCAGACGCCTGGACGCCGCTCCAGCGCGTGCGGGCGTCATGGCATCCGCAGCGGTCCGGCGATTTCTACATCATGTTGCGGCCCTATGTGACGCCGATCCCGACGCCGAGTCTGGATTCGATCGCGACCCACAGTGTCGGTGCCGAACATGACCGGCGCGTGCCGATCCTGTTCTGGCGGCGCGGCATGGCACCGTTCGAGCAGCCCCAGGCGGTCGAGACGGTGGACATCATGCCGACGCTCGCGGCGCTGATCGGCCTACCGGTGGCGCCGGGATCGATCGACGGCCGCTGCCTCGATCTGGATGCGGGGCCGGCCAGCACCTGCCCGCAATGAGAAAGGGGCCGGGTTGTCCGGCCCCTTCGATGATCAGCAGCCCCGGTCGATCTCGCGACCGGCGAGCGCGCCGATCGCGCCGCCGATGATCGCCCCGGTCGTGCCGCTGTCGCGGCCGCGCCCATAGCGGCGATTGCCGCGATCGACCTCGCGCCCGATCAGCGCGCCGGCGACGCCGCCGACGATCGCGCCGGTGGTGCCGTCGCTGCAGCGGTAGCGGCTGCGATAATAGCGATCGTCGCGATAATAGCCGCGATCGGAATAGCGCCGGTTGTACTGGCCGCGCCCGCGATAGCGGCGATTCCCTTCATAATAGTCGCCGGGCCGGTAGCGGCGCGGGCCATCGCGGTAGCTGCGATCATAGCCGCGATCGTAATAGCCGTCGCGATAATAGCCCTGCGCCTCGGCGGACGCGGGCAGGGCGACGAAGGCGGTGAACGACGCGGCGGCGCCGAGCAGCAAAGTCCTGAGCATGAACGGGCTCCCTATCCGGGGCCGAAATACGCCGGCCCGATTCCACCTGTCTCCGCCCGCGCGCATGAGCGGGCGATGAACGATGGGGTCAGCCCTCGCCTTGCTTGGCGAACCAGTCGACGATGGCGGGCATGTCGCGTTCGAAGCCGCCGGGAATGTAGATGTTGAGCAGGCCGACGCGCTGGTCGGTCGCGTTGGCGAAATCGTGCATCGTGCCGGCGGGCGCGCGCACGAAGCTGCCCTTGGGCGCGTCGATCCATTCCTCGCCGATCAGGAAGCGGGCGGTGCCTTCGATGACGTAGAACATGTCGTCATTGGCTTCGTGGCTGTGCGCGCCGGGGCCGGACGTGTGCGGCTCCAGCCACCATTCGGAGATCGAATAGGCCGCCTTCGTCTCGCCCTCGTCCGCCTTGAACACGGCCCGCATCGCACCCAGTGGATAGTGCCGGCCCTCTTCGGGGCCGAGCACGATCGGGGCGGGCGCATCGCTCACTCGCCGCTGCCTTGCGCGCCAGCCGCCGGCAGGCGCAGACCGGTGAACTGCGCGATGAAGGCGTACATGTCGCCATATTCCTCGATCTGCTTGTCGGTCGGCTTGCCGGAGCCGTGGCCGGCGCGCGTCTCGATGCGGATCAGGTGCGGCTGTGGCCCCGCCTGGGCGGTCTGGAGCGCGGCGATATATTTGAAGCTGTGCCCGGGCACGACGCGGTCGTCGGTGTCGGCGGTCGTCACCAGCACCGCCGGATAATTCTGGCCCGAGCGGATGTTGTGCAGCGGCGAATAGGCACGCAGCACGCGGAAATCCGCCTCGCGGTCCGGATAGCCGTAATCGTCGACCCAGTAGCGGCCGGCCGTCCAGCGATCGAAGCGCAGCATGTCCATCACGCCGACGCCGGGAAGAGCGGCGGCGAACAGGTCCGGCCGCTGGTTGATGACCGCGCCGACCAGCAGGCCGCCGTTCGAGCGGCCCTCGATGGCGAGCTGGCGGTTCGTCGTGATCCCTTCGGCGATCATATATTCGGCGGCGCCGATGAAATCGTCGAACACGTTCTGCTTGTTCGCGCGCCGGCCGGCATCGTGCCACGCCTGGCCATATTCGCCGCCGCCACGGATATTGGCCACGGCGAGTACGCCGCCCATGTCCACCCAGGTCAGCCAGCGCGGCTGGAAGCCGGGCGTGGAGGAGATGTTGAAGCCCCCATAGCCATAGAGCAAAGTCGGCTGCGGGCGTGAGCGATCGAGATCGCGGCGGCTCATCAGGAACATCGGCACCCGTGTCCCGTCGCGCGAGGTGTAGAAAACCTGGCGGACCTCATAGGCCTCGGGGTCGAAGGCGAGCTCGGGCTGGGCGAAGACGCTGCTCTCGCCGGTCGCGCTGTCATAGCGATAGACGGTCGGCGGGCGGTTGTAGCTGGAGAAGGCGTAGAAGGTTTCGCTCCGCTCCGGGCTGCCGCGGAAGCCGCCGGCGCTGCCGATGCCGGGCAGGGCGATCACGCCGGTGCGGCGGCCGTCCAGTGCGAAGGTGCGGATCTCGCTCTTCGCATCGACGAGGTAGGAGGCGATGAGCTGCTGGCCGACGATCGAGGCGCTGGTCAGCGTCGCTTCGTCCTCCGGCACCAGCTCGGTGAGCTGCGCCGGATTGGCGATGTCCATCGCGACGATGCGCTGGCGCGCCGCGCCGTTGTTGGTCTGCCAGATGAAGCGCGTCCCCTGATTGCCGAGATAGGTCCAATCATGTTCCATCGCGGTGATCAGCCGGCGCGGCGCCGCGTCAGGGGTGGCGAGATCGATCAGCGTGACCTCATAGCGCGCGTCCGTGCCTTCCGAGGAATAGACGATCAACCAACGGCCGTCGTCGGTGAGCTGGCCGCCATTGCTGAGCCGGGGCCGGTCGGGCTGGGCGAAGATCAGCCGGTCCTCGCTCTGCGCCGTGCCGATCCTGTGGAAGTAGATCGCCTGATTTTCGTTCAGCGACTGGAACGCCTGACCTGCGGCCGGCTCGGGGAAGCGCGAATAATAGAAACCGGAGCCGTCCTTTGCCCATTCGAAGCCAGAGAATTTCACCCAGCGCAGCTCGTCGGCGAGCGGCTGGCCGGTGGCGACGTCGAGCACGCGCACGGTGCGCCAGTCGCTGCCGCCGTCCTGGATCGAATAGAGGACATGGCGGCCGTCCTCGGACGGCTCCCATTCGGCAAGCGCGGTGGCGCCGTCCTGCGACCAGCTGTTGGGATCGATCAGCAGGCGCGGCTCGCCGCTCAGCCCTTCGCGGACGTAGAGGACCGACTGGTTCTGCAGGCCGTCGTTGCGCGAATAGAAATAGCGGCCGCCGGCATGGCGGGGCAGGCCGTAACGCTCGTAATCGTAGATCTCGGTCATCCGCGCGCGGAACGGGGCGCGGCCGGGCAGGGTGGCGAGATAGGCGTCGGTGACGCGGTTCTGCGCCGTCACCCAGTCGCGGACCTGGCTGTCCTCGCGCACGTCGTTCTCTAGCCAGCGATAGGGATCGGCTATCCGTTCGCCGAACAGCGTCTCGACCGTGTCGCCGCGCGCGGACTCGGGATAGGCGATCGGCGCCGCGGCGGGCGCCTGCGTCGCGGGAGCGGCGTTCATCGCCAGCGCGGCAAGAGGCAGGGCAAGAAGTGCGGCAGACAGGCGCATGGGGGCGTCACCTTTGCTGGAATCATGGTGTGCCGGGGGTGTAACACGCCGGTTTGACGAGTCAATTTCGCGGCCGGTGAAATCAGTGGACCGACCGGTTCGCCGTTTCCGACTTGGTCGCGAGCGAGAAGCGCGGCTCGGTCGTCCGCAGAGTGCCCAGGGCCAGATCCGCCGCATAACGCCCGACCGCCGGGCCGTGCTTGAAGCCGTGGCCGGAGCCGCCGCCGACCAGCACGATATTCTCGTGAGCCGGATGCCGGTCGATCAGGAAATCGCCGTTGGAACTGTTCTCATACTGGCAGACCCGCGCTTCGCTGAGCGGCCGGTCGGCGATGCGCGGGAAACGGCCGGCCATGAAGGCGCGGACGTCGGCCAGCGCTTCGGGCGACGGCGTACGGTCGCCTGTGTCGGGATCCATGCGCGGGCCGTGCGCATCGTGGGCGATCTTGAAGCCGCGGCTTTCGAGGTCCGGGAAGCCGTAATAGATGTCGCCACCGTTGAAATCGGCCCAGCCCGGCAACCGCCCGGGCGCGAAATCGCCATCGCCCGGCGGAACGGCGAAAAAGAATATCTCCTGCCGGGTCGGAAAGATGCGCGTGGCGAGCAGGTCGGGGAACAGCTTGCCGAGCCAGGGACCGCAGGCGAAAACGAAGGCGTCGGCTGCGATCGTCGCGCCAGATGCGGTTCTGATCGCTTCCAGACCGGCCGCGCCGGTCGGCGGGATCACCGCCTCTTGTCGATATTCGCCGCCGGCGCGGACGAATTCGGCGACCAGGGTCTGCACCGCGCGGCGCGCCATCAGCGCGCCGAAACCCGGTTCGTAAAGGCCGGCTTCGATCCCGGTAAAGTCGATCATCGGGAACCGGCGCCGGAGCGCAGCCCCGTTCATCGCCTCGATCGGGAAACCCAGGCGGCGATGGACGGCGATCGATTGTTCAAAATAGTCGTCGATGCCTGGCGCGAAGAAGAGGACGCCGGTTTCGTGGAAGATCGGCAGGCCGGCGCGTGCCGAAAGCTCGCGCCATTCGGGCAGCGAGTCCCACGCCATGCGGGTATAGACTTCGTCGGCGCCGTAGCCCGCGCGGGTCATTCGTGATTCCCCGCCCGAGGAGGCGCGGGCATGGGCCGGACCCCAAGCATCGAGCAGCAGGACCCGCTTGCCGGCTTCCTGCAGCTTTTTCGCCGTCCAGGCGCCGAACACGCCCGCGCCGATCACCACGACCTCGGCGCGGTTACCGGTCACCCGCTGGCCCCGTGCGGGTCGGGACAACGCGGCGGCGCCGGCTATCGCCGCGCCGCCGAGAAGCATGGATCGCCTTGTGACGCCTGTCATTGGCCGATCCTGCCGGCGCTTCCTCTCGCTGTCGAGAGAGGAAACGCCGGCTTTTTTTGGATCAGGAACCGAAGCGCTTGCGCAGGGTGATGCCCATCGTGCGCGGCTGGCCGACATTGAAGCCGAGCCGGGCACGCCCGCCGCGCTCCCGATCGAACGAGAGCAGGGCGTTCTCGTCGAACAGGTTGGTGACATAGACCATCACGCCGAGGCCGTTGTCCCAATCCACGCCCGCGCTCAGGTTGACATAATTGTAGGACGGCAGACGAAGGTCCACCACCGTCGCATTGTTGCCGGTGGCGCCGCCGAACGGCAGGCCGGACACGAAGCTGCGCGGATTGTTCTCCTGGTCGCTCGGTTGGGTGTAGCGGCTGCCGACATGCTGGAACGACGCGCCGACAAAGGCCTCGCCGCCCGCCGAGATCGGGAAGCTGTAGCTGGCATTCGCGGAGATCTGGAAATTCGGCACGCTGGGCAAGCGGTTGCCGTCGCGAATGCCGCCGATCACGGTGCCGGTGCCATCGACCACCGTCGAATCGAACTGGGATTCGAGGATGCTGCCGTTCAGCGAGATGTCGAAGCCAGGCGCCAGCGTCGCGGAAAGCTCTGCCTCGATGCCCATCGTGTGCGCCTTGGGCACGTTGAACACGACGCGCGAGGAGCAGGAGCCGGCATCCAGCGTGACCTGGAGATTGCGGATGTCGGTGTAGAAGGCGGCGGCGGCGAAATTCAGGCCGCGACGCTGGGCGCGGACGCCGACCTCGTAGTTCCACAGGCTTTCGTCGTCATAGGTCTGGTAGCCGCCGAAAATCGCTTCGTCCTGCGGCGTGCAGAGCGGCAGGTTCAGCGGATCGTTGACGCCGCCGAGGCGGAAGCCCTTGGACGCCTGTGCATTGAGGCGGACATTGTCGGCCACGTCGTAGCTCGCGATGACACGCGGGCTGAAGCCGTCGGACGAGGTTTCGTCGGTGCGGTTATCGCCATTGGCGAACAGGCCGCCCGACACGAAGCGCCGTTCTTCCGAGAAATCGTAATAACGGCCGCCGGCGGTCACCCGGAAGCGTGGCGTGACGTCGAGCGTGGCCTCGCCGAACACCGCCGTCTGGCGGATGTCGTAAGGCAGGTCGGAATTGTAGGGCGAGTTTGCCGGGAAGCCGTTGGCGACGGCCGCCGAGGTGCCCGCGCCCAGCGCGGCGTCGGTGAAGGCGTCGTAGCCCGGGGTTGGCAGGCGCTGGCGGTAGAAGCGGTCGGTCTTCGAATAGAAAGCGCCGACCACCCATTGCAGCGGGCCGCTGCCCGTCGATCCCAGGCGGACTTCCTGCGCGAAGGTCTCGAGATCGGTGGTGTCGACCAGGTTGGACGGGAGCAGCACCGCCGCATTGGGAAAGCCCAGGTCGACCGAAACGCTGCCGGTAAGTGCGCTGGCGTCGCGGCTGACCACGATGTCGCGGTTGATGTAGGTGCTGATGGTCGAAAGTTCGACGGAGCCGAGATCGATGCTCGCGGTCAGGTCCGCGAGCAAGGTGTTGTCCGAAAAGCTTTCGCGGAGCAGCAGATATTGCTCGCGCTCGCCCAGCGTGATCGCCGGTCGCGTCGTCGTGAACGGATTGGCGTAAAGGTTGTACACCTCGTTGCGGTTGAAGCCGTTGGCGCGGATTTCCTGGTAGACGATGCGCGGCGTGATGCGGATGCCGTCCGCAGGCTCGAGCGCGATCGCAAGCCGGCCGCCGGTGCGATGGCCGCCGTTTACATTCTCGTCCACGCCGCCGCCTTCGCGACGGGCATTGATGAAGCCGCCATATTCGGTGTGGTAGGCGACCGCGCGAACCGCGGCGCCGCTGCCCAGCGGGAGGTTGATCATGCCTTTCAGGTGGCCGCCGAAATCGTCGCCGCCGACCAGGTTCAAATTGCCCTCGACTGCGCCTTCGACGCTGTCGAGATCGGGCTGGTTGGTGATGTAGCGGATCGTGCCGCCGACGGAGCCCGAACCGAACAGGGTGCCTTGCGGGCCGCGCAGCGTCTCCACGCGGTTGAGATCGAACAGGTCGAGATCCGGGGTGAACAGCGACAGCGAAATCACCGATTCATCGAGATAGACGCCGACCTGCTCCTTCACGCCCGGCTGGTCGCGAACGACCTGCCCGGCGGACACGCCGCGCACCGAGACCTGGCTCTGGCCGGGTCCGAGATTCTGGATGGTGAGGCCAGCGACGTTGCGCGACAGATCCTCGATCGTGTTCGCGCCGGAGCGCTGGATGTCCGCTTCCGTCTGCGCGTTCACCGAGAAGGGGACGTCGAGCAGCGAGGTCGCGCGTTTCGTCGCGGTGACGACGATCACTTCCCCTTCGTCGCTCGCCGCAGCCTGCGTGTCCTGGGCGTGTGCCGGCGCGGCGGCCGCAATTGCGATCAGCGAGGCTGCGGCGAGAGTCGCGGGCAAGCGCGAAGTCCTGGACCTGACAAGCATCCTTAATTCTCCTTCTGTTTTATGCACGCTGTTCGGGCGGTCACTGTTACGCTCCCGGAAAGTACAGAAGCCTGGCCAAAGCGAACAGGTCGCGAAATTACCAGCTTCGAAGATTGTGAAACTTATGTTGCTGTCCGGCCACAGGCGAGATTCGCGCGTACGGAGAGAATGGCGGGCATTTTCGGGTTGGCGAAAGCGGCGGATCGGCTATCGTTTGCGCCAATCAGAACAGACCGGAATGGGAGCCCAGCCGATGCGTTTGCCGATCGCCCTGTCCTTGCTGCTTGCCTTCGCATGGGTCGGCACCCCCGGCTCCGCTGCCCAATCCCCTCCGGCGGCGGCTTCCGCTGAATCCGAAACGATCGTCATTCATGCCGGCACCCTCCTCGATCGGCCCGGCCGCGCGCCGCGTCGAAATGTCAGCATCGTCGTGCGGGACGGCCGGATCGCCGCGATCGAGGACGGTTTTGTCCCGGCAGGCGCGGGCGGCCGCGTGATCGACCTGTCCGACAGCTTCGTCTTGCCCGGCCTGATCGACAGCCATGTCCACCTCGATTCCGACCGGGCTGGTATTGAGGGCCAGCTCGCCGCCGTCACCGACAATGTCGCGCTCGGCGCGCACGAGGCGGCGTGGAATGCGCGGAAGACGCTGGATGCGGGCTTCACCACGGTACGCAACATGGGGTCTTCCGACGGCATCACGCTCGGCCTGCGCGACGCGATCAACCGGGGCTGGGCGATCGGGCCGCGCATCGTCGATGCCGGCACCAGCCTGTCGACGACGACGGGGCACATGGATTCGACGCTTGGCATGCGCGAGGAGTTTCACGAGGTGCTGCGCCAGTCGGGCAGCACCTGCGACGGGCCGGACGACTGCCGCCGCGCGGTGCGCCGTCAGGTCGCGCGCGGCGTAGACGTGATCAAGATCGCGACTACGGGCGGCGTCAACAGCCGGATCGGCCTTGGCCTCGGTGCGCAGATGTTCGAGGACGAGGTGCGCGCGATCGTCGAGACCGCGCGGCTCTACGGCAAGCGCGTCGCCGTCCATGCCCATGGCGCCGACGGCATCGCGCTGGCGCTGCGCGCGGGCGCGGATTCGATCGAGCACGGCACCTTGATCGACGACGATATCCTGCGCCTGTGGCGCAGCAGCCGGACCTATTATGTGCCGACGCTCTCGACCGTGAACGGCTATCTGGAGCGGCTGCGCAACAATCCCGACGCCTATGTCGGCGAGGTGCGCGAGAAGATCGAATGGCGGATCGGCATCACCGGCCAGTCGCTGCGCCGCGCCGTGCCCGCAGGGGTCCGCATCGCCTTCGGCACGGATGCGGGCGTTTCCATGCACGGCCGCAATGCCGATGAGTTCCTGCTCATGGTCCAGCACGGCATGACGCCGATGACCGCGATCGAGGCGGCGACGGTCAACGCTGCCGATCTGCTTGGTCTCGCCGATCAGATCGGCACGATCGAGCCGGGCAAGGTCGCCGACATCGTCGCGGTGCGCGGCGATCCGCTGAGCGACGTCGGCGTGCTCAGGCAGATGCGCTTCGTGATGACGCGCGGCCGCGTGCATCGGCTGGAGCCGTAATTCCGGAAACAAGAAGAAACCCGAGAGGAATGCCGACATGCTGAACCTGGACCGCCGCCAATTCCTCCTCGGCTCCGCCGCCGCCGGCGCGTTCGCTCTGTCCGGCTGCGCCGGCATGGCGGTGCGCTCGGACACTGGTTCGGCCCGCGCACTCTACGATTCCATTTTTGAAGGCATGCTGCGCACGTCGCCGGAAATGGCGTCCGGGCTCGGCCTGGACAGCGGCGAGCGCGCGTTCCTGAAAAGCCGTCTGTCCGATCTCTCGCCGGCCGGCAAGATGGGCGTCTATCAGCCGCTGATCGATCACATGCCCCGCCTGCGCGCCTTGGGCCGCGACGCGCTGCCGGCGCGCGAGCGAGCCTGGTACGACACCGTGCTGTGGCTCGGCGAGCGGATGGAGACGGCGGCGGCCATCCCCTATGGCGGCATCGGCGGCTACAATTATCCGATCCCTTATGTGATCTCGCAATTGTCCGGCGCCTATCAGATCGTGCCGGACTTCCTCGACAGCCAGCACAGCATCGACACCGCGGCGGATTGCGAGGCCTATCTTGCCCGGCTCGAAGCCTTTGCCGCCGGCGTCGGCTTCGAAGTGGACCGCGCCCGCGCCGATGTCGGCCGCGCGGTTGTCCCCCCATCCTATATCCTGACCAAGGCGCTGACCCAGACGCGCGCGCTGCGCGGCGATGGCGGCCAGCAATCCGGCCTCGCCCAGTCGCTCGCCCGCCGCGCGCGGGAGAAGAATATCGCCGGCGACTGGGCGACGCGCGCCGCTGCGATCGTCGATGGGCCGCTCGCCCGCGCCCTTGATCGGCAGATCGCCTTGCTCGCCGACATGCAGCGCGGCGCCGGCACCCATGCCGGGGTCGATCGCCTTCCCAATGGCGACGAACTCTATGCCTTGTGTCTACGCTATCATACCAGCACCAGCCTGACGCCGGCCGAAGCGCATCAGATCGGGCTGCAGCAGATGGCTGAGCTGACCGCCGAGCTCGATCCGCTGCTCCGGCGTGAGGGGCTGACGCGCGGCAGCGTGGGCGCGCGGCTCACCGAACTGGGGCGGCAGGATCGCTGGCTCTACCCCAACAATGATGCGGGCCGCGCCGAGCTGATCGCCGATCTGCAGCGGCAGATGGACGCGATCCGCGCGCAAATGCCGGACTGGTTCGGCGTGATCCCGACCACGGGCATGGAAATCCGCCGCGTGCCCCCGGCGATCGAGGTCGGTGCGCCGCGCGGCTATGCGCAAGGCGGCAGCCTCGACGGCAGCCGGCCGGGCGCCTTCTACATCAACCTGGTCGATACCCGTATCTGGCCGAAATGGGCGCTGCCGACGCTGACCTATCACGAAAGCGCGCCGGGCCATCTCTGGCAGGGCGCGACCGTGCTGGGCAATGACGCCATCCCGCTGCTCCACCGCAATATCGGCATCCCGGCCTTCGGCGAGGGCTGGGGCCTTTATGCCGAGCAACTCGCCGCCGAGATCGGGGTCTATGACGATTTCCCGCAGGGCCGGATAGGCTGGCTGCAAAGCTTCCTCTACCGCGCCGCGCGCATCGTCATGGACACCGGCATGCACGCCATGGGCTGGAACCGCGAGCGCGCGATCCGCTATTTCCGCGAGGAAGTCGGCCTCGACGAGATTTCGGCGACGAGCGAGGTCGAGCGCTACATCGTCTGGCCGGCCCAGGCTTGCAGCTACAAGCTCGGCCACACCGAATTCGTCCGCCTGCGCGAGCAGGCGCGGGCGGCCACCGGTGCGCGCTTCGACATCAAGTCGTTCCACGATGAGGTGCTCGGCTATGGCGACATGCCGATGGAGGTTCTCGCTCGCGTCGTCGCGGACTGGACGGCGGCGCGGGTCGGCTAGGCCGGCGATCGGCTGGCGGCCGGCATGGCCGAACATCTCGACGTCCTGATCGTCGGCGCCGGTATTTCGGGCATCGGCGCCGCCTGGCATCTTCAACGGCGCTGCCCGGGCAAGACCTATGCGATCCTCGAAGCGCGCGACGCGATCGGGGGCACATGGGATCTGTTCCGCTATCCCGGCGTGCGTTCGGATTCCGACATGCACACGCTCGGCTTTCCGTTCCGGCCCTGGACGGGCGAGAAGGCGATCGCCGACGGGGCGTCGATCCGCGCCTATCTGGAGGAGGCGGCGCGCGCGGGCGGGATCGATCGGCACATCCTGTTCGGCCACCGCGCGGTCCGCGCGTCCTGGTCGTCGAAACAGGCGCGCTGGACTGTCGAGGTCGAGACGGCGCGAGGCCGCGGCGAATTCACCTGTGCCTTCCTCTATCTCGGCAGCGGCTATTACGATTACGACCGGGGCTACCGGCCCGACTGGCCGGGCGAGGCGGATTTCGCCGGATGCATCGTCCATCCGCAATTCTGGCCGGACGATCTCGACTGGGCGGGCAAGCGGGTCGTGGTGATCGGCAGCGGCGCGACGGCGGTGACGCTGGCGCCCGCTCTGGCCGGAACGGCGGCGCGGGTGACGATCCTGCAGCGCTCACCCTCCTACATCGTCTCGCGCCCGTCGCGCGACGGCATCGCGCACGGCCTGCGCAGGATATTGCCAGCCCGCGCCGCCGCCTCGATTACGCGCTGGAAGAATGTGCTGCTCGGCATGCTCTTCTTCTCGCGCTCGCGCGCAAGGCCGGAGCGGGTACGCGCCCTGCTGCTAAAGATGGTCGCCGAAGAACTGCCCGGCCACGACATCGAGCGCGATTTCGCACCTGCCTACAATCCCTGGGACCAGCGCGTCTGCCTGGTGCCGGACGGCGACCTGTTCGCCGCGATCCGCGCGGGCAAGGTGGCGATGGCGACCGACATGATCGAAACCTTCACGCCCGGCTGCATCCGTCTCGCTTCCGGCCGAGAGCTGGAGGCCGACCTCGTCGTCACCGCGACCGGGTTGGTGGTGAAGCTGCTCGGCGGCATCGCCCTGTCGGTTGACGGCACGCCGGTCGATGTCGCCGATCGGGTGAGCTACAAAGGCATGATGCTGAACGACGTGCCGAACCTGGCTTTGTCCTTCGGCTACACTAATGCCTCCTGGACGCTGAAGAGCGATCTCACCGCCCGCTATGTCTGCCGGCTGCTGCGGCATATGGACCGGCGCGGCCTCGACATCGCCATGCCGCGTCTGCCGGAAGAGGGAGTTGAGCGCGCACCGATGCTCGATTTCACATCGGGCTATGTCCGCCGCGCGGCGGGGAGTTTGCCGTCGCAGGGCCCCGTCGCGCCGTGGCGGACGCACCAGAATTACCTGAAGGACCTTGCCGCCCTTGGCTGGGGCACGGTCACCGACGCCGCGATGGAATTCCGCCGGAAAGGCTGATCCCACCCGGTTGACTCGGTCCACCTGTCACGGCACCCTTACGTTTACGTAAGGGAGAGGAATCGGATGGCCGATCTGGAGACGTTCCGCCGCGATACGCGCGCCTGGCTGGAGGCGCATTGCCCGCCGGAGATGCGCGAGCCGGTGCGCGACGAGAGCGACGCCTGCTGGGGCGGGCGCAATCCCGTCTTCAAGAACGATGCGCAGAAGCAGTGGATGGAGGCGATGGCGGCGCGCGGCTGGACCGTGCCGGACTGGCCCGCGGATTATGGCGGCGGCGGCCTCTCGCCGGAGGAAACCAAAATCCTGCGCCAGGAAATGGCCCGGATAGGCGCGCGCAATCCGCTCTACAGCTTCGGCATCTCCATGCTCGGCCCGGCCTTGTTGAAATACGGGACGGAGGATCAGAAGAAGCATTATTTGCCCCAGATAGCGCGCGGCGAGATTCGCTGGTGCCAGGGCTATTCGGAGCCCGGCGCGGGCAGCGATCTCGCGAGCCTCCAGACCAAATGCGAGGACAAGGGGGACTATTGGCTGGTCAACGGCCAGAAGGTGTGGACCTCCTATGCCGACAAGGCGGACTGGATCTTCTGCCTGGTCCGCACCGACAGCCAGGCGCCCAAGCACAAGGGTATCAGCTTCCTCCTCTTCGACATGGCCTCGCCCGGCGTCTCGACCAAGCCGATCCTGCTCATCTCCGGCTATTCGCCCTTCTGCGAGACCTTCTTCGACGATGTGGCCGTGCCCAAGGACCAGATCGTCGGCGAGCTCAACAAGGGCTGGGACGTCGCCAAATATCTGCTCGGCCATGAGCGCGAGATGATTTCCGGGATGGGCCTCGGCGGCCATTCGGGGACATTGGGCGAGGCGCTGGCGGACGCGGTGGCGGCCGATCCGCTGCTGCGCGCCGATGTGGCCCGCTTCGATGTGGATTCCCTCGCCTTCCGCGCGATGAGCGAGAAGTTCATCGACGAGCTGAAGGCGGGCAAGGCGCATCCCGCCCAACCCTCGATGATGAAATATGCCGGGACGGAACTGAACAAGGCCCGGCACGAGCTGGTCATGGCCGCTGGCGGCTCGAACGCGCTGGAATGGGAGAGCGAGCGCTCCCGCCAGGGCAAGGCCGCGCGAGAATGGCTGCGCACCAAGGCCAATTCGATCGAGGGCGGCACCAGCGAAATCCAGCTCGGCATCGTCGCTAAGCGCATCCTCGATTTGCCGGGAGTCTGACCAATGCCTCTCTACCACAGTGACGATCAGGCGATGCTGCGCGATACGGCGCGGGATTTCATGGCCGAGCAGGGCGCGATCAGGAGCCAGCTGCGGCATTGGCGCGACATCGGCTGCAAGGACGGCTTCGGTCATGGATTGTGGAAGCAGTTCGCCGAAATGGGCTTCACCGGCATATTGATCGGCGAGGAGGATGGCGGGCTCGGGCTCGGCCATGTCGAGGCGGGGATCGTGCTGGAGGAGATCGGGCGCAACCTGACGCCCTCGCCCTTCCTGACGACGGCGGTGGCGTTCGTCGAAGCGGTGAAGGGCACCGCCCATGGCGCGCGCTGGTATCCCGGCATACTTGCCGGCGAGACGGTGGCGGCGCTGGCGATCGACGAGGGTGCGAGGCACCGCCCCGAGGCGATCGCGATGCGGGCGGAGCGGTCCGGCAACGGCTTTCGCCTCGACGGCGCCAAGCAGTTCGTCGTGCAGGGCGCTTCGGCCGATGTGACGCTCGTGGCGGCGCGCACGGACGAGGGGTTGACCCTATTCGCGGTCGAGAAGGGTGCGAAGGGGCTGGAGGTCGAAGGCGTGCGCCTGGCCGATGCCAGCATCGGTGCGCGGCTGGCGTTCGACGGGGTGGAGGTCGATGCCGATGCGGTGGTCGGCGAGGTCGGCGGGGGCGAGACGGTGCTGGCCCGCGCGCTCGCGGCGGGCCGGACGGGCGCGGCGGCGGAGCTGGTCGGGCTCGGCGGCGCCGCACTCGACATGACGGTCGATTATCTCAAGCAGCGCAAGCAGTTCGGCAAGCTGATCGGCGAGTTCCAGGCGCTGCAATTCCGCGCCGCCCATCTTTATTCCGAGCTGGAGATCGCCCGCGCCGCGACCCTGAAGGCACAACAATTGCTGGACGAAGGTTCGGACGAGGCCGAGGCGATGGTCTCGGTCGCCAAGGCCAAGGCGGGCCGCGCGTCCCAACTCGCGGTGCAGGAAGGCGTCCAGATGCATGGCGGCATCGGCATGACCGACGAGCACGATATCGGCCTCTACATGAAGCGCGACCGCGTGCTGGCCGAGCTGTTCGGCGATGCGAATTATCATGCGGACAGGCTGGCGCGGCTGAAAGGTTACTGATCTGATTCCCCTCCCTTTCAAGGGAGGGGATGGAGGGGTGGGCGGCGAGCGAAGCGAGCCTGTTCCACCCGCAGTTTCGGCCGCCTGCGGCGGCACCCACCCCCCAGCCCCTCCCTGGCAGGGAGGGGGGAGTTTGCGCCATGTCCCTCGATCCCGAAACCTTCGACGCCCTGATCGACACCGTCCGCCGCTTCGTTGGCGAACGGCTACGGCCGCTGGAGGCCGACGTCGCCGAGACGGACGAGGTGCCCGAGGACGTCGTCCGCGAAATGCGGGAAATGGGGCTGTTCGGCCTCTCCATCCCGGAGGAATATGGTGGGCTCGGCCTCACCATGAGCGAGGAGGTGCGCGTCGCGCTGGAATTCGGGCGGACGACGCCCGCCTTCCGCTCGGTGTTCGGCACCAATGTCGGGATCGGTAGTCAGGGCCTCGTCATGGCCGGCACCGACGCGCAGAAATCCGAGTGGCTGCCGCGCATCGCGTCGGGCGAGATCGTCACCAGCTTCGCGCTGACCGAGCCGGATGCCGGTTCCGACAGCGCCTCGGTCCAGACCCGCGCGGTGCGCGACCCCGGATCGGGGTCAGGGGCTGGCGGCGATGTCTATCGCCTGACCGGCACCAAGCGCTTCATCACCAATGCCGACAAGGCGAGCCTGTTCACCGTGATGGCGCGCACTAGCGAGGATGGGGCGAAGGGCGTCTCGGCCTTCCTCGTTCCGGCCGATCTGCCCGGCGTCTCGATCGGCAAGCCGGAGCGCAAGATGGGACAGCAGGGCGCGCATGTCTGCGACGTCAATTTCGACGGCGTGCCGGTGCCCGCCGCCAACCGGCTCGGCGAGGAGGGGGAGGGATTCCGGATCGCGATGCGCGTGCTCGATCGCGGGCGGCTGCATATTGCCGCGGTCTGCGTCGGCATCGCCGAGCGGCTGATCGCGGACAGCGTGGCCTATGCGACGGAGCGCAAACAGTTCGGCAAGCCGATCGCCTATTTCCAGCTCATCCAGGCGATGATCGCGGACGCCAAGACCGAGACGATGGCCGCCCGCGCTCTGGTGCTCGACACGGCGCGGCTGAAGGACGAGGACAAAGCGATCACGCTGGAGGCGGCCGCCGCGAAATAT
The DNA here is from genome assembly GCA_037190625.1 of Alphaproteobacteria bacterium. Taxonomy (GTDB): domain Bacteria; phylum Pseudomonadota; class Alphaproteobacteria; order Sphingomonadales; family Sphingomonadaceae; genus Allosphingosinicella. The sequence continues at coordinate 20,184 of JBBCJP010000005.1, forward strand.
TTCGCCAGCGAGACGGTCGGGCGCGTCGCCGACCGCGCCGTCCAGATTTTCGGCGGCGCCGGCTATGTCGCCGATCACGGCATCGAGCGCCTCTACCGCGACGTGCGCCTGTTCCGCATCTACGAAGGCACCAGCCAGATCCAGCAGCTTGTCATCGCGCGCGAGACCATCAAGAATGGCGGCTGACCGATCTTAAAGGGGACAGGGATGAGGAAGTGGATGTTCGCGGCGGCAGTCGCTTTGTGCGCGACGCAGGCGCTCGCGCAGGATGGCGCGCTGCGCGATGCGGTGGCGCGAGACTATCGCGACAATCTCGCCGCCCTGTTCGATCATTTCCATCGCAATCCGGAGCTGTCCGGCATGGAGGTACAGACCGCCGCGCGGATGGCACGGGAGCTGCGCGCTCTCGGCTATGACGTCACGACCGGCGTCGGCGGGCATGGCGTGGTCGCCATCCTGCGCAACGGCGCGGGGCCGACGGTGATGCTGCGCGCCGACATGGACGGTCTGCCGATCGAGGAGCGCTCCGGCGTCGCCAATCCCTCGCGCGCCCGGCAAGTGGACGCGAACGGCGTCGAGCAGCCGGTGATGCACGCCTGCGGCCATGACGTGCACATCACCGCTCTGGTCGGCACGGCGCGGCAGATGATCGCCCGGCGCGCCAACTGGTCCGGCACCTTGGTGCTGATCGCGCAGCCGGCGGAGGAGACGATCTCCGGCGCGCGCACGATGGTACAGGACGGGCTCTACACGCGCTTCCCGAAGCCCGATTATGCGGTCGCCTTCCATGTCTCGTCCGGGCTTCCCGCCGGGCGCATCTCGGTGCCGGAGGGGATCGCCTATTCGAGCTCCGACATCGTCAACATCCGGGTCAACGGTGTCGGCACGCATGGCGCCTCGCCGCATCGCGGCGTCGATCCGGTGCTGGTCGCATCGCAGATCGTGGTGTCGCTGCAATCGGTGGTAAGCCGGGAGATCGCTCCGCTCCAGGGCCGCGTGATCACCGTCGGCGCGATCCATGGCGGCGTGCGCGGTAACATCATTCCCGAATATGTCGATATGGCGCTCACCGTGCGCGCCGACACGCCGGAGGTGCGTACCCAGCTGCTGGACGGCATCGATCGCATCGCGCGCGGCACGGCGCAGGCGCTGGGCGTGCCGGAAAACCTGCTGCCGGTCGTCACCCGCTCGGCGGTCGAGACCACGCCGCCGACCCGCAACGACCGGGACTCGGCGATCCGGGTGCGCGAGGCGATCGCCGCCGCGATGGGCGCGGACCGGTTGATCGATATGCCGCGCGAAGGCATGGGCGCGGAGGATTTCGCCTATTTCGTCACGCCCGAAAGCGGCGTGCGCGGCGTCTATTTCGGCGTCGGTGGCACCCCGCCCGAAGAGCTGGACAATGCGGCGGGACACCACTCGCCCCTGTTCCGGATCGTGCCCGAGCCGGCGGTGACGGCCGGTGTGGAAGGCATGGTGATCGCCGCGGAGGCTTTGTTCGCGCGGCCCTAACCGCGTCGCAGCAGCACGTTCATCTGGGCCGAGGCGATCGGCTTGTCGCGGTCCTGCTGCCAGGCATGGGCCTCGACATTGGCGACGCGGTTGCCGAGCCGGGTGACGACGGCACCCGCGAAGGTGTCATGGCTGACCCCGCCGCGCAGATATTGGACGGTGACGTTGATCGGCTTCACATTGACATCCGCCTCGTCTCCCAGCGCCTCGTAAAGCGCGCCCAGCGCCGCGAATTCGAGCAACCCCGCGATGGCCCCGCCGTGCAGGTAGCCGGGACGGCCGAGCACCGCATCGCCGAATGGCATGGCGAACAGCAGCGCGCCGCCATCGTCGCGGCGCTTCTCGATGCCGAGGAAGCGGGCATAGGGAGGCAAGGGTTCGATCATCGCGCTCGTCCTTAGGGAGGGGCGGGGCCGCTCGGCAAGACGGATACGCTTGCGGCGGCGGGGAATCGCTCTAGCCTGCCGGTCGTGACCAGATTGGCGGCATGGCGGCGGACGGGACGCATCGCGGCGCGGATCGCGGCCGTCATCGTCGCCGTGCCGCTGCTCTACCTCCTCGTCGCGGCGATCCTGGGCGCCGTTCCGGCCAATGTCGCCTGGCGTCCGCCGGAGCAGGGGGTCGCGATCTTCGTCCGGTCGAACGGCGTCCACACCTGGATCGTGATGCCGAAGACGAACAGCCATATGGACTGGCGGCCTTATGCGCCGGGCGAGCATCTCGCCGATCCGCGCTGGGGCGGCGCCAATTATGTCGCGATCGGCTATGGCAATCGCGATTTCTACCTGAACACGCCGACTTGGGGCGATCTTTCGCCGCGCACCGCCGCCATCGCCTTGTTGGGCGGTGGCCCGACCTTGCTGCATGTCGAGCACGACCACAATCCCCGTCCCGACGAATGGACGCGCCCGCTCAAGGTCACGCCAGACCAGTATCGCCGCCTGACCCGCTTCATCGCCGCGCGCTTCCGGATCGATGACGAGGGACGGGCGATGCCCGTATTGGGCCGCGGCTACCGGACCAACGACATGTTCTACGAGGCCGAGGGCGGCTACAGCTTCGTCCTCACTTGCAACGAATGGACCGGCCGCGCGCTGCGGGCGGCGGGCATCCGCACCGGCCTGTGGACCCCCTTTGCGCAGAGCATCATGTGGCGGCTCGATTGAGGCGCGGCTTTGCGTTAGGGATACGAAACGACTTCAGGGGAGAGGGCAATGGCGAAGTTATTGGGCAATTTCCACATCGCGCTGGCGATCGGCTTCGGGCTATTGATCGTGGCGATGTTCGGCCTGCATGGCGAGGCGATCGGGCAGGAGGGTTATTGGGCGCAATGGCTGCGCTTCTTCCACACCGCCGCCGGCGTGCTGTGGATCGGGCTCCTCTACTATTTCAACTTCGTCCAGATCCCGACCATGCCGAAAGTGCCGGCCGAGCTGAAGCCGGCGGTGAGCAAGTATATCGCGCCCGCCGCGCTCTTCTGGTTCCGTTGGGCGGCGCTCGCGACGGTGGTGCTTGGCCTGCTCGTCGCCGAGATGCAGCAGGGCGGCTATGTCGCGCGCGCGCTGGGGCTGGAGCCGGGCTTCAAGACGATCGGCATCGGCATGTGGCTCGGCCTCATCATGGCGGCGAACGTCTGGTTCTTCATCTGGCCGAACCAGAAGAAGGCGCTCGGCATCGTGCCGGCGGAGGACGATGTGAAGGCGAAAGCCGCCGCGACCGCGATGATGGCCTCGCGCACCAATCTCATCCTGTCGTTCCCGATGCTCTACTGCATGATCGCGCAGACGCATATCGGCGGCTGAGGAACTCCTCCGGCGCGGCGACATTCTGATACAATGTTCCGCCGCGCCGGACATAATTGAGCGACACGCGCCGGGGCATAGGGGCTGGCGATGCGTAGAATTTGCGTACCCCTGTCCGCGCTGGCCCTGGCCGCCTGCACCACGGTCGGACCCGATTACCGGCCGCTTGGAGCCACCGAGCTGGCCGTGCCGGAAGCTTATGCCGGGCCGGCGGCGCCGGGTGTCACGGCGGACCTGTCGCGCTGGTGGGAGACGTTCGACGATCCGCTGCTTACCCGGCTGATCGCCGAAGCGAGCGCCGGCAATCTCGATCTTGCGGTCGCCTCCGCCCGGCTCGTCCAGGCGCGCGAGTCCCTGGTTCAGGCACGGGCCGGCCTGGTGCCGACGGTCGGCGCCTCGGGCAGCGCGAACCGGAGCATCGGCCCGGGCGACGACACGACGCGCTTCAGCGTTGGCGCCGATGCGTCCTGGGAGGTCGATCTGTTCGGCCGCATCCGCCGCGGCGTCGAGGCGGCGGGCGCGGATGCGGAAGGCGCGTGGTACGACCGTGAGGCGCTGCGCGCCGCGATCGCCGCCGAGGTGGCGGGCAATTATATCGAGGCGCGGCTGGCGCAGGAGCGCCTTGCGCTGGCCCGTGACACGCTCGCCATTTCCGACGACAATCTGCAGATCGCCCAATGGCGGGTGCAGGCGGGCCTCGCCTCCTCGCTGGATTCGGAGCAGGCGCGCGGCGCGCGGGCGAGCACCGCCGCGTCGATCCCCAATATCGAGAACGGCTTCGCCAGTGCGACCTATCGCCTCGCCGTCCTCACCGGCCGCGCGCCGGGCGCGCTCACCGCCGAACTCACCGAGGCGCGCCCTATCCCGCGCGGGCCGGCCGAGATAGCCGCCGGCATCCCCGCCGACACGCTGCGCCAGCGTCCCGATATCCGCGCCGCCGAGCGCAGCCTCGCCGCCGCGACCGCCCGGGTCGGTGTCGCCGAGGCACAGCTCTATCCGGGCCTGCGCCTGTCCGGCAGCATCGGCACGGCGGCCTTCTCGCTGGGCGGGCTGTTCAGCGCGATCACCGGATCGATCCTGGGCGGGATCGACCAGACCCTGTTCGACGGCGGCCGGCTGCGCTCGCAGCTCCGATCGCAGCAGGCGGCGACCGAGGCGTCGCTGGCCAGCTACCGCCAATCTGTGCTGACCGGGCTCGAGGATGTCGAGAACGCCCTGCTCGCGCTCAACGCCGCGCGGGCACGGCAGGCCGAATTCGCGATCGCGCTCGATGCCGCGACCAACAGCGCCATCCTTTCCCGCGTCCAATATCGCTCGGGCCTCACCGATTTCCGTGCCCTGCTGGACGCCGAGCGCTCGCTGCTCTCCGCGCGCGACGGCATGGCCAACAGCCGCGGCGACGAGGCCCGTGCCATCGTCCAACTCTATCGCGCCCTCGGCGGCGGCTGGGATGCCAGCGCGTCGCCGGAGACCGGAGCCAATCCATGACTGATGCCAATTCGCAGCCCGCCGCCCACAAGGCCGATCTCGACGAGTTTCTCGGCGCGCCCGCAACGCGCGTCTGGTGGCGGCGGCCGACCTTCATCGTCGGCGCGATCGTTGCTGTCATCGCCCTTCTGCTTCTCTCCCGCTGCTTCGCGGGCGAAGAGGAGGGCGGCTTCGCGACGCAGAAGGTGCGGCGCGGCGATCTCACCGTCACCGTCTCCGCGACCGGCAATATCCAGCCGACCAATCAGGTCGAGGTTGGCTCCGAGCAATCGGGCCTCGTTACCCAGGTCTTCGTGGACAACAACGATCGGGTGACGCGCGGCCAGCCGCTCGCCCGGCTCGATACGGCCCGGCTCCAGGACGAGATCGTCCGCGCCCAGGCCGCGCTCGCCTCCGCCCAGGCACAGGTCGCGACCGCCCAGGCTTCGGCCGCGCAGGCGCAGGCCAATCTCGCCCGGCAGGAGGAAGTCTATCGCGTGTCCAACGGCCGGGTGCCGTCGGAGACCGAGCTGGACGCCGCACGCGCCGAAAATCGCCGCGCCGTCGCCGGCATCCGTTCGGCCGAGGCGCAGGTCGCCCAGGCCCGCGCCCAGGTCTCCTCCGCGCAGACCAACCTCTCCAAGGCGACCATCTATTCGCCGGTGACCGGCGTGGTGCTGTCGCGCCAGATCGATCCGGGCCAGACCGTCGCCGCCTCGTTCAACGCGCCGGTCCTGTTCATCATCGCCGAGGATCTGTCGGCGATGAAGCTGGAGGTCCGGGTCGACGAGGCGGATGTGGGCGAGGTCAATGACGGCCAGCGTGCGACCTTCGCGGTCGATGCCTATCCGGGCCGTACCTTTCCGGCCACCGTCACCCGCGTCGATGTCGGCGCCAATGCTTCGGGCAGCACGTCGTCGAGCTCCAGCAGCGCATCGTCCGGCACCGGCCAGGTCGTCGCCTATACGGCCGAGCTGTCCGTCGCCAATCCGGATCTGCTGCTGCGCCCGGGCATGACCGCCACCGCCGATATCGTCACGACCGAGCGGCGCAATGTCCTGCTTGTTCCGAATGCCGCGCTGCGCTTCTCGCCCGAGCAGCAGAGCCAGGGCGCGAGCCCGGGCGGCGTCACCTCGGTCCTGGTGCCGCGTGGCGGCCGCGGCATGGGCGGCCGCCGTGGCGGCCGGGGCGAGCGCGAGGTCACGATCGGCCGGGGCAGCCGCCAGACCGTCTATGTGCTCGGCGAGGACGGCAATCCGCGTCCGATTCAGGTGGTCGTCGGTGAGAGCAACGGATCGGTGACCGAGATCGTCCAGGGCGAGCTCACCGAAGGCATGGAGGTCATCACCGCCCGGCTTGCCGCCGGCCAGGTCCAGCCCAAGAGCGAAGAGCGCGGCGAAGGCCGGCGTGGCCGACGCGGCGGCGGCGAGGCGGACGGCAACAGTGTCGCGCCCGCCGCAGCGCCCACGCAACCCACCGCGCCGGGCAACGAGCAGGCGCCGGCCGCCGCTCCGGCCAGCAACGAAGCTGCGCCCAAGGCGGAAGCGCCCGCGCGCCCGGCAGCGGCCGGTTCCAGCGGCGGCGGCGAACGCGCGCGCCTGCGCGACATGACGCCGGAGCAGCGCCGCGCTTATCTGGAAAGCCTCTCGCCGGAAGAGCGCGAACGGCTGCGCGAGCGCCGCCAGCAGATGCGCGAGCGGCGTGGCGGCGGAGAGGGCGCGGGGCCCCGCAATGGCGAATGAGCCGATCATCTCGCTGCGCGGCGTCACCAAGACCTACGGTTCCGGCGCGACCGCCTTTCAGGCGCTGAAGGGCGTCGATCTCGACGTCGCGGCCGGCGATTTCGTCGCGGTGATGGGGCCGTCGGGCTCCGGCAAATCCACTGCGATGAACATCCTCGGCTGTCTCGACGTGCCGACCAGCGGCGCCTTCCGGTTCAAGGGCGTGCCGGTCGACAGCCTCGACCGCGACCAGCGCGCCTTGCTGCGGCGGCGCTATCTCGGCTTCGTCTTCCAGGGCTTCAACCTGCTCGCCCGCACCAGCGCGCTGGAGAATGTCGAATTGCCCCTGCTCTATCGCGGCGAGGACAAGGCGGCGCGGCACGCGGGCGGCATGGCGGCTCTGGAGAAAGTGGGCCTCAAGGATTGGTGGGACCATACCCCCGCCGAATTGTCAGGCGGGCAGCAACAGCGCGTCGCCATCGCCCGGGCGATCGTCACCAATCCCGATGTGCTCCTCGCCGACGAACCGACCGGCAATCTCGATTCGAAGACCTCGGTGGAAATCATGGAGCTGCTGACCGGCCTCAACCGCGACAGCGGCATCACCGTGCTGATGGTGACGCACGAGCCGGACATGGCCGAATATGCCCGCAGCATCGTCCATTTCCGCGACGGGCTGGTCGAGCGGATCGACAGCAACGGGGAGGTGGACGCGTAGATGTTCTTCACCACCATCATCCTCGCGGTGCGCGAAATCCGGCGGCATTTGCTGCGCTCCTTCCTGACCACGCTCGGCATCGTCATCGGCGTCGCGGCGGTGGTGACGATGGTGACGCTGGGGCAGGGCGCGACGGCCGCCGTCGCCGAGCAGATTTCGAGCCTGGGTGCGAACATCCTGCAGATCCGTCCCGGTCAGGGCTTCGGGCGCGGCGGCGGCGGGCCGCAGCCGCCCGATTTCCAGATGGCGGACGTGGAGGCGATCCAGGACCAGGTCGCCGGCGTGCGCGCCGTGGCGCCGCAGGCCCAGTCCTCCGGCCTCGCGGTGCGCAACGCCGCCAACTGGTCGACGACAGTCAACGGCACGACCTCGCAATTCTTCACCGCCCAGCAATGGGCGCTCTCCGCCGGCCGCATCTGGAACGAGGCGGAGGAGGAATCGGGCAAGGCGGTGTGCATCATCGGCAGCACCGTGCAGCGCAACCTGTTCCGCAACGACAATCCGATCGGCGAACGCTTCCGTATCCGCGATCTCTCCTGCGAAGTGATCGGCACGCTTGCCGCGCGCGGGCAGGGCGGGTTTCAGGATCAGGACGATGTCGTCATCATGCCGATCAAGGCGGTGCAGCGCCGCTTCTCCGGCAATCGCGACATCCGCTTCATCATGGTCGCCGTTGACGATGCTTACGATACCACGTCGGTCCAGTCCTCGATCGAAAGCCTGCTGCGCGAACGGCGCAACATCCGTCCGGGCCAACAGGACAATTTCAACATCTTCGACACCCGCCAGATCAGCGAGACGCTGCAGGGGACGACGCGCATCCTCACCATGGTGATGGGCGCGGTCGCCGCCGTCAGCCTGATCGTCGGCGGCATCGGCATCATGAACATCATGCTGGTCAGCGTTACCGAGCGAACCCGCGAAATCGGCATCCGCCTCGCCATCGGCGCGGTGGCGGGAGAGGTACTGATGCAGTTCCTGGTGGAGGCCGTCGTGCTCGCCTGCCTGGGCGGGCTGATCGGGCTGCTGCTGGCATTGGTCGCGACCTTCGCCATCGCGCCCCTGATCCAGGTGCCGTTCCTGTTCGATCCACAGATCAACCTGATCGCGTTCAGCGTCTCGGCGCTGATCGGCATCGTCTTCGGCTATTTCCCGGCCCGCCGCGCCGCGAGCCTCAACCCGATCGACGCGCTGCGCCACGAATAGGAACTGGCGCGCCCGGCAGGATTCGAACCTGCGGCCCCAAGCTTAGAAGGCCAGTCGGCCGGCGTCCGATAATGTCCGGCAACGCCTCCCTCTCTCGATAATTAATCCTGTAGCGTCCTGGCATGTTGTGTAGTGTCCGGCGATATGTTACCTAAAGCCGTTACCTAGGAGATGTAGGTAACGAGCCGGGAAGGGGGTGCCACCCCGACCCGGCTCTACCATCAACGTCTATTATGGAGACGATCATGGCTACTCAGGAATTACAGGCGGCGGCAGTCCGCTTCAACAACCTCGAATCGATCCGGGTCAAGGCGTGCGATATCCAGCACCACGCCATCACCGTGCGCGAGCTGGCGGACGCAATCAGCGAAGCGAGCGATCATATCGAGTCCGCCAACGTGCCGATCGTTTCGCGGATCGTCAGCTTCTCGGCGCTGGCCATGAACACGGCAAACTCCATCGCCGACACCGGCGAGGAAATTGAGACCGCAATCTCGCGCCTTAAGGAAGGGCCGCCGGAGGCGTGGGATCGCTGGTCGCACAGTCTGGATGCCTATCGCGATGCGCGCAGCGCGCAAGATGCGCAGCACTCGGCGGAAGTTGTGCCGGCGCAGGACGCCTTCGATGAAGCACGAAACCGATACGGGCTAATGAGCGCCGAGGCAAAAAAGGCCGGCGATGCCGTGGATGCACCCCAAGATCGCTTCGATGAACTGGTGGACTTGACTGGAGTCGCCATGCGCAAGGTCATGCACACACCCGCCCCCGACCTTGCCGCCGCCGCGCTCAAGCTGGAGATCGCGATCGAGGAGGATGCGTTCAACGCGACCGATGTCGATGCTCTGGTTAAGGCGATCCTAGCCGACCTGCAGCGGCTCGACGGCGCCGCCTGATGTTTACCGACGCGAAGATCGCGGCCATCAAGCCGGCGGTGAAGGGGCAAGACGAATACCCCGACGCCAAAGTGACGGGGCTGCGGCTTCGCGTCGGCACGTCCGGCAAGAAGGTCTGGATCGTGCGCCGCCGGGCGGGTGCGAAGCTCATAAACCGGACGCTGGGCACATATCCCGCCATGTCGCTCGCCAAGGCCCGCGACGCGGCCCTGCGCGTCATTGAGGCGCTGGAGGAGGCGGGCGGGACGGAAAGCCTCGATCGCACGTTCGGCGCGGCCGTGACGGCATGGCTGGAGAAGAAGCGGGCGGACAAGACCCGCAACAAGTCGGTCGATCTACAGGACCGGCGGCTGGCGCTGCACGTCCTGCCAAAATGGAAGGATCGCAAGCTGGTCGAAATCCGCCGCGCCGACGTGCGCGAGCTGATCGGCGGGCTGGAAGGCGACGTGCTGCCCAATCGCGTCCTGACGACCGTTCGAACGGTGTTTCGCTATGCCCTGTCGCAGGACTGGATCGAGGCGTCGCCGGCTGAGGGCATTGTGAAGCCGAAGGACGAGGCCGCGCGCGATCGGTGGCTTTCTATGGAAGAGGTTGTGCGCGTCTGGAACGCGGCCGGGTTGCTCGGCTATCCGTTCGGGCCGTTCGTGCGGCTGTTGCTTCTGACCGGCCAGCGCCGCACTGAGGTCGCATCCATGCGCTGGGACGCGCTCGACCTGGAGGCCGGGACGTGGATATTGCGCGCCGCCGATACGAAGGGTGCGCGCGAGCATCTTGTGCCGCTGTCCGCGCCCGCGCTGGCGATCCTGAAAGAGCTTCCAGAGATGGGGCCGTTTGCGTTCACGAGCGACGGCGAGACGCATATCCAAGCATATGCGAAGGCGAAATCGCAGCTCGACAAGTTCATCGCCACCGGCGGGGAAATCGAGCCGTGGCGCTTCCACGATCTACGGCGCACGGCGGCGACGCACATGGTGCGGCTGGGGGTATTGGAGGAAGTCGTCGGGCGGGTGCTGAATCATGCCCGCGCGGGCGTCACGGCGAAGGTCTATGCGCTGCACAGCTATTTGCCGGAGAAGCGCAGCGCGCTCGATCGCTGGGGCGCGGAAGTGCTGCGCGCGGTCTCCGGGAAGGGCGACGGGAAGGTCGTGAAGATGAGGCCGGCGGGATGACGCCGGGGGAGTATCTGGATCGAGAGTCCCGTCGCCTGAAATCCGAGGCGGAAACCGGCGATTTCCGCGCCGTCGCCGAAGCCTTTGCGCTTTTCGCGGTCAACAAGGCCCCATTGCCGGAATGGCTGATCGATGCCGTCTGGATCGGCCTGTTTGAAGCCTTCAAAAAGGGCGGCGCCGACAAGCGGGGAAAAACGGGCGGGCATGAAGCGCGCGCCCGTCGTTTGGACATTGAGAGAGAGCGCTACATCGCCGCCAGCAATCAGCTGTTGATGCGCAAGCTTCGCCGCCCAATGGAAACCCGGAAGGATGCCTTCGAGGCCGCAAGCCGAAAGCTCGCCGGGACGGTTGCACAAGGTTCGGCCGGTGCGATCGAGGCCTCGTATAACCGTGCCAAGCGCCGGTTGCATAATAGAGCCTAATTAACGCTATCAGCTTCGTCCGATAGAAACGCATAAGTGCGGAAGCCGTCCAATAGTGGAGACGGCAAATGAAACTCCTACGCATTGAGGCGGTGAAGGAAATCACCGGCCTGTCACGATCGACCATCTATGAGACGAAGGGCTTCCCCAAGCCGGTGAAGGTTGGCGTCCGCGCTGTCGGTTGGGTTGAGAGCGAGGTTCTCGCTTACCTCAACGCCAAGATGCGGGAGCGCGAGGCCGCATGAAAAACGCCCCGGCGACGGGCCGGGGCGCGGGTGACTTTTCTGGCGGAAACGTCCCCTCAGCGTCTAGCCGAAACGGCCCGAAAACGCAACCGCCCAAGGGCATCGTCACCGGCTTCTCCGAGGCCCTGGGCGAGCTGTACGCCGCTTTCGATCAGGCCGCCGCGCATGTCGATCCGGGCGTTCGCACGAGCCGCTTTGCCGCATGGCTGGCGCCGTTTCCGAACCAGCAGCTCGCCGAACTGGCGCTGATCGCGGCCGGGGCCGTGATTGGGGGTGGGCGATGACCCGGCAGGAGAAATGGCAGGCCGCCAACCCGAAAGCCGTATGGGCGCATCAGGCGCTGCGGTCGGCCATCAATCGCGGATTGATCGAGCGCGAGCCGTGCGAGGTCTGCGGCGCATGTCCGGCCGATGGCCATCACGATGATTACGACAAGCCGATGGTCGTCCGTTGGCTGTGCCGGAAGCATCACCGCCAGCACCACCGCGAGGCGCGCGGCTGATGGCCTGGAAGAAGCGCCGGCCGCAGAACGATCAGCGGGCGAACCTGCGCGGCGGCGGCTTCGTCGCGATCCCGCATGTTGTCGTTGATAGCCCGGCCTGGCGCGGCCTGTCCGTCCGCGCCAGGGCTGTGTTGATCGAGCTGGCGCGGAAGCACAATGGCTACAACAACGGCAAGATCGGCATGTCCTATCGGGACGTTGGCGCGGCGATCGGCACGTCAAGTTTCAGGGTCATCGCCAACGCCTTCGCCGAGCTGATCAAGTCGGGCTTCGTCGCCGTCGAGGCCGACGCGCTGGTCTGGCAGAGGATGGCGCGGGAGTACCGGATTACATGGCTTCCGACCGGCGAACCGCCTCATCAAAAGCCCGCGACGGAGGAATATCGGCGAATTTCTGGCGCTGACGCGGTGTCAGCAGACCAAGGCAAATCTGCTGACCCGGTGTTAGCAGGGAAAAAATCCTTTGATGACGCGGCGTCAGCAAGGGTCGCCCAAAAACGGCAGAAATCCGTTGATCAGCCGAAAGTCTCTGCTGACCCGGTGTCATCACATATATTGAGCCATACCCAGGCCCCGAAGAGGGACGTAGGGGATGGGTATGGCAGTTCACCTCCCACGCCGACCGGCTGGTTAAATAAAGGTCGGCGTGTTCGGCATGCCAAGTTCGGGCTCGGCAATGTCGTCCGCTTGCTGGCGACCGGCGCGATCGAGGTCCAGTTCGACGACGAGGAGGCCGGCTCGACGAGGCATGTTCGCTCGTTCTGTCTGGCGGCGGCATGACCGGGGGGACGTGCCAACATCCGACCGTTCGGCTGGGGGACCGCGCCCGGAGACTTCGTGGGCTATATCGTAACATGACGGGCCGGGGGCGGTCGCGGAAACCCTTCGATCAGCGTCGGGACCGCACCGGGAGACTTTGTGGCCTAAACGCCCCGAATTTTGTTTTCTCCCCTTGCGCGCGCGCGCGTGAAGGCTGGCAAAAAACTCACTTGGCGTTTGTAGAGACCTCCGAGCGCGGTCCCCGCCCGGCCCGGCTCAATGTTTCATCCGCCCCCCGGCGGCTCTCATGAGCGATGCCGAACGCCAGCGCCGACACCGGGCGCGGAAACGCAAGCGGCTGGCCGTCTATCACGTTGAGATCGGCGAGCATGTTTTTGACGGGCTGGAGGCGGCCGGCCTGGTGACGATGGACGCGGCCGACGATCGGGCCGCAGTTGAACGCGCGCTCGGCATCGCGCTTCGTGGCTGGGCGGATGCACAAAAATCGTCACGCGTAACGCCGGGCGTCCCGTGGCGAGGCTATGAGCCGGGCAGTCAACGGAGCTAAGCCATGTCAATTTCCGATAGCGCAGGTATCGATTTCACACGGGCCGCCATCGCCCTCGCTTTGGGGCAAGGCAGGATGGTGGATAGCATCCACGCCGCTGAAAGCCATTACGGCGCGGCGAGTCGCGCCGCCATGATCCTCCGAGCCGTCACCGGCACGTCCACCCCCGCCTCGCCGGGCTGGGGCTCCGAGCTGGTCGCCGATGCGGCAAACGAGTTTTTCGATCTGGTCGCCGCCCCCACCGTCGCGGGCCAGCTTGTCGGGATGCGCCGCGTTCCGATCCGCACCCGCGTTATCGTGCGAACCGGCGCGGCCATCGCATCATGGGTCGGCCAGGGACAAGCCAAGCCCTTCACGGGCGGCGATTTCGAGGCCGACACCATGGACCCGTTGAAGGTCGTGGCCAGCGTGGTTGTGACCGACGAAATGCTCCGCCTCGCTCAGCCCGACGCCGAAAGGGTAATCCGCGACGATCTGGTCCGCGCCGCGACGCAGGAAATCGACCGGACGTTCGTCGATCCCGCGAATAACGGCACCGCTGGCGAAGCCCCCGCCGCTATCACCCACGGGGCCGGTTCAGTCCCTTGGGACACCGATATCCGCACGTCGCTCGCCGCGTTGATCGACGGCTTTACAGGTGACCTGTCTCGCGCCTTTCTGGTCGCCGATCCGGTGCTGCTCTCATCGATCCCGAACGACGCGCATCCGAACATCGGCGCGCGCGGCGGTGAATTGCAGGGTATTCCGACGCTATCGACCGACTCCCTGCCTCGCTTCGATAGCCCCCAGACGCACACCCTGGCGCTGATCGATCCCGCCGGCATCGCCTATGCCGAAGGCGAAGCGGAGATTTCCGTCGCCCGCCAGGCCAGTGTTTCGTTGATCTCTGAGCCCGGCGGCGAGGGGCAGCTTATCAGCTTGTGGCAGGCCAACCTTGCCGCGCTGCGTGTCGAGCGATTCACGAACTGGCGACGCGCCCGGACGGGCTCAGTCCGCCTGCTTACCGGCATCCCGAGGGGTGCGGAATGACCGGCGTCATCACCGACGAACAAGCCAAGGCGCGGGCCAAGGCGGACTATGAGCAGCACCACCACGCGCCCTGGGAGGAGGCCGGCATCGGGGCGCAATTCGAGTACATCGCGCGGGCCAAGAAAGTTCTGTTCGCAGAGAGCATCAGGCCAGCGAAGACGGAGACGACGGAACCTGTGCGCCGTGGGATGAAACAGAGTGAGGTAATTACGCGGGTTATCGCCGTCGCGGAGACCATGACGGATCGTGTCATTGCTGTGGAAGGGACCGTCGATCAGTTAGCTGACACCATCGCGGACCTGATCGGCGATCATGTCGAGAAGAGCATTATGCCGCTCCGTCTCGAGATTGCGGAGCTGCGCGGCCGACTGGCCGAGATCAAGGAGAAAAAAGGATGAAGCCGATCGAGAACACCAGCGACGCCACGATCAGCGGCCTCGCCAACATGATTGTCGGCGCACTCGATCGTGCGGGCGATCTGACCGAAGAGGCGAAGTTCTGCGCGATGGTGCGCGGCGTCAGCCTTGCGGTCGATGCGGGCTTCCGGGCGAACGATGCTGGCGAGATCAGGTATTTCGCTGAGAATGAAAATGGCTAACCGGCCGACGCACCGGACGGCCAGGGCCGCGACGCGATCCGCCGCTGGCGCGGCCCACCTTACCCCCGACCCTAACGCGGCGGTGCGCGCTGCGATCGACGACTGCATTGCCGAGCTGATGCTGATCGGCATGGGCAGGGGCGTTGCGGTGAAGCTGCTGGCGATCCAGTCCATTTGCCGCATTCACGATCCCGCCGACCAACGGGAGATCGCCGGCTTCGCGGTGGAGATGATCGGATGAGCTGGCGGCACGCCCGCGCCAGCCGCCACGCCCGAGGCTATGGCAGCGCTTGGGATAAAATCAGGATCAGGGTGTTGGAGCGCGATTTCTATTCCTGCGTGCCCTGTAAGCGCCGCGACGCCTCGATCCGGCCTGCCAGCGAGGTCGATCATATCATCCCCCGGTCGCGCGGCGGCACGGATGAGATGACGAACCTCCAGGCCATTTGCACCGATTGCCACCAAGAGAAAACGGCGAATGAGGCCGCTGCGGCGCGAGGCGTGAAGCGGCGGCCCAAGGCCCGCATCGGGCTGGACGGCTGGCCGGCATAGGGGGGCGGCCTCATTGAAAGTGTATTACTCGACTACAGGACCGCACCCGGACAGGAATTCGCGTTTTGGCAGATTAAGCATCTGAGATGCCCAATTTGCATTTTGAAGGAGAAAGACGAAATGACCGACACCACCACCATCAACGGGACGGACTACACCCTCGATTTCGGCTTCAACGCAGGCTGCGCGGTCGAGCGGGAAATGGGCGGGGGCAAGTTCCTCGACATCGCCGCTGCCGGCCTGTCCGGCGGCCTTGCCGAGCTGCGGGCGATCATCCGGAATGGCCTGCGCGACCCGTCCGGCAACCGGCTGGAAACAGCCGCGCTCGACAAGCTCCTGGACGACATCGGCCTGGAAGGCGCGATCAAGTTGGCGACGAGAGTCGTCAATCTGCTGATGGCGAAGAAGGCCGAGTAAGCCGTGGAGGTCCGCTTCCGGCTGGAGGGGGTGAAGGAGCTGGCGACGCGCCTTGATGCCCTTGGCGCGCGGCTGGGGCGGAACACCCTGCGGCGCGTCGGCCGGAAGGCGCTGGTTCCGGTGCGGGACGCGGCGCGAAGGTTTGCGCCCAAGGATGACGGCGACCTAGCGCGGTCGATCATCATCAGTTCCACGCTGAATCGCTACCAGTTCGGGCAGGCGCGGCGCACCAAGGAGCGGGCAGCGGTGTCCATGTATGTCGGCCCGACCAGCCCGATCGGCATCCTGCAGGAGTTCGGGACCGCGCATCATCCGGCCACGCCCTTCATGCGCCGGGCATGGGATCAGCACGGTCGTGAGGTGCTGGAGATCGTCATCCGGGAATTGCGGCCGGAGATCGAGCGGACGGAGCGCCGGGCCGGCGTCTCGCTAACGGAAGGACGCTGATATGTCGGCGAAAGTAGGCGCGCTGCGCGTCGATTTGGACATGAATTCGGCGAAGCTGCTGCGGGAAATCCAGAAGACCCAGACGCGGGTGCAGGGCCTCGAAAGGCGTTTCAGCGGCTTCTCTCGGTCGGCAACCCGGTCGCTTGCCCCGTTGCGGGCCGCGATCGGTGCGCTGGGCGTCGGCTTGGGCGCGCGGACGTTCCTGCAGTTCGCTGACACGGCGAACCGGCTGACATCGCAGCTCAGGCTCGCGACGGCGGCGTCCGGCAGCTTCGCCCAGGCCCAGGATGACGTGCGGCGCATCGCCGCCGAAACCCGCACCGGCCTGGAAGAGGTGGCCAACCTTTACGGCACGTTTCAGCGCAATGCGCGCGAGCTGGGGATCAGTCAGGAGCAATCGGCGCGCGCGACGGAGACGGTGACGAAATCGTTCCGCATCAGCGGCGCGACCGCACAGGAAGCGGCCGGTGGCCTTCGCCAGTTCCTTCAGGCGATCCAGTCCGGTCAGCTTCGCGGAGAAGAATTCAATTCTGTGATGGAACAGGCCCCGCGCCTCGCTCGCCTTCTGGCGGACAGCCTTGGCGTCACGATCGGCCAGCTTCGCGGCCTCGCGCAGGAGGGGCGCTTGACCGGCGACGTGCTGATGACCGCATTGACGGACAGGCAATTCACCGCCGCGATCGATGAAGAGTTCCGCCAGCTTCCCGTCACCTTCGACGAGGCGATGACGGGGGTGTGGAACGCCGCGACGATCGTGTTCGGCGCGTTCGATCGCGGGGGCCGCTTTTCGCAGGCTATCGCCAATTTCTTCACGCAGGGCAGCGAGGGCTTCGCCGGGATGGAGCGCGACGCCGAGAATGCCGGCATCGCGATCCGCGCCTCTATGGAGGGGCTGGGGAGTGTGTTCGGCCCGCTTTTGCAAGCCGGCCGGGACGCCTTCAACGAGCTGCGCGGGGATGCCCGGACGCTGGCGGATGAGATCGCCGGAATCATTGGGATGTGGGACGATCTGGCCTGGTATGCGCGCGAAGCGGTGCTGACCGCCGGCTCGCAGGGTAACATTCTCCAGCGCGAGCGGATGTCGCAATATATGGACCAATATCCTGCGCTGCGCTTCGAACGTGCCGAGGACCGCTTCCGGGCGGCTCAGCGAGGCTCGCTGTGGGGCGGTTTCGCCGCGCAGAACCTGAACGAGATACAAGCACGCCGGCGACCGAGAAATGCTCAGACCGAACTGCCGCCGAGGCCTCCCCGCCCAACCGGCGGCGGCGGCGGAGGCCGGAGAAGGTCGGGCTCATCGCGCCCGGCGCAGCGTGTCTTGGCGCCCTGGGAGGTCCGTCAGAACGCCTTGGCCGAAGCACACTCGGAATGGCTGTCGGAGCCGTCATGGATCCGCTCAGGCGAGTTCGACGATCTAACCGCGAATCTCCGCACCGCCTTCGGCCTCACCGGCGATATTGAGCGCCAGTTCGAGGATATCGCCACGGCGGCCGGCGAGATCAGGATTAGTCCATTCACGACCGAGGATTTGGAGCGGGTTGAGCAATTCCGCACCGGCTTCATGCACGACCTGTCGTCCGGCCTTGCGGACGCGATCGTCGCGGGGAAGGATTTGGGCGACGCCTTGATCGACACCTTCAAGCGCGCCAGCGCGGCATTGCTGGAAAGCGCCATCTTCCAGATGCTCTCCGGCGGGTCGTTTGGTGGCCAGGGCGGGTTCGGTGGCGTCGGCTCATTCATCACCTCGCTGGTCGGCGGGGTGCGGATCGGCGGTCTCAAGAAGATGGCGAACGGCGGCACATTCGCGGTCGGCGGCAGCTCCGCGATTGTCCTGCGGCGATGAGCGCGTGCAGCATCATCCACGGCCGCGATTGCGTCCATATGCTCACCGACGGCGCGAGCTGGGCGGGAGACATGACGGTCGATTGGATCGGATCGAAGGTGTCGACGCTTTTGGACGGCCGCGCGGCGTGGAGCGCGCGCGGATCGGGCCTGTTTCTGGATAGACTGGATTGCCTACAACGCGGCTTCGACGTGGCGCACGGCTTCGACGACCTGATCGGCATCTTGCCAGCCGCGCTGCAAATCGCGTTCGGCCCGCTCGATCAGGGTTGCGGCGATGGCGAGGTGACGGTCATCGGCTGGTCCGAATCCCGCGAACGCGCCGAAGCCTGGACGATCGCCACGCATGACGAGGCCCTGCCGGCGGACCTTCCGGGTTATGTGCCTTATGTCGCGCAGGAAATCTTCCCGGCGATGGCCCGTCCCGGCGTTGACAGCCTGTCGACGACACTGGGCCTCGATCAGCAATCACCTACGCTTGACGAGTTCCTCGCGCTCGACATTGAGCCGGCGGCCATCCGCCTACTGGAGGCGCAGCGCCGCACGCTGATCGATGAGCCCCCCATAAGAGGCTATGCCGTTGGCGGCTTCGGCGAGCTAACGACCGCGGCCCGCGACGGTATAGAGCGCCGCACGATCGCCACCTGGCCGGACAGGGTTGGGGAGGTGGTGCGGCTATAGCTTCACGATATCGGCATATGCTGAGATCGCCGCCGCCGCCGCTGCGACTAAGGCGGAAACGCTGATCACTACAGCACCCGCACGCTGCCAAAACGTGAGGCTAAGAGGCCTACGAACCTCCACCCGTTTGCCGTCCCAGTAGAGGTTTCCGTCCCGGTCTATGCCGAGATAATCGAGGCGATCCATGCCTATAGACGACACATGGGCTGGCCACGCCTCTTCTATTGGCCATCTTTCGCGATCAGTTTCCCAATCGGCCATCGCCCCCTCCCGTTACCTATGTGTTACCTTTTTTGACCGAGGTAACATCAAAAACCCCGGAAAACTGGCGCGCCCGGCAGGATTCGAACCTGCGGCCCCAAGCTTAGAAGGCTCGTGCTCTATCCAACTGAGCTACGGGCGCGTGGGCTGCCCTCTAGCGCGTATTGGTGAAGATCGGAACCGCGCCGTTCAGGCGTAGGTCCAGCGCAGGATCGACAGGGTGACGAGCGCCAGCGCGATCCAGATCGCGACGATGACGACGGCGCCCGCCTTGCTGCGCGGGCGCTGTGCCGCCGCTTCGGCCGCGGCGCGATGCTCGGCGAGCAAAGCGGGCGGGATCAGGCGGCGGAACAGCCACAGGCCGGCGGGCACGATGATCGCGTCGTCGATCAGGCCCAGCACCGGCACGAAATCCGGCACCAGATCGATCGGCGACAGCGCATAAGCGGCGACGGCCAGGCCGACGAGCCGCGCCGCCCAGGGCGTGCGCGGATCGCGCGCGGCCAGCCAGACCGCATGGGCCTCGACGCGGAGGCGGTGGAGAAGGGAGGGATTGCGGGCGATGGCGCGCCTCACATCACCTCGAACAGCCCCGCCGCGCCCATGCCTCCGCCGACACACATCGTGACGACGACATATTTGGCGCCCCGGCGCTTGCCCTCGATCAGCGCATGGCCGGTCAGCCGCGCGCCCGACATGCCATAGGGATGGCCGATCGAGATCGCGCCGCCGTTGACGTTGAGCTTGTCATTGTCGATGCCGAGCGTGTCACGGCAATAGAGGACCTGGACCGCGAAGGCCTCGTTCAGCTCCCACAGGCCGATATCGTCCATCTTGAGGCCGAACCGGTCGAGCAGCTTGGGCACCGCGAAGACCGGGCCGATGCCCATCTCGTCGGGCTCGGTGCCGGCGACGGCCATGCCGATATATTTGCCGAGCGGGGTGAGGCCGCGCGCGGCGGCGAGGCCGGCCTCCATAACGACGCTGGCCGAGGCGCCATCGGACAGCTGCGAGGCGTTGCCGGCGGTGATGTTGGCGTCCGGGCCCATGACAGGCTGGAGCGAGGACAGGCCTTCCAGCGTCGTGTCGGCCCGATTGCCCTCGTCCTTGGCGATGGTCACTTCCTGCTTGGAAACCTCGCCCGTCGCCTTGTCCTTGACCAGCATCGTCGCGGTGGCGGCGACGATCTCGTCGTCGAATTTGCCGGCGGCCTGGGCGGCGGCGGTGCGCTGCTGCGACTGGAGCGCATATTCGTCCTGGGCTGCGCGCGAGATGCCGTAGCGCTTGGCGACCACTTCGGCGGTGCCAATCATCGGCATGTAGACGTCCTTGTGCATCGCGACGAGCTCAGGATCGGCGCCGAGCCGCATCTCCGGCGTCTGCACCATCGAGATCGATTCGACACCGCCGGCGACGACCACGTCCATCCGATCGACGATGACCTGCTTGGCCGCCGTGGCGATCGCCATCAGGCCGGACGCGCATTGCCGGTCGAGCGACATGCCGGAGACGGTCACGGGGAGGCCCGCGCGCAACGCGGCGGTGCGGCCGATCGTCGCCTGTACGCCCTGCTGGAGCGCGGCGCCGATGATGCAATCGTCCACCTCGGCCGGATCGACGCCGGAGCGCTCGACCGCGGCGCGGATCGCATGCGCGGCGAGGGTCGGCGACGGCGTGTTGTTGAACGCGCCGCGATAGGCCTTGCCGATGGCGGTGCGGGCGGTGGAGACGATGACGGCTTCGCGGGTCATGGGGTGATCCTCTCTGTCAGATTCAGACGAATATCATGCCGATCCAGTCGGCGGTCAAAGCGGGTTTGTCCTCGCCCTCGATCTCGACGGCGACATGGTTCAAAAACTGCCATTGGCCGGGGCGTTTCTCCTCGAACGAAACGAGAGTGAAGCGGCCGCGGATGCGCTTGCCGGCGCGGACGGGGGCGAGGAAGCGGATTTTGTCGAAGCCGTAATTGACGGCCATCTTCAGCCCCTCGGGCACGAGCGCGACCTCGTATGACATGCGGCTCAGCATCGACAAGGTGAGGAAGCCGTGGGCGATCGTGCCGCCGAACGGGGTCTTCGCAGCGGCTTGCGCGTCGACATGGATGAACTGGTGATCGTCGGTCGCCTCGGCGAAGGCGTTTATCCGCGCCTGATCGATCGCGATCCAGTCCGTGACGCCGATTTCCGTGCCGATCCGGCTTTTGATGTCATCGATGCTTGCGACCGGCATTGAGCCTCCCCGAATGTATCGTTAGGGGGCCGCCATAGGGCCGCGCGGCGGCGGGACTCAAGTCTTTGGGAGAGGTCGGCATGGCGGACGCTACGGCAAGCGCGCGTCTTGAAATTCGCAAGCTGCTGCGTGCGAGCGAACCGGAAGTGCTCGCGCCCTTGCTGCGGGATGCCGCGCTCGATGCCGATTCGCGTGCGCGGGTGGAAAAACGCGCTTTGGCGATGCTCGGCGTGCTGCGCGAGGCGCAGTCGCGCGGCTGGGTGAACCAGTTCCTGCAGGAATATCGTCTCAACACGCAGGAAGGCGTGGCGCTTTTGAGCCTCGCCGAGGCGTTCCTGCGCGTCCCCGATCCCGACACCGCCGATGCGCTGATCTCCGACAAGCTCGGCGACGGCGATTGGCGCTCGCACAAGGGCAAGTCGCACTCCACGCTGGTCAACAGCGCGACCTGGGGCCTCGTCATCGGCCGGGCGCTGACCAGCGATTCGGAGGAGGCGAGCGCGCTCAAGAAGCTCATTTCCCGCGCCGGCGAGCCGTTCGTGCGGCAGGGCGTCGGCGCCGCGATGCGGATGATGGGCGAGATTTTCGTGATGGGCCGCACGATCGGCGAAGCGACCGAACGGATGCGCAAGAAGGAGAACAGGGGCTTCACCGCCAGCTTCGACATGCTGGGTGAGGCGGCGCGCACCTTCCCGGACGCGGACCGCTATTTCGCATCTTACGAGGATGCGATCCTCGCCGTCGGCGCGACTGCCGTCGAAGGGCATTCGATCTCGGTCAAGCTCTCCGCGCTGCATCCGCGCTATGAAGTCGCGCAGTACGAGCGCTGCGTGCCCGCCCTGATCGAGAAGGTCGAGGCGCTGGCCGTGCTGGCCGCGCGCGCCAACATCCCCTTCACCATCGACGCCGAGGAGACCGAGCGGCTCGAGATGAGCCTCGACATCATCGAGACGGTCGCGGCCCTGCCCTCATTGAAGGGCTGGGACGGGCTCGGCATGGCGATCCAGGCTTATGGAAAGCGCGCCCGGCCGACCATCGCCTGGGCCGACGCGATCGGCGCGAAGACGGGCCGGCGGATCGCCGCGCGGCTGGTCAAGGGCGCCTATTGGGACACGGAGATCAAGCGCACGCAGGAGCAGGGGCTTTCCGACTATCCGCTCTTCACCCGCAAGGCGGCGACGGACGTCTCCTACCTCGCCTGCGCGAAGGACATGCTGGCGGCGAAGAACATCTATCCCGCCTTCGCCACCCACAATGCGCTGACCGTCGCTACTTTGCTCGAATGGGCGGGCGATAGCCGGGATTTCGAGTTCCAGCGCCTGCACGGCATGGGCGACGGGCTCTACGAAGATCTGGTCCGCGAGCAGGGCTATCATTGCCGCATCTACGCTCCGGTCGGCGGCCATCGCGACCTGCTCGCCTATCTCGTCCGCCGCCTGCTGGAGAATGGCGCCAATTCCTCCTTCGTCCACCAGCTTGCGGACGAGACCCTGACGGACGAACAGCTCCTCGCCGATCCGGTCGCGAAGATCGCCGCCGTTGGCGGCACGCGCCACCCGTCCATCCCGCTGCCCAAGGATCTGTTCGAGCCCTGGCGCGGCAACAGCGCCGGCATTGATCTCAACGACCAGCCGGAGCTGGACCGGGTCGCGAAGGTCGTGGCCGAGCCGCTGACCTTCCACGCGACCAAGGGTCCGTCCGCCGATTCCGCGGTGAAGAAGGCGCTGGCCGGGTTCGAAGGCTGGGCCGCGCGCCCTGTCGTCGAGCGCGCCGCCTGCCTCGACCGCCTCGCGGATCTGCTCGAGCAGGACCGCGACATCCTGATGCGCATCTGCGTGCAGGAGGCGAAGAAGACCATCCCCGACGCGCTCGCTGAAGTGCGCGAGGCCGTGGACTTCTGCCGCTATTACGCGCAGCAGGCCCGTACCGGGCTCGAGCCGATCGAGCTGCCGGGGCCGACGGGCGAGCGCAACGTGCTGCGGATGGAAGGGCGCGGCGTCTTCGTCTGCATCGCGCCGTGGAATTTTCCTCTGGCGATCTTCCTTGGGCAGGTGTCCGCGGCCTTGGTCACCGGCAACGCCGTGGTCGCCAAACCGGCACCGCAGACGCCCGATATCGCGGCCTATGCGGTCGGCCTGGCGCACAAGGCCGGTATCCCCGAAGATGTCCTGGTCTTCGCGCCGGGCGGGCCGGAGATCGGTCAGGCGCTGATGGAGGATGTCCGCATCGCCGGCGTCGCCTTCACCGGATCGACCGCCACCGCCAAGCGCATCGCGCGCACCCTGCTCGCCGACGACGACCGCCCGATCATCCCGCTCATCGCGGAGACGGGCGGCATCAACGCAATGATCGTCGATTCCACCGCTTTGCCGGAACAGGTGGTGCAGGACGTCGTCACCTCGGCCTTCCGTTCGGCCGGCCAGCGTTGCTCGGCGCTGCGCGTGCTGGTGCTGCAGGCGGATGTGGCCGAGCGTACGTTGGAAATGCTGAAGGGCGCGATGGACGCGCTGATCGTCGGCGATCCGGCGCTGGCCCGCACCGATGTCGGCCCGGTGATCGACCAGGCGGCCTATGACCGGTTGATGGGTCACCGCGCCGCCAAGCAGAATCGCTGGCTAAAGACGATCGACGTGCCGGCCGAAGGACTGTTCGTCCCGCCGACCCTGATCGGCGTGGACCGGATCGAGGATGTCGCTCAGGAATGGTTCGGCCCGCTGCTTCACGTCACCACCTGGGAAGCGGGGAAGCTGGCCGAGACGGTGCGCCGCGTGAACGCCTCGGGCTTCGGCCTCACCATGGGGCTGCACAGCCGCATCGCCCGTGCCGCCGAGACGGTGGAGGGAATGGCCGAAGCCGGCAATCTCTACGTCAACCGCTCGATGATCGGCGCGATCGTGGGCAGCCAGCCGTTCGGCGGCGAGGGGCTCAGCGGCACCGGTCCGAAAGCCGGCGGTCCCCATTATCTACCGCGCTTCTGCGCCGAGCGGGTGACGAGCACCGACACGACCAGCGCCGGTGGCAACGCCACCCTGCTGAGCCTGGAGGATGTCGGCTTTTAGGCCTTGCGCGGGGCCGGCTTCCTGGTGGGTTTGGCTGGCTCCGGTTCCGGCTCCGCCGGATAAGGCATGATCAATGACCCGTCGGGCGCGGCGGTGAAGCTCGTCTGGGTAGGATAGGCGAATTCGACGCCGAGCTCCGCGAATGTGCGGATCATGCCCAGCATGATCGCTTGGCGCGCGCTCATGAAATCGCCCATGTCCGGGCTTTCGATGTGGAACAGCAGCTCGAAATCGATCGAGGACGCGGCGAATTGGGTGGCGTGGCAGCGATCGAATTTCGCGAGCGGCTGGGCCTCGACGATCTCCTTCACCTCCATGGGCACGCGCGCCAGCATCTCGGGCGTGGTCTGATAGGTGACGCCGAAGGCGAGCGTGCCACGGCGCCGGCGCAGCTTCGCCCAGTTCTGCACCTGACCGCTCAGCAGATTGGCGTTGGACATCACCACCTGCTCGCCGTTCAACGCGCGGATCCGGGTGGTCTTGAGACCGATCTGCTCGACGGTGCCAGTCATCGTGCCGAAGGTGATCGTGTCGCCAGGACGGAAGGGGCGATCGAAGATGATCGAGAGCGCGGCGAAGAGATCGTCGAAAATCCCCTTGGCGGCGAGGCCGATGGCAATGCCGCCGATGCCGAGGCCAGCGATCAGGCCGGTCACGTTCACGCCGAGATTGTCGAGGATGACGATGATCGCCACGGCGAACAAGGCGAAGGTGATGAGCAGACGGATGATCCCGATCGCCGATTTCAGCGTCTTGTGGGAATCGTCCTCGCCGACCCGGCGCTCGATCAGGCCAAGCACCAGCTCGCGCGCCCAGATCGCCGCCTGGAAGGCCGCCGCCACGGTGAAGAGGATGTCGATCAGCCGCTGCAGCGTCGCCGGTGCATCGGCCTGGGTGGAGACGAGCTTGGCGGCGGTGGCGAGGATGAAGAAGGTGCCGGTCCTGGCCAGAGCCCGGCCGAAAATGTCGCGCCAGGCCACCGCGTCGCCGCGGTCCCTGATCAGGCGGTGGCCGACGCTGCGCAGGATGTAGAGCAGGCCGGCGATCGCCGTCGCCGCGCCGATCGCCAGCGCGATCTCGCCGCTGTTCGCCGAAATCCAGTTGGTGAAATCGGTCCAAAAGGTGGCGGCGCTGATCGGTGGGGACGGGGTCGCTGCGTTGCTCATCTTCGGCTGTTTAACCCGGCTTTTTGGCCTTGGCGACCTTCCGGCGCGGGGTGCCCAGAAAGTCGATCAGCCCGCGTTCGGCGGCGCTCAGATATTTGGTGGCGCGGGGCAGGGCGCCGTCGCCGAGCGCGCCCGGCGCCTTGGCGGCTTCGATCAGCGCCGGGTGGACATAGGATTTGCGGCTGATCGCCGGCGTATTGCCCAGCGCTTCGGCGACCGGCTCTATCACCGTCTTGATGCCGATCGCACGATCCGCGTCGGCGCGGCGCGCCAGCTCGGCGAAGGCGATCACGCTGGCACCCCAGGTCCGGAAATCCTTGGCGGTGAAAGCCTCGCCCATCGTGTCGCGGATATAGGCATTGACGTCGGCCGAGCCGACCGGGCGGGGCGCGCCGTCCTCGTCCAGATATTCGAACAGGTGCTGGCCGGGCAGATCCTGCGTACGCTTGGCGATGCGGGCGAGGTTGCGGTCGCTGATCGTCACGGTGCGGCGAATGCCGTGCTTGCCGGGATAGGTGATCTTCACATTGCCTTTTCCGACCCTGGCGTGGCGGTTGCGCAGGGTGGTCGCACCGAAACTCTTGTTCGTCTTCGCATATTCCTCATTGCCGACGCGCATATGGCTGGCGTCGATCAGCCGGACGACGGCAGCGACCACGGTTTCGCAGGCGGTGGGCTTGCCGGCGATGTCGGTTTCCACCTGCTTGCGCAGCTTGGACAGCGCCGCGCCGAATTCGGCCAGCCGATCATATTTGCGGGCGTCGCGCTCGGCCCGGAAATCGGGGTGGTAGCGATATTGGCGGCGGCCCCGCGCATCATGGCCGATCGCCTGGATATGACCGTTCGGATCGGGGCAGAACCAGCATTTGCGATAGGCGGGTGGCAATCCGATCGCGTTCAACCGATCGATCTCCGTCCGATCGGTGACGCGCGCGCCCTTGGCATCGAAATATTGCCAATAGCGCCCCTTGCGCCGCCGGGTGATGCCGGCTGTGCTGTCGTCGACGTAGCGGAGCATGAGTGGCGGACCTTCTTTCGGGACAGCCGCCTAAAGCCCCGGCGCGGCGCTTCGTTCCGGAACGGGTGTCGTCTGGCGCCGTTGGCCCGTCATCACCCGCTCAAGGAGAACGTCCATGTCCATCGCAGATGCGCGCATCCTCATTCTCGCCACCGACGGTTTCGAGGATTCCGAATTGCTCGATCCCCGCACGTCGCTGATCGAGGCCGGCGCCGAGGTCGTTCTCGCTGCGCCGGAGGAGAAGGAGATCAAGGGCGACAAAGGCGCGCAGCTGCGTCCCGACGCACGGATCGACGCCGTGACGTCGCGCGATTTCGATGCATTGCTGCTCCCCGGCGGGACCAAGAATCCGGACAAGCTTCGGATCGACCGGGATGCGGTGGCGCTGGTCCGCGAGTTCGTCTCGGCCGGCAAGCCCGTCGCCGCGATCTGTCATGCGCCCTGGCTGCTCGCCGAGGCCGATGTCATCCAGGGCAAGACCGTCACGGGCTGGCCGTCCGTGCGCACCGATCTCAAAAATGCCGGTGCCGAGGTGGTGGATCGCGAGGTCGTGGTGGACGGCAATCTCGTCACCAGCCGCAAGCCGGAGGACATTCCTGCCTTCACGAAGACCTTCATCCAACTCGTCGAAAAGGCGGACGCGAAGCAGCCGGCCTAGCCCACTGGTTCCGGGGCAGGGCGCGCGGGGACGAAGCTTCGGCCCTCGCGCCGTTCCGCCCGTTCGCGGCGCGTCACCCACTGGTCAAAGCCGATCTGCGCGGCGATCGCCATCCAGATGAAGGGCTGGAAGGCGGTGGCTACGAACAGCGAGCCGACCAGATAGATGATCTGGAAATGCTGGAAGGCGGTGGCGAGCGGCGCCACCCAGGCCATATCGTCCGTTCGCTTCGCATAGCGCCGGCGCAGGATTTCCATGCGAACCAGGCCGATGCCGTGGATCAGGAGGAAGAGGAACAGGCCCGGCCAGCCCTGCTCGCCCAGCATCTCGAAATAGGCGCTGTGATAGGCGCGGGCCTCGTCCGCCTCTACGCTGGCGCTCACCACCTGGACGTCGCCGCGCGCCTCGTTGTCGACCAGGGTGACGTTGATCCGGTTCTGGCGGTAGGCCTCGAAGCCGCCGCCGAACGGATTGCTCTGCACATAGTCCAGCGTCCATGCCCAGACGGCGAGCCGGGTGCTGGCGGACTGGTCCGCCTGATAGCCCTGGATGGTCTGCATCCGATCGGTGAAGGTGCTGGGCAGGAAGGGGATGGCGACGAGGCCGAGGGCGGCGACCGCGCCGATGTAGAGGAGCCGCCGTTTTACGTCGCGCAGCATCAGCAATGCGAGCACGCCGATGCAGACCAGGCCGGTGCGCGCCTCCGCTCCCACTGGCAGCAGCAGGCAGGCGAAGATGAGCGCGCCGCAGAACAGCTTCACGCGCCAGTCTGGCGGGAAGATCGTGCCGAAGCGCGCGAACCAGAGAATGAGCGGGATCGAGGCGATGGCGAAGGTGGACAGGATGCTGCCTTCGTAGAGCCCGCTATTGTTGTGGACCATCAGGTTGAGCGCGCCATAGCCGCCGCCGGCCATCGCCGTCTTGAGGCCGCCGACGATGATGATCGTGCCGGCCGAGAGCAGCATGAACAGCAGGAAGGCCTCGATCCGCAGCTTCGTGCGCAGCATCAGCGGCAGGAAGATGGCGAAACCCAGCGCCTTCCACGCCCATTCCCACTTGGTCATCGCGTAGAGGTGGAGATCGGCATAGTAGGTCGTGGCGGCGACATAGGCGAGCAGGAGGGCCATCAGCCATTGCCGTCCGCCGACGGAGAAACCCTTCCGCGCATCGACCAGCAGCCAGGCTCCCACCGTCAGGCCCGCGACGATCGCCGAGAGGGGGATCGAATTCAGCAGGTAGTAGGACAGGCGCTGGGGCGAAACGACATCGACATAGACATAAGCGAGCGCGAAGATGAACGGCCGTTTCAGGCCGAGCGCGAGGATCGCGGCGATGAAGGCGATGAAGGCGAGATCACGCACCGAAGCGGTCCTTGATCCTGTTCCAGCCGCCGCGCTTTTTGCCCTCGGCCGGCGCGTCGTCATCGTCGAGATCGGGACGCGAGAGCAGGCGCCAGGCGGCAAGCAGCATCAGCCCGTGGGTGAGCCCGAGCGTGAAATTGTCGATCATCGGATCGCGCCTGCCATCCGGCAGCCCTTACGCGCGCGCGGTTGACGCGGCGTTAAGCCTGACGTGGCAAGGGGGAGGGGATCATGCGCATCCTCCACGTCCTCGATCACAGCCTGCCCCTGCACAGCGGCTACACCTTCCGGACCCGCGCGATCCTGAAGGCGCAGCAGGCGATGGGCTGGGAGGTGCGGGGGCTCAGCTCGGCGCGGCACACAGAGGTGGGGCCTGACCCGGAGGAGATCGAGGGGCTCGTCTTCCATCGCACCCAGGCACCGCCGCCCGCGCCGTCGCCGCTGGGCGAATGGCGGGAGATCGCGGCGCTGCGCGACCGGCTCGACGCGCTGGTGGCCGAATGGCGGCCGGACGTGCTCCATGCCCATTCGCCGGTGCTGACCGCCTTGGCGGCGCTGCCCGTCGCGCGGCGCCACGCGATCCCGCTCGTCTACGAGATCCGCGCCTTCTGGGAGGATGCCGCGGTCGGCAACGGGACGGGGCGCGAAGGCTCGCTGCGCTACCGGCTGACGCGGATGCTGGAGACTCATGCGGTGCGCCGCGCCGATGCGGTGGCGGTGATCTGCGAGGGGCTGCGCGGCGACCTGATCGCGCGCGGCATCGCGGCGGACAAGATCGTCGTATCCCCCAACGGCGTCGATCTCGGCCTGTTCGGCGATCCGCCTCCCCCTGACGCGGCATTCGCACGGCAGCTTGGGCTCGCGGGATCGGAGGTGATCGGCTTCATCGGGTCCTTCTACGATTATGAGGGGCTGGACGATCTGATCGCGGCGATGCCGGCGCTGATCGAAATGCGGCCCGACGCGCATCTGCTGCTGGTCGGCGGCGGACCGATGGAGGCGGCGCTGAAGGCGCAGGCGGCGGCATCGCCGGCGGCGGGGCGCATCCATTTCGCCGGACGGGTGCCGCATCACGAGGTCGAGCGTTATTACGCGCTGATCGACGTGCTGACCTATCCGCGCAAGGCGATGCGGCTGACGGAGCTGGTGACGCCGCTGAAGCCGCTGGAGGCGATGGCGCAGCGGAAGCTGGTCGCGGCCTCCGATGTCGGCGGGCATCGCGAATTGATCGCGGACGGCGTGACGGGCACGCTCTTTCCGCCCGGCGATCCGGCGGCGATCGCCGGGGCGCTGGCGGGGCTGTTCGAGCAACGGGGCGACTGGGAGACGCGGCGCGAAACGGCGCGCACCTTCGTCGAGCGCGAACGTAACTGGGCGTCAAACATTTCGCGTTACGCACCGGTTTACCAACGACTGACGGGCAAGGCCGCATGATCTCCTCTCTGCTTCGCACCTCAGGCCGCAGCGCGATCGACCTGCCGGTCGCGGCGCTCGCCGCCCTCTCGGTCGCCTTCGTCGCCTTCGCCGCGCCGGCCGACCTGCTCGGCGAGCTGATCACGCTGACCGGATTGCCCGCCTTGCTTCCCGCCGCCGCGCCGCCGCTCGGCATCACCGCGCGGATCGTCATCGCCTTGGGCGGATCGGCGGTCGTGTTCGGTCTCGTCCTCGCGCTGCTCGGCTGGCTCGACCGCTTCGCCTCGCCGCGCCACCCGCATTTCGCGCCGGCGATCGAACCGGAAAGCCCGCGCCTGCGCCGCCGTGATCTCCATCCCGACGCGCCCGCGGTGAAGCCGATTTCGGCGGCCCGCGACTTCGGGACGTTCGAGGTCAAGGCGGTGCCGGACTGGCTGGCGCCGGAGCCCGAAATCGCGCCTGAGCCGCAGCCGGAGCCCCCCGAATTCGTCCTTCCCGAGGCGACGGACAGCCTGCCGAACCTGATGGCGCGGCTCGAACAGGGGCTGGCGCGGCGTGCGCCCGTTCCGACGCCCCGCGTCGCGCCCCCGCCCCCCGCGACGATGCCGGCCAACGACCGGCTGCAGAGCGCGATCGAGAGTCTCCAGCGGCTCGCCGCGCGTCAGGGCTGAGGCGCCGGCCGGCCGCCGGAAGTTGACGAACCTGACGCCCCGTCAGGGGGCATCGCCCCTGCCTCATTCATTTTCGTCCAGCAGGAGTATCTCCACCAGAAGCTCGACCACTTCGCCGTCGCGACGATCGGCGACGATCGCGATGTCGGCGACGAATTGCGCGTCGAGATCGAATTCATGATCGTCCAACCTGGCGATGAAGCCGTCCGCGGCCGCGTCGGCCGCAGGGCCGGCGAGGGAGATGCGCAGCCGGTGTCGCTCCCCAACGAAGGTGGCGCTGGCCCAATCCCGCCGGGAGAGATGTTCGACCCCGACCATCCCCGGAAATTTATCGAACTTCATCCATATCGTGCGCGACACGATCCGGGTGGACAGGCTCATTGGCTGAGCTCGCGTTCGCGCCGCTCCAGCCAGGCGAGGAAGCGGGCGCGGGTGGCGGGGCGCAGCTCGCGGCCGTTGCGCAGGTCCAGCACGAAGCGCGGATCTCCCATCGCCTCGCGCCCCATCCGCGTCGCGCTGATCGCGCTGCGCTGCATGTGAATTTCGATCCGCCACAGCAGGTTCATCCCGTCGCCCTCCGACTCATAAGTTCTTGTTCTGTTCTAAATCAGAGGTGATTTCCTACTTGTCTAGGAAAAATCCTATCCGTATAGGAGAAAGATGGCCGAAGCGGATGCCAGGAGCGCCTTGGCGCGGCTGATCGACGAGCGCGGGGAGGATTATGTCGGCCTCTCCCGGCTGATCGGGCGCAACCCGGCCTATGTGCAGCAATATATCAAGCGCGGGACGCCGCGCCGGCTGGCCGAGAGCGACCGGCGGGCGCTGGCGCGCTATTTCGGGGTGGATGAGGCGCTGCTCGGCGCGCCGCCGGCGGAGCCGGGGCCGCCGGGCGGGCTGGTGCCGGTGCCGCGGCTCGATGTCGGCGCGGCGGCGGGGGCGGGCGCGTATGACGGGGACGAGCGGGCGCGGGGCCATATCGCCTTCGATCCCGCCTGGCTGCGGCGAGTGGCGCGGGGCGGTGCGGACCTGCTGTCGATCATCCGGGTGGCGGGCGATTCGATGGCGCCGACGCTGAATGACGGCGACGACATCCTGGTCGACCGCGGCGACGGCGCGGGGCGGCTGCGCGACGGCATCTATGTGCTGCGGATCGACGAGGCTTTGGTGGTGAAGCGCCTCGCGCTCAATCCGGCGGCGCGCACCTTGTCGGTGCGCAGCGACAACCCGGCCTATCCGGGCTGGCCCGATTGCCCGCTCGCAGCGGTGGACGTGGTGGGGCGCGTGGTGTGGACGGGACGGCGGATCGGCTAGCGCCTTTTGTCCGCCAGCCAGATCAGCAGGGCCAGGGCGATGCCGACGGCGAGGCCGGCCACGACGCCCAGGCTGGCCTGACGATAGGCGATACCGACCACGGCGCCGACCAGGATGGCGATGGCGATCAGTGCGCCGCCGGCGCGAGGGGTCTTGTCGGGCGTGCTCATGCCCGCGCTCATGGCATTGCGCGCGCCGCGCCGCCAGCCCCGACGTGGTTTACGCTGCGTTGACGATGCGTGTCGGTCATTTCGAAAGGCCTGATCCGCTAAGCCGCAGGAACAAGAAAAGAAAACGGGAAGCCAGCGTGCACCACCATGTCCATTTGCCCGATCGGTCGGCGGCGACCGAGGCGGCCGATCTTATTGCGCGCTTCGGCATCCATGCCGCGAGCGAGGCAGCGGCCCAGGCCGACAAGAGCCGCGATTCCGGCAATGTCATCCTCTTCTGCCGCTGGCGGCAGATCGAGCGGATGGTCGTGCTGCTCGCGTCCGGCCGGGGCGACCGCACGGTCCATTGAAAAACAAGCGGATAGCCTAAGCAAATCCCTGCTGGCGCGGCCTCTCGCCGCCCGCTAGTTTCGCCTTATGTTGCAAGCCGTTGCGGGGCGGCATGCGGCGGCCTTCATGGCCGCGCTCGCCCTCGTCCTTTTCCCGCATTCCGCCGCCGCTCAGGCGGTGGACCCGCTGGACGAAGTGAACCGGCCGCTCGACCCTTCCGCGCCGCTCGATCCCTGGGACGATCTCGAGGTGCCCTGGCCCGATATGGCCGAGGAAGCGCCGGGCGAGATCGCCGAGACGCCCCAGGGCGAAATCGCCGACGCGGCGGCGGCGCGGCGCTACACCTATCGGATCACCGGCCTCGACGAAGCCGAGCAGCCGGAATTGCTGGCGCGCTTCCGCGAACTTTCGACGCTGGAGGAATATCGGCGCGATCCGGCCAATGCCGCGCAGATCGACCGCCGCGCCCGCGCCGACGGCGAGCTGATCGCCGAATTGCTGCGCGCCTTCGGCCATTATGACGCGACGGTGCGCACCAATGTGGAGGCCGCGCCGGACGGCGCCTTCCAGGTGACGCTCGCGGTGACGCCGGGGCCGGTCTACCGCTTCAGCGAAGTGCGGCTGCCGGGGCTCGAAGAAGCGGCGGGCGCCGATGCCGAGGCACTGCGCCAGTCCTTCGCGGTGACCGCGCAGGACCCGGTCGATGCCGAGAAGGTCGAGGAAGCCGAAGCGGCGCTGCGTGCGGAGCTGGGCCGGCGCGGCTATGCCTTCGCCGAGGTCGGCGAGCCGGACGTGCTGGTCGATCACGACACGCGCACCGCGACCCTGGTGCTGCCGGTCGAGCCCGCCGGGGCGCGGCGCTTCGGCCAGGTCATCGTCGAAGGGCGGCCGCTGTTCAGCGCCGATCATATCGAGACGATCGCGCGCTTCGACGAGGGTGAGCCCTGGCGCACCGACCGGATCGAGGATTTGCGCCAGGCGCTCGTTGCCACGGGCCTGGTCTCCTCCGTCACGATCCGGCCGCAGGCGCGCGCGGGCAGCGATCTGGTCGATCTCGCCGTCGCGCTGGAGCCCGCGCCGATGCGCACCATTGCGGCCGAGGCCGGCTATGGCACCGGCGAGGGGATCCGGCTGGAGGCGAGCTGGCAGCATCGCAACCTGCTGCCGCCCGAAGGCGCGGTGACGTTCCGGGGCGTGGCCGGCACGCGCGAGCAATCGCTGTCCGCGAGCCTGAGGCGCAACAATTTCATGCGGCGCGACCAGGTGCTGACCGCGCAGATCGCCGCCGCCAATGTCGAGCGGCCCGCCTTCAACGCCCGCACTTTCGTCATCGCCGGCGGGATCGAGCGGCAGACCAACATCATCTGGCAGAAGAACTGGACCTGGTCGGCGGGCGGGGAGCTGACCGCGACCGACGAGCGCGACGTCGACATCGACAGCGGCATGACCCGGCGGCGCACCTTCTTCATCGGCGCGCTGCCCTTGTTCCTGGGCTATGACGGATCCAACGACCTGCTCGATCCGACCAGCGGCTTCCGTCTCGGCGCGCGGCTGTCGCCCGAAGCCTCGCTGCAGGACGGCAGCTTCTTCTACGCCCGGCTCCAGCTCGACGGCAGCTTCTACCAGCCGGTGTCGGACCGGGTGACGATCGCCGGGCGGGCGCGCTTCGGCACGATCGCGGGGGCGAGCCGCGACCGGATCGCCCCGTCGCGGCGCTTCTATGCGGGCGGCGGCGGATCGGTGCGCGGTTACGGCTTCCAGCGGATCGGGCCGCGCGATCCGGTGTTCGACGATCCGATCGGCGGACGCAGCCTGACCGAATTCGCGCTGGAGGCGCGCGTGCGCTTCGGCAATTTCGGTATCGTCCCCTTCGTCGATGGCGGCAACATCTCCACCGAATCGCTGCCGCAATTCGACAATCTGCGCTTCGGCGCCGGCATCGGCGTGCGCTACCATACCCGCTTCGGGCCGATCCGGCTCGATGTCGCGACGCCGATCAATCCGGCGCCGGGCGATCCGCGTATCGCGGTCTATGTCTCGCTGGGGCAGGCCTTCTGATGGCCGAAGCGGTGGCCGATCCGCAGACGGAGCCGGCGATCGACCTCGCCGCCGTGCCGCGTCGCGGCGCGCGCTACTGGCTGGGTTCGCTCGCCAAGTTCCTGGTCGGCATCGCGATCGCGCTGCTGCTCGCCACCGCCGCCTTGGTCGCTTTCCTCGACACCGGTCCGGGCCATCGCTTCATCGTGGACCGGATCGCGGCGATGTCGCCGCAATCGGGCCTGCGCATTCGCATCGGCCGGATCGAAGGCTCGATCTGGCGGGGCACGCAGCTGCGCGACGTGCGGCTCTACGATCCCGACGGGCTGTTCGCGGAATCGCCGGCGATCGACATGGATTGGCGGCCGATCGATTTCCTGTGGAACAGCCTGCGCATCCACAGCCTCGATGCCGATCTCGTCACGCTCCACCGCCTGCCCAATCTGATCCCATCGCCCGAGCCAAGGCCGATCCTGCCCGATTTCGACATTCATGTGGGCCGGCTCGACGTGCGCCAGCTGCGTATCGGCGCGGCGGTGACCGGTCAGACGCGGGTCGGCAGCCTCTCCGGCGAGGCGGAAATCCGGCGCGGGCGGGCGCTGATCCGGCTCGATGCGGCGATCCGGGGCGGCGGCGATCGGGTGCGGCTGCGCATCGATGCCGAGCCGGACCGTGACCGCTTCGACATGGCCGCCTTTGTCCGGGCGCCGGAGAACAGCGTGGTCGGCGCGCTGATCGGCACGAGCCGGCCGATCGCGCTCGACGTGGGCGGGGAGGGGACGTGGACGCGCTGGGCCGGCGTCGCACGGCTCGACGTGTCGGGACGGCGCACGGCGGACCTGCGCCTGAATATGGACCGCGGCGCGATGGGGCTGAGCGGCTGGGCCGCGCCGGCGCCCTTTCTCAACGGCAAGCTGCAGCGGCTGAGCAGCCCGCGCATCCTGATCGAGGGGCGCGGCACGTTGGCGAGCCGGCGGTTGGACGGGCGGCTGTCGCTGCGCTCCGGCGCGTTCCGGCTCGATACGCGCGGCGCGATCGACATGGCGAACCGGCGCTACGACAATGTCCAGATCGCCGTCGATCTGCTGCGCCCGCCGGCGCTCTTCCCCAACATGACCGGGCGCGAGGTGCGGATGAGCGCGCTCATCGACGGGCGGTTCGGCGCGGCGAGTTTCCTCTATCGGCTGACTGCGCCGCGCCTGGCGTTCGACGAAACGGGTTTCGAGGATGTGCGGGCGACGGGGCGGGGGGTGCTGACCGACTGGCCGGTGACGATCCCGCTGCTCGCCACCGCGCGGCGGGTGACGGGCGTGGGCGATGTGGCGGGGGGCATCCTCGCCAATCTCAGGCTGGAAGGGCTGCTGCGGCTGACGCCCGACCGGCTGAGCGGCGAGCGGATCGCGCTCACATCCGACAAATTGCGTGGGCTGGCCAGCCTCAGCGTCGATCTGCGCACCGGCGAATATGCGGTCGGCATCAGCGGCGGGATGCAGCGTTACGAGATACCGGGCATCGGCGTGGTCGATGTCCTGTCCGACCTGCGCGCGCTGCCGGGGCCGGGCGGGCGCGGGACGATCGTGCGCGGCCAGGCGCGGGCCTGGGTGCGGCGGATGGACAATGCCTTTCTCGGCTGGGTGACGGGCGGGCTGCCGCAGCTCGACACCGAGCTGGTGCGCGGCACGGACGGCATCATCCGCTTCAGCAATCTGCGGCTCACCTCGCCGAATCTGGCTCTCGCCGGGGAGGGGATGCGGCGGCGCGACGGCACCTTCCTGATCGAGAGTGCCGGGCGCCATGCCGATTACGGGCCGTTGCGGCTGACGCTGGACGGGCAGATCGACCGGCCGCGCCTGGCGATCGCGCTGGAGCGGCCGGTGGACGCGCTGGGGCTGCGCGATGTCCTGCTCAATCTGGCGCCGACCGAGGCCGGGTTCGACTGGCGGGCCGAGGGGCGGTCCACTTTGGGGCCGTTCACCGGCAATGGCGCGATCCTGCTGCCGCGCGGCCAGCCGGCGATGATCCAGGTCGCTACGCTCGACGTGTCGGGCGCGCGGGCGCAAGGCGGGCTGCGCTCCGATCCCGGCGGGTTTACCGGGCTGCTCGACGTGACCGGGGCGATGACGGGGCGGCTGCAGTTCAATCCCGTGGGCGGCAACCAGCGCATCGCGGTCAATCTCGCCGCCGACAATGCGAGCTTCGCCGGGCCGCCGCCGATCGCGGTGCGGCGCGGGCGGATCGACGGGGTGATCCTGCTCGATCCCGCCGGCACGTCCGTGGAAGGCACCGCCTCGCTGCGCGGGCTGAGCCGAGGCGGGATGCAGATCGCCAATCTCGATGCGCGGGCGAGCCTGCGCGGCGGGACGGGGCGGATCGAGGGGCGGATCGCCGGATCGCGCGGGCGCGATTTCGCGCTCGATCTCGCCGCCGACGTGACGCCGGGGCGCTACCGCGTAACCGGGCGGGGCACGCTGGACGGGCGGCCGCTGGAGCTGACCAGCCCGGCCGAGCTGACCGCGACGGACGACGGCTGGCGGCTGGCGCGGACCGAGTTCCGTTATGCCGGCGGCGAGGCGAGCCTGGCCGGGCTGTTCGGCGACCGCACCGAAATCGACGCGCGGCTTGAGGCGATGCCGCTCGCCGTGATGGACATCTTCTATCCCGAGCTGGGGCTGGGCGGGATCGCTTCCGGCGTGCTGCGCTATGCCGCGCCAGCGCCGGGCGCCGCGCCGAGCGGAGAGGCGAACCTCAGGATACGCGGGCTGACGAGGGCCGGGCTGGTCCTGTCGTCGCGGCCGGTGGACATCGGGGTCAATGCGCGACTGGCGGGCAGCAACGCGGCGGTGCGCGCGGTGGCGGTGAGCGAGGGGCGGACGGTCGGGCGGGCGCAGGCGCGCTTCTCGCCGATCGGCGGGTCGGGCGATCTCATCGACCGGCTCTCTCGCGCGCCGATGCAGGCGCAGATCCGCTATGCCGGCGCGGCGGACACGTTGTGGCGGCTGACCGGGATCGAATTGCTCGACCTGTCCGGCCCCGCCGCGATCGCCGCCGACATGCGCGGAACGCTGGAAAATCCCGTCATTACCGGATCGGTGCGCACGCGCGGCGCCCGGCTGGAAAGCGCCGTCACCGGCATGGTGATCGACAATCTGGAGGCGGCCGGGCGGTTCGACGGATCGGAGCTCAGGATCGAGCGCTTCACCGGGCGCAGCGCGGGCGGCGGCACGGTGGCCGGCTCCGGCGCACTCGATTTCGCCGGGGCGCGGGGCGGGGTCGGCATGCGCTTCGACGTGCGGGCGGAGGGCGCGCGGCTGCTCGACCGCGACGATATCCGCGCGGCGGTGACCGGCGATCTGGCGATCCGGTCGGACGGCGATGGTGGCGAGATTTCGGGCGCGGTGCGGCTGACCGAGGGACGCTTTCAGCTGGGCAGCGCCACCGCATCGGCCCAGGTGCCGCGCCTCAACGTGCGCGAGATCAACCGTTCCGACGATCTCGGCCCGGTCGTGCGCCGCGTCTCGCCCTGGCGGCTGGCGCTGCAGGTCGATGCGCCGCGCAACATGGCGGTGACCGGGCTCGGCATGAACAGCGAATGGAGCGCCCAGGTCCGTGTCGCCGGCACCGTCACCGAGCCGCGCATCACCGGCGAGGCGGAATTGCGGCGCGGCACCTACGATTTCGCCGGGCGGCGCTTTGATCTGATCCGGGGCAATATCGAGTTCCGGGGCGAGAGCCCGATCAACCCGCGCCTCGACATCGCCGCCGAAGTGCGCGAGCGCGGGCTCAACGCGCAGATCCGGGTGACGGGGAGCAGCGAACGCCCGGAAATCGCCTTCACCAGCATTCCCGCGCTGCCGCAGGACGAACTGCTCTCGCGCATCCTGTTCGGCACCTCGATCACCAACCTGTCGGCGCCGGAGGCGATCCAGCTCGCCTCGGCCGTGGCGGCGCTGAACAGCCCGGGCGGCGGGCTCGATCCGATCAACGCGCTGCGCCGCGGCATCGGCCTCGACCGCCTGCGCATCCTGCCCGCCGACGTGACCCAGGGCATCGGCACCCAGATCGCCGCCGGCAAATATTTCGGGCGGCGGGTCTATGTGGAGGTGGTGACGGACGGGCGCGGCTATTCGGCGACGACGATCGAATACCAGATCACCCGCTGGCTCTCTTTGCTGTCGTCGATTTCGACGATCGGGCGGGAGAGCGCGAACGTGCGCGTGTCGAGGGATTATTGAGCGAAAACCCGCGCCGAGGCCGGCACGTGAGGGCGTCGGCTATTGCGTGAACGTCGCGCGCCATTGCGCCGGATAAATCGACAACCCCACCTTGCTGCCCCAACCAAGGCGCGCGCGTCCGTCATCGGTATCTGCCACGATGTGCATATTGATGATGAGTATCTTCCAGGTCGGCCGTTCGAACAGGAATATGGCGGTCTCGTTGCTCCCGCGCCGCGTCGCGCCTGAGCCGCTCAAGCATGTTTCGACGGCGCTGACGAGCAACGCATGGGCGTTTCTCGCGCCCGCCCCTGTGGCGTGATCCTGCTCGCAGCCCAGATATCGCCAGTTGGGAACCGGCTGGCCGTTGACGATACTGCGCCGGAATATCGTGCAGTCGCGAAATCCGGGGAGTGCGAAACTTGCCGATGCCCCCTGCAGGAGATCGATCGACTGGAAGGTGTTGGCTTCGTCTGCTGCGGCAATTGCGGCGTTCAGTCTCGCACAGAGCGACTGGGCATCGGCCCCCACGCCCATCACCAAAAACGTGGTGGCGAATGCCAGTTTCGCGAAGCCCGACCCGATCATCCCGCCCCCCTTCAGACATGCTCAGCCCATGCCGAAATCCTGTGACAAATATCGGGCCTCGTATACGCCAAAAAGAAAAGGGAGCGCCTGGCGGCGCTCCCCGAATCCTGCGGCGAAAGCGGCCTCAGGCGCTGTAATACATGTCGTATTCGACCGGGCTCGGCGTGGTTTCCCAGCGGAGCTGCTCTTCCCATTTCAGCTCGGCATAGGCCTCGATCTGGTCGACGCTGAACACGTCGCCCTTGGTGAGGAAGTCGTGGTCGTGGTGCAGCGCGAGCAGGGCTTCGCGCAGCGAGCCGCACACGGTCGGCACCTCGGCCAGCTCCTGCGGCGGCAGGTCGTAGAGATTCTTGTCGATCGGATCGCCCGGATGGATGCGGTTCTGGATGCCGTCCAGGCCCGCCATCAGCAGCGCCGCATAAGCGAGATAGGGATTGGCCATCGCATCCGGGAAACGGAACTCGACGCGCTTCGCCTTTTCGCCGGTTCCGTAAGGAATGCGGCAGGAGGCGGAGCGGTTGCGGCTGGAATAAGCGAGCAGCACCGGCGCCTCGAAGCCCGGGACGAGCCGCTTGTAGCTGTTCGTCGTCGGGTTGGTGAAGGCATTGAGCGCCTTGGCATGCTTGATGACGCCGCCGATGAAGTAGAGCGCCATTTCGGAGAGGCCCGCATAGCCGTTGCCGGCGAAGAGCGGCTTGCCGCCCTTCCAGATCGACATATGGGTGTGCATGCCCGATCCGTTGTCCGCCTTGATCGGCTTGGGCATGAAGGTCGCGGTCTTGCCGTAGGCGGCGGCGACCTGGTGGACGACATATTTGTAGACCTGCATCCGGTCCGCGGTTTCGACCAGCGTGCCGAAGGTGAGGCCCAGCTCATGCTGCGCGGCGGCGACCTCGTGATGGTGCTTGTCCATCGGCAGGCCCATTTCGATCATCGTTGAGACCATCTCGGCGCGGATGTCGACGGCGCTATCGACCGGGGCGACCGGAAAATAGCCGCCCTTGGCGCGCGGCCGGTGGCCCATATTGCCGCCTTCATATTTGGTGGCGGTGTTGGTCGGCAGCTCGATATCGTCGATCGCGAAGGACGAGGCGTTGTAGCCGTCCTCGAAGCGGACATCGTCGAACATGAAGAATTCGGCCTCGGGACCGACATAGACGGTGTCGCCGATGCCGGTGGCCTTCAGATAGGCCTCGGCGCGCTTGGCGGTGGAGCGCGGGTCGCGGGCATAAAGCTCGCCCGTGCCCGGATCGACGATGTCGCAGAAAAGCACGCCCATCGGGGTCGCACTGAACGGATCGGCATACCAGGCGTCGAGATCGGGCTTGAGGATCATGTCGCTCTCGTTGATCGCCTTCCAGCCGGCGATCGAGGAGCCGTCGAACATCAGGCCGTCGCCGAGCTGGTCCTCGTCGAGCAGGCCGGCACACATGGTGAGATGCTGCCACTTTCCTTTGGGGTCGGTGAAGCGCAAATCGACCCACTCGATCTCCTCGTCCTTGATGGCCTTCAGAATCTTGCCTGCGTCGTTCGCCATGTGACCCTAGCCCCTATGCGCTCGGTTGAGATGTCTCGGCACCTGCAAGAAACTTCGCCAGAATCATTGCGATGCAGCATTTCTTTCTTCGGGCCCCCGCCGCGCCGCGTCCAGCGGCGGGCGGCGGAACGTGAATATTTCACGCGAAGGTTCGGCGCTCAGAACTGACGGCGCTGGGCGGCCACCAGCATCCGCAGCAGCATGGCGACCGGGCGCGGAACCCCGACCTTGCCATCCAGCCACAGGCTGACCGCCGAACGGCTGACCCCGATCGCATCGGCGACATCGGACTGGGTGCGATAGCCCAATATGCGCATCGCCGTGCGCAGCTCCGACGGCGGCATCGAGGCGAGGCGCGGATCCTCCATCAGGTCCCGCCCGGCTCGCGGCTAGATCGCGTCAGAGCCCCGCTCACCCGTGCGAATCCTGACAACTTCCTCGACGGTGGACACGAAGATCTTGCCATCGCCGATCCGGCCGGTGCGCGCCGCGGCCGTGATGGCTTCGACAACGCGTTCGGCAAGGCCGTCCTCGACGACCACTTCGAGCCTGATCTTGGGCAGGAAATCGACGACATATTCGGCGCCGCGGTAGAGCTCGGTATGGCCCTTCTGGCGGCCGAAGCCCTTCGCCTCGGTGACGGTGATGCCGGACACGCCGACGTCGTGCAGCGCTTCCTTCACCTCGTCGAGCTTGAACGGCTTTACGATGGCCTCGATCTTTTTCATGCTTGAGCCTCCACGTGCTGCTTCCGGCGATACCGCCAACCCTAATGCACGGCGCGTGCCAGATGCCCGGTTCGGCAGAAAGTCCTTATCCGGCAGGGCGTTAATGCCATCCAGCCACCTTCGGGGCGAGGGTGGGGAAACCCGTCCCGATCAAAACAAGGGCAGTATGCACAAGATTTGTGCAGGCGCCAAC
>JBBCJP010000006.1:0-31533 GCA_037190625.1 Alphaproteobacteria bacterium
CGGCCCGCACCCCCACCCGGCCTCCCAATAGCATATCCTGTCGATGGGAGGCCGGGTGGGGGTGCGGGCCGGTGCCGCTTCGGCCTTGCCGCAAAACGGAAAGCGCCCCGGAATCCCGGGGCGCTTTTCGATGGCTCGGGGCAGGATGGTCCCCGAATGCGGGGTGCCGGGTCAATGCAGCCCGGCAATCTCTTCCTTGATCCTGAGCTTTTCCTTCTTGAGTCGGTTGAGGGTCGCCGCGTCGGGCTGGGGCCGTTGAGCTTCTTCGCTGATCCGGGCTTCGAGCCCGGCATGCCTGGCCTGGAGTGCCGAAACGTGCGCCTGGTGCATACGCATCTCCTCTTCCTTTTGGGCGATGCATCTAAGCACGATGCGCGCCCCGTGTCTCCCCCCGTTCGCGCCCGTCCATCCGATGTATACGCCGGGCTATCGAAGGTTTATTCTGCTCCGCGTTAAGGAAGGATGTGGAGCGAGGGCAGCCGATGGAAGGAAACGGTTCGGACACGCAATATGCCGGTGCCCAGGATCCGGCATCGCGACTCGCGGTCCTGCGCACCGAGCACCGGGATCTCGACAATGCGATCGACGCGTTGCGCGGAATGGCCTCGCCCGATCAGCTGCAGATCGCCCGGCTCAAGAAGCGCAAGCTCCGGCTCAAGGACGAGATCGCGGTGCTGGAGGACTTGCGGGTTCCCGACATTATCGCCTGAACGCCGCCCTTAATGTCCGCCCGTCGCCCGGCCAGTTTCGGGACAAGGGGGGCGGAGACGAAGCCAAACGCCGTTTCGCAATTCCCGCCGCCGCCCGGCTGTGGCAATTGTCGGCCATGGCGGAACTCACTCCCAAGCTGATCGACGGCCTCTATGTCGAGGCGATGGTGCTGGCCGACGAGGCGCGCGCCTATTTCGACCGCACGGCACGCGACGACCGGCTGACGCTCGATCCGGGCGACCGGGTCGGCTTCTCCTGCGAATCGCTGAAGGTCACGACCCGATTGATGCACGTGATCGCCTGGCTGCTCACCCAGCGCGCCGTCGCCGCCGGCGAGCTGTCGCGGCTTCAGGCGACGGAGAGTGATCGCCGGCTCGGTGAGGCATCGGACAGCGATTTCGAGCTGGTGCGGCGCCTGCCGGACCATGCCGTCGACCTCATCCGCGCCAGCGAGGAATTGTACGATCGCGTGCGCCGGCTCGACAACGGCGCCTTCGCCGCGCCGGCGGGCAGCCCGGCGCGCAGCCTCTTGAGCCGGCTGGAGCGTTCGCTCTAGAGCGAACGCATGGCTGACACAGCAACGAC
Organism: Alphaproteobacteria bacterium; assembly: GCA_037190625.1. Classification (GTDB taxonomy): domain Bacteria; phylum Pseudomonadota; class Alphaproteobacteria; order Sphingomonadales; family Sphingomonadaceae; genus Allosphingosinicella. The sequence goes on from JBBCJP010000006.1 coordinate 1,297, forward strand.
CACCACCTTCACCGCGCGCGACGGCGTCGAGCTGGCCTGGCATGAGCTGGGCGAAGGGCGCCCGCTGGTGCTGATCCATGGCTATTTCTCGAACGCCCAGGTCAACTGGCTGCGCTACGGCCATGCCCGGCTGCTTGCCGATGCGGGCTTCCGGGTGATCATGCCAGACCTGCGCGCCCATGGGCAGAGCGGCAAGCCGCACGATCCTGCGCGTTACCCACCTGACCAGCTCGCCGATGACGGCTTCGATCTGGTCGCCCATCTCGGCCTCACCGATTACGATCTCGCCGGCTATTCGCTCGGTGGGCGCACGGCGGTGCGGATGCTGGTGCGCGGCGCGACGCCGGGCCGGTCGGTGCTCTGCGGCATGGGGCTGGACGGCATTCTCGATACGCACGGGCGCGGCGGCTATTTCCGCAACGTGCTGACTCATCTCGGCAGCTTCGAGCGGGGCACGTCGGAATGGATGACCGAGGCGTTCCTGAAGACCACCGGCGGCGATCCCGAGGCCCTGCTCCTCATCCTCGACACCTTCGTGGACACGGGCCGGGCCGATCTGGCCGCGATCGACCTGCCGGTGCTCGTCGTCACCGGCGAGGACGATGACGACAATGGCTCGGGCGAGGCGCTAGCCGAAGCCATTCCCGGCGCGCGCTTCGAGTCGATTCCCGGCAATCACATGAGCGCCGTGATGAAGCCTGAACTGGGCCGCGCGATCGCCGATTTTCTGGAGCGTTGACCGGGAACCGGAGCGGGTTCAGAAGCGTCGTCCTCGTTCAACGTCTTGGTTGAGGGTGCCCCATGAAAAGCTCCGCTTCCGCGCTCGCCATCGCGCTGTGCGCCGGCCTCACTGTTGTCGGCTGCGCCACCGCCACCGCCGCCAACCAGTCCGGCGCCAATGCGCCCACCAGCTACCGCAAGGCCGCGCCGCCGACCGCCGCCGACGCCCGCGCCTTCGTCGAGCGGGCCGAACGCGAGCTCGGCGAGTTCGGCGTGATCAACGCCCGCGCCCAGTGGGTGAACGCGACTTATATCACCCACGACACCGACGCGCTCGCCGCCTATTTCGGCACGATCGACACCGAGATGCGCGTGCGCCTCGCCAACGAGGCGGCGCGTTATGCGAACGCCTCCGGGCTCGACGCCGAAACGCGGCGCAAGCTCGACATGCTGCGCGCCAGCCTCACCCTCCCGGCGCCGACCACGCAGGGTGCGGCGGCGGAGCTCAACCGCATCTCCACCGATCTTTCCTCCCAATATGGCCGCGGCCGGGGAACGATGGGCGGCGAGACGCTGACCGGCAACGAGATCGAGGCGCGGATGGGCACGGTCCGCAATCCCGACCAGTTGCGCGAGATGTGGACGAGCTGGAACGACAATGTCGGCTCGCCCATGCGTCCCCAATATGCCCGGATGACGGAGATCGCCAATGAAGGCGCGCGCGCGCTCGGCTTCGCCGACACGGGCGCGATGTGGCGCTCCAAATATGACATGAGCCCTGACGAGTTCGCGGCGCTGACCGAGCGGCTGTGGACCGAAGTGCAGCCGCTCTACGAGCAGATTCACTGTTTCGCCCGCGCCGGCCTCAACCGGGCCTATGGCAATGACGTCCAGCCGGCTACCGGCCCGATCCGCGCCGACCTGCTCGGCAATCTGTGGGCGCAGGAATGGGGCAATATCTACGACGTGGTCGCGCCGCGGGGAGCCGCGGGGCAGGCGCCCTACGATCTCACCCGGTTGCTCGAACAGGCGAACTACACGCCCGAGCGGATCGTCCGTCAGGGCGAGAGCTTCTTCTCCTCGCTTGGCTTCGCGCCGCTGCCCCAGACCTTCTGGGAGCGCTCGATGATCACCCAGCCGCGCGACCGCGAGGTGATCTGCCACGCCTCCGCCTGGGACGTCGACAATGTGGACGATCTGCGCATCAAGATGTGCACCCGGGTCAATGCCGACGATTTCGTCACCGTCCATCACGAGCTGGGCCACAATTACTATCAGCGCGCCTACAATCGGCAGCCCTATCTCTATCTCGACAGCGCCAATGACGGCTTCCACGAGGCGATCGGCGACATGATCGCCTTGTCGGTGACGCCCGAATATCTCGTCGAGATCGGCCTGCTGCAGCGCAACCAGATGCCGAACGAGGCGCAGGACCGGGCGCTGCTGCTGCGCCAGGCGCTCGACAAGATCGCCTTCCTGCCCTTCGGCCTGCTCGTCGATCGCTATCGCTGGGGCATATTCTCCGGCCAGATCCCGGCGGGCGAATATCAGGCGGCGTGGGATCGGATGCGGCTGCAATATCAGGGCATCGTGCCGCCAAGCCCGCGCAGCGAGCGCAATTTCGACGCGGGCGCCAAATATCATGTGCCGGCGAGCGTGCCCTACACCCGCTATTTCCTCGCCCGCATCCTCCAGTTCCAGTTCTACAAGGCGGCGTGCGACATCGCCGGCTGGCAAGGGCCGCTCCACCGCTGCTCCTTCTACGGCAATCGCGAGGTCGGCCGGCGGCTGAACGAGATGCTGGAAATGGGCGCCTCGCGGCCTTGGCCGGAGGCGCTGGAGGCGTTCACCGGCAGCCGCGAAATGTCGGCCGAGCCGATGGTCGAATATTTCCGCCCGCTGCTCGGCTGGCTGCAGGAGCAGAACAGGGGCCGGCAATGCGGCTGGCAGGCGCCGGCCACCGCGCAGCGGTAAATCGCGGGTAAAGGCGGCGGATGCCATCGCGTCCGCCGTCCCCAGACACGGAGATTGATGCATGCGAGCCGCTTTCGCCGCGCTCATTCTGCTTTCCGCCGCCGCGCCGGCCCTGGCGCAAGTCGCGGCCGGCCGGTTCAATCCGGCCGCGCCGGAGAACCGGCAGGTCGTGCCGGCCTTCACCTATGCCAGCGTCGAAAGCGTGCTGACCCGGATCGGCGCGCGTTTCGAGCGGCGCGGCACAGCGGAGCGCCCGGCGCTCGCCGTCACCTTCCCGAACAACCGTCAGGCGGCGATCCTGTTCGGCAGCTGCGAGGCGCAGGGCTGCAAAGCGATCAGCATCCAGGCGGTCTGGACCCGTCCGGAGGCGTTGCCGCCCGAACGGCTCGCCGCCGGCATCCAGACCTTCAACCAGCGTTACGCTTTCTCGCGCGCTTTCATCACGCAGGACGGCCGCCCGGCGCTGCAGCGCTATCTCACCGCCGATTATGGCTTCATCCGCGGCAATCTCGCGGTGAACCTGCTCGTTTTCGCCAATCAGGCGGAGCGGTTCGCGGTGGAGGTGCTGCGGCCGGCGCCGGCGACATCTGCGCCGGCGCGGCCGCAGCCCTGATCGACCTTACAGGTGCTCGATCAGATAATCGGCACTCGATACGCTGAACGCGCCCGGCTCCTCGACGTTCAGCTCCTTGACGGTGCCGTCCTCGACGATCGCCGACCAGCGCTGGCCGCGCTCGCCCATGCCGAACTTGCTGCCGTCCATGGTGAGGCCGATCGCGCGGGCGAAATCGCCATTGCCGTCGGCCAGCATGGTGACCTTGCCGTCGGCGCCGGCCTGCTTGCCCCACGCACCCATCACGAAGGCGTCGTTGACCGCGACGCAGGCGATCTCGTCCACGCCCTTGCCCTTGATCTCGCCGGCCTTGTCGACGAAGCCGGGCAGATGCCGCGCCGAGCAGGTCGGCGTGAAGGCGCCGGGCACGGAGAAGAGCGCGACCTTGCGGCCGGCGAAATAGGAATCGGTGTCGACCGGCTCGGGGCCGTCCGCCGTCGCCTTGATGAGCGTGCTGCTGGGAATGCGGTCGCCAACCTGGATCGTCATCTCTTGTCTCCTGCGCGTGAGCGTTGGACCGGCGCCTTAGCAAGCCGGTTGGCCTTGAGATAGGGGCGCGGGGCTGGGCCGCAAGCGGCCCGCCGGTTATATCGGACCGATGGACGCGCCCCGCTTCATGACCGGCCAGTTCCTGCTCGCCATGCCCGGCATCGGCGATCCGCGCTTCGAAAAGGCGGTGATCGCGATGTGCGTCCATGACGAGGAGGGCGCGCTCGGCATCGGGCTGGGGCGGGTGATTCCCCGGCTCGGCCTGCACGCCTTGCTGAAGCAGCTCGATATCGAACCCGGCGAGGCGCCGGACGTCGCCATCCACCATGGCGGCCCGGTCGAGCCGCAGCGCGGCTTCGTCCTGCACAGCGACGATTGGGGCGGGGAGGACAGCATCCAGGTCGCCGACCGCTGGGTGCTGTCCGCCACGCTCGACATTCTGAAGGCGATCGCGGCGGGGAAGGGGCCGTCCCGCTGGGTCGTGGCCCTGGGCTATGCCGGCTGGGGACCCGGCCAGCTTGACGACGAGCTGGCCCGCCACGGCTGGTTCGTGACGCCTTGCGACGATCGCCTGCTTTACGATTGCCATGTGGATTCGCGTTGGGCGGAGGCGTTCCGCGGCGCCGGCGTCGACCCGCGCCTGCTCGCGGCGGAATCGGGCACCGCCTGATCGCCGATCACATATAAAGATATCTTTATATTTGCATCCGGCGCGTGCTGCGGCTAGGGGGCGGGCACGCGGTCGCCGGTGCGCGGCCTCATCCTTCAGGAGACCAAGACGTGGCGACCCAGGCCCAGACTTCGTTCGACGATTATGTGATCCGCGACATCTCTCTCGCCGATTTCGGCCGCAAGGAGATCGAGATCGCCGAAACCGAGATGCCCGGCCTGATGGCGCTGCGCGAGGAATTCGGCGCATCCAAGCCGCTGACCGGCGCGCGCATCACCGGCTCGCTGCACATGACGATCCAGACCGCCGTGCTGATCGAGACGCTGGCCGCGCTGGGCGCCGAACTGCGTTGGGCCACGTGCAACATCTATTCGACGCAGGACCATGCCGCCGCCGCGATCGCCGCTTCCGGCGTGCCGGTCTTCGCCGTGAAGGGCGAGACGCTCGAGGAATATTGGGATTATGTGATCCGCATCTTCGATTGGGGTCAGGACACGACCTGCAACATGATCCTCGACGACGGCGGCGATGCCACCATGTTCGCGCTCTGGGGCGCGCGGGTCGAGGCGGGGGAGGCCCTGTTCACGCCGACCAACGAGGAAGAGGAGATCTTCGTCGCGACGCTGAATCGCTTCCTCAAGGAGCGTCCGGGCTACCTCACCAGGACCGTCGAGACGATCAAGGGCGTCAGCGAAGAGACCACCACCGGTGTCCACCGCCTCTATGAGCTGGCCAAGAACGGCAAGCTTCCCTTCCCGGCGATCAACGTCAACGACAGCGTCACCAAGTCGAAGTTCGACAATCTCTACGGCTGCAAGGAATCGCTGGTCGACGCGATCCGCCGCGCCACCGACGTGATGCTGGCCGGCAAAGTCGCCTGCGTCGCCGGCTTCGGCGATGTCGGCAAGGGCAGCGCCGCCTCGCTCCGCAACGGCGGCGCGCGCGTGCTGGTCACCGAGATCGACCCCATTTGCGCGCTGCAGGCGGCGATGGAAGGCTATGAGGTCGTGACGATGGAGGAGGCCGCCACCCGCGCCGACATCTTCGTCACCGCCACCGGCAACATGGACGTGCTGACGCTCGATCACATGCGCGCGATGAAGAACATGGCGATCGTCTGCAACATCGGCCACTTCGACAGCGAGATCCAGATCGCGGCGCTGAACAACATGAAGTGGACCGAGATCAAGCCGCAGGTGGACGAGGTTCAGTTCCCGGACGGCAAGAAGATCATCGTGCTGTCCAAGGGCCGCCTCGTGAATCTCGGCAACGCCACCGGCCATCCGAGCTTCGTGATGAGCTCGTCCTTCACCAATCAGGTGCTGGCGCAGATAGAATTGTGGACGAAATCGGAACAGTACCGAAACGAAGTTTACGTCCTGCCGAAGCATCTCGATGAAAAGGTCGCGGCGCTGCACCTCGATAAACTGGGCGTGAAGCTCAGCCGCCTGAACCAGCGCCAGGCCGATTATATCGGCGTGCCGGTCGAAGGCCCGTTCAAGCCGGATCATTACCGCTACTGATCGCGATGCCCGGGCGGCGGCGAGGCCAATTGTTGCAAACCTGCTACAGTCGGGCCTGAAACGCCGCCGCCCGCCGCGAAGCTTTTGCCTTGGCTGCGAGGCGCGGTTAGCTTCCCTTGTTTACGGCGCGGTCAGGGCCGCGCGAACTAGGGGATAGAATCATGAGTAATTCGCGAGCTTTCGCCGCTTCCGTGTCGTTTCTGGCCATGGCCGCGACGGCCATTGCATCGCCGGCGCTGGCCCAGGACCAGGACGACGCGACTGAATCGCAGCTGAGCTCGACATCGTCCGCTGCGCAGGACGATGGCGCGATCGTCGTGACCGGCACGCGCATTCGTACCCCGCAATATACTCAGCCCAATCCGGTGATCTCGATCGGCCGCGACGACGTTCAGTCCGCGGGCGTGACCAACCTCACCGACTTCCTGGCGGAAAATCCGGCGCTGCAGGGCTCGACGACGTCGAACGACACGTCCGGCACCAATGCCGGCATCGGCCAGGTCGGCCTCAACCTGCTGAACCTGCGCAACCTCGGCACGCAGCGCACCCTGGTTCTGGTCGACGGCCGCCGTCACGTGTCGAGCACGCCGGGCAGCGCGTCGATCGACATCACGACCATCCCGGTCGAGCTGATCGAGCGGATCGACGTTGTGACGGGTGCCGCCGCCATTTACGGCGCGGACGCGGTCACCGGCGTGGTCAATTTCGTCCTGCGCCGCGATTTCGAGGGCATTGCGATCCGCGGCCAGAGCGGCGTCAGCCAATATGGCGACACCGCCAATCATTTCCTCGCCTTCACCGGCGGCACCAATTTCGGCGGCGGCCGCGGCAACGTCGCGCTGTCCCTGGAATATGGCCGCGAGAGCGCTCTCGGCCGCGGCACCCGCCGCTTCCTGACGCCGGACGGGCTGTGCTCCTTCTACCGGAACCAGGCCGACATTCCTGACAATCCCAATCTGCCGGACAACCTGCTCGAATGCGATGTCCGCTATTTCGACTCGCACCCGGAAAGCGCGATCGACGTCGATCTCGACACTGTCCCCGACTATTTCGGCCAGGGCCAGGTCTGGGATCCGGGCCGGTTCGTCGGCAGCATCTTCCAGGTCGGCGGCAGCGGCACGCCGGTCGCGACCTATAGCGGCGACGTGCTTCCGCAGGTCGAGCGTTATTCCGCGAACCTGCTGTTCAACTACGACATCGCGGACAATGTGAACCTGTATGCGCAGGCGAAATATGTGCGCATCGAATCGCAGACCGAAAATCAGCCCAGCTTCGATTTCTTCCTGCAGATCCAGCCCGACAACGCGTTCATCACGCCGGCGCTGCAGGATGCGATCAACAATTTCGGCGTTCCCGGCTTCGGCTTGCTGATCACGGGGCGCGACAATTTCGATCTGGGCCGCCGCGGATCGACCGCGACGCGCCAGACCTATCGCGGCGTTGTTGGCGTCAGGTCGGATCTTTCGGACAATATCCGCCTCGACGTGTCCTACGTTTACGGCCGGACGCAGAACGACACCTTCCAGACCAATTACCGGTTCAACGATCGCTTCTACGCGGCGATCGACGCGATCAATGTCGGCGGCCAGATCGTCTGCCGCTCGAACGTCCAGCCGGTCGGCAACAGCAACCAGCCGTTCGTGCCGTTCAACTTCAACAGCCCGGGCGCGGGCCTCGGCCTCTCCTTCACGCCCGGCGCGGGCAGCGGCTGCGTTCCCTTCAATCCGTTCATCGACAATCAGGCCGCCGGCAATCAGGCGGCGATCGATTGGATCACGACCTCGGCGAACGACAGGTCGCGGCTCGAGCAGCATGTCGCCACGGCCGTCCTCGACGGCAATCTGGGCAACATCCGGTTGTGGGGCGGCCCGATCGGCTTCGCGCTTGGCGCCGAATATCGCAGGGAGGAATCGAGCAACCAGCCGGATCCGATCGGCATCACCTTCCCGGTCTTCGGCAACCAGCTTTTCCCGACCGTCGGCAATTTCGACGTGAAGGAAGTGTTCGGCGAATTGCAGATTCCGATCGTGAGCGGCCAGCCGTTCTTCGACGATCTGATCGTGAACGGCGCCGTCCGCTACTCGGATTATTCCACGGTCGGCGGCACGTTCACCTGGCAGGCGGGCCTCATCTGGGCGCCGGTACGCGACATCCGCTTCCGCGGCACCTACACGCAGGCGGTTCGCGCGCCGAACATCGCCGAGCTGTTCGGTCCGCAGTCGCAGACCTTCGCGTTCTTCAACGATCCGTGCAGCCCGACCAACATCAATTCGGGCACGGCTGCGCGCGCCGGCAACTGCCAGGCGATCTTCAACGAGCTCGGTCTCACCCCGGCGCAGCAGGCCGCCTTCACCGGCGCCCTGAGCTCCAGCGTGCCCGGCCTGGTCAGCGGCAACCCGAACCTGCAGGAGGAAACGTCCAAGACGCTCACCGCCGGCGTGGTTCTGCAGCCGCGCTTCATTCCCGGCCTGTCCTTCTCGGCCGATTATTATGATGTGCGGATCGAGGATGCCGTTTCGACGCCGACGGGCCAGACGCTCGCCAATTTGTGCGTCGATCAGCCGCGTCCGAACCAGTTCTGCGATGCGATCGAGCGGCGCCCCGGCACCGCGCCGATCGGCCCGGGCGTGATTTCCGGCTTCCGGACCCTTCCGTCCAACGTCGCGGAATTCCGGACGAGCGGTATCGATTTCGCCGCCAATTACCGGTTGCGGACGGCTTCGGCCGGCACGTTCGATTTCCGGCTGCGCGGCAATCGCCTGCTCAAGTTCGAGACGCTTCCGGTGATCGGCGGCAATGTGGTCAATGGCCGCAACACCGTCGAAATCCCGAACTGGACCGTGAACTTCAACACGACCTGGTCGCTGGACAATGTCGCGCTGACGTGGCGGACCAACTATTTCAGCCCGACGCTGCGCTTCTCGCGGCAGACCTACATCTCGCAGCCCGATATCGTCGAGGAGCGCTACCAGAAGATCGACGCGCGCTTCACGCATGACGTGCAGGTGAGCATGCTGGTCGAGGAGCGGTTCAATTTCTACCTCGGCGTCAACAACCTGTTCAATCAGCTCCCGGATGTGGGCCAGACCTTCTATCCGGTGTCGGCGGTTGGCCGTTATTTCTACGGCGGCGTCCGCATCAGCCTCGACCGTCTGCCGCTCTGAGCAGTCGCCGATGGTGGAAGAAGAGGGGTGGGCTTCGGCCCGCCCCTTTTTCTTGCCCGGTCACCGTCCGCAGGGGGCGGATCGGCCGGCCGGCGGGGCGCGTTCGCTGAAAGGCGTGATCGAACGGCTTCCGCATCCCGGGCCCCGCGTTTAGACAGTCGCGATGGTCCTGCCGCCGATCGCCGTTGCCCTTCTCGCATTGCTCGCCGGTGCGTGGCTTGCGCTGGCCTTGTGGGCGACGCTGCGGGCGCGGAAGCGCGCGGCGGCGGCGGACAGCGTCTTGGACGAAAATCGCCGGCTTGCCGCCTTGCTCGGCGCGGGCGCGGCGTTGCCGCTGCTGGTCGATGCCGAAGGGCGGCTGGACGGCTCCGATCGCCTGGCGGGCGCCCTCGGCCTCGATATCCTGCCGGAAACGTGGCGCGATCTCGCCGCGCCCGGCGGCCCCTGGCCGGCCGCGGATGCGGCCTTGCTGGAGGCGGGCATTGCCGCGGCGTCTAGCGGCGAGCGGTTCGGCGCCACCCTGCAGCCGCTGGGGACGCAACGGATGTTCCGCATCGAGGCCGGGCCCGCACCCGTCGGCTGCCCGGCCGGCGCTGCCCTGCTCTGGTTCCACGACGTCACCGAGGCGGAAGGGCAGGCGGCGGTGCTGCGTGCCCGGCTGGAACGGCGCACGGCGGCGCTGGAGGCGCTCTCCCGTCTCATCGAAGTCGCGCCGTTCCCGGTCTGGCATCGCGGCCCGGACCTGACGCTCGCCATGGTCAATTCCGCTTATGTGTCCGCGGTCGAGGCGGAGGATGCCGCCGCCGTCGTGCGCCAGGGCATCGAGCTGATCGACGAGGCGGACGGGCAGAGCCCACGCCTCGACGCCGCCGAGGTACGCGACCGGCAGCAGAGCGCCCACCGCACCGTCCCCGTCACCATTGCCGGCCAGCGCCGGATGATGCGCGTGGTCGAGGTGCCATTGGGCGATGCCGGCGTCGCCGGTTACGCGATCGACGTCGAGGATCAGGAGGAGGCGCGCGCCGAGCTGGTTCGCTTCGTGCGCGCGCAGCGCGACATGCTGGACAGGCTTTCCGCCGGGGTCGCCCAGTTCGGCCGCGACCGCAGCCTGATCTTTTTCAATCAGCCCTTCGCCCGCTTGTTCGCGCTGCCCGCCGAATTCCTCGCCGACCGGCCGGAATTCGATCGGGTGATCGATGCGATGCGCGATGCCGGCAAGCTGCCCGAAGTGCGCGACTTCCCCGAATGGAAGGCGGAGCGTCGCGACTGGTTCATCAGCGGCCCCTCGGCGGACGAGGAGGACTGGCTGCTGCCCGGCGGCAAGCATCTGCGCGTCGTCGCCCAGCCGCTGCCCGACGGCGGCCTGCTCACCATATTCGAGGACCGCACCGAGCAGATCCAGCTCGCCTCGGCCCGCGACACCTTGCTGCGCGTCCGCTCAGCTACGTTCGACAATCTTTTCGAGGCGATCGCGGTCTTCTCCTCGGATGGGCGCCTGAGCCTCTGGAACAACCGCTTTCGGGAGCTGTGGGGCTTCGAGGAGGCGGTGCTCGCCGCCCATCCGCGCGTCGATGCGATCACGCCCCATCTCGCCGCGCGGCTCAAGCGCGCCAACCATGCCGGGCTGGTGCGCGAGCTGGTGCGCAGCGCCACGCAGGAGCGCAAGCAGCGCTCCGGCCGCGTCGCCCTGATCGACGGGCGCGAATTCGAATTCGCCTCGGTGCCGCTGCCGGACGGCAATGCGCTTTTCATCATGCTCGACATCACCGACAGCCGGAAGGTTGAGGCGGCCCTGCGCGAGCGCACCGACGCGCTGGAGGAGGCGGATCGGCTGAAGACCGCCTTCGTCTCCAACATGAGCTATGAGCTGCGCACGCCGCTCACCTCGATCGGCGGCTTCGCGGAGATGCTGGCGGCGGGTTATGCCGGCACGCTGCCGGAGCAGGCGACAGACTATGTCGCCGCGATCCTGGACAGCGTCGCGCGCCTGGGCGCGCTGATCGACAACGTGCTCGATCTCACCCAGAGCGACATGGGCAGCCTGCTCCTCGCCGAGGACGAGGTCGATCTCGCCGCCTTGTGCGAGGAGACGGCGGCGGCGGCGCGCGATCAGGCGAAGAGGAAGAAGATCGGCCTCGTGGCCGATATCGATCCGGGCGTCGGCATCGTCACCGGCGACACGCGCCGGCTCGGCCAGGCGCTCGGCAACCTCGTCGACAATGCGCTGCGCTACACGGATGAGGGCGGCGCGGTGACCTTGCGCGCGGAAGGCGATGCACGGGAGGCGCGGCTGGTCGTCGCAGACAATGGCCCGGGCATCCCGCCGGCCGATCAGGCACGCGTCTTCGATCGCTTTCACCGCACCGTGGACGGCCGCACCGAGGATTCCGCCGCGATCGGGCTCGGCTTGCCGCTCGCCCGCCAGTTCATCGAGGCGCATGGCGGGGAAATCGCGCTGGAATCGGCACCGGGGAAGGGGACGACGGTCACCATCCGCCTGCCGCGCACCACTAGCCAGCAAGCCGATTATCCCGCGCCGGATGAGATAAGCTGACCGCGTGATGATCCCGCTTCCGACCCCCGAAGCCACCGAAGCCTTCGGTGCTTCGCTGGCGCCCTTGCTGCGGCCCGGCGACGTGATCGCGCTGCACGGCGCGCTGGGCGCGGGCAAGACCACTTTGGCGCGGGGCATCCTGCGCGGGCTGGGCCATGACGGCGACGTGCCGAGCCCCACCTTCGCCATCGTGCAACCCTACGATCCGCCCGCCGTGCGCCTCCCGCTCGCCCATGTCGATCTTTACCGGATCGAGCATCCGGGCGAGCTGGAGGAGCTGGGCCTGGACGACATGCTCGCAATCGGCGCGCTGCTGATCGAATGGCCGGAGCGGCTGCCCCGGCTCTGGCCGCAAACGCTTCGGCTGACATTGACGGCGGATGGCGGCGCGCGCGCCTTGACAGCGCAGGTGCCGCCCGCTTGGGGAACGCGGTGGCCGCCGAGATGATTCCCCCAGAACATGCGCCTGCCTTTCTCGCCGCCTGCGGCTGGGACGGGGCGGAGATTCGCCCGCTCACCGGCGATGCCAGCTTCCGTCGCTATTTCCGGGTGCACAAAGGCGGCGAGACCGCCGTGCTGATGGATGCGCCGCCGCCGCACGAGGATCCGCGCCCGTTCGTCGCGGTCGCCGAATGGCTCTGCGGAACGGGCCTGTCGGCGCCGGCCATCCTCGGGCGCGATCTCGAACGCGGCCTGCTGCTGCTCGACGATTTCGGCGATGTGCGGCTGCGCGAGACGGCGGACGCCGCGCCGGAGCGGGAGGCGGAGCTCTACACGCTCGCCGTCGATCTGCTCGCCCATCTCCATGTCCGCCCACCTATGCCGGGGCTCAGGCCGCACGGGCTCGATCTGTGGCTGGAGGAGATCAGCCTGTTCCTCGACTGGTATTGCCCGGCGCTCGGCCTTGAGGTGGACCGGGAAAGCTGGGACGCCGCCTGGCGCGACGTACTCGCGCCGGTCGCACAGGATGGGCTCGGCCCGGTCACGGTGTTGCGCGATTTCCATGCGGAAAATGTGATGCTGGTCGCCGGGCGGGACGGCGTACGCCATTTCGGCCTGCTCGATTTCCAGGACGCGGTGATCGGTCACCCGGCTTACGATCTCGTCTCCGTGCTGGAGGATGCGCGGCGCGACGTCTCGCCGCACATCGAACGGGAGATGATCGATCTCTATATGAAGAAAACAGGGCAGGGTACTGATTTCGAACGTGCTTATTGGGCGCTTGCGGCGCAACGCAACACCCGCATCATCGGCGTGTTCACCCGGCTGTGGAAGCGCGACGGCAAGCCGCATTACGGCGCGTTCCAGCCGCGCATGTGGGGCCTGCTGGAGCGCGACCTGACGCATTCCTCCCTGGCGCCGGTGCGCGCCTGGTTCGACACGAACGTGCCCGCTTCGGCCCGTGCCGCCGCCTGGGCGAAGGGACTGCCGGCATGAGCCGCTACAGGAAGCCGCTGGCGCTGCGGCCCGATCCCGGCATCGCCGTCCCCTCCACCGCGATGGTGCTCGCCGCCGGGCTGGGCAAGCGGATGCGCCCTTTGACCGCCACCCGGCCCAAGCCGCTGGTCGAGGTCGCCGGCAAGGCGCTGATCGATCACGCGCTGGACCGGCTGCGCGCGGCGGGCGTGGCGAAGGCGGTGGTCAATGTTCATTATCTGCCCGGCGCGATCGAGGCGCATCTCAAGAATCGCGTGCAAGGCATTGAGATCGCGATCTCGGACGAGCGCAAGCAATTGCTCGAAACCGGCGGCGGTCTGGTCAGGGCGCTGCCGCTGATCGAGGCCGATCCGTTCCTGGTCGTCAATTCGGACAATCTGTGGGTGGACGGGCCGGTCGACGCGCTGAAGCTGCTCGCCTCGGCCTGGGACGATGCGAAGATGGACGCCTTGCTGCTGCTCGTCCCGCTCGCCCGCGCCAATTGCCATCACGGGCGCGGCGATTTCCACATGAGCGCGACCGGCAAGCTGCGCCGCCGCAAGCCGCACGGCGTCGCGCCCTTCGTCTATACCGGCATCCAGCTCGTCTCGAAGCGGCTGTTCGAAGGGGAGCTACCGGAGGGGCCGTTCAGCACCAATCTCCTCTGGGACCGCGCGATCGAGGCGGGCCGCTGCTATGGTGCGGTCCATCAGGGCCTGTGGTTCGATGTCGGCCGCCCCGAAAGCATCCGCCAGACCGAGGACATTTTGCGCGAAGGTTGAGCTTCCCGCGCCGGTTGACCCCCCTTCGTTTCGGGCGCAGCTTCGCCCTCTCGGGGGATGGGGGCGGCATGCTGAACAGGCTTCGCTTGAATCCGCGCAGGATCATGCTGGGCGGCGCGGGACTGGCGGGCGCGGTGGCGCTGCTGGTTATCTATCTGGGCTATCGCCACGATCTGCACATCGACCGGATCGTGGCGGAGGGGCGCCTTGCGCAGGGTGAATATCTGGGCCGCAGATATGGCAGCTGTTCGAGCGGAGAGGGCTGCGAATCCGACGAGATTCAGGTGTCCTACCAGGTGGACGGCGTCTCCTACCGCACCTCGATGTTCGTCACGCCCGGGCACCGCTCGGAGGCGATCTTCCAGCCCGACGTCATCCGCATGCCCCGCCTGGGTGAGGAACGCCTGTTCCAGGTCGTCTACCTGCCCTCCGACCCGTCGGTCGCGCGGCTGCGCGCGGACATCTCCAAATCCGATATCGCGGTCTATGGAACGGCTGGCATGTTCCTGCTCGTCGCCCTGGTCTTCGCCGCGGTCGCCCTGCTCGCCATTCCCTCAACGGAGCGCGACGAAGTCTGAAGATTTTCAGGGAACGGCTGGCGATGTCTCCGGTTTTTGGAGACCATGGACAGGAATGGAGCTTTCGCCGCGCTGGCGCCCGCTTTGATGCTTCTCGCCTGCGAACCGGCGCCGACGCCGCAGGAACAGGCGCCGCCGGCGGCCGCGCCGCCCGCACCGTCTGCGGACACAGAGCCGCCCCGCCTCACCCCGGAGGCCGAGCGCGGCGTCGAAGGCGCGCGCGACGTCCTGCTCACCTTCGCGCGCGCGATCGAGCAGCGCCGTTATGAGGAAGCGAGGGCGCTGCTCAGCCCCGCCGACCAGCGCAAGTGGAGCGAGGCCGAGTTCGCCGCCATCTTCGCGGACCTCGTCGAGATCACCGTCGCGGTTCCGGATGGCACGATGGAGGGCGCCGCCGGCTCCAGCTACTACACCGCGCCGGTCGCAATCACCGGCAACGATCGTGAAGGCCGCCCGATCCGCATCGAAGGCAATGCCGTCCTGCGGCGCGTCAACGACGTGGACGGCGCGACCCGGGCGCAGCTTCGCTGGCACTTCGAAACGCTCACGCTCGATTGGACGCACTGAGAGAGGCGGGCGCTACCAATGTAGGAAATCCTCTGTCAGGCTCGCCCGCGACTCGGGGTCTCGGCGCCGGCTCGCCGGCTCCTTGAAATCGTCCGTCTCTCGCCAAAAATCTCGCGGCCATGTCGAGCGCGAATATGCACGAAGTTGCTGAAGTTTCGTGCCGCCGCGATCGGCCCTTGGCCGCCCGAAAACACCCTTCACCCTGTCAACTTTGTCAACTTCTCTCTCTGTCGCGCCGCCGCGCTCGACTTTGCCGCGCGCCGCTTTACTCTTTCCGGCGTGACACCCGCCGTCTTCACCATCCCGCTGCACCGCGCCTTCGCCGATGCGCTCGCGGCCGGGCTGATCGCGCGTTACGGCAAAGAGAAGACCGGGCTGGCGCGCGGGCTGCTGCTGCTGCCGAACAGCCGGGCGGTGCGCGCCGTGCAGGACGCCTTCGTGCGGCGCGCGGGCGGCGGGCTGCTGCTGCCGCGCCTGGTGCCGGTCGGCGATCCGGAGCTGGACGAGCGGATCGGCGGCGCGCTGGAGCCGCTCGACGGCGCCGATCCGGTCCCGCCGGCCATCGATCCTACCCAGCGGTTGATGCTGCTCGCCCGGCTGGTCCAGCGCCACCATGCGCCCGACGCCGCCGAAGCGCTGCGCCTGGCCGGCGATCTCGCCCGCACCCTCGACCAGCTCATCGTCGAGGAGGTCGATCCGCAGCGCCTGCGGCGCTTCGGCGAGGAGAGCGCCGAGCTGTCCGAGCATTGGCAGGTCTCGCTCGATCGGCTCGGCGCGATCCTCGACGATTGGCCACGCCTCCTCGCCGCGCGCGGCCGGATCGATCTGGCCGATCGGCGCAACCGGCTGATCGACGCGCTCGCTCGGCGCTGGCGCGATGCGCCGCCGGCCGGGTTCGTCTGCGCCGCCGGCATCACCGCCGGGGCGCGGCCGGTCGGTCGCCTGCTGCGCACCGTCTCTCGATTGCCCGATGGGATGGTGGTGCTCCCCGGCCTCGATCTCGCCATGCCGGATGCGGAATGGGAGGCGCTCGGTCCACATGAGCCGGACCCGGAGACCGGCCATCGACGCCGGTCGATCGAGACCCATCCGCAATTCCACCTGAAGCTGCTGCTCGATCGGATGGATATCGGGCGCGGCGAGGTGACGCCCTGGCGCTGGGGTGGCGGACGCGATGCGCCGGCGGCGCGCAGCCGGGCGGTCGCCAATGCGATGGCGCCGCCCGTCTTCACCGAGAAGTGGCAGAAGCTGCCCCCCGCCGATCGCCGCCTGACTGGCGCGCGCGGCCTGGAGCTGGCCGATCCGGCCGAGGAGGCGCAGGCGATCGCGCTGGCCCTGCGCGAGGCGCTGGAGACGCCCGGCGGCACCGCCGCTCTGGTGACGCCGGACCGGGCGCTGGCCGCGCGCGTAGCGGCCCACCTGAAGCGCTGGGGCATCGAGGCGGACGACAGCGCCGGCCGCCCGCTCTCGCAGACCCCGCCCGGCACGCTGCTGCTCGCGCTCGCGGCCGCCGCCGCCGAGCGCTTCGCGCCGGTGCCGCTACTGGCCTTGCTCAAGCACCCTTTGGTCAAGGCGGGGGAGGCGCGGCTGGCCTGGTTGGACGGCGTGCGGGCGATCGATCTCGCCCTGCGCGGCCCACGCCCGGCGGCCGGACTGGAAGGCCTGGATCTGCACCTCAAAGGTGAGACCGGCCTGTGGTGGCGCGAACAGGCGGCTCCGCTGCTCCTCCCGCTCGAAACCGCCTTTGCGGGCGAGACGAGCCTTGCCTCCTTGCTCGGCGCCATCCGCGAGGCGGCGCAGAGGTTGGGCGGCGACGGAATCTGGTCCGGTCCGGCGGGGCGCGCCGCCGCCGATCTGCTGGCGGCGCTGGAGGATGCGGCGGGGGAGGGGCCGGAGGCGGTCGCGCCCGGCGCCTTGCCGACAATGCTGGATAGCCTGCTCGCCGCGCAGGCGGTGCGCCCGCCCTACGGCGCCCATCCGCGAGTGTTCATCTGGGGTTTAATCGAGGCACGGCTGCAACAGGCCGATCTGATGATCCTGGCCGGGCTCAACGAGGGCGTCTGGCCGGCCTTGCCCGCGCCCGATCCCTGGCTGGCGCCCCGGCTGCGCGCCGAGCTCGGCCTGCCGTCGCTGGAGCATCGCATCGGCCTGGCCGCCCACGATTTCGCCGCCGGGCTGGGCGCACCGCGCGTGCTCGTCACCCGCGCCCGGCGCGATGCGCGCGCGCCGGCCATCGCCTCGCGCTTCTGGCTGCGGCTGGAGGCGATGACCGGTGGTATCACCCGCGCGCCGGAGCTGGCCCGCTGGGCACGCGCGCTCGACAAGCCGGCCGAATACAAGCCCGCCGATCGCCCGGCGCCCGCGCCCGCCGATCGTCCGGACCGCATCTCGGTCACTGAAGTCGATCGCCTGAAGGCCGACCCCTTCGCTTTCTACGCCCGCCGCATCCTCGGCCTTCGATCGCTCGACGAGGTCGATGCCGATCCCACCGCCGCCTGGCGCGGCACGGCCGTTCACGAAGTGCTCGAAGACTGGATGCGGGACGACGATTGCGATCCGGCGAAGCTGCGGCCGCGCGCCGAAGCCTTTCTCGCCCGCGCCGACGCTCACCCGCTGATGCGGGCCTTGTGGCAGCCGCGCCTGATGGAGGCGATCGACTTCATCGCCAGTGCGGTCGCGGAGAATCGTGCCGCTGGCCGCATTCCGCTCGCCGCCGAGGCGGAAGGGGAGATCGCTATCGCCGGGGTGCGGCTGCGCGGCAAGGCGGACCGGATCGACAGGCTGGCCGACGGCCGGCTGGCCATCGTCGATTACAAGACCGGCAAGCCGCCGACCAACAAGGCGGTGGAGGCGGGCTTCTCGCTCCAGCTCGGCCTGCTCGGCCTGATCGCCGATCGAGGCGGGTTCGACGGGATCGAGGGGGTGAGTGCGGCCTTCGAATATTGGTCCTTGGCGCGCGACCGGGGCGAATTCGGCCATGTGAAGAGCCCGACGGCGGGACGCGGCGCACTCGATGCCGAAGCGTTCGTGTTACTCGCGGCGGACAATTTCACCGAAGCCGCCGGCAAGTGGCTGACCGGCAGCGAGCCGTTCACCGCCAAGCTCCATCCCGAACATGCGCCTTATGGCGACTATGACCAGCTGATGCGGCTCGACGAATGGTATGGCCGCGAAGAGGATGCCTAGCGCAGCGCCGTCCAGATGCCGTAAGCGCTGGTCACGACGAGCACGATCGCGACCATGAGCAGCAGCGGCCGTGCCGGCACCTTCCTGGCGACATAGCCGCCGAGCGGCGCGGCCAGCATGCCGCCGATCAGTAGCCCGACCATCGCCATGGTGAACGCCTCCCAGCCCAACGCGACGAAGAAGGTCGCCGAAATCGTGGCGGAGATGAAGAATTCGGCGGTGTTGACGGTGCCGATCACCTTCCTCGGATGCGCGCCCTGGGCGAGCAGATTGGAGGTGACGACCGGCCCCCAGCCGCCGCCGCCCGCCGCGTCGAGGAAACCGCCGGCAAAACCCAGTGGCTCGACGATGCGCGGCTTGCGCTCCCGTTGGGCGAAACGCAGCGCCCGCCACAGCAGATAGAGGCCGACCCCGGCGAGATAGGCGAGTACGAACGGGCGCGCCTGCTCCGCCGGCACGCTGGAGAGCACATAGGCGCCCAATATGCCGCCGATCACCCCGGGAATGACGATCCGGCGGAAGAGACGCCAGTTCACATTCTTGTGCAGCGTATGGCTAATACCCGACGCGCCGGTGGTGAAGACCTCGACCGCATGGACGCTGGCCGAGGCAGCGGCAGGGGGTACGCCGAGGCTGATCAGCAGCGTCGAGGAGATCACGCCGAAGGCCATGCCGAGCGCCCCGTCCACCAGCTGCGCGGCGAACCCGACCAGGATGAAAGGGAGGATGTCGGCGAGCGTCGCGGCGGAAAGGTCGAACACAAGCGGCTCCCGGTCGAACGATCGGCTGATGCTCCAGTGAGATAGTGAGTCGGGCGAAAGGTGCAAAATCCCCGCCCGATCGTGTCTTTTCCCTGTCGCCAGCACAAAATCTTAGGAAAACGTAAACCTTTCCCACCGGAAAATAACGCGCCCGCGCGGATTGTTCCGACTCACGCGGGTTTGTCGGGAGTTCGCGCCCTGTTGGATACCGTCTATTCGCTGTCGGGAGACGTGCCGCTCGTGGAAGTGCCCACGGACGGGGTGGACGAATCCGTCCTGCAGCCCGGCGCGATCGTCATCGGCAGCATTCGGCAGATATGCCTGATCCGCAAGATCAGCGCGGGTGGCGCGGTGCTGCACGTCGATGCCCCGGTCGAGGAAGGCCGGCGGATGGAGCTGGAGCTGGACACCGGCGAGCATCTCGACGGCACCGTGCTGTGGTGCCGCGGCCTCGAGCTGGGGCTGCGCTTCGACGCGCCGATCGACATTCTGCCGATTCTCGCGCGCGCGCTGGTCAGTCAGCCTGGCGAGCGGCGGCGAATGCCGCGGGTCGAGATCGCCTGTCCGGCCCTGCTGGAGGGGCGGGACCGGACCGAGCTGGTCACCACCCGCGACATCGCCCAGGGCGGCGCCAAGATCGATACGCCGCATCCGCTGGCGCTGGACGACAAAGTCACCTTGACGCCGGAAGGGCTGCGCCCGCTCGCGGGGACGGTGCGCTGGGTCAGCGGTTGCACGGCGGGCATCGTCTTCCATCCGGAGCTGGCGTGGCAGGAGATGATTCCCTGGCTGCGCGCGAGGCGCCATGTGCCGCCGGCCGATTTTCATGCGCCGCCGCCCGAGCCGACCGCTGACGCGGATGCGCTTCCGATTGCCGGCGAAAGCCTGCAGATCAGCTTGCCTGCCCGCGTGCGCGAAGGCACGCGGCGCTGGGCGATCGACGTGACGACGCTGACCTCACGCACCGTGGAATTCGATTCGTTCGTGCCGCTTCGGCAAGGCACATTGCTATGGATCGTGCTGCCCGGCCTGGAAGGATGGCCCGCCCGTATCGTCGGGATCGATGGTTATCGCTTCACCTGCGAATTCACCCAGCCGCTTCACCCGGCCGTGCTCGAGCGCATTCTGGCGGTCGCGTCCACGGAAACGCGCGCGCGCGCCTGACATGAACGTGCCGCGCAGCCTGGCGCTGCTTACCGGTCTGACGCTTGCGGCCTGCCAGACCGTCGCGCCGCCGGCACCGCCCGCGCCTCCCGACGCAATCACCACGGCGTCGGAAGAGGGAAGCTGGCGGAGCGCCATTCGCGAAGCGGATCTGGACCGGCTCGATCGCCTTGAAACGGCATGGCGCGAGGGATTGGCGGAAGCGCGCGCGCGTGGCTTCACCCGCCAGGTCGATGCGGAAGGCGTATTGCTGTCGCCCGACGGCAGTCTCCCTCGCGCGGCGTTGCCGCCTGGCAGCTATCATTGCCGCCTCATCCGGCTCGGCGCCGGTCCGCGGCGCGCCGCCTTTACCGCTTATCCCGCCTATTTCTGCCATGTCGGAGTCGAGGACGATTTGCTCGCCTTTACCAAGCAGACCGGATCGGAACGGCCGGCCGGCTATCTCTGGGCGGACGGCGACGGACGCAACGTGTTCCTGGGCGCGATGGTCCTGGGCAATGAGGCGCAGGTTCCCGCTTATGGCCAGGACGCGGCGCGCGACCTGGCCGGCATTGTCGAGCGTGTCGGCCCGTTCCGCTATCGGCTCGTCACGCCTTGGCCGCAAAACGGTGCGAAGATCGACGTGCTGGAACTGGTGCCGGCGGTGCCAGACACCCCCTGATCCCTTGCCGGCTAGTTCTTGCCGCCCTTGTCGCCTTTGCGGGCGCGATTGGCGTAGAGCAAAGCGGCGACCAAGGCCGCAGAGCCGACGCCGATGGCCGCGCCGGTCACGATCTGGCGCGTGCGCTTCGTGCCTGCCTTGTCGGCCCTCGCCTTGGCGGCTGCCGCTTCCTCCAGGATGCTCGGGATTTCGTCTTCGGGCTCGGTAGAATCGCTCGGCATCGTTCCTCGCTTCACTGGATCATCGAACCGCGACTCTAGCCCGGTCGATGCGCAAAAGGGAAGCGGGCGCCGGCGCGACCCCCTCCATCAACTCCGAAAGCCGTGCCCGTACGTGCGGTTTAGCGGTTCGCCCGCCCACGTCCGCAGCGCGCCGGATCGGCCCAGCTGCCGCCGTCGCTGTCGGTCAGCCCGCTGCAATTGCTGCCCCGACGTCCCCGGCCGTTGCCACCGGGATCGGCATTGCCGCCGCTGTCGCCGTCCGTGAACCCGGTGCGTCCCCGCCCACCGCCGCCGCGGCCGTTGCCGACCGGATCGGCATGACGGCCGGTATCGCTGTCGGTGATTCCCGAGCCCCGCCGGCCGCGTCCGTTGCCGACGGGATCGGCATAGCTTCCGGTATCGCGGTCGGTGACACCGCTGCCTTGCCGGCCGCGCCCGTTCCCGACGGGGTCGGCATTGCTGCCGGTATCGCGGTCGGTGATACCCGAGCTGCGCCGGCCGCGCCCATTGCCGACAGGGTCGGCGTTGCGTCCGGTGTCGCTGTCGGTGATGCCGGATCCGCGTCGTCCACGACCGCGTCCGATCGGATCGGCATAGGCGCCGGTGTCGCTATCGGTCACTTGGAGAGCGTGAGCAGGTTCGCCCAATATGGTCATCGCGGCGCCGCCGGCGATCGCGCCGCCGGCAACCTGGCCAAGAAACGAACGGCGGCTAAGCTTGCGTGTCGGTTTCATGGTGACTCCCCCTTCACCGCATCCGGTCCATCGCCCCCGACACAGGCAGCCACGAAAGGTCGGAGGATCGACCGGACGAGGCGGGAGAGTAGATCAAGCGTATGGGCTGTCAAGCGGCGCAATAGGCCTTCGATTGGGTTATGAACGGAAGAATGAGCAAAGCCGGATTCGCATTGTTTGACACGCCGCTGGGCGCCTGCGGGATCGCCTGGGCCAGGGCCGGCCTGATCGGCACGCTGCTGCCCGAACCGGACCCGGCGGCGACCCGCGTGCGACTCGCGCAGCGCTTTGCAGGCATGGCCGAAGCGGAGCCGACGGATGCGGTGCGGGACGCCATGCGCGCTATCGCCGCTCATCTCGGCGGCGTGCGCGTCGATTATGCCGGTATCGCGCTCGATTTCGGCCGGGTCGGTGTTTGGGAGGCGGCGGTCTATCGCGCAGCGCGCGACATTCCGCCCGGCGAAACGCGGACTTATGGCGCGCTTGCCGCCGCGCTCGGCGAGCCGGGGGCGGCGCAGGCCGTCGGGCAGGCGCTCGGTCGCAATCCCTGGCCGATCGTCGTGCCTTGTCACCGCATCACCGCTGCCGACGGGCGCACGGGAGGCTTTTCCGCACCAGGTGGCGCGGCGACGAAGCTCAGGCTGTTGGAGATCGAGGGCGCGCTGGCGGTGGACCGGCTGCCGCTCTTCGCGCCCCGCTAGTCGGGCTGGCTACCGCGCGGGAGCGTGAAGCGAAAGACGGCGCCGCCTTCGTCGCGCGTTTCGCCCGCCAGCGTGCCGCCATGCGCTTCCACGATCGTCCGGCTGATCGACAGACCTACGCCAAGCCCGTCTTCCTTGCCGCTGCAGAACGGCGTGAACAATTTGTCCTCGATCTTGTTGTCCAGGCCCGGTCCGGTATCTTCCACCGCGACCTCAACATTGCCGTTGGCAGGTGCGGTGGAGATGACGATGCGCCGCTCGTCGGCCTGTCCCATGGCTTCGATCGCATTCTTGATGAGGTTGATCAGCACCTGCTGGATCTGAACCGCATCGGCCTTCACCCACTTTGCGTAGCGATCGAGCCGGAACTGGATTTCGACGCCCTCGCGCTGCGCGTGCGGCAGGACCAGAATCGAGACGTCCGCGATGATCGACTGGATATCGTGCGAAGCCGTTTCGGCGCGGCCCTTGGCGACGAAATCGCGCAGCCGCGTCAGCACCTCGATCGCGCGTTCGTTGGAGCGTGCCGCAGCGTCGATCGCCTGGCGCGCCTCGCGGGTTTCCGCGGCGGGCAACGCGGTTATCAGGCGCCGCGCGCTGGCGAGGTAGTTGGACACCACCCCGAGCGGCTGACTGAGTTCGTGCGCGAGCGTCGCGGCCATCGCGCCCATCGCGCTGAGGCGAGAGGCGTGGATGAGCTCGCTTTCGGTACGCCGCAACTCTTCTTCGGTCGCCTTGCGATCGCTGACGTCGCGGTAGAAGATTGCGAGTCGGTCGCGGCTCGGGAAGGCACGCATTTCGAGCCAGGCCGTTCGGCCGTCCGGCCAGGCGTAGCGATGCTCGAACGATGCAGGTTTCTGGTCGAGCATGGCTTGGCGCCAGATTTCCCCCAACGTGCTGTTGGCGAGGTCGGGCCAGGAATCCCAGATCGTCGTTCCTATGATCTGCGAAGCAGGCCGTCCTTCGATCCGCTCGCCTTCGGCATTCATCGCTAGGACACGGAAGTCGCCGTCGACCAGCACGAACCCCTCGCTGATCAACTCGAGCATTTCCTGCGCCTGATCGTTCGCCATCCACAGCTCCCGCGACAACCTGATCTAGGTTACAGTCCCGGCATGTGCCGAAATCTTTCGCAAGACCGATAAAAATGATTAACAGATAATTTTATTAAGCATTTCAACAATGTAAAAGGCGCATTTCGGACATCTGTAAAACGCGAATGCGGCATCGACATAATCCCGGCCGCCAGACCGCATCCTTCCGATTTCATCTTCATGATAGTCTTTCGCCGCTTGAAAGTCATGTGCGGCGATTGTGCTTCGGGATGAAGTGATGCGACAAGGCGCGATGACCCGGCGCCTCACCCCCCTTCCTCGGCTCGGCGGCGACCAGTTGCGCGCGTCGCACCCGCGTGACCATGCCGCGCTCTCGGCATCGGCGGGGACCGGGAAGACCCATGTATTGACCGCGCGGGTGCTGCGTTTGCTTCTCGCCGGGGCCGATCCGGATTCGATCCTGTGCCTTACCTTTACCAAGGCCGGCGCGGCGGAGATGGCCGAGCGCATCCATGCCCGGCTGGCTTACTGGGTGCGCCTAGATGACGCCAAGCTGCGCAAGGAGCTGTTCGCGCTGAGCGAGCCGAACGATCCCGAAACCCTTGGCCGCGCCCGAACCCTGTTCGCCCGGGTGCTCGATGCCACCGGCGGCGGCCTGCGTATCCAGACCATCCATGCCTTCGCGCAAAGCCTGCTCGGCGCCTTTCCGGCCGAAGCGGGGCTGACAGCCGGTTTCCGGCCGCTGGAGGGGCGGGAGGAGCAATTGCTGGTCCGCGCGACCCTCGCCGATCTGCTGGTGCGCGCCGAGGCGGGGGGCGATCTCGGCCTGATCGCCGACCTGCAGGCCTTGAGCCTCCGCATGGGCGAGGGCGGGGCGGAGGCATTCATGAAGGCCTGCACCCGCGCGCCGGAGGCGATGGCGACGCTCGGCCCGCGCGAAGGGATCGAAGCGCGGCTGCGTCATGCCTTCGATCTGCCGCTCGGAGACATCGAGGAAGCGATCGCCGCCGCCTGCGCGGACGAGGCGTTCGACATGGCTCTGGTCGGCGTGATCGCTGCGGCCAATCGCAACTGGGGCACGGCGACCGGTCTTGCGGCTTGCGACGCGGTCGCCGCCTGGCGCGCGCGCGATGCCGTGGGCCGCGCCGCGACGCTGGACGAACTGGCGCTGGTGGTTCTGAAAAAGGATGGACTGCCGCGTAAGCCGAGTTCTGGCCTCATCAAGGCTGAGCCGGACTATGAAATGCTCGCCGCGCGGCTGGCGGAAAGCTGCGCGCGCCTGCTGTCGCTTCGCATGCGCGCCACCATGGTCGCGGTGCTGGCGGCGGGACTGCGCGCCGGCCAGGCCTTCGCAGGGGCCTATGCCGATGCCAAGCGCGCGGCGGGCGCCGTGGATTTCGACGACCTGATCCGCAGCGCCGAGGCGCTGTTGCTGACACCAGGCATGGGCGAATGGGTGCGCTACAAGCTTGACCAGCGTACCGATCATATCCTGGTCGACGAGGCGCAGGACACCAATGCGCGGCAATGGGCGATCGTCGAGGCGCTGGTCGCGGAATTCTTCGCCGGCGAGGGTGCGCGCGGCCGGCTGCGGACGCTGTTCACGGTCGGCGATTTCAAGCAGGCGATTTTCGGATTTCAGGGCACCAACCCGCGCGAGTTCGAGCATGCCCGCCGCCATTTCCGGTCCAAGGCGCGGCTGATCAGGGGAGCGGCGGAGGAGGCTGGTCTCCCGGACCGGGAACTGCCGCCCGATTTCCTCGATCTGTCGATGGACATGAGCTTCCGCTCCTCCCCGCAGATATTGCAGGTGACCGATCGAGTCATCGCCGATCTGGGGCACGAGGCGCTCGGCCTGGCGGTCCGCCCCAACCCGCACGAGAGCCGCCATGCCGCCCGGCCGGGCTCGGTGACTTTGTGGGCGCCCTATACGGTCGAGGGCGACGAGGAACTCGGCGAGGAGGGCTGGGTGTCGGAGGCGACCCGGGCCTATGCCGGCAAGCTCGCCCGGCAAGTGAAGGCCTGGCTCGACGCACCCTTCCATCTCGAAAGCCGCAAGCGCCCGCTGCGCGCCGAGGACATCTTGATCCTGGTGCGCCGACGCGGCGATCTCGCCGCCTTGCTCGTCGCGCGGCTCCATGCCGAGGGCGTGCCGGTGGCGGGTGTGGACCGGCTGCTCCGCTCCGCGCCGCTGGCGGTGCGCGATCTGCTCGCCGCCGCGCGCTTCGCCGTCCAGCCGCTCGACGATCTCAACCTGGCGAGCCTGCTCGTCTCGCCGCTGATCGGGTGGAGCCAGAACGATCTGCTGGCCGTCGCTGCCGGGCGCGGGAAGGAGCCGCTATGGCCGCACCTGCGTCGCCACGCGGCGACGCCGCCGGAGACGCTGGCGGCGCTCCACGACATTCTGGCGATGGCCGATTTCGCCAGTCCTCACCAATTCTTCGAGACCCAGCTATCCGGCCCGCGTGACGGGCGCCGCCGGCTGCTCGAGCGGCTCGGCACGGAAGCCCGCGATCCGATCGAGGAATTGCTCTCTGCGGCGCTGGAATTCGAAGGGCAGGGGGCGTCGCTCCAGGGCTTTCTCGACTGGTTCTCGCGCGGCGATGTCGAGATCGTGCGCGATCCTTCGGGGCCGCAGAGCGCGGTGCGGGTGATGACGGTGCATGGTTCGAAGGGGCTGCAATCGCCGGTGTTGATCCTCGCCGACGCCTGCGCCGATCCGGACCGCAAGGGGGCGGGCGCCGGACTCGCCGCACTGGCGCTGGAGGAAGACGGCCCGGCCATCCCGGTCTTCCGCCCGCGCAAGGACGAACTGGCCGAGCCGCTCGCCTCCCAGGTCGCCGCGCAGGACGCGCGGGAGCGGGAGGAACATTGGCGGCTGCTCTATGTCGCGCTGACCCGCGCCGAGGAGCGGCTTTATGTCGGCGGCGCACTGACATTGCGCGACCGCGACGGCGCGCCGCAGGCGAGCTGGCACCGGGCGGTGGAAAATGCGCTGGCTGGCCTGGGCGAGGATTGGGCTGAGTCCACGCGCTGGGGCCGTGACATCACATATGGCCCCGCGCCCGAGCCGCGTCCGGCCGCCTTGCCGCCGCGCGCGCCCGTCGCGGCGCTGCCCGAATGGGCGCGCCATCCGGCGCCGGTCGAGGCGCGCCCGCCGCGTCCGCTCGCCCCTTCTGCGATCGGAACCGACGATGCCGCGGATCCGCCGCCGGGTCCGGACCTGCGCGCCGCCGCCGAGCGCGGGCGGCTGCTCCACCGATTGTTCGAGCGGCTGCCCGGCGTTGCCTCCGAAGACCGGCGCGCGCGCGCCGACGCCTGGCTGGCCGGAGCGGCGGGGATCGCCGATCCCGATGTCCGCACCGCCCTGATCGACGATGCCTGCCGGGTGATCGACGATCCCGCCTTCGCCGATCTGTTCGCGCCTGAGGCGCTGGCCGAAGCCCCGGTCGCCGCGGTGATCGCGAATGGCATCGTCGTCGCCGGTACGGCCGATCGGCTGCGTGTGACCGACGATGAGGTACTGGTCGCCGATTTCAAGACTGGGCGGCGCACACCGGAGCGCCTTGCGGACATCCCACCGGCGCACCTCAGGCAAATGGCCGCCTATCGCGCCGCTTTGCGTGTCGTCTTTCCCGATCGCCCGGTGCGTGCCGCCCTGCTCTACACGAGCGGCCCCACGCTCCATGCCCTCGACGATGCGCTGCTCGACGCCCATGCGCCCCAGGGTGGTTGAGCAGGCGCGCCCCGCACCCTACATCCGGTTCAAATCCTTTTCGGGAGACTAAGATCATGGCCACCAAGACCGTCACCGATTCCTCCTTCCAGGCCGAAGTGCTCGGTGCCGAGGGCCCCGTCCTCGTCGATTTCTGGGCGGAATGGTGCGGCCCGTGCCGGATGATCGCCCCCGCGCTCGAGGAACTGAGCGAGGAACTGGGCGAGAAGGTCACGATCGCCAAGCTGAATATCGACGAGAATCCCGACGCGCCGGCCAAATATGGCGTGCGCGGCATTCCCACGATGATCCTGTTCAAGAATGGCGAGCCGGCCGCCACTAAGGTTGGCGCGGAGCCGAAGAGCCGAATCCAGGGCTGGCTCGAAGCCTCGCTCTAAGCTGACCGGAGGGGCGCTTTCGTGATTCACGCGCTGATTGCGCTTGCGGCCTTTGCGCCCGCGCCCGCAATCACGGTCCCTCAAGCGCCCCCGGCACTGTCCGGCACGTCCCCGCCGCGGCTGCTTTCGCTGCCGTCCCCCAGCTTATTCTATCCCCCGGCGGCGATGGCGATGGGATTGGAGGGGCGAACACTGCTGCGGTGCCGCCTCCCCGTGGACGGCGTGCTGGCCGACTGCGTTGTGCATCAAAGCTCTGGTGCAGAATCGCTCGACTCAGCTGCGCTGAGCCTGGCGAGCCATGCGCGCTATTCGCCGATGATCGAGGGCGGCGTCGAACGGGAAGCCGTGGTGATCCTGCCGATCCGGTGGAAGCTGGCTGAATAACCGGGGAACGGTTCGCGATCTTTTGAGTCGCTTCGGCATGGACGTTCGCGTGTCGCGATACTATGTCGCACGCCGATGGAGCTTTTGCTTGCCCTTCTGTCGCTGCTGACCGTGGCCACCGGCTCCCGCGCGCCGGAGGCGAGCGCGCATGCGGCCGCCGCGCAGGTCGATACGGTCCGTGCCTCGGCTTCGCTTGTCGCCAGCGTCGCCATGCCCGCGCCGCGCCCGGCGACGCCGGCTCAAGCGCCCCGAGCGCCGGACCAGCCCGCGCCGACTAAGGTACTGAAGCCCGCCGTCCCGCTCTATGCGGATCGCCTGATCGAATGAGGCCCGGCCGCAGTGCGCGGCCCTTCCCCTTTGCCTCATCTGCCGGCCCGATGGCCGGCGTCACCTTATCAAGTCAGGATCATTTCTATGTTCGGCGGATTTGCGAAATCCATCTTCGGATCGTCCAACGATCGCTACGTGAAGTCGCTCCG
This sequence comes from Alphaproteobacteria bacterium, assembly GCA_037190625.1. Classification (GTDB taxonomy): domain Bacteria; phylum Pseudomonadota; class Alphaproteobacteria; order Sphingomonadales; family Sphingomonadaceae; genus Allosphingosinicella. The sequence goes on from JBBCJP010000006.1 coordinate 29,806, forward strand.
GAAGGTTGTCCAGAAGGTCAACGATCTCGAACCCGGCATCCAGGCGCTCAGCGACGACGAGCTCAAGGCCCAGACCGGCCGCTTCCGTGAGCAGCTCGCGGCCGGCGCGTCGCTCGACGACATTCTCCCCGAGGCTTTCGCCACCGTGCGTGAAGCGGCGTGGCGGGTGCTCGGCCAGCGCCACTATGACGTGCAGATGATCGGCGGCATGGTGCTGCACCGCGGCGAAATCGCCGAAATGCGCACCGGCGAGGGCAAGACCCTGGTCGGCACGCTCGCCGTCTATCTGAACGCTCTGGAGGGCAAGGGCGTCCATGTCGTCACCGTGAACGACTATCTCGCTCGCCGCGACGCCGACTGGATGGGGCAGATCTATCGCTGGCTCGGCCTCAGCGTGGGCGTGATCGTGCCGAACCTTACCGATCCGCAGCGCCGCGACGCCTATCATGCCGACATCACTTACGGCACGAACAACGAGTTCGGCTTCGATTACCTGCGCGACAACATGAAATATGACCGTTCGCAGATGGTCCAGCGCCCGTTCAATTTCGCGATCGTCGACGAGGTGGACTCGATCCTGATCGACGAGGCGCGCACGCCGCTCATCATCTCCGGCCCCACCGAGGACAAGTCCGACCTCTACATGGCGCTTGACCAGATCGTGAAGGCGACGCCGTCGGACGATTACGAATATGACGAGAAGGACAAGCGCGTCCTGCTGACCGAGGACGGCACCGAGCGGATGGAACGGCTGCTCGAGGGGGAAGGATTGCTGGTCGGCTCCAACCTCTACGATTTCGAGAACACCCAGGTAGTTCACCACCTCAACCAGGCGCTGCGGGCCAACGTCGCCTTCAAGCGCGACATCGATTATATCGTGAAGGAAGGAAAGGTCGTCATCATCGATCCGTTCACGGGGCGCATGATGGACGGGCGGCGCTGGTCGGAAGGCCTGCACCAGGCGGTCGAGGCCAAGGAGGGTGTCGACATCGAGCCCGAGAACCAGACGCTCGCCTCGATCACCTTCCAGAACTACTTCCGCCTCTATCCCAAGCTGGCCGGCATGACCGGCACCGCGATGACCGAGGCGGCGGAGTTCCAGCAGATCTACAAGCTCGAAGTCGCGGAAATCCCCACCAATCAGGCGGTGGTCAGGATCGATGCCAGCGACGAGGTCTACCGGACCGGCGAAGAGCGCGACAACGCCGTCATCGACCTCATCGAGCAGTGCCACAAGAAGGGCCAGCCGGTCCTCGTCGGCACCGTCAGCATCGAGAAATCGGAATCCCTGGCGGCCAAGCTGATCAAGCGCAAGGTGCCGCATGAAGTGCTGAATGCGCGCCACCACGAGCGCGAGGCCCACATCATCGCGCAGGCCGGCCAAGCCGGCGCCGTGACGATCGCGACGAACATGGCCGGCCGCGGCACCGACATCAAGCTCGGCGGCAATTTCGAGATGCGGGTCCAGGACGAGCTGGCCCAGGTCGCCGATCCGGCCGAACGCGCAAGGCGCGAGAGCGAGATCAAGCAGGAGATCGAAGAGGCAAAGAAGAAGGTTCTCGCCGCCGGCGGCCTCTACGTGATCGGCACCGAACGGCACGAGAGCCGGCGCATCGACAACCAGCTTCGCGGCCGTTCGGGCCGTCAGGGCGATCCGGGCGGGTCCCGCTTCTTCCTGTCGCTGGAAGACGACCTGATGCGCATCTTCGGGTCCGACCGGATGGGCGG
>JBBCJP010000007.1:0-392380 GCA_037190625.1 Alphaproteobacteria bacterium
TTCGTCGGCGGGGAGCTGGTTGTGGACGTCGCGGTGCGCGCGGTAGAGCATCACCTTGCCCGGATCGAGCTTGCTCTTCTCGATGAAGCGCAGGTCCACCTTCTCGCCCGAAACGCCGACCACCTGGTCGTAATCATATTCGTAATATTCGCTCCAATAGCCCGGACCCAGATACCCCACCGTCAGAAACGAGAAATTGTGGTCGTGCGGAACCCCGTAAAAGAAGGGGTTGGTGCCGCTGTGGCGGATGATGCTGTCCTTCGCCGCCGGCCACAGATTGGCGCGCAGGGTGAATTTGGTCGAGCGCGCATGCAGCATGACCACCTGGGCACTGTACTGGTTGTCGCGCGCCTGGTCCTCGCATTCGTTCTTGAGCGCCTCGATGACGAGGTCGGCGAGGAAGGTGCGGTTGTTGGCGAGCTTCTTGAGCGCCGTGCCCCATGACGCGAAGCCGTCCTCGTCCCGTGCGTCGAAATCGCTCGCCTCGAGCGCTTCGATCAGGTCGGAGAGTTCCCAGCTTTCGCCGGTTTCGGCCGGAATCAAGCGCGGCATGGCACGGCCTCCTCGCCCGCCGGAATCTCTTCGCTGAAGAAGAGATCGAGCGTCTGCTGCGCCGCGGCGCGGATTTCGGGATGGGAATCGCCCTCGGCCATGCGCCTTAACGCGGGCAGCGACGCTTCGGCGTCCAGCGCCAGCATCTCGCGCATAATGTGCCAGCGGGCATGGAAATAAGGCGTGTTCAACGTCTTTTCGATGATCGGGAAGGCATCGTCGCGGTCCATCGCGCGCAGCAGCGACACCATCATCTGGACGCGCGCGCTGGTTTCCTCGGCGCCGCTGGCGCTGACGAAATCGAGCGTCTTGCTGTCATATTCGACCGCAACCGGCGCCGTGCCCGTGCGCACCAGCGCCTGGAAATAGACCATGTCGCTATAGGCATGTTCGATGATGAAGCTTTGGTAGCGTCCATCGACCACGATTTCCTCGCCGTCGCGAAGCTGGCGGCGCTCGACGAGGCGCGGCACGCCGGCCTCGGCGGCAATGAAATTTTCCCCGATCGGCGGCATTTCCCAGAAGGACATGGTGGCGCCGCCCGCCTTCACATAACGGAAGGCGGTGAGCTGACCGCTAAAGCCTATCGAGGTCGCGCCACGCTTGCCGGCTTTCTTGGCGGCGAGCATCTCGACCCCGCTGACGCCGAACGCGAGCAAAAGCTCCTCGCTGGTGAACAACATGAGCCCGCTGTGAATCTCGCTCGAAACCGGATGGAAGGGCGGCGAGAAAAAGGGATCGGACCGGCCGGACGCGATCAGGTCGGCGACCAGCGCCTCGATGTCGTCCGTCTTGTCGATGAAATGCCGCGCGGCGGCCAGGATGGCCTCCGGCGTCTTGTCGGGAAGCTCGGTGAGCTCGCGCTTGAGCTGGGTCATCAGCGGATGAAGGCCCCAGCGATTCGCCGAAGCTTCGACGCCCCGATGTGAATTTCTCTGCGCATCGCGATCCGCCAGCCAGGCGGCCAAGGCGTCGCCGACAATCATGCACCCGAACCCGTATCAAAAAATGCGGCGGAGCCGCAATAAGCTCCGCCGCATAATGATCGCATTACCAGGGCAGTGCGAGGAAAACCGCCACGGCGGCGCCGAGGCAGAGAGGTCCACCGACCTCCTTCTGCTTCATCGAGCCGTGCATACCGACGCTGGTGGCCAGCTCCGGAATGGCTGCGATGTCGATCTTCTTTTTCATTACAATTCCCCTCTGGAAAATGCCGGTACCGGCAAGGTCGGGATGATCCGTCTTCAGCTCGGCCAAGAAACTGCCGGTCCTTTCCCTTGCGGGCCGACCGGGACGACGGCTCAACCTTTCCCGGATCAATAGTCACGGTCCGCGGGGATTCATGTCGCATGGTTAAAAATTTTTTTACCATAAGCCGGAAAAATTTTCCAAGTCATTGTTCTATAAGAATAAATAATCGCACACTTTACGCCGAGACATGCCTCGCCTAGCCAAGCGGGCATGAGTTCGAGCGACGATCGCAGCGCGAAAAACAGCGGCACCGGCGCCGTCCGCGAGGCGCATCGCTTCGATCCCGCGCCATTGGAGGCGTGGCTGGGGGCGCATGTCGAAGGCTTTGCGGGCCCGCTCGCCGTCGAGCAGTTCAAGGGCGGCCAATCCAATCCCACCTACAAGCTGGTGACGCCCGGCCGCGCTTATGTGCTGCGGCGCAAGCCGCCGGGCAAACTGCTCCCCGGCGCCCATGCGGTGGACCGCGAATATCGCGCCATCGCCGCGCTCGGCGCGCAGGGCTTCCCGGTCGCCCATGCCTACGGCCTGTGCACCGACGAAAGCGTGATCGGCACGCCCTTTTACGTCATGGAGATGGTCGAGGGCCGCATCTTCTGGGACACCACCTTCCCGGACGTGAGCACCGCCGATCGGCCCGCTTATTTCGACGCGATGAACGCCACGCTGGCGCAGCTTCACATGATCGATCCCGACCAGGCGGGTCTCGGCGATTATGGCAAGCCGGGCAATTATTTCGCCCGCCAGATCGCGCGCTGGTCGAAGCAATATGAGGGCGATGTCGAGGCGGGCCGGGTCCCGGCGATGGACCGGCTGGTCGAATGGCTGCCCGCCAATATCCCGGCCGACGAGCCGCGCGCGCGCATCATCCACGGCGACTATCGCTGCGACAACATGATCTTCCACCCGACCGAGCCGCGCGTGCTGGCGGTGCTCGACTGGGAATTGTCGACGCTCGGCCATCCGCTCGCGGATTTCACCTATCATCTGATGATGTACCGCATGCCGGCGGGCATCACGACCGGGCTGGCCGGCGCCGATCTCGCCGCGCTCAACATCCCGGGCGAGGACGAATATGTCGCGGCTTATTGCCGCCGCACCGGGCGCGACGGCATCGCCGACCTCGATTTCTACGTCGCCTTCAACCTGTTCCGGCTGGCCGGCATCGTTCACGGCATCAAAGGCCGGCTCGCGCGCGGTACCGCCGCGTCTGCCCATGCCGCCTCGATGGCCGCCGCGCTGGAGCCGCTCGCTGAGCTTGGCTGGGAACAGGCGAAGAAGGCTGGCGCGCGCTAGCGCGATTGCCTAACCTTGGCTGGACGAGCCGGGGGGACGGATGCCCGAAACGGGAAGCGGCTGGCGGGGAAAGCTGAAGCGCGATCTCAAACAGATCGGCGTGATGCGGCTTGTCGCCACATTCCTGTGCCTCGGCCTTGCGCTTTATGCCGCGCGCTTCGCCTGGGATATGCCGCTTGCCGCCGATGCCGAGCGCGCACTTTACGACATTCGGTTCGACCGGGAGGCGGATCGGGTCATGGCGCAGGACGACCGCATCGTCCTCGTCACCTACAATGACGACACGCTTGCCGAGCTCGGCAAGCGCTCCCCGCTCGACCGCGCCTTGCTCGCCCGGGCCTTGCGGGCAATCGACGGGATGGGCCCGCGCGCGATCGGCATCGACATCCTGATCGACCAGGCCCAGCCCGAGGATGCCGAGCTGATCGAGACGTTCAGAGGCATGCGCACGCCCACCTTCCTCGCTTATGCCTCGGCCGAATATAATCCGGACCAGATGCTGCATTGGCAGCAGGATTTCCTCGACAATCTCCTGCGCGAGGTCGCCCCCGGCCCGGTGCGCGGCGCCAGCATCCGGCTCCAGCCCGATCTTGCCGACGGCGTGATCCGGCGCTGGCCGGACCAGCCCGGCGCGCTTCCTCCGCTCCTCGCCAACGCGATGGCGCCTGGCGTGCATCCCGAATTCCGCCGCTACACGCGCGGCATCGATTTCCGGCTGCCCGGCACTGCGGAAAATGACGAAGTGCCGGTCTTTACCAATCTGCCGATCCAGTTCGTCGCCGAATTTCCGGACGGCGTGCGCGACATGATCGCCGGACGCTTTGTGCTGATCGGCGGCGATATCCAGGATCTCGACGATTACGAGACGCCGATGACGCGCGTGTCCGGGCGCTGGATGAAGGGGCTGGAGGTCCACGCCCATATCCTCGCCCAATTGCTCGACGGCCGGATGAAGCCGCCGGTCGCGCCGTGGGCGCTGTGGCTGATGGCGGTCGGCGTGGTCGCCGCAGGCGCGCTCACCAGCCTGGTCGAGCTGCGCGGCTGGAAGCTGGGGCTGCTGCTCGCTGCCCAGGCGGGCTTGTTCGGCTATCTCCCCTTTCATCTCCAGGGGATCGGCATCGACACGATCGATCTGCCCGCTTTCGGCTGGGGCGTGGGCTGGCTGCTCGCCTTCGTCGCGGTCGGCATGGCGGCGCGCGCGGTCGGCTCGGAGCAGCGCCGCTTCGCCCAGTCGGCGCTCGGCAAATATCTGCCCGCCGACATCGCCGCCCAGATCATGCGCGATCCCTCGCAGCTCGCGCTCAAGGGCGAGAAGAAGCAGATCTACGCCTTGTTCACCGATCTGGAGGGCTTCACCAAGCTCTCCCACGCCATCTCGCCGGAGCAGCTTTCCGCTCTCCTCAACCGCTATCTCGACCGGATGAGCGACATCGTGCTCAAGCATGGCGGCACGATCGACAAGTTCGTCGGCGACGCCGTGGTCGCCTTCTGGGGCGCGCCGATCGCCCGCCCCGACGATGCCGACCGCGCGGCGCGCGCGGCGGTCGAGATGTACGAGGCCGGCAATCTCTTCTCGGCCGAAGGCGGCGAAGACCTGCCGCCGATCGGCATCACCCGCGTCGGCCTGCATCGCGGCGAGGCGGTGGTCGGCAATTTCGGCGGCGAAGGCCGCATTCAATATACCGCGCTGGGCGACGGCATGAATACGGCCGCCCGGCTCGAATCGGCCAACAAGGCGCTCAAGACCCGCGCCCTGGTCAGCAAGGAAGCCAAGGACCAGTCGAGTCTCGACATCTTCCGGCCGATGGGCCGGATCGTCCTGAGCGGCCGCGCGACTCCCGTGGAGGTGTGGGAACCTGTCCCGGAAATGGACGCCGAAGCCCGCAAACACCTCGCCGCTCTCTGGGAACGGTTCGACGGCGGCGACACAGAGGCGCTCGTTCAGCTTTCCGAAATAGCCGACTCCGATAAGGAGGATGCAGCAATGCAGGAATTCGTCTATAGGGCCCGTGAAGCAGGTCCGGGAGGTCACTTTGTTCTGGGGTCAAAGTAAAGCTCGCCTGAGCCGTCTTGCGCTCACCGCTCTTCTCGTTTCCGGTGCGACCGCCGCGTCCGCCGATGTTCTTGTCGTCCGTGCATCGGGCCCATCCGCGTCGACCTATCCGGCCGGCCGGTCGTTGCCGAACGATGCGCGCATCACCTTGCGCGGCGGCGACACGCTCGTCGTGCTCGATGCGCGCGGCACCCGCACGTTCCGCGGTCCCGGCACGTTCACGCCGGCCAGCGCCGCGGCTGCGGGCCCTCGCGTCGCGCAGACCGCCGACAATCGCCGCGCCCGAATCGGGGCGGTGCGCAGCGCCGGCATCGTGCCGGCCAGCCCGAGCTCGATCTGGCAGATCGACGTGTCGCAGGGCGGCACGGTCTGCCTTGCGAACACCAGCGAAGTCACGCTGTGGCGGCCGGACGCCAGCCAGACCGCCAGCCTCGCCATTTCCGGCAGCGGCGCGTCGCGCACAGTGAATTGGCCGGCCGGCAACGTCACCACGGACTGGCCGCGCGAGCTGCCGATCGCGAACGGTGCACGCTACCAACTCAGCCAGGCCGGCACCGCCGTGCCGACCAGCATCACCTTCCGCACTTTGGCGTCCGCGCCCGGCGACATGCAGGCGGTGGCGCAGGCGCTGATCGCCAATGGCTGCCAGGAGCAGCTCGACCTGCTGGTGGACAGCGCGCCGGCCGAATGACCTGAACCCGTCGTTTCGGCGGAAGTGAAAAGGGCGCCTCGCGAGAGGCGCCCTTTTTCCTATTCCCCGGTCGGAAAGCCCCGCGTCCGCAGCAGTGCCTCGACGCCCGGGTCGCGGCCGCGGAAGGCCCGATAGGCCTCCGCCCGGTCGGTCTCGTTGCCGGTGGAGAGCAATGTCTCGGCGAAACGACGCGCCGTCGCCGGATCCCAGACATTCCCCGTCTCCACGAACGCCGCCCAGGTGTCGGCACCCATCGTGTCGGACCAGAGGTAGGAATAATAGCCCGCCGAATAGGCGTCGGACGAGAAGAGGTGATTGAACTGCGGCAGGCGGTGCCGCATCACCAGTTCGCGCGGCATGCCGATGCTTGCCAGCGTCTCGCGCTCGAACGCATCGGGATCGACATCGCCGTCCGGACGCACGTGCAGCGCCATGTCGACCAGCGCCGCCGACAGATATTCCGCAGTGGCGAAGCCCTGATTGAACTGCGCCGCCGCCTCGATCCGCTGCACCAGTTCCTGCGGCATCGGCTCGCCCGTCTCGTGATGCCGGGCGAAGCGGTTCAGGATTTCCGGCGTCAGCAGCCAGTTCTCATGCACCTGGCTCGGATATTCCACGAAATCGCGCGGCGTGCCGCTGAGGCTCGGATAGCGCGTGTTCGACAGGAAATAATGGATGGCGTGGCCGAATTCGTGGAACAGGGTCTCGGCATCGTCCACGCTCAGCAAAGCCGGCTGGCCGTCGTCGGGCCGGGTGAAATTGTTGTTGTTCGATCCCAGCACGATGCTGTTGCCGAGCAGGCCGGACCGGCTGCGATAGGTCGTCGCCCAGGCGCCGGAACGCTTGCCCTGGCGCGCGAAATTGTCGCCGTAGAAGACGCCGACATCCTCGCCGGCCGTGTTGGTGACGTGCCAGACGCGGATGTCCGGGTGCCAGACCGGCACCTGGCCGGTAATCTCCTGGAAACGCAGCCCGTAAAGCTCGCCGGCCATGTGGAACATGCCCGCGATCATGTTGTTCAGCTCGAAATAGGGCTTAATCTCGTCCTGCGAGAGGCTGTAGCGCTCCTGCCGGACCTTCTCCATGTAATAGCGATAGTCCCACGGCTCGATCGTGATGTTGTGGCCCAGACGCGTGGCCATCGCCTGCTGGTCGGCCACTTCTTCACGCACCCGCGCGGCGGCGGCGGGCCACACGCGCATCATCAGCTCCTGGGCGCGGTCCGGCGTGCCGGCCATCGTGTCCTGCATCCGCCAATGGGCGTGGCTGGGATAGCCGAGCAAGCGCGCCCGCTCGGCACGGACGCGCACGATCTGGCGGATCGTCTCGTTCGTATCGTTGGCGTCGCCGTTATCACCGCGATTGATGAAGGCGTTGTAGACGCGCTCGCGCAGGCCTCGGTCGTCGGCGAAAGTGAGGACCGGATCGACCGCCGAGCGGGTGTTGACGATCGCGAACTGCCCTTCCGGCAGATTGCGCGAACGCGCCGCCGCCGCGGCGGCGCTGCGTACGTCCGCCGGCACGCCTGCCATTTCCGCCGCGTTGGCGACGATATGGGTGCTTTCGTCGGCCAGCACCTTTTCGCTGAACTCGGCGAACAGCCCGGCGATCTGCTGGTTATAGGCGGAAAGCTGCTGCTTCTGCTCGGGCGAGAGCGCGGCGCCACGCTGCACGAATTGCTCGTAGATGCGTGTCACCAGCCGCTGCTGCTGGGCGTCGAGACCGGCGCGCTCGCGATTCTCATAGACCGCGCGCACCCGGGCGAAGAGCTCCGGATCGAGATAGATTTCATCGCTCGCGGCGGCGAGGCGCGGACCCCATTCGCGCTGCAGCGCCTGATAGGCGGGTGTCGTCATATTGCCGGTCATCACGCCCCACAAGGCGAAGACACGGCCCAGCCGCTGGCCGGCGCGCTCATAGGGCACGATGATATTCTCGAAGGTCGGCGCCGCGCGATGGCGGGTGATCGCCTGGATTTCGCGCCGCCTCTCGTCGAGTGCGTACTGGAAGGCTTCCGGAAACAATTCGGGAGTCACCCGGTCGAAGGGCGGCACGCCGGCATAGGGGCCCGTCCAGTCCGCCAGCAGGATATTGTCCGGCACCGGGCTCGTCGCCGACGCCGCAATCGTGCCGGCCTGCTGCGCTGCGGCAGCGCTCGCGCCGAACGCCAGGGCCGCCGCGCTCGCAAGAAAAATCGCCTTCACCTTGGTCTCTCCATCTTGACGTAAATCGCCGTCGCGCAATCCGCGCCGGCCTTCCAAGCTGTGATAGTGGAACAAGACGGACAAGGATGCAACGCCGGCCCGCCCTTTCGCATGACCATGGTTTGGCGCATGATACGCGGCATCGAACAGGGAAAGACGCATGCCGCCGGTCGATGTCCTGCTGCTCCATCTCGGCTATGCGCTGCTCGTCGTGGCAGTCGTCGTCGCGCGGCCGGCCAGCCTGCGCGTGTTGGCGGCCCTCGCGGCGATAGCCTGGTTGGCGCGCGCGATCGGGCATTGGGATATGACTGGCATGATCTGGGCGGCGCTGCTCCTTGCCGCCTGCCTCTATCTGCTGGCACGCAATCTCCTGGCGAGCCGCCGCATCCGCTTCACGGCGGAGGAGCGGGCGCTGCTCGATGGGCTGGTCGCCGGCATTTCCAACGGCAGCGCACGGCATCTGATGGATCAGGGCGTGTGGCTGTCCGGTAAGGCGGGCGACGTGCTGACCCGCGAAGGCGAGCCGGTGGCGCAGCTTTATTACCTGGCCGAAGGCGAGGCGCGAGTGATGAACGGCGATCGCCAGGTCGGCCGTTGCGGCCCCGGCGACCTGATCGGCGAACTCACCGTCCTTTCCGGCGAGAAAGCGAGCGCGACCGTCATCCTGGCCGGCCCGGCGCGCTTCTGGTGCGCGGCGGCCGACGATCTGCGTCCGTATGTTGAGGCCAATGAGGATATCCGCCGCGCCATGGAGCACGGCTTCGCCACCGCGCTGAAGGCCAAGCTGCGCGCCAGCAACCGCGCCTTGGCGGAAGCGGGCGGGGTCGACGCGAGCTGAGTTCAGCGCCGCTCGAAGCGCAGGTCGCGCACGCGAGGAGCACCGAGCCCGATCGCGGCGATCCGGCCGTTCGCATCGCGATGCAGCCGGACGATGCCGCCATCGAAAGCGAAGGCATCGGCATAAAGCGGCCGGAGTTCATGGCGCAGGCCTGGCCGCATCGCGTGAACGAGCCGGGCGATGCCGTCCCGGATCTCGATCCGGTAGGCGGCGCCGGCCTCGTCGCTGGCATAGTCTCCCGCCAGCGCCGACAGCATCGCCGCGTCAGGCGTCCACGGTGCCGCACGCCGATAGGTGCCGTCCCCGTCCGGGCGAAGCAGGCGGAACCGGTCGCGCCCCTCGAATGCGATGATGCCGCCGGCGCCTTGCAGCCGGTCGGCATCCAGGGCCCGGAGCGGCGGCGCGCCCTCGGCGCGCAATGTGCCCCCTTCCGCGGCCAGCCGCATCGGCATGCCGGTGCGTTCGTCCACGAACAGTCCCGCGCGCCCGTCCGCGTCGGCGAAACGCCCCTCGTCGGCGGCCTCCGCCGGGCCCGCCGGCAGATAGAGATCGGCAACGCCGCGCGCGACGTCGCGGTCCGCATTGGCGGCATTGCACAACATCGCGACCGAGAGCCGGACCTCGGGATAAAAGCCGAGCCAGGCGCGATAGCCGCCGGTGGCGCCGCCATGGGAAACCTCCCGCAGGCCGCGATGGCGATCGACGAACAGCCCGCGCGCATAAGTGATCGCGCGCCCGTCGGACAACATGCCCAGCCGCTCCAGCTCGGCGGTCACGAACGGCCCGAGCCGCCCGCCCATCAGCGCCTCGTTCCAGATGAGGAGATCGCCGGTGGTGGTGATCAGGCCGCCATTGCCATAGGCGTCCTCGAACGGCATCTCCTGCGCGAAACCCGCGCGCGAGCGGGCATAAGCGATGGCGCGGTTCGGCACGATGCGGCGGAAATCGTCCCGCCATTCGGTCGCGGCCATACCGAACGGCTCGAACAGCCGGGCGCGCGTGAACGCCGCAAGGGTCGCGCCGCCCGCCCGCTCCACGATTAGCGTCAGCAGATTGTAGCCGCTGTTGGTGTAGGAATATTCGGCGCCCGGTTCGTAATTGAGGCTGCGCTGGCGGGCGATGATCGCGATCGCGTCGGCCTGCGTATAGGCGGCCTCGCCGCGCGGCCAGCCGGCCAGCGCGGCGACCGAGCCCCAGTCGCGCAGCCCGCTGGTATGGTTGAGCAACTGGTCGATCGTGATCCGCGCGCCATAATCCGGCAGCTCGGGCACGAAGCGGCGCACGTCGTCGGCCAGCGACAACCGGCCCTGCTCGGCCAGCATCAGGATCGCGGCGGCGGTGAACTGCTTGGAGACGGAGCCCGCCTCGAATCGGGTCGCGGGCGTGTTGGCGATGTCGTGTTCGAGATCGGCCATCCCGTATGCGCGGTCAAGGACGGTCCGCCCGTCCCGCGCCACCGCGATGGTGCAGCCCGGTGTCGCCGGTCCCCAATGCGCGAAGAGCCAGTCCACGTCCGCCGGTGCGGGCTGCGAAGCGGCGAGCAGCGCCGCGGCGCCGGTGAGCCAGAAAGTCATCGTCTGATCAGGTCCGCCGGATGACGAGATTGCGGATCTCGGTCATGTCCTCCATCGCGAAGCGCACACCCTCGCGGCCGAGACCCGAATCCTTGACGCCGCCATAAGGCATGTTGTCGACGCGGTAGGACGGCACATCGTTGATGACGACGCCGCCCACGTCGAGCCGATCCCAGGCGTCGAACATCTGGAAAAGATCGCGGGTGAAGATGCCGGCCTGGAGACCGAACTTCGAATCGTTCACGATCTCCAGCGCCTCGTCGAAATGCGAGAACTTGATCAGAAAGGCGACCGGGCCAAACGCCTCCTCTACGTTGATCTTGGTCGCCGGATCGACATTCTCCAGCAAGGTCGCCTCCAGCATCGCGCCCTCGCGCTTGCCGCCGCACAGCAGGGTCGCGCCCTTCCCCACCGCCTCCTCGATCCACGAATCGAGACGCTTCGCCTCGCCCTCGGAGATCATTGGGCCGATGAAGACTTTGCGGTCCTTGGGATCGCCGGCGACCAGCGTCTTGGTCTTGGCGACCAGCATATCGCGGAATTCGTCATAGACATCGGCGTGGATCAGTATCCGCTGCACGCCGATGCAGGACTGGCCGGACTGATAGAAGGCGCCGAAGATCACGCGCTCCAGCGCGTCGGCGAGATCGGCGTCCTTGTCGACGATCACCGCCGCATTGCCGCCCAGTTCCAGCACGACCTTCTTCTTGCCGGCCTTGGCCTTCAAATCCCAGCCCACGCCCGGCGAGCCGGTGAAGCTCAAGAGCTTCAGCCGTTCATCCTCGGTGAACAGGTCCGCACCCTCGCGGTGGGCGGGCAAGATCGAGAAGGCGCCCTTGGGCAGATCCGTCTCGGCCAGCACCTCGCCCATAATGATCGCGCCGAGCGGCGTCCGGCTCGCCGGCTTCATCACGAACGGGCAGCCCACCGCGATCGCCGGGGCGATCTTGTGGGCGGCGAGGTTGAGCGGGAAATTGAACGGCGAGATCAGCGAGCAAGGCCCGATCGGCACCCGTTTCCAGATGCCCTGATAGCCTTTCGCGCGCGCGGAGATGTCGAGCGGCTGGACCTCGCCGGTCATCCGCACCGATTCCTCGGCGGCGATTCGGAAGGTGTCGATGAGGCGGGTCACCTCCCCCTCCGAATCCTTGATCGGCTTGCCCGCCTCGACGCAGAGCGCATAGGCCAGCTCGTCGTACCGCTCCTTGAAGCGGTCCACGCAGTGCTGGAGCACAGCCTGCCGCTCGTAGCTCGCCATCCGCGCCATCGGCTCGGCCGCCTCGACCGCACCCTGGATGCCGGCATCGATCGTCTTCGCATCCGCCTGCGCGCAGCGAAACGCGACCTCGCCGGTGAACTTGTCGGTCACCTCCAGATCGGCGTTCGGCTGCTCCGCCTTGTTGTTGAGGTAGAGCGGATAGACGTCCTTGAGCTTCACCATTCCGTTTTCCCTCTCGTCACCCCAGCGAAGGCTGGGGTCCATTCGGAGTCAGCATGGATGCCAGCTTTCGCTGGCATGACGATTATAATTTCGCGCTCAGCTCCTTGATCTCGTTGTTCAATATCCGGTCGTTGTCGGAATAATCCACCGGGCAGTCGATCAGGTGGACACCCGGCGTCTCCAGCGTGTGCTTCAGCAGTCGCGGCAAATCGTCGGAGCTGTCGCAGCGATGCCCGTTGGCGCCGTAGCTCTCCGCATATTTGACGAAGTCCGGATTGTTGAATTCCAGGCCCCAGTCCTTGAAGCCCATATTGGCCTGCTTCCAGCGGATCATGCCGTAGGACGAATCGTTGAGGATCAGCACGGTGAGGTTGAGGCCGAGGCGCACCGCGGTCTCCATCTCCTGGCTGTTCATCATGAAGCCGCCGTCGCCGCAGATCGCCATCACCTTGCGGTCGGGATAGACCATCGCCGAGGCCATCGCCGAGGGGAGCCCCGCGCCCATCGTCGCCAGCGCATTGTCGAGCAGCACGGTATTGGGCTGGCGCGCCGCATAATTGCGCGCGAACCAGATTTTGTAGACGCCATTGTCGAGGCAGATGATGCCGTCGGACGGCATCGCCTCGCGCACCTGCTTGACCAGGCAGGCCGGGAAAACCGGGAAGCGCGTATCGTCGCACATCGAGGCGGTGTGCTCGATCTCGGCCTTGCGGGCCTTCAGCATCTTGTCGAAATTCCAGCGGCCGGAGGGGACGATGTCATCCTTCATCTGCCAGATGGCATTGGCGATGTCGCCAATCACCTCGATCTGCGGGAAATAGACCGGATCGACCTCGGCCGATCGGGTCGAGATGTGGATCACTTCGGTGCCGCCATTCTTCATGAAGAAAGGCGGCTTTTCGATCACGTCATGGCCGATATTGACGATGAGGTCGGCGGCTTCGATCGCCTTGTGGACGAAATCGCCGGACGACAGAGCCGCACAGCCCAAGAATTTGGGATGCGCCTCGTCGATCACGCCCTTGCCTAGCTGGGTGGTGAGGAAGGGGATGCCTGTTTTCTCGATGAACTGGAGCAGCATCCGCCCGGTCATCTTGCGGTTCGCGCCCGCGCCGATCACCAGCACCGGCGCCTTCGCGTCCTCCAGTTTCTTCACCGCCGCGCGCACCGCCTTGGATTCGGCCGACGGGCGCCGCGCCAGGCTCGGCTTGATCGGCGTCGAATCGGTCTGCTCGTCGGCAACGTCCTCGGGGAATTCGAGATGGGTCGCGCCCGGCTTCTCCTCTTCCGCCAGGCGGAAGGCTTCGCGGACTCGGCTCGGGATATTGTCGGCCGAGGCGAGCTGATGGGTATATTTTGTGATCGGCCCCATCATCGCGACGACGTCGAGAATCTGGAACCGGCCCTGCTTCGATTTCTTGATCGGCTTCTGGCCGGTCACCATCAGAATCGGCATGCCGCCCAGCTGCGCATAAGCGGCGGCGGTGACGAAATTGGTCGCGCCCGGTCCCAATGTCGCCAGGCATACGCCAGTCTTGCCGGTATGCCGCCCGTAGGTCGCGGCCATGAAGCCGGCGCCCTGCTCGTGGCGGGTGAGGATCAGCTTGATCTGCTTCGATCGCGACAACGAATCCAGCATGTCCAGATTCTCCTCGCCGGGCACGCCGAATATGTATTCGACCCCCTCTTCCTCGAGGCACTGGATGAAAAGGTCCGAGGCTTTGGTCATGATTGCCGGCTCCGATCGGTTCGAGCTGATTGCCGGCGGAAGGCGCCGGTCACCGGACCCGGCGGCGCGCCCCCCGCGCGCCTCAAGCTGTACCGGGGATTGTTTCGGCTGTCATCAGCGGCTTGCGGGCTGCCTTTGTGGTTGCATGGCGGAGGCGTTTCGGTCCATAGTTTGCGCCGGACGTTCTTTGACCGCCCCTGTGGACCAGGGCGGCAAGGGAGGGCAGATGGGGGGCAGCCGGAATATCGCCGTCGGGCTGGGCGTGGCGGGATTATGCGCCGCGCTCTCACTTTTGTTGTTCAAGCCGGACGGAGCACAAGCGATCGCGCAGGGGCAGCAGGCCGCCGGCGCGACGTTCGTCGGCGTCGCCACGTGTGGCGGCTCGACCTGCCATGGCCGCAGCGAGGCGGACGGCGCGGTTGTGCGCCAGGACGAAATCATGCTCTGGCAGGATCCGTCGAGCGCCGCCGGCGCGCACAGCCGGGCCTATGCGGTGCTCCGCGATCCGCGCAGCCAGGTGATCGCCCAGCGCCTCGGCATCGGCGAGGCGACCAGCGCGCCGATGTGCCTGGGCTGCCACGCGACTCCCGCGCCCGTGAATCAGCGCGGGCCGCGCTTCCAGCTTTCCGACGGCGTCGGCTGCGAAGCCTGCCACGGCGCCGCGTCCGGCTATCTGTCCAGCCATTATGCGGTGGGCGCGACCAACGCGAACAATGTCTCGCGCGGCCTGATTCCGCTGCAAAATCCGCGCGCGCGCGCCGCCGTCTGCCTCGATTGCCATTTCGGCAGCGCTGAGGAAGGCCAGTTCGTCACGCACCGGATCATGGCCGCCGGCCATCCGCGCATCTCGTTCGAACTGGACCTGTTCACCACGCTCCAGGCGCATCACCAGGAAGATGACGATTATCGCCAGCGCAAGGGCCGCTCCGATGCGCTGCGCACCTGGGCGGTCGGCCAGGCGATGGCGCTGGAACGCTCTCTCTCGCTTTATGGCAGCGCGCAGCGCGGCACGGACGGGGCTTGGCCGGAATTCTTCTTCTTCGACTGCCACTCCTGCCACCGGCAGATCACCGACGATGTCAATTACCGGCCCAGCGCGGTGGCCAATCCGGGCCGTCCGATCCCGTCCGGCATGCCGCCTTACAATGACGAGAACATGATCATGCTCTCGGCGGCCGCCCGCGTGATCGCGCCGCAGCTCGCTCAGCGCTTCGATGCCGACAGCCGCGCCTTCCATCAGGCGATCGCCCGCGATCGTGGTTCCGCGGTCTCGGCCGCCGGCCGGCTGCGCGAAAGCGCGCGGGCCCTCTCGCAGGCCTTCTCGACCGCGAACATGAGCCGCGCGACGACCTTCGCGATCATCGATGCGATCACCAGCGATGCGATCAGCCCGCGCTTCACCGATTATGCCGGCAGCGTCCAGGCCGTGATGGCGACCGACACCTTGCTGTCCTCGCTGGTGGCCAGCGGCGAGGTGCCGGAGCGAACCGCCAATTCGATCCGCATCGATATCAATGGCGCCTACCGCGCGGTGCGCGATCCCAATGCCTATAGTCCGGGGGAATTCCGCGTCAGCCTGGGCCGCGCCGCGGCGGCCATCCGGAGATTGAGGTGAAGCGTAGCAGCGTATCCGTTGTCGCCATTGCCGCCCTGATCGTCGCTTCCTGTGGAGGCGGCGGCGGCGGGTCCACGGGCCCCGAACCGCCGACCCAGAATCCGCCGCCCAGCCCGTCGCAGCCGGTGTTCCAGACGCCGGCGCTGGTCGGCCTCACCGTCGCGGATATCCAGCAGATCATTTCCCAGGGCGTCGCCGAGGCGCAGGCGCAGGGCCAGCCGTCCGGCTTCGTCGTGATCGACCGGGTCGGCAATGTGCTCGCCGTGTTCGCAATGAACGGCGCCGATCTCACCTTGCGCACGCCGCAGGCTCCCAACGGGCAGAACGGCACGCTGCAGGGGCTGAACCTGCCCGCGCCCGCCGCGCTGGCCGGCGGCATCTCGAAGGCGCTCACTTCCTCCTATTTCTCGTCGGTCGGCGCGGCCTTCTCGACCCGCACCGCCAACGACATCGTCCAGGAGACGCTGCCGCCGTCCGCCGCCACGCGCGGACTTGAGAGCGGACCGCTCTTTTCGGTCCAGTTCAGCCAGCTCCCCTGCTCGGACGTGTCCTCGCGCTTCCCGAATCGGGCCGGCACGCACCGCGGGCCTCTGGGCGCGGGTGCCGATCCCGGCTCCTTCCCGCTCTACAAGAACGGCGCGGTGGTCGGCGCCGTCGCGGTGGTCGGCGACGGGGTGTACGGCTTCGACACCGAGTATCGCGACAATGACCGTAACGTTGAAGAGATCATCGCGCTCTCCGCCACCCGCGGGTTCGAGCCCGATCCGTCGATTCGCGCCAACCGGATCACGGTGGACGGCTTTTTGCTGCGCTATTCCGATGCGACCACCGCCGATTTCCGCGCCGCCACGACGCCGAGCTTCGCGTCGATCAACGGAACGGTCGGCAACCTCGTCTCGGTGCGCGGCTATTATGATGCGGCGACGGGCATCCTGCCGGGCACGATCTACGGCTCCGAGGAATCGGGCGTGCGCCCGGCCACGGCGGCGGAGTTCAGCACGCCCGAGGCTTGGATCGTCAGCGACGGCGCCGGCAATAACCGCTTCCCGCCCCGCCCGGGCACGGACGGGGCAAACGCGCTCAGCGCCGCCGAAGTCCGCGCCTTGCTGGAGGAAGCCTTCCTGGTCCAGCGCGCGTCCCGTGCGCAGCTGCGCATCGAACGGCCCGGCGAGCCGGAGGCCCGCGCCCAGAACACGATCGTCGTGGTCGACACGAACGGCGAGCTGCTCGGGCTCGTGCGCGGCCCGGACGCGCTGCCGGACGCGATCGACGCGGTGCCGCAGAAGGCGCGCACCACCGTCTTCTTCTCGAGCCCGACGGCGGGCGCCTATCTGCTCGCCCATCCCGATGCGCAGGTGCGCGCCTATGTCGGCGCCGTGCGCACCTTCCTCGGCGATCCGAACGCGCTGACCGGCGGCACCGCCTTCTCGCTTCGCGCGATCGGCAACATCTCCCGGCCCTGGTTCCCGGACGGCGAGCTCGGCCGGCCGCCGGGCCCGCTGTCGGTGCCGATCGAGCGGTTCAACATCTTCGATACCGGGCTGCAGTCGCGCCTGATCGAGCAGGACATTATCGACCACATCCTGTTCATCCTCGGCGTCAACCCGACCGACGTGCCGCAAAGCTGCACGCGCTCGCCGGAAATCCGCCCTGGCTTCAATCGGATCAACAACGGCCTCACCCTCTTCGCCGGCGGCGTGCCGATCTACCGCAACGGCGTGCTGGTCGGGGCGATCGCCGCTTCCGGCGACGGCAACGACCAGAGCGATATGATCGCCTTCCTCGGCCTGCACAATGCCGGCATCCGCCTCAGTGGCGCGATCGGCAATGCCCCCAATGCGATCCGTTCCGACCGCATCGACGTGCCGCTCCAGCAAGGCTCGTCCAACCTGCGCTATGTGCGCTGCCCGTTCGCGCCGTTCGTCGGCTCGAACGAGCAGAATGTGTGCCAGAACAAATGACGCTCGGGGCCGCCTTCCTGTCGCTCGCGACGACCGTGGCGCCCGCCGGGCTCGCCGCACCGGTCATCGCGTCGCCGGCGGCCGCCCTTCCGACCGTGACGACCGCCCAGTCGAGCACCAGCGCGCTGACCATGGCCTGGCTCGCCGCCGTGCTGCAGGACGTGCCGCCCGAGGGGAGCGCGCAGGAAGCGGCCGAAGCTGCGGCCCGCGCCGCCGAGGCGCAGGTCGCGGAACCCGCCGGCCCGCCCAATGAGCGCGTCGAACCGCCGCCCACGCCGGTCGAGGAGACTTTGATCGACGGCCGCCGCCGCCCGGACATCGTTCGCCCGCTTCCCGATCCGATCGACCAGTTCAATCCCGGCGCGATCCGCTCGCCGCCGCCCGAAGCCTTCCCGTCCGATCACATCATGATTCCGGATCGCTGGCGGCTCATCCAGTCGCTCGGCATCGTGCGCGAGCGCTGGTGGGACCCGTACAACCAGAACACGCTGAAGGGCGACCGGCCGCTCTGTATCCCGACCGACGAGGAGCAGGAGCGCCGCCGCGCCGCCGGCATTCCGCGCTGTGCTACGCCACGAATCCTGGGCCTTACCGGGCCGGACTGGTTCTTTGTCGGCAGCGCGGTGTCCGACACGGTGATCGAACCGCGCTCCTTCCCGATCCCGGGCGGCGAGCAGAACACCGTTCGGCCCGACAGCAACGACGTGTTCGGCCGCAACAACAGCCTGGTGCTGGCCCAGACCTTCATCTTCAGCGCGGCGCTGATCAAAGGCTCGACCGCCTACAAGCCGCCCGATGTCGAATGGCGCCTTACGCTGGCGGCGCAGGCCAATTATGTCGACGTGCCGGAACGGCGCGTGCTCGACGTGCGCCCGTCGGTCGGCTCGAACCGCTTCGATTATGCGCTGGGCGTGCAGGAGGCGTTCCTCGACTATCACGTCATCAACACCTCTTATCGCTACGATTTCTGGTCGATCCGCGTCGGCATCCAGCCGTTCAACCTCGATTTCCGCGGCTTCTTGTTCCAGGATCAGCAGCTCGGCTTCCGGCTGTTCGGCAATCGCGACAACAATCGCTGGCAGTTCAACCTGGCGGCGATCTGGCGGCTGGAGAAGGACACCAATTCCGGCCTCAACAACCTGTTCCAGACGCCGCGCCAGGACTGGGTGCTGCACGCCAACGTCTATCGCCAGGATTTCCCGTTCGTGGGCCTCACCAGCGAGGCGAGCGTCACCTGGAACATCAATCGCGAGCGCGACGATATCGAGGTCGACGACAACGGCTTCCCGGTTCGCCCGGCGATCCTGGGCAATCTCCAGGCGCGCAACTACGATGCCTGGTATTTCGGCTACAATGTCGATGGCCGCATCGGCCGGATGAACCTGTCGGGTTCGGCCTA
The DNA here is from genome assembly GCA_037190625.1 of Alphaproteobacteria bacterium. GTDB lineage: Bacteria > Pseudomonadota > Alphaproteobacteria > Sphingomonadales > Sphingomonadaceae > Allosphingosinicella. Next base: position 18,602 of record JBBCJP010000007.1, read on the forward strand.
CGCCTTGTTCGGCACCGACCGGAACAGCAATTTCACCGGCGAGCCGGCCGATATCCGCGCTTTCTTCGCCGCGGTCGAGCCGTCTTACGATTTCAACTGGGTCCGCCTGCGCGGCGCGGCCTTGTTCGCCAGCGGCGACGACGATCCGTTCGACAATGTCCAGCGCGGCTTCGACGCGATCTTCGAGAACCCGATCTTCGCGGGCGCCGACACCAGCTACTGGATTCGCCAGACCATCCCCTTCGCCGGCGGCGCCCGCGCCGTTTCGCTGAACGGCCGCAACGGCATCTTGAATACGCTGCGCTCGTCGAAAGAGCAGGGCCAGTCCAATTTCGTCAATCCCGGCACGATGCTGCTCGGCGTCGGCGCCGATTTCGACATCACGCCGGCGGTGCGCCTTTCGGCGAACGCCAATCACCTGTGGTTCCATCGCACCGGCACGCTCAATCTCCTGCGCCAGCAGCAGACGATCCGCCGGGACCTGGGCTGGGATCTCTCCGCCGCCTTGATCTGGCGGCCAACGATGATCCAGAACGTGGTCTTCCGCGTCTCCGGCGCGGTGCTGCAGCCGGGCACGGGTTTCCGCGACCTGTTCACGAACGTCCCCCGGGACGATCGTTATTATTCCGTCCTGTTCAATGCGATCGTGACGTACTGAGGTGGGCATGCGCGTCGGCCAGCTTGCGAAACTCACGCTGATCGGAGCCGCGCTCGCCGCGTCGGCGATGTTCGGCGCGACCCAGCTCGGCGCGGCGGCCAAGGAAAAGCCCGTGGTCCGCGATTACAGCCTGGTGCGCGCCGCGCCGGCCCCGCGCACCCAGGATTGGGACGATGCGCGGGCGCAGAGCGCCGGCTGCCAGTCCTGCCATACCGACAGCGACGCCCACACGATGCACCGCTCGCCGGCAGTCGTGCTCGGCTGCGTCGATTGCCATGGCGGCAACCCGACCGTGACGGCGCCGGCCGGGTCGACCGCGGAATCGCACAGCGATCCGGCCTATGTCGCCGCACGCGACGCGGCGCACGTCCTGCCGCGCTTCCCGCAGGCCTGGCACTGGCCCTCCTCGGCCAATCCGGCGCGCACCTATACGCTGCTGAACGTCGAGGCGCCGGAATATGTGCGCTTCATCAATCCGTCCGATTATCGCGCGGTGCGCGACAGTTGCGGCGCCTGCCATATGGAGGTCATCGAGGCAGCGGAGCGCTCGCTGATGTCCACCGGCGCGATGCTGTGGGGCGGCGCCTCTTACAATAACGGCATCCTGCCCTTCAAAAACTATCTGCTGGGCGAGGCCTATACGCGCGACGGCCTGCCGGCCCGCATCCAGTCGCCGATCTCCGGCGAGCTGACTGCGGAGCAGCGCGCGCGCGGGGTCATCGCCGAAATGTATCCGCTGCCGACCTGGCATGTCGTCCCGCCGGGCGACATCTTCCGCGTCTTCGAGCGCGGCGGGCGCAACATCAACACCCAGTTCGCGGAAGTGGGCCTGCCCAATCCGACCGGCATCATCCAGCGCCTTGAAGAGCCGGGCCGCCCCGACCTCAGGCAGTCGAACCGCGGCCCCGGCACGGGCCTGCGCGTCTCGATTCCGGTGCTCAACGTCCACAAGACGCGCCTCAACGATCCCTTCATGTGGTTCATGGGCACGAACGACCAGCCGGGCGACTATCGCCATTCGGGCTGCGCCGGCTGCCACGTCGTCTATGCCAACGATCGCGAGCCGCGGCACAGCCTGACCTATGCCCAATATGGCCGGGACGGGCAGACCGGGACGGTCGATCCGGTGATCAGCCGCCTCACCCAGCGCCACGGCTACACCGCCACGCCGCACAGCGAGCAGAATGCCGAGGAAGGCGAGCCCGTCGGCGGCGCCGACACTGCCGAGGAAGCGCGTGCGACCCGACCGGGGTCCGAAGCGCCGGCGGACGGCAATCACAGCGCGGTGCGCGAGCGCGGCCATCCGGTGCGCCACGTCTTCACCCGGGCGATCCCGACCTCGCAGTGCATGGTCTGCCACATGCACCAGCCGAACATCTTCCTGAACACCTATCTCGGCTACACGATGTGGGACTATGAGTCCGACGCCGATCTGATGTGGCCGGGGCCGGAGAACCGCCTGCCCGCGCGCAATGCCGCCGAGGAGCAATTGCTCCGCAACCAGCGTTACCCGACCGAATATGAGATGCGCCGGATTCTGGACCGCAATCCGGAGGCCGCCGCGGTGCGCGGCTTGTGGTCCGATCCCGAATTCTTGCGCGAGGTCTATGACCGGGTGAACCCGCTCGCCCGCCAGACCCAGTTCGCCGACTATCACGGCCATGGCTGGAACTTCCGCGCCATCCTGCGCCGCGACCGGCAGGGCAATCCGGTCGACGCCGACGGCAATATCATCCCCGCCGACGATCCGGACATGTTCCGCCGCGAGGGCGAGGGGCTGTTCGTGCCGGTCGGCACCAATCCGGGCCGCTCGGTCCACCTGATGGACATCCACGCGGAACGCGGCCTGCAATGCGCCGACTGCCACTTCGCGCGGGATTCGCACGGCACCGGCTTCCTCTATGGCGAGGTCGCCAACGCGATCGAGATCGGCTGTAAGGACTGTCACGGCACGGCGCGCGAATTCGCCACTTTGCTCACCTCCGGCCCGGCCGCGCCGCCTTACGGCACCAATCTCGCGCTGATCCGCAACGAGGACGGCCGCCGCCGCTTCGAATGGATGGAGCGCGACGGCCGCCGGGTGCTGATCCAGCGCTCGATCGTCGATCCCAGCCTCGAATGGGAGGTCAGCCAGGTCCGCGACAGCGCCGATCCCAGCCTGCCGCCGTGCGAGGCGCGGGGCGACCAGCCGACGAGCGGCCCCTGCTTCAATCAGCTCTCCGCCCGCGCCAAGCTGATGAGCCGCACCGGCGCCGACACGGGGCAGTTCGTGTTCGGGGCGGGCGTGCCCGACGATGAGCTGGCGCATGGCGACAGCGAGATGGCCTGCTTCACCTGCCACCTCTCCTGGACGACGAGCTGCGCCGGCTGCCACCTGCCGATCGAGGCGAACAACCGCACCACGATCCACCATTACGACGCCGACGAGACGCGCAACTTCGCGACCTACAATCCGCAGGTCGCGCGCGACGAGATGTTCCAGCTGGGCCGGCACCAGACGACCAAGGGCAACATCATCGCCCCGATCCGCTCCACCTCGGCGCTGATCCTCTCGTCGACCAACGTCAATCGCGAGCGCATCTACGTGCAGCAGCCGCCCATTTCCGCGTCCGGCTATTCGTCGCAGGCCTTCGCCCCGCACTTCCCGCACACCGTGCGTCGGACGGAGACCAAGACCTGCACCGATTGCCACCTCAGCGAGGCGAACGACAACAACGCGATCATGGCGCAGCTCATGCTGAACGGGACGAACTTCGTGAACTTCGTCGGCATGCACGCCTGGTCGGGTCTCGAGACCGGCTTCCAGGCCACGCGCGTCACCGAATGGGACGAGCCGCAGGCCGTGATCGGCTCCTATCTGCAGCGTTACGCCTATCCGGATTATTACCGGCTCCACGTCGAGCAGAACAATCGCGAGCTCAGGAACTGGGTGCGCGGTCGCACCTTCGACGAACGGTTCAGCGGCGAATCGCGCGCGCTCGAGGAATTCGCCAATGTCGTCCAAGGCACGCGCGGCCCGACCCGCTGCCTGCAGATGCGCGGCGAATATATGTATGTCGCCGAAGGCCGGGGCGGCTTCATGGCCTATGACATCGCCTCGATCGGCAACAAGGGCTTCTCGGAGCGGATCATCACCGCGCCCTTCTCGCCGCTCGGCCAGAATGTCCGCGTCCGGTCGCGCAACGCGACCTGCATGGCGCTGCCGACCAACCAGCCGATCCGGCCGGACCGCAACGACATGATGGCCGAAACGCAGCGCCAGCAGCCGGACGGCACGACGATCAGCCTGCTCGAGGAGAATCAAGAGCAGCGCTTCCACGAAATCTACCGCTACGCGGTCGTCACCGATGCCGAGGAAGGCCTCTACCTCGTCAATGTCGACACCCTCTCGGACGGCGAGCCGCGCAACAATTTCCTGCGCCGCGCGCGCCTGGAGACGGGCGGCAATGCCTGGAACCCGGACGGCGTGCTGAACGGCGCGCGCCACATCACGCTCGCCGGCCATTATGCCTATATCGTCGCCGATGCCGGCCTGGTCGTCGTCGATCTCGACAATCCGCTGGCGCCGCGTCTCGCCGCGACCCGGCCGCTCAACGACGGCCGCGCCACCGCGCTGCAGTTCCGCTATCTCTGGGTCACCGACGCGGATGGCCTCAAGCTGTTCGACGTGACCCGCCTGGCCGATCCGGTGGCCGTGCCGCAGGCGACGGTGCGGTTCGAAAACGCCCAGCGCGTCTATCTCGCCCGCACCTATGCCTATGTCGCCGCCAAGCATCAGGGCCTGGCGATCGTCGACATCACCAATCCGGAGCGCCCGGGCGCGCCGAGCTTCGTCACCTTCGACGGCCAGATGACGGACGTGGAGGACGTGGTCGTCGCCAGCACCAATGCGGCCCTGTTCGCCTATGTCGCGGACGGCCGGAACGGGCTCAAGGTGATCCAGCTCACCTCCTTCGCCACCTCGAACCAGGTCTATGGTTTCTCGCCCGTCCCGCGGCCGGAGCTGATCGCCTGGGCGCGCACCCCCTCGCCCGCCATCTCGCTCTCCAAGGGCCTCGATCGCGATCGCGCCGTGGACGAAACGGGCGGCCAGATCGCGGTGTTCGGACGTCTGGGCTCCCGCCCGTTCAACCGGCAGGAGATGGAGCGGCTGTTCCTCAACCGCCGCGGCCTCCCCTACCGCGTCAACGACCGCGGCTCGATGGACGATTGGGTCGGCTCCCGCCCGCCCCGCATGGCGGCGCGCTGACCTCCTGATCGCTTCGGCATGATCGTTTTCCGGTCGCCGCGCCATTGCGGCCGCCGCCTCGCCTCCCTAGGCTCCCGTCAAACCGAGAGGAGCCTGGGATGACGGATTTCGCGCTGGATCGACGTGCTTTGCTGGCAGGTGCGGGGCTGACCGCGATTGGCGTGGCCCTACCCGCCTGGGCACAAGCGGCGGGCGGCGCCGATGCGCGGCTCGATGCGCTGCTCGCCGCGCAGTTCGAGCAGGGCCTGCGCGACGAGCCGACCCGGGCGACCTCGATGGGCCTCGACACCGGCGCCCGCTCCGCTTTGCGCTCCCGCTTCCCCGACTGGTCGGCCGCCGCCCGCGCGGACCGGGCGCGCCGGATCGATGCGAACCTGGCCGATCTGCGCGCGATCGGCCGGGACGGGCTCGGCGATGCGGCGGGCGTCGCTTACGATGCCGCCGAATTCGATCTGCTGATCCGCCAGCGCCTCGCGCGCTTCACCTATCACACGGACGGCTTCGGCCACCGCGCCGGTCCCTATGGCGTCACCCAGCTCGGCGGCTTCTATACCGGTGTCGGCACCTTCCTGGACAGCCAGCACCCGGTCGAATCGCGCGCCGATGCCGATGCCTATATGGCGCGGCTGGAGGCGATCCCGGCTTTGTTCGACGCGGACACCGCGATCGTCGAGGCCAATGCGGCGATGGGCGTCGTCGCCCCGCGCTTCGTCCTCGATCAGGCGCTGGTCCAGCTCGCCCGGCTGCGCGACGGCGATGCCGCGACCAAGACCCTCGTCGCCTCGATCGCCCGGCGCAGCGCCGCGCTCGGGTTGGACGGCTATGGCGCGCGCGCCCAGGCTGTGTTCGAAGGCCCGATCCGCGCCGCCCTCACGCGCCAGATCGACGCGCTCACCGCCTTGCTGCCCCGCGCGGGCGATGCCGCCGGCGTCACCCGCCTGCCGGACGGCGAGGCCTATTATGCCGCGAACCTCGCCCAGCACACCACGACCGCGCTCAGCGCCGCGGAAATCCACGCCATCGGGCGCGAGCAGGTGGCCGATCTCAACGGGCGGATGGACGCGCTGCTGCGCGAACAGGGGTATCGCGACGGCAGCATCCGCGATCGGCTGAACGCGCTCGGCAGCGCGCAGGGGCAGGTCTTCGCCAATAACGATGCCGGCCGTGCCGAACTGCTCGAATATCTGAACGGGCTGCTGGTCGCGATCCGCACGCGCCTGCCGCAGGCGTTCAGCCGCCTGCCCCGCGCGCCTTACGAGATCCGCCGGGTGCCGCCGGAGATCGAGGCGGGCGCCCCCGGCGGCTCGGCCCAGGCCGGCACGCCGGACGGATCGCGCCCCGGCATCTTCTTCATCAACCTGCGCGATACCGCCGAATGGCCGCGCTACACTTTGCCCACCCTCGCCTATCACGAAGGCGCGCCGGGCCACCTCTTCGAAGGCGCGCTGAAGTTCGAGGATGCGGATCTGCCGCTCTATCGCCAGGCCGCCGGGGTGACCGCCTATGGCGAAGGCTGGGGCCTCTATGCCGAGCAGGTCGCCGACGAACTCGGCATGTATGAGGACGATCCGTTCGGACGGATCGGCTACCTCGCCTCCTTCGCCTTCCGCGCGACCCGGCTGGTCGTCGATACCGGCCTTCACGCCATGGGCTGGGGCCGCGAGCAGGCGATCGAATATATGGTCGAAAATTCGTCCCAGTCGCCCACCGCCGCGCGCACCGAGATCGATCGCTACATCGTCTATCCTGGCCAGGCCTGCGCCTACAAGATGGGCCAGATCGCGATCAGCCGTCTGCGCGACGAGGTTTCTTCCCGCCCCGGCTACGACATCCGCCGCTTCCACGACACCGTCCTCGGCGCCGGCCGCATCCCCCTCGCCGTCCTGGAACGCCGCGTCCGCGCGGCGTTTCCGGGGTGAGGGCCTGACACAATCCACCGTTCGCCCTGAGCTTGTCGAAGCATGTCCTGAGCGGCTGCCGCAGGCAGGCAGCCGAAGGGGGCTGTTCTTGCTTTGAGGCAGAAGAGAAGGACAGGGCTTCGACAAGCTCAGCCCGAACGGATGGGGGCAGATCAGAGGAACCAGGCGCTATTCGTCGACCCAGTCGGGCCGCGCGATCCGCTCGCCGAACTCGCCCTCGACATAGCGCATCCGCCCCGGCCAGCGTGCCTCGAGCCGCCGGTGCAGCTCGCGATAATGAGGCTGCCAGGCAAGCGCCTCCGGTCCCTGATAGGCCATGTGGATGATGCCGAAGCCGATCCCGCCGCCCTCGCCGTTCCGGTTGCCGGCGCGCACGATCGTCGCCGTGTCGCACATGTCGAGCCAGGCATAAGCGGGATCGTCGCGCCCCGGCCCGCTCTCGACCGTCCAGCGCCGCTCGGCGCCGAAATCCCCCATTATCCGCGCGACGTCCGGCCATTGATCCGCCGGAATGTCTAGCGTGGTATCGAGCCGCGACGTATTGCTGTTCGGCCCCGGCCCGCCCAGCCGCTCGAAACAGACGCCCCCGCGCGCGGGCGTCAGGAGCAGGACGGCAGCGCCCGCCGCGAGCACGGCCAGCACCGAAACGACCGCAGTCCGCCGCGACGGCATCCGCATGGGCTAATCCCCCGAACCCGAAGCTACACCGCTTCGCCCGAAGCGCCCAGAGGGATGTCTGAATATGGAAAGGGGACCTTCGCTCCTCAGAACGGCGCAGGGGGTTTGTAGGTCATAACTACGCGTTCGATGCTGTCATCGACGCTCAGGACCACTTCAATATCCCAATAGAGTTGGCCGAGGCCATTGGGCGCATAAGCGAGCCTGTATGGCTGCCAAAGTGGATTGGCCGTGCGAACTCGCTCTATGATCCACACCTCTTCGAACACGACCTGCAAGAACGCCTCTCGGGGTGAGACATTGATCATGTCGTATGAGGCGATCGATCCCGCGAGGAGTTCGAACCTTTGGAACTCCCCGATTCTCAGCCGACGTTGAGCGTCCTCCAGCTTGGCAATAAGAGCGCCGGCTTCGTCAGTGCTGAGCCCATTCAATTGGCGCGCGTTCGAGATTGGCTGGATGCTTCCTGATTCGGCCCAGCCATTTGCGCTTTGCACCGAAAGACCCGCAACGACCAAGGCATGCCAGATGCTCACGACTATTGTTTCACCGATTCCGCAATTATCCGCAATGGGCCGGAAGCAGACCGTCTGCCCATTGCTTCCAATGTAGGAAATCCTCTGTCACGCTTGGCCCGAATCGGGGTCAACCGGGTTCACCGGTTCTTTGAAACGCGCAGCGCGATCGTCCTGAAAGCGCCCCGCCAAGACACCCCCGACCCTGTCAACTTTGTCAACTTAACAGAGGGGGAGCGGCGCTTCACGCGTCCTTCTGTTCGTCCGTCACGAGCCGCACCAGCGGCTGCAGGTCCGGCGTGTAGCGGGCGAGCACCTCATGGTCCTCGGCCGTGTCGATATGGCTGACCAGAGCCGTGCCGTTCCACCAGTGGAGCGCGTAATAGGGATGATCGGCGATGATCATCGGCCGCTCGTCCGGGCGCGCCGGATCGATCGGCGTCAGGTCCAGCGCCACCTGCGGCGCGGTGGAAGGGCAGACGACCAGCGGTCGCCCCGCCCATTGCGCCACGATCGCCCGGTGGACGTGCCCGGATATATAGCCGACGACGTTGTCGAAGCCTTCGACGGCGTCCAGCAGCCGCCGGGCCCAGGCCGATTCGGGGTCCTCGGTCAGCCAGCCGATGCCGGTGTCGATCGGCGGATGGTGCAGCACGATCAGGGTCGGCCGCTCCGGCGCCTCGGCCAGCCGGTCGCGCAGCCAGGCCGCCCGCGCCGCACAGAAGGCGCCGCCATGGCGTCCCGGCTCCAGCGTATCGAGCACGAGCACGCGCAGGTCCTGATCCTCGATCGCGTACTGGATGAAGCCGTCGCCGGCATGGGGCGCGTCCGGAAAGGCGGCCAGGAACGCCTCACGGCTGTCGTGATTGCCCATCGCCGAATAGACCGGGAAAGGCAGGTCCGCGATCGCCTCGCGATAGCGGGCATAGGATACGCGGTCGTCGCCATCGTCGGCGATGTCGCCGGTGACGAGCAGCAGGTCCGGCAGCGGGTTGAGCGCGGTCAGCACCCGCAGCGCCTGGTCGAAGCGCTGGCGGTTGAACTCGTCCGGATCGTCGGCGTCGAAGCCCAGATGCAAGTCGGTGATCTGCGCCAGCAGCATCCGCTCAGCCCGCTCCCGCCCCCGTTTCGGTCACGCCCGCACTACCGCGCACGCGGCCTCGGCGCACGCTCCGGTTCCACCCGGATCTCCGTCGTCTGCCAGCGCCGGCCGCGCACCTGCTGACGCAGGAGCATCGCCGGCACGCCGTCGTCGAAATGGTAATCGTGGCACATGGCGCAGCTCGACGCGACCGGCAGCCGCGTCGTCTCCCCGCCATGGCAGGTCCGGCAGCTCGCCAGGTCCGGCAGCAGCAGGTCCGTCGCCTCGCTGGAATTCTGGGCCTGGTGGCAGCTGAGGCACGCCGCACTGCCCTCCTGGCGCTGTTCCCCCGGCCGCTGGGTGAACTGGTGCGGCCGGTGATCGAACCAGCCGTGCAACATGTAGCGCGTCGGGAAGGCGACCGGGCGGACATTATAGGCCAGCGATCCCGCCGCCGGCGCGTCCACCTGGTGGCATTCGAAGCAGGCTCCGCCCGGCGAGAAGACCTGGCGCACCGCCTGTTCGGCCCGGCCACCGCCTGACGCGCGCGCCCGCGCCGCCTGGACAGCGAGACGGACCTGATTGGCATCGCCCGGCCGCGCCCGGCCCTGCGTGTCGATCCCGACCCGTTCGCGCGGCGCCGTCCGGTAGAAGGACAGGATGTCCGCGACGACCTGGTTGGGCTCGCCATGGCGCAAGGTGCGCACCGTGCCGCCGATCTGTTCGAAGGCGAGGCTGTGGCACATGCCGCAATCGCCCTCCATGTCCACGGGCTGGAAGCGCACGCCGTCCGGCGTCGGCACGTGGCAATCGGAGCATTCCATGCTCTGGCCGAAGCCATATTGCGCGCCGAGCCTCCGGCCCATCTGCGCCACCCCGCCATTGGGATCGAGGTGCAGCGCGTGCGGGAATTTGAGGTTGCTCGCCTCGCGCGCATTCTCGGCGCCCAGCGTCACCCGCTGCATGCGCGGGGTCTGGTCGTCCCAGCGGATCAGCACGGTCGGCTGGAATTCCGGATGGTCCGTCTCGAAATTCGCGGCCGATCCGAAGCGCACGTCGGGCAGCCGCGCCGCGATGTCGGTGTGGCAGTCCGCGCAGAATTGCTGCGGCGTCGGCACCATTTCCTGCGGGCCTTCATGCTCGGTGTGGCAATCGACGCAGCGGCCCGGCGTGTGGCCGAACATGTTGCCGGCGGCGAGCTGGAAGCGGCCCCACAGATTGAGATCGGGCCGCGACTGCTGAAGCCGTGCGGCGTCGGCATGGTCGTGGACCGACGTGTGGCAGGCGGCGCAGGACGCGTCCTGCACCGGCTGGAACGGCGCGGCGTGGCAGGCGACGCAATTCTGCTCCAGCGCCGCGTGCGAGCGGGACAGCGCGCCGGCGCTCCACATCTGATCGGCGTGGAAGCCCTGGGCGAGCACGTCGCCCCGGTCGCGCTGGCCGTAGAAGGACCAGATCGGCCAGGCGAGGAACAGGCCGACGACGAGAATGCCGAGCGTCCAGGCGATGGCGCGCTTGCCCGGCATGACCGTGGCGAGTGCGAAGCGCCGCGTGTCGAACTTGTCCTCCTGCTCCTCGGTATCGGCGCGCGCGACATCGATCGCGACATCGTCCGATCCCATTTCGGACGCGAGCACGCGCAGCAGGAACGGGCCGACCTTGATCGTGCCGCCGGTGACCGTGTCGATCTGGCCGAACTGGGTCGTGCTGCCATCGATCTCGACAGTAAGCCCGGCCTCGGCCGACACGCCGATCATGCTCGACGAGATCTGTTCCAGCGTCGCATGATGGAGCGCGACCGCCAGGTCGTTCAGGCGGATGTCGCAATCGGGATCGCGCCCGACCTTGAGCAGGTCATCGCGAATCCGCGACGTGCGCACGATCTCGCGCCCATCGGCGCTGAGGCTGATATTTCGCAGGAGGAACGCCATTTTTCTACTCTCCCCCTACCAGTAGAAAAACACGCTGATGATATGCGCGACGAGCGCGGCGATCAGGACGAACGTCAACGGTATGTGGACGAACAACCATACTTCAAGCAAGGCCCGCCGCTGAATGTAGCCGCGCAGGCGGGCCAATGCCGCCGCCTTCTTTTCCAGGAGCTGCACGACCTGCTCGACCGCGAGCTGCTGCTTGCCGGATGTCTCGTCGAGCCGCTGGCGCATATAAGCGAGCGCGGCGCGATTGCCGCATTTCGGATAATTGCCGGACAGCCGCCGCCAGGCGCCGCCGCCGAACGGGTCTTCGCCGAGCGAACCGAGCACCACTGCACTGTCTTCGTCGGACAGCGGCTGGGCGGAAATCTGGATCTGCTTGTCGAGGCTGTTCACCGCCTCGATCATCTGCGGGCCCGTCATCTCCGACCGGCTGTCGGACAGCCCCTGCGGCAGCACCGCATAGACGGTGATCCCGTAAATGCCCGAGACGATCACCAGCATCATCAATGCATAGGCCAGAGTGTGGACGTTCCAGCCGAACTGAAAGCCGGTATGAAGCGTGCCGATGATGATCAGCGCGAGGCCGAGATAGACGTGAGCCGAGGTCCAGGCCTTCAGCGACCAGCGCCCGCGCGTCATCGCCCGTTTCCGGATGCCGAGAATCGACAGCCAGAAGATCAGCAGCGCGCCGATCGTGCCCAGAGTGTAGCCCAGCCAGCTCCCGCCATTATGGCGCGGCTGCACGTCCACCAGAAAATAGACGATGATAGTGAGCAGAGAGAGGATTGCGCCGATTTTGAACCAGCGAAAGCGCCTGTATCTCAGGAAGCTTTCGTGGGCCGCCGCATCCCCGAATTCCGCTCTGTCGATCCCCCTGCTTGCCACCCGTCAGCCCCCCTGTCCCATCCTTGCCACGGTCAGGAACTCTTCCGGCGATACGCGGATCGCCGCCCCCGTCGGGCAGGCCCGCACGCAGGCCGGCCCACCCTCTATGCCGGAGCACATATCACATTTAATCGCCTTTTTGGGCGTTTCCGAACCGACCTTGCCGTCAGTCCATTTCTTGTCCGGTTCGCCCGGCCCGGGCCCCTTGCCGAAGAACAGCCAGGATAGCAGGCTCGGCTTCTTCGGCGGCGGCTTCGCCATGCGAATCACGCCATAGGGGCAGTTGCGCTGGCAATTGCCGCAGCCGATGCAGGTGTCGTTGATATAGACCTCGCCATCCGGCCCGCGATTGAGCGCGTTGGGCGGGCAATCGGCCATGCAATGCGGATGCTCGCAATGCCGGCACGAGGTCGGGACGTGAAGGTGCGCATAGGTCCGCCCCGCTTCGCGGTTGAGGCGGGACAGGCCCTCATGGCTGTCGGCGCAGGCGCGCTCGCAATTGTCGCAGCCGATGCAGAGCTTTTCGTCGATCAGCAGCACGTCGGTCGCTTCGCCGATGCCGTTTTCGACCAGGAAGCCGGCGACCTCCGAATACATGTCCACGACGCCGCCGAAGCTCTGCTTGCGCGCCTCGATGAAACCGGTCGTCTGCTGGCGCGCGGCCATGTCCTCCTTGAAGCGCGCCTTGAGCTCGGGCTTGCGCTCCAGCAGTCGGCGGAATGCCTCGCCGTCCAGCTTGATGACCTCTGACTTGATCGCGGCGCGCACCGTCGCGGTGCGCCGGCCGCCGTCGATCAGCGCCATCTCGCCGACATAGGAGCCGGCGGGCAGATAAGAGAGAAAGACCGGCTTGCCGCCGATCGCCTTCTCCACCACCATCGAACCCTGACGAATGACGAAGATGTCGTAGCTCTCGTCGCCCTCGTCGATGATGGTCTGACCGGCACGAATCGACTTGATCTCGGCGGTTTCCAGCACCTCCTTGAGATCGTCGGGCGTCGTACCGCCGAACATCTGAAGAAGCTGCCGCTCGGTCGCGATGCGGGTGATCTCCTTCTTCGCTGCATTGTTGGTAGCGATCAGCTTCAACGCGGCGGTGCGCGGAATTTCGACGACGATCGCGCCCTCGGCGGTGCGCACGGTGGCGCCGCGCTTCCGGCCCGAGATCAGGCCGACCTCGCCGACGATCGAGCCACGCTCGATCGGCACCGTCTTCGACGGATCGTTGGGATCGATCTCGACCAGCAGCGAACCGTCGGCGATGGCGAAGAGCGAGGCGCCCGGCTCGTTGCGCTGGAACACGACGTCGCCGGAGCGATAGGCACGCGGCTCCGAATCGAGCATGAACTCGCGCATCTGCAGCATCGACAGGTCGTTGAGGATCGTCACCCGGCGGCGCAGGAAGGCGAGCCATTCCGTGACGCTGCGCGCGCCCGGCAGCGCGGCGAATTTCTGTTCCAGGATCGGCTCGTCTGCCGGCTTCAGGTCGGCATTGCCGTTGATGAACTCGATGACGTCATAGCCCTGGTTCATGCAATGCTTGATCAGCGGATAGCCGGCCAGGGCGCCGATCACATAAATGCCCTCGACGTTCGTCTCGAATTGCGGCGACAGGCCGGGATAGGCGTCCTTGTCGTCGCTGGTGAAGGCGATGCCGCAATCCTCGACGAACTTGCGCGGCGGCGAGGTGCCCATGCGCGCGATGATGCGGTCGCACTTGATCTTCTGTTCGCCATCGCGGGTCTCGAGGAACAGCCAGCCCGGCGCGACCTTCAGCGGTGTCGTCTCGCACATCACGTTGACGCGGCCCGTCCGCCCCGCCTCCAGGATAAGGTCGATATTGCCCTGTTTCGCGCGGGAAAATTCCGGACTGCGATTGAGGATGGTGACGGTGTTGTTCTGCTCCGGATCGGCGGCAAGGCCCACGGCATTCTCGATGCCCGCGTCGCCCGAGCCGATGACAGTGATATGCTCGTCCACATATTCGCCGGGATCGTCGAGCGTATATTGAATGTGCGGCAGGTCGCCGCCCTCACAGCGCATCTTGTTCGGATTGCCCTGGGTGCCAACGCCCAGAATCACATATTCGGCCTTGATTTCCTCGCCATTGGTGAGAGCCAGTGTGAAGTCGCCCTTTTGCCCGGTGATCTTCTTCACCTCGGCATTGTGCTTCACATTGACCTTCTGGGCGGCGACCTCGTCGTCCCAGATGCCGAGGATCTTCTCGCGCTTGCCGGCGTCGAAATTCATGTCCGAGCGCAACACGAGCTGGCTCGGCGTCGCCATAACATGCTTGCCTTTCTGATACTTATAGATCGTATCTGAAAGGTGGTCGGTCTTTTCGAGGAGGACGTGACTGAGCCCGAGCGCAGCGGCGCGGCCCGCCGCGCTCATGCCCGCGGGGCCCGATCCGACAATGGCAATCTTGAACGCCGACGCCACTTGCTCCGTCGCTCCCCCACTCGGCCGGTCCCCGGGCCGAAAACGACACTCGAGACGCGTGGAACCGGCAGCCTGTTTCAGTCTAGCAGCTTCTTTAAGAGACGCCAGACTTGACGTTGGGTTTTTTGCCGTAATGATCCATCCGCATATGACTGGCCAACCCACTCCCGCGCGGCGTTTTTCCGCCGCCACCCTTGCGCTAGGCGGTGCCGCAATCCTGGTCGCGGGCGCGCTGGGCTATCGTTTCCTGGCAAGCGACGAGGACAATCCCTCCGATCCCGAGGTCAACGCCGCGGCGGCCGCGGCGGCCGGCGCGCCGGACTCGGTGGAGGACATGATCGCCGCCTTGCGGGAACGCGTGCGCCAGGATCCGGACAATCACCGCGACTGGTTCCTGCTCGGCCTCGCCAGCCGTGAAAGCGGAAATTATGCCGCCGCTGAGCAAGCCTTCCGCCGGGCGATGGAACTGGCGCCGCAGGACGCGGACTATACCGCTTATCTCGCCGAATCACTCTTGCTGCGCGGCGGCAACACGCCGCCGCCGGAAGCGGAGCAATTGTTGCGCCGGGTGCTGGAATTGGCGCCCGATAACGCCCAGGCCCGCTATTACCTGGCGACCATCCGCGACGTGCGCGGCGACCATCGCGGCGCCGTCGACGATTTGATCGCCCTTCTCAACGATGCGCCGGAAGGCGCGACCTGGGAACCGCAGGTTCGCCAGGCCGTGACCGGCATCGCCGCCACCAACAATATCGACATCGAGGGCCGCCTGCCTGCGCCGCGCCCGCCTGCCCAGTCTACCGCGACCGCCGCCATTCCCGGTCCGACGCGCGCCGAAATGGACGCCGCCCGCGCGCTTCCGCCGGGACAGCAAGACGAGATGGTGAAGGGGATGGTCGATCGCCTGGCCGATCGCCTTCGCCAGAATCCGCGCGATGCCGATGGCTGGATACGGCTGATGCGCTCGCGCATGGTTCTCAACGACCGCAATGGCGCGCGCGAAGCGCTGCAATCCGGGCTCGCCGTCTTTCAAGGCGATGCCGCCACGCAGCAGCGGCTGCGCAGTGCCGGCACAGATCTCGGCGTCCCCAACCCGTCCTGATCGTGGACGATAAAATGGCCGCGCTCCTTGGGAACGCGGCCTTTTTTCATGTCAACCTGGCCGTCGCGTCAGGAAACCCTGACGGCCTCGACGCGACGATTGTCCGGATTGGAAGCCGAGGTGCCTTGCAACGGCCGGTCATAGCCATAGCCGCGCACCTCAAGGCGATTGCGTGCCACGCCCTGCGCAACGAGATAGTCGGCGACGGCCTGGGCGCGGCGCTGCGACAGGTTGATATTGGTCGCGCGCGTCCCGGAGCTGTCGGTATGGCCCTCGATCGCCACCCGCATGGTGGCGAGCTGCGGGCGTTGCAACGCTTCGGCGAAAGCGCGGATCTGCGCCTGGGCCGCCGCTGATAGCGTCGCCGATCCGAGCCCGAAACTCAGGCTGAGATCGACCCGGCCGGGCTGACGGCTGATCACGCGCGGCGCGCGCGCCGTATTGCGGGCGGCCTGCGGTGCAGACGGCCGCGCGCGCGGCGCCGGACGACGCGCGGTGTTGCCGGCATTGCTGGGCGTGTTGGTCGATAACGAAAAGCCGCGGGACGCGCTAACGCGGCCGCCTTCCGGCGTAACCGCATTGGGCTGCGGCGCTTCGGCTGCCTGTTCGTCGGCACATTCGCCGGTGAACGCGCAAACATAATCGTCGGCAGTCGCCGCGTCCTGGGCGGACGCCGCATGCGGCAGTGCCGCCATCGCGGAGACCAAAAGGGTCAAACCGATCTTACGCATATTGCCTCCTGAAAGAAGTCAACACCCCCCCGATGGGTGCGTTCGATATTGGGGCCTCATTACTCCATGTCGTGCGGGCCAACAAGGCGAGCCTCGCCCGCGACCGATGCGCGCCCCAATAGACCCTGATATCTGAACATTGTTTGACCAGAACGACCCTGCTAGTTTCCCGCTCGGAGCGGGCCGGGTGGTCCGTTGTCCCCGGCTCCGGGTTGCCATCGGCTCCGCCCTGGGTCGGCCAAGCCATTCAAATCGCGAGGTTTGCGAGCGGCGCATGACCCTGATCCTGACCATCCGCAATGCCGAGGCGATCGGCGAGGGGGTTGAGCCCCGTTTTGCGCTCGACGGCGATTTCGCCATGATCGGCCGGTCTCGCAATTGCGATTGGAACCTGCCCGATTCGAACAATGTCATTTCCTCGCGCCATTGTGAGATTCGGCGCGAGGGCGATGGCTTCGTCCTCAAGGACATCAGCACCAACGGCACTTTCCTGAACAATTCCGGCGAGCGAATGGCCGCGGAGCATCCGATCGCGGCCGGTGATGTGCTGTGCATCGGCCATTACGAGGTCGTCGCCTCGTTCGAGGACGTCACGGCGGCACAGGCCGCGCCCGAGCCGCCCTCACCTCCTCCTCCTCCTCCTCCTCCTCCTCCTCCTCCTCCTCCTCCGCCGCCGCCGCCGCCGCCCCCACCTCCGCCGCCTCCAGCGCCCGAGCCGGAGACGATGCCCACGTCTGAAGCGCCGCCCGCCGCCGAAGCCTCCGTTTCGGCTGAAGAAGAAGATCGGGTGCCCGAGAATGTGACGGTGATGTGGGACTCGCTCGCCGACATCAACAAGGTGGACTGGGCTCGCGGCGGGTTCGGCACCTCGGACGCGACGGCCGAGGCGATCGACGCCGATACGGCGGCCGGGCTGATCGAAGCCTTCGTCGCCGCGACGGCGCTGAGCGACCGCGATGTCCAGCGCTCGCCCGACTTGGTCCGCAAGGGCGGCTCACTGTTGCGTCGACTCGTCTCCGGTCTGATCGTGATGGTCGAAGCGCGCGCCCGCGCCAAGGCGCAGATGGGCGCCGAAGCGACGGCGCTTCAGCTCGACGGCAACAATCCGCTCAAGTTCGCGCGCTCGCCCGAACAGGCGCTGGCCCAGCTCCTCAATCCGCCGGAAAGCGGCTTCATGGATGCCGACAAGGCTGTCGAGGACGCCTATCTCGACCTGCAGTCGCACCAGATCGCGACTCTGTCGGCCATTCCCGGGGCGCTGCGGGCCACGCTCGAACGCTTCTCGCCTGGATCGATTCGGCGCCGCGCCGCCAAGGCCGGCGTGCTTGCCCGGATCATGCCTTCCCTGCAGGACGCCGCTTTATGGCGGAACTACGAGAAGGAATATGTGAAGGTGAAGAACGAGTCCGACGAAGCCTTCATGGAAGTCTTTTCGAAGGAATTCCGCAAGGCTTACGAGCGGCAGCTTCGAGAAGGGTTCGGCGACCGGGAGCGCTGAGCCGCCCGTTCCCTTCCCGCTTTCCTCAGTCCTTGCTGCCGTCCGCCGGCGGTGTGCCGCCCATGTTCGTGTCGAGCACCGGTCCGCCGCTATTCGCTTCGCGGTCGACGGATTCGAACCAGACCATCTCGACCCGCCAATTGCCCTGCGCCGCGGCCGACAGGAACTGTTGCTGCCAGGACGGCCCGCGCGCGCCGATCGGCGGTGCAACAGTCGCGGCATCGAACGGCCCCTGGCCAGTGATCAGGATGATGCCGGACCAGCCCTGATGATCGAGATCGATGTTGAGCCGGTAGCGGCCATTGCCGTCATTGGTGATGGGACGGCCATTGCTGGAATTGGCCACCAGTGAATCGAAACCGGCGCGGTTCGGAATCAACGGCGTGATGACGCCGGACGGCTCGATGCCGACGATAACGAAATCCTGGCTGGCGTCGGCGAAGTTGAAGTTGATCACGGCGTTCGACGCATTCTCGCCGGCATAAGGCGTGCCGGGCGGCTGCATCACCATTTCGAAGCGCGGCTGAGCGACCGAAAGCTTGTAGTCGGACGAAGCGCGCACCTGCCGATAGGTGTCGAGCGTGGCGCAGCCCGCCGGCGTAATCGGTGCGACATCTCCGAAATCGAGTCGTGCGTTCTGCAGGCCAGCCCCGGTCAGCGCCTGTCCGATCTCATTCTGGGCGGCGGCGGCATCACCGGCAACGCCGCGCATCGCGATCCGCACGCCGTCCGCACCGCCTTCCACATTGGCGATGTCGAGCCAGGTGCAGCTCACCGACGGCAGAACGGAATTGACCGCGGCACGCGCGGTTTCGACGGGGTCGCCGGAATTGACCACCGCGACCTGGTTGCCCGTGCCAGGTATCAGGCCGCCGGTATTGCCGCCCATCAGGTACCAGGCGCCCGCCCCTACCGCGAGCGCGGCGGCCAGCACGCCGCCGATCAGCAAGCCCTTGGACGCCCCGCCCCCTCCGCCCGGCGTCGCCGTCACCGGCTGCCGTCCCGAAGCGGGCGGCGGCGGTGGCGGCGGCGCGACCGCCGCACCGCCGAGCATGGCGATCACGTCCTCCATGGACCGCAGGCGATCCTTGGGGTCGGGCCGCAGCATCGCTTCGATGGTCGGTTTGATATTCGCCGGGATGGGGGCCAGGTCAGGCCCCTTGCGGCGCTTGTCGATCGCATCGACCAGCGATCCGGACATGTTGACATTCTTGCCGCTCGCCACCGCCAGGATGACGAGTGCGAGGCTGTAAACGTCGGTCCAGGGGCCGACCTCGCGGCCATAATCGCCAAGCTGCTCGGGGGCGACATAGTTCAGCTTGCCGGCAAAGCCGTCGCCGACGATCGTCGCCGAGCTGGCGTCCAGATCCTTGGCGATGCCGAAATCAATGATCTTCGCCTGATGCACGTCGCCGCCAGCCAGCAGCACGTTGTCCGGCGACATGTCGCGGTGGATCGCACCCAGCTTGTGGGCGGCGCCAAGGCCGGAGGCGAGGCGCTTGAGCAGGCCCGCCAGCTCGTCGGGCGAACGCTCGACCTTGCCGAGCACGTCGGCAAGCTCGACGCCCTCGATGAATTCGGTGACGATATAGAGCACGCCGAGATTGGGCTCCTGCGCGAGTACGCGATAGGAGACCAGCGCCTCGTGCTGGAGCTTGGTGAGCGTCCGCGCTTCCTTGCGGAACATGGCGACGACCTTCTCGTCCGCCGCCATGGCGGGCAGCATCACCTTGATCGCGACGCGCTCGTCGGTGTTGACGTTCACGCCCTCGAACACCTCGCCCATGCCGCCGCGCGCGAGGAAGCGCTTCACTTCGAAGATATGGTTGAGCACGTCGCCGACTTGGATTGCGCGGGCGCCTTCCACCGGCGTGAAGCTGGTCGGGCCGGCGCTGGTCTGCGGCGGCGCTGAGGTCGGCGCGGGATCGGCGGACGCATCCGCTGGCGCCTCGGATGCTGCGGATACCGGAGCTTCCGGCGTGCCAGCTTCGGCCGGGGCTTCCGGTTCGGTGTTCTCACCCTCCGGCGCGGGCGGTATCGCCCCGGCGCCGTCCAGCGCGCCGGACGGCATGAACACCGTCCGCTCCTCGCCGTCCTCGGGCGCTTTCTTGTCCTTGTCTTCGCTCATGATTTCACCGGTTCCGGAAAGGAGAGGAGGGTGGGCTCATTGGCCCAGATCGCGATCACCGTGACATTGTCCGGCGCGCCGTTGGCGAGCGTTAGCTCGACCAGTTCGTTCGTTGCGCGGTCGGGCGAACCGCGGGTGAGGAGGCGGCCGATATCGGCTTCCTCGACATAGCCGTGCAGCCCATCGCTGCACAAAAGGAAGGCGTCTCCCGGCACGACCTCTCCGGTGGCCCGGTCCACCTGCATCTCCTCGCGGACGCCGACGGCGCGCGACAGGATGTGCCCCATCGGGTGGCCGACCGCCTCTTCGGGCCGCATGATACCGCGATCGACCATTTCCTGGACCTGGGTATGATCCCGGCTGAGCTGGATCAGCTCGCCGTCGCGCAGGACATAAGCGCGGCTGTCGCCGACCCACTGGATCGCATAGCGCCCGCCGTGGATGAGCAGGGTCACGACGGTGGAGCCCATCTGTCGCTGCCGCTTGCCCGCCTCGAGCAGGATCGCCCGGTTCGCCTTGTGGATCGCCGCTTCGATCGCGTCGCAGGCGGCATCGAAATCCGCCGCCGGTTCGATTTCACCGAGCTTCTCGACGATCTTGGCGGAAGCCCATTCGCCGCCCTCATGACCGCCCATGCCGTCAGCGACAGCCCACAACCCGTTGGTCTCGGCGGCGTAGAAGCTATCCTCGTTGTGATCGCGCACCCGCCCTTCATGGGTGCGGGCGCCGCTTTCGATGCGGAAAGGGACGATTTCCATCGCGCCGCTCAGGCCCAAACCGTGCGCGACGGACGGACGGACGCCTTGCGACGCGCATGTCGATGGATCGGCAGTCTCTTCACATAACCCCCCGGTGCCGATTGGGACCGCCATCTAAGCACACCTTCCGCCGACGATAAAGCCGCTACCGCCCCGGGCCGCGCGGTTCCTCTTTCTTCGGCCGCTGTGCCACGCTAAACAGGCCTCCTCTTTCTCAATGGATGGGATCGACAATGAAGCGCTTGACCATCGCCCTCGCCGGCACCGCCGCCCTCGCCCTCGCCGCCTGCACTAGCCAGGAAGCGGCCGACAACGGCGCCGACAATCTCGCCGCCGCGACCGATAATGCGGCCGCCGCCACGGAGAATCTCGCTGCGGCCACCGACAATGCCGCCGAGGCGATGGGCGACAAGCCCGCCGATGCCGGAACGGCGCCGGTCGATATGCCGGCCGAAGGCGGCGGCACGCCGCCTGCCGACGGCGCGGCAGCCGGAGACAAGCCCGCAAACTGAGTCGCGATTCGCACAGCGCGCGCGGCGCTCGCTTGACAGCGGGCCGCGCGCGCCCATATGCGCGCTTCCGCAATGCGTTAAGCGCACGGCCCCTTCGTCTAGCGGTCTAGGACGTCGCCCTCTCACGGCGAAAACACGGGTTCGAGTCCCGTAGGGGTCACCAGCATTCATAAGGATGCTTTAACTCTGCGCACTTAGCACGAAATCAATAGCTTAGCGACTGCCCGGTGGTACAAACGGGTGGTACATAATGAGATTTCGTGTGTCGCACATCCAGATCCGAAAAAAGAGCCGATTCCCCCGCTTCCGGATCCCTGTCCCGAAGGATCTGCAGGAACGGGTGGGCCGGACGGAAATCACCGGATCGCTGGGGACAACCGATCCTGACGAAGCGCTCGCGAAGGCCAGCCAGCTGAAGCTGGAGTGGAAGCAGCGTTTCCGCGACATGCGCGAGGCCAAGAACGAGGAGGACTTGCTTCGCGCTCCCGACCTGGTCGCGGATTTCTTGAAGCAGCTGGCCGACCGCCGCTTCGGAGATCTGGATGGTGCGATCTACGGCATCCAGAAGGTGATTGCGCTGCGTTTGCTCACCTCATGGGGGCCGGAAGAATTCTATGAGCGCGGCGCCAACCGGGCCATTGCCTTTGATCCGGACCCATCGACCTGGGAAGGCTGGCAAGCCGATCCCGATCCGTTGAGCGACATAATTCCGGAGGCCGATCGCGATGCTCTCGTCGATCGCCTCGCCCATCTGAATCGCAATGCAGAGACGCTCGGCTTCGGCTTCCGGGAGATCCTCCAACATGTCCAGAGCAAGCAACGCTGGGATGCGGTTCGGTTCGAGATCCTGATGATCGAGCAGTCCACGAACGCCTCGATCCCGTTTGGCAGCCCGCTCTATGCCGCCGTCGCAGAGCACCTCGTGCGGCAGTTGTACGACTACCGGTCCTACCGCTGGAATATCGACCTGCTGTCCGCTCTCAACCTGGCGTCCAGCTCGGTCGATGATTCGCCCGACCCCCAGCTGACGACGGCCCCCACCAGCATCGCGGAACCCCGATCGGTCCCAAGGCCACCCGAGGTGATCGCGCCGGCGAGTGAGTGGCACAACGTCGGGCGCCGCTACCAACCGACCCAGACCCTGACTGTCGGCCTTCAGCGCTGGAAGGAGAAGATGGCCCCCGGTGAGAGCGCGATCACCGAGACGACTCGGTCGGTCGAGCGCTTCGTTGAGCTCTTCGGTGACAAGCATGTCGCCCAGATCACGCCGGACGACATATTCGATTATCGCGATTTCATCACAAATATGCCCGCCGGGATCAGCCTGCCTGCGGTAAAGGCAGGCGGATCAAGCCTGCGCTCCCACGTGGATCGCCTTCACGCCGAAGAGACAAAGCGCGAGGCAGATGCGGAGCGGAAGGGGGTTGAACCTCCCGCGCGGCGGCGCCTGTCACCTCAATCAGTCAAAAAGGATGTTGGGGGTCTCAGCGCGATTTTCAGCGCGCTCGTTTCGGAGCGGTGGATCCTGACCAACCCGGCCGAGAAAATTCCAGTCGACGGCTACTCGAAACGAAGGAAAGTCTTCCCGCTCAAGCCCAGCATGATGAAGGAGCTCTTTGAGAGCCCGCTGTTCACGGGCTGTGAGGGTAAGGCGGGTCTCAAGCGGACGCGGCCCGGACCGCACGTGTTCCAGGATGCCCTCTATTGGAGCTTTCTGTTCGGGGCGACCTCTGGCCACCGCCTATCCGAAGTGGCGGAAGCGCTCATGGAGGATGTCGAAGAAGGCTTGGGGCCCGAGGGAGAGAAGATCGTCGGGATTTTCGCCACCGATGTGAAGAACGAGCATTCCGAACGCGTCATTCTCGTGCACCCGAGGCTCCTCGAGCTGGGATTCCTTGAATATGTGCAGGCGCGTCGAAAGAAAGGTGCCACCCATTTGTTTGATCTTCCGAAGGGGGGCAGCAAGAAACTCAGCCAGCACGTTAATGAATATCTCGACCGCACGATTGTTGATGATCGGCGATATGTTTTCCATTCGCTGCGCCATGAGTTCGCCGATCGTTCGGAAATCAACATTTCCGTCGAAGTTTCCAGGAAGATCATGGGCCATGCGCGAGGACGACTGTATGGGCTGGGCGCGCCTCTCCACCATGCCGCGAAGGAGTTGGAGAGGCTCGACCTAAGCTTCATCGACTGGGAGCGCTTGCTCGTCGCAGCCGGTCGTAAGCCGGGTGTGTAAGCCGCGCTGAGTGGGCTGACCCTGCTATTGCAGTTCGGCCAGCCCCGCCGTCAGGAATACTTTGCTCGGGACGTTGCTACAAAGGTGAACGCAGCCGGCCGATCTTCGCCCCGATCGAACGCCTGGAGGGTCGATCGGAAGCTTGGCGAGAGGAACATCGTCCCGAAGGGCTAGGTCGCGTCCGCCCCCTCCCGAACCACGGCACGATCGGCAAGCTCTCGGCCCAGTTCCAAGGCGATGCTCCGTCGGAAAGCGTTTTCACCACGGGCTAAGCCGGCGACGAAATAGACGCTCAGCCCTTCGCCCGTGGCGAAATCGTCGACAACCGCCAGCCATATCCTGGGCAGGGCTTCGGATGGCCGGTCGTCAACAAGCTCCCACTGGTGCGGGGGCGGCTCGATATCGTTGGCTGGGGGCGCAAGGCCCCCAGCCAGAAGTTCACGGGCCCGGTCGACTGTCGCCTGAATCTGCTCGATGGCGGCACGCCCCTTGAGCGCGAGATGCCGAGCGGCCGCTTCGGACGGCGTGCCGGGATCGGTTTTCGACATCACGCCCTCCGGTCCCTTGCCTCAAGGGCCAAGTGGGCCTTCCATGCCGCCCACGCGTCCGCATGCCCCTTATCCGAACAGAGGTGATGGCAGGCTCCGCCGAACCCATTGATCCCCAAGCGACGCGACAGCACGACGCAATGGACGTGACTACCATTGCCATCGAGTCCGGCAGTGCACGGCACGTGCGCAACGAGGATCACCGCGTGATGCGCGAAATGGCTCCTGGCATAGGCTCGCACACGCTCGTAGCCGGCGTGCCACGGCTCGCTGGGATCGAGCGAGACCTTGACTTGGATGAAGGCGTGCCGCTCGTAGGGCGGCAACGTCCGGTCGAACCGATCCAGCAAGAAGTCGAGATCCGCATAGTCGCCGGGTGCGTCGGCCGGCAGGAGCACCTCGCACTTTGCGGCGTAGCCGAAGTTCGGGTCACCGCCCGGGCGGATCTTCTTCCGAACCCAGGGCGTGATGCCATCTCGCGAACCATCTCCCCACCAGTAGCGGGTGAACTGGTAGCCGGGGTACGAACCAGCACCATTGCTGAACTGCTTCAGCTCGGCTGATTTGAGGGAGGTGGTGGTGGCGAGTGCCGAGCTGCTGGCGCGGCGCTTCCTGTTGCGGGTGACCATGGTCAGATCCTCCCCATGAAGCTGGGGACAGTCAGCGCCCGGATCGTGCCGGAAGCGCGCTCCTTCATCGAAGCGAACGGCGGTTCAACCTCGATGTCGAGCCCCCACGCGGCCACGCGGACGAAAGAGCCGGCGCCCACTGCGGGGATCAGCCAGAGGTCGCCGTCGAGGCGCCAGGCCACATAGTGGCACAGCCAGTCGGGCCGCTGCTGGAGCCGGATGTCGAAGGTGACGCCCCGGTGATCCGCATCGTAGCGGAGCAGGACGAGATCCAGCCGGCTGTAGCAGGCTAGGCCCTCACCTTCGCGGAAGAGCAGCGGGCGGCGGCAGGCCGTGCCCGCGAGCACCAGCCCCGCATAGGGCATCACCACGCACCGCCGAACATCGGGTCGCGCATGGCAGCGGCCGTGTCGACTAGGCCGTCGACGGCGGCAGCGAAGGCATTCATTCTCGCGGCCACCGCGTTGTTGGTGGGCGGCAGGGAACAGGCGTCCGCGATCGGGCGCTGCTTCAACATGATCGTCATTGGTAGTCTTTCTGTACTGGGTGCGGCGACGGCGGAGCGGGGTCGCGGCAAACACCTTTTTCATCTTCGTGCTCAGCCACAGGCCGAGCTTCTTCCCTTCCGGGGGAGCCGCGCTGCGTCGTCAGCGCCACTCCATTTTCTTCGTCGCCAGCATCAGCGCATCGGCGTTGCCGAACCCGAATCCGTGCCTGATCGGATCGGTCCAAGGCGCCTCGGCAGGCACGATCCCTTGCCGGCCCATTGCAAAGCAGCTTGCGTGGGGATCGTCGCCATGGGGATCAGGCACCAGGAACAGGTCGCCGCTGGCGTTCGCCCACAGCCGCAGCGCCGCGTGCCGATGCACCTTCCCAGCCGCGCAACGCACGATGGTGAAATAGATGGTAGAAAGACCGGTGTTCGTAGCCCCGGGCGCCAGGATCAGGGCGGTGCATCGCGTCTCGCGCACCGCCGCCTCGATGGCCGGCAGCCGCCCGCCTGCCCAGGGGATCAGGATCAGCTGGGCCGACAGTTCGCAGAGATAATCGCGCAGCGCGGGCGGCAGGAGTTCGGGGCGGGATGCGAAAACCCACCCGACGTGGGCGGCGAGTCTGATCGCGCAATCGCGGGCGTACGCCTCACGGGCGCGGTAATCATCGTTCTTGTACTTCATGGGAGAGTAGCTCAGGCGGCGCGAGGCCGGCTGCAGGCCTCGGCACGGGGTTAACTTTTCGCGTTTCAGCGTCAGCCATCCCGCTGCCCTCCAACCCTTTTCGAGGGCTTCGCCCTCAAATGAAATCCTCCGGCTTCGGCGCCTCGGCGATGATCCGCTGGATCTCGGGGCTATCGGCATCCTCGCGGGCGCGGAGGATGGCCAGCGCATCCTGCACCTGTCGCCAGGTGGGGATGAGCGCCGTCGGCGACTCCCACCACCAGTCGATCAGCACGCTCTCGAGCCAGCTGGCATCTTTCGTGGCCACCTCTCCACGTGTGGGCACATAACAGCCGGCGCGGATCACGCCCCGATGCTCCTCGATAACCTCGATGATTGTGCTTTCGGCGATACCGAAGCGATCATTGAGGCTGCTCTTGTCAGTCATTTCATTCTCCCGTCATTGGACGGGCGGCATCTCACTGATTCGTCGGCTTTCAAGAGCGGGGGCCTTTACCTGCCTACTGGTCCGCAGCAACGAACTCAGAACCTGCGACTGAGAGAAACAAGAGAATCTGGCCGCTCATTCCCCAGTGTCGTTTAGGGAAAGGTCTTGCGCCAAGACGTCGCGTCCGGCGGCTATGCCTCCAATCCATCACATTGCAAATTCTGCCTTCTCTAAGGCTGCTTCGGTCTCTTCTCGATTGACGACAACGATGTGCTGGCTGCGCGCGGGCTGCTTCGCCGCATCGCCCAGCAGGCCAAGCCGCTTCAAGACATAAAACAGCATGGCGTAGCGCACGGTGAGGATGACCGAGCCGCCCTCCATGCCGAAGTCCTTGGCGACGACCGCTTTCTGGCTTGCGGTCAGGTCGGGATGCGGGCCGATCTGGACCCCGAACCGCTCCTGCCACAGCGCGTCCTGCAGCGGATCCGCGCCTCCGTCGCCCATCTCGCCGACGCCGAGGATACGCGGCAAGAGGAAGTCCTTGAACTTATCCGTAACGTGGCAATAGGCGCGCACGTGCCAGCGAAAGCCGTCATAGCCGAAGGCATGGGGCGTAATCCGCCGCCAGATCGGCTCCGGCCGATCCTTACTCATCGACTGATAGTGAACATCGATCGAACGGCGATCGCGCACCGCGCTGAGCACCGTCCGCAGCACGCCCGCATCTATATCTCTGCGCGGCGTCAGCGCGATGTCGGTGTCGGGAACTTCGGTGATCCACGAGTCCGACAGATCGATCAGGCCCTCAGCCACCGAACGCAGGCGAGACAGATAGCCGTAGGGATCGGGCTTTAAAAAATGCGGCTCGAACTGTTCGCTGGCGACGTAGCGCTTCGCGCTCCTGTCGTAGAGCGCGTTGTGCGGCGCCCGCTCCTGATAGAGCGTCAGATCCTTCGAGGCCTGGGGTACAGACACGTCGAACACGTCAATAATGTCGGAGCGATTGACGCCGCCTTCCCAGAAGAGACGGAACTCGATGAACTCGAGGCGGCGCTCCACGCCCCACTTCAATGTGGTCAGGCCATCCATCCGAAATCATCCTCCACCGGATGCAGATAAAAACTATATGGACATATCTGCACTACGGGTATATTTTCTATTCTCATCACGGAGTCGCGTCAAGCGAAACCGGGGCGGGCAACAGGGCGGAGAGACGCGACGATGATCAGCATGACCGACCGGCGGACCATCGTCGTCCATGGGCGAATGGCGATGCGGGAGCTTCGCCTCGACGCCGCACGCCACAGGCGTCACGGGCTGCAAATCATGTCGTTCGAGCAGCTCGCGGTCCGCCTCGCCGGCGGATTTGCCAGGCCGATCGACGACGAGAGCCTGCGGACCGCGATTCAGGCGGTCCTCCCGGCCACCCCGCTCGGCGAACTCGAAAGCATCAAGCTGCTCCCCGGCATGGTCGACGCCTCGGCCGACACCCTACACAAGGCGTGGCGCGCCGGCATCGACCTGGCTTCCCGTGCGCACGAGCATCCGCGCCTCGACTCCATTGCGAGGCTCGAAGCTGCAGTCCTGGCGCAGCTGCCGCACGGCATGATGCGGCCCTGCGACCTGATGACGACCGCCTGCCAGCGGCTCGATCACGCCAAGGCCGTCCTCGGCCCGGTCGAGATCGTCGGCATCACCGAGCTTTCGCCGTGCTGGCGCCCGCTGCTTCAGGCGCTGACGGCCTACACCCCGGTGACCTGGACGGCGGGTCCCAGGCCCACGCCGCCTTGGCTCGAAGCGACCGGTGTCGCCATCGCTCGCTCGGCGCCGCAGACCCCGGCCGTTCGGGCGGAAAGCGCCGCAACGGCTTACCATGAGGCCATCGAGGCGATCCGCTGGGCGCGAGCGCTGCTGGCCTCGGGCGAAGCCGATCCGGCGGACATCGCCATCGCCGCCGCCTCGACGGCGGACTATGACGACCACTTCCTGTCGCTGCGTGCCGACGCGAACCTCGACCTGCACTTCATCCACGGGATCAAGGTCACCACCACCCGCGAGGGTCAGGCGGCCGCCGCGCTCGCTGACATCATCGTTCGCGGCTTGTCCCAGACGCGTATGCGCCGCCTGACGGCACTGTGCGGGTCCGAGGCCGGTCCGTTCCAGACGCTGCCCGCAGGCTGGCTGCGCCTTTTGCCGGCCGACGCGCCGCTCGCCTCGGTCTCGGCATGGACGCGCCTGCTCGGACGTCTGACCGCGGCGGACTGGCCCGATGAGCAAGATCACACGCCCACCTTGCGTGGTATCGTCGAGCTTCTGAGCAAGGGCCACGCCGCTGCTGAGGAGATCGGCGCGGCGCTGCTCAGCGGTCGCGCCCTCTCGATCTGGCGCAAGGCGCTGCTGGCGGGGCCGAGCGGCTCGCTCGACACGACGTTGGAGAAACTGAAGCAGGACGACGGTCTCGAGGCCTGCGTCTCGGTCGCCTGGATGCCCGCCAGCGCCCTGGCCGCGTCGCCGCGCCGGTTCGTCCGCCTGATTGGGCTGAACTCGTCTCGCTGGCCGCGCGGCATTTCCGAAGACCGCCTGATCTCCGATCACGTCATTCCCACTGCCGAGCTCGATCCTCTGCCGGTCGCCGCGGCCGATCGCCGAGACTTCGAGACAATCCTCGCGACCTCCGAGCGCCAGGTGGTTCTGTCCCGCGCGCGCCGCGATAGCGAAGGGCGGCTCCTTGGCCGCAGCTCGCTGCTTGGCGCCTATGACGAGGAGATCTACGTTCGCCGCAACGCGGTTCCGGCTCACGCCTTCAGCGAAACCGACCGACTGATGGCGCGCCCGCAGGAGTTTGCCGGCGAGCCCCAGGCCGTCGCCGCCACGACCTGCTGGCGCAACTGGCACCGCAAGGAGATCACGCCCCACGACGGCTTGGTGCGCGCCGACCACCCGCTCTTGCTGGCCATCCTCGACCGGACCCAGTCGGCGAGCTCGCTTCGCCTGCTCCTGCGCAGCCCGCTCGGCTTCGTCTGGCGCTACGCGATGCGGCTGCGGATGCCCGAGAGCGGCACCGATCCGCTCGTTCTCGACGCCTTGGGCATGGGCGACCTCGTCCACATGACGCTCGATCTGGCGCTGCAGAAGCTGGAGGCCGCTGGCGGTCTGGCCAAGGCCGACGAGACCCAGATCGCAGCCACCGTGGAGGACGCCGCGCGCGAGGTCGCCGGTGTCTGGGAAAGCGAACGCGCTGTGCCGCCGGGGGTGATCTGGCGCCGGAGCCTCGACGACGCCCGCCTCCTGACCAGCCGCGCACTCACTTATGGCGACGAGCGGCTGCCGGACGCCCGTTCCTACGGGGAAGTGCCCTTTGGCGGCCTTGAGCCGAAGTCGGATGCAAACAGCCCCTGGGATTCGGCCACCCCGGTCGAAATTCCCGGCGCGGGCTTCCGCATCAACGGCTACATCGATCGTCTTGATCTGTCGGGCGATGGCAAACGCGCCCTGGTCCGCGACTATAAGACCGGCCGTCCGCCGAGGGAGGACATCAGCCTCGACGGCGGCCGCGAGTTGCAGCGCTGCCTCTACGCCTTCGCCGTCAAGGCTTTGCTCGGACCCGACGTCTCGATCAGCGCCTCTCTGCTCTTCCCGCGCGAGCAAGTCGATCTTCAGCTCGCCGATCCGGAATCCACCCTTGTCGAGATCACCGGCTATCTGCAGGCGGCGCGCGCCAACCTGACCGCCGGACACGCCCTGATCGGCCCGGATACCGGCGGAACCTATGACGACCTCGCCTTCGCCCTGCCGGCGAACGCAGGCGCCACCTACTGCAAACGCAAGCTGCCCGCCGCGACCGAGATGTTCGGCGATGCCGCGCAAGTCTGGGAGGCCCAGTGATGACAGCCGCAAGTAAAGGCCTGCGCGACGACAATGCCCGCCGCGCTGCGATCAGCGTCCATGACCGGTCCGTCTTAGTGGAGGCCGGTGCGGGTTCGGGCAAGACCGCCGTCATGGCCGGCCGCATCGCCGCCATGCTGGCCGAAGGCGTCGCGCCTAAATCCATCGCGGCCGTCACCTTCACCGAATTGGCCGCGAGCGAACTCTTGATCCGCGTCCGCGACTTTGTCGCCGACCTCGTGACGGGGACCATCCCGACCGAACTGCGCATCGCCTTTCCGGGCGGGCTGTCGGGGACCCACAAGGCCAACCTTGCGGCAGCCTCGGCGACGATCGACGAGATCACCTGCTCAACGATCCACGGCTTTTGCCAGCGGCTGATCAAGCCGTATCCGGTCGAAGCCGACATCGACCCGGGCGCGGGCGTGATGGACCGCAACCAGGCCGATCTCGCCTTTATCGAGATTGTCGACGCTTGGCTGCGCGAGCAGCTTTCGGGCGCCCAGGGCGGCATCATCGCCGAAATGGTGCTGCAAAGCCCCGGTGAGACTGTGGGGCTGATCCACAAGATCGTCGCCAACCTGCGCAAGCGGCGCACCGTGTCAGCGCCGCCGGTGACGCCGCTCACGCCACATCTGCGCGCCTTCCAGGAGGCAGCACAGGCCTTCACCGATTTCATCCAGACCGCACCTGCGGTAGAGGAGGAAACGGCGATGCTCGCCGAGCGCCTCGCCGACATGGCGCAGGCGATGGAGCCTGCCCCGGCCGCCGAAACGCCGGCGGGCCTCATCCGGCTGCTGGTCACGCCGCCACATCCCGAGCTCTGCACCAAAAGCGGATCGTTTCTGGCCTTCAAGAAGAAGGGCAAATGGGTGGACGCCGCCAAGCGCGAGGGGCTGGCCAAAGCCGACGGCGAGCGGCTCAACGCGGCGGCCGAGGGTCATTACGCGGCCTGCTGCGAGGCCTGGCAGCTCCTGCTCCAGAATGTCGCGAGCCGCGTCCTGTCCGATCTGATCGCCCAGGTGCAGCAGCCGGTGCTGGAGCGGTTCCGGGACTACAAGCGTTCGGCCGCCTTGCTCGATTTCGATGACCTGATCTTCGCCGCGCGCGATCTGCTGCGCGATCACGACGACGTCCGCCGCGCGCTGGGCGCGCGCTTCTCGCGGGTTCTCGTCGATGAGTTCCAGGACACTGACCCGCTGCAAACCGAAATCTTCTGGCGGCTGTGCGGCGAGCCGCCCGCCGAGGGCGCGACCGCCGATTGGACGGAGTTCCAGATCCGTCCCGGCGCGCTGTTCCTGGTCGGCGACCCGAAGCAGGCGATCTACCGCTTCCGCGGCGCCGACGTCAGCGCCTATGTCCGGGCGCGCGACGCATTTATCGCCCAGGATGCCGACAGCGTCCTGTCGATCTCAACCAACTTCCGCTCCTGCGCGCCGATCCTAACCTATGTGAACGAGCGCTTCGAGGCGCTGCTGTCGAGCGACGGTCAGCCGGGCTTCACCGCGCTCGATCCGTTCCATGCCGACCGGGGCGAGGCCCCCTGCGTCGCCGCGCTGGACGTCGCCGTCGCCGACGAGAACGGCAAGGCGAGCGCCGAGCAACAGCGCGATGCAGAAGCCGAAGCGGTCGCCGAGCTGTGCGCCCGCCTGATCGGCAGCGAGATGATCCTCGATCGCCGATCCGGCGCCAGCCGGATCTGTCGGCCCGGCGATATCGCCCTGCTCGCGCCGACCGGAAGCGATCTGTGGCGCTATGAAGAAGCCCTCGAGCGGCATGGCATCCCGGTCGCCACCCAGGCTGGCAAGGGCCTGTTCCGGCGGCAGGAGATTCAGGACCTCATCGCGCTGACGCGGGTCCTCGCCGATCGCCGCGATACGCTCGCTCTGGGCGCGCTCCTGCGCGGCCCTCTTGTCGGTCTGACCGAGGAAGAGCTGCTCGACATCATCTGGGCGCTGCCCCGGTCCGAGGAATATCCCGACGCCCTGCCGCGTCTCGATCTCGGCGTGGAGGCGAGCGACATCGTCCACCCGCTGGCGCGCTCGGTGATCGAAAGGCTGCAAGCCCTCAATCGCCGGACCAACAACACCACGCCGCACGACCTGCTGTCGCAAGCGGTCGACGTGATGCGGGTGCGGCCGATCCTGCTCGCCCGCCACCGCGGCCAAGCCGAGCGGGCGCTCGCCAATGTCGATCTCTATCTCAGCCTGGCCTCCGCTTTCGCGGTGCGCGGACTGCGCGCCTTCGCCGAGACGATGACCGCGGCGTGGACCGACGAAGCCAGTGCCGTCGAGGGGCGGCCCGACGCGCAGGAAGAAGCCGTCGCGCTCTACACCATGCACGCAGCCAAAGGCCTCGAGTGGCCGATCGTCGTGCCGGTCAACACGATGACCGGCATCATGCCGGCCGAGAACGCAGTGACGGATCGCGACAGCGACACCTTCTATTGCCCGGTCTTCGGGGTGAAGCCGGCCGGCTATGACGAAGTGCGCGACGCGGAAAAGGCCGAGCTCGATCGCGAGCGCGTCCGCCTCTGGTACGTCGCCGCCACCCGGGCGCGCGAGCTGTTGGTCCTGCCTCGCCTCGACGCCGCGCCGTCGAAGTCGGCCTGGATCTCGCTACTCGACTTGTCACTCGCCGACCTCCCGACGCTCGATGTGGCTCATCTCCCGCTGGAGATGGGCGCAGCGGCGGCTGGCGAAGTTAACCAGCAGACCCGCGAAAGCTTCGCGGCGGAAGCCGCCGCCATCGCCGAGCGCCACCGCCGCCTGACCTGGCTGGCGCCCAGCCGTGACGAAAGCAGCGCCGGCGCGGTGCTTACCCCGGAGGCGGTGGAAATCTGGGCGGCGCGCGACGAACGCCAGCCCGACGACGAAGCCGAACGCCCGAGCATCCAGGGCGGGCGCGAGCGCGGCCTGATCCTGCACAAGCTCCTCGAAGAAGTGCTGACGGGGGAGACCGCACCAGACAGCGCCGCGCTGACCGATCGGGCGCGCTTGCTCATCGCGGCGCTCGGCCGCCGTGCGGTCGAAGACCCATCGCAGGGTCTTTCGCCCGGTGAACTTGCCGGGTGCGTGACCCGCACGCTCGCCTTGCCCGAAATCGCCGAGCTTCGTTCTGTCCTCACCCCCGAACTCCCGGTCTATGCGTCGGCGCTCCTCGATGAGGTTGAGCAGGCGACCGCCGGCATCGCTGACGCCATTGCCCGGGGGCCCGACGGCGCGCCGCAGGTGGTCATCGACTGGAAGAGCGACGTCCAGCCCACCCCGGAGACGGTCGATCACTACCGCGCTCAGGTGCGGGCCTATCTGGATATGACCGGCGCCGCGCGCGGACTAATCGTGCTGGTGACGACCGGTGAGATCATCGCCGTGACGCCGTCGCCGCTCGCGGCGGTCGCGGCCTAGTCGCCGGCGGCAGGGGGAAACGATGCTGACCCGCGCGAGCGCCACCGCTGCCGGCCAGGACGACCTCTTCAGTGAGGAGGTGTCGCTACGGCTCCCTGCCCGGCTGGCGCTCGACGGCAAGGTTCTGGGCAGCTCGACGCGTCAGCAGGCCGTGCCCGCCACCGAGGCCGTTTGTCGGCTCAGGCCCTTTACGGTTCGGCGCGTCGGCGGATTTGAAACGATCCTGAAGACCGGCGAGACGCTGAAGATCCTCAGCGCCAAGACGGCGACCCAGCTCGAGGCCGACCTTGTGCTGCTCGTTCCCGACGCCCTGCATCCTAAGGATATCAGCGAGGCGCTGAAGCGCGGCGAGGGCCGCTGGATCCGGCCGACGCCGCTCAATCCCGCGTCGTTGAGCGGTCCCGAGATGGCGAGCTGGCTCGAACGGGTCACCGCGTCCTGGGAAAACGCCTTCCACCTGCGCGAGGCGCGACCGGCCACCGAGGTCAAACCCGCCGCCCCAGGCCTCAGGCGGCCACAGCTCGGCGCGCTCCACGCCGCGCTCGCCCACGCCACGCGCTCGACGGAGCCGGCGACCATCGTCATGCCGACCGGGACCGGCAAGACCGAGACGATGCTAGCCCTGAACGCCCGCCAGCGTTTCGACCGACTGCTGGTTGTGGTCCCGACGGACGCGCTTCGCGACCAGATCGCCGGCAAGTTCGAGACCTTCGGCGTCCTTAAGTGTCAGGCTTGCCTCGACGCTTCGGCCGAATATCCGGTGGTGACCCGCCTGTCGCACATCCCCTCGGCCGTGGCCGAGGTCGACCAGATCTTCGACAGCGCCAACGTCATCGTCACCACTATGCATATCGCTGGCCGGGCCGATCCGCAGGTTCAGGAGCAAATGGCCGCCCGCGCCGCGGCCCTGTTCATCGACGAGGCCCATCACATCGGCGCGCGGACCTGGACCGAGTTTCGCGGGCTGTTCGTCGATCGCAAGCCGCCGATCCCGATCGTCCAATTCACCGCCACGCCCTTTCGCGAGGACGGCCGGCGGGTGGATGGCGAGTTCATCTACACCTATCCGCTCAAGAAGGCGCAGGAAGAGGGCTATTTCAAACCGATCCGCTTCGAGGCGGTGTTCGGCCTCGACCGTCCTGACGCGGACATGGCGATCATCGAAAAGCTGGGCGACGTCCTCGCCACCGACCTCGAGGCTGGGCTCAACCATCTCGCCATGGCGCGGTGCAGCACTATCGAGCGCGCCAAGCAGCTGCATCAGCTCTACAGCGCGATCCATCCGCAGTACCGCCCGGTCATCGTCCACAGCCAGCAGCCGCTGAGAGAGCGGCGCGAAAACCTTGCGGCGCTGCGGCGGTTCGAGAGCCGGATCATCGTCTGCGTCGACATGCTCGGCGAGGGTTTCGACGTCCCCGAGCTGAAGATCGCGGCTCTGCACGACCACCACAAGAGCATCGCGGTGACGATCCAGTTCGTCGGCCGCTTCACCCGGCAGGACCCGACACTCGGCGACGCGACGGTCATCGCCAACACCGGCGTCGACGACGTCGACCGCTCGCTCGCCAAGCTCTATGCCGAGGACGCCGATTGGAACGCGCTGGTCGAAGCCCTGAGCTCTGCCAAGATCGAGCGCCAGATCCGCCGCGCCGAGATGTTCAAGGGCTTCACCGGCGACCTCAACGACATTCCCTTGCAGACCCTCGAGCCGAAGATGAACGCGGTCGCCTACCGGACCTCGTGCGACAGCTGGGATCCGTTCCAGGCCGAGGAGCTCTACGATCCCGGCTCCTATCTCGGCATGAAGATCAATCCGCACCAGCGCGTGGCGATCTTCGTCACCCGCGCGGAGGAACAGGCGCGCTGGACGACGGCGCAGCACGCCATCAACGTCACCTGGGATCTGCACATGCTGCATTGGGACCAAGCCAGCGGCCTGCTCTACATCAGCAGCTCGGCGAAAGGCCCGTTCGATCGTCTGGCCAAGGCGGTGTGCGGCGACACAGCCCGCCGGATCGAAGGCGAGGATGTCTTCCGCAGCCTGCACGGCTTCAAGCGCCTGATCCTGCGCAACCTTGGCCTGACCCACCACCAGGGGCGAGGGGTGCGCTATTCCATGTACATGGGCGTCGATGTCGCCGACGGCCTGGACAGCGCCAAGTCGCAGTCGCGGATCAAGAACAACGTCTTCGCCACCGGCTTTCTCGACGGCGCGCCGGCGTCGCGGGGCTGCTCGGCCAAGGGCAAGTTCTGGTCGATGTCGCCGGTGCGCGATCTCACCGACTGGGTCGACTGGTGTCAGGACATCGGCCGTGCGGTCAACGACCCCGGCATCACCACGGACGGGGTGTTCAAGAGCGCGATGCGGCCGCGCCAGATCAGCGACCGCCCCGCCGTTCCGCCGGTGGCGATTCACTGGCCCGAATCGCTCCTGATGCAGATCGAGGAGCGCGTCGAGATCACCTTTGGCGAGCACGCCGTGCCGTTCGCCGAATGCGATATCGAGCTTCTCGACAATGCGCGCACCGGTCCGCTGCGCTTCGCCGTGGTGAGCGACGACCACTCGGCCGAGTTCGAGATCGTCTTTGCTGACGGCGGCGCGCGCTATCCGCAGCGGGCTGGGCCCAAGGCCACGATCAAGATCGGCGGCAAAGTGCAGACCTTCTCGGAATGCTTCGCCGACGACTCGCCGCAGATCGATTTCGGCGATGGCTCGCTGCTGATCTACAGCCACCTCTATGCGCTGCCCGAAGGCGAGACGGTCTCGCCCTACCCGCCGGAGAAGCTCGAGGTCTGGGACTGGTCCAAGACCGACATCCGCGCCGAAGCGCAGGGCGTCGAGAAGCGCGCCGATTCGGTCCAGCGGCTAGTGATCGAGACACTGCTCGCGGACCCCGAGCCCTATGACGTGATCTTCGACGACGATGGCAAGGGCGAGATCGCCGACGTGGTGGCGCTCCGCATCACCGACAGCGTCGTCTCGGTGACCCTGTTTCACTGCAAATATTCAGGCGCCGACACGCCCGGCGCCCGGCTCGGCGACCTCTACGAGGTGTGCGGCCAGGCCCAGAAATCGGCCCGGTGGCGCGATCGACCGAACCGGATGCTGCAGCACATGCTGAAGCGCGAACAGATCCGGCGCGACAAGGGCCTCAGCTCCCGCGTCGAGCGCGGATCGGCCGCCATGATCAAGAAGCTTAAGGCCGACTGGCAGGATCATCGCTTCGAATACGACGTGCGGATTGTGCAGCCGGGGCTTTCCCGCCAAGCCATTGGCGAGGAGGGGCTTCACCTGATCGCAGGGGTCGAGACCTATCTGCTGGAGACCCGCGCCATGCGCCTGCGGGTCATCGGCAGCGCGTGAGGCGCGACTTGGTTCAATATCGGCGCGGGGCGCCCGAAGAGAGAGTCGCGGGGGCCGATGTCGTCACTTGCCTGGATTGATTTCGACGAGGCCGAGCGCCAACGCGCGCAGCGGATCATGTCGCTGTTTCAGGAACGGGAGAGCCGGGACGAACTCGGCCTCGGCGGCATCCGCGATTCAATCGCCGACCACCTGTTCCCGGGAACCAGCACGATCCAGACGCGCCTGCGCTACATGCTCTTCATCCCCTGGCTGTTCCAGATGCTGGAAGGGTCGGCGGCCGGGCCGGACCAGCTCACCGCCGAGGCGCGCGCGCTCGAGAACCGGCTCGCCAATGCGCTCAAGGCCGGCGGAGAATCGAACGGCATCATCGGCCGCGACGCCGGCGCGGCGGTCCAGCGGCTGCCCAGTTCGGTCTATTGGGCCGGGCTCTCGACATGGGGCATTCGCCTCTTTCCGGGCTCGATCGACAGCCTCTTCTCCTCGCTGCGCCATCTTCAACGCAGCCGGCCGCGGGTCCGCGAAAGCGAAGACGCCGCGTCGGAAACGCAGGCCCTCCAGATCTGGACGCCGTCGCTGCCGGCCCGACCTGCGGATCTCTTGGAGGCGGTGACCTTTCGCCTCGCGCCCGAGGAAGCCCAATTCATCATCGACCAGCTGGTGGCGAAACAGCCCCGCAGCCTTTTGACGTTCCTCGCAAGAACCGGCGGCGGTGCGGCCGATTGCCACTACATCTGGGAGCACCCGCATCTCGCGGATTTCCCCAACGATACGCGGGCGCTGGTCGCGCATGGCGAGCTGTTTTCGAGCGTGATGCACGGCGCCTCGCTCCTCTACAATCTGCTGCTGAGCGAGCTGCGCGCCAGGCCCGATTGGATCGAGCTCTATCAATCGCGCCTGCAGGACTGGCGCGCGAGCCTGGACATGCCCGCGATCCGCGCCTGGTCGCTCGACGCCTTCTGGCAGGTCATCGATCACCTGGCCCACCGCATCCGTCCGGCGGCCAAGCGCTTCGTCGGCCAATGGCTGGAGCTGGTCCGGTCCGGTGAGATCGACGGCGGCCGCCTGGCCCCCGCCGCGCGCATCGTCGAGGAGCGCGAGCGACGGCTCAAGACCAGCCAGTCGCGCTTCGCCAACCGGACCGTGCGCGACCGCTGGACGGGCGCGTCGGGCGTCGATCGGCTCTCGTTCAGATGGGCGCAGGCCCGGTCGCATCTGCGGGATCTCGCCGATGCTGAATAGGACCACCCTCGATCCCGAAACCCGCGTGCTCTACGGCGACAGCCTGCAGCCGCCGCCCGGCTATGTCTTCGACGCCGCGGTGGCGACGACCTTCTCGCTCGACTTCGAAACCGCGTTGGCGGCGCCCGTCAGCCTGGCCTTGTTCGCCGCCGAGAACCGCGACGACATCCTTTCGCATCCCCTGGCGCTGCTCGAGGGCGCCGAACGGATCGCCGGACGGCTGGTGGTCTTTGCCGACGCCGGACATCTCCATGCTCAGGGCCGGCCGCATTCGCGGCTTTGCTCGCTGCTCGAACGGATCATCGTCGAGGTCGCGGCACCGCGCGGCGGCGCTTTTCACCCGAAGATGTGGGCCTTGCGGTATCGGCCGACCCGGGCCGGGGATCCCACCTTGCTGCGGCTTCTCGTCCTGTCGCGGAACCTCACGCGGGATCGTTGCTGGGACATCTCGCTGCGCCTCGAAGGAGAGCTGACGCGCCGCCCCGACGCCGGCAACCGCCCGTTGTTCGACCTGCTCAGCGGCCTCCCCGACTTGGCCGTGGGCGGCATTGCCGACGAGGCGCGGGCGCTGACCCAGGAGATCGCGCAGGACATTCGTCGCGCCCGGTGGACGGCGCCCGAGCGCTTTGACGAGGTCTCCTTCGCGCTCAACGGTTTTGGCGGGAGCATCTGGCAACCGCCCCGGTGCGCGCGTCTCGGCGTGATCTCCCCGTTCTGCGATACCGACGCGCTCGACCTCCTGGCGGATTTGCCGAGCGCTGAGAAGCCGATCCTCATCAGCCGGCCTGATCAACTGGTCTGCGTCGAGACCGAGACGCTCGGCGCCTTCGAGCGCGTCTCCGTTCTCGACGAGATGGCCGCCAGCGAAGACGGCGAGGAGGTCTCCGCCACTGCGTTGCAGGGGCTCCATGCCAAGGCCTTCATCGCCGAGATCGGCTGGGATACGGTCCTGACGATCGGCTCGGGCAACGCGACCCGGCCCGCCTTGCTCTCCGGCAACAATGTCGAGCTGTTCGCTTCGCTCAAAGGCAAGCGCTCGCGGGTCGGCACCGTCGAGCAGATCATGGGCGAGAAGGGCTTCGGGCGCCTGACCCGAACCTTCGTCCCCAGCGAGCTGGAGCCGGTCGACCCGGCGGTGATCTCCGCCGAGAAGCGGCTCCATGAGGCCCGCCGCGCCCTGTGCAGGGGCGCGCTGCGGCTGCGTTGCGAGCGGGTGGCGGACGACGACGCTGTAGAGCACCCGTGGCGCGTCTGGCTGACGACGTCGGAGCCGCTGCCGCTCAAGGGCGTGGGCGCGCTGACCGTTTGGCCGATCACCCGCGGCGACGGACATGCTTGCGACGTCCTTTCGGCGCTGCGCTCCGGCGAGCCCGTCGATCTGGGCGTGATGCCGATGGTGGACCTGACCCGCTTCCTCGCCTTTCGCCTGGTAGAGGAGACCGAGAAGGCGTCCGCGCTGTTCAGCACCGGCCTCATCTTGGATGGGCTTCCCGCCGAGCGCCATGCCGCGATCCTGCGCTGGGCGATCGACAGCCGCGACGCCTTCTTCCGTTACCTACGACTCCTGCTCTCCGAGCTCGGCGAGCCCTTCAGCGCGGCGCTGGCTGCGCAGGAAGGCGCGGGGGCCGGCGCCTGGGCGGCGGCGGCCGACGACGCGCCGCTGCTCGAAGACATGGTCCGCGCCCTGTGCCGCGGCGGTGAACGGCTCCGCGCGATCGAACGGCTGATGATCCGCCTGGAAGCAGGCAACGACACCGGCGCCGATCCCATCCCCAACGATTTCCGCACCTTGTGGGACGCCTTCCGCATCGCGCTGCAGGACCAGGACGCCGGACATGCGCGATAGCCGTTTCGAGGCCGCCGAGGCCCTCGCGCCGCTCAAGGCGTTCCAGCGTCGCACTGTCGATTATGTGTTTGATCGGCTTTACGCGGATCAGGATCCGGTAAGGCAGTTTCTCGTCGCCGATGAGGTCGGCCTTGGGAAAACCATGGTCGCGCGCGGCGTGATCGCGCGGACGATCGAGAAGCTCTGGGACTCGAGCGAGCGGATCGACATCCTCTATATCTGCTCCAACCAAGCGATCGCCGCGCAGAACCTGAACCGCCTGAACGTCCTCAACCGGCGCGAGCTGGCGCTGCCGACGCGCATGACGCTGATCCCGCTTCAGGTGCGCGGCGACCAGGGCCTGGACGCCAACAAGGTGAACTTCATCAGCGTGACGCCGGGCACCACCTTCGACCTGCGCTCTACGACGGGGGTCACCCGCGAGCGCGCGCTGCTCCTGCGGCTGCTGGAAGACCGGGTCTCGCGGCCGCGCGGCTTGCATAACCTGCTCCAGGTCAGCGCCGGCGTGGACGGCTGGAATTATGCGGTCCGCGACCTGACGCTGGATGGCGTCGACCAGCGGATCATCGACCGCTTCCGCCGCGAGGTCGAAGCCGACGCCGCGCTGTTCGAAGAGCTCGAAGCGGTCTGCGACCTTTTCCCGCGCCGGCGGGACTCCTATCCTTACGAACTCGGTCACCGCCGGAACGCGCTTGTCGGCCGGCTTCGGGCCAAGCTCTCGCACGCCTGCATCGACGCGCTCAAACCCGACCTCATCATCATGGATGAGTTTCAGCGCTTCCGCGATCTGCTCCACGGCGAGACCCCGGCGGCCGATCTTGCGCGCGAGCTGTTCGACTACACCGACGGCAACGGCCACGCGGCTCGCACGCTGCTGCTGTCGGCCACGCCCTATCGGATGCTGACCCTGTCGGGCGACGAGCCCGACGACGGGGAGCACTATCGCGACTTTCTGGAGACCCTGTCCTTCCTTTACGGCCGCACCAACGGGCCCCAGGTCGCCGCCACGCTCGAAGGCGAGATGCGGCGGTTCCGGGCCTTTCTCCACGCGCTTCCCGGATCCAGACCAGAAGCGATCGAGGCGCGGCGCGGCATCGAGCAACGCTTGCGCAAGGTCATGTCCCGCACCGAGCGCGTGGCCAGCACGGTCGAGCGGGACTCGATGGTCGGCGAGCCGCCGATGGCCATCTCCATCCAGCCCGCGGATCTGCGCCAGGCGGCAGCCGTTTCGGACGTCGCCCGGGCGCTGGAAGCGCCCGAGATCACCGAATACTGGAAGTCAGCGCCCTATCTGCTGAACTTCATGCGCGACTACGCCCTCAAACGCCTCTTGCGGGACAATCTCGACCGCCCGCCCGCGCATCTGCGCGAAGCGCTCGCGCGCGCCCGTCCGGCCATGCTCGATCACGACCGTCTCGACGCCTATGAGCCGCTCGACCCTGCCAACGGCCGGATGCGGGGCGTGATGGACGACTTGTTCCGTGATGGACTGGACCAGCATCTCTGGATCCCGCCGTCGCTGCCTTATTATGGCCCTGAGCGGCAAGGCCCGCCGCTGACCAAGGCGCTGATCTTCTCCTCCTGGTCGATGGTTCCCGACGCCATCGCGGCGATTCTCTCCTACGAAGCCGAGCGTCGTATGGGAGTCGGCCCAGCCGGCCAACGCTATTTCGGGCATGTCCGACCGCGCCCCATCCAGTTCCGCCAGAGCCAGGGCCGGCTGGTCGGCCTACGCGCCATGCACCTGGTCTATCCGTCCCCGACGCTGGCGCGGCTTGCCGATCCGCTGGCGATCTTCGCGGCACACCCCGAGCCGCTCTCCGCCGACGCAATGCGAAAAGCCGTCGCCGAGCGCCTGCGGGCCAGCGTCGAGGCGCTTTCGCAGCGATCCGGGGATGCGGCCGACGGTCGCGAGTGGGAATGGGCGGCTCCGGCCGTCATCGACGCGATGGCGGGCGCGCGATCCGTCGCCTGGGTGGAGTCGCCCTCCGGCTTCGCCATGCTGGGCGACGAGGATGGCTTCAAGGAACACGTCGCCGCATTGCGCACGGCCGCGACCGAGCGCCAGTTCGGTTCGGTCAGCGAGACGCTGGTGGATCTGCTGGTCGACATATCGCTTGGCAGCCCGGCGGTATGCGCGCTGCGCGCGCTGCACCGCATCGCGCCAGATCTCGACTGGGATGATCCGCGGCTCTTGAAGGCCGCCAACCAGGTCGCCTGGGGATTTCGGACCCTGTTCAATCAGCATGACGCTGTCGCTCTGCTGCGCAAGGACGACGACGATCGTTACTGGCACCGGGTGCTTACCTATGCCGTCGAGCACAATCTCCAGGCCGTGCTCGACGAATATGTCCACTACCTCGTCGACGCCGAAGGCCTCGGGGCGCGGCCATCGGCCGTGCGCGTTGCCGGCGTCAGCAAGGCGATCTTCGACGCCCTGTCCATCCGACCCTCGCAGATCGATGTCGACGACCCGATCGTCGAAGGGAAGAAGCTGGTCATCAACAAGTTCCAGATGCGCGGCCGCTTCGCAATGCGTCTGGCCGACTATAAGGACGAGGAAGGCGGCGCCGCGCGCCTTGGAAGCGTGCGCGAAGCCTTCAACTCCCCATTCCGGCCATTCGCCCTGGCGACGACTTCGGTCGGCCAGGAGGGGCTCGACTTCCACCCCTATTGCTACCGCGTCTACCACTGGAATCTGCCCGGCAACCCGGTCGATCTGGAACAGCGCGAAGGGCGCGTTCATCGCTTCAAGGGGCACGCAGTTCGCTTGAACCTGGCACATCGGCAGGGCCGCGCGCTCCAGGGACTCGATGCGATCCCCGACGATCCATGGCAGGCGATGTTCGACGCGGCCCGGGTGGAAACCGGGATCGATTCCGACCTCATCCCCTATTGGATCTACGAAGGCCCGGTCAAAGTCGAGCGCCGCGTTCCCTCGCTACCGTTCAGCCGGGAGGTCCGCCGGCTCGAATGGCTCAAGCGCAGCCTGACCGTCTATCGGCTGGCCTTCGGTCAGCCCCGCCAGGAAGACCTGCTGGAGTATCTGCACAGCCTGCTCGGAACGGAAACTGCGGCCGAGGATATTGCTGAGCTGCAAATCCGATTGCAGCCGTGACCCGGTTTGTTCGGCTGAACCGCACATGCTTCCCGGGTTCCTTCGCGGATGTCCCCTTCGACGCGCGTGCCCACGCCGCGCGCCGACAAGCCCGGGGCTGTGCCTGCCGTCGTAACCGATAGAATGCAGCACGTCCGAGTTAACCGGTGCCCGAGACGAGGTCACGGCCGGAAGATAGGTGGGTGCTGCCATTTTTCCTTCGCGTAGCCTTGAGCATCATTCGGTTCATAGAAAAAGCGTTGACGACGTTCATGGAACGTTCCAAATCAACCGCATGGGTTCTCTGATCGCCGTTTTGCGGATGCTGCTAGCGCTGTTCGGCGCATTGCTCGTCATGCTCGCGACGGCGGTTCGTCCCGAGCCGACCGCTCGGCCGGTGAGGTGGCGGCGTCCGCATGACGAGCGCCGGACCTTCCCATTCCGCAACCATCCTCCGCAGGCCTGGGCAGCTCCTTGAGCTGGTCGTTTCCGTAACGACCATTCCAACGGGAGCTAATCATGAGCAAGATTGATATTGGGATCGCCGGTGGAGCGCCGGCGACGAACGGTGCCTGCGTCAATGAGGACCAGCAGGTCACTTCGGCCGGCCTGACGACCAAAGGCGTCGACGATCTCCTGGAGATCGTGATCAGGCGATACATCGACGAGAGGGATGAGCTGATGGAGGCGGTACGCCGCCTCAACGCGTTGAGGACGCGCAATGAGGATGCGCGCAAGCGCTGCCTCAGTGTGACCCTCGTCAGCACCCCCAACGCGGCGCGAATCCAGACGCTGCGCGGCGTGATCTTCAAGCAGACCGAGAAGATGAAGCCGCTTTTGCGGGAGCTGCTGGAAAGC
The DNA here is from genome assembly GCA_037190625.1 of Alphaproteobacteria bacterium. GTDB lineage: Bacteria > Pseudomonadota > Alphaproteobacteria > Sphingomonadales > Sphingomonadaceae > Allosphingosinicella. Next base: position 62,412 of record JBBCJP010000007.1, read on the forward strand.
GTCGCTGTCGCAGAAATCGCCCGGCAGCAGCTGCACATCTACCTGGCTGCCGAGAGGCAGATCCAGGGAGAGCGGGCGGCGCGCGATCAGCGTCAGCTCACCCCGCTGACCTATGACTTCGTCGACGTGCTGTACAAACACTACGGTGTCGACGGTAGCGCGCTGTCCTGCCTGGACGAGGCGGATTACGGGGCGATCGCCGAGATCGTCCGCGCGAGGCATGCCGCAACGGTCCCCGAGGCCTACGGCGATCGGTGACGCAAATGTGTCGGGTGGTGCTCGCCAACATGTCGGACCTGAACCCGCCTGCCGGAACGCCCGTCGAAGCGGGCGTGGAGGCCCTGCCGGCTGCAGCCGGCACCACCCGACGGAGGAGGGTCGCAACAATTTTGGGGCTCGCCCAAAGTTGAGGTATTGCGCCAAGGAGGAAGTCACATGACTTCTTCTTCCGCGCCGCCGTCCAGGAGGCGTTTCGTCATGGCATGCCGCGATTAATCGCGCCCTTTGTCATGGTCGATCCGCGACTCGAACCAAGAATGTCATGGCGCGACGCGGAAGCGCGCCGTGTCCTTCAGCGGCAGCGCCAGCTGCTGTGTGCAGGAGATCATCGAAGATGCTGACGTTGGGCCTTGAAGAGCTGTTCACGCCCGAACAGTTGAAAGCATTCCGCGAACGCTGGGCTGGGAGCGCGGCGGTATCCGCCGCCCACGCGTGCGACATCGTGCGGCAGCTGACCAACCCGACCGACAAAGAAGCCTTGGTGGCCGAAATTGTTCTCTGCCTCGTCGGCGACGAGCCCGACTTCTATGCATGGACGGAGGCGCTCGCGGTCGGCTCATTCGAGCTCAGGCCGAACGTGAAATACGCGCATCACGGGAAGCGCGGAGTGCAGCCCGCCCGGTTCTATGAGGACCAGCGCAAACTCATCGAAGGGGTAGCAGACAGGAACCTCACACCGGAGCAGAAACGGGATTGGCGCCATGCTTACGACGACGCGTTGAAGCTGATCGTCGCCAGTCAGCTGCTTCACGAGATGCGCGTCGGCGTGGCCGCCAAAGCCGCCCTCGGCGTGGCGTGGCCGCTCATGCTTGCTGCCGATGGAAAGCGCTTCGGCTTGCGCAAAAGGAAACTGCTGCATCTGTTCGGCGGCGAGCCGGAGTTTATCGAACGACTGCGTGAGGCGATCGAAGCAGCGCTCCAAGTTTGGATAGAGGAGCACCACGGCGGCCATGCGCCGTCCGTAAGGCACCTGGGTGACAATACCGACACCCTCCCGGGTCAGCCTACCCCAGACGAGATTCTTGCGGCGGTAGACCCCGTGGCGGAAGCGATCGGCCAATACAGGGTCGAGCTGTTTCAGCAACTCGACATGCCTGGTCAGGCCATGAGCAGTAAACTTCCGCCCATTAAGCCCGACGAAATTGCTGCGCTTGATGCGGCTGCGATCCAGAGTGCAATCCAGATCGCGGGCTTGCACAACGGCGGCTTCGTGGAGGAAGCTGCCTCGTTTACTGCCTGTGTGCCGCACGCTTTGAGGTACACTCCCGACGACATCCGGCGTCTCCATATGCTACTGCCGATTCTCAGCGACTGCGAGCCAGCCTCCCCTCATTTCCGCGCCGCAGTGATGCGAGCTCGAAAGCGAATGGAACTTCGCACGGGATCGTCGACGTTAGAGGCGGATCGGCGCATCCAAGAGCAGGTCGCCAGTTGGGTGAGCAGCGGCTTTCCCCCGCCACCGGACCTCAGGGCTGAGCACGCGGCCTATTTTGAGGAAGAGGTCTGTCTGCATGACTCGTTCTTGAGCGCGCCTTGGCACGAGGATTGGAGGCAGCTCGGCTTTTCGGTTCCTGTCGGGCTCGAGGAAGTTGATCTGTAGACAACGAGATCGGCGAGGCCACGCTCCAACCCGGTCACGTCGCCTCTGCAGCGGGACGTTGTTTGTCCCCTTAGAGCAGCGCCTGTTCCAGCCGTTCCTTCCGCTTGGCATGGTCCGGCATCACCTCACTCAACAGTCGCCTGAACTGCTCGCCGTGGTCCGCATGAATCAGATGACAGAGCTCATGGGTGATCACGTAGTCGATGCAGGCTTGAGGCGCTTGGATAAGATCGCGTGAGAGGACCATGTTGCCAAGATCGGTCATGCTTCCCCATCGGTGCGTGAGATCGCGGATGAGGAGGCGCGGCGGTTCGGAGCGGTACGAGGCGAATGGTGCAAACATCGCATGAAGCCGCTTTCGATAGACGCGCTTCGCCTCCTCGAAGCGCCATCTACGCAGTAGCGTTGCCCGCTCGTCCAGCCGGTTCGGCCGATGCATGGCGAGGACGATACGATCGCCGTCGATCCGCACGCCTTCAGCCAGCGCCTGCTCTACGGTAAGGCGCAGCTGTCGGCCGAGATGGAGGTGTGTCTCCCCCTCTTCAAAGGTCCGCGGCGGAGTCCGCGGCCGATACCTCTCGGCCCGAGCTTGTTGGGCGAGGATCCATCCCGCTCGCTTGCGGACCCGCTCCTCGATGTCGTTTAGCTCCGCGCCCGATGGCGCCCGCACCAGAACCGAGCCGTCAGCTCGAACGGTAATTCCGAGCGTTTTTCTGTTCGACCGCTGCAGCGCGAACGGCACCTCCTGCCGACCGTAGCGAACCGAGCAGACCTCCAAGACCTCGGCCGGCCAGCTCATCGGGCCAACCGCCGACGCGCGACCGCCAGGACACGCTCCGCGATCGCATCGACGACCTCTAAGCCAAGAGTGATCTCGAGCTCTTCGGGCGCGACGTCCAGAAACCAGTCTTCGAAACCATTGCGCATCTCGTTCTGGACATTGCTGTCATCCTGCCACCCGACGCGAAGCTTTGAGCGGATGATGTCCAGCAGCTTCGCTGCGACCGCTTGCGCGGCCTCCGTCGCCTGCGGTGCCAGCCTCGCCAGTTCCTCGCCGACGACACCTTCCACGGCGGCCAGGTCGGGATCGAGCGACGCGCCGCCGCCCTCGGCTCCTCCGGCGCCCGTCCAGCGCTCCGCACCTTCCCGGCGCAGCTCTTCGATACGCCGCAGATATTCCTGCTCGTCGATCCGGCGCTGGCGCCATGCGTCGATCGTTGCGCGGATCATCTCGGAGAAGCGTTTGTTGAAGGCGGGATCCTCCTCCATCCTCTCCGTCGCAGTACGCTCCAACTTGCTCGCGATCTCGTCAGCGAGGCTCGCCGCGCTCCGACCATCATCGCGGTCGAGTTCAGCGGCCAAGCCGGCCTCCTCGAGGATATCGACGGGCGCGATCACTTGGCTGACGCCCGTGGCCGTCACGTGTGTGTCCAGCAACTTCTGGACCCTGGCCTCATACCGAGCCCAGTCGAGCGCATCGCCGTAGCGAAGCCTGACTTCCGCTCGGAGATCCTCGAACCTCTTGAGGTCGTCCTTCCAGCGCCTGACGCGGTCCGGGCGCTCACTCTCGACGAACTGCCGGGACGCGAGCGCCAGGCCCAGTGCTGACGCGAATGCGGACAACGCCCGCTGGAACTGGTCGCGCAGCACTTCATCGGCGAGGGCGCGAGCATAGGCCTCACGATCCCAGCGGTTCGATACGCCGTCGAAGAGCGACAACAGGGCGGCGTGCAGCTCCGGCAGTTTCGCCGCCTCCTCGCGGATTGATACCAGCGCCCCTGAGATGTCCGCGGCGTCGTATCCGGCGAGCGCCTCATATTCGACGAGGCTGCCGGTGAGGTTCTCCAGCACCCCGCAATAATCAACGACGAGCCCGAACCGCTTCTCCGGCGCGTCCTCGTCCTCGAAAACCCGGTTGACCCGCGCGATCGCCTGTAGGAGCCCGTGCTCGATCAGACGCTTTCCAATGTACAGCACCGCATTGCGCTGGACGTCGAAGCCGGTCAGCAGCTTGGAGACGACGATGAGGAGATCCGGCGGATCGGGGCTATCGAACGCTTCGATGATCCCGGCATTGTACCGGTCTTCATCACCCCACCGGTCCATCATCCGTTTCCAGAATTGCTGGACGAGGTCACGGGAGGCGCGGTCGGTTTCCTCGTGGCCCTCCCGAGCGTCGGGGCCCGAGATAACGACCTCGGCGGTGACGCGTGAGCCGGTTGGGTCGGCGTCGTTGAGCTCTTCGAGTATCTCCAGCATGCGGACCGCGGCCGCCTTGCTGGGCGCGACGAGCTGGCCCTTGAGACCCGTGCCGGCGAAGTTCTCGAGGAAATGGGCCCGCACGTCCCAGGCCATCGCCTTGAGGCGCGCAGATACGCCCTGCAAGGCCTTCGCGGAGGACATCCGCCTCTTGAGCTCAGTCTGCTGAGTTGGGGTAAGGCCCTGACTCTCGCGGTCGAACCAGGCGTCGAGCGCGGCGTCGGATAGATCCTCATCCACGGCCCGGCCCTCGTAGATCAGAGGAACCACCGCGCCGTCGGCAACTGCGTCACGGATCGAGTACTTGTCGACCAGCGGGCCGAATTTGATGAAGGTGTTACGCGCGGGCTTTTTGAAAAGCGGTGTGCCGGTGAAGCCGATGTAGCAGGCGTTCGGCAACACCTTACGCATGTCGGCATGAAGGGAGTCATCGTCCCCGTATTGGCTGCGATGGCTCTCATCGACGAGCACGAAAATGTTGGGATCGTCGTCGGTCGTCGGCTTCCGAGCGACCCCTGCACGGAACTTGTTCACCAACGTCGTGATCAGCGGCGTTCCGGCCTGGATCAGCTCCATGAGATGAGCACCAGTTCGAGCCTGCTTCGGCTCGCGCTGACACGCCTTGAAGGTATTCCGGATCTGCCGGTCGAGATCCCGACGGTCGGTGACGAGGATGACGCGCGGGTTCTCGACTCCCCAATTCAGCGCCCGGGCGAGCATTACCATGGTCAGCGACTTGCCGGAGCCTTGCGTGTGCCAGACGACACCACCTTGCCGGCGTGCGCCGCCGGCTTCCCGCTTCTCGATATGGTCGAGCAGGCGAAGCACCGCGCTCACTTGCTGCCAACGTGCGACCTTCTTCACGCCCTTGTCGAAGAGAGTGAACCGCCGCGCCATGTCGAGCAGCCGGCGAGGTGAGCCAAGGCCAACGATGGTACGGTCCATGTCCGTCATCCACCGATTCCGCGTTTCGCAGAGTCGGGAATGGCGCTCCGCATAGCCCTGGAAGTCGGCCAACATCGCTTTCCATTCGTCCCTGGCCGGCACGGAATTCACAGCCGTCTCGACGACGTCGTCCGATAGGCCGTGCGGAGGCCCCGGCTCTTTCCACGCGGACCAATATTTCGCCGGAGTGCCGACGGTGCCGTATTTCGGCTCGTTCGGCGTGCCCGCGATTAGAACCTGTTGGGTGACGAAAAGCTGCGGCGCACCCTCGTCCGTCTTCTGGTTGCGGATCGTTTGGCTGATCGCCTGCGCTGTCTTCTCGCCGGTGCGCTTGAGTTCGACACTGGCAAAAGGGATGCCGTTGACGAACAGGACGATGTCCGGCCGGACCTCTGCGGTGCGCCCCTGCACCGCGAACTCCGCGGTCATGTGGAAGCTGTTCTTCTCCCACTCGTCGCCCCAGGCGACGAAGCGAAAAGGTCGCTCCCGGCTGAGGCCGCCAACCGTCTGAGGCACCGCGACACCAAGCAGCAAAATGTCAGTCGCGATCTCGTTGGTCTTCAGAAGCCCATCGAAGCGGAGATCGCGCAGCCGCCGCAGCCCTTCTTCGATCCCGCTTTCCGTGAAAGGATGTCGTGCGCCATCCTGTTCGAAGCTGTTGATCCGGGCGAGTGCCTCGCGCGCAATGTCCTCCAGGATTACGGCCCCACGCCGCCCCCCCCGGTGCCGCTCCGCCTCCGTCCGCGACACATAGCGCCAACCGAGATTGGCCAAGGTCGTGAGCGCCTGCAGCTGGACGCCGCCGGCTTCGGAGAGAGCGAAGTCGGGAGAGTCGTTCATGACATGTCGTTGGGCAGATGCGACGGCATCTTGCCAATGATTAGCCGCCGAGCATCGTCGTCCCAAGAGTAGTAGATTCGAAATTGCTCGGCATTATTGCGCGAATTCCCGTATTTGAAATGATCGTAGAGCACGCGTGTCACATCGCCGTCACGCACCGAATATTCCGGCTTCTCCCTGGCCTTCTCCCGTCGCGCGAAACAGGCTTCATCCTCGACGCCCAAGGTCGCCAATGCCTTCACGGCCGCATCACGGCGCTCAAGCCCGCCCTCGAGCTTGTGCGGTATCCAATGGTCTCGGATGGCGATCAGCGTGTTCGCGATGCGTTGGAGCATGTCTGGATGGCCGTTCTGCCGGCAATCTTTCAGCGCCTTTCGATGGATGATGATATGAGGGCCGAGCACCTCATCCGCCCAGTCCTCAAGCTCCTCGTAGCTTTCTAGGGCGCGGTCGACGGGCTTCGCTTGCGCTTGATCGTTCGCCGCCCCAATAGCTTGAAATCGGTAGAGTGCACCGCGCAGACGGTCGTTCTCCGCCTTCAGTTGTTCGACTTCGTGTCGGGCTGCCTTCTCGTTCCCGGCGGCAATCCGTTCCAGCGCCTCGGCGGTTTCCAGCGTCTCCTTCAGCTCATCGATCTGATCGTTCAGCGCTGCGATCTCGGAGCGAAGCTGATCGGCCTCGGTCCCGACCTTGCGCCGCGCTTCCGCTGCCGATGCAGCCTGACGCAGCTGAGCCAGATGCCAGAACCGCGTTTCTCCATCCCGATCGCGGAACCCGAGCGGGAAAATGCGTTCGGCAAGTGTGTCGATGAGCCTCGGGTTCTGACCTGAAGAGCGAACGAGCCAAAGCGGATGTTGGTAAGGATCCTCCTCATCCTCGACGACGCCGGGCATGTAGATGCGGACAGCTCCGTTGAAGGTGGACATGCGCTTGTCGAGAAGCCGCGTCAGTTCCCAGCTCGCGTCCGGATCGAGCGCAGCGAGGTGGGCCGCACCAGACAAACGGACGGCCAGCTTGCGGAGGTCGATCTGTGACCCGCCGCGGTCGTCGGTTGAAACCGCGACGATGGGGAGGCGGCGGTCGCCGCGATAGATGAGGTCGGCGAATCCGCTGACGTCGCTGCCCGTTATGCGGGTGACGGTCTCCCTGATCGCCTCGCCGTCAGCTTCGGCCGACAATTCGCGCAGTAGATCATGGACAAGCCGGGGGCGGCTAGGCCGCAGCGGTTCCGCTCCAGCCGATCGACGCGCCGTGAGCTGCGCCCCAAAGCGTACAAGGCTGCTCGACCTGCGCTCGACGAACAACTCGGTCGACCAAGTCTCCCCAGCTTCCGGGTTCGATCCAGGTTCGTCGACGCGCGAAGCCCAAACGCTGCCCTGCGCGTCATCAAGCCGAACGACGTGGCAGGGATGGAAACCATCTATGCCGCGCGTATCGAAGCCCTTCAACTCGAGCGCCTCGGCAGGCAGCACGCCCCCTGCCTTGCTGGCGAGCCAGTCGACCGCGAAGCGCGCGGCCTTTTCGAAAGCATCGGTATCCGTGAGATCGAAGCTGATGCGGCTTACAGGACGCAGCACGACCGAACCCTCCGGCGATCTGGTCGACGCGCGAAGCGGACGAAGGGCTTGTGCAAGAGCGCTCATTCGGCCTCCTCCTCCTCGGCCGGCGAAAGGTCACCACCGCCGATGCACTGCCAGCCCTCGCCATCGTGGAAGTACATTTGACCGAGACCCCAGCCGATGCCGTTCCCGGTGTCGGCGAAGCAGTCGAAGCAGAGATTGCTCCAAGGGCCGTGATCGTCGCCACCCGTCGCGCAGTCGAAGTAGAAGCCAAGATCGATGAAATCTGTCCCGCAGCGGTCACAGTTCTCCGGAATTTCGATCGGTCGACTGTTTTGGCCGATTGCCTTGGCTCGCCGCAAAGCGAGTAGGATCGCGGCGATCTCGATCTTGTACTTATTGAGGAAGCGACGACGGCGGGTCTCAGTCGTGTATTCGCCCGGGTATAGCGAAGCGCCGCCCAAGTTTGCGAAGTCGAATTGATGCTGCCTCATTGCAGGTTGCCCCCATTCATTCTGCCGCCGCCTTTGCAGCCGCTACCTCGCCCCTCCACTCGTCAGGGAGCATCTGTTGCAGCAGCCCACGCTTCTGGAGACCCAAGGCCTTAGCCTGCTCAGTTAGGAGGGCGATCTCCCGGTCTGCAGCTGTCAACACGTTCGCGACGGCGCCTTGTTGAGCCAAGGTGGGCACCGGTAGCTTGATCTTGTCCATCGCGTCGAGATTGAGTCCGAAGCGAACTACGCCGTTTGCCGCGCGGCTAAACTGGTCGAGTACCGCTCGACTGCGCATCGCAAACGCTAGATAATCCCCTCGAATTCGCTCAGGCATCGGTCGAGCGATAGCCAGGTGGTACCCGCACAAGACGCCGGGAAGATCGGCAGGCACATAGGCGCTTGCGGCAATGTCATCCGCCGTCTCGGAGTCCTTCGTGAACAAAACGTCGCCCGCACGAAGTTCGAACCGCCGGCTTTCGACCTCGGTAGCGGTGGCCGGCATGAAGTCCATTCCCGCGACGATGCGGGAGTTCGCGTACACGTCCGTGTAATTGCACAGGCGGACGGGTCGCTCGCCATCAACACTCTTCTTGTCCACACCGCTGAACAGAATCGTGGCCACCTCTGTCAGGCGGCGCGTGTCCCCCTCAGATGTCAGACGCCTAATCAAGGCATTCTTCGCCTGTCGCTTTGAAGATATTAGCGCCTGAGTGGTGGCGATAGCCTTGTCGCACTCCGACAACGCCAAGCCGATCCTGCGCTGCTGATCGAGCGGCGGTGGTTCTGCAGGGATCGCCGCGAAATCCTTGTAATAAAGACGGAGACGATCCTCCGTGAGCCCGTAGGAGTAGGCCCAGAAGAGATAGATCATACGCGCCGACTTGAACCAGTAGCTTGCGAAGATCGGATCGATCTCCTTACTCGGGCGCAGGACCACATATGCCGGGCTGACCGCGGCGTCGTAGTGGGCGAGGCCGCTCGCGCCCTGCCACATACGCATCATGTTGTAGGCAATGTCTCCCTTGCGGACCGCGAGGTGCTCATGATCCTCGAGTTCGGACTCAAAGCGCCGCTCGATGGTGTTTCGGGGAACAAGGCCGTCGCGCAGCGTTACCGAGACGAGCGGCAAGCCCTCGTCGCCGCGCTCGCGGCGGCTCACGAAATAGTCGCCCAGAGTTGAAGGCGGTCGCTTCACTGGGACGCCTCCTGGGCAGCTGCCTTCAGCTGCTCCTGGCGCCACTCGCCGTAGGTCTGGTTCGTCAGATGATGCTTCCAGTAGGACGGTCCGCTGACGCTTCCGCCGTAAACGGCGGAGGCCGCCGCCGACGGGCTGGAGAAGGGCACATCCTTCACGAACCGCCACATTTTGCGATCGGAAGTCGGTTCTACCGAACCATCCGCAAGGAGCTGCTGCCGACTTGCACGGATCGCGTCGGAAGCGCTTTCTACCTCGACGGCTCGAGCTATCGAACCCTGCAAGACCTTGAACAGGCCGCCTTCCTCACGAGCCGAAGCATCACATTTCCCGCCCGTATACTTCCAAACTGGAGCGGCGGCGGCTGCTACGCCGGCAGCTGCGGCGCCCGTGCTGTCCTCCGCTCGAAGCACATCGAAGCCGAGGGTCGGCAAGACGAGTTCGACCTCGGCAAGCACCCGCTCCATGTCCGCCACCTCGGCTTCCGGGAGGCCCTTCGGCACGGGCTCGGTGCCATTGACTAGCTTGGCGCGGCCCGTAGCCTTGATTGCGGTGATCAGCCGCCCCTCTAGGAACCGGCAGTGTGCCTTCGTGAAGTCCTCGTCCTTGGAGACGATGAGGCAGACGCGCTCGAAGAAATCCTTCGACGGATCCTTGTCGTGGGAGATCAGGCGAGTGGCCACATCGTCGCCTTCTCCCACGTAAACCATGGGTCGGGACGGCAGGGCGGGGTCGGGACCCACGAGAAGATAGACGCCGGTGCGCTTGGATTCCGGGCGCGCAAGCAGGTCTCCGAGGGCCGACCGCGGCGCCACCAGCGTCAGGACGGTCGAGACACCAAGGCCGGCGATCACAACGCTGGAGGGTGTGCCGTGAACCAGAAACAGCTTCAGGGTCCGGCCATGCCGGTGGCCGATGCTCATGCCGTGATCCCCAGTTCCCGCAGGTGCTCCTTCATGCGAGCCCTGGTCTCGGAGAGCTCAACCTCGAGCCGATCGATCTCGCGCTGAACCGCTGCAATATCGATTTCCGGCTCTGGCTCGAATGTGTCCACGTAACGGGGAATGTTCAGGTTGAACCCGTTCGCCTCGATCTCGGCAAAGTCGGCAGCATGGGCGTAGCGATCGACGTCCGTCCGCGCTTCGACGGTGGCGAGGATCTTTTTGACGTGCCCTTCCTCAAGGCTGTTCTGACGCTTGCCAGGCGTGAACTCGCGGCTGGCGTCGACGAAGACCACATCCCGGCAGTCGGCGCGGGCGCCGCCCATCTCGCGGGAGCGATCAAAGACAAGCAGACAGACCGGAATGCCCGTCGACGGAAAGAGCTGCCCCGGCAGGCCAATGACCGCGTCGAGCAAATTCTTACGGACAATGCTTTCGCGGATCCGACCTTCGGCCCCACCACGGAACAGAACGCCATGTGGCGCGATGCAGACGACGCGCCCCTCGCCACGCTTGGCGATCGCCAGCATGTGGAGGATGAAGGCATAGTCGCCCTTGCTCTTCGGCGGGACGTCCGGCGAGAAGCGGCGGAAGGGATCGGTAGCTGCGTCCTCGGCGCCCCATTTGTCGAGGCTGAAAGGCGGATTGGAAACGACCCGGTCGAACTGCATCAGACGATCGGCTTCCACCAGCGCCGGCCCGGTCAACGTGTTGCACCACTCGATCCTGGCGTTGTCCTCGCCGTGCAAGAACATATTCATCTTGGCGAGCGCGTGGGTCGAACCGTTCACTTCCTGCCCAAACAGCTGGTGATCGGGCGATGCCGCGGCTTCGCCGGCGCGGATCAACAGCGAGCCGGAGCCACAGGCTGGATCGCAAATGCGCATACCCGGGCCAGGCTTGGCAAGCCGCGCAACCAGCTGCGAAACCTTCTTCGGCGTGTAGAACTCGCCTGCCTTCTTGCCGGCATCCGACGCAAAGCGGCTGATGAGGTAAATATATGCCTCGCCGAGCGCATCCTCGTTGACGCGGTCGGGCGTCAGCTTGAGCTGGGGCTTGGCAAAGTCCTCGAGCAGCAGCCGCAGCAGGCGATTACGTTCGCGAGTGGCGCCGAGCAGGCTTTCGGAATTGAAGTCGATCGGACGGAACAGATCCTTCAGCTTCGGATCATTCTCCCGCTCGATCGCGTCGAGCGCCTTGTTGATCTCCTCCCCCAGATTGTCGACCTGACGCTTCGCGTGAATGGTCCAGAAATCGGTGCCATCGGGAAGGGTGAAGCGGGCACGTTTCATCTGGCGTTCGACGCGGGGATCGGACGGGCCGTACTGCTTCAAAAGCTCCTGCTTACGCGCCTCCGATGTGTCGGAAAGATACTTCCAGAACAGGACCGCCAGGATCAGATCCTTGTAACGGGTCGCGTCGACGGCGCCACGAAAGGTGTCGCAGGCTTGCCAGATCGCGTCGTTCAATTCGTTTTGCGAGAGCTTGGTCATGATCGTTCCGATGAAAAGGAGGCGGGGCGACTTGTGCCGCCCCGCCGAAAGTTGCGGCTCAGCCCCGGGGCGGGTTGGGATCCCGGCCGTGGCTGTCCTTCGACTGGATCTTCCCGTCACGGCCATGGATCACCAGCTCGGAGCCTTCGCGGCGGCTCTGGCCCCGCGCGCGATCGACTGCGTCCTGCTTGGTGTTGTGGTGGCTCGATGCGCGATCGCCGCCTCCACGCTTGTTGTCCCAGCCGCCGCTGGGGTTCGGAACGACATGACGGCTGCCGCCGCCCTTGCTACCGTTACCGCTGTTCGCCATCTTAGGTGTTCCTTACTTCGAGGTGAGGACTGACCGACCGTCCTTCGGGTGGTCGGCCTGGTGAGACCCACGGCGAGGGTTGCCGCCCTCGTCGTGGGCATTCGCCAGCAGGCGCTGGAGAATCTGCTGGTTGAGCTGCCGGCGCAGCTCACGCAATCTGTCGAGAAGCCGCTGCTCGGCCTCCATGCACTCCGCGAGCGCGGCGATCTTTCGCTGCGTCTCGAGCGGGGGGACCGAAATCTCAACGCTGCCAAGAGCCTGCACCGAGAGACGGGACAAGGCTGCCCCTTGGGAGCCAGCACTCAGCGCTTCGCGAGTTCTTGGCAGATTGAGAAACGCCGCGACGTAGCCAGCGTCGACCTTTGAAAGATCTGGGCGAAACAGGAGCACGTCGTTCGTGGGGTAGGCACCCTCGGCATCGGAGGTCACCGTCGCGGCAAAAGGAACACCCCGCCCGCGAACGATAACATCTCCGAGCAACAGCCTTGCTTGGCGGCCGCGGGTCGGCTCCCCTGCCTGCCCGGGCGCCGCCAACGCTCCGCCATCGAGAATGTCGCCAGCACGGATGTACCTCGCGGTCGCGCCGTCACCTGCAGCGCCGGGCGTCGCCCCCACCATCAACTCGCCGACTCGATGCAGTTGCTCCATGCCTGGACGATAAGCCGCGCCGGCCGCCAACGCAATCAGCTTTTTGGGTTGTCAGGAACCTCTAACGGGTTTTGCTGTCTTCTGGCGCCTGTGGAAGATCGGATCCATACTGAGTCCACTCGGCAACGGACCCCAGGCGCAGAAGGTATTCGCTAGAACCTCCTGCTTCCCAATCGTACTTACCCGAGAAGATATCAAGAAAGCCAAGGAGATGATAATAAGCTCGGGGACCTATCTCCCAATGTAGACACTCCCCGATATAGTCTCCATTCATGCCCTTGTATTCTCCGATCCTGCGATGAAGCTGGATCGCTAGCTGCTCAACGACTTCCTGGACGACACCCCTTTCGAGGCCAGTTGCTTGGCATATTTCTTGGATCATCGTCTCAGACCCGCGTGCCTGATTCAGCCCCGTGGCTTGCCGGTGTCGGATCGCTTCGCCCGCCACTCCCCGCTTTTCTTTCGCGAGCGGTTCTTTCCTGCAGTCGGGCCGCTCTTCACGACAGGCCCGCCGGTGAACCTCGGAGCCTTTCGCCAGTCCTTCTTACCGCTGCCCTTGCCGCCAAAGAGAAAAGAGAAAAAACCCATTGAGCCGCCTCCCGCGCTTGTCGTCGAGCCGAGAGTAGCATCGGACCCTCGGACGTTCCACGCTCGACTTGACTGGCTTTCGAGCCGCAGAAAACACTTGCGGCGGTGGTCCAAACCGATGATACAAATTCTCGACTTATTGCTCATGCAGGGGCAACTAAGCTGTTGATAACGCGTGCAATCGGCTCAGAGCGACCCCTCCCGTAGGGGTCACCACCTTTTTCAGCTTCACGTCGATCCGATCTCGCCGCGCAGCCAGTCGCTAAAGCCGCGCGTCGCGGGCGTTTCCGGGCGGGAGTTCAGGCGGGTCAGCCAGTAACCGCCTAGCGTCACCTCGATATCGAATGGGCGCTCCAGCCGCTCGGCAGCCAGGTCGCGGGCCAGCATGGCCGGCGGGGCGAGCGCGATACCATGGCCGGCGATTGCCGCCGCCGCCATGAGCGCCGAGCTGTCGAAGACTGGTCCGCTCAGCCGAGGGCAAGGCAGGCCCGCAGCCGCGAACCAGCGTGGCCATTCGTCGGCGCGATAGGAACGCAGCAGCGTCTCGCGCGCGAGTGCGCCAGGCTCCTTAAGTCGCCCTGCCAAGGCCGGCGCGCAGAGCGGGGTCAGCGGCGCTTCCATCAAGAACGTGGCGTGGGTGCCGTGCCAAGCGCCATCGCCGTAGCGAATGGCCAGATCGAGCCCTTCCCCGGCCAAGTCGACCCGGTTGTTGTTGGTCATAAGGCGCAGATCGACATGCGGCAGCGCCCGTTCGAAATCCGCCAGCCGGGGGAGCAGCCAGCCGGCCGCGAAAGTTCCGACCACGCCCAGCGTCAGCACCTCACGCAGCCGCCCATCGGCATAGCGCTCCAGCGTCGCGCCCATCCGGTCGAACGCATCGGCCAGCACGGGCACAAGCGCCTGCCCCTCGTCGGTCAGCGCGAGTCCCCGCGGCAAGCGGCGGAACAGAGCGACGCCGAGCCGCGCCTCCAACCGCGCGACCTGGTGGCTCACAGCGCCCTGGCTCACGCACAATTCGTCCGCAGCGCGAGTGAAGTTGAGATGCCGCGCCGCCGCCTCGAAGGCACGCAGCGCGTTGAGCGGAAGCTGAGCACGGTCCATGACCCATCATGAATCAGGCTCATGCCTCTGTCGAGATAAGATGCTTTGCGCTTGCGCCTCGCCATCCCCAACCTCCCGGCATCATCTGGATCGGGAGGACATGCGATGAAGTGGATTGCGGGCTTGGCATTATTGGGCCTGGCGAGTGTTACCGATGCCGTGGTCCAGGTGCCGGATGCCGACGATCCGCTGCTCCGCCCCGTCGCACCCGAATCCGCCGCTCGCTGGCTGGTCGGATCCGAGGAACCGATCCGCATTCACGGCAACACCTATCTGGTCGGCTTCGCAGGGCTCAACGTCGCGCTGATCGACAGCGGCGACGGCCTGATCCTGATCGACGGCGCGGTGCCGCAGGCCGTGCGCGAGATCCAGGCCAATATCCGCCGACTCGGCTTGCGTCCGGAAGACATACGCTACATCCTCAGCACCGAGCCGCATCTCGATCATGCCGGCGGCATCGCAGCGTTGGCGCGCGACAGCGGCGCCACGGTGGTGGCGAGCGCGGCGGCCACAGAGGTGCTGCGCCGGGGCCGCAGCGGACCGGACGATCCGCAGGCGGCCTGGCTCGACGATTTCCCCCCGGTCCAGCGGCTGCGCGCGCTCGCCGACGGCGAGACGTTGCGGCTGGGGAATGTGGAGATCGTCGCACGCGCCACCCCCGGCCACACGCCGGGCAGCATGAGCTGGTCCTGGCGGTCCTGCGATAACGAAGCCTGTCTCGGTATCGTCTTCGCCGCCAGCCTCAACCCGCTCGCGGCCGAGCCCTACCGCTTCTCCGATCCGCGCAACGCATCCGCGCTGGCTGCTTTTCGGGAAACCTTCGCGCGGGTGCGTGCCATGCCCTGCGACATCCTGCTGACTCCCCATCACGGTCAATCCGGCGGCGAGCAGAAACTGGCCCGCCTGCGCGACGGGCAGCGGCCCAATCCTTTCGTCGATCCATCCGCCTGCCGCGCTTATGCCGACGGGTTCGAGGCCCGGCTGGACGCGCAACTCGCCGCCGAGACGGACGGCTCAGCGCGCTGACGCGCCCTCGTCCCGGGGCGCTTCCTCGATCCGGCCCGGCACGTTCCATTCGACCCGCGGCGGCGGACCGTCCTCGATCCGGGCCTGGCGCGCGCGCGCGGCGTCGCGCAAGGCGAGGTCCGGCGATTCGCGCCAGGGTCCGGTCAATGCGGCGGTGCGATAGCGATATCTGCGCAAGCTTGAGCCCTCCCGCTTGCTTAGTCTCGCGTTAACCAATTTCCTTTCTCACCTAAGTTAATTTTTTTGCACTTCGGCCGTCGCCATTTGACATGCGCGCGCGCCGCGCCGAATTGGGAGCGAAACAGGGGGATACAGGGCTTGCCCACGAGCATTGATGACATTCCGGGCCTGATCGACGGCCTTTGCGCCATCTACGACGAATCGGTCGCCAACCTGCGTGGGGCGCTTGCCCGCTACCTGTCATCCGGCGAGCGGCCCGATCCGGCGGAGCGCGCGCGCGGTCTGTTCGCTTATCCGGAGTTGCGCGTCGTCCATCACCAGAACGGGCCGATCGCCTTCCCGCCGCGCGCTTTCGGCCGGCTGAACCAGCCCGGCGACTATGCGACCAGCGTGACCCGCCCCTGGCTGTTCCGCAAATACCTGGCTGAGCAGCTCGGCTACCTGATCGGCGATTATGATGTGGACATCTCTGTCGGACGTTCGGCGAGCGAGATTCCCTATCCTTATGTCCTGGACGGGACCGACGATTTGAGGCTCGACGGTGCGCGAGCGGCGGACCTGGCCTTGTGGTTCCCCGCCACCGAGCTTGCCCATATCGGCGACGAGCTGGCTGACGGAGAATGGATTGGCGGGCCCGACGCGGCGCGACCGCTTTCGTTGTTCGACGCACCGCGCGTCGATTTCAGCCTCGCGCGCCTCAAACACTATACCGGCACGCCGCCGGAGCACACGCAGCGCTATTTGCTGTTCACCAACTACATTCGTTATGTGGACGAGTTCGTTCGTTGGGCCGTGGACGAACTGAAGAAGCCGGACAGCCCTTATGAGGCGCTGTCGGCGGCGGGCGGCGTGTTCGTGACGAAGGACATGCCGGATGCCGTCGCCCAAGTGGCCGAGGGCGGCTGGCGGCGCCACCAGATGCCGGCCTATCACCTGATCGCGCCAAATGGCGGCGGCATCACGCTCGTCAATATCGGCGTCGGGCCGTCCAACGCGAAAACCATCTGCGATCATCTCGCGGTGATGCGGCCGGAGGTATGGCTGATGATCGGCCATTGCGGCGGGCTGCGCCCCAGCCAGTCGATCGGCGACTACGTGCTCGCTCACGCCTATCTGCGCGACGATCATGTGATGGACGACGTGCTGCCGATCGAGGTGCCGATCCCGGCCATTGCGGAGGTTCAGCAGGCACTGTCCGCCGCAGCCGTCGAGGTGACCGGAGAGACGCCTCAGGAGCTGAAGCATCGCCTGCGCACCGGCACCGTGGTCACCACCGACGATCGCAACTGGGAGTTGAGATTCACCCTGTCCGCCCTGCGCTTCAACCAATCGCGCGCGGTGGCGATCGACATGGAATCGGCGACGGTGGCGGCGCAAGGCTATCGCTTCCGCGTGCCGTTCGGCACGCTTCTGTGCGTTTCAGACAAGCCGCTTCACGGCGAGATCAAGCTGCCAGGCCAGGCCAATGCCTTTTACGAACGCGCGATCAGCCAGCACCTGCGAATCGGCATCGAGACGCTGCGCATCCTGAAGCGCGACGGCGCGACCTTGCATTCGCGCAAGCTGCGCGCCTTCGACGAGCCGCCTTTCCGCTGATCCCAGGCATCGCGCTCCGAAAGGCGCGACCGAAATGCCACACTCCAGAGATTCTTGCTGCAATGCGGCAGGAGTCTTTGAACCGCAAAAAAGCTGTTGTTAAAGGCGCCCGCAATTGGTCAGTATCCGCCCCAGGGGGAATCACTCATGAAAAAATTTGCTCTGCTTTGCGCAACCACGTTTATTGCCATGCCCGGCGCCGCTTGGGCACAGTCCACCGGCACCCTCGATTTCGAGGATGAGGGCGCGATCGTCATCACCGGCACGCGTATCTCCGAGGTTGGGGGCGTCGAAGCACCGCAGACCTCGCGTTCTCGCGCCGCACTGGGCAGCGAATTCATCCAGCGCCAGGTACCGGGCCAATCGATCAACGATGTGATCAACTCCCTGCCGGGCGTCAGCTTCCAGAACAACGATCCCTATGGCTCCGCCGGCGGCACGCTCACCATTCGCGGCTTCGATTCGACTCGCATCAGCCAGACCTTTGACGGTGTCCCGCTGAACGACTCGGGCAATTACGCGCTCTATTCCAACCAGCAGCTCGATCCGGAGCTGATCACTCAGGTGAATGTCAGCCTCGGCTCGACCGACGTCGACAGCCCGACCGCTGCGGCAACCGGTTCGACCGTCAATTACCGCACGCGCCTTCCCTTTGAGGACTTCCGGGTCCGCATCCAGGGCTCGGTGGGCGAATATGGGTTCTTCCGCACCTTCGGCGTGATCGACACGGGCAGGTTCGGCCCCTGGGACACGCGCGCCTTCTTCTCCGCCAGCATGGCGACCAACGACAATGTCTTCAACGACTACGGCCAGATCTACAAGCAGCAGTACAACGCCCGCATCTATCAGCCGATCGGGTCCAACGGCGACTTCATCTCGGCCGCGGTCCATTACAACCAGAACCGCAACAATTTCTTCGGCTCGGTAGCGCTGCGCGAGGATCTGACGACGACGCAAGCGGCGAACAGCCCGCTGCGCAATGTCCCCGATCGCTTCCCGCTCACTGACGACGAGCGTTTCTATTCCATCGCGCGCTGCACCATCAACACGACGGCGACGGCAGGCGTGCGCGACGTGGCCAATAGCTGCGGCTCGACTTTCGATGAGCGCTGGAACCCGTCCAACACCGGCAACATCCGCATCAACTCGCGCTTCACGCTTGCCGACGGACTTGTTCTCACGGTCGATCCCAGCTTCCAGTACGTGAAGGCCAATGGCGGCGGCACCGTCGTTGCCAACGAGGGTCGCCGCGACGTCAACCCGGCCGGCGGGCCGAGCGCCAC
Source organism: Alphaproteobacteria bacterium (assembly GCA_037190625.1). Classification (GTDB taxonomy): domain Bacteria; phylum Pseudomonadota; class Alphaproteobacteria; order Sphingomonadales; family Sphingomonadaceae; genus Allosphingosinicella. The sequence continues at coordinate 80,749 of JBBCJP010000007.1, forward strand.
GGCCGCGACGCGCTGCCAGGAGACGCCGGCCGCGATTCAGAGCTGCCAGACCGGCTATATCGGCGGCGCTCCCTATTTCGGCCGCGACCTCAACGGCGACGGCGATATTCTGGATACCGTCCGCCTCGCGGCGCCCAACCAGACCCAGACCAACCGCTATGGCGTGATCGCCGGTCTGCGCTGGGATATCAGCGACGCGCATACCATCCGCCTCGCCTACAGCTATGATCGCGCCCGGCATCGCCAAACCGGCCAGGTCGCTTTCCTCGAGCCCAACGGATCGGCTCCTTATTTCCCGATCAACACGCCGCTCTCGGACGTGGGCGGTGCGGTCCTGCAGCGGCGCGACCGTCTCTCCTTCGCCATCCTGCATCAGATCGCCGGCGAGTATCGCGGTGAGTTTGTCGACGGACGCCTGGTGGTCAATGCCGGTGTCCGCGCGCCCTTCTTCGAGCGTGACCTGAACAATTACTGCGCCACCTCGAGCGTCACTGGCTTCGTGGAATGTTTCGACACCAACTCGGCGGGACTGCAGGCTTGGCTGGCCAACAACCCGACCGTGAATACCGGTGTTGGCGGCATTCAGCCGGTGCAGGGACCGCAGCGTCGCGTCCTGAAATATGACGCAATTCTGCCGAATCTCGGCTTCACGTTCGAATTCATGCCGCGCGCCAACATCTTCGCGAACTATTCGCGCGGCCTGCAGGTGCCGGGCACGGACAACCTCTACAACAGCTTCTTCTTCCCGGCGAACACGCCCGAGGCGCAGCCGCGTCCCGAGACGACCGACAATTTCGACGTCGGCCTGCGTTACCGTTCGGGCAATATCGTTGCGCAGGGCTCTTTCTGGTTCACCCGCTTCCAGGATCGTCTGGCGCAGTCCTACGATCCGGAACTGGACCGCAGCATCTACCGCAACCTCGGCACGGTCGATAAATACGGCATCGACGGCTATGTGTCCTGGCAGGCGCTGCCGCAGCTCCAGTTCTACGTCTTCGGCTCCTATCTGTGGTCGGACATCAAGGACAATGTGCAGGTCGGCATCTGCTCGACGACGGTCAGCGCCAGCTGCCCGGCGGGCAGCTCCGGCAGGGCGGTCTTCGCGCTCACCCAGGGTCAGCGCGAAGGAGGCGCACCGGTTTACTCATTCGGTGCTCGCGTTCAGGGCACGCTCGGGCCGGTCGAGATCGGCGCGCAGTTCAAGCGGACGGGCGGTCGTTACGTGAACGACTCCAATCTGCCGATCGTTCAGTGCTTCAACGCCGCAGGCGCCAGCGTGAACTTCGTCAACTCCATCGATTGCCCGACCGGCGCTCGCGCGGTCGAGGTCTATGGCGCCCGCACCGCGGCCTACAACATCGTCGACTTTGATGTGCGCGTGCCGCTCGGCTGGGCCGGTCTCAACGACGAGACCTATTTCCAGCTGAACATCAGCAACGCTTTCGACACGCGTTATGTCGGCGGCTTCAACGCGAACCTGCTCAATACGCAGGTTCCTTTCGCCCAGATCGGCGCGCCGCGCGCGATCATGGGGACGCTGGTCGTCGGCTTCTAAGCCGCCACGTCCGGAAAGAGATCGGGGCCGCCGCGGGGACACCTGCGGCGGCCCCTTCTTTTTGCCCGCGCGATGCTTATGGTCGCGCCATGACCGATCCGCTCGTCGCCCGCGCCCGCCAGGCCGCGCTTGCCGCCTATGCGCCTTATTCCCGCTTCTCGGTCGGCTGCGCCATCGAGTCGGTCAATGGCGAGATCGTCGTCGGATCGAACATGGAAAATGCCTGCTACCGGCTGGGCGTGTGCGCCGAGGTCGCGGCGCTCACAGCCGCCAGCCAGGCGTTCGGCCTCGACAAGGTGGCACGGATCGCGGTCGCGGGCGGCCATATCGGCGCGGACGGCACACTGCATGGCGCCGCGCTCGTCACCTGCTGCGGCGGCTGCCGTCAGTCGATCCTGGAGGCAGCCCAGCTCTCGGGCCGCGATCTGGAAGTCGTCTCATCGAACGGAGACGGCACCGAAACCACGGCGCACCCAATCTCCGAATTGATCCCCTACGGCTTCGGCCCAGCGAATTTGAAGGACGCCGACTAGCAGCCGATTCGGCACCGCCGACGGCCCTTCACATCCGCTTTCGAGCCGCGGAAGTTGACTAACCTGACGCTACGTGAGGGATGCAGCCCTCCCCCGCAAAGGCATTCATGGCAGATTTGGAGGAATGGACGGGTCAAGGAGCCGTCGTTTCGGAGCAAGACCCCGAGTCGCGGCGAGGATGACAGATCAAATCCTACATTCCAACTAGACCAGCTTGATCTCCCGGAGCCGCTCCAGAAGATACTCATGCGACGTGATCGGCTCCGGAAACTGGTCCGGATGCGCCGCGTCGATGCAGTCCGGCAGCGTCTCGATCAGGAAATCGGGACGGAAATGCAGGAAGAAGGGCATCGAATAGCGCGAGAAGCCGCGCCGTTCGGGCGGCGGGTTCACGACCCGATGGGTGGTCGAGACGAGCTTCCGGTTGCTCAGCCGCTGCAGCATGTCGCCGATATTGACGGCAAGCTCGCCGGGCTTCGGCGTCACCGGCAGCCAGTTGCCGTCGCGGTCGAGCAATTGCAGCCCCGCTTCCTCGGCGCCCAACAGCAAAGTGATCGTGTTGATGTCCTCATGCGCCCCGGCGCGCACATTCGGCCCGTCGCCCGGCGTCGGCGGATAATGGAGCAGGCGCATGACGGAATTGCCGTCCGCCACCGTGTCCTCGAAATAGTCCGGCGCGAGGCCGAGATAGCGGGCGATCGCCTCCAGAATACGCAGCCCCGCCGTGTCGAACGCGGCGTAAAGCTCCAGGAAGGTCTCCCTGAAGCCCGGCACTTCCTTGGGCCACAGGTTCGCCGCCATCACCTCGGCATAACGATGGCCCTCGGGTAGCTCGCGCCCGACATGCCAGAATTCCTTGAGATCGTAGGCACTCGCGCCCTTGGCGGTCTCGATGCCGAACGGCGTATAGCCGCGCGCGCCGCCGCCGCCGGCAATGTGATAGGCGCGCTTCACCGCCTCGGGCAAAGCGAAGAAGGCCTTGGCCTTCTCCTCGGCGCGGGCGATCAGGTCCGCAGGGATGCCGTGATCGGCGATGATGGCGAAGCCGTAGCGGGCGAAGGAATTGCCCAACCGCTCGGAGAAACCTGCGGGATCGCGGTTCGAATCGAGCAGCGAAACGGACGCCACGGTGGCGGGCGCGGAAGCGATATCGGTCATGGTGCGAAATTAGTCCTTTGCGGCGCCGATTCCAATGCCGACGCGATCAGGCCGACAGGATCAACCCGGCCAGCGCCGCGCTCATCAGGTTGGCGAGACTGCCCGCCGCCAGCGCCTTCAGGCCCAGCTTGGCGATCATCGGGCGCTGGTTGGGTGCCAGCCCACCCGTCACCGCCATCTGGATCGCGATCGAGCTGAAATTGGCGAAGCCGCACAGCGCGAAGGTCACGATGGCGATGGTGGCGGGCGAAAGCGTTCCCGCCGTCTGCGCCGCGCCGAGATCGATGAAGGCGACGAACTCGTTCAGCACCACCTTGGTCCCGAACAATGCGCCCGCCTGTCCCGCCTCGTTCCACGGCACGTTCAGCATGTACATGACCGGCTGGAACACCCAGCCGAGGATCTGCTGGAACGACAGCTCGGGATAGCCGAACCAGCCGCCGACCCCGCCGAGCAACCCGTTGGCGAGCGCCACCAGCGCGACGAACGCCAGCACCATCGCGCCGACCGCGACGGCGAGCTTCACGCCGGTCTGCGCGCCCATCGCGGCGGCCATGATGATATTGGCCGGACGCTCCTCGCCATGCTCCGCCTCGTCGATCGGCTCGGGCTCGACCCCGACCGAGACGGGATCGTCCGGCATGATGATCTTGGCCATCAATATGCCGCCCGGCGCGGACATGAAGCTGGCGGCAAGCAGATAGGGCAGCAGATGCGGGCCGATCATGCTGGCATAGGCGCCGAGGATCGTCCCGGCGACGCCCGCCATGCCGACGCTCATGATGCAGAAGAGCTGCGCTGGGGTCAGATTGGCCAGATAGGGCTTGATGACCAGCGGGCTTTCCGACTGGCCGACGAAGATGTTCGCCGCCGAGCCCAGCGATTCCACCTTGGTGATGCCCGTCACGAGCTGGATCGCGCCGCCCACCCATTTGATGATGAACTGCATGATGCCGAGATAATAGAGGATCGAGATCAGGGAGGCGAAGAAGATGATGACCGGCAGCGCCGCGATCGCGAAGCTGTTGCCGCCCATTTCCGGCCCCGCCAGCGGTCCGAAGATGAAGTTCGTGCCGGCCTGCGCATAGCCGAGCAGATTGGAGACGCCGGCCGACATCGCCCCAATCACGCGCTGGCCCCAGGGCGTGCCGAGCACGAGCAAGGCAAGCCCCGCCTGCAGCGCGAAAGCCGGGCCGATGACCCGCAGCCGGATCGCCTTGCGATTGGAGGAGAGCAGGAAGGCGATCGCCAGGATGAGGACGATGCCGGCAATGCCGATCAGGTAACGGTTCATGGCTCTTCCCCCCGGTCCGCCTTACCAGACCATCTTGCGTTCTGCGGCGACGATCGCGCCGTCCAGCTTGTTCAGCGCCTCGTCGATCCCGTCGGCGACCAGCAATTGCCCCCGACGCGCCGGCGACATGAAGCCGCTTGTCGTCACATGATCGAGAAAGCCGATCATCCCGTCCCAGAAACCGGAAACGTTGAGCAGGGCGAAAGGCTTGGCATGATAACCGAGCGCGTTCCAGCTCCACGCTTCAAACAGTTCGTCCAGCGTGCCGATGCCGCCGGGAATGGCGACGAAGGCGTCGGCCAGGTCGGTCATCCGCGCCTTGCGCTCATGCATCGTATCGACGACGTGCAGTTCGGTCAGGCCGGTATGGGCGACCTCCAAATCGATCAGCGCCCGGGGAATGACCCCATAGGCCTCGCCGCCCGATTTCATCACCGCATCGGCGACCACGCCCATCAGCCCGAGCCGCCCGCCGCCATAAACGAGGCCGATGCCCCGCGCGGCCATGATCCGCCCCAGCACATGCGCCGTCTCGACGAAGGCCGGATCGGTCCCCATCGACGCGCCGCAATAAACCGCGAGGCGATTCATGCCGCCGCCACCAGCTCGCGCAAATCCGCTTCGGGCCGCGCGCCGAAATGAGAAATCACCTCCGCCGCCGCGATCGCGCCCATGCGGAGCGATGCCTCGAGATCCTTGCCCTGCGCCTGACCGACCAGGAAGCCGGCGGCGAAGAGATCGCCCGCGCCGGTCGTATCGACCACGCCCTGGCCGATCCGCGCGATCGGCACGGACACCCGCTCTTTGCCCGCCACCGCCAGCGCGCCCTTCTCGCCGCAGGTGACGACAAGCAAAGGCACCGTGGCCGCAATCGCCGCGATCGCCGCCTCATTGTCGTCCGTGTCGGCGAGCGAACGGATTTCCGCCTCGTTGGCGAACAGCATGTCGATCGCGCCGGATTGCAGCATCGCCATGATCTCGGCCCGGTGCGGCACGATGCACGCGATGTCGGAGAGCGTGAAGGCGACCTTGCGGCCCGCGTCATGGGCGATCGCCATCGCCTGCTCCATCGCCGCACGCGGGCCCGGCGAGCGCCACAGATAGGCTTCCAGATAAAGAATCGCCGAGCCCCGGATTTGCGCCTCGTCGAGCGCGTCGGCGGACAATTGGTGCGCCGCGCCGCGGAAGGTGTTCATCGTGCGCTGCGCGTCGGGCGTGACCAGGATGAGGCAGCGGCCAGTCGGCTCGCCCGCATCGATGGGCGGCGTCGCGAACTCGACGCCGAGCGCACGGATGTCGTGACTGAAGATTTCGCCGAGCTGGTCTTTCGCCACCTGCCCGACGAAGCCGGCCCGCCCGCCAAGCGCGGCGACGCCGGCCATCGTGTTCGCCGCCGAACCGCCGCTCGTCTCGCGGGCCTGGTTCATCCTGGCATAGAGACGCGTGGCACCGGCGGCGTCGAGCACCTGCATCGACCCCTTCACCAGCCTCTCGTCCGCGAGGAATTCGTCTTCGGCGGTGGCGATCACGTCCACGACGGCATCCCCGATCGCCAGCACATCCAGTCTCGTTTCAATCACCGTCGCTAGATGGCCGGAACAGGGCGCGACGGAAAGCCCTTTTTGCGCGCGGCGAAAGCGGTTACGTCGTCGTGATGAACGACAATTCCACGCTGCCGATGCGCCCCGCGCTCTTCTGGTTCTCGATCTTTTACGGCGGCATGGTCTGCATCGCCGGCGTGCTCGGCAACAAGCAGGTCGCGCTGGGGCCGCTGGCGGTCGAGGCGGGGATCTTCGCCTTCCTGTTCCTGGTCATCACCTCCAGCGCGGTGGCGGAGCTTTATGGCCGTCCGGTCGCCAACAAGCTGGTGCTGATCGGCTTCGTGCCCCTGCTCTTCTCGATGCTGCTGACGACGCTCGTGCTGGCGCTGCCCGCATCTCATGAAATGGCGCCGGACCGCCTCGCCGCCTTCGATCTGATGATGAAGGCGACGCCGCGCATCTGGCTGGCCGGCATCATCGCCTACGGCATCTCGCAAATCCTCAACGTCACCATCTTCACCGCTTTGCGCGGCAAGGGCGGGGACGGCGCGGGCATCGGCTCCCTGGTCTGGCTGCGCGGCGCGATCGCCAGCGTGCTATCGCAGATCGTTGACACCTTCCTGTTCATCACCATCGCCTTTTACGGCATCTTCCCGATCGCCGGTCTGCTGGCGGGCCAGATGGTCGCGAAGGTGGTGCTCTCGATCGTGATGGTGCCGGTGTTCATCACCCTGTTCGTCGCGCTGGGCCGCAAGCTCGACGCGCGCGGCTGATCATTCCCGCCAGCTTCGCGCCGACAGCCTGACCGGCGCCATCCGCGCATCGACCAGCACATCCTCGGCGAATTCGGCGCCCATCAGGGCGACCCGCACGTCGAGCGCGAACCAGGACGATTTCACCTGTGGCTGGAGCTGCGCGTCCATCGGCACGGCCAGCTCGCTCAGCGATTCGGTGCGCCAGAAATCGACCATATTGTCCCAGCCCGCCGCCGGCCGCGCCGCGATGATCCGCCGCGCGCGCGCCACGTCGATCTGGCCGGGCGCCAGCATCGCGAGCAGAGGCGCTTGATCCTCGGTCAGCGTGTTGACGTTGAGCGGCGACAGGTTCGCCACCGGCAGCGCGCACAGCCAGGGCCGCAGCGCCGCGAAAATCTCCGGCGTCATCCCCGCCAGTCCCCGCGCTTCGCCGATATCGGCGAACAAGGCGTTGGGCACGCGGAACGGCGCCGCGCCGCTGCCATAGGCCGCGTCCTCCGCTCCGCCCGATGCGGAGAGCGAATCGCTGTCCGCCCAATCCGCCGCCGCCTCCGCGATCCGCCGCGCCTCGCCTTCGCCGACGCCGATCAGCATCATCAGCCCGGCGAATTGCGACACGCCCGTATTGCGCCGAGCCAGCCGGGTGCGCGGATCGCCCTCGACGACGCTGTTCAAGTTGAAGCAATTGCCGCCGTCGCGGACCTGCACGGTCGCGAGCCCGCCGTCCGGCAGCGGAATTTGCCGCACGCTCCCCTGCCAGCCGCCGGCCAGCGTGGTCTTGTCGCGGTCCTGCGATTGCAGGTCGTCGATGGTGAGCAGGGCGAGCTCGGCGATGCCGTTCGCATGGGCGCGCGCCTGATCGAGCGCATAGGCATTGGCCGCGATAGCGCGCGACAGCCGCAATTTCTCCATCGCCGCCGCCGCGATCGCGCCGGTGACGGCGACGAGCAGCAGCACCGCCAGCAGCGCCGCGCCGCGCTCTTTCCACGGCACCTTCACCGGCCAGTCCCCACGACGAAGACCTGCCGCAGCAGCCCGTGCCGCTCGCTGTCCGTGACCAGCTCGATCGCCGCCGGCAGCCGCGTCCCGTCGGCCGGGTCCCAGGCATCGCGCCATTCGCCGCGATCGTCGCGATAGCGCAGCCGCGCCACGCCGACGCCATCGATCAGCGGCACGATCGTCGCCCCGCCGCCGCCATCGACCCGCTCGAAGGCCAACCGCTCCAGCACGCCGCCGCGCAGGCGATAGCCGACCCGCTGCAGCGCCGCGCCCTCGTCGCCCGCGCTCCAGCCGCGCCGGACGAAGGCCATGAGCATCTCCTGCTCGCCGCTGGCCCCGGTGAAGGCGCGTTGCGGTCGCCCGTCCCCGTCGCGGTGGATGCGCGGCGCCGCCTGCGCCATATCGGCGGTCAGCAGGGCCTGAAGCCGCCGCACCTCGCCCGTCTCGTCGAGCAGCCGATCCGCCGTCTCCTGCGTCCGTGCGCTGACCGACAGCAAGGCCACCCCCGCCGCCGTCAACATCCCGAAGATCGCCAGCGCGATCAGCATTTCCACGAGCGTGAAGCCGTGTTCGGCGGAACGCCGAAGAGGCGTGAAGCCGTGTTCGGCGGAACGCCGCTTAGGCTCGAAGCCGTTGCGGGTCATCTGTCCGCCCGCCGGAAGATCGTCAGCCGCGCCCGGCCCGGGCCACCGTCCATGTCGGCGACGGCGATCTCGATCTGCTGGATGCGCGCTTCGGGCGAGCGGGCGACCGTGCGCGTCCAGCTCCAGCGCCGCCCGCCGTTCAGCGCCTCGCCAATCATCGTCCCGAAGGCGGGCGCGGCCGGATCGGTCAGCGTCTCGGCCGCGACATTGGTGACGACGATCCGGGCCAGATTCTGCTCCCCGATCCGCGCACTGTTCGTCGCCGTCGCCCCGCCGAGCCTGAGCAAGGCCAAGGCCGCCAGGCTGAAGATGGCGAGCGCCACCAGCATCTCGATGAGGGTAAAGCCGGATTCCCTATCGCCGGACATGAATCGTCCCGTCGCTGCTTATCTCCACGGCGGCGCGGGCATCGCGCCGGCGCAGCGTCACGTAAAGCGGATCGGCCAGCCCCGTCGTATCGAAACGGGTGCGCCCGCCCTCCACCTCGGTGCCGCGCACCCAATCGTACCGCGCCATCTCGCGCCATTCGCCGTCGGCGCGGCGCGACAGCACATAGCCGCCGCCGCCCACGTCGATCGCCGCCGCCCGTGCCTCGACGATCGCGCTGTCGCGCGCCGCCTTGGCCCGCGCCGCGAAGCGCTCCGCCTCGGCCTGCACGCTGCCGCCCGGCTCCGGCATCACCAGCACGACCGCCGCCGCCGCGAGGCCGAGGATGACCAGCACGACCATCATCTCCACAAGCGTAAAGCCGTGTTCGGCGGAACGCCGAAAGGGCGTAAAGCCGTGTTCGCGAGAGCATCGACAAGGCAAGGCTTGGTTCACGGCCATCGCCGTTATTTCAATCCCGTTTCACTGCGGTTGCAACCGTGCCCGTGCGCGCGCCGGATAGAAGAGCGCGAGTAGCCGATCGGCTAGCCGCTCCGCGTCCCGCGCGTCGAGATCGACGATCGCCTGATTGTAGAGCCCGGACCCGCCCGCCGTATCGACCAGCAGGCTCGCCAGCGCGAGCGGCCGTTGCAGCGGGCCGCGCGATACGCTGATCGTCTGCGCCTTCTCGAACGGGATGATCCACAACCGGCGCGTGAAAAATCCGTGCCGCACGAACAAGGCACAATCGTCCAGTGCATGGCCATGCTTGCGCCAGCGCAGCGCCGCCGTGACCGTCAGCACGAGCAATGCCGCCCCGCCAAACCCCGCCACCGGTTCGACCGCGAAGGCCGCGCCGGTCACGATCGCCGCGAGCGCCAGCCACGGCCCCGCCCGGCGCAGCAGCGCCCGGCGCGGCACACCGCGAAACTCCGCGCGCGGCGGCGGTGCGGGGAAGCCCGCCTCGGCTAGGATCGGCAGCAATTCCTCCAGCCGCGCGAACGGCGCGGCGACCTGCACGCCGCCTTCCTTGCGATCCGCGCCGAGCGTCTGGAACGAGAGCGAATGCCAGCCGAACAGGCGTTGCAGCGGTCCGCTCTCGATCAGGGCGACCTGCGTGCGGCGGAGCGGGATCACCACGTCGGTCAGCGTCGTCAGCCCGCGCTTGCGCCGAAAGCCGGCAGCGGTCCGGCTGAGCCGGAAACCGAAATTGGTTGAGACCATTCGGACGATGCCAGCGACCATGCCGGCCAGAATGAGAATGACCGCCAGCATCAGCAGGGTTCCCATCGTCGCCATGTGCAGCGCCTGGTCGGCCCGTTCCGAATTGAACCACTGGTTCCATTCCACCAGCCCGAGCTGGTCGAGATATTGCAGGACAGCGCCGATCACCGCGAGGAAGACCAGCGAGAAATTGAACAAACCGGCGAGCAGCAGCCGGGGCACGTCCATCGCGAAGAGCAGCGGCTCCTCGGCGGGCACGGGTGCCACAGCCTCGTCCGCCACCGCCGGTGCCCCGGCCTTGCCGCGCCGCACCCGATCGCGCAGCGCCCGCGCGTCGCCAAGCCCGATCATGTCGAGCCGGCCTTCCTCCTTGTCGGACCCGCCCGTCTCCACCGTCACCCGCGCCGTGCCGAATATGCGCGCGAGCAAGGGCTGCTCGATCGCGATGTCCTGCACCCGATCGAACGGGATCACGCGGCGCTGGCGCTGCAGCACGCCTTTTTCGATCACGATCTCGTTGGCCTCGACCCGATAGGTGAAGCGCCACCAGGCGAGGATCACGAAAGCGCCGCCCGCCAGCAACAGCGATGCCGCCACCAGCAGCGCCCCGCCAAACCCCTCTTTCACCACCGCCACCGAAAGTCCGATGAAGGCGGCCAGCATTTGCGGCACGATCTTGAGCAAGCGGACGACAAGCGTCGCCGGATGCAGGTGCCGGGACTCGGCGGCGCCGTCGCTCACAGCAGATCCTGCCGGATCTGGGCGCGGATTGCATCGCGCATCCGCTCCGCCTCGGCCTGCGCCAGGCCGGGGAGCGGCACTGCGGCGCCGCGCGTGCCGGCGGTGTGGAGAATGAGCGTGGCAAGGCCGTAGCGCCGCTGGATCGGCCCCTGCGCGATATCGATATGCTGGACGCGGCCGAACGGCACGACGGTCTTCACGCGCTTCAGCAGGCCGGAGCGGATCAGAATCTCGTCCGGGCCCTCGCGATAGCCCCAGGCCCGATAGCGGCGCCCGGGCAGGATCGCGACCGCGACCAGGGCCAGCGACGCGACAATGCCGGGCACCAGCCCGAACGGCAGGGCCGTCTCACGCAACGGCGCCAGATCGAGCAGCGCGATCGGGGCCAGCACGGCCAGTGCCGTCAGGGCGAAGCGGATGCGCAGCACCTTCAGCTGATCGGAGTGGAGCGGCGTGAGCTTCGTTTCCTCGCGGAACCCGCCCGCTTCACCGGATGTTTCCTCCGCTTGCACGCTTCGTCCTCCCGCTTGCGACAATGCTTGTCGTGACATTGCGCGCGCGGCAGGGAAAGAGGTCTTTACGTCACAAGAGGAGTCGGCATGCGTTCAAGACCGTTCATTCGTGCCGCATTGGCGGGAGCGGTCATCATGTTTGTGGTGCTGGCCGGCTTTGCGTTGTTGCGGCCGTCACAGCCTGCAGAGCAGGCGCCGGCGGATTTCAATCCGGCACGCTTCGTGCGCGAACGGCCCGATCTCGACGTTCCCTATGTCGTTACCGATTACGAGGTCGTCGATGCGATGCTGGCCCTGGCCGAGGTTCGCCCCGACGACGATGTCATCGATCTGGGCTCGGGCGACGGACGCATCCTGATCGCTGCGGCGCGCAGCCATGGTGCGCGCGGGCTGGGCGTCGACATCGATCCGGCGCGGATTCGCGAATCGAATGACAATGCCCGCGCGGCGGGCGTCGCCGGCCGGGTGGAATTTCGCCGTCAGGACCTGTTCGAAACGCCTCTCGGCGATGCGGAAGTCCTCACCCTCTATCTGTCGAACGAGATCAACCGGCAGCTCCGGCCGCGCATCCTGGCCGAGATGCGGCCGGGCAGCCGCGTCGTCAGCCATGCCTTCGACATGGGCGAATGGCGGGCGGACCAGCGCCAGATGGTCGGCACCGCGGCCGTCTATCTGTGGATCGTGCCGGCGCGGATCGAAGGGCGCTGGGCGGTCACGGCCCATGGGCGTACGGCCACGCTCGACATTGACCAGAATTTCCAGACTTTCGGCGGTACGGCGACGGTGGGCGATGCCGCCGCCAGGATCGAGCATGGCCGGATCGCCGGCGATCGCATCCGTTTCGTGACCGATCTCGGCGACGGACGGCAAACCTATGAGGGGCGCGTCACCGGCGAGGCGATCGCCTCTGTCGGTGATGGTCCCGCCTGGCGCGCGACTCGGTCCAACTGATGCCGTTCGCCCTTGCCGGGCTGATCCTCGCCTGGGCCGTCATGCTGCTGCTCGGCGGCATGGAGCTGGATCGCGGCCTGTTGCTGCTCGGCTATGCAGGTGATCGGCCGCAACTCGCGCGCGCCGCGCGTTGGCTGACGGAGCTGGGCGGCTGGGCAGTGCTGCTCCCGGCAACCGCGCTCGGCGCGGCCCTACTGGCCTGGCGACGCGACTGGCGCGGCGCGGTGTTGCTCGTTGCCATTACCCTGTCGGGGCGTTTGCTGGTGGAATTGCAGAAAATCGGCATCGGCCGGCTGCGCCCGGAATCGAACGAGCATCTGGTCGCCGTCGACAGCCTGTCCTTCCCCAGCGGCCATTCCGCCAATTCGGTGATGGTCTGGCTTTGCCTCGCCCTGCTGCTGCCGCGCACGCAGCGCGGACGGACGATGGCGATCTGGGCGGCGGTGTGGCTGGCGCTGGCGATCGGCGTCACCCGCGTGATGCTGGGCGTCCATTGGCCCAGCGACGTGATTGGCGGCTGGAGCTTCGGCCTCGCCTGGACATTGCTGATGCTGCGCCTGTCCGGCCACCGCTTCGATCGGCCGCTCAGCGCTTCCTGAGCAGCACCGACAGATTGTTCGCCGGCATCGGTACGACGCGGTTTAGCGCGAAGCCGTTGCGTTCGGCTTCGGCGACGACGTCTTCCAGGTCGCGCAGTCCCCATTGCGGATCGCGGGCCTTCAGCGAATCGTCGAACGCCTCGTTGCTCGGCGCGGTCTCGACCCCCGCCTGGCGATAGGGACCGTAGAGATAGAGCAATGCGCCCGGCGCGAGCAGCCGACCGGCGCCGCGCATCAGCCCCTGCGTCGCCGACCACGGGCTGATGTGGATCATGTTGATGGCGAGGATCGCATCCGCCGCCTCGACCGGCCAGTCGGCCGCGCGGGTGTCGAGCGAGATGGCGGGGAGCAGGTTGAACAACCCTTCCTCCGCCCGCCACGCCTCTATGGAGCGCAGTGCCGTCGGCTCCGGATCGCTCGGCTGCCACAGCAATTTGGGGAAGGACCGCGCGAAATGGAGGGCATGTTCGCCCGTTCCGCTCGCCAACTCCAGCACCAGCCCCCGCTCAGGCAAGGCATCGCGCAGCACATCGGCGATCGGCCCGGCATTGCGCGCGACATGGGGCGCGGACCGGCGCGGATCGGTCACGGCCGGCGCCGTGAGACCAGCAGCGCGATCAGGCCGCAGATCAGCGCCGATGCGGGCCCATAGACGAACGCGATGCCCATGCCGAGCGCGCCCTCGCGGTCGACGCCGCCCATGTTCGTCCAGGCGATATAGCCGAACAGCGGCAGCACATAGCCGGCCACGGCTCCGATCAGGAAGAAGCCGCAGCCGCGCCCCATCTCTATTCCGCCGCCTCGGCCTGCATGGGTTCCTTGTAGACCAGCACCGGCTTGCGCGCCGCCTGCGTCTCGTCGAGCCGGCGGCGGGGCGCGAAGACCGGCGCGGCCTTCAGGCTTTCATCGCCAGCCCTGGCCCGCTGCGCCACGCTCCTGACCGCGCCGATGAACTGGTCCAGCGCCGCCTTGCTCTCCGTCTCGGTCGGCTCGATCAGCATCGCGCCGTGGACGACCAGCGGGAAATACATGGTCATCGGGTGGAAGCCTTCATCGATCAGCCCCTTGGCGAGATCGAGCGTGGAAAGGCCGCCGGCGAAGCCCTTGTCGCTGAACAGAGCTTCATGCATGCACGGCCCCGACGCCCCAAACGGTGCGTCCAGCACGTCCTCCAGGCTGCGCAGCACATAATTGGCGTTAAGCACCGCATCCTCGGCGACCTGGCGGAGGCCATCCGCGCCGTGGCTCAGGATGTAGGCGAGCGCACGGGTGAACATGCCCATCTGGCCGTTGAACGCCGCCATTCGGCCGAAGCTGTCGGGATGGCGATCACCGACCGTCTCTTCCTCGACCAGGGTGATATGCCCGTCCGCATGACGCTCGGTGAAGGGCAGCGGCCCGTAGGGTGCCAGCGCCTCGGACAGCACGACCGGCCCCGCGCCCGGTCCGCCGCCGCCATGCGGCGTGGAGAAGGTCTTGTGCAGGTTGATGTGCATCGCATCGATGCCGAGATCGCCCGGCCGCACCCGGCCGACGATCGCATTGAAGTTCGCGCCGTCGCAATAGACGTATCCGCCCGCCGCGTGGACCGCGTCGGAGATCGCCTTCATGTCGCGCTCGAACAGGCCGCAGGTGTTCGGGTTGGTGATCATCACGCCCGCAACGTCCGGCCCGAGCCGCGCCTTCAGCGCATCGAGATCGACGCGGCCGTCCGCATTGGCCGGAATATTCTCGATCGCGAAGCCGGCGAAGGCGGCGGTGGCGGGATTGGTGCCGTGCGCGCTTTCGGGAACGAGGATGACCTTGCGGTCCTCGCCGCGCGCCTCGAGCGCTGCCTTGATGCACAGGATCCCGCACAATTCGCCATGCGCGCCGGCCTTCGGCGTCATCGCCACGCCATGCATGCCGGTCAGGTCGATCAGCCAGAAGGCCAGCTCGTTGATCACGCCCAGCGCGCCTTGCACCGTATCGACCGGCTGGAGCGGATGGACGTCGGCGAAGCCGGGCATCCGCGCGACCTTCTCGTTGAGCCGCGGATTGTGCTTCATCGTGCACGAGCCGAGCGGAAAGAGACCGAGATCGATCGCGTAATTCTGCCGGCTGAGACGGGTATAGTGCCGGACCGTCTGCGGCTCGGTGAGGCCGGCGAGACCGATCTCCCTGTTGCGCTCGAGACCGCCGAGCCTGGACGTCCCCGCCGCCGGTGCCTCGAAATCCACCCCGGTCGTCTGCGTGTCGCCGATCTCGAAGAGCAAAGCCTCTTCCAGCATCAGCGCCCGGTTGCCGGTGAAGGTCGCGCCCGCCTCGTCGTTCGACGCCGCGCCCATTTCCGGGCGCCAGCCGCTCTGGTTGATCGTCATGCGAGCACTCCTTCCAGAGCGGTGGCGAAGGCGTCGATATCCGCGTCCGTCACCGTTTCCGTGACCGCGACGATCAGCCCGTTCTCCAGTGCCGCCTCGCCCGGATAAAGCCGCCCGAGCGACACGCCGCCCAGCACCCCCGCATCGGCCAGCGCCCGCACCGCCGGCCGCGCTTCCTTCGGCAGCTTCAGCGTGAATTCGTTGAAGAACGTCTCGTTTATCAGTTCGACCCCCTGCACTTTGGCCAGTCGTTCCGCCGCCTTGACCGCCTTGGCATGATTGACCGCCGCAAGCTGCCGCAGACCCTTCTCGCCGAGCAGGGTCATGTGGACGGAGAAGGCCAGCGCGCACAGGCCCGCATTGGTGCAGATGTTGCTGGTCGCCTTCTCGCGCCGGATATGCTGCTCGCGCGTCGACAGGGTCAGCACGAAGCCGCGCTTACCCGTGGCGTCCACGGTCTCGCCGGCGAGGCGTCCCGGCATCTGCCGCACATATTTCTCGCGCGTCGCGAACAGGCCGACATAGGGCCCGCCGAAATTGAGGCCGACGCCGATCGCCTGGCCCTCGCCCACCACGATGTCCGCGCCCATCTCGCCCGGCGCCTTGATGGCCCCCAGCGCCACCGGCTCCGTCACCACCGCGATCAGCAGCGCGCCCGCGGCGTGGCATTTCGCCGCGAGGTCGGACAGATCCTCGATCCGGCCGAGAATGTCGGGATATTGGACGACGACCGCGCTGGTCTCGCCGTCGATCGCTTCCGCCAGCCGGGCGAGATCTGTGTCCGCCGACAATTCCGGCAGCGCGGTCTCCAGCACGTCGCCGGTGAACTTCGCCATCGTCTTCGCGGTCGAGACATAATGCGGATGCAGCCCGCCGGACAGGATCGCCTTCTTCCGCCGCGTCACCCGCCCGGCCATCGCGATCGCCTCCCAGCAGGCGGTCGAACCGTCATACATCGAGGCGTTGGCGACCTCGCAGCCATAGAGCCGCGCCACCTGAGTCTGGAACTCGAACAGGGCCTGGAGCGTGCCCTGCGCGATCTCCGGCTGGTAGGGCGTGTAGCTGGTCAGGAACTCGCCGCGCTGGATGATATGATCGACGCTCGCCGGAATGTGATGGCGATAGGCGCCCGCGCCGAGGAAGAAGGGCACGTCGCCGGCCACCATATTCTTGCGGGCCAGCGCGCCCATATGCCGCTCGACCGCCAGCTCGCTGGCATGGTCCGGCAGGCCCGGGATGGTGCCCGACAGCCGCGCCGCCTCCGGCACGTCCGTGAACAGATCGTCGATCGACTTGACGCCGATCGCCGCCAGCATGTCGCGCCGGTCATGATCGGACAGGGGAAGGTAACGCATTCACATCTCCAATCTGGGCGTAGTCGCATAGCGACCAACGGGAGCAGGTGTTCGCGATCACAGCTCCCCGGCGAAGGCCGGGGTCCAGGAGCGCCGCAAGGCGCTTTGCCTGGAGATCAAAGAGAAACCCCGGCTGGCGCCGGCCTGGACCCCGGCCTTCGCCGGGGAACAGAGAAGAGGTGGCCTCACAGGCTCGCGCAATAGTCTTTATATTCGTCGGCGTTCATCAAGCCGTTGAGCTCGCCATCGTCGCCCAGCGTCAGCTTGAAGAACCAGCCCGCGCCTTCCGGGTCGGAATTGACCAGCGCCGGATCGTCCACCAGCGCCTGATTGCCTTCCGTCACCGTGCCGCTGACCGGCGCATAGACGTCGCTCGCCGCCTTCACCGATTCGACCACCGCCGCGTCGCCGCCGCGGCTGACCGCCCGGCCCGCGTCCGGCACCTCGACGAACACGACGTCGCCGAGCTGGCCCTGCGCGAAATCGGTGATGCCGACGGTGGCCGTGTCGCCCTCGACGCGGACCCATTCATGCTCCTTGGTGTAATAGACCGTCATTTCGGCGCTCCCTTGCGGTGATAGCGGTGGGGGACGAAGGGCATGGCGACGACCTTCGCGGGAAAAATCTTGCCGCGCTGCGACAGCAATATGTCGGCGCCGGGATGGGCCGAGGCGGCGGGCACATAGGCCATGGCGATCGGCGCCTCGGTGGAGGGCGAGAAGCCGCCGCTCGTCACCTTGCCGACCTCGTTGCCCTCATTGTCCACGACCATCGCGCCCTCGCG
Source organism: Alphaproteobacteria bacterium (assembly GCA_037190625.1). Classification (GTDB taxonomy): domain Bacteria; phylum Pseudomonadota; class Alphaproteobacteria; order Sphingomonadales; family Sphingomonadaceae; genus Allosphingosinicella. The sequence goes on from JBBCJP010000007.1 coordinate 98,120, forward strand.
CACCGGCTGGCGGCCCTCGACGGCGAGGCCGACCCGCTTGCGCACCGGTCCTTCGGCCAGTTCTTTGGCAATGCGATGCCAGCCGGGGAAGCCGCCCTCCTCGCGCCGCCGCTTGGAAAGCGCGAAGGTCAGGTCCGCCTCGACCGGCGTCGTGCCATGATCGAGATCGTGGCCGTAGAGCGGCAGCCCCGCCTCCAGCCGCAGCGAATCGCGCGCGCCCAGCCCGATTGGCTTCACCTCGGGCTGGTCGGCGATCAGCGTCGCGACATCCTCGACCGCCCGGGCCGGCACCGAAATCTCGAACCCGTCCTCGCCCGTATAGCCCGAGCGGCTGATCCAGACCGGCCCGCCGAGCATCTCGAAGCTTCCGGCGGTCATGAAGGTCAGCTTCTCGACGCCGGGCACCAGCCGCGCCAGCGCGTCCACCGCCTTGGGGCCCTGGAGCGCCAGCAGCGCCTGCTCCTTCATGTGATCGAGCACCGCGCCGCGCGGCAGCTTCGCTTCCAGATGCGCGATGTCGCCATCCTTCGTCGCGCCGTTCACGACCAGGTAGAAATGGTCACCGCGGCGCGTCACCATCAGATCGTCGATGATGCCGCCCTCGTCGTTGAGCAGCAGGGAATATTTCGGCCTGGCGTCCTTGAGGATCGAAAAGTCTGTCGGCAGCAATGCCTCCAGCCCCGTCTCCGCCTCGGTTCCCGCGACGAGAAGCTGGCCCATGTGCGAGACATCGAACAGCCCGGCCGATTCGCGGGTCCAGCGATGCTCGGCGAGAATGCCTTCATATTGAATCGGCATCTGATAGCCGGCGAACCCGACCATCCGCGCGCCCGCTGCGCGATGCCAGCCGTCGAGGGGAAGGATCTTCTCTGCGTCGCTCATCATCGGCTCCAGATAGGCATCGTCCGGAACGCGCAGAGTCCCGCGCTTTCCGCCAATGCCCCCTCTGTCACCTTGACCTGAGAGCTTTCACCGGTCCTGCGACGGACCGGCTTACCCCTTCGGTGGCCCGCCTGGCCGAGGCCTTGGCGGACGCTTTCCAGAGCGTCCCGAACGCGCGGTCCTTCTGCCTGAGAGATTCCGGGGCGGTTGCTCCTTCGGCGCTCCGGACGGATCCGAAGCCTCTCCCGCGCGTCCCCGGCGGCCTCGTCACCTCGGCCGCCCGGACGCTCCTGCTGTGGCGGTGTGACTGACCCGAGTCAACGCGAGAATCTGACGCCGGGCGGCGGCGCGAACCGGCTTACCGCGTGGCGTTGTAGCGCAGCTGGTCCTCGGTCAGCTCGAAGCCGACGAACAGCTCGAACTTGGCACGGTCCACGGCGGCCCGCACCGCCGGATCGGATAGCGGGTCGATCGCAGCGCGCGGATCGTTCGGCCGGCGCTCGCGGGTGATCTCGCGTCGGATATCCTCGGGCAGCGTCGCCGCGGAGCGCAGCACCTGGGAGGTCGCCTGGCCCGTGGTCGAGGCACGATATTGGCCGTCTTCGAAACGCAGGCCGACGCGGCTCACGCGCTTGGCGGTGACGTTGTTGTTCCCCTGCACGACGACCGCGAAATAGGGCAGTGAGATATCGCGCGCCCCGCGATTGTCGCGGCGGCGGGCATGGACCTCGAAGGTCGCGGTGGTGACGATATGGGTGCCCGATTCGTCACAGGTGGCGCGCAGGTTGGTGATGTTGGCGACCACGTCGATCGCCGCCGCGTCGGTGCTGCCGGCCGGATCGAACAGGGTGATGTCCCCTGTCGGCGCGGGTATCGCGACCGGCGGGCAGGCCGTGTAGCTGGTCAGGATGCCGGTCTGGAAGATGTCGCCTTCACGGGCGCAGCCGGCAAGGCCGAGGGCGATGAGCGCGGCGGCGGCCGCTTTGGAATAAGACAGGCGCAAGATACCCTCGAACGTCAGATGGCGGTTTTCCGGCTCTGCTTTACGGGCCGCGTTCGATCTCCGCAATGGCCGGGACGCCGGGCGGCCGGTGGACGCGGCGGCCGGTTCGGCGTAGAGCGCCGGGCGTGACCCAAGCCAAGCCGTCCCTGACCCTGCTGATCGCCGCGCCGCGCGGCTTCTGCGCCGGCGTCGATCGTGCCATCCGCATCGTCGAGGTGGCGCTCGAACGCTATGGTGCGCCGGTCTATGTCCGGCACGAAATCGTCCACAACAAATATGTGGTCGAAACATTGAAGGCGAAGGGTGCGGTGTTCGTGCCGGAGCTGGACGAAGTGCCGGATGGGGTGCCGGTCGTCTTCTCCGCCCATGGCGTGCCCAAGGCGGTGCCGGCCAAGGCGGAGGAACGCGGCCTCAACTATCTCGACGCGACCTGCCCGCTGGTCTCCAAGGTCCATCGCCAGGCCGAGCGGCTGATCGCGAACGGCCGCCACATCCTGTTCGTCGGCCATGCCGGCCATCCCGAGGTGATCGGCACGTTCGGCCAGGTGCCGGAGGGTCGCATAACCCTGGTCGAATCGGCCGAGGACGCGGAGGTCGTTGCGGTCGCCGATCCAGACAATCTCGCCTTCCTCACCCAGACGACCCTGTCGGTGGACGATACGGCCGAGATCGTCGCGATCCTGCGCCGGCGCTTCCCCGCCATCCAGGTGCCGCGCAGCGAGGACATCTGCTACGCCACGTCGAACCGGCAGGCGGCAGTGAAGGCGATCGCGCCGCGCTGCGACGCCGTGCTGGTGATCGGCGCGTCGAACAGCTCCAATTCACTCCGCCTCGTCGAGGTCGCGGAGCGCGAGGGAGCCCGCGCGATGCTGGTCGCGCGCGGCGCCGATGTCGATTTCGCCTGGCTGGCGGGCGTGCGCACGCTTGGCATCACTGCAGGTGCATCGGCGCCGGAAGTGTTGGTGCGCGAAGTCGTCGACCGCCTCGCTGACCATTATGACGTGACCGAGGAACCGGTCGAAGGCGTCGAGGAGCGGATGATCTTCAAGCTTCCGGCCGGGCTCGAAGCCGCCTGATCCCGTGCACGACGTCGAATTGTTCACCGACGGCGCCTGCAAAGGCAATCCGGGGCCCGGCGGCTGGGGCGTCGTGATCCGCAGCGGCGCGCGCGAGAAGGAATTGTCCGGCGGCGAGGCCCAGACGACCAACAACCGAATGGAGTTGATGGCGGCGATCCGCGGGCTGGAAGCGCTGAAGCGCCCCTGCCAAGTCCAGCTCTATACCGACAGCGTCTATGTCCGCGACGGCATCACGAAATGGATTCACGGCTGGCGCCGCAACGGCTGGAAGACGGCCGATCGGAAGCCGGTCAAGAATGTCGACCTGTGGCAGGAACTGCTCGCCGCCGCCGATCCCCACCGGATCGAATGGCATTGGGTGAAGGGCCATGCCGGCCATCCCGAGAATGAACGCGCCGACGCGCTGGCCTGCGCTGCCGCCCTCGATCAGGCGAAGCGTCCCGCCGCATAAGGCGCGGGATCGATATGGGCGACCAGCGGGTCGGGCGCCTTGCCCAGCAACAGGGTGGCCGCCAGCTTCGCAGCGGCTGGAGCGGTCTGGATTCCGAAGCCGCCCTGCCCCGCGCACCAGAAGAAGCCGGGCTGGCGCGGATCGAAGCCATAGACCGGCAGCCGGTCCGGCGCGAAACTTCTGAGGCCGGCCCAGCGCCGCTCGACCCGCTCGATCCGCCAGTCCACCACCTGCTCCAGGCGGTCGATCGCCACCGCCACGTCGATCTCCTCGGCGGCGCAATCGCCCGGATCGCAAGGCGTCTCGTCATGCGGGCTGAGCCACAGGCGCCCGCCTGCCTCCGGCTTGAAATAGAAGCGCCCGAGAGCATCGACGATCAGCGGCAGGCCGGTCGGCGCCGGCGGATCGATGCGCAGCTGCGCGATGGTGCGGCGATGGGGCTGGATGCCGATCGGCGCCACGCCGCAACGAATCGCCACCTCGTCCGCCCAAGCCCCCGCCGCATTGACCAGCAGGCTGGCTTCGAATGCGCCGGCGCTGGTCTCGATCCGCCAGGTACCGTCGAACGCCCCCGCCTCGACGCGTGCATCAGTCACAAGATGCGCGCCCAGCGATCGCGCGCGTCGCAAATAGGCTTGGTGCAGCGCCGCCACGTCGATGTCCGCGCAGCTCGGTTCGGCCAGTCCACAGTCCCAGCCGGCGCGCAGGCCGGGAATCGCGGCTTCGAGCTCGGCGCGCTGCATGTTGCGAAGCGGCACCTCCGAAGCGGCGAACTCCGCTGCCAGCGCTTCGAGCGCGCCCGCGCCTTGCGCGTCGGCGAGATGGATTGCACCGCGTGGCGCAAGGAACGATCCCGACGCGAACGGCTCCGGCGGATTGGCGAGGAACGGGCCGGAGGCGCTGGTCAGCGGCTGGACGAGCGGCCCGCCATAGCTCTCCGACCAGAAAGCGGCCGAGCGGCCGGTGCTGTGATAGCCGGGCTGTGCTTCCGCCTCGATCAGCAGCACCGAGGCGGCGCTCGCGATTTCCGCCGCCAGGCTCGCGCCTGCCATGCCGGCGCCGACGATGGCGATGTCGCAGCGATTCACCGGGTGAAGTCGTCGAAAAAGGCGGCGATACGCGCCAGCGCGTCGTCGCGGATCGGATCGCCCTCGCGCAGGATTTCGTGGCCGGCGCGCGGATAGACGTGGAGCGTCGCGTTCGGCAGCAGGCCCGCCGTCCGCTCGATCGCGGGAAGGCCCACCAGCCGATCGGTCGCGCTGGCCAGCAGCAGCACCGGCAGTTCGACTCCGCGCAGCTTCTCGGGCGTAAAGCCCTCTGCCGCCGAGCGATAGGCGGCGGCGAGCCAGCCCCAGCTCGGCGGTCCGATATTGAAGCCCGGCTTGCGTTCCCACCACCAGCCTTCGTCGGCATAGCGTTCCGGCGAACCGCCGGTCAGGGCGCGCTGGCGCCGGTCGCCGGGCGGCGGTGCCTTCCAGACCCGCGAGTCGCGCCGGCCCAGCCGACACATCGCCGCCGCGATCCATGGCGCCAGTCCGGCGGGCATCGGCTTGGCGTTCACCTCCAGCATCGGCGCGATCAGCACCGCCGCGTCCAGCGCCGGCGCCCGCTCGGCCAACGCGCGCAGCAGCAAATGCCCGCCCATGGAATGGCCGATCGCGACATGCGGTCCCGGGGTGGCCGCGCGCCAGTCGGCGAGCAAGGCCGCCAGGTCGCTCACCAGCGGATCGAAGCTGGCATTGTTGCCGCCGACGATGTCGCCGCGCGATTCGCCCTGCCCGCGCCAATCGAAGGTCGTGACGTTCCAGCTGGCGCCATGCCAGTCGGCATGGCTTTCCAGATATTTCTCGATGAAGTCGCCGCGTCCGCTGGCGAAGAACAAGCTGCCGCGCGCCGGCCGCGCGCTCGGCTGCGGCCAGTCCATCCGCCGGATCGGCCAGCCGTCTGGTGCCCGCCAGGTCGTGAACACCGCGCCCGGCGGGTGTGCCCTGCGAATGTCGAACCCGCTCATCATCGCGGTCACGGTTACGGTTTGGAAAGCAACGCCGTCTAGAGGGTTAACGCGATGACCGCGACACTCTCCTGGATTCTGCTCGGCACGCTGGCGGCTTTGTTGCTGGCCGCGTCCTGGTGCGATCTCAAGTCGCGCAACATTCCCAACGGCCTCAATCTTGCCATCGCTTTGCTCGCCATCCCCTTCTGGTGGACCATCGGCCTCGCCGTGTGGCCGGACATCGCTTTGCAAATCGGCGTCGCGCTGTTCGTTTTCGCCCTGTTCGCCGCGGCCTTCGCGTTCGGCGCAATGGGCGGCGGCGATGTGAAGATGATCGGCGCGCTGGCGCTGTGGCTGCCGTGGCAGGCGGTGGTGATGTTGCTCGTCATCATGTCGCTGGCCGGCGGCGCGCTGACCGCCGCGATGGTGATCCGCCGTCGCCTGGCGAAACGGGAGGAGCCGATCGAGGTTCCTTACGGAGTCGCGATCGCCTTCGGCGGCCTCTGGCTGCTTAGCGAACGGTTTCTTTACCAATTTGGATGAAGAGTAGGCGCTGACTTTTCACCAGTGCCCAGTGGGGGAGGCGAAGACCGCCATGGACGTCAAGAAAATCGTGCTGCTGGTCGGCGCGCTGCTCATCGCGGGCGTCACCGCCCTGATGGCCAAGAACATGTTCACCGGCGCGTCGGCGCCGCAGGCCGTCGCCGGCCCCGCTACCGTGCCCGCCGGGCCGCAGGTGCTGGTCGCGACCCGCGCCTTGCCGGTTGGAACGATCATCGACGCGGAAGCTTTCCGCTACCAGCCCTGGCCCGAAGGCCTCGTGCAGGACGCCTATTTCATTCGCGGCGCGGAAGGTGAAACCGATCCTTCGACGCTGATGGGTACGGTCGTACGCACCGAGATCAGCGCCGGCCAGCCCGTGACCCAGGGTTCGCTGGTCCGCCCGGGCGAGCGCGGCTTCCTTGCCGCGGCACTTGGGCCGGGCATGCGCGCCGTCACCGTCGGCGTGTCTTCGACCAGCGGCGTCGCCGGCTTCGTCTTCCCTGGCGACCGGGTCGACCTGGTCCTCGCTCAGGAGGTTTCGGGCGGTGGCGACGGACCGCCGCTGCGCGTGTCGGAGACGATCATCCGCAACATCCGCGTCCTCGCCGTCGATCAGCGCATCAATTCGCAAGACGAAGAGGGCAATCAGGTGGCGCAGAACACCTCGACGGTCACTTTCGAGGCCACGCCGCGCATCGCCGAGAAGATCGCCGTTGCACAGACGATCGGCCAGCTTTCGCTGTCGCTGCGCAGCCTCGCTGACAACACCGCCGAGCTGGAGCGCGCGATCGCATCCGGCGAAGTCCAGGTGCCGGAAAGCGACGATCCGCGCGCCGAGCGGCGCATGCTGCTCGCGATTGCCAACCGGCCGATCGACACCAATCCGACCTATACCGTGGGTTCCGACGTGTCGCGCTTCCAGCGCGGCAGCGTCCCCGGCCGTTCGCGCGAAGACAATAGCGGCGCGGCGGCTTCAGGAACCCCTTCGTCCACGGGCGTCGACCCGCGCGCCACCGGCCCTGTGGTCCGGGTCGCGCGCGGCAACAATGTGACGCTCGTTCCGGTGGGAGCACGATAAGATGACGACGATCAACGCGATCAAGCGCAACCGGCTCGGCATGGCGCTGGCCGCCGCGCTGGCGGCAGGCCTCGCGGCCGCCGCGCCCCTGCCGGCCCAGGCACAGCCTGCCGGTGCCGTCGCACCCGCCAACGACGTGACCTTGTCCGTCGGCGCGGGCCGGCTCGTCCGCCTCAACGGCACGATGACCGACCTGTTCGTGGCCAACGATGCGATCGCCGACGTGCAGGTGCGCTCGCCAAGCCAGATCTACATTTTCGGCAAAGCGGCGGGCAACACCACGGTCTATGCGACCGATCGCGCCGGCCGGGTGGTCTATTCGGCGAATGTCCGGGTCGGCCAGAATCTCGGTTCGGTGGACGAGCTGCTGCAGCTCGCCATGCCCGACGCGGATATCCAGGCCACGACCCTGTCGGGCATGGTATTGCTGACCGGCACCGTCGCCCAACCCGACGACGCGGCGGAGGCCGAACGTCTCGTCCAGACCTTCGTCGGCGAATCGACCCAGGTCGTGAGCCGGCTGCGCACCGCGACGCCGCAGCAGGTGATGCTGCAGGTTCGCATTGCCGAGGTGAGCCGCTCCTTCGCGCGCAATGTCGGGGTCAACCTGGCGTCGGGCGATACGACCAACGGCTTCCAGTTCGGGATCGGCCAGGGCCGCGCGACCGGCCCGCAATTCACCCCGGGCGGACCGCTCGGCGTAGGCGTGACTGAGGGTGCCCCGGGCACCAGCGTCATCACGTCCATCAACCCGGGCACCACCCTTGGCCTCGCCGGGCGCCTGTTCGGGCTCGACCTCATTTCGGCGATCGATCTGGCCGAGAATAACGGCCACGCCACCACGCTCGCCCAGCCGACGCTCACCGCGCTGTCGGGCGAGACGGCGAGTTTCCTTGCCGGCGGCGAATTCCCGATCCCGATCTCGCAATCGCTGGGCTCGGTAACGATCGAGTATAAGCAATATGGCGTCGGCCTGGCTTTCACCCCGACCGTGCTGGAAGACGGCCGCATCTCGATGCGTGTCCGCCCGGAAGTGTCGGAGCTGACGGCCGAAGGCGCCATTCGCTTCAACGGCTTCGAAGTGCCGGCGCTTACCACGCGCCGTACCGAAACCACCGTGGAGCTGGGTTCGGGACAGAGCCTGATCATCGGCGGCCTGCTGCGCAACGTGAACTCCAACACGGTCGATCGTGCGCCCGGGCTTGGCAACCTGCCGATCCTCGGCGCGCTGTTCCGTTCGAACCGTTTCCGGCGCGCGGAAACCGAGCTGGTCATCGTCGTCACGCCCTATCTGGTCCGGCCGGTTTCGGCCAATCAGATCGCGCTGCCGACCGACGGCTTCCGCTCGGCCAACGATCCCCAGCGTCTCCTGCTCGGCCAGGAGCATGACGGCCGCACCGGCGAGCAACGGCCCGAGCCCCGGGCCGGCCAGCCGCGCACCGTGACGCCTGGCGTGGACGGTGTCGTGACCGGCAATGCCGCTCCGGCCCAGCCGGCCCAGCAGGTCGCGACGGCTTCTGCCCCCGCGGCCCAACCCGGCTTCGACTTCTGATGACCGCCCGCGCTCGAAAGGACGTAACGATCATGTCTCGCACCACGACCTTCGCCGCCGCCTTGCTCGGGCTGGGTGCCAGCGCCTGCGCGCCGACCACCGGGCCTCTTTCGGCGACGCACAATCCGACCATCTATTCGGTCCATCAGCCGGTCGTGCAGCGCACCGATTTCGTGTTCGACGTGGCGACTGCCGGCAACGGCGTGCCCGCCGCCGAGCTCGACCGACTGGACGGCTGGTTCCGCTCGATCGGCCTGCGTTATGGCGACGCGGTCGCGATCGACGAGGGCACCGGCTATGCCACGCCAAATGCCCGTGCCGATGTGGCGCGGGTTGCGGCGCGCTACGGCCTGCTGCTCGCGGACGGCGCCCCGATCACCGCGGGCGCGGTTCCGGCCGGATCGGTTCGGGTCGTCGCCAGCCGCTCGACGGCGAGCGTGCCCGGCTGCCCGAATTGGGACGCCGAAGACAATGGCGCGCTCGCTCCGCAAGGCACGTCGAGCAATTTCGGCTGCGCGACCAATTCCAACCTCGCCGCGATGATCGCCAATCCCGACGATCTGGTTGTCGGGCGCGATGCCTCGGCCAACGGCACCGGCCGGACCGCGTCACGCGCCATCCGCGTCTATCGCGAAGGCCAGCCGACCGGCACGCAAGGTCTTCAGCAAACCTCCACAACGCAGGGTGGGAGCCAGTAAATGAACGCGCCCTTCAACGCTTCTCGCGCGGCATCGCTTCGCGATCCCTTCACCGCCTTCGTCTGTGACGAGGCCACCGCCGATCTGATCCGGCCGGTCGCCGTCGAGCATGGCTGGTCGCCGGAGAAGGTCAACAAGGGCGGGCTGCGCAACGCCGTGCAGACCCTGTCGGTGTCGGCCAGCCCGAGCATCCTGTTCGTGGACCTGTCGGAAAGCGGCGATCCGCTTGCCGACATCAACGCGCTTGCCGAGGTGTGCGAGCCGGGCACGGTGGTCATCGCCGCCGGCCAGGTGAACGACGTGCGCCTCTATCGCGATTTGGTCGCCAGCGGCATCCAGGACTATCTGCTGAAGCCCTTTTCAGCCGATCAGCTCCGCGATGCCTTCGCCAATGCCCAGCTCACCATCTCCGGGCCGCGGCTCAACGAGGCGGCGAGCGAAAAGCCGAACGTGATGGCCGCCGTTGTCGGCACGCGCGGCGGCGTCGGCGCTTCCACGATCGCGTCCTCGCTGGCATGGCTGATGGGTGACAAGGCCGGTCGCTCGACCGCGCTGCTCGATCTCGACCTGCATTTCGGCACCGGCGCGCTCGGCCTCGATCTGGAGCCCGGCCGCGGCCTGACCGACGCGATCGAGAATCCGAGCCGCATCGACGGGCTGTTCATCGAACGCGCGATGGTGCGCGCCAACGACAAGCTCTGCGTGCTCTCCGCGGAGGCGCCGATCAATCAGTCGATGCTGAGCGACGGGTCCGCCTTCTTCCAGCTCGAGGAAGAGATCCGCCATGCCTTCGAAGGCACGGTGATCGACCTGCCGCGCGCGATGCTGGTCCAGTTCCCGCACCTGTTCAACGATGTGCAGGCGGTGGTGCTGGTGGTCGAGTTCACGCTCGCGGCCACGCGAGATGCGATCCGCATCCTGTCCTGGCTGAAAACGAACGCGCCGCAGGCGAAGGTGATTGTCGTCGCCAACAAGGCGCTGCCGTCGGGCCAGGAAGTGTCCCGCAAGGATTTCGAGCATTCGATCGAGCGCAAGGTGGACGTGGTTATCCCCTTCGATCCGAAGGCGGCGATGCAGGCCGCCAAGCTCGGCCAGCCGCTCGCCAAGGCGACCAATGCGTCGAAGCTGTCGCAGCCGCTCAACCAGATTCTCAATCTCACGCTCGCACAGGCGGGGAGCGAGGAGGCGGACAGCGGCACGACCGGCGGCTCGCTGCTGAACAAGCTTGGCAACTTCAAGGCGCTGATGGCGAAGAAGCCGCGGGACGCCGAGGCCGCCTGACGGCGGCGAACGGCCCTGCGCACGAGGAGGCATGATGCCCAGTTTCTCGATGCTGATCCTGCTCGGCGGCGCGGTGGTGACGCTGCTTCTCGTGGTCGCGGCTTTTTCCGGCCCGTCGGTGGCGCGCGCCCAGGCCAAGCGGCTCGAAGGCGTGCGAGAGCGGCATTCCAAATCGTCCGAAATCGCCGCCCAGGCGCAAATGAAGCGCATCTTCGCGGCACGCCAGAACAAGGTCGAAAGCTTCGCCCAGCGCTTCATCCCGAATCCCGCCCTGCTGCGGCTCAGGTTGGAGCAAACCGGGCGGTCGTGGACACTCGCCCAATATATGATGGCGTCGGCCGGCCTTGCCATGGCCGTGCTGCTGTTTCTCGTCCTGCGCGGCTTTCCGTTCATTCTGTCGCTGCCGATCGCACTGCTTCTCGGCATCGGCCTGCCGCACATGGTTGTCGGCTTCCTGATCAAGCGGCGCGTCGCGAAGTTCACCTCGAATTTCCCGGACGCGATAGAGCTGATGGTGCGCGGCCTGCGCTCGGGTCTGCCCATTTCCGAGACGATCGGCGTGGTCGCCAACGAATTGCCCGATCCGGTCGGGATCGAGTTTCGCACCGTTGCCGACAAGATGAAGATCGGGCGGACGATGGAAGCCTCGCTGCAGGATACCGCGGACCGGCTCGGCACCCCGGAATTCCAGTTCTTCGTCATCTCGCTGCAGATTCAGCGCGAGACCGGCGGCAACCTGGCCGAAACGCTGTCGAACCTCGCCGACGTGCTGCGCAAGCGCGCCGCGATGAAGCTCAAGATCCGCGCCATGTCGTCGGAATCCAAGGCGTCGGCCTACATCATCGGCGCGCTGCCGTTCATCGTGTTCGGGCTGATCTGGTTCATCAACGGCAGCTACATGCAGAGCTTCTTCGTCGACCCCCGGCTGATGATCGCCGGCGCGGGAGGCATGGTGTGGATGGGCATCGGCGCCTTCATCATGGCCAAGATGATCAACTTCGAGATTTGAGGGGCGGACGACCATCATGACACCTGCGACCGGCCCGACGATCATGGGAATCGACGTCACGATGGTGGCGAGCGGGCTCGCCGCCGTGGCGACCTTCTTCGTCCTCGTCGCGCTCTATACCGCCACCACGGTGCGCGATCCGATGGCGAAGCGCGTGCGTGCGCTCAACGACCGCCGCGAACAGCTCAAGGCCGGCATCGTCGCCTCGACCTCGAAGCGGCGCAAGAACATCACCAACCGCAACGAGGCGGCGGACAAGGTCCGCAGCTTCCTGTCCTCGCTGCAGGTTCTCCAGGAAGAGCAGGTGCTGAAGGCACAGCGCCAGTTGATGCAGGCCGGCATCCGCTCCAAGGATCTCGCCTTCGTCGTGATCTTCGGCCGCCTGGTGCTGCCGATCGTGTTCGGCGCCGTGGTCATCGTCGGCGTCTACGTGCTCGACTGGTTCCCGGAATGGGGCCCGCTGAAAAAATACGGGCTGGTCGCCGGCACGCTGCTGCTCGCCTACAAGGCGCCCGATCTCTACATCAAGAACAAGGTCGACAAGCGCACCCATGCGATCCGCAAGGGCCTGCCCGACGCGCTCGACCTGCTCGTCATCTGCGCGGAAGCCGGCCTCACCGTCGATGCCTCGTTCGGGCGCGTCGCGCGCGAGCTGGGCAAGGCCTATCCCGAGCTGGGCGACGAGTTCGCGCTGACCTCGATCGAGCTGGGCTTCCTTACCGAGCGCCGGCTCGCCTTCGAGAATCTCGCGGCGCGCATCGATCTCGATTCGATCCGGGGCGTGGTCACGACCATGATTCAGACCGAGAAATACGGCACGCCGCTGGCCAGCGCGCTGCGCGTCCTTTCGGCGGAGTTCCGCAACGAGCGCATGATGCGCGCGGAGGAGAAGGCCGCGCGCCTGCCGGCGATCATGACGGTGCCGCTGATCCTGTTCATCCTGCCGGTGCTGTTCATCGTCATCCTCGGCCCGGCCGCCTGCTCGATCAACGACGCGCTGCTGTCGGGCTAGGAACCTCGCGCCGTCCGCGCCGTTGATCGTGCGTAACGATCGACGGAGTGACCCGCGATGACCTTCTTCACGCCCGACCAGTGGTTCGTGCTGCTGCTCGTCTTTCTGCTCGGCCTGTTCCTCGGCATGGCCTTCCTCGCCAGCCCCAAATGGAAGCGGCGCTACCGCGAGGAGGTGGCGCGGCGCGAGGAGGTCGAGGCCGAGAATGCGCAACTGCGCAAGGACGCCGCCGAGATGGACTCGCTCCGTCACGCCGCCGCCAAGGACGAGGCCCGGCGACGGGAGGACGAGGAACCGCCAGCCCTTTAACCTTTCCGTCATTGCGAGCGCAGCGAAGCAATCCAAGCTGGATTGCCGCGTCGCTGCGCTCCTCGCAATGACGGCTTAGCTGCCCGCCTTCCTGAGCGCAGCCTGCGCCGCCGCGAGGCGGGCGATCGGCACGCGGTAGGGCGAGGCGGAAACGTAATCGAGGCCCACGCCTTCGCAGAAGGCGATGCTGGCGGGATCGCCGCCATGCTCGCCGCAAATGCCGAGCTTGAGGCCCGGGCGGACGGCCCTGCCCCGCTCGGCGGCGATGGCGATCAGCTCGCCCACGCCCTCCACGTCGATGCTGACGAACGGATCGCGCGCGAAGATGCCCTTGTCGACATAGACGGTGAGGAACCGCCCGGCATCGTCGCGGCTGACCCCGAGCGCGGTCTGGGTGAGATCGTTGGTGCCGAAGCTGAAGAACTCCGCCTCCTCGGCGATCTCGCCCGCCCGGAGCGCGGCGCGGGGCAATTCGATCATCGTGCCGACCAGATAGTCCAGCCGCGTGCCGGTCTCGGCGAACACGGCCTCGGCCGTCCTGTCGATCAGCGCCTTGATGATCGCCAGCTCCGCTTTGGTCGCGACGAGCGGCACCATCACTTCCGGGATCGGCGCCTCGCCCGTCTCCTGCGCGACCGCGACCGCGGCCGCGAAGATGGCGCGGGCCTGCATCTCGTAGATTTCCGGATAGGTGATGCCGAGCCGGCAGCCGCGATGGCCGAGCATCGGATTGCTCTCGGCCAGCTCGCTTGCCCGGCGGCGCAGCGTCTCGATATCGAGACCGGAGGCGCGCGCGACTTCGGCGAATTCCTCCTCATGATGCGGCAGGAATTCGTGGAGCGGCGGATCGAGCAGGCGGATGGTGACGGGCAGGCCCGCCATGATCCGGAAAATCTCCGCGAAATCGCCGCGCTGGGCGGGGAGCAGCTTGTCGAGCGCGGCACGGCGGCCGGCCTCGCTGTCGGCCAGGATCATCTGGCGGACATTGGCGATCCGCTCGGTGTCGAAGAACATATGTTCGGTGCGGCACAGGCCGATCCCCTCCGCGCCGAATTCGCGCGCGGCGCGGCAATCGGCGGGAGTCTCGGCATTGGTCCTCACACGCAGCCGGCGCTTCGCATCGGCCCAGGCCATCAGCGTGCCGAAATCGCCGCTGAGCTCGGGCTGCACGGTCGGCACCTCGCCCAGCATCACCTCGCCGGTGCTGCCGTCGAGGGTGACGATATCGCCCTCCTTCACCTCGCGCCCAGAACTTCCGGCGCCGACGCGCATCAGCTTCGCCTTGTAATCGATCGCGATGCCGCCGGCGCCGGAGACGCAGGGGCGCCCCATGCCGCGCGCGACGACGGCGGCGTGGCTGGTCATGCCGCCGCGCGCGGTGAGGATGCCCTGCGCCGCGTGCATGCCGTGAATATCCTCGGGCGAGGTTTCGACGCGGACCAGGATCACTTTCTCGCCGGCCTCCGCCCATTTCTCGGCCGTGTCGGCGTCGAACACCGCCTTGCCGCAGGCGGCGCCCGGCGAGGCGGGCAGGCCCTTGGCGATCACCTCGCGCGGGGCGTCGGGATCGAGCGTCGGGTGTAGCAGCTGATCGAGCGCGGCCGGATCGACGCGCAGCACCGCTTCCTCCTCGGACACCAGCCCCTCGCCCGCCATCTCGACCGCGATCTTCAGCGCCGCCTTGGCGGTGCGCTTGCCGGAGCGGGTCTGCAGCATCCACAGCTTGCCGCGCTCGACGGTGAACTCGATGTCCTGCATCTCGCGATAATGGCGCTCGAGCCGGTCGAACACCTCGGCGAGCTGGCCATAGACTTCCGGCATCGTCTCTTCCATCGACGGCGCCTTCGCCCCGGCCTTCTCGCGCGCCGCCAGGGTCAGATATTGCGGCGTGCGGATACCGGCGACGACATCCTCGCCCTGTGCGTTGATCAGATATTCGCCATAATAGGCCCGCTCGCCCGTGGAAGGATCGCGGGTGAAGGCGACGCCGGTGGCGCTGGTCTCGCCCATATTGCCGAACACCATCGCCTGGACGTTGACCGCCGTGCCCCAGCCGTTCGGAATGTCGTGCAGCCGGCGATAGACCTTCGCCCGCTCGGCCTGCCAGGAGCCGAACACCGCGCCGACCGCGCCCCAGAGCTGCTCGCTCGGATCGCTCGGGAAGGGCCGGCCCAGCTCCTCGTCGACGATCTCCTTGTAGCGCGCGACCAGCTTCTCCCAGTCGGCGGCGCCCAGATCGGTGTCGAGATGGACGCCCTTGTCCTCCTTGGCGATCTCCAGCGCCTCCTCGAACATGTCGTGCGGCACGCCCATCACGACATTGGCGTACATGTGGACGAAGCGGCGATAGCTGTCCCAGGCGAAGCGCGGATCGCCGGACGCGGCGGCGAGGCCCGCCACCGTCTCGTCGTTTAGGCCGAGATTGAGGACGGTGTCCATCATGCCCGGCATCGACACGCGCGCGCCGGAGCGGACCGAGACGAGCAGCGGATCGGCGGGATCGCCGAACCTCTTGCCCGTCACCTGCTCGATATGGGCGATGCCGGCGGCGATCTCGGCGCGGACATCGTCCGGGATGCGCTCGCCTTCCGCATAATAACGGTCGCACATCTCGGTCGAGACGGTGAAGCCGGGCGGGACGGGCAGGCCGATCGAGGCCATTTCATTGAGATTGGCGCCCTTGCCGCCGAGCAAAGCCTTGTCGCCCGCCTTGCCGTCGGAGACGCCGCCGCCGAAGCGATAGACATATTGGCTCATCGGCCCGTGGCCCTCCGGAAGTTGACTAACCTGACGCTACGTCGGGGGGCGGCCCCTCTTTCCCAAACGGACTCAACCCTCGATCCGAGAGAAATCGGCGACGCGATGCACCGCGTCGCGCATCCGGGCGAGCAGATCGAGGCGCGCGGCGCGCTTGTCGGGATCGGGATCATTGACGGTCACCTTGTCGAAAAACGCATCCACGGGCGCGCGCAGCGAAGCCAGCGCCGCCATCGCCCCCTCGAAATCCTCCGCCGCCACCGCCGCCTCGGCGCGCGGCCCGGCCGAATCGAGCGCGGCGATCAAGGCAGCTTCCGCATTTTCGGGCGTGTAGGAAAGTTCCGTCTTCCCCTCTCCCTTGAGGGAGAGGGTAGGGTGAGGGTGTTCGGCGCCGGCGGCTTCACTCGGAGGCCGAGGCCCCTCACCCCGACCCTCTCCCCCCAGGGGAGAGGGAGTTGGCGGCCACCCCTCCTTCTTCAGGATATTCGCCGCGCGCTTGTAGCCGGCGAGGAGATCGGCGCCCTCGGGCGTCTCGACGAAGGATTGCAACGCCTTCACCCGCGCGAGCAGCCGGACGAGATCGTCCTCCCCGCCGAGCGCGAACACCGCATCGATCAGATCGTGCCGGACCCCGGCCTCGCGCTGCTGGACCTTGAGGCGGTCGGCGAAGAAGTCAGGAAGCGTTTGGAAGACAGCCTTCGACGCGCTGGCGTGCGCTTCATAAGCTTCATCCGATAGATCGGGCGAGGCCTTCTGGGAATTGAAGCAGGTTAGGCCACGGCTGATCCATTCCCACAATCCAAGCCGGACGCTGTTGCGAGTCAGCAATTCGATGATACCAAGCGCTGATCGGCGCAATGCGAAAGGATCGCGCGAGCCCGTCGGCCGTTCATCCACCAAGAAAAAGCCGATTAGACTGTCCAGCTTGTCCGCCAGACTCACCGCCACCGTGACCGGCGCGGTGGGCACCTCGTCGCCCTGTCCCACCGGCTTGTAATGGTCGCGGATCGCGTCGGCGATTTCCGGCTCCAAGCCCTGGGCGCGGGCGAGGTGGCCGCCGATCACGCCCTGCAATTCCGGGAATTCGCCGACCAGGCCGGTGACGAGATCGGCCTTGGCCAGCCGCGCGGCGCGTTCGGCGAGGGCGGCGAGCCCCTCCGTTCCCCGGCGAAGGCCGGGGTCCAGCTGCGCCGGACCCTGGGCCCCGGCCTTCGCCGGGGAACTGTCCGCGACAATCCCCTCCTCGACCAGCCAGCGCGCCAGCTTCGCGACGCGCTCGACCTTGTCGGCGACGGTGCCGAGCTTTTCGTGGAACACGATCTGGCCGAGCTTCTCCGCCTGCTGATCGAGCGGCACCTTGACGTCCTGCTCCCAGAAGAAGCGGGCGTCGGCGAGGCGGGCCGCGAGGACCTTGCGGTTGCCCTCGACGATCTTCGCGCCGCCGTCCGCCGCGTCGATATTGGCGACGCACAGGAAATTGGGGGCGAGTTCGCCGTCCTTTCCGGTCAGCACGAAATATTTCTGGTTGGTGCGCAAGGTGAGCTGGATCACTTCGCGCGGTACGTCGAGGAAGGCGGGATCGAAGGCGCCGAGCAAAGGCACCGGCCATTCGGTGAGCCCGGCATTTTCGGCGATCAGGCCGTCATCCTCGACCAAGGCTAGGCCGGCGTCGGCGGCGGCCTTGGCCGCGCCGGTGGCGATGACCGCGCGGCGCTCGTCCTGATCGACGATCACGTGGCAGGCGCGCAGCTTCTCGACATAATCGTGCGCGCCGCCGATCGTGATCGGGCCGGGATGGTGGAAGCGGTGGCCCAAAGTGGCGGCGCCGGCGCGGATGCCGGCGATCTCCAGTTCGACGATCTTATCGCCGAAGATTGCGACAATCCCCTGCAAGGGCCGCACCCAGCGCAGGCTTTCGGTGGAGAGCGACGCCTCGCCCCAGCGCATCGATTTGGGCCAGGGAAAGGCGCGGACGATGGCTGGGATCGCCTCCGCGAGGACGGCGGCGGTGGCGCGGCCGGGCTTCTCGATCAGAGCGAACAGCACGCCGTCGCGCTCGACCAGTTGCTCCTGGGCGAGGCCGGTTTTGCGCAGGAAGCCCTCCAGCGCCTGCGGCGGGGCGCCGGCGCGCGGGCCCTTCAGCTCCTCCGATACCGCCTCGGTCTCAGCCGGCAGATCGCGCGCGATCAGGGCGAGGCGGCGCGGCGTCGCATAAGTCACGATCTCGCCCGCCTTCAGCCCGGCCTTTTCCAACTCCGCCGCGAACAGCCGCGCCAGATCGGCACGCGCCTTGTCCTGCATCCGCGCGGGAATTTCCTCGGAGAGGAGCTCGAGCAGGAAATCGCTCACGCAGCCCACCCATTATGGTCCATCCAGGCCTGGCAGCTGCCCTTCGCCAGATCGCGCACCCGGCCGATATAGGCCTGCCGCTCGGCGACCGAGATGACGCCGCGGGCGTTCAGCAGGTTGAAGACGTGGCTCGCCTTGATCGCCTGCTCATAGGCGGGGATGGGCAGCTTGCGCTCCAGGCACAGCTCGCACTCGGCCGTTGCCTTCTTAAAGGCGTCGAACAGCCGCTCGGTGTCTGCCACCTCGAAATTCCAGGTGCTCATCTGCACCTCATTCTCGTGGAACACGTCGCCGTATGTGACGCCCGCGTCGTTGAAGGCGAGATCGTAAACGCTGTCCACGTCCTGGATGTACATGGCGAGCCGCTCGAGCCCGTAGGTCAGCTCGCCCGCCACCGGCTTGCAATCGAAGCCGCCCATCTGCTGGAAATAGGTGAACTGAGTCACCTCCATGCCGTCGCACCAGACTTCCCAGCCGAGCCCCCAGGCGCCGAGCGTCGGGCTTTCCCAATCGTCCTCGACGAAGCGGATGTCGTGCTTGGTGAAATCGATGCCGATCGCGGCGAGGCTGCCCAGATACAGCTCTTGCAGGTCGGGCGGGCTTGGCTTCAGGATCACCTGATATTGGTAATAATGCTGGAGCCGGTTCGGATTCTCGCCATAGCGGCCGTCGGTCGGGCGGCGGCAGGGCTGGACGAAGGCGGCGTTCCACGGATCGGGGCCGAGCGCGCGCAAGGTGGTCGCCGGGTGGAAAGTCCCCGCCCCCATCTCCATGTCATAGGGCTGGAGGATCACGCAGCCGCGATCGCTCCAGTAATTGTGGAGCGTCAGGATGAGCTGCTGGAAGGACAGTGCCATGGAGCCCGGTCTCTCGCCTTCGCGGGTGCAACAATAAGGTGGCGCCGCTTTGGCGCATGGGTAAGCAAGGGTCAAGGAAGGCGGAGCGGGTTATGCGTATCGATTCGATCTGGGCGCGGCTGACGGGAGCGTTTGCGCTGATTCTTGCCTGGTGCTTCCAGGCCGCGCCGGCGCTGGCGCAGGAGACGCCCGCGCAGCCCGGATCGGCGGTATCGACGCAGGCCGCCGTTCCGGCGCCGCGCCCCGCCATCTGGCTCTTGAGCCGGGGCGACACGAAAATCTACCTGTTCGGTACCGTCCATATCCTGCCGCCGGAGCTGCAATGGCGCTCCGCCGCGCTGGACAGGGTGATCGGGGAAGCCGACGAGCTGGTGTTGGAGATCGCCGCCGACGAGATGGAGCAGCCCGATCCCGCCGCGCTGCAAACGATGATGCTGGGCAAGACCGCGCCGCTGGAATGGCGGGTGTCGCCCAGCCGCCGCGCGGCGCTCCGCGCTATGGTCGCCGACAGCGGCCTGCAGCCGGTGATGCTCGATCAGATGCAGACCTGGGCCGCGACGATGACGCTCTCGGTCGCCCAACTCCTCAATGCGCCCGAATATGGCGACGATATCGAGGAGGCGATGACCCGCATGTCGGGTGCGGAGGACGTGCTGACCGCCGCCTTTCGCGAAAGCGGCAAGCCGATTTCCGGTGTCGAATCTGTCGGCGAGCAGATGGGCTTTTTCGGCTCCATGTCCTTCACCGCCCAGCGCGAGATGCTGGAGGAAATGGTCGATGCCCATGCCAGCGGCGAAGGCGCGGCGTTCGATCCCAACGAGAGCGGCTGGGTCAGCGGCGACGTCGATTCGATCGCCGAGGAAATGCTGACGATGCGGCCCGATCTCTACGACGCGCTGCTCACCCGCCGCAACGCCGCCTGGAC
The DNA here is from genome assembly GCA_037190625.1 of Alphaproteobacteria bacterium. Lineage (GTDB taxonomy): Bacteria > Pseudomonadota > Alphaproteobacteria > Sphingomonadales > Sphingomonadaceae > Allosphingosinicella. The sequence continues at coordinate 117,898 of JBBCJP010000007.1, forward strand.
CGATTGGCTGATCGCCCGGCTGGATCGGCCCGGCACTGTGCTGTTCGCGGTCGGGGCCGGACACCTGGCCGGCGAGCATTCGGTTCAGGCCATGCTGGAAGCGCGCGGTTTCGCCGTCACGCGCATCGACTGAAGTCATCCTTCCATTGCAAAATGTAATGTGTTGTTGACATCGACCTACGAATCGCTTAGTCATGTTTACCTGACATATCGTCAGGCATAGATGACAACGATCCAGGCGAGATGAAGAACCGGCTGAAAGTCTTGCGCGCCGAGAGGAACTGGAGCCAGGCGGAGCTCGCCGAGCGGCTCGACGTCTCGCGCCAGGCGGTAAACGCGATCGAGACGGGCAAATACGATCCCTCTCTCCCGCTCGCGTTCAAGATCGGCCGGCTTTTCGACTTGGCGATCGAGGAGATTTTCGATGACGGTCACGGAGACCCTGGCAATGGATGACGACGCGCCCCGCATTGGCGGCCAGATCGGCCGCGTCCTCTTGATCGGCCTGACCGCCCTGCTCGCCATTTTCGGCGCCGGCGTGATGGTCGGCATCTTCATGGCGATGATCGAGCGCGGCGGCAGCTTCGATGTCCGGACGATCGCGATCCTGGCAGGCACGGCCGCTTTGGTCGCGCTTGCGCTCTGGGGCGCAGTACGCACCACCCGATCCTTGAACCGGGCGGCGGGAACGCCGACCACGCGGGAACGCCGCGGCCGCATCATGATGTTCGTCTGCGTCGGCATCGGCATGGGCATCGGCCTGGTGCTCGCCATCGCCGGGCCGACGCCGGAAGGCATGTTCTCCAACGCGCCGCTGCCCGTCGGCATCGCCCTCCCCCTGGCCCTGTTCATCGCCGTACCGCTGCCCGTCCTTTGCTACTACTGGCACACCCGGGTCGCTGACGAGCAGGAAGCGGATGCCTATCGCACCGCCGCTTTGCTTGCCCTCTATGCCTTCTGGATCGCCGCGCCGGCCTGGTGGCTGCTGTGGCGCGGCGGCATGGCTCCCGCACCGGACGGCATACTGCTTTACGGACTGACCATTGTCGTCGCCGGCGTGGGCTGGCTTGTCGCCAAATATCGCTGAACACCACTCCCTTTAATCGCTTCATGTAACAGGAGATTGTTGTGATCCGTCGCTTGCTTGCCACCCTGACCGCCGGCCTGGTCGCCTTCAGCCCGCTGCCCGCTCTGGCCCAGGCGCAGCCCGCGCCGGCCCCCGCCGCGGACGCGCTTCCCGACGCCAATCCGGCTTTGTGGGTGATCCGCGACGCCGATACGACCATCTACCTGTTCGGCACCTTCCACCTGCTGGACGGGCGCCCCTGGTTCAACGACGAGATCCGCACCGCCTTCGATGCTTCGGACGAGCTGGTGATCGAGGCGATCATCCCGGACAATCCGGCCGAGGTGCAGCAGGTGGTCCTGCGCCACGCACTGTCGATGGAGGGCGCGCCTTTGTCCGAGCGGCTGACGGACGCGCAGAATGCGGCTTTGGCCCGCGCCCTTGCCCCGCTCGGCGCACCGCCGGCGGCGTTCGAGCGGTTCAAGCCCTGGTTCGTGGCGATGACGCTTGCGACGGCGGCCGCGCAGCAGCTCGGCATCGATGCCGAGCAGGGCGCCGAAAGGCTGCTCAGCGCCGCCGCGCGCGAACGGAACATACCGATCGGGGCGCTGGAGACGATGGAATTCCAGATGTCGCTGTTCGACAGCCTTACCCCCGAACAGCAACTCGCCATGCTGCAGCAGGCGCTCGACAATATCGACGAACTGCCGGCGATGCTCGCGCCGATGCTCGCCGCCTGGTCGGCCGGCGACGTCGATCGGCTGGTCGAGATGATCAACCAGATGAGCGCCGACGATCCCACCGTCCACGACCTCCTCTTCACCCGGCGCAACGCCAACTGGACGAACTGGATCGTCGAGCGGCTTGAACGTCCCGGCACCGTCTTCCTCGCCGTCGGCGCCGGCCATCTGGCGGGCGACGACAGCGTCCAGACGATGCTCGCCGCACGCGGCATCGCCAGCGAGCGGGTGGCGCGTCCTGGCCAATAAGCTTCCGTTGTGTCGCTCGCAGGGCGGCCGGCACCTTTGTCGGTCGCCCTTTTCTTCGCTGGCTGCCCGCGACGAGGGAGCGCCGGTTTGACTTGCCTCTTTCTCTCTCCTCCGCTACAGGCCGCGCCTTCCCGTTCATGGTCATCCCTGGAGGCGTGAGCGGGGTTTCTTGAATCCGCATTTTGGAGACATGCAATGAGCGAGCAGCTTACGCTGTCGGCCGAGACGCGCGAACGGGCTGGCAAGGGAGCCTCCCGTGTCCTGCGTCGCGAAGGCCGCGTTCCCGCCGTCGTTTACGGCAACAATGAAGCGCCCCTCTCGATCCATATCGAGGAGAAGGGCCTGGTGAAGATGCTGCATGGCGGCCACTTCATGAATTCGGTGGTGATGATCGATGCCGGCGGCAAGAAGCCGGTGCGCACCCTGCCGAAGGACGTCCAGTTCCACCCGGTCACCGACCGGCCGATGCATGTCGATTTCCTGCGCATTTCCGAGCATGCGACCGTCACCGTCGCGGTGCCGATCCGCTTCATCAACGACGAGCTGTCCAAGGGCATCAAGCGCGGCGGCGTGCTCAACACGGTCCGCCACGATCTGGAGCTGGTCTGCGATGCGGCCGAGATTCCGGAAGAGGTCGTGATCGACCTGGCCGGCACCGATATCGGCGATTCGATTCATATCAGCGCCGTCACCCTTCCCAAGGGCACGACCAGCGCGATCACCGACCGCGATTTCACCATCGCCACGATCGTCGCCCCGTCCGGCCTCAAGTCCGACGAGGCGGCGGAAGCCGGCGAAGCTCCGGCGGCGGACGAAGTGCCGACCGTGGGCGAGGAAGAGGCTTCGGCCGAAACGTCCGAGGGCGGCGAGTAATTGTCGCGAATTTCCTGGTTCGGTTCCCTCTTCGGTCTCCGGACCGTCGAGGTGCCGGGCCAGCCCGCCTCGGCGCCCGAAGTTGAGGATTGGGGGGATTTCGTTCCCGTGCAGATCTGGGTCGGCCTCGGCAATCCCGGCGCGCAATATGCGATGCACCGGCACAATGTCGGCTTCATGGCGCTCGACGCCATCGCCGAAATCCACGATTTCGAGCCGACGAAGAAGGCTTTTCACGGCTGGACCCGGCAGGGCCGGATCGACGGGCAGCGCATCCTGCTCCTGAAACCCGCCACCTACATGAACGACAGCGGCCAGGCGGCGCGCGCCGCGATGGACTTCTTCAAGAAGGATGTCGGCGACGTCACCGCCTTCCACGACGAGCTCGATCTCGCGCCGTTCAAGGTGAAGGTGAAGACGGGCGGCGGCACGGCCGGCCATAACGGCCTGCGCTCGCTCGACGCCCATATCGGCAACGATTTCCGCCGCGTGCGCATCGGCATCGGCCATCCCGGCCACAAGAGCCGCGTTACCGGCCACGTCCTCGGCAATTACGCCAAGGTGGAAACGGAGCCGCTCAGCGACCTCCTCGCCGCCATCGCCGCCGAAGCGCGCTGGCTTGCCGCAGGGGACGACGCCCGCTTCATGAGCGACGTGGCGCTGCGATTGCAGGACGAAGACTGAGCGTGGCTGGGCGCGCGCTCTTCGCCACCCGTTTCTATGAGGGCGTTTTGGGCGACCCCGCCTTGCTCGCCGAACTGGAGGACGCCTGCCGCGATCTCGCAGAGCAGGACGAGGCCGGGCGGCGCTGGAGCCGGGACCATAGCTATCGCGGCTACACGTCCTATGCCTCGCTGAACGACCTGCCGCTGCGCGATCCGCGCTTCGCCGATCTGGTGAAGCTGCTGAACCGCCATGTCGCGGCCTTCGCGAAGGATTGCGCCTTCGATCTGGGCGGGCGGCGGCTGAAGCTGGACAGCCTGTGGGTCAATGTCCTGAAACCCGGCGGCACCCATAGCGGCCATATCCACCCGCACAGCGTGGTTTCCGGCACCCTTTATGTCGCCGTGCCGCCCGGCGCCGGGGCGCTGAAGCTGGAGGACCCGCGCCTGCCGATGCTGATGGCCGCCCCTCCCCGCCGCGCCGACGCGCCCGAGGAGATGCGCAGCTTCGTCTATGCCGAGCCCTCCCCCGGCGCGGTCTTCCTGTGGGAGAGCTGGCTGCGCCATGAGGTCGTGCCCGGCACGGCAAAGCAGGACCGGATCAGCATCAGCTTCAACTACCGGCTTTAGTCACTCCCCCAGCCAGCCTTCGTCCGCGCCGCCGATCGGCATGCCGGGCGGGATTTGCGGAGCGCGGGCGCGGTCGGCGAGCGCGGCGGTCAGCGCGTCGCTGTCGCCGAGCAGGCGGCCGAGGCCCCTGCTCCACTCCGCCTGAAGGCCGCTGCCCGACGCGGCGGCGAACTGACGGCCGAGCCGGTCGAGCCGGTCCGACAAGGCCAGCGCGACGGTGGAGGACAGAGCCGCATGGCGCTGGACGCGGGCGAGTTCGAGGATGGTCGTGGTCGCCACCCGCCGCTGCACCACCGCCTGCGCCGCATCCAGTCCGCGCGTGTCGAGCACTTGGACGAGCAGCCGGTCGATCAGCGCCTGCGGCGTCAACTGCCGCGCATCGGCCTGATGCTGCAGCTCCAGCCGGTTCAGCCGCTCGGGCGCGAGCAGGCCGGCGAGCGTCACTGCGGCCGCGGTTTCCGAAGCGACCAGCGGGTCGAAGATTGAGCCGCCGGTGGTGCGGAAAATCTCGATCGTCTCCTGCCGGTCCGGCGTGCCCGACCAGCCGGCGGAGAGATAGGGGAGCAGGCTCGCCGGCACGGTGAGCGCGTCGGGCGTCAGCGTGGCGAGCAGCGCGTCGAGCGCCGCGGCCTGGGCGGCGGGATCGACGACCTGTGCCGCCTCCTGCCCGTCGCCGCGCCGCGAATAGGCGAAATCGACGCCGCCGACGAGCTTGGCCGCCGCTTCCACCTGATAACGGTGGAGCAGCCAGATCGGCACGAACTTGCGCCGCAGGTTCGACACCGCCTCGCCCGGATAGAGCGCGCGCGGGCCGAAGCGCGAGACGGCGGCGCGGCGTACCTGCATCATCCGCGTCAGCTCCGCGACCGGATCGGCGAAATCGTCCCACAGGCTGCCGACCGGGTGCGCGGCGCTGACCGTCCGCGCATCATTGTCGCCGACATAGCGCAGCCCTTCGGCCAAGGCGGCGGTCATCCGCGTGTCGCCCTCGGCATCGGTATGCGCGCCATAGAGCCAGTCCACCGCGAAGCTGTCCCAGCGGCCGATGCCAACGCCATAGGCGTCCGACAGGTCCGGCGCGCCATCGACCAGGCCGATGCGCGGCGCGGGATAGTCCATCACCGAATAGCGGCCGTGATAGCTCCCGGCGAAATTGTGGGCGATGCCGAGCGCGTGGCCGACCTCATGCGCGGCGAGCTGGCGGATGCGGGCGAGCGCGGCCTGGATCGGATCGTTCGGCCCGCCCGTCCCGGTCCGCTCCGCGCCGACCAGCCCTTCGAAGATCAGCATGTCCTGCCTGACCCGGAGCGAGCCGAGCAACACCTGACCGCGGATGATCTCGCCGGTGCGCGGATCCTCGATCCACTGCCCGTAGGACCAGCCCCGCGTCGCCCGATTGACCCAGTGGACGACATTGTAGCGGATATCGAGCGGATCGGCGCCCTCGGGCAGATATTCGACGCGGAAGGCATCGATGAAGCCCGCCGCCTCGAACGCGTCGCGCCACCAGGCCGTGCCTTCGTAGAGCGCGGTGCGGATCGGCTCCGGCGCGGCGGTGTCGATGTAGAAGGTGATCGGCCGCCGCACTCGCGAGCGCGGCGCATCCGGATCGAGCTTCTCCAGGCGGAAGCGATTGGCGAGCTCATAGACGATCTCGCGCCCCAGCGGCTGGGCGAAATCCACCACCTGCGTGCCGAACACGCCGGCGCGCGGATCGAAGCGGCGCGGCGCGTAGCCGGGCTCGGGCAGGCGGATCAGCGAATGGCGTGCGACGAAGCTCAGATTGCCGTTCACCGGCGAGATGTTGTTCACCTCCGCCGTCGGATTGGTGGCGACGAAGGTGAGCCGCGCGCTCAGCTCGATATTGTCGGGAAAGACCCGCACCGCATTAGGATCGGCGGCGCTGAGTTCGCTCGCCAGGCGAAATTCGCCGCCCGCGCCGCGCAGCCGCTGGGCGACGTTCATATCGTCGCGCGCGATGAAGGAGGTGATGTCGACCAGCATGCCGCCGTCCGCCGTCTCGGCGGCGACATCGCCCATCCAGATCGTCGAATAGGCGAAGCTGCCGGCAACGCCGCGCCGTTCCATCGCGGTGCCGGTCGAGGCGCGGAAGCGTTCATTCTCGATCTCGGCGAGAATCTTGCGGCCCATGCGGCGGAAGACGAGGATCTTGGAGCCGCCGGACAGGTTCCGGTCCAGCCCGATCGGCGCGGAGCCAAGGCCGGTCTCTAGGCCCGTCACATAGAGGAACCGACCCGAAAGCCCCTGCGCGTCCGGCGCCGGCAGCGCGATCAGGATGCGGCCCCGGCGCCGATCGACATGGACCGGCAGCAGCCCCTCCTGCGCCGTCGTGCCCGCCAGCACCTGCGCCGGCGGATCGATGGCCAGCGCGGGCGCAGCGGGCATGGCGGTGGCGAGCAGCAGGCAGACGAGACGCAGCTTCATGGATTCCCCCTTGGTTGGCGCGAGAGACTAAGCTGGCCTTCGCCGAGCGCAACCGCTAACGGAGGCGCCGATGCGCGGGCATTCGCCCGGCCTTACCCACATTTCAGGACGGATCATGGGCTTTCGTTGCGGAATCGTCGGGCTGCCGAATGTCGGCAAGTCCACCTTGTTCAACGCGCTGACCGAGACGGCGGCGGCGCAGGCGGCCAATTATCCGTTCTGCACGATCGAGCCCAATGTCGGCCGCGTCGCCGTGCCCGATCCGCGCCTGCAGCAGATCGCCGAGATCGCCAAATCCGCGAACGTGATCGAGACCCAGCTCGAATTCGTCGACATTGCCGGCCTGGTGCGCGGCGCCTCGACCGGCGAGGGGTTGGGCAACCAGTTTCTCGGCAATATCCGCGAGGTGGACGCGATCGTCCATGTCCTGCGCTGCTTCGAGGATGGCGACGTGACCCATGTCGAAGGCCGCGTCGATCCGGTCGCGGATGCCGAGACGGTCGAGACCGAGCTGATGCTCGCCGATCTCGAAAGCCTGGAAAAGCGCGTCCCCAATCTCGCCAAGAAGGCGGCGCAGGGCGACAAGGAAGCGAAGATCCAGGCCAGCGTGCTCGGCCAGGCGCTGGAGCTGCTGCGCCAGTCCAAGCCGGCCCGCCTCACGGAGCCGAAGGACGCCGAGGAGGAACGCGCGCTCGCCCAGGCGCAGCTGCTCACAGCCAAGCCCGTCCTCTACGTCTGCAATGTCGATGAGGGCGACGCGGCGACCGGCAACGCCAACAGCGCCGCCGTCTTCGCCCGCGCCGAGGCGGAAGGTGCGAAGGCCGTCATCATCTCGGCGGCGATCGAGGCGGAAATCGCCACCATGCCGGCAGAAGACCGGGCGGATTTCCTGTCCGATCTCGGCCTCGCCGAAACCGGCCTCGCCCGCATCATCCGCGCCGGCTACGAGCTTCTCCACCTCATCACCTATTTCACCGCCGGGCCGAAGGAAGCGCGCGCCTGGACGGTCGAGCAGGGATCGAAGGCCCCGCAGGCCGCCGGCGTCATCCATTCCGATTTCGAGCGCGGCTTCATCCGCGCCGAGACGATCGCCTATGACGATTTCATCGCCTGCGGCGGCGAGGCCGGCGCGCGAGACAAGGGCAAGCTGCGCTCCGAAGGCAAGGACTATGTCGTGCAGGACGGCGACGTCCTGCTCTTCCGCTTCAACGTCTAGGGCTGCTTGTCCGGCGCCGGCGTTGGCGTAGCATGGATCTGTTGCACCGGCTGCGGTGCGACATTGGTGATCAGCGCCATCGAGCTGATATTGTATCCGGCGAGCGCGGCGCTGCCGCCGCCGACGCGATAGACGAAGCGCTCTTCCGCTTCGCCGGCTGCATAGCGCGAATTGTAGTTCAGCGTGACGAGCGTGACGCCGTTATTGTTGTTCCAGTGCCATCCGGCCCGGTCGGCGGATTGAAATTCGCCCAGCCGGTCGCGCACGGCGCTCAGAAGCTGCGTGAGCTGCGCCTCCGAGGTCGCGCCCTGCATCTCGGGGGCGCTGGTCCGGTAGATATCCGCAAGCCGGCCGGCGGCCAGCATCTGGCGAAATTCCGCCACGCCGGCTTCGGCGGCGCTCGTATCGGCGCCGGCCGAACAGCCGGCCAGTACAGCCAGCGCTGCCGCCGCGCCCATCGCAAGACCTGTCCGCATCGCCTCCCCCCTTTCGCGATACCGGCAAGCTAACGCGGATTCGACGAAAACGGGATAGCTTTAACGAATATCGATGCGCGTGATGCGGCCGCGTTCCGGCGGGGCGATCCGGTCGGCCGAAGTCAGATAGCGTTCGAAGGCATCGACGTCCTGCATCCCGCCCACCACGTCCGTGCCTTCCTGAAAGAGCGTGAGGCCGTCGCCACCGGTGGCGAGGAAGCTGTTCATCGTCACGCGATAGCGTTCGCCGTCGTTTATCGGCGCGCCGTCCAGGCTGGCCGCCAGGATGCGTTCGCCCGGCGGGCGTGACAGGTCGTATGTGTAGGCGAAGCCGCGCGAGGGCATGAGGATCGCGCCGCGCGTACCGCCGTTCGGCGCCGTGAATTGCTGCTCCAGCAGGGCCAGGATCTGCCGCCCCGTCATCGTCTTGACGACCAGGCTGTTGCCGAAGGGCTGGACCGCGAAAATCTGGCCGTAGCTGACCGCGCCGTCCGCGCCTGGCGTCAAATCGGTGCGGACCCCGCCCATATTCATGAAGGCGATGCGCGCGCCGCCCATATCGGCATCGCGGGTTGCGGCGAGCTGCCCGTCGGCGATTAGCGTGCCCAGGATCGATTCGCCCGACGGGCTGGGCGCACGCGGCGCCGGCCCGCCCAGCCGCCCGACGGTGCGCGCCGCGATCGGCGCGGCGGCGGCGACATAACGTTGCACCAGGCTGCCCACGTCCGCGGCGGCGGGAAAGCGCGGCCGCGCGTCGGTCAGCGGCACTTCGCCTGAACTGCCGCGATAGCCCTCGCTTTGAACGATCACCGGCTCGGCACGGCGCGAAACGACCCGGCCGGCGGCCGGATCGATGGTGAGCGTGATATCGGTCAGCATCGTACCGCTGCGTCCGGCGCTGGTAACCAGGAAGGGCCGTGTCGGATCGATTCGGCCATAATCGCAGATATAGGCATTGTGGGTGTGGCCGGAGACGACCAGGTCGACCGCCGGATCGAGCCGCGCCAGGATCGGCATCAATTCGCCGTCCATGCCCCGGCAGGTGCGGTCCTCATAGCCAGCCTCGGTCGATACGCCCTGGTGGATGACGACGACAATCGCATCCGCCCCCTCGCTGCGCAGCCGGGGGATCAGCGCGTTGATGCTGTCCGCTTCGTCGGCAAAGGTCAGGCCGGCGACGCCGGCGGGCGTCACATGGGCGGGCGTTTCCTTGAGCGGCAGGCCGATGATCCCGACCGCCACCTCCCCCGCGCCGCTGCCGAAGCGGCGGATCGCGTAAGCGGGGAACAGCGTATTGCCGTCCTCCGTGCGGACATTGGCGGCGAGGAAGCCGAAACGCGCGCCGGGAAAGTCGGCATCGACGCGGCAGGGCTGCAGCGCGGTATTCCGCTCGCAGCCGCCATGCTGCATGCGCAGCAGCTCCTCGCGCCCGCGATCGAATTCGTGATTGCCAAGCGCGTTGAAATCGAGCCCGATCATGTTCATCGCCAATATGGTCGGCTCGTCGAGGAACTGGGCGGAGACGAGCGGCGAGGCGCTGATCAGATCGCCCGCCGCCACCACGACATGGTTGGGATTGGCGTCACGCAGCGCCCGGACGGCGGAGGCGAAATAGGCCGCGCCGCCGGCCGGCACCTGGACAGTCCCCGCGTCTGTCGTCGCTGGCACGCTCATCCGCGGCGGCTCCAGCGCGCCGTGGAAATCGTTGAAGGCGATGATCTTGACCTCGACCGGCGCGAAGCCGCGCGGCGCGCCCTGCGGCGTTGCGCAGGCGGACAGGGCGGCCAGCGCCGCCAACATCCCGAACATGCCCCTTTTCACGCCCATTTCCGTTCCCCTGCCCGGCCGATCCGCATCTTGCATGACACCCGCGCCGTGTCACCCTCATGACGCCTTGCTTTCGGCCATGTGCGTTGCAAAGAAGGACTAAGACGCAGGAGCATCATGTGAAATATCTCGAGGACATGGAAATCGGCCGCAAGGCAAGGTTCGGCGCCTATCGGGTGACGCGCGAGGAGGTGCTCGAATTCGCACGCAAATATGACGCGCAGCCCTTCCACCTGTCCGACGAAGCGGCCGCCAAGACCCATTTCGGCCGGATCGCGGCGAGCGGCTGGCACACCTGCGCGATGACCATGGCGATGCTGGTCGAGTATCTCGGCACCGATCCCCAGGCGGGCCTGGGATCGCCGGGCGTGGACGAATTGCGCTGGCTGAAACCGGTCTATCCCGGCGATACGCTGCGCGTGGAGACCGAGGTGGTCGATGCGACCCCGTCCCGCTCAAAGCCGAATCTCGGCTCGATCCGCTCCAACGTCACGGTGTTCAACCAGGACGACGTCCCGGTGATGCGCTTCACCTCGATCGTTCTGATGCTGCGGCGGCCGGCTTAGTTTCTCTCCGCGACTTGCGGGGAGGAAAGCGGATCAGCGTCAACCGAGCTCACCTTCCGTCATTGCGAGCGAAGCGAAGCAATCCAGTCTCGATTGCCGCGTCGCTGCGCTCCTCGCAATGACGGAATATGGTCAGGCTAGGACGTTACTCGCCTTCGTTCTTCTTCGCGTGCCAGATATTCTGGTAGGACAGATAGGCGAGCACGGTGGCGAAGATCAGGAAGATCAGGACCACGAGGCCCATATTCTTGCGTTCGTCGGCCCGCGGCTCCGCCGCCCAGGCGAGGAACGCCGACACGTCGTGCGCCATCTGCTGGCGCGTCGGCGCCGGGTTGCCGGGCGCGTAGGTCACCTGCCCGTCGGCGGTGATCGGCGAGGGCATGGCGAGGTTCAAGTTCGCGAAATAGGGATTGTAGTGCAGCCCCACGCCCGGCCGGGCCGATTCCGGCAGATCGGCGGGCGGATCCTGATAGCCCATCAGCAGCGATTCGATATAGGGCGCCCCGCCCTCGCGCGCCTTGACGATCAGCGACAGGTCCGGCGGGAAGGCGTTGCTGTTCGCAGCGCGCGCCGCGACTTCGTTCGCATAGGGCTCGGGGAAGCGGTCGGACGGGATGGCCGGGCGGGTCGCCGGCTCGCCGGTCGCCTCGTTCAGCGACGGCACCTCGATCGGCCACTGCGCCGCGATCGCGCGGACCTCGGCCTCGCTATAGCCGATCTCCGAAAGATTGCGGAACGCGACGAAGTGCAGGCCGTGGCAGGCCGCGCAGACCTCGCGATAGACCTGGAAGCCGCGCTGGAGCTGCTGATTGTCGTAGCGGCCGAACGGGCCGTCGAACGAATAGGACACGGGCTCCGGCTCGCGGTGGAAAGCATATTCCGCCGGCTTTTCGACCGGCTCCTTGATGGCGGAAATGGCGCCCCACAGCAGCGACCATGCGGCGACGCCGCAAAAGCCGAGACCGACCAGAAAGCCGAGAATGCGAACCATGTGAGTCTCGTCCCCTTATTCGGCCGCGGCCGGCGCGGCCGCCGCGGTGCCGTCATTCGCCTTGTTGCCGAGCACGCTCTCCGAAATCGAGTTCGGCAGCGGCAGCGTCTTCTCGACCATCGACAGGATCGGCAGGATGATCAGGAAGAAGGCGAAATAGTAGATCGTCGCGACCTGGCTGATCATCACCCAGGGCTCCTCGGCCGGCTTGCCGCCCGCCACGAACAGAAGCGCCAGCGCGACCAGCCAGACGATGAAGAAGATGCGGAAGGTCGGCCGATAGCTGCCCGAGCGCACCGGCGACTTGTCGAGCCAGGGCAGCAGGAACAGGATCAGGATCGACCCGAACATCGCGATCACGCCCCACAGCTTCGCCGGCAGGATGAAATCCACCGTGAAGGCGCGCAGGATCGCGTAGAACGGCCAGAAATACCATTCCGGCACGATATGCGCGGGCGTCGAGAGCGGGTTGGCCGGGATGTAATTGTCGGCATGGCCCAGCAGGTTCGGCGCGAAGAAGGTCAGGAGCGCGAGCCCGATCAGCGCGACGCCGGCGCCGAAGCCGTCCTTTGCCGTGTAATAGGGGTGGAACGGCACCGTGTCCTGCGGGCTCTTCACATCCACGCCGGTCGGGTTGTTCGAGCCCGGAATGTGCAGCGCCCAGATGTGCAGGATGATGACGCCGGCGATCACGAAGGGCAGCAGATAGTGGAGCGAGAAGAAGCGGGTCAGCGTCGCCTGATCCGGCGCGAAGCCGCCGACCAGCCAGGTCTGGATCGGCTCGCCCACCAGGGGAATCGCCCCGAACAGGCCGGTGATCACCTGCGCGCCCCAGAAGCTCATCTGGCCCCAGGGAAGCACATAGCCCATGAACGCCGTCGCCATCATCAGCAGGAAGATGACGAGGCCGAGCATCCACACCATCTCACGCGGCGCCTTGTAGGAGCCATAATAGAGGCCGCGGAAGATGTGGAGATAGGTGACGATGAAGAAGAAGCTCGCGCCGTTCGCGTGCAGATAGCGCAGGAACCAGCCCGAATTGACGTTGCGCATGATGTGCTCGGTCGAGGCGAAGGCGGTGTCCGCATTGGCGTTGTAATGCATCGCCAGCACGATGCCGGTGACGATCTGGATGACCAGCGCGAGGCCCGCCAGCACGCCGAAATTCCACGCATAATTCAGGTTGCGGGGGACCGGATAGCCCTTGCCCACCGAATTATAGACGAGCCGCGGCAGCGGCAGCCGCTCGTCCATCCAGCGCATGAACGGATGCTTCGGGGTGTATTGCTCAGCCCAGGGAAAGCTCATCTCTTTTGACCTCAGCCGATGCGGACAGCAGTGTCGGACGTGAATTCATAGTCCGGCACGACGAGATTGGTGGGCGCAGGGCCTTTGCGGATGCGCGCGGCGGTGTCGTAGTGCGAACCGTGGCAGGGGCAGAAATAGCCGCCATATTCGCCGCGATTCTCGCCCTCGGCGGCACCTAGCGGCACGCAGCCCAGATGGGTGCACACGCCGAGCGTGATCAGCCAGTTCTCATGGCCTTCCTTGGTGCGCTCGGCCAGGGTCTGCGGATCGCGCAGCGCGGACAGGCTGACCGCGTTCGCCGCCTGGATCTCGGCAGCGGTCAGATGGCGGATGAAGATCGGCTGCTTGCGCCAGATCGTCTTGATCGCCTGGCCTTCCTCGATCGCCGACAGATTGACGTCGATCTGGGCCAGCGCCAGCACGTCGGCCGACGGATTCATCTGGTTCACCAGCGGAATCAGCAGCGCGGCGCCACCGACGCCAGCCGCGCTCACCGCGGCGATATTGATGAAATCGCGGCGTCGCACGCCTTCGCCCTGAGGGGACAAACCCTCGCTTTGTTCAACCGCAGCCATAACGTCCTTCGCGTGCCTATGAACCCGAATACACGGACACCGCCCCCATGCGCGGCCTTCCGGCCCAGCGGCTCGCGGGCCTGATAGCCGCGCGATGCGCATTTTGCCAACAGCGATTTTGACCGAAGCGCGACACGCCCTGACGCATGCGCTATCCGCCGCCCCATGCGGCTCGCCCTTTATCAGCCCGACCAGGCGGGAAATGTCGGCACGATCCTGCGCCTCGCCGCCTGCCTCGGCGTTGCGGTGGACGTGATCGAGCCCTGCGGTTTCCCCTGGGGCGACCGGGCACTGAAGCGCGCCGGCATGGACTATGCCGAGATCGCCAATGTCGCGCGCCATGCCGACTGGGCGCGATTCGAGGCCGCCGTTCCAGGCCGGATCGTCCTTTTGACCACAGCGGGCGGCACGCACCTTGACGAAGCCCAATTCGAGGCGGGCGACACCCTGCTATTCGGGTCCGAGAGCGGCGGCGTTCCGACCGAGGTCCATGCGCGCGCCGATCTCAGGGTCCGGATTCCGCAAATCTCCGGCACCCGGTCCTTGAACATCGCGGTCGCGGCGGGCATCGCGCTCGGCGAAGCGCTCAGACAGACGAAAAGGTGGCCCGAATGATCGAGCTCGATGATCAGCAGCAGGCGGCGCGCGACTGGTTCGAATCGCTGCGCGACCGGATCTGCGCCGAATTCGAGACGATCGAATCGGAAGCCGGCTGTGACTCGCACTTTCAATACACATCCTGGGACCGTGAAGACCCGGACGGCTCCCCCGGCGGCGGCGGCGTGCGCGGCGTGATGAAGGGCAAGGTGTTCGAAAAGGTCGGCGTCAACGTCTCCACGGTCGGCGGGCGCTTCTCCGAGGAATTCGCGAAGACGATCCATGGCGCGGGCGACGATCCGCACTTCTTCGCCACCGGCATCAGCCTGGTCGCGCACATGGCCAATCCGCACGTGCCGGCCATCCACATGAACACCCGTTTCCTGCGCACGACGCGCAGCTGGTTCGGCGGCGGTGCCGATCTCAACCCGCCGATTCCCTATGAAGAGGACACGGCTGATTTCCACGCGCGGCTGCGCGCTGCCTGCGCCGCGCACGACCAGACCTATTACGGCCGCTTCTCCAAATGGGCGGAGGATTATTTCTTCATCCCCCATCGCGGCGTGCATCGCGGCGTCGGCGGCATCTTCTATGATCATCTCGAATGCCTGCCGCCCGGCGAGGGCACGACCTTCGAGGAGAATTTCGCCTTCACCCGCGATGTCGGCGAGGCTTTTCTCGACATCTTCCCGAAGCTGGTGCGCCGGCGCATGGCGACGCCTTTCGACGACGCCGATCGTGCCCGCCAGCTCGAATGGCGCGGCCGCTATGCCGAATTCAACCTGATCTACGACCGGGGCACTTTGTTCGGCCTCAAGACCGGCGGCAATGTCGACGCTATCCTGATGAGCCTGCCCCCGCTGGCGACGTGGGAGTGACAACCCCGCTCACTCCCGTGCCCTACGGCCATGTCGCGGCAGTCGTGACCTATCTGGAGATGACCGCGCCGCCGTCGGTCGCGCCCATTCCGCAATCGCCGTTAAATCTGGAGCGGTGGAACCCTGTCGATCCGGCGCGTTACCGGACGCTGTTCCGCCGGGTCGGAGCGCGCTGGCTGTGGTTCTCGCGTTTGGCGATGGATGACGCGACGTTGCTGGCGAAGGTCGCCGATGTCCATGCGGTGACCGATTCGTCCGGCGACGCGGTCGGCCTGCTCGAGCTCGATTTCACCACGCCCGGCGAATGCCTGATCCGCTTTCTCGGCCTCGCACCGGAGCTGGCGGGGCAAGGTCATGGCAAATGGCTGTTCGCCCAGACGATGCGCCTCGCCTGGGCGCCGGGCGTGACCCGGCTGCGCGTCCACACCTGCACCCTCGATCATCCGGCCGCCTTGCCATCCTATCTGCGCGCCGGCTTCAGGGCCTATGCGCGCGCCTTCGAAAGCTTCCCCGATCCGCGCCTCGCCGGTCTGCTGCCGCGCGATTGCGCGCCGCAGGTTCCTCTGTTCGGCTAGGCTCCGTCTTCAGGCGAAAACGTCTCCCGGTCCGGTGCCGGCGAGCTGGGCGTAAATGCGCGCGATCAAGGTACCGGCATAAGCCCCAACCACGGTGTTCACCCCCGCCATCACCACGATCACGACCAGCGTGGACAGGCTGCCCGGCGCGAGTGGGCCGATCAGCAGCCCGGCAGCGAGACCGACGACCGCTTCGATCGCCGCGCCGAGCACGCCGATCGCGATGAAGATGAGCAGGAGAAAGCCGATCAATTTCCAGGTGTGGCCGGCAGTCAGTGCCCAGCTGCGCCGGATCAGCCGGATCGGCCCGCCTTCCTCAGCGGCGGCCGTAGGCGTCATCACCAACAACCGCGCCGCGAAGAAGAGGATGACCGGCAGCATCAGCACCACCATCAGCAAGGTTGCGGATGCGAGCTCGGGCGTGGGCACGCCCGATTGCGCCCCGCTCATCGCGCCGGGAACCAGCATCATCGCGATCATCGCGACCACGAAGAAGAGTGCGATGGCGCCGATGCCGAGCAACAAGGCGGCGCCGATCAGCATCGCACAGCGTGCGGCGCCGCGCGCAATGCCCTCGCCCACAGATGCGCCCGGCTTCAGCGCCAGGTGGCTGATCGCGATATTGCCGATCGTGCTGGCGACCAGCGCCAGCGGCACCGCGAGCAGCCACAGCCCGCCGCCGGGCAGCTCGTCGGGCGAAGCCGGCGCCGGCATCAGCAGCCCCATCGCCGCCACCGGCAACGCGATCAGCATGAAGGCGAGCGGCAGCAGCAGCCGCGCCTCACGCGCCACGAATGCGGCGGTTTCGTTCCAGGCCGTGGTGATCGACAGCTTCGCCATATACTTCCCCTGTGCGCGCGCGCCGTTTATGCGCGAGCGCGATGGACGGCGCAACGCATCCCTCGGCCGATCGGGTGTCCGCGGCCCCGATCCGGGACATCGAATGGCGGGTCTCGGACGGGCTGACCGATTATGCGGCCGCTCTCGCCAGCATGGAGGCGCGCGCCGCCGCGATTCGGGACGGCACGGCCGCCGAGCGGATCTGGCTGCTGGCGCATCCGCCGCTCTTCACCGCCGGGACCAGCGCCGATCCGGCAGAGCTGTTCAACCCCCAGGGCTTTCCGGTCCACGCCGCAGGGCGGGGCGGGCGCTACACCTATCATGGACCGGGCCAGCGGGTCGCCTATGTCCAGCTCGATCTCGACCGGCGGGGGCGGGACGTGCGCCGCTACGTCCATGCGCTGGAAGGCTGGGCGATCGACGCGCTGGGCGAATTGGGCGTCGCCGCGTGGCGGGCGCCGGGACGGATCGGCATCTGGGTGGACTACCAGGGCACGGAGGCGAAGATCGGGGCGATCGGGGTCCGGGTGCGGCGCTGGGTGACGCTGCACGGCATGGCGATCAATCTCGATCCGGACCTGTCGCATTTCTCCGGCATCGTGCCCTGCGGCATCGCGGAATTCCCGGTGACGAGCCTCGCCGGGCTCGGCCTCGACGCATCGTCTTTGCGTTTCGATGCAGCGCTTGAGAAGGCTTTTCCGGCTTTCCTTGCCGCCGTGGGACAGGATTCTCCACAGGCTTGAGGGCGCCCGCCTTTCCGTATAATGTGCTCGCCGATTTGGGCTAAAAGGGGGCCAACCCGACCAAATCATCAATCTAGGGAGACCTTCCAAAATGCGTGACATCTTCAAGAAAGCGACCACCGGTGCGATGATTGCCGGCGCGGCCCTGCTCGTTGCTGCCTGCGGCGGCGCGTCGACGACGGCGGACAACACCGCCATGAACGACATGGGCGCGGATGCGACCTATGACGCCAACGCGACCGACATGGGCATGGACACCAACATGACCATGGACGCGAACATGACCGACATGAACGCGATGGACGCCAATGCGACCGACGCGGCCGTGGACGCCAACGCGACCAACACCGCCGAGTAATCGGACGGGCAATCTTCGGGTTGCGAAAGGCCGCCGGGAAACCGGCGGCCTTTCTTTTGGCCCGCGCGGCTTGCGCGGCGCGGTGCGGGCGTCGATAAGGCCCGCCGACTGACATAAGGACGCATGAGGGAGGACCAGATGCGCGATCTTCTTTCCACCACCCGCATTTCGATCATCGCCGGATCGGCCCTGTTCGTCGCGGCGTGCGGCGGCGGCGAAACGGCTGTCAACGAGAGCGCGGCCAACGACATGGAAAGCAATCTGCTGCTCGATGCCCCCGGCAACGACGCGAGCGCGCTCGAATCGGTGGCGCCGATCGAAGAAGCCCCGCCCGTCGCCAATCTCGGCGACGAAGAGGTGCTGGGCGAGACCAGCGGCGGCGACACCGGCGGCAACACGGTCGACAACGACGTCGCGGGCATGTGACAAGACGTGGCCGGCGCGCGACGGATGCGCCGGCGAAGGATAGGGCGCAGAGCTTCGGCTTGCTAAGTTCGCTGCGATGCGGGGAGAGATGGGCATGTCGTTGAAGTCAGCGCTGAAAGTGGCCGTCGCCATGGGCATCGGGGGGCTTCTCGCAGTTGCACCTGCTGCCGGTCAGGTTCTGCTTTACGATCCCCAATTCCCGTCCGGGCCCATCGATCCCGGCGATCCGCTGGTCGGCGTGCCCCTGCCGGGCGCCAATGCGGCCGAGCAACGTGCCCATCTCATGTGGAATGTCCGCTCGGGCCTCAACGTCGCGGCGCTGCAATGCCAGTTCTCGCCTTTTTTGCGTACCGTCGACAATTACAATGGCGTGATCGACCATCATGGCGCCGAGCTGCGCCAGGCCTATGCGACGCTGGAAGGCTATTTCCGTCGCGTTCATGGCCGCACCGGGCCGCGCCAGTTCGACGATTATTCCACGCAGACCTACAACAATTTCTCCACCCTCCACGCCCAGCTCGGCTTCTGCCAGACGGCGGCGCGGATCGGGCGCGAGCTGCTCCAGGCGCGGCGCGGCGATTTCTACACGGTGGCGTCGGCACGGATGCGCGAGCTGCGCAGCAGCCTGACGCCGGCATATGATGCTTATGCTTTCACCCGCACGCCGATCGCGCTCGGTTCGATGACCTTCGCCGTCGATTGCGCGCAGATCCAGAACCGGCGCGAACGGCGCGACTGCGAACGCCCGCCAAGCGCGCGGCGCCGTTAGGGCAAGCCTAGCAGCTTGTGGGTCTGGAGGCTGAGCCGCCAGCGCGGATTGGCCATCACGAAGGCAATCGCGGCAGCCAGCGCCGCCTCACGGTCCGCGCAATCCATCGGCTGGATCAGGAAATGGCGGAAATCGAGCTCCGCCAACGCTTCGGGATCGACCCCCTCCTGCGGCCAGACCAGCTTCAGCTCGTCGCCGCTCAGTTGCGCCAGCTTGTTGTCCGCCTTGGGGCTGACGCAAATCCAGTCGATCCCGTCCGGTGCCGGCAACGTCCCGTTGGTCTCCACCGCGATCTCGAAGCCGCGTGCGTGCAACGCATCGATCAGGGCGGCGTCGAGCTGGAGCATCGGCTCGCCGCCGGTGATCACCACCAGCGGGCGATCGCCTCCGGCCCACAGTGCCGCCACCTTGCCCGCCAGCGCGTCCGCCGCATAGCGCCCGCCATTCTCGCCATCCATGCCGACGAAATCGGTGTCGCAGAAGGTGCATTGCGCCTCGGCCCGGTCCTGCTCGCGCCCGCTCCACAAATTGCAGCCCGCCATGCGCAGGAACACCGCCCGACGCCCCGCCTGCATCCCCTCGCCCTGAAGGGTCAGGAAAATCTCCTTGACCGCGTAGCTCATGGCCCATGCCCCACAGGGCCCGGAAGCGCCGCGTAACGGGTGGGATCGTCCACCCCCGCTTCCTCGAAGCCGCGCGCGCGCAGGCGGCAGGAATCGCACAGGCCGCAATGGCGACCGCCCTCGGCCGGATCGTAGCAGGACCAACTCATCCCCGCGTCGAGCCCGAGCCGCGCGGCCTCGCGCACGATGTCCGCCTTGGTCATCGCGATCAGCGGCGTGTGGACAGTGAAGCCCTCGCCCTCCACGCCCGCCTTGGTGGCGAGATTGGCCATCGCCTCGAACGCGGCGACGAAGTCCGGACGGCAATCGGGATAGCCCGAATAATCGAGCGCGTTGACGCCGATATAGAGGTCGCGCGCGCCCGCCGCCTCCGCCCAGCCCAGGCACAGCGACAGGAAGATCGTGTTGCGCGCCGGCACATAGGTGACCGGGATGATCCCCTCCTCAACCCCGTCCTTCGGCACGTCGATCGCGTCGGTCAGCGCCGAACCGCCGAATTGCGTCAGATCGAGCGGCAGCACGACATGACGCTCGGCGCCGATATGCGCGGCGATCCGCGCCGCGGCGTCCAGCTCGATCCGGTGGCGCTGATTGTAATCGATCGTAAGCGCGAGCAGCCGGAAGCCGGCTTCGCGGGCGAGGCCGGCGGCGACCATCGAATCGAGTCCGCCGGAGAGGAGGGCGACGGCCAGAGGGGTACTTGGCGGGGCAGCGTTCATGGCGCGCGATATAGCGAAGCCGCGCCCAAAAAGAACGGGCCGCTCCCTTTTCAAGGAGCGGCCCAGTTCAGGCATGGAAGCCTGTAGGGAGGAAAGCGTGCCCAACGGCACGAAACCTCTCTAGCCAAGTCTTGGTAAACAACCGGTTAACGATGGAATCTCAAGCACATGCGCCGGTCCGGCGAGCCTCCGCGCGCAAGGCGAAGGGCGTGCCGCGATCGAGGCCCTGGCTGTCGACCTGGGCGAGCCGCGGCGTCTCGACCAATATTTCGGTGCGGCCCGAGCCCACGCCCGGACAGGAATAGCGCACCGTCACCGAACGCGCGTCGCTGGAGACCAGGGATTGCTGGCAGCTCAGGCCACGATGGTAAGGTTGGGCGAGCGCCGCGCGGTCGCCCAGGCAGATCGCGGCGATCAGCGTGTTGCCCGGGCCGCGCAATTCCCACTGGCCGGCTTCGAGCCGGTCGAGCAGCGGCAGTGCCGGTCGCACCTGCGGCACGGCGGGCCCGGCCAGGAACAATCCCGCGCCAACGGCCATGGCGATACGTCGATACGCAACGAACGTCATCATCAGCCACTCCCGAAAAAGCGGCCGGCAGCCCCCCACAGCGCCCGGCAGCGCGTCCATAGCAAAATTACGTTACCGAATCGATGCGCGCCCCGCGCTCATTCCTCCAGATCGGCGAGACTGACCGGAAAGACGCGCGAGCAGAATTCGCAATCGACCCGGATGAGGCCGTCCGCGTCGGCCATCTCGGCACGCTCGTCCGCCGGGAAGCGGCCGATCACGTCCCGCACATGATCGGGATCGCAGCGGCATCCGCGCACGAGCGGCGTCTGCGCCAGCGTGCGGATTTCCTTCTCCTCGTGAAACAGCCGCCACAGCAGGTCGTCGAGCGGCAGGCCGGCATCCGCCAGTTCGTTGGCGCGCACCGTCTCGCCGAGGATGCGGATATGCTCCCATTCGGGGTGATCGTCGCGGGCATGAAGGCGCTCGCGGCCCTCTTCACCCTCGGGGAGATGCTGGAGCAGCAGGCCGCCCGCGACATGGCCGCTATCGTCCACGCCGATCCGCACCAGGCTCGGAATCTGCTCGGACTGGCAGAAATAATTCTCCGCCGCCTCGGCCAGGCTGTCGCCCTCCAGCGGCACGATGCCCTGATAGCGCTCGCCGGTCGCCTGCTGGTCGAAGGTCAGGGCGAGATAGCCCTTGCCGAACAGGTCGCAAAGCGCCGGCAGCGGCGCGGCTCCGGCCAGCCGCTCGGCATCGAAGCGGACATAGCCCCGCAGCTCGCCGCCGCGATAATCGGCAACGAGCAGATCGACGATGCCATCCTCGGTCTGCGCCTGAAGCGTGAGCTGCCCGCCCGCGTCCTTGAGCAGCGCGCCGAGCAGCGCCGTCAGCGTCAGCGCCTCGGCGAGCACGCGCGCGATCGGCGCCGGATAGGCATGGGCGGACAGGATCTCGTCCAGCACCGGCCCCAGCCGCACCAGCCGCCCGCGTGCATGGCGGCCAGGCAGCGCGAAGCCGAGCGCGGCATCGAGATGAAAAGTCCCCGCCGCGCGGGAAGCGGAATCATTGGGCATGACCGGGATGTGGCGACGATGGCGCCGGGTTCAAGTTTCTGACGCGCGCCCCGCCCCAGCCGTCATTGCGAGGGCCGCAGGCCCGCGGCAATCCAGTTCTGGATTGCTTCGCTTCGCTCGCAATGACGGATAACGGATATTACGCCGCTGGCGCCTCATAGGCGCGTGCCGCTTCCGACAGCCGCTCGACGAACTCCGTCACATGCGCCTCCTCGATCACCAGGGGGGGCAGGATGCGCAGGACATTGTCGCCGGCCGCGACGGTCAGCAGGCCATGCTCGCGCAGGTGCGTGACGAAGGCGCGGCTGTCGCTCTTCATCTTAAGGCCGAGCATCAAGCCGATCCCGCGCACGCCTTCGAACAGATGATCGTGATTGGGAATCATTTGCTCCAGCGCGCCGCGCAGCCGCTCGCCGATCCGCGTCACATGGGCGAGGAATTCGTCGTTCGCCACGACGTCGAGCACCGCCTGGCCGGCGGCGCAGGCGAGCGGGCCGCCGCCATAAGTGGAGCCGTGCGTGCCGATCACCATGCCCGCCGCCGCCTTTTCGGTTGCGAGGCAGGCGCCCATTGGGAAGCCGCCGCCGATCCCCTTGGCCGCTGCCATGATGTCCGGCACGATCCCGTAATGCTCGTGCGCGAACATCTTGCCGGTGCGCGCGAAGCCGCACTGCACCTCGTCCAGCACCAGCATTAGGTCATGCTCGTCGCACAGCGCGCGCAGGCCCTTCATGAAGGCGTCGCTCGCCGGGCGGATGCCGCCTTCGCCCTGCACCGGTTCGACCAGGAAGCCGGCCGTGTGCGGCCCGATCGCCGCCTTGGCCGCCTCGAGATCGTCGAACGCCACGACAGTGAAACCGGGCAGCAGCGGCGCGAAGCCGTCGCGCAATTTCTCCTGGTTGGTCGCGCTGATCGTGCCGAGCGTGCGGCCGTGAAAGGCGTTGGAGAAGGTGATGAGCTCGTGGCGTTCGGGTCGGCCGTGATGATGGTGATAGCGCCGCGCCGTCTTGATTGCGCATTCCACCGCCTCGGCGCCGGAATTGGTGATGAACACTGTGTCGGCGAAGGTGAGGTCGGTGAGCCGCTTGGCATAGGCCTCGCCCTGCGGTGAGCCGTAGAGGTTGGAAACGTGGATGAGCGTCGCCGCCTGCTCCTGAATCGCTTTGGTCAGCACCGGATGGCCGTGCCCCAGCAGGTTGACCGCGATGCCGCTGGCGAAATCGAGATAGGTCTCGCCGCCCTCGCCGTAGAGATAGACACCCTCGCCTCGCACCGGCCGCACCGGCGAACGCGGATAGACGGGCATGAGCGGGGTGATGGTCATCTTGGCGATCCTCGTTGCGGCCATGGGAAAAGGCGGCCCGCGAAGGCCGCCTTCCCTGCTCCCGCTATAGGGATTTGGCGGGCGCTGCGTCAATGAACGCGGCGCCCGGTTTCAGTTACCGCCAGCGGCGATCCCAGTCGCGCTGTTCGAAGCGGAGCTGGCGATGGACCCGGTTGATCCGCTGCTCCAGCTCGCGCACCTCGCGCCGGTCGAGACCGTTGCGGGAGAAGCGGTTGTAGAGCTGACGGATCTGGATCGCCTCGCGACGCAGGCCCTGGGCCTCGCGCACCGAGATGGTGCGCCGCTGCTGCGCCCGCTGGATGCGGCGTTCCAGCTCGTTGATGTCCTGCCGGATTTCGCGGTGGATATCCTGCTGGAAACGATTGGGCTGATGATGGCCACGGCCAGGCTGCGCCATGGCCGGCGTGACGACAACCGCAGTCGAGGCGACAGTGGCGCTCGCCAGGGCGATGGAAACAAGAACCTTACGCATGACTTCACTCCTTCTACAAAGGCAGGAGCATGTTTACGCATCCGGTGCTGCCCGCCGACTGAACGCCGGCGACAGAATCCGTTCATAAATGTCGCAACTTGTATGAACGATGCGCCGTTCAGGCTTTCAGCTTCCAGCCGCTCCGCAGTAGCGCAAAGCAGATCAGGCACAGTGCCAGGTTGATCGCCAGCAGCAGCATCGCCCCCAGCAGCACCGGCGAATCGGCCGTGCCGATGAAGCCGTAGCGAAAGCCCGAAATGACATAGAAGAACGGGTTGGCATGGCTGACCGCCGCAAAGGTGGGCGAGAGCGTATCGACGGCATAGAAGGTGCCCGACAGCAGGGCGAGCGGCGCGACGACGAAATTCGTCACCGCCGCGGCATGATCGAATTTCTCCGCCCAGATCGAGGTGATGAGGCCCAGGAAGCCGAGCATCGCGCTGCCCATCAGGCCGAACCACAGGATCGCCCAAAGATGGCGCGGCGCGACATGGACGCCGGGCCAGGCGAGCATCACCAGCCAGACCGCAAGCCCCACCAGGGCGGCGCGCGTCACCGCCGCGCCGATCAGCCCGGTGATCAGCTCGCCCACCGACAAAGGCGGCATCAGATAATCGACGATCGTCCCCTGGATCTTGCCGACCAGCAGCGAGAAGGAGGAATTGGCGAAGGCGTTCTGGATCATGCCCATGACGATCAGCCCGGGCGCGATGAAATCGGCGAAGGGCACGCCCATCACGGTGCGCCCCTCACGCCCCAGCGCGACGGTGAAGATGACCAGGAACAGCATGGTGGTGACGGCCGGCGCCCAGATCGTCTGCAGCTGGACCTTGAAGAAACGCCGCACCTCCTTCACATAGAGAGTCGCAAGGCCGCCCCAGTTGACGTTCCTGATGACAGGGACGCCAGGAGCGGTTCGAACCCAATTCGAAGGCTGGTCGTTCACGAGCGCTGTCGCTAATGGCAGACGCCGCGACGGGCAAGCCCGCCAGAAGCTGTTGAGGAAGACAATCCTATGTCGTGGACGGACGAACGGATCGACCGCCTGAAGGAACTGTGGAGCCAGGGCGTCACGGCCAGCCAGATCGCCGAGGAACTGGGCGGCGTTTCGCGCAATGCCGTGATCGGCAAGGCGCACCGGCTCGGCCTCCAATCGCGCCCTTCGCCGGTAAAGGCCAACGATCCGGCCCCGGCGCCCAAAGCGAAAGCCAAGGCGGAAAAGCCCGCGCCCGCGCCCAAAGCCGCCGCGCCCACCCGGCCCGAGCCGCGTCCGGAACCCGCGCGCTCGACGCCGGCGGCGCAGGGAGCCTCCACCGCCGCAACCGCTGCACCGGCCGAGCCCGCGCGCCCCGTCGTCCGCTCGATTGGCCCCGGCGGCTTCGTACGGCAGGGACCGAGCGACCAGCAGGCACCGATTCCGCCCGCCCCGCCCCGCCGCCTCGTCCCGGCCAAGCCAAGCGCTGAGGTCGCGGACAAGACCAGCCTGCTCGATCTCAGCGAGCGGGTCTGCAAATGGCCGATGGGCCATCCCGGCGAGCCGGATTTCCATTTCTGTGGGCGTCCGTCCAATCCGGGCTTCCCCTATTGCGTCGAGCATTGCGGCGTCGCCTATCAGGCGCAGCTTCCGCGCCGCGACCGCAAGCCCCCGCCTCCGCTGCCCTTCGGCGGCCCCCGGGTGCGCTGAAAAACCGCCAGCGCGCCGATATTTTACGCATGAAGGGTTGCCAGCAGTGGCGAACCCTTCCTATCCCTTGTGCCGGGCCTGAAAGAGCCTGCCAGCGATAAGGGGGTGGAATGCGGGGGAATCGGACGCACTGGACCATGGCCCGGCGATTTTTGTGGGGCCTGTTCGTCCTGTTGCTCGCCGCCCCGGCTCTCGCTTCGCCGCCTTATGCGCCCGCCGAATCCGAACGGATCGTCTATCGCAACGTAACTTTGATCGATGGCACCGGGGCCGCACCGCGCTCCGGCATGGCGGTGATCACGCGCGGCCCAGTCATCGAGGCGGTGATCGCGGACCGCGCATTGACCCCTGCGCAGACCGAGGGCGCACAGATCGTCGATCTTTCGGGCCGCTATCTCCTCCCCGGCCTGATCGACAGTCACCAGCATTACGCCACGCCGCCCAATCCGGCGCGCGCCCAGGCGCTGATGCGCCGCCAGCTTTACAGCGGCATCACCGCGACGCGCGTGATGGCCGACGACCTGCGCTCGATCGCCGAATTGGATCGCGCCGCGCGGATCGGCGAGATTCCCGCGCCGGACCTGTTCTTCGCCGCGCTCGTCGCCGGGCGCAGCTTCTTCGACGATCCCCGCACCCGCGCGATCAGCGGCGGCGGCTGGACGCCCGGCGAGACGCCCTGGGCGCAGGCGATCGACGAGAATACCGATCTCCCGCTCGCCATCGCTCGCGCACGCGGCACCGGCGCCCATGCGCTGAAGGTCTATGCGAACCTGACGCCCGATCTGGTCCGCGCAATCATGGCCGAGGCGCGGCGGCAGAATTTCCCGGTCTGGGCACATGGCATGGTCTTTCCGACCCCGCCCGCCGAGGTGATCGCCGCCGGCCCCAGCATGATCTCGCACACCTGCTATCTCGCCTATCAGACGCTGGCCGAGCGCCCCGCCACCTATCAGGAGCGCAGCCCGATCCCGCCCGAGGGACTGGCGGGCGGCGACAATCCGGTGATGGCCGCCATGTTCCGCGACCTGCGCGAACGGGGCATCGTGATCGATCCGACCCTGTGGGTCTATCGGGAGGTGGAGCGGCGCTCCGAGGGCACCGGCCGGCCGCCTTATTGCACGCTCGATCTCGCCGCCCGGCTGACCGCTCAGGCGCATCGCGAAGGCGTGCTGCTCGCCGCCGGCACCGATGGCGAGACGCCGCGCGACGATGCCTATCCCTCCTTGTTCGAGGAGCTGGAGCTGCTCGTCGAGCGGGCCGGGCTCACCCCGCTCGAGGCGATCCGCGCCGCCACCCAGACCGCCGCGATGACGATGGGCCAGGCCGATGCGATGGGCGTGGTCGCCAATGGCTATGCCGCCAACCTGGTGGTGCTCGAGCGCGATCCGTCCGCCGACATCGGCAACATGCGCTCCGTCCTGTTCACGGTGAAGCGGGGCCGCCGCCTCGACCGCGCCGATTATCGCCCCATCTCGCCCGAGGAGATTCCCGACCGTGACCGATAGACCTTTCCTGGACCGCCGCCTGTTTCTCCAGATGACCGGGATCGGTGCCGCCACCTTCTCCGCGCCGGCGCTTGCGCAAGGCGGCGGCGAGGACATGATCGTCGTCAACGCGCTGGGCGGCTTCGGCAATCCCAACGCGCCGCGCGTCGCGGGCACGGCGGTGCAGAGCGCCTTCCGCCGCGAGCTGGAGCCGCGCGTGCTGGCCGATGCGCGCGCCTCGGGCATGACCGCGGTCAACGTCACGCTGGGCTATGTCGCCGGCGACATGGAGCCGTTCGAGCATACGATCCGCCAGATCGGCCGCTGGGATTCGCGGCTGCGCGCCCATCCGGGCGAGCTGCTCAAGGTGCTGACCGCCGCCGATATCGAGCGCGCCAAGCGCGACGGCCGAATCGGCGTCATCTACGGCTTCCAGAATGCCGCGATGATGGGCGAGGATGCGAGCCGCGCGGACATCTTCGCCGATCTCGGCGTGCGCATCATCCAGCTCACCTATAACGGCCCCAACCAGGTCGGCGACGGTTCGATGGCGCCCGACAATCGCGGCATCACGCCGTTCGGCCGCGAGGTGATCGAAGCGCTGAACCGCAACCGGATCATGGTCGATCTCTCGCACAGCGGCGAACGCACCTGCCTGGAGGCCGCGCAAATCTCCGAGCGGCCGATTTCGATCAACCATACCGGCTGCCGCGCGCTCACCGATCTGCCGCGCAACAAGACCGACGCGGAGCTGCGCCTGGTGGCCGAGCGCGGCGGTTTCGTCGGCATCTATTTCATGCCCTTCCTCAATCCGCGCAGCGTCGCGACGCCGGAGGACGTGGTCGCCCATATTGATCACGCAGTGAACGTCTGCGGCGAGGATCATGTCGGCATCGGCACGGACGGCGGCACGACGGCGGTGGACGACATGGCCGCCTATCGCGCCCGCACCGCGCAGGAGATCGCCGATCGCCGCGCGGCCGGCATCGGCGCGACCGGCGAGAATCCGGACACCCTCCCCTTCGTCGAGCATCTGAGCGGCCCCACCCAGTTTCGCGATCTCATCCGTCTGCTCGGCCAGCGCGGCCATTCGACGTCGCGGATCGAAAAGATCATGGGTCTCAATTTCGTTCGCTACGGCCGCGAGATCTGGGGCGCCTGACGCGACGACCGAACAGGGGGAACCAGCATGAGCCCGGAATTCGTCGCCTTCGTGAACGGCGTGTTCGTGCCGGTCGGCCTGATGCTCATCATGTTCTCGATGGGCCTCACCTTGACGCTCGGCGATTTCGGCCGGGTGGCGCGGGCCGGCAAGACGGTGTTCGCGGGTTTCGGCGGGCAGATGCTGCTCCTGCCCCTGCTCGGCCTCGGCATCGGCATCCTCTTCCGCCTGCCGCCGGAGCTGGCGCTGGGCCTGTTCATCGTGTCGATCTGCCCGGCGGGCACGACCTCCAACGCGCTCACCTTCGTCGGGCGCGGCAATGTCGCGCTGGCGGTGACGCTGACGGCCTTGTCCAGCCTGATCACCGTCTTCACCATCCCGATCCTGCTCGCCGGGGCGCTGCCCTGGTTCCTCGGCGACGGCGGCGACGTGCCCACTCTCTCGATCCCCAACACGATGATGCAGCTCGTGCGGATCACCGTCCTGCCGATCGCGGCGGGCATGATCGTCAACCGCTTCGCACCCGTCGTCGCCGCCAAGATGGCGCGCTGGCTGCGCCCCACCTCCTTCATCGTCATGGTCGGCGTCATCGCCTTCGCGGTCGCGGTCAGCCTTGAAATGGTGCTCCAGAACATCGTCGGCGTCGGCCCCGCGATGTGGACGCTGAACGTCGCCGCCACCGCCGCCGGCCTCCTCATCGGCCGCGCGATCGGCGTCGGCGCCCGCGATTCGATGACGCTCGGCATCGAGATCGGGGTGCAGAATGTCACTCTCGCCATCTTCCTGACGACGACGGTGCTGAACAGCCTTCCGCTCGCCGTCGCGCAGAATATCTACGGCGTCGTCATGTTGGTGAACGCTCTGATCCTGATCCGCTTGTGGCGCGGGAAGCTGGCGGCGGAGGCGGGTTAGAGGCGCGGGCGGGCATCCGCCCGATTCGCCTTCACGCTTGGCATTCGGGCTGGACACGGCACATAATCCGCTTGCCTCGGCCAGGTGCAGCTGCCACCCAATTGCTAGAGGAACAGGTTTTCGCGCTGTTTTGCGAAGGGGGCTCGACCGAATGACTTCGGGTTGTCGTGCAAGTAATTTCCGAATTTCAGATCACCAGCTTTTTCCCGCGACAGCAACGGGCCGATCGACAAGCCTGCATTTTGCGGTCCTCCGCAACGGCGCCCTGTTGCTGTTCCTCGCCTTGCTTGCGGCATGCGGCGGAGGCGGCGGGTCGAGCGGCGGCGATGGAGGCTCGCCGGGCGGCGGCACGATCACGCTCCTTTCGATGACGGTCACTCCGGCAAGCACCACATTGCAGGTGGCCTCGGAGGTCAAATTGGCCGCAGCGGGAACCTATTCGGACGGGGTGACGCGCGATGCGACGACGTCGGTGACCTGGACGTCCAGTTCGCCCCGGGTGGCGATCGTCAACGGCGTTGGCGGCGTCATGGCGCGGGCGGCTGGCACAACCACGATCACCGCGACATCCGGTGGGGTCTCGGCCAGCGCGACTGTCACCGTGACGTCTTCGACGGTGAACTATCTCCACACGTTCGGCGTCGAACCGACCGACGGCAATTCGCCGAACGGACCGTTGCTGCTCGCCAGTGACGGCAACTTTTACGGCACGACGCGCTCGGGGGGCGGCAATCGCTGTCTCGATTTCGACAATTTCTGCGGCACGCTTTTCAGGCTGACCCCCGGTGGGGCCTATACGGTCATGCACCGTTTCGGCGGTTTTCCGGCCGATGGGGAGCAACCGGGCGGCCCGTTGATCCAAGGCAGCGACGGCGCGCTTTACGGCGTGACCATTGTGGGCGGCGCCCACGGTTTCGGCACCGTCTTCCGGATCGCACTCGACGGCACCTATGCCGTCCTCCATTCCTTCGGCGCTACGTCAGCGGCGGGCAAACTCCCGCTCGGCCGGCTCGTCCAGGCCATCGACGGCAACATTTACGGCACGACATTGTCGGGCGGCGGCGGCGCGCATTGCCCTGATTCCGATGTCGAATGCGGCACCGCATTCAGGCTTTCTCCGAACGGCGAACATGTGGTCTTGCACGCCTTTGGCTCCGTCCCCGGGGACGGGGCCTCTCCGAGCGCCCTGATCCAGGCCGGCGACGGCAGCTTCTACGGAACGACGGCAAGTGGCGGCAATTTGAGCTGCAGGCCGACGCCGCAGACGAGCGGTTGCGGCACGATATTCAGAATGACGGCGGCGGGAGCCGTGACCATCCTCCATTCGTTCGGATCCTATCAGGGGGACGCCATTCTTCCCGCCGGCCCGCTGATTCCGGGTGGAGACGGCGCGTATTACGGAACGACCTATGGCGGCGGCGGCGGGGCTTGCCCTGGCATTACGCCCGGTTGCGGGACGGTGTTCCGGATCACGCCCGCCGGCACGATGACGATCTTTTACACGTTCTCCAGGCCCACGAACGACGGAACGACCTCCTACGCCAATGGCTATAATCCGATGCCGTATCTGCTCAGAGGCAGGGACGGCAATTTCTACGGGGTGACGGAGGCTGGCGGTCCGTTCGAAACCACGCGCGGCGGCACTGTTTTCCGGATCACCCCCTCCGGAATCAGGACGACTCTCTATGCGTTCGGTCCCTTTGGCGACAATCCGACCATCCCGTTCGGAGGCCTGATCGAGGGGGCCGACGGCGCCCTTTACGGCGTGACGCAGGATAGCGATCGGAGCGAGGCTTGGGGAACCATATTCCGGCTGGTGCCCTGACCGTCATTGAGCCGGGCCCTGGCCCGCCCACAAGCGGAGCGAACCGGGAATCCGGGGTGGGCCGCAGCCCACCCCGCGCGACTCACAGGCCGTCGACGGCCTTGCTGACCAGGATGCTCACCGCAACGCGACGATTCTGCGCCTGGCCCTCGGGCGTGTCGTTGCTCGCCACCGGATCGGCCATGGCCATGCCGGTGGGGGTCAGCATGCGGTAGGGCTGCCAGCCGCAGATCTGCTGGAGGTGATTGACGACGCTGCCCGCGCGCCGTTCGCTGAGCGCCTGGTTCACCTCAGCGCTGCCGATCGAATCGGTGTAGCCGACGACGAGCAGCAGGGCGTTCTCCGTCGCTTCGGCCGAAGCGGCCGTGGCGCAGAGCTCGGCCTTCGCCTGCTCGGACAGGTTCGCCCGGCCGAAATCGAAGTTCACGTTCGTCGTGCTTCGCACATTATACTGATCGATGCTGGCGATGCGTCCGCGCAGCGCGTCCGTCGCGGCCGTCTGTTCGGCGAATTGCTGGGCGGTGCCGCCATGGATCATCGCCGCGGTCCGGAGATCACGGTTCCTGAGGTCGATCCGGCGCGCGACCAGGCCGTTGCCGGCCTGCCATGTCCGGACGCTGACGGGCAGGCCGTTGAGCAGCGAATCCGCGGCGAGCTGGGTGCGGCCCAGCCCGAGAAAGCCGCCGCTGGCCGTGACCCGGGTGTCGCCGCTGATCGCGATGGTCGTGCTGGCGCCGTCGGGATTGGTGACCTGCATCAGATCGCCGCTGCGCGACGTGATGATGCCCTCGATCTCCGGCCCTTCGGTCATCTCGGCCGTGTCGTAATAAGATTGGCCGCCCACGCTGGCGGAGAGGTCGGCATCGGGCGAATCATATTGCTGAGCGGCCAAGCTACCGGGAGCGGTCCCGGCGACGGCAAAGGCGGCGAGGAGGAGAAGGCTTGGATTTTTGGAAATGACACGCATGGAGCTGGTTCCTTCGAAATCGGTCGTCGGGCCTGCGAACGCAGCTTTCGTCCTGCCGCCGAATGATGCGAAGCGCGCGGCCGGAACCTCTCCACCCGGCTTCACGGAAATGCGTCGCATGCCGCCGCACCCGGACGCCGGATGGAAAGCTGTCCGTGTTCGGCCCAACCTTTCTCCCAGATGAACGGAGTCAGATTCACCGGCCATTTCGGCGACTGTTCGGGCGGATACCGCGACGAACCGATATTAAACTCCAGTCAGCTTATAGTTTATTATCCAGTAGAATTACGGTAATAAGGTTAATATGGAATTACTCCATGCTTTAATATTACGTTTTATCTATATCATATAATGATGATAACTATTGAATGAATGAATTTACTTGGAGTTAAAATTAGACATATTGGTCGGAACAGCTTAATTGTTCCGCTTTAACAAACAACGGATGGAAGCGATTCGCCTTCTGGTGCCTTGGACGGCTCGGGCGCGCGAAGCACAGGCAAGCCGCTACCGGTCACGCACCTCTTCTCCCGCGAATATCCCCTCCCGCCCATCTTGCCGCCTCCCCCGCCCCCTCCTAGGGTCGCGCTCATGTCCGAAGACCTGTTCGCTTCCTCCGCCCGCCCCGGCTCCGATTACGACGCCTCCGCTATCGAGGTACTGGAGGGGCTGGAGCCCGTCCGGCGCCGGCCCGGAATGTATATCGGCGGCACGGACGAGCGGGCGCTGCACCATCTCGCCGCCGAGGTGCTCGACAATTCGATGGACGAAGCGGTTGCGGGCCATGCCAACCGGATCGAGATCAGCCTGGAGCCCGCCGAAGGCGCGGCCGGGCGGCTCACCATCGCCGACAATGGCCGCGGCATACCGGTCGACGAGCATCCCAAATATCCCGGCAAATCGGCGCTCGAGGTGATTCTCACCACGCTCCATTCGGGCGGCAAGTTCAGCGACAAGGCCTATGCGACGTCGGGCGGCCTGCACGGCGTCGGCGTCTCCGTCGTCAACGCGCTCTCCACCGAAACGGTGGTCGAGGTCGCGCGCAACAAGCAGCTCTTCCGCCAGACGTTCAGCAAGGGCCTGGCGACCACCACCCTGGTCGAGGTCGGCGCCACGCCGAACCGGCGCGGCACCACCATCGCCTTCACGCCCGATCCGGAGATTTTCGGCGCGGATGCGAGGCTGAAACCGGCGCGGCTCTATCGCCTCGCCCGGTCCAAGGCCTATCTGTTCGCCGGGGTGGAGATACGCTGGAAATGCGATCCCGCGCTGATCAGCGACGACACGCCCGCCGAGGCGGTGTTCCAGTTTCCCGGCGGCCTCGCCGATCATCTCGCCGAGCAGATCGCCGGCAAGGAGCTGGCCACCGCGACGCCCTTCACCGGCAAGCATGATTTCCCGAACGGCCAAGGATCCGTCGAATGGGCGGTGGCCTGGCCGGTCTGGGGCGAGGGGCATCAGAGCTATTATTGCAACACCATCCCGACCCCGGACGGCGGCACGCACGAACAGGGGCTGCGCATGGCGCTGACCCGAGGGCTGCGCGCCTTCGGCGAGCTGGTGGGGCTCAAGAAATCGAAGGATCTGCAGGCCGAGGACGCGCTGGCGGGGGCGGAGATCATGCTCTCCGTCTTCATCCGCGATCCGCAGTTCCAGAGCCAGACCAAGGACCGACTGACCTCGCCCGACGCCGTCCGGCTCGTGGAAGCCGCGGTGCGCGATCATTTCGATCATTATCTCGCCGATCATATGGAGCGCGGCCGCGCTCTGCTCGGCTTCGTGCTGGACCGGATGGACGAGCGGCTGAAGCGCCGCGCGGAGCGGGAGATCAAGCGCAAGACCGCCACCTCCGCGCGCAAGCTGCGCCTGCCGGGCAAGCTCACCGATTGCGCCAACGACGATCCGGAGGGGACGGAAATCTTCATCGTCGAGGGCGACAGCGCCGGCGGCTCGGCCAAGCAGGCGCGCGACCGCAAGACGCAGGCGATCCTCCCCATCCGGGGCAAGATATTGAACGTCGCCTCCGCCACCGCCGACAAGATCCGCGCCAACCAGGAGATTGCGGACCTGATCCAGGCGCTGGGCTGCGGCACGCGCGAGCGCTGCAACATGGACGATCTGCGCTACGAACGGGTCGTGATCATGACCGACGCCGACGTGGACGGCGCCCATATCGCCACCTTGCTGATGACCTTCTTCTTCCAGGAAATGCCGGAGCTGGTGAAGACCGGGCATCTCTTCCTCGCCCAGCCGCCGCTCTACCGCCTCTCCGCCGGCGGCACGATCGCCTATGCCCGCGACGACGCGCACCGTACCGAGCTGGAGGCGAAGCTGTTCAAGGGCAAGAAGGTCGAAGTCTCCCGCTTCAAGGGCCTGGGCGAGATGAATCCCGGCCAGCTCAAGGAAACCACGATGGACCCCAAGAGCCGCAGCCTCACCCGCATCACCCTCCCCGTCGAATATGAGGACCGCGCCTCGGTGAAGGATCTCGTCGACCGGCTGATGGGCAAGAATCCCGAACACCGCTTCCATTTCATCCAGAGCCACGCCGCCGAGCTGGACGAGGAGGCGATCGACGCATGATCGCGCACGCATCATGCTGAAGCGCTGGACCATCTCGCGCGCGACGACGATCGGCATCGCCACCGGCCTCGCGGCGCTGCTCGCCATCTCCGCGATCGAGATCTGGCCGGAGGGTCTGCTGCCGCTCTACGTCGCCCTGCTCGCCGTCACCATCTTCTGCGGCGTCTCGGTCCTGTGGATCACGGCCTCGGACATTCGCGATCGTGGCACGAGCGGACGGATGCGCCCGATCCGCACCTTCGACATCGCCGTCGGCCTCGCGCTGCTGATCCCCGCCGCCTGGGGCATGCGGCTGATTTGGCCGGAACTGGGGCTTTAGCATCGCTCCGGTTCGATTGCCGTGCATCGTCAGGGTGACGATCGGCTCTTTGGCTGAAGAGCGGATCTAGCTCGTCACCGCCGGAGCGATCAGCGGGAAACGAGGGATGTCCACGACCAGCGTATCGCCGTCCTCGCCGATCATGAAATAGCGGCCTTCCATCGCGCCGGTCGGCGTGCCGAGCGGACAGCCCGAGACATAGTCGAACGACGCGCCCGGCTCGATCACCGGCTGCTCGCCGACCACGCCCTCGCCGCGCACCTCGTGGGTGACGCCGCGACCGTCCGAGATGATCCATTCGCGGCTGATCAACTGCGCCGCCTTCGCGCCGCCATTCTCGATCCGGATATGATAGGCCCAGAACCAGCGCCCATGCGCCGGCTCGGACTGCTCCGGCAGGAAGCTGACCGACACCCGGACGGTGATGTCGCCGGTGGTGGCGGCATGCGGGAAAAGCTCTTTCACGGCTCCTTCCTGTCGGCGCGGGGCCGGAAGGTCAACCGGCCATCCGCGCCAGCCGCGCCACCAGCCGCTCGCGGGCCGCCATGACGTCGGCCCGCCGGTCGCCCAGCAGGTCGCGTGCCAGCAGCGCGCCGGACCGCCGCAGCCCCTCGCGCAGGGCTGGCCAGTCGATCGCCCGGTCGCCGGCCAGCAAGGCGGGCGGCAGTGCCATCAATTCCGCCTCGTCCAGTCCGAAGCCCAGCTCGCCGAGTAGCAGCAATTCGTAGCGCACCAAAGCCGCCGACCAGCCCCGCGCGCTCGGCGCCGCCTCGATCGCGCCTAGCAACCCCTCCAGCGCGTCGTGGACGGCCGGATAAGGCTGGCCCTCGGGCAAGGCGGCGGCGGTCAACGCCGTGGCCCATTCGATCCCCGCCGCCGCCAGCGGCTCGGAGAGCAGGAAGGCGCGGCTGTGCGACAATTCGGCGGTGAGATGGGCGAGCTGATCCTCGGTGCGGGCGCGGAATTCGGTCTGGATGCGATTGCCCGGCACCAGCACGGGTCGCAGCCGCCGCGATTTCCCGCCGCGCACATAGCCGGCCTGGACGCCGTCCAGCGGGGTCAGCGCGCGTACGATCGCGCCATGTTCGCCATGCCCGCGCACCGCGACGATGGTGGCCTCTGCCTCGATCCGCATGAGGTCCGTCTATCAGCGCAATGCGGAGCGCACGAGCCTTTCCGCGCCGATCCGCGCCAGCGCGCCCTTCGCCGCCGCCACTGCCCCGTCCACGCCGTTCAGCACATGGCCGGCGACCAGATTGCCCGCCGTCCGGCGCAGCAGCAGCAAGTCCACGCAATCGAGCGTGCCGGTGGCGAACAGGCGCTTGTGCTGCCCGTCCCCCTCGGTGAAATCGAACCAGCGGAAGCGCCGCTCCGCCATCAGCGCCCGCATCGCCTCCAATTGCAGCACCGTGCCGGGCGAGAGATCGGCAAATTCGGGATCGTAGCCGAGATGCGCGTAGATCAGGGTATCGCCCTCGGCGGGTGCGTGGAGATAGCTGACCGGGCGTCCGTCCAGGAACAGCAGCCAGCCGCGCACCGCGTCCCGCGCGGCCAGTTCGCGCAGCGTCGCCACCGCCTC
Organism: Alphaproteobacteria bacterium; assembly: GCA_037190625.1. Taxonomy (GTDB): domain Bacteria; phylum Pseudomonadota; class Alphaproteobacteria; order Sphingomonadales; family Sphingomonadaceae; genus Allosphingosinicella. The sequence continues at coordinate 153,969 of JBBCJP010000007.1, forward strand.
CGGCCCGTCCGGCAACCCTGCACCGAAGCGCTGCTCCTGATAGGTCCGCGCCGACACCGTCCGCGCCAGCGCATGGAATTCGGCCATCTCGTCCGCCGTGCGATAGGCGCGCAGGTCGATCGCCCCGCCGGACCGCTCCGCGAACCTGCGGGCCTTGCGCTTCAGCGTCGAGCGGCTCTTGGCCGAAAAGCCCGCCAGATAGGTCTCGAAATCCGTGTCGAGCGCCGCGAAGGCACGCGGGTAAGCCTGCCGCACGAAGCCCTTCAGCTCCGGCCATGTGCCCCGCACCGTCGGCAGCAGCGCCTCAGGGAGCGCCGTCACCAGCAGCCCCGAAGCCGCGCGCGGCAGCGCCCCGGCATCGGGCATCTCCGTCGCCAGCCCCTGCGCCAGCGTCAGGCGCAGCCGCACCAGCGGCTTCTCGAACCGCCACAGGGTTCGCCGGCCCACGCGCAGCGGCAAGGTGCTGGAGCGGACGGCCAAAGTCACGGCTAGACCCCGATCAGCGGCAGCAGCAATTCGACGCCGCCGACCGACGATCCGAACCCCGCCGTCGCCGCCTCGACCGGCCGTTCGTAGCGCGTGCCGGACCAGAGCTGCTCCACCGCCCGCCGCGCGGTCCGCACCCGGCGCGGCGGCATCGGCCTGGCCGGCGCGTTCAGCGCGATGTCGCCCAGCTCGTCGAAGCACAGCGTCGGATGCACGTCACGATGCGCGGCGAGGAAGGCGCACAATTTCTCGAACCGCCGCACGATCAGCCGGTTCGGCCGGAGCCCGTCGCGCGTCGCCAGCTCGAAACTGTGGCTGACGAGCGAGGTCAGCGGGTGGCCGTGCGCGGCGGCATGGCGCAGCGCCCCGGTCATCTCGTCGAGCGACGCGGCGCAGATCTGCAGATGCCGCAGCCGCCCGGCCTTGTCCTCGAACTGCCCGACCGGAATCTCGGTCACGCCGCCCGCGCGCACCGGCGCAATCTGCGCGTCCGCCAGCGGCAGGGCGCTGACCGGCCGGTGGCTGCCATTGTGGCTGGAATCATAGGCAATGCCGAGACCGGCGAGCGCGCCGAGCGTGTCGGCATTGGCGGCATAGCTGCCGCTGCGAAAGGCGATGAGCGGCGGCGCGCCGGCGTCGATCAACAGGTCGCGCGCCTCGGCGATCAAAGCCCGCTGCCCGGCCTGGTCGAACGAGGTCAGCTCGATCCCCGCCGGATCGCGCCCCGCCGCCACTTCGCGCCATTGCGCATGCAGGTGGAGCTGCACCTCCTGCCCCGCCGCCAGGATCGGCGCGACGATCGCGCGAATGGGCTCGATCCCATAGAGCAATGCCGGCATCGGATCGACGAAGAAGCAGGCCTTCAGCCCGTGCCGCGCCAGCACCTCGAGCTGGTGCGAAATCCCCACCCCCGCCGGCTCGATGCTCCGCGCGAAATTGACGCGCCAGCCATCGCCCGGCCGGTAATGGCGCCAGGTGAGCTCGGTATCGACCGTGAGAAGGACGGGCGAAGCCATCCGCACCCGTTACCCACACCCCATGAAGAAAAGGTGAGCGCATGCTCGCCCTTCACCCCCTTGGGTGGAAATAATCGTAAATGCCCTGCGCCGTTGCGCGGCTGATGCCGGGGACCTTCTCCAGATCCTCCAGCGCCGCAGCCTTCACCGCCCGCGCCGTGCCGAAATGCATCAGCAGCGCCCGCTTGCGCCCCGGGCCGATGCCGGGAACCTCGTCGAGCGGGCTTGTAACCATCGATTTCGCCCGCTTCTGCCGGTGCGCGCCGACCGCGAAGCGGTGCGCCTCGTCGCGCAGCCTTTGCAAATAGAACAGCACAGGCGAATTGGGCGGCAGCGTGATCTCCCGCCCGTTCGGAAAGTGGAAGGTCTCGCGCCCGGCATTGCGGTCCGGCCCCTTGGAGACGCCGATGACCGGCACGTCGTGGACACCGGCATCCTCCATCACCTCGCAGACGGAAGAAATCTGCCCCTTGCCGCCGTCGATCAGCAGCAGATCCGGCCATTCGCCCTTCGAACGGTCCGGATCCTCCTTCTCCAGCCGGGCGAAGCGGCGGCCGAGCACCTCGCGCATCATCGCGAAATCGTCGCCGGGCGCGGTCTCCGGCCGCTTGATGTTGAACTTGCGATAGGCGTTCTTCTGAAAGCCTTCCGGTCCCGCGACGATCATCGCGCCGACCGCGTTCGTGCCCATCACATGGCTGTTGTCATAAACCTCGATGCGGGCGGGCGGCTCGGCCAGCTCGAACAGGTCGGCCAGCTCGCGCAGATTCTTGAGCGTGGTCGAGCTCTCTGCGAGCCGGCGGTCCAGCTCCTCCTCGGCATTGCGCTTCGCCTGGCGGATCATCCGCGTCTGGTCCCCGCGCTGCGGCGCCTTGAGCGCCACCTTGCGCCCCGCCCGTTCCGAAAAGGCCTCGGCCAGCAATTCCGCCTCCGGCAAGGCCCGGTCGGTCAGCACCAGCCGCGCGGGCGGCACCTCCTCGTAGAATTGGGCGAGGAAGCTTTGCAGCACCTCCTCCTCGGCCACGTCCGCCGTGTGGGCGGGAAAGAAGCTGCGATGCCCCCAATTCTGCCCGCCCCGGATGAAGAAGGCCTGGATGCACATCTGCCCGCCCTGCGCCGCCAGCGCGAACAAGTCGGCGTCGCCCAGCTTCTCGGCATGGATCGCCTGGCTGCCCTGGATATAGGTCAGCGCGCGGAGGCGATCGCGATAGACGGCGGCCAGCTCGTAATCCTGCCGCTCCGCCGCCTCGGACATCTGCCGCCCCAGCTTCTGCTGCACCCGGGTCGATTTGCCGGCCAGATAGTCTTTCGCGTCGCGAACCAGCTCGTCATAGCCGGCCTCGTCGATCCGCCCGACGCAGGGCGCCGAGCAGCGCCGGATTTGATAGAGCAGGCAGGGCCGCGATCGGTTGGCGAAGAAGCTGTCCGAACAGCTCCGCAACAGGAACAGCTTCTGCAGCGCATTCAGCGTCTCGCGCACCGATCCGGCGCTGGCGAACGGCCCGTAATATTGCCCCTTGAAGCGTCGCGCGCCGCGATGGAGCTGGACGCGCGGAAAGCCATGATCCTCGCGCAGCAGGATGAAGGGGAAGCTTTTGTCGTCGCGCAGCAGCACATTGTAGGGCGGCCGGTAGCGCTTGATGAGCTGCGCCTCGAGCAGCAGCGCCTCGGCTTCCGTATGCGTGGTGACGATCTGCATCGACCGCGTCTGCGCCACCATCCGCTGCAGCCGCTTGGTCAGGCGCGGCACCTGCGTATAGCTCGTCACCCGGTTCTTCAGCGCCCGCGCCTTGCCGACATAGAGCACGTCCCCGCGCGCATCGAGCATCCGGTACACGCCCGGCCGCACCGGCAGCGTCCGCACCACCTTGCGGATCGCCGCGATCCCGGCGTCGAGATCGGGCGCATCCGCCCCCTTCAGGGCGTAGGTCGCCTTCTCCTCGTTGAAGCGGGAAGCGGCGTTGGGTTGGTCGGGGCGGTCGGCCTTGGTCACGCGAGGGATTTAGGTGATCCCCGCGCCCACCGCCACACCGTCATTCCGGCGAAAGCCGGAATCCATGAACACCGGCCACGCCAAATCAGGGATGCCAGCGTTCATAGATCCCGGATCAAGTCCGGGATGACGAAGGCTTAGCGTGCGCCCAGCCCGGCGATCGTCGCGTCGACCATCGCCTTGTCGGCCTTGGCGTCGAGCTTGTCGCGGATCAGCGCCTCGGCGGCGGCGGTCGCGGCGGCGGCGGCCTTGGCGCGGACCTCCTCGACGGCGGCGCGCTCGGCGGCGGCGATCTTGTCCTCGGCCATGCGGGTGCGGCGCTCGACCAGGGCGGCGGCGTCGGTCTCGGCCTGCGCGACGATGCCCTCGGCCTCGGCGCGGGCGCGCGCGATCATCGTCTCGGCTTCCTTGCCGGCGGCGGCCGACTTGGCTTCATATTCCGCCTTCAGCGCCTCGGCATCGGCGCGCAGCTGCGCGGCCTCGTCGAGCTGCTGGCGGATCGCACCGATCTTCTTGTCGAGCGCGCGGCCGATCGCGGCCGGCACCTTCTTCCAGATCAGCAGCGCGAAGATCGCCACCATGGCGAGCGCGACCCAGCCGTCGGAGCCGAAGCCCAGAGCGGTCTGTGGCGTGTAGCCGCCCGGCGCCTCGGTGGAGGCGTGCGCGTCGGTTGCGGGGGTCGTTGCCTCAGCCATTGGCCAATGCCGCCTTCACTGCCTTGGCCGCATCGGCCTTGCTGACGGAGACGCCCGCAAGGCGCGTCACCATGTCCTGCGCCGCCTCGGCGGCGACGCTCTCGATGTCGGCCAGCGCGGCGTCGGTGGCGGCCTTCAGCCGCTCCTCCGCCTTCTCGACCTTGGCCCGGATCTTCCCGTCCGCCTTGGCGACCTGCGCCTCGGTGGCCCGCGCCGCGTCCTGCCGCGCCGATGCGGTGACCTTCATCGCCTCGGCGCGGTTCTCCGCGATCCGGGCGCGATAGGCGTCCTCGGTGGTCTCGGCGGCCTCGCGCGCGGCCTGGGCGGCGGCGAGATCGCCGGTGACACGGCTTTCGCGGGCGTCGATCGTCCCCAGGATCTTCGGCAGCATCGATTTGCCGATGCCGAAATAGATCACCGCCAGGGTGATCGCGAGCCAGAAGAGCTGCGAATGGAGGACGTCCGCGAGCTGGTTGATCTGAGGCATTGCGGGCCTTTTTCTTCTCTAGCGGCGGGCCGAAGCCCGCCGGCGCCTGAACTTAACGGGCGTAGAGAATGATCATCGCGACGGCGAACGCGATCAGGCCGAGCAGCTCGGCGGCCGCGAAGCCGATGAACAGGCGGCCCTGCTGGCTGTCGGCCGCGGCCGGGTTGCGCAGCGCGCCCTGGAGGAACGAGCCGAAGACGTTGCCGACGCCGGCGGCGGCGGCGCCCACACCGATGGCGGCGAGGCCGGCGCCGATGACCTGAGCAGATGCGAAGTCCATGTTAAGCTCCTTTGTGAAATTCGTGACTTAGTGAAGGTTTTCCGCGTCGTTGATGTAGAGCGACGTCAGCAAGGCGAAGACATAGGCCTGGATCGCGCAGACCAGCAGCTCGAGCGCGCTCACCCCGGCGATGAAGAGGAAGCTCAGCAGCGCGATGGCCGGGCCCATGGCGCCGTCGGCGGTGAGGCCGCTGACCACGAAGCTGGCGAACACCTTCACCAGGATGTGGCCGGCGATCATCGCCACGAACAGTCGCAGCGCGAGGCTGAACGGGCGGACCAGGAAGGAGAGCAGCTCGATCAGGAAGATGAGCGGCAGCAGCACCGCCGGCGTGCCGTGCGGCACGAACAGCGAGAAGAAGTGGAAGCCGTGCTTCCAGAAGCCGACGATCAGCACGATCGAGAAGGAGACGATCGCCAGCACGCCGGTGATCGTGAACTGGCTCGTCACCGTGAACGGATGCGACAGCGCGCTCACGCCCGGCACATAGGGCGCCAGCGGGGAGAGCACGCCGAACGGCATCATCCCCATCAGGTTGGCGAACAGGATGAAGATGAAGACGGTGAAGACCCAAGGGAGATATTTGCGCCCCGCGGGCCCGATATTGGTGTCGATCATCGAGCTGATGAAGCCGGTGATCCCCTCGACCATGAGCTGCCAGCGGCCCGGCACCAGCTCGCGCTTCATGCCGCCCAGCATGAAAACGAGGATCGCGCCGAGCACGATCATCATCCACAGCGAGCTGTTGGTGAAGGCGAGATTGTAGCCGCCGATGTTCAGGTCCACGATCGGATCGATCTGGAACTGGTGCATCGGGTCGATGGAGGAGGAGGATTGCTCGGCCGCCACGCGTCTCTAAGCCCTTGTTTAGCCAGCGCCTATCGCGGCGGCTGTTTTGAAATCCAAAGCACGTTCCTGATGGCGGCGCCGAATCCGAGAAACAGCATCGCCAGCATCACCCAGGGCCGGGTTCCCAGCCACCCGTCGATCAGCCAGCCGATCAGCGCGCTGCCGAGCGGAAGGCCGATCAGGTCGGAAAGGATGCGCATCCCCTGGGATCGTCCCCGGTTGGATTCCGCGCCCTTCGTCCCCGTTCGGGCGGCCTCCCGCGCTTGCGCCTCTTTCAACCGCTTATCGAGCGATGTCAGCCGCGCATCTTCCGGAAGGCCTGGGTCCTGCCTGGGTCCGTCTTCCGCCATGCCGTCTCCCGTGGAAGCAAGCCGCCGACTGAGCGGCCCGTCGCGCGCGAGGAACATGCCGGCGAACGAACCCGCCAAGGCGCCGCCCCTTTAGGAAGCGCCAATGCCCAAGTCAACAGCCGTGCCGCGCCGCAGCAATGGACGCGAAGGCGCGGGCTGGAAGGTGGAGGTTGTCGGCCCGGGAATTACCCGCAATGACTGGGCAGCGGCACCGGTTCGTTGCCGTTGCGCTGGCGCCAGACGCCATCGGGCAGACGATAATATTGACCCGGACCGACACGGCCGGAGAGCTGCTCGCAACCGGCCGCCACGGCCACCTCCTCGATCGTCACGCTCCGCTGCGCCGCGCGCTCGGTATAGGCGGCCCGCCGCTGGATGTTGATCTGTTCGACCTGCGAACGGATATTGGCCGGCGCGGAGCCGACGACGCCCATATAGCCGTCGGACTGCTCACCCGCCTGACCCGTGGCGCGAAGCTGGGCCGCGACCTCGGCCTGGAGCGCGTGCGCGCCTCCCGCGAGGGTGAGGCCCAAAATCGCTGCGATCATCGCCTTGGTGGACATGTTCATGATCAGAATATCCCTGGATTGTTCTCGATCAGCTCGCGCGCATCCTGCCGGAGCCTCACCACCACTTCCTGGCGGATGTTGATGTTGAGGTTGATCTCGATCGGCCGCTCGGGCGCGCTCACCTGGACGCAGGCGCCGAGCGCCGGCGCCGCGATAAGCGCGAGGAGCAGTCTTGGCATGTTCGTCCGGCTCGCATCGCGGAGCTTCCTCGTCAAGTTGGGCTGGATCATCGCACGGGCTCGCTTTCTTCAGGCTGAACGTCTGGAACGGATGTTTCGGGCTCCCCGGAGAGGTTGCGGGGCAGGATCGACTGGATGAGCAGGCTGGGATCGCTGAACGATCGCGTGGTCGCGATCAGCGACCGGAATTGGCCCTGGATACGGATGTTGAATTCGAACGGGATGCGGGAAAGCTGGTTCAGTATCCGCCCCGCGAACATCTGGGTGATGCCGCCGCCGGAGGGCAAGGCGGTGCCTTCGGGATCGCGGGCGACGCCGTCCAGGTCGATCACCGTGACGAACTCCCCGTCCAGCGCGCCGTTCAGTGTCAGGTCGAACTTGTCGTAACGCAGCGATTTCAGCGCGTTGAAGGCAAGGATGCCATAAGCGCCCAGGTCGCGGTCGGTGAGCTCGCCGACATAGGACAAGGTGCCGCCCTCCGGCCGGGCCGACAGCAGGCCGTTCAGGATGCGGCCCGATCCGTTCTCGTCGAACTGCATCGGCACCACGCCGTCGAAGGTGCCGGTCGCGGCGATATTGCCGAACTCCATCTGCTCGACGAAGCGCGCCGCATCCAGCGCCTCGACGCGGAAGGTCAGATATTTCGTCGATTCGCGGCTGAAATCGAGGATCGTCGGCTCCAGCGTCAGCGTGCCACCGGCAAAGGGCCAGCGCGCGCCTTCGATCGCCACCTGGTAATCGGGCCGGAGCTGATAGGTCAGCACGCCGTCGAACACGTCGATACCGGCCTGGACCTGATCGACCGTCGCGGTCTGGCCCGGCGCCGTCGTGAGACCGAGCAGATCGGTGAAGTCCAGCCGCGTCGTCAGCCCCTGCACCGGGCCGAACGGCGCGGCGAGGTTCATGCCCTGCGTCGCGAACGTGCCGGTGCTGCGCGTGCCGGCCTCGTCCCAGGCGATCCGGCCCTGCCCGTTCACCGTCCCGTCGACCAAGGCGACGACGCCGACGGTGAGCGGGGTCAGCAGATCGGGCTGGAAGCCGGGGCGGAAACGCAGGTCGTCGACATCCAGCACGGCATTGCCGGCGCCGCTGGACAGATCGTGGACGATCGTCGCGCGCGCCACCCGCGTGCCGCTGCCCGGATGATCGAGCCCGCCGGTGGCGGTGAGGTCGCTGCCGGAAATGGCGAGGCGGAAATCGGGCGAGATGAGCGGATTGAAACGCACCGGATCCTGCTTGTCGGCGACGGAGATGCCGCCCTCCGCCACCAGCTCGCCACCCGCGAAGCGCCACCGCCCCGCGCCGTCCCCCACCAACAGCGGCACTGCCGCCAGATCGCCGGCGAGCCCCGCAAAATCCCCCGCCACGCCCCCGCCGGCGAAGCGCCCGTCGAGGCTGGCGATGTCGAGCCGGTTGACCGCATCCGCCGCGCCCAGCCGCGCCGCGAACTCGGTAGCCGCAAATCCATCCGGCCCCACCCGCAGCCGCGCGGCGGCGAGCGTGATCGGCGAGGAACCCAGCCGCCCGGCGAAACGCGGCGCATCGATCCGCGCGCCACCCTGCAACGCTCCTCGCGGCCCCTGCCACAGAATCGCCCGTCCCTCCGGACAGAGCGGCAGTCGCGCCGCGCCGAGCCGCAAATTCTGCACCTCCAGCGCCTCGAATCCTGCCGCGATGCAGCTCTCGCCGACCGCGAAGCCGCCGCGCCCGAATCGGCCCTCGATCGGCAAAGTCAGCCCGCGCACCCGCCCGCCCGAAAACGGCCCGTCGATTCGCGCCGCGGTGCGGAAGCGGGTTTCCCCGCCCGGCGTCGCGGCGAACCGGATTTCGCTCAAGGTGAGGCTGGCTTCGCCCGCGCGGATCGGCGCGATCCGCCCGACCCCCTCCAGCGGGGCGTCCGCCGATGCCTGGCGCAAGGTGAAGCGCGCTTCCGGAAAGCCGCCGCCCGACAGCGCGAAATCGCCGTCGAGACGCAGCGTGTTCGCCGGCCAGAAGAAGGTCGCGCCACTGCCGCCGTCGGCGAGCAGCCGTGCTCCGCTCGCGCTGGTCAGGCGCAGCGCATTGACCCGCGCCGCGCCATAGCCCGGCCCCATCGCAAGCCAGGTCTGCGCCCGCGCCTCGGCACCGTCGCGCATGGCCTGGGTCAGCGCATTGGCGAGCGCTTCGGCGATGGGGCCGATCGGCGTCCCGCCAGCACTGCGCAGCGATGCGACGGCGCCGCGCAACGATGCATCTCCCAGGCGCAGGTTCGCCGCCTCCACCTCGCCACCGAACAGCACCTCACCTCGGTCGAGCGACAACGCATAGGGGCCGGAAATCCGCGACAGCGCCGTCCGCACGCCACCGGCGTCGAGCGCGCTGGCCCACAGGTCCGCCCGGCCCTGCGTGCGCGCCGCATTGCCGGCGAAGGTGACCCGGCCCTCGACATCCGTCGCCCGGTTCGCGCCGGACGCCAGCATATCGACCTGAACCGCGCCGCCGCCACGCCACGAATCCACCGCCTGCGCCAGAGTCAGCGCCAGCGCCACGCGCGGCCGCTGCGCTAGCACGTCGCCGCAGCGCGCCGCCCGCGCCGCCGCCGGCCCGCGCAGGCTCGGCCGCAATGCGTCCACCGCCACCGCCACATCGGCGCGCGGCGCATCGATCGCGCAGCCGCCGATCTGCAGCGACCGCGCCGCCATCGCCATCTGCCCGCGAAAGCCGTCCGCCAGATTGCCCCGCCCGGTCAGCGCCAGCGCGACCAGCCCGGCCGGCGTCTCCAGCGCGATGCCCGCGTCGGCGACATCGATCCGCTGGTCGGGCAGCGCGAAGGGTGCGCCGGTCGGCTCGGGCAGCAGCCGGTCGATCTGGCCGAGACTGACCCGCCCGTCGACGATCCGTCCGTAAAGCCGCACGCCGCGCGCCGTGATCGTCCCGATCTGCGGACCGGACAGGCCGAAGCCGATCCCGACCTCGAGCCGGCGGATCAATGCGTCCGGCCGCGCCGGATCGCCGATCACGACATTTTCCAGGATCTGCGAGCCGAAGCCGATCCGCTTCACCTCATAGCTCGCCTGCACGCCCCGGCGGGCCAGCTCGCCTTCGACATAATCTGTGGCGAGCTGCTCGCGCATCGACCAGAGGATGCCGAGCCCGGCGATGATCAGGACGAGCAGCGCGAGCAGCGCCCAACGCAACCGCCGGCGCGGACGGCGCTCTTCGGGCTCGTCGATGATGTCCTGTTCGTCCACGCCTGCGCTCAACCTTCGTTGCGCCGTTCGCGTTCCGGCGCCGTCACGTTGCCTAACCCCAAGGGCGGGGGTAATCCAATCTTATGGGGGAGGAAGCGACCGACAATAGCGGCCACCGCGCCCGGCTGCGCCAGCGCCTGTTCGAGGGCGGGCCGGACGCTTTGCTCGATCACGAGCTCGTCGAATATCTCCTCGCTTTGGCCATTCCCCGCCGCGACACCAAGCCGCTCGCCAAGCAACTGCTCAAGGAGTTCGGCGGTTTCGGCGCGCTGATGACCGCGGATGCCGAGGCGATCGCGCGGGTCGGCGGTATCAGCGAAACCGCCGCCGCCGCGCTCAAGACCGCCCACGCCGCCGCCCTGCGCCTGCTCAAGGACGAGATTCGCGAGCGGCCGATTCTCGGCTCCTGGCAGGCGCTGCTCGATTATCTGCGCGCCGACATGGCGCATGAGGGGATCGAGCGGGTCCGCATCCTCTTCCTCAACGCCAAGAACGTCCTCATCCGCGACGAGCCGATGTGGGAGGGCTCGGTGGACGAATCGGCGGTCCATATCCGCGAGGTGATGCGCCGCGCGCTCGACCTCAAAGCCAGCGCGATCATCATCGTCCACAATCACCCGTCCGGCGATCCCGCCCCCAGCCAGCAGGACATCCGCCTCACCCGCGATCTCGCCGAGGCCGGCCGGCATCTGAATGTCACACTGCACGATCACATCATCGTCGGCGCGAACGGCCATGCCTCCTTGCGCGCGATGGGGCTGATCTGACGGCCCTCCTCGTCATTGCGAGGAGCCGAAGGCGACGCGGCAATCCAGCGGACCTCCGCGCCGCGCTGGATTGCTTCCCCCGGCTTTCGCCGGGGTCGCAATGACGGTGGGGCGGTTGCGCGCCCGGCCACGCCACCATAAAGCCGCGCCATGATCCCGCGCTATTCCCGCCCCGCAATGGCCGCCATCTGGGCGCCCGAGAACCGCTTCCGCATCTGGTTCGAGATCGAGGCCCATGCCCTCGATGCGATGGCCGAGCTTGGCGTCGTGCCGAAGAGCGCGGCGAAGGCGGTGTGGGACTGGTGGGCGACCGATCCCGTCATCGACGTCGCTGCGATCGACGCGATCGAGGCGGTGACCAAGCATGACGTGATCGCCTTCCTCACCTGGGTCGCGGAGAATGTCGGCGAGGAGGCCCGTTTCCTTCATCAGGGCATGACCAGCTCCGACGTGCTCGACACCTGCCTCGCCGTCCAGCTCAAGCAGGCCGCCGACCTCCTGATCGCCGATCTCGACGAACTGCTCGCCGTGCTGAAGCGCCGGGCGGAGGAGCATAAGCTCACGCCGACGATCGGCCGCAGCCATGGCATCCATGCCGAGCCCGTCACCTTCGGCCTGAAGCTGGCGCAGGCCCATGCCGAATTCGCGCGCAACCGCGCCCGCCTGGTCGCCGCGCGCGACGATGTCGCCACCTGTGCGATCTCCGGCGCGGTGGGCACTTTCGCCAATATCGACCCGCGCGTGGAGGCCCATGTCGCGGCCAAGCTCGGTCTTGCGGTCGAGCCCGTCTCCACCCAGGTCATCCCGCGCGATCGCCATGCGATGTTCTTTGCCACGCTCGGCGTCGTCGCGTCCTCGGTCGAACGGCTGGCGACCGAAATTCGCCATCTCCAGCGCACCGAGGTGCTGGAGGCGGAGGAATATTTCTCGCCGGGCCAGAAGGGCTCGTCGGCCATGCCGCACAAGCGCAACCCGATCCTGACCGAGAATCTCACCGGCCTCGCCCGCATGGTCCGTTCGGCGGTGGTCCCGGCGCTGGAGAATGTCGCGCTCTGGCACGAGCGCGACATCAGCCACAGCTCGGTCGAGCGCTATATCGGCCCGGACGCGACCGTGACGCTCGATTTCGCCCTAGCCCGCCTCACCGGCGTGATGGACAAGCTGCTCGTCTATCCCGAGCGGATGCGGAAGAATCTCGATCGGATGGGCGGCCTCGTCCATTCGCAGCGCGTTCTGCTCGCCCTCACCCAGGCCGGCGCCAGCCGCGAGGATGCCTACCGCCTCGTCCAGCGCAACGCGATGCAGGTCTGGGACTCGGATGGCGCGCTCTCGCTGCTCGACCTGCTCAAGGCCGACGCGGAGGTCACGGCGTTGCTCTCCGAAGCCGAGCTCGAGGAGAAGTTCGATCTCGACTATCATCTGAAGCAGGTGGATGTGATTTTCGATCGCGTCTTCGGATGAACGCCCGCGCCGCGTTGCGTACGGCGACCGCGGAAAATCATGAGATCGTCGATGCCGCCTTCGCGTGCTTCGATCTGGCCGATCCGGACGGCTATCGCCGCTTCCTGACCGCGCAGGCAGGCGGCTTTCTGGCGGTCGAGGCGGCGCTGGATGAAGCGGGCGCCGAGGCGGCCCTTCCCGATTGGCCGACCCGCCGCCGCGCCGGTCTTCTGCTCGCCGATCTTGCAGACCTTTCCGTCACGCCCCCGGAACCTTTTGCGCCACTGCCGCATTTTTCCGGAAAGGCGTCGATGCTCGGCGCGATATATGTGATCGAAGGGTCAAGGCTTGGCGGTGCGCTGTTGAAACGAAGCGTTCCCGAAACCTTCCCAAGGCGGTTTCTCGATGCGCGCCAGGATGCCGGAAGCTGGCGCAGGCTCTTGAAATCGCTTGATGAAAATCTTCTCCGGCCCGATGATCTCGACGCCGCCATCCTGTCGGCGAAGAAGGTCTTCGCGCGTTTTGCGAAAGCGGCGCGCGCGTAGGAGACGGCTGCTTGAGTGATGCGTATCCCCCGGTCGATCTGACCAATTGCGACCGCGAGCCTATTCATATCCTGGGCGCGATCCAGCCCGTCGGCGTGCTCATCGCATTGACCGCGGATTGGATGATCGCGCGCGCCTCGGCCAATTCGGCCGATTATCTGGACCAGGGCCCCGATGCGCTGCTCGGCCGTCCGCTGGCGGAGATTTTCCCGCCGGCGACGATCCATGCGCTGCGCAACCGCGTCGCGATGCTGCGCGGACCGGATGCGGTGGAGCGCATCTTCGGTTGCCCGCTGATCGCCGGCGGCGCGCCGTTCGACATCGCCTTGCACCTGTCCGGCGGGCAGATCGTGATCGAGGCGGAGCCCGGCTCCGATCAGGGCGGCGATGCCACCGGCACGGTGCGCTCGATGATCGCCCGCCTCGATCAGCTCCCCGATATCGCCGGCTTCCTCAACGAGGGCGCGCGGCAGATTCGCGGCCTGGCCGGCTATGACCGGGTGATGGTCTATCGCTTCGCGCCGGACGGCTCGGGCGAGGTCGTCGCCGAATCCTGCCGCCGCGGCATCGGCTCGTTTCTCGGCCTCCATTATCCGGCGACGGACATTCCCGCCCAGGCGCGCGAACTCTACACGCGCAACCTGCTGCGCGTCATCACTGACATCAATGCCGAGCCCGTCCCCGTCCTGCCGCAGCGCGACGAGGCCGGCCGGCCGCTCGACCTGTCCTTGTCGATCCTGCGCTCGGTTTCGCCGATCCACATCGAATATCTGAAGAATATGGGCGTCGGCGCGTCCATGTCGATTTCGATCCTGGTCGATGGCAAATTGTGGGGCCTGTTCGCCTGCCACCATTACAGCCCGCGCCGGCTCTCGTTCGAGCGGCGCTCGGTCGCCGAATTGTTCGCGCAAATGTTCGCGATGCGGCTGGAGAGCCGCGAGCGGCAGCAGGTCGTCGAGTTCGAGCGGCGCGCCCGCGACATTTCCGATCAGCTGCTCGGCGCCGTCGCTTCGGACGAGACCTTGCTCAACGATCCCGACTGGCTGGGCGACATCCTGACCCACGCCATTCAGGCCGACGGCGTCGGCGTCTGGATCAACGGCAATCACGCCTTTTCCGGCATCACGCCGGAGGTCGATCAGTTCGCGCGGATCATCAAGGCGCTGAACGGCACCGCCGCCGGCAAGGTCTTTGCGACCGACCGGATCGCCGCCATCGTGCCCGGGGCGGAGGATTTCGCCGCCGATGCCGCCGGCATGCTCGCCATCCCGATCAGCCGGGCGCCGCGCGATTATGTCGTGCTGTTCCGTTCGGAAATGGTCCGCGCGGTCCGCTGGGCGGGCGATCCGCACAAGCCGGTCGAATATGGCCCGAACGGCCCGCGTCTCACCCCGCGCGAAAGCTTCGAGGAGTGGAAGGAAACGGTCGTCGGTCGTTCCCGTCCTTTCACCGCGTCGGAGATGCGTGTCGCCGAGACTTTGCGCGCTACCCTGATCGAGGTCGTGCTGCGCCTCGCCGACGAAGCGAGCGCCGAGCGCCAGGCGGCGAGCGCGCGTCAGGAGCTGCTGATTGCCGAGCTCAACCACCGGGTGCGCAACATTCTCGCCGTCATCCGCGGCCTCATCCGCCAGTCCAAGCCCAAGCCCGGCAGCTCGATCGAGGATTTCGTGACGCTCGTCGACGGGCGCATCCACGCGCTGGCGCGCGCCCACAACCAGATCACCGACGATCATTGGGGCCCGGCCCCGTTCCGCGCCTTGATCGAGGCGGAGGCCGCCGCCTTTCTCGCCGATCAGGCCGACCGGATCACCGCCGAAGGCCCGCCGATCCTGCTCAATCCGCAAGCCTATTCGACCATGGCGCTGGTGGTGCACGAACTGGTCACCAATTCCGCCAAATATGGCGGCCTGTCCGACAGTGGCCGCGTCTTCATCGACTGGAAGCGCGACGGTGACGAGAATCTGATCATCAAATGGCGCGAGCAGGGTGGGCCGCCGGTCAAGCCGCCGACCCGCAAGGGCTTCGGCACCACGATCATCGACCGGTCCGTGCCCTACGATCTGGGCGGCGAATCGCGGATCGAATACAAGCCCGAAGGCGTCGAGGCGACGTTCCGCATCCCGGGGCGCCACGTCTCCGAGCCGCGCAACTACAAGGGGCCGGCCATTCACTATCCCCGTCCGACCAAGCCCGGCGTCGCCGGACCGGTCCCGGCCCAGGTCATCAAGGGCGCGAACGTCCTGCTGGTCGAGGACAGCCTGATCATCGCGCTCGATGCCGAGGATATCCTGAAGCGGCTCGGCGCCAGCCATGTCGCGACCGCCGCCACGGTGGAGGGCGGGATCGACATGCTGCTCGCCGCGCGGCCGCATTTCGCGGTACTCGACATCAATCTGGGCGATCAGACCAGCTATGCAATCGCCGATCATCTGCTGGAGAAGGGCGTGCCCTATCTCTTCGCCACCGGTTATGGCGAGCAGGCGGACCTGCCCGCGGACCATCGCGGCCGCACCGTGATCCAGAAGCCCTATACGCTGGAGAATCTCGCGCGGGTGCTCGGCGAGTTGATGGAGAATGCCGCCGCGGAATGATCCGCTTGTCTCGAAGGATCGCGTGCCTATCTGTCGGACATGACCGATCTCTCCGATTTTCCGATCACGCGGCTCTGGCCCGCCCGCCATCCCGACCGCATCCAGCTTTATTCGCTGCCCACGCCCAACGGCGTGAAGGTGTCGATCATGCTGGAGGAGACCGGGCTGCCTTACGAGCCGCACTTGGTCGACATCACGAAGAACGAGACCTGGACCCCCGAATTCCTCTCGCTCAATCCGAACGGCAAAATTCCCGCGATCATCGATCCGGACGGGCCCGGCGGCACCCCGCTCGCCTTGTGGGAATCCGGCGCGATCCTGATCTATCTCGCCGAAAAGAGCGGCCGGCTCCTGCCCGCCGATCCCGCCGCGCGGATCGAGGCGATCCAGTGGGTCTTCTTCCAGATGGCCGCGATCGGGCCGATCTTCGGCCAGCTCGGCTTCTTCCACAAATTCGCCGGCCGCGAGATCGAGGACAAGCGCCCGCGCGACCGCTACGCCAATGAATCGAAGCGCCTGCTCGGCGTCCTCGAACGGCGGCTGGACGGCCGCCAGTGGATCATGGGCGACGAGTACACGATCGCCGACATCGCCACCCTCGGCTGGGTCCGCAACCTGATCGGCTTCTACGAAGCGGGTGAACTGGTCGATTATGCCAACCTGCGCCACGTCCCCGCCTGGCTGGAACGCGGCCTCGCCCGCACGGCGGTGCAGCGCGGGCTGGACATTCCGAAGAAACCCTGACCGTTGCGCAAAGCGTCATGCTGAACTTGTTTCAGCATCCATCTTCGAACCGCGCCGCGGGTGGAAACATGGACCCTGAAACAAGTTCAGGGTGACGCCTTCACCCCGTGATCGCGTCCTTCAGCTTCTGGAAGAAGCCCTTCGTGTTCGGGCATTCCTCGCCCGTCTCGGTCTCGCGGAAGGCTTGCAGCAATTCCTTCTGCTTGGCGGAGAGCTTGGTCGGCGTCTCGACCTCGATCTCGATCACCATGTCGCCGGTCCCGCGCCCGTTCAGCACCGGCATGCCGGCGCCGCGCTGGCGCAGCTGCTTGCCGGACTGGATGCCGGCCGGGATCTTGATTTCGTGCACCTGCCTGTCGAGCCCGGGCACCTCGATGCAGCCGCCCAACGCGGCCGTGGTGAATGTCACCGGCGCGCGGCAGAACAAGGTCGTGCCGTCGCGCTGGAAGATCGGGTGCCGCGCGAGGTGGACGAAGATGTAGAGATCGCCCGGCGGCCCGCCGCGCACCCCGGCCTCGCCCTCGCCGGCAAGGCGGATGCGGGTGCCCTCGTCGACCCCGGCGGGAATGTTGACGGTCAGGGTCTTGCGCTTTTCGACCCGGCCCTCGCCCCGGCAGGAGCGGCAGGGATCGGCGATCGTCTCGCCGACGCCCCGGCAGGAGGGGCAGGTCTGCTGGACCACGAAGAAGCCGTTGCGCGCGCGCACCTGGCCATGGCCGCCGCACATCTGGCAGGCCTTGGCGCCGGTGCCGGGCTTGGCCCCGGTCCCGGCGCAGGGATCGCAGGGCGCGGTCGTGTCCACCTGAAGCTCGACCTCGCGGCCTGCAAAGGCGTCCTCGAGGCGGATTTCCAGATCGTAGCGCAGGTCGGAACCGCGCCGGTGATCGCCGCGCTGGCCCTGCTGGCCGCCCATGAACTCGCCGAAGATATTGTCGAAAATGTCGGCGAAGGAGCCGAAATCCTGCGCCCCGCCATTGCCGCCCATGCCGCTGTTGCGGAATGCGTCATGGCCGAACCGGTCGTAGGCGGCGCGCTTCTGCGGGTCCTTCAGGCAGTCATAGGCTTCGCTGATCGCCTTGAACTTCGCTTCGGCATCGGTGCAGCCGCCATTGCGGTCCGGATGGCATTCCATCGCGAGCCGGCGATAGGAGGACTTGATCGTCCCCGCATCGGCGGTCCGCTCGACCTGGAGCAGTTCGTAATAGTCCGTTTCAACCATGGTGCCCCGCCCCCATGCCCGTCATCCCGGACTTGATCCGGGATCCATGAACACCGGCACCGAAAAGATCGATCGCGGTGTTCATGGATTCCAGCTTGCGCTGGAATGACGGGAACAGGTCATTGCCTCAGCCCTTATTCTCTTCGTCCACCTCGGAGAATTCGGCGTCGACGACCTCCTCATCGGAGGCACCCGCCTCATCCGCCGGCGCGTCGGCGCCCGGCGAAGCGGCGGCCTGCTGCTCCTTATCGTAGATCGCCTGGCCGAGCTTCATCGCGACCTGCGCGAGCGCCTGGGCCTTCTCCTTCATCGCCTCGGCGTCGCCGCCCTCGATGGCGGTCTTCGTCTCGGCGATCGCGGCTTCGATCTCGGCCTTCAGCGCGGCGTCGACCTTGTCGCCATGCTCCTTGAGCTGCTGCTCGGTGGAGTGGACGAGGCTCTCGGCATTGTTCTTCGCCTCGACGCCCTCGCGGCGCTTCTTGTCCTCGTCGGCGAACTGCTCCGCTTCCTGGACCATCTTCTCGATGTCGGCGTCGGACAGGCCGCCCGAGGCCTGGATGCGGATCTGCTGCTCCTTGCCGGTGCCCTTGTCCTTGGCGTGGACGTTGACGATGCCGTTGGCGTCGATGTCGAACGTGACCTCGACCTGCGGCACGCCGCGCGGCGCCGGCGGGATGCCGACCAGGTCGAACTGGCCGAGCAGCTTGTTGTCCGCCGCCATTTCGCGCTCGCCCTGGAAGACGCGGATCGTCACCGCATTCTGGTTGTCCTCGGCGGTCGAATAGGTCTGCGTCTTCTTGGTCGGGATCGTCGTGTTGCGGTCGATCATCCGGGTGAAGACGCCGCCCAAAGTCTCGATGCCGAGCGACAGCGGCGTGACGTCGAGCAGCAGGACGTCCTTGACCTCGCCCTGCAGAACGCCGGCCTGGATCGCCGCGCCCATCGCGACGACCTCGTCCGGGTTGACGCCGGTGTGCGGGTCCTTGCCGAAAAAGTCCTTCACGACCTCACGGACCTTGGGCATGCGGGTCATGCCGCCGACCAGCACGACCTCGTCGATCTCACCCGCCTTCAGGCCCGCATCGGCCAGCGCCTTCTTGCAGGGCTCCAGCGTGCGCTTGATGAGATCGCCGACGATCTTCTCCAGATCGGCGCGCGTGATCGTCTCGACGAGATGGAGCGGGGTCGAAGCGCCGCCTTCCATGCGCGCGGTGATGAAGGGCAGGTTGACCTCGGTGGTCTGCGCCGACGACAGCTCGATCTTCGCCTTCTCGGCGGCTTCCTTCAGCCGCTGGAGCGCGAGCCGGTCCTGGCGCAGGTCGATATTCTCCTTCGCCTTGAACTTGTCGGCCAGGCTGTCGACGATCTTCGCGTCGAAATCCTCGCCGCCCAGGAAGGTGTCGCCGTTGGTGGATTTCACCTCGAACACGCCGTCGCCGATCTCCAGGATCGAGATGTCGAACGTGCCGCCGCCAAGGTCGTAGACCGCGATCGTCTTGCCGTCCTGCTTCTCCATCCCGTAGGCGAGCGCCGCGGCGGTCGGCTCGTTGATGATGCGCAGCACTTCCAGGCCCGCGATCTGGCCGGCGTCCTTGGTCGCCTGGCGCTGGGCGTCGTTGAAATAGGCGGGGACGGTGATCACGGCCTGCGTGACGGTCTCGCCCAGATAGCTTTCCGCCGTCTCCTTCATCTTCTGCAGGATGAAGGCGCTGATCTGCGACGGGCTGTAATCCTTGTCGCCGGCATTGACCCAGGCGTCGCCATTGGCGCCCTTGACGATCTTGTAGGGCACCAGTTCGGTGTCCTTCTTCGTCACCGGATCGTCGAAGCGGCGACCGATCAGGCGCTTCACCGCGAAGACGGTGTTGTCGGGATTGGTGACCGCCTGGCGCTTGGCCGGCTGGCCGACGAGGCGCTCCCCGTCCTTGGTGAAGGCGATAACCGACGGCGTCGTGCGCGCGCCTTCCGCATTTTCGATAACCTTGGGCTTCCCGCCCTCCATCACGGCGACCGCGCTGTTGGTGGTCCCCAGATCGATACCGATCACTCGTGCCATAATCGTTCCTCTTGGCCCCTCGTAAATTGCTGCGCCCGGCCGCTTTGCAAAAGCGTGCGCGGCCGGGCGTCTCGGGTGGCGATATAGGGGGCGAATCCGTTGCGACAAGAACTCGCCCGGCCTATGGCGCAAACATGAAAAACGCCCTCGCCCTCCTCGCCGCCCTTTCCCTCGCCACCGCCTGCGGCCAGGCGCCGCAAAATGGCACGGATATGAACGCCGCCGCACCGGCCGAAGACAACGCCCCCATCGCGATCGACAATGTGGTGGTGACTTTGCCCGCCGTGCCGGGCCGCCCCGGCGCCGGCTATTTCACGCTCCGCACCACGTTGCCGTCCCTCACCCTGACCGGCATCACCAGCCCGCAGGTGGAACGGATCGAGCTGCACGAAACCATTGTGACCGACGGCGTCAGCCGCATGGGCCCGCTCGGCGACGCCACCATCACCCCCGCCGCGCCGATGCTGTTCGAGCCCGGCGGCAAGCATGCCATGCTGTTCGGCCTCGATGCCGCGCTCGCGGCCGGCGGCACCCTGCCGCTGACCTTCACCTTCGAAGGCGCCGATCCCGTCACCGTCGAAGCCGAACTGCGCGCCCCCGGCCAGGCCGGCCATGCAGGGCACTGATCGAGCCCGTCATCCCGGACTTGATCCGGGATCCATGAACACGGTCTTCGCAAGGTTCCGCTGCCCGACGTTCATGGATGCTGAATCAAGTTCAGCATGACGGTTGGACCTGATGCCATGACCTCCCGCCCTCTCACCCAAGGCGAGCGCGCCATGGCCGCATCCATCTTCGGCGGCGCGATCGATTATGATGCGGTCCGCATCCACCGCCGCAAATGGTTCTTCCTCCATCCGAAGCGCGCCGTGATGGCGCCGGACGGCCATATCTGGGTTCATCCGCAGGGCGATCAGTGGGCGGACGATTATGCGGTCGCGCCGCTTCCGCTGCAGGGCCTCTTCATCCACGAAATGACCCATGTCTGGCAGGCGCAGACGAAGGGCCGCTGGTATCTGCCGCTGATGCGTCACCCTTTCTGCCGCTACGCCTACACCTTCATCCCCGGCCGCGCGCTCGCCGGCTACGGGATCGAGCAGCAGGCCGAAATCGTCCGCCACGTCTTCCTGCGCCGCCGCGCCGCAGAATTGCCCGGCGTCGCGACGCTGGCCGAACTGGAAGCCGCCTTGCCCTTTGCGGCTGCTTAAGGAACTGGCGTTAGCGGCCGGTATCTCCGATCAACTGCATAGCGCGCCGGATGGCCCACAGGCCGACGAGCAGCATCGCGCTCAAGGCGACAAGGTAGATAGTCCCCGCCGCCTTGCCGGGGCCGTGGATTTGATGATCAATCGTCTCCACGAGCAGCACCAGCACGAACCCGCTGAACAGGCCCCAGGCGGCGATATGCCAGCGGGCGCCGTCGCGCGGCGCGCGCCATGCCGCCCATGCCAGCGCGGCGGCGACCATCAGTTCGTCGAACGCCATCGGAAAGAAGCGCGCGCTTCCCCAGAAGCGGGCGATCTCGCCGGCGATGAGCAACAGGGCGATCGCCAAAGCCAGCCAGTTCAACATGCGCATCCGGCAAGGATAGGCGGCACGATGCGCGAAGGACAAGCCGCCGATCCCGTCGGCGAGGCCGGGCCCTAAGCGGGCTTCTTGCCCAGCTTGTCGATCAACACCGCCTGCTGCCAGCGGCTCGGCGCCTTGTCGGTGCGGTGGATGCAGCCCGCCCAGCAGCAGGGCCGCTTCTTGCCCTCCAGCAATTCCTCGCGGGTCCGGACGATGCGGCGCTCGCGCGTCTTCGCCTGCTTGGCGTCCTCGACCCAGCAGATGAACTCGTTGCGACCGAGCGGCGTGAGATTTTCCCACAACGCCAGGATCTCCGGATCCGCCCGCAACGCCGCCTGCAGATCCTCGCCCGCCTCATGGACCGTCCCATGCGAAAAACCCTGAGCCACCGATCCTCCTGACAAACCGCATATCGGCATCCGAAGCTGACAGCCGGGCCAGGAAATGTCCACCGCCGCACCCCCGCTTCCAATGTAGGAAACCTTCCGTCACGCTCGCCCCGAATCGGGGTTCCGGTCCCGCTTCACCGGCTCTTTGAAACCGTCCGTTTCGCGCACAAAAATCTCGCGGGCCCACCGTCGCGCATAGGGGTGAAGATGCTGAAGTTTCGCGTTCCGGCCTGTCGTCCTTCGGACGCCCGGAAACACCCCTCACCCTGTCAACTTCGTAAACTTATCTCTCTGCGGGCACGGCGGCGAAGGCGCTTCCCTTCGCGTCCGCTTTTGCTAGGTTTCGCGGCCAAGATCGGGGACACCGCATGACCGAACCGGCGCTCGACACCTTCCGCTCCTCCACTCTGGGCTGGCTGCGCGGCACCGCCGCCGGGCTCGGCACGATCGCGCTCGGCCTCGCCGGCATCGTGATGGCGGCATTGGGCGTCGGCGCGGTGGAGACCGGCAGCCGCGCGCTGCCTTTGCTGCTCACGCTCGCCGCTTTGGTCATCATTGGCTGGGTCTGGGTGAAGAACCTCGCCGCGAGCTACGATTTCACCGAGGAGCGGCTCAACATCCGCACCGGCATCCTCTTCAAGGCGGTGGACGAGATCGAACTCTACCGGATCAAGGACGTGAAGCTCAATTTCTCGCTGCTCAATCAGTGGGCCGGGATCGGCACGCTCGCCATTTCATCGAGCGACGAGACCACCCGCCATGGCGATCTCGTCATCCGCCACCTCGCCGACGCCCGCCAGCGCCGCGAGCATCTGCGCCGCCTCGTCGACACCGCCCGCCAGAAGCGCGGCGTGCGCGAGATCGATATGGCGCACGATCATTTCTGATAAGCCGCGAGCGCGCCGCGGGCGGGCTCAGGGTTTCTTCGCCACCCCGACCAGTGCCGGGCGCAGCAGCCGGTCCTTGATCGTGTAGCCGGCCTGCATCTCCTGCACGATCGTGCCGGGTTCGGCCTTGTCGGACGGCACCTCGATCATCGCCTGATGGAGGTTGGGGTCGAGCGCTTTGCCCATCGCGTCGATGCGGGCGATGCCGTGGCGCTGGAAGACGCTCTCGATCTCGCGGCCCGTGGCCTCGATGCCGGCGACCAGGCCCTTCATCTTCTCGTCTTCCCGAAGATCGGCCGGAACGGCGGCAAGCGCCCGCTCCAGATTGTCCTTCACCGAGAGGATGTCGCGGGCGAAGGCGGTGGCGGCGTAATTGGCCGCGTTGATCTTCTCCTGCTCCAGCCGGCGGCGCACATTCTGCGTCTCGGCCTGGGCGTAGAGTACCTGCTGGCGCACCTCGGCCAGCTCGCTTTCCAGCGTCGCCAGCGGATCGCTCTGATCCTCTTCCGGCGCCACGCCGTCCGGCTGGTCCTGCAGGTCTTCGGTCTTGATCTCGTCTTCGTTCATGCCATCAATCTCGACAATGTCTTGGCGGTGAAGTCCACCATGGGAACCACCCGCGCATAGTTCAACCGGGTCGGGCCGATCACGCCGACGACGCCGACCACCCGACCGTCCGCCCCGCGATAGGGCGCCGCGATAACCGAGGAACCGGACAGTGCAAACAGCTCATTCTCCGATCCGATGAAGATCTTCATCGCCGCGCCTTCCCGGGCCCGGCCCAGCAGGCGGGCGATCTCTTCCTTGCCCTCCAGCTCGTCGAGCAGCTGGCGGACCCGCTCCAGATCGGCCGCCGCGCTCTCGTCGATCAGGTTGGCCTGGCCGCGCACGATCAGCACCGGCCGCCGCGCCCCGTCGCGAGACCAGAGCGCGAGGCCCCGCGTCACCAGTTCGCGCGCCGCCTTGTCGAGCGCCGCCTCGCCCGCCTCGATCTCGGCCGCCAGCCGCGCCTGCGCATCGGTCAGGGTCAGGCCGGAGAGGCGCGCGGAGATGAAATTGCCGGCTTCGACGAGCGTCGCATGGGTGACGCCCGCCGGCAGGTCGATCACCCGATTCTCGACGCTGCCGTCGCCGCCGACCATTACCGCCACCGCCTGCCGGTCCGACAAAGGCACGAAGGCGAGCTGGCGCAGCGCCGGCTCGGCCTTGGGCACCAGCACGATGCCGGCGCAGGCGGAGAGACCCGACAAGGCGGCGGTGGCGTTGCTGATCGCTTCCTCGATCGGGCCCTGCCGCTGGATCAGCTTCTCGATCGCGGCGCGGTCCTCGGGGCGCGGCTCGGCCACCTGCATAATCGCATCGACGAAGAGCCTCAGCCCGCTTTCCGTCGGCACCCGCCCGGCCGACGTATGCGGCGCGGCGAGCAGGCCCGTCTCCTCCAGATCCTGCATCACGTTGCGGATCGAGGCGGGCGACAGGTTGAGCAGCGACGTGCGCGAGATGGTGCGCGAGCCGACCGGCTGGCCGTTCTCCAGATAGGATTCGACGACCAGGCGGAACACGTCGCGCGCGCGGTCGCTCATCTCGCCGATGCTGCTCGTCATGGGAATGGATGTAGGCGGCCGCACGGCCCGGTCAAATCCCCCGCGTCCGCCGGCGCGCGATCAGCATGATGCCGAGCCCGATCAGCGCCACCGCGCCGCCCCGCCAGATCCACCCCTCCACGCCGTACATCACATTGTTCGCCGGCCAGGCGAGCATGCCCGCGCCCTGCGCCATGAAGATCAGGCCGAGCATGAAAGCCACGCCGCCGAGAATGAAGAGAACACGTCCAACCATCGTACTGCTCCCCCTTTGACCAAGAGGCTGGCATGGGCCCGCCGCTTTGGCTAAGGCCCGCCCCTTGTCGTGATACGGAGAATGATATGCGTCCCTCAGGCCGCGCGCCAGACCAGATGCGCGCGATTCAGATGGAGCCTGGCTTCACCCGCCATGCGGAGGGGAGCTGCCTCGTCTCGTTCGGCGATACCCGCGTGCTGTGCACCGCCTCGGTCGAGACCAACCTTCCCTCCTGGCTGCGCGGCAAGGGGCGCGGCTGGGTGACCGCCGAATATGGCATGCTGCCCCGCGCAACTCACACCAGAGGACGCCGCGAGGCGGCAAGCGGCAAGCAATCCGGCCGCACGCAGGAGATCCAGCGCCTGATCGGCCGCTCGCTGCGCGCCGTGGTCGATCTCGAGGCGCTGGGCGAGCGCCAGATCTCGCTCGACTGCGACGTGATCCAGGCCGATGGTGGCACCCGCACCGCCGCCATCTCCGGCGCCTGGGTGGCGCTGCGCCTCGCCGTGGACGGCCTGATCGGGAAGAAGCTGATCACCGCCGATCCCATCCGCCAGAAGGTCGCGGCGGTCAGCTGCGGCATGCATCAGGGAACCGCCGTGCTCGACCTCGATTATGCCGAGGACAGCTCGGCGGGGTCGGACGGCAATTTCGTCCTCACCGGCGACGGCAATCTGGTGGAGGCGCAGGTGAGCGCGGAAGGCGAAGTGTTCGACGAGGAAGGCCTGCTCCGGCTGCTCCGTCTCGCCCGCATCGGCTGCGCCGACATCTTCGCCGCACAGGACCGGGCGACGGGACGGTGACGCGCCGGCTCGGCCCCGGCAAGCTGGTCATCGCCAGCCACAATGAAGGCAAGGTGCGCGAGATCCGCGACCTGCTCGGCCCCTATGGGATCGAGCCGGTCTCCGCCGCCGAGCTGGACCTGCCGGAGCCGGACGAGACGGGCGTGACCTTCATCGACAATGCGGACCTGAAGGCGCGGCAGGCGGCCGACCTGTCCGGCCTGCCCGCGCTTGCCGACGACAGCGGTCTGTGCGTCGAGGCGCTGGGCGACCGTCCGGGCATCTTCTCGGCGCGCTGGGCGATCGTCGATCCGCATGTCTCGCCGGCCGAGGATACAGGCCATGTCGAAGGCGATCGCGACTTCGGCTTCGCGATGCGCCGCGTCCAGAAGGAGCTGGAAGCGCTGGGCGAAGATGCCAGCCGCAACGCCCATTTCGTGTGCGCGCTCGCGCTCTGCTGGCCGGACGGGCACAGCGAATGGTTCGAAGGCCGGGTGGACGGCACATTGGTCTGGCCGCCGCGCGGGAGCAACGGCTTCGGCTACGATCCGATGTTCGTCGCCGCCGGCCGCGACATCACCTTCGGCGAGATGGACCCGGCCGAAAAGCACGCGATCAGCCACCGCGCGGACGCCTTCCGCAAGCTGGTCGCTGCGCTCATTCCGTGACCGCGGATGAGGGCGAGCTGGCGCTCTACATTCACTGGCCGTTCTGCGTCTCGAAATGTCCCTATTGCGATTTCAACAGCCATGTCCGGGAGGATGTGGACCAGGAAGCGTGGCGCGACGCCCTGCTCGCCGATCTCGCTTATGAAGCCGCGCAAACGCCCGGCCGCCGCCTGACCTCGATCTTCTTCGGCGGGGGCACCCCCTCGCTGATGCCACCGCGCACGGTCGGTGCGCTGATCGACGCGGCGGCGCGGCACTGGCCCGTCGCCGACGATATCGAAATCACGCTGGAGGCCAATCCCTCCTCGGTCGAGGCGCGCCGTTTCGCCGATCTGGCCCGCGCCGGGGTCAACCGCGTGTCGCTCGGCATCCAGTCGCTCGACGGCGAAGCGCTCCACTTCCTAGGCCGTGCGCATGATGTGGACGAGGCGCTGATGGCGCTCGGCACCGCCCAGTCCGCCTTTCCGCGCGTCAGCTTCGACCTCATCTACGCTTTGCCCGGCCAGAGCACCGAGGCGTGGGAGGCGGAGTTGCGCCAGGCGCTCGCTTTCGGCACCGATCATCTCTCGCTCTATCAGCTCACCATCGAGCCGGGCACGCGTTTCGCCACCCTGGCGGCCAAAGGCGAGCTCATCCCCGCCGACCCGGACGAAAGCGCGGCGCTCTACGAACTGACCGGCACGATCACCGCCGAAGCGGGCCTCCCCGCATACGAAATCTCCAACCACGCCCGGCCGGGTCAGGAGAGCCGCCACAACCTGACCTATTGGCGCTATGGGGCCTATGCCGGCATCGGCCCCGGCGCGCACGGGCGGCGCGGCGGCGCGTTTACTCAGCGACACCGCAAGCCGGAAAACTGGCTGTCGGCGCTCGCCCGCAATGGCCACGGCATTGTCGAGGAACAGGAGATCGCCGTCGCGGATCGCGGCATCGAAGCCCTGTTGATGGGCCTGCGCCTGACCGAAGGCGTCGACGTGGACCGGATCACCACGCTCGCCGGCCGCGATCCGCTGGACCGCGAAGCCGTCGCGCGCCTCGGCGGTCAGGGCCTGCTCACGACCGAGGGGACGCGGCTGCGCGCCACCCCCGCCGGCCTGTTGCTGCTCGATTCGGTGCTGGCCGAGATCGTCCGCGTCAGTTGAAGCCGCGCGGCGCGGGCGACACCGCGTTGGCCCCGCCCGCCGTCACCTCACGAACCTCCAGCGCCCGTTCCGCCACACCGTCGCGGCCGAAGCGGAAGGCGCCGTCCACGCCGGAAAAGCCGGTCGATTCGCGCAGCGCCCGTTCCGGAAAGCGCCGGCCGATCGGCCAGTCCGCCGCGACGCGTACGGTGAGCAGCACCGCGTCGTAGCCGAGGCTCGCCAGCCGATAGGACGGCTCCGACCCGTAACGCGCCCGATAGCGGGTGCGGAAGGTGCCGAAATTGGCGTCCGACGGTGCCGCGAACCAGGAGCCGCGCAGCGCGACATTGGCGCCCAGATTGGTCTCCGCATTCCACAATTCCGTGCCCAGGATGCGCGGCTGCGGCGAGGACTGGCGCACGATCGGGATCGCCTGCAGCGCCACGCGCGAGCCGTCCGCGATCAGCACCGCGTCGTAACGGCCGCGCGCGTTGAGCCGGGTCGCGGCGGCATTGAGGCTTTCGCCGCCGCGTTCATAGCTTTCCATGCCGACCAGGGTGCCGCCGGCCGCCTCGACCGCGGCGCGCATCGCCTGGCCGGTGCGCTGGCCATAGACGCCAGTCGGCACCAGCGCGCCGAAGCGCTGCGCCCCGCGCGAGCGGGCGAAGCTCACCACCCGGTCGATCGATTGAACGGGATTGAAGCCGAGGATGAAGACATTTTCACCGGCGACGCTGACATCGTTGGAAAAAGCGATGACCGGAATGCCTTGGCGCCGGGCGAGCGGCGCCACCGCGCGCACGTCGTCGGCGAGCAAGGGGCCGAGGAACAGGCCGCTGCCGTCGCCGATCGCCTCGTTGGCGGCGGCTTGGGCGCCCCGCGCCGTGTCATAGGCGGTGATGCGGATGCGTTGCCCGCCCGTATCCAGCAAAGCGAGGTTGGCGGCGTTGAGCAGCGCCTGGCCGATCCCGGCATTGGGCCCGGAAAGCGGCACCAGCACGGCGACGCGGTTGCGCGTCTCATCCGGCGGCAACCGCGACGTATCAGGGCGGGTGTCCGGCCGCTCCGGCTCGGGCGGAGGCGGGCCGGGGCGGGCGCGCGGCACGCAGCCGGCGATGACGAAGGCGAGGAACAGCAAAGCGAGCAGCCGCCCCAGCGATGCCCAGGTAAATCCTGCGTCGGCTTGCGCGCGCAGCGACAGCGATGCCATGACCATACTCCTCATGTCCGAACCCCTCGCCCCCGGCCTCTATATCGTCGCGACGCCGATCGGCAATCTTTCCGATCTTTCCCCGCGCGCGGCCGACATCCTCGCCCGCGCCGATCTGATCGCGGTCGAAGACAGCCGCGTGACGGGCAAGCTGCTCAATCATATTGGCGCGAAGCGGCCGATGACGCCCTATCACGATCACAATGCCGACAAGGTCCGCCCCGGCCTGATCGCCCGGATGGGGCGCGAAGCTGTCGCACTGGTCAGCGACGCCGGCACGCCGCTGATTTCCGATCCCGGCTTCAAGCTGGTCCGGGACGCGCGCGCGGCGGGCGTGGCGGTGACGACCGTTCCCGGTCCCTGTGCCGCGATCGCAGCACTGACGCTCGCGGGCCTGCCGACCGACCGCTTCGCCTTTCTGGGCTTCCTTCCCGCCAAGCCCGGCGCGCGCGCCGCCGCCATCGCCGAAGCGGCAGCGTTCCGGGGCACGCTCGTCTTCTACGAAAGCGGCCCGCGCCTCGCCGGCGCGCTTGCCGCGCTGGCCGAAGGGCTGGGCGACCGCGAGGCGGCGGTGACGCGCGAGATCAGCAAGCATTTCGAGGAGGCCGTGACCGGCACCTTGTCGCAGCTCGCCGCGCGCTATGCCGAAGCGCCGCCCAAGGGAGAAATCGCGATCGTCGTCGGCCCGCCCGGCGAAGCCGAAGCCGCCGGCGAGGCGGAGATCGACGCGGCGCTGCGCGAGGCGCTCCAGACCCTGTCACCCTCGCGCGCCGCTGCCGAGGTGGCGCAGCGGCTCGGCATCCCGCGCAAGCTGGCCTACGAACGGGCGCAGGCGCTCAAATGAGCCGCCGTGCGGCCGAGCGCGACGGCCGCAAGGCCGAGACGCTCGCTGCCTGGTGGCTTCGGCTTAAAGGGTGGCGCATCATTGCCATGCGCGCCCGCACGCCGGTGGGCGAAGTCGACCTGATCGCCCGGCGTGGCCGCACGCTCGCCTTTATTGAGGTGAAGGCGCGGGCGACCGCCGCCGAAGCCGATCTGGCGCTAGACGATTTCCGCCTGCGCCGGGTCGCGCGCGCCGCCGAAGCTCTCGCCGCCCGCCATGCCCGGCCCGGCGACATAATCCGCATCGACGCCGTCTTCATCGTGCCCGGGCGCTGGCCCCGCCATGTCGAAAATATCTGGCATGGGTGACAGCGGACACGCATTTGCCTAATCACCCGCACCGTTCGCCCTGAGCCTGTCGAAGGGCTGCCCTTTCTTGAGGTAGAAGAGAGGAAAGGGCTTCGACAAGCTCAGCCCGAACGGCTTTGGAGTTGGATACCCATGTCCCTGCGCATCGCCGTCCAGATGGACCCGCTGGAAAGCATCAACATCGAAGGCGATTCGACCTTCGCGATCATGCTGGGCGCGCAGGCGCGCGGGCATGAGCTGTTCCATTATGCCGCCGAGGATCTGAGCTGGGTCCACGACCGGCTGTGGACGATGGGCTATCCGGTCACGGTGCAGCGCGTCACCGGCGATCATTTCCGGCTCGGCGAGCCGCGCATCCTCGATCTCGGCAAAGACATCGACGTCGTGCTGATGCGCCAGGATCCGCCCTTCGACCTCGGCTACATCACGGCCACCCACCTGCTTGAGCGCATCCAGAGCGAGACCCTGGTGGTCAACGATCCGGCCCATGTCCGCAATGCGCCGGAGAAGGTCTGGGTGCTCGATTATGCCCGCTTCATGCCGCCGACGGCGGTCACGCGCTCGATCGGCGTCGCCCGCAAGTTCCTGGCGGAGCATGGCGAGATCGTCGTCAAGCCGTTGCACGGCAATGGCGGCAAGGCGATCTTCAAGATCGGGCGCGACGGCGCCAATCTCTCCTCGCTGATCGAGGTCTTCAACACCGCCTATCGCGAGCCGCACATGCTCCAGGCCTTCCTGCCCGGCGTGGCGGAAGGCGACAAGCGCATCGTGCTGGTCGACGGCGAGGTGGTCGGTGCGGTCAATCGCATCCCCGGCGAAGGCGAAATCCGCTCCAACCTCGCGGTCGGCGGCAAGGCGGCCAAGACGGAGCTTACCGCGCGCGAGGAAGAAATCTGCGCCGCGCTCGCCCCGGAACTCAAGGCGCGCGGCCTGCTCTTCGTCGGCATCGACGTGATCGGCGGCGAATGGCTGACCGAGATCAACGTCACCTCGCCCACCGGCATCGTCGCGATCGATCGGTTCAACGGCACGGACACGCCGGCCCGCATCTGGGACGCGATCGAAGCGAAGCTGGGCCGCGCATGACCGACTGGGTGTTCCGCCTGCTCGACGAAGCGGGCTATGCCGGCGTCGCCATATTGATGTTCCTGGAGACGGTGTTCCCGCCGATCCCCTCGGAAGTCATCATGTCTCTGGCGGGCGTGCGCGCCGGCCAAGGCGAGATGAGCCTGTGGGGCGTGATCGCGGCGGGCACGGCCGGGGCGATGTTCGGCAATTTCTTCTGGTATTTACTCGCCCGGGTCATCGGCATGGAGCGCTTCCACCCCTTCATCGACCGCTACGGCCGCTGGCTCACCATCGACTGGCCGGATGTGGAGAAGGCCCAGCGTCTCTTCGGCAAGCATGGTGGCGCGATCGTCGGCCTCGGCCGGATGCTGCCGACGATCCGCTCGATCATCTCGATCCCGGCGGGCCTGTTGAAGATGCGGCTCAAGACCTTCCTGATCTGGTCCACGATCGGCACGGCGGGCTGGAGTTCCGGCCTGGCGATCGCCGGCTACCTGCTCGGCGCCCATTATGCCGATGTCGACGACGTGCTCGGCCCGCTTTCGGTGGCCGTCATCGCATTGATCGTTCTGGCCTATGTGTGGCGCCAGATCACCTGGCGGCGACGGCACCCGGAGGAGTGAGCTCGCTCAGGCGCGCGGGTGGGCGATGGCGATAGGCGTCGAGAGGGGAGAAGCCGGAGATAGTGAGCTTGCTATTTTTGGGTACGATAGAATCAGTAGCAGATGATTTACGGGAAGGCTCTGGACCGTATCCCAATGATTGTTGGAATGCAGTGCAATTCAGGGTTTGCCGAACTCTCGCTCTCTTGTAGGAATGTGAATCTACACGAGGGAACGATGCGCCATTTTATAGCCGCTATGATATTATTTGTATCAAGCGTTGCTGGTGCACAAGGTGTGTCCAATAACCTTGATAGTGAAGCAACATTTGATCTTGATTCCCGCGAACTTCAACGTGAATCTCGCCGCATGGAGATAAGACAGAATAGCCGCTGGTGGATTGTTTCTGTGAATCAGGACGGGCTGTTCTTAGTGGACCGTTACTCTTTGCTTTCACCAAATAGCACTATGCGAGAAGGTTGGTGGCAGCTAATTTTTCTCGATGATAACGGCGTTGGTGTAAGCATGATGAGTCATGCACATTGGGACTGTGAACGCCGACGAGTGACAACACTGTCAAGAAGACTCATAGACCGTTCAGGGCGTAGCGAGAATGACTCCGAACTTCGTCAACTTGCGGAACCGGTTCTACCTGAAACGCCATTGGAGAACATCCTCGAATTTGTTTGCGATCTAGAATGGCATGCAACAGGTTTCCCCATACCAGTCGCGAGAAATGTCCGAACACTCGCTGATGTCGTCATAACGATGTACCCGGATCGAGAAATGAGCATCTTTGGCTTGTTGATGGCGAGCCTCGACCCTATTATCGATCGAGCACAAATTGTTGAATCAACAGAGATATTTCCTGAGCCTATGAGGTCCAGGTATCGTTCCGCGCTCTTGGGAGCAGGAAACTGAGAGTACGGCATCTTACTCACTAGGCTGGTAGCCGGGCTCCGTCTTCACTCTTTTGCAAACCCCATGTACCTTAAGCCCGCGGATGGGCGTGGCGATAGACGTCCATCAGATGGGCGGCATCCACCGCCGTATAGATTTGCGTCGACGACAGGCTGGCATGGCCCAGCAATTCCTGCAGCGCGCGCAGATCGGCGCCGCGCCCGAGCAGGTGGGTCGCGAAACTGTGACGCAACGCGTGCGGCGTGGTGCGCTCCGACAGGCCCAGGGTCGCCCGCGCCCGCCGGACCGCACGCCGCACGATCTCGCCCCTCAGCGGCCCGCCGCGCGCACCCCGGAAGAGCGGCGCGTCTTTCCCCGCCCGCCACGGGCAAAGCGCGAGATAGGCTTCGATCAGTTCCTTCACCTGCGGCAGCAACGGCACGATCCGTGTCTTGTTGCGCTTGCCGGTCACGCTGAGCGCCTCGCCCAACGGCAGCGCCGCGCCGGTCAGCGCCAGCGCCTCCGCGACGCGCAGGCCGGAGCCGTAGAGCAGCATCAGCACCGCCTGATCGCGCGCCGCGATCCAGGGCGTTTGCGCATCCTCCTCCGCCTGCTCGGCCAGCGACACCGCCTCGTCCGGCGAAATGGGCCGTGGCACGCTGCGCGGCCGTTTCGGCCCCTTGAGGCGCGGCACATTCGCCTCGCGTCCGCCTTCCGCAGCCGCAAAAGCGAGAAAGCCGCGCAGCGCGGAAAGCTCGCGCGCGGCCGAAGCGTTGGACAAACCCGTCGCCCGCCGCCGCGTCAGATAGGCGCGCAAGTCCGCCGGCTTCAATGTCAGCAAAGCCTCGGCGTTCACGGCGTGGCCCAGATGCTCGGCAAGGAACGCGATCAGCCGATGCGCCGTCGCCACATAGGCCCGCACAGTATGCGCGGATCGCCGTCGTTCTCGTGACAGATGCTCGTGCCAGCGCAACGCCAGCGCCGATGCGGGGTGCGTGCTTAGGCCAGCCACCGGCCCATGCAGCGGGTCAACACCCGCCCGAGGAAGAGCAGCAGCTCCGAGCCGTGCGGCGTTTCGAAACATTGCGGCCCGCGCTGGCCGAGCGCGAGCAGGCCGCAGGGCAAAGGCGGTTCGCTGGCAAGGCGGATGAGCGCCTCGGCACGGATCAATTCGCAGGCCGGGCCGAACAGGGGATGGCCGCGCTCGACGCCGCGCAGCAGCACGCCATCGAGATCGCCCACCGAACGCTGGAGCAGGCGCGGGTCGACGAATTGCAGGCCGGACGCATCGGCGCGCACCCCGGTTTCGCCCGCCCAGAGCGCCATCGCAACCGCGTCCAGCCCTAGGATCTGCGGCCATTCCTGCGTCACGATATGGATCAGATGGTCGAGCCCCTCTGCCTCGATCGCGGCGAGCACCGCCGCGTGGATCGAGGCGACCGCGCCGGAATGGCCGCGCGCGAAGGCGATGAGGTCCTGATTGGCCTCCTCCGCCGCCGCGACGCGGGCGCGCAAGGTCGCCACCGCCCGATCCTCGAAACTGATCACCCGTCCCATGAAGCGAGCCTAACCCGAATATGGTTAAGAAGCGATGGGCAAAAGGGAAAAGCCGGCCTCCGGGGGTTGAGTCGGCGCGGCGAACCGGGCGATAAGCCCGTGCCGATGGACCGCGAACGCCTGGACCGCTTGACCGACAAGCAGCGCGAATGCCTGCGCCTCGTTTACGCGCATTTCTCGTCCAAAGAGATCGCGCCCCGTCTCAATGTCGAGCCCGGAACCGTCGATCAGTATATCAAAGCGGCGATGCGCACGCTGGGCGTCGCCGACCGGCGTGCGGCGGCACGGATGCTCGCCGAACATGAGGCGGATGCAGCCCAGCCATTGGCATACCAACCACCGGATATTGCGCCGGACGGCCGATCCGCGATCATCGCGGCATCGACTGAGGGGCGGCCGGAAGCGCTGTCCGGCGGGGCGATGCGGGAAGACAAGGCGGCTTTCGAGCTGCTGTCCCGACCGCCCCAGGATCCGCTTCCACTTCCCCTGCCGATCGGGAACAGGGCGCCTCGCGACCTCAACACGGCTCAACGGCTTGGTTGGATTGCTGCCCTGGTTCTCCTGATCGCCCTCAGCTTCGGCCTGTTCGTGGCCGGGCTCGAGGCGCTTTCCCGGCTCGGTCGAGCGCTGGGCTAGCGAACCGCACGTTGAACCAAATGATCCGCGCCGATGCTTGGCGCGGTAGGGGGAGAGTCATGCCGAGAACACGTCAAGCGATTGCCCAGAAAGTTGCCGACCGCCTTTTCGCCCTGGAAGATGCCATCGATCTCGCTTTGACCCGGGCGGCGGAGCTCAATGCTTCGATGCCGGAGGCACGCGGCGACGCCCGCCTGCCGGCAATGGTGGGCCAGGACGCGCTGGATCGCGCCGCCGAAGTGTTCAGCGCACTTGTCAAAGCCCGCCGGCGTGTTGTCGAGACGCACAAGTCGCTCGACGACGCGCGCACCCAGATCGGCCTCAGGGAGGTCGCTGTCGGCGACACCTTGCCGAAGCCTCCTCCGAACGAGCGCGGCGAGATGCCTGCCCCGAGCCCGTTGCGCGCCGTGGGATGAGCGATGGCTTGACCGGGCCATGCAGCCATGGTCCGGTCAAGCCATGCCTCCCAACGCGATCATGTTCTACGCCCTGCTGGTCATCTGCTGCGCTTATGCATTCGCAAGGGGCGGCGCGCCGGAACGGATCGGCGCCGGCCTGTTTGCAGCGGGATCGGTGCTCACCAACATCGTCGGCGCGGTGGCTTTGGCTCATTTCCGCGACGTCGAGGTCGGAGTTCTCATCGTCGATGTTGTCACGTTTCTCGCTTTCGTCGCACTGGCGGTCCACGCCAACCGGTTCTGGCCCTTATGGGTAAGCGCCTTGCTGGGACTCGGCATGGCCGGGCATCTTGCCATGTGGCTGAGCCCCGCGGTGATACCGTGGGCCTACGCCGTCGTGCTTTCGATCTGGAGCTATCCGATCCTCGCGATCCTGGCGGCCGGGACCTATGCCCATCGCCGCCGGCTGAACAGGAACGGTGTCGATCCGCCCTGGACGCGCTCCTCCGCCCCGGCTGGCCCGCCCATGCCGCCGAATGGGCCAGCGCACTGATCGCCGAATTCGGTTCGCTGCCGGCGGTGCTGACCGTCGGCGCGAACGATCGGGCGCGGATCGTCGGGGCGCCGGCCGCGCGCTTCCTGGGGCGCGTTCATGCGGCGATGCTGCACTGCCTGCGGCTGCCGCTCGTCGAGCGCCCGATCGTGTCCACCTCGCAGCAATTGCTCGATTATCTCCGGGCGGACATGACCAACCTCATCGTCGAGCGCTTCCGGGTGCTCTTCCTGACCTCCCAGAACGAGCTGATCGATGACGAGCTGGTATGGGAGGGCACGGTCGGCGAGGCGCCGGCTTATCCGCGCGAAGTGGTGAAACGGGCGCTCGAGGTCGGTGCGACGGGCATCATCCTGGTCCACAATCACCCGTCAGGCAGCCACCAGCCAAGCAGCGGCGACATCGACGCCACCCAGCGGATCGCCGACGCGGCGCGAATGCTCGGCATATGCCTGCACGATCATATCATCGTGTCGCGCAGCGGCTGGGCGAGCTTTCGCCGGATGGGCCTGATCGATCCGCCGGCCGGACCCTAAGGTTCCTCAGCCGATCTTCTGCCCGGTCTTCTCCCAGTCCGCGAGGAAGGCCTTGAGGCCATTGTCGGTGAGCGGGTGCCTGACGAGCTGGCGGATGACGCTGGGCGGCGCGGTCATCACGTCGGCGCCGAGCTTGGCGGCATCGTGGACGTGGATCGGATTGCGCACGCTGGCGACCAGGATCTCGGTCGCGAAATCGTAATTGTCGTAGATGAGGCGGATGTCGGCGATCAGCTCCATGCCCGGATAGCCGACATCGTCGTGCCGTCCGACGAAAGGCGAGACGAAGGTCGCCCCCGCCTTTGCCGCCAGCAGCGCCTGATTGGCCGAAAAGCAGAGCGTGACATTGACCATCGTGCCGTCCGACGTGAGCTTGCGGCAGGTCTTCAGCCCGTCGATGGTGAGCGGCACCTTGACCGCGATATTGTCGGCGATCTTCCGCAGGATCTCCGCCTCGCGCATCATCTCGGCATGGTCGGTGGCGACCACCTCAGCGGAGACGGGGCCGGAGACGATCCCGCAAATCTCGCGCGTCACCTCGATGAAGTCGCGGCCCGATTTATGGATCAGCGAGGGATTGGTGGTGACGCCGTCCACGAGCCCGGCCTCCGCCAGCTCCCGGATGTCGGCGATATCGGCGGTGTCGGCGAAGAATTTCATGTGCTGGCGAGTCCCTGGACGAGCGATTGACCATCGCCGCTTAGCGTGAGAGCAAGCGGGTTCGCAATCGGCTGGAAGGAAGAAAGATGCGCTGGCTCGCTTTGCTACTGCTGGCGCTGGCCACGCCCGCCAATGCGGACTCCCGCGCCTGGGTCGATGCCAACCGTGCGGCGATCCTCGCCGAATATCTGGAGCTGCTGACGATCCCCAATGTCGCGTCCAACCGCGCAGACATCCGCCGCAACGCCGATCATATCGTCGCGATGATGGCGCGGCGCGGTCTCAACCCGCGCCTGCTCGAAAGCGAGGACGGCACCGTGCCGCCGCTGATCTACGGCGAATGGTTGGTGCCGGGCGCGCGGCGCACATTGGTTCTCTACGCCCATTATGACGGCCAGCCGGTGACGCCGGAGGACTGGACGGTGACTCCACCGTTCGAACCAAGGCTGTTCGCCGGCGCCGCCCAGGCCGGCGATCCCGCGCTCCCGTTGCCCACCGACAGCGCGGCGATCCGCGACGACATGCGGATTTACGGTCGCGCCGCGTCAGACGACAAGGCCGGCGTGATGGCGATCCTCGCCGCCGTCGATGCGCTGCGCGCCGAAGGTCGGGCGCCCGGCTTCAATCTCAAGATCGTCTTCGAGGGCGAGGAGGAGGCGGGCTCGCCCAATCTCGTCGCGCTGCTGCAACGCCATCGCGAGACGCTCGCTTCGGACGGCTGGATCATCATTGACGGCCCCGCCCACCAGTCCGGCCCGCCCCAGCTCAGCCTCGGCGTGCGCGGCGACGTCAATGTCGAGGTCACGGTCTATGGCCCCGTTCGCCCGCTCCACAGCGGCCATTACGGGAACTGGGCGCCCAATCCGGCGATGATGCTGGTGGAGCTGCTGGCATCTATGAAGGATGAGACCGGACGCGTGACCATCGCCGGCTTCTACGACGACGTGGTGCCGCTGACCGACGCCGAGCGCACCGCGATCGCCGCCGTGCCGGCGCCCGACGAAACGCTGCGCCGCGAGCTTGGTCTCGGCTGGACCGAAGGTGACGGCGCGACGCTCACCGAGCTCATCAACCTGCCCTCGCTCAACATCAATGGCATACGCAGCGCCGATGTCGGCGCCAATGCGCGCAACGTCATCCCCACCGTCGCGACCGTCACGCTCGACCTGCGCCTGGTGCTCGGCAACAGCCCGGAGCGCCAGGTCCGGCGCGTCGCCGATCATATCCGCGCCCAGGGCTATGAAGTGCTCGATCGCACGCCGACGATGGAGGAACGCCGCCGCTTCGCGCGGATCGCAACCGTAACGGCCCGGCCCGGCTACCCGGCCGAGCGCGCGCCGCTCGACCATCCGCTTCCCCAATCCGTGATCGGCGCGCTGCGCGGCCATGGCCCGTTCGTGCTTCTACCCAGCCTCGGCGGCAGCCTCCCCCTCTACATGATCCGCCAGGAGCTCGGCGTGCCCAATGTCGTCCTGGGCCTGTGGAATCACGACAACAACCAGCATGCGGAGAACGAGAATGTCCGCATCGGCAATCTCATGGACGGCATCGTCGCGGTCGCCCGCGTCATGACGATGGAATAGCCAGCCGTCATCCCGTCGAAATGGCAAGGGCCCTCGCTTCGCGAATGAAGCGAGGGCCGCTAAGCCGTATGGTGCTAGAAGCGGAAGGTGCCGGCCAACGTGACGCCATGCGTGTTGAACCGACCACTGCTGCGCGCGAAATCCGTGCCTGCGGGATTGACCAGCAGGAAGGGATGGGTCGCCGGCGCGGTGCCGGGTCCGGCGCGAACGCGATACTCGTCCGCGCTGATGCTGCGGTACATGTATTGCAGGCCGATCGAGAAGCCGTCGCTGATGCGGTGTTCCGCACCGGCGCCCAGCGCATAGCCCCATCCCCTCTCATTGCCGCTGTCAGCGAAGCTGTTAACGCCGTTGTCGGTCGCGAAGCTGTTGCGGATGCGGCCATACGCGACACCGCCGGTGCCATAGAACAA
This sequence comes from Alphaproteobacteria bacterium, assembly GCA_037190625.1. Taxonomy (GTDB): domain Bacteria; phylum Pseudomonadota; class Alphaproteobacteria; order Sphingomonadales; family Sphingomonadaceae; genus Allosphingosinicella. Next base: position 192,027 of record JBBCJP010000007.1, read on the forward strand.
CGTCCGTCCCGTCGTCGCACCGGCGCGGGCCCTGAGCGTGAACACGTCACGCAGTTCGCGGGTCATCGTGTAGAATGCGGGCGTCGTGCTGAACGCCGAGACACTGTCGCGTACTCGGGCCCGCGTATAATCCGCGACCAGGCCGACGACAAAGCCATCGCCCACCTGGATATCGTAACCGGCATGCGCGCCGAATTCGACGCCGTTGCGATCGCTCCGACAGCCATCTCCCGGCGTGGAGCCGTTGACCGCACCGCCACAGGTGCCCGGCGAGAACACATTCGCGCCCGCCTGATTGTTCACGGTGTCGCCGAATGTGCCGTCCAGATCGGTGTCGAACAGGATCGTCTCGTCGCTGCCGCCCGATGGGAAGCCGTAACCCAGATGGCCACCGACATAGAATCCGGTCCAGTCCCTGTCCTGGGCAAATGCGGGCGCAGCCGCCAGCGTCGCGGCCAGAACGGCCGCGGCAGATGTTACGATTCTCATGGGAAAGCCTTTCGAAATCAATCTACAAGTGGCTGACCAACGCGTCCGCCCCCTGTTGGTATCCACAGTGCGTCGGCCTGGGCACATGGTGTGGCTTTGCGGCATCATGACAAATCGACATCCGACAGCGATATGAGCCTTCCATGTCCCGCGCCCGCCTCATCGTGATGAACTCGGCCCTCGGCCCCCTCGACTATCGCGTGCCGCACGGCATGACGGTGGCGCCGGGGGCGATCGTCGTCGCGCCATTGGGGCCGCGCCAGCTTGTCGGCGTGGTGTGGGAGCCGGAGCGGCTGCCGACCGAGGAGGTCGGCGACAATCGGCTGCGTCCGCTCCTCCACGCCTACGACCTGCCGCCGCTCGGCGCGCCGCTGCGCCGGCTGATCGAATGGACGTCGGACTATTATCTGGCGCCGATCGCGTCGGTGCTGCGCATGGCGCTGCCTTCGTCCGGCGCTCTGGAAGGCGCGCGCTCGATCACCGAATATCGCCTGACCGGCCACATCCCCGAACGCCTCACCCCGCAGCGTGCGCAAGCGCTGGAGCGGATCGGCGAGCGGCAGGGGCTAGTACGCGAGCTGGCGATCATCGGCGGCGTATCCGACGGGGTGATCCGGGGTCTCGTGAAATCCGGCGCGATCGAGGCGATCGAGGTGGCGATCGACGATCCCTTTCCCTCGCCCGATCCCGATCACGATCCGCCCGCGCTGGAGGCCGCGCAGGCCGATGCGGCCGCGACCCTGCGCGCGGCGGTGGACGCCCGCGCCTTCGCCCCCTTCCTGCTCGACGGCGTCACCGGATCGGGCAAGACCGAGGTCTATTTCGAGGCCATCGCCGAGGCGATCCGCGCGGGCCGCCAGACCCTCGTCCTCCTCCCGGAAATCGCGCTGACCGAGCCTTTCCTGAAGCGCTTCGCGGCGCGCTTCGGGCACGAGCCGGTGGCCTGGCATTCGGGCCTGCGCCAGTCCCAGCGCCGCCGCGCCTGGCGCGCCATCGCCAGCGGCGAGGCCCTGGTCACGGTCGGCGCGCGCTCCTCGCTCTTCCTGCCCTATCACAATCTCGGCCTCATCGTCGTCGACGAGGCGCACGAGGCGAGCTTCAAGCAGGAGGACGGCGTGCAATATCACGCCCGCGACGTGGCGGTGATGCGGGCCAAGCTGGAGGAGGTGCCCGTCATCCTCGCTTCCGCCACGCCGGCGATCGAAACGCGGCACATGGTGGACAGCGGCACCTATGCGGAGCTGAAGCTGCCCGACCGGTTCGGCGGCGCGCGTTTGCCGGACATGGCGGCGCTGGACCTGCTCGCCGAGCCGCCGCCGCGCGGGCGCTGGCTGGCGCCCCGGCTGGTGCAGGCGCTGGAGGAGAATCTGGCGGCGGAGGAACAGAGCCTGCTCTTCCTCAACCGGCGCGGCTATGCCCCGCTGACCCTGTGCCGCCATTGCGGCTACCGCTTCCAGTGTCCGAACTGCACCGCCTGGATGGTCGAGCACCGCTTCACCCACCGGCTCGCCTGCCATCATTGCGGCCATGTCATGCCCGCGCCCCGCGCCTGCCCGGACTGCGGCGAGGAGGAGAGCCTGGTCGCCTGCGGACCCGGCGTCGAGCGGATCGCCGACGAGGTCGCCGCGCTCTTTCCCGACGCGCGCACCGCGATCGTCACCTCCGACACGATCTGGTCCCCGGCCAAGGCGGCCGAGTTCGTCGCGCGGATGGAGACCGGCGAGATCGACATCGTGATCGGCACGCAGCTCGTCACCAAGGGCTATCATTTCCCGAACCTCACTTTGGTCGGCGTCGTCGATGCCGATCTCGGCCTGTCGGGCGGCGACCTGCGCGCGGCGGAGCGCACCTTCCAGCAGATTCAACAAGTCTCCGGCCGGGCCGGGCGCGGCGAGAAACATGGCCGCGTCCTCGTCCAGACCCACGATCCGGCCGCTCCGGTGATGCAGGCGCTGATCGGCGGCGACGCAGACAGCTTCTACGCCGCCGAGACCGCGGCGCGACGCGAGGCGGGCATGCCGCCTTTCGGCCGCCTCGCCGCGATCATCGTCTCCTCCGAGGATCAGGCCGAGGCCGTCGAGGCCGCCCGCCGGATCGGCCGCGCCGCGCCCACGCACGACAACATGGCCGTCTTCGGACCCGCCCCCGCCCCGCTCGCCATGCTGCGCGGCCGCCACCGCCACCGCCTCCTCGTCCACGCCGCCCGCAGCGTGCCGGTGCAGGAGATTATCCGGGAGTGGTTGGGTGCGCTGCAATGGCCGCGCGGAGTGCGGGTCGCGGTGGATGTCGACCCTTATAGCTTCCTGTGAACTCGGATCGTCTGTGATCAATCCATTTCAGTCATTGGGCACTTCGGTTATTGAGCTGGCATGGCAATGAAGAAGCCTCGGCAATTAACTGGCACCCTCCACATAACCTCAATGGGCGACCTCGGCCTTTTGCATGTTCTTCGTACAAAGGACTCTTACTGGCATTTGGAGGTCGAGCCTGAGCGGGTGCGGTGGCTGGACGGCCTCAAAGTGAAAGTGGAGGGGGAGTCGAAAGGCATTTTGGTCCGAGTAACCAGCATCGTTCAGGCCTGAGTCCGCAGCGTTCGCAAACCACTGATAGCAGAGCAATCCTCCTCCTCCGCTTGCCAGTCCCTCCCCCCGCCCCATAGAAAAGCCGCGACATCGGAAGGCTCATGATTCTCCGCCTCGCGCTCGCCCTGCTTGCCACCCTCGCCATCGCCGCGCCCGCGCGCGCCGACGACATCTCTGCGGCGGTGCGTTCGGTGGTGCGCGTGGTCGTCGTCGCGTTCGAGGATGGCGAGGTGGTCGGCTTCGGCCACGGCAGCGGCTTCGCGGTCGCGCCCAACCGGATCGTCACCAACGCCCATGTCGTCGCGCAGGCCGCGCAGCAGCAGGAGGGGCTGAACATCGCGGTCGGCGTCGTTCCGTCGGAAGGCAGCCAGGCGTTCCGCGCGCGCGTCGTCACGGTCGATCCGGCCCGCGATCTCGCCTTGATCGAAGTCGCGCAGGGCGGCCGCTTCCCGCCATTGCCGCTCTATACCGGGCCGCTTGGCGACGGCGCCCCGGTCACCGCTTTGGGCTATCCCGGCAATGTCGATCTCGCCACCGCCCAGTCGGCGCAGGATTATATCACGCCGCTGCCCGCCACCCGATCGACCGGCATCTTCTCCAACGCGCGCACGATCAACGGCATCGCGACCCTCCTCCACACCGCCAATATCGCGCGCGGCAATAGCGGCGGGCCGTTGCTCGATCCGTGCGGCCGGGTGCTCGGCGTCAACACGCTCATCACCCGCAATCAGGAGGGCGACGCCTCCTTCGCCTTCGCCGTCGCCAATCGCGAGCTGACCGCCTTCCTGCAGGGCGCGCGCCAGGAGTTCGCGACCATTTCCAGCCCCTGCATCAGCATGGCCGAACGGCTGAGCCAGGATCGCGATCAGGCCGAGGCGGCGGAGCGCGAACGCGACGCCGCTGCCCAGCGCGCCCGCGACGAGCGGGCGGAAGCGCTCGCCGTGATCGAGCAGTCGCGCGAGACCGGCCTCGCCATCGCCGCCTTGCTGCTGGCGCTGTCGCTGATCGTGTTCGGTGCGGCGGGCGTCCTGTGGATCAAGGATCAGAATCGCCCCGCCCTCATCCTGGCCGGCATTGGCGGGCTGCTGATCGTCGCGGCGATCATCGTCTTCCTCGCACGGCCCAATCGCGACGATGCGGACGTGACGCCGGTGGGAGACGGCGACAGCGCCGGGGCCGCATCGGAAAGTCGCTTCGCCGGGCGCAATCTGTGCCGCCTGGTGCCGGAACGCAGCCGCGTCACGGTCTCGTCCACCGACGACGTGCCGCTGGAATGGTCCGACAGCGGCTGCGTCAACGGCCGCACCCAATATGCGCAGGCGGGCGCGGTCTGGACCCGCATCCTGGTGCCGGACAACGAACCGGCGGTCTCCGTGCTCGAATTCCGCCCGGTCAGCGGCGAATATGTGGTCAACCGCTACCAGCTCGGCGCGACGGACATGGAGCGGCTCCGGAGCCTGCGCCGGGGCGTTGACGTCAAGTCCTGCGGGGCCGACGACGAAGCCCGTGCCATCCTGACCGACCAGCAGCGCGAGATCGGCGGCGCCCTGCCCAGTCTGCCGAACGAGCGACTCGTCTATCAATGCGAGAATCAGCGAAGCGCGCGCTAGGTTTTGCCGCCGCATCTCCGTCCGGATTGCAGGACCCCAGGATGATGCCTAGACTATCGATCGTCTTAGGGGGTTTTTGGATGATTTACAGGTTCTTGCTGCTCGCCATGCTCGCGATCGCCACGCCGGCTCACAGTCAGTGGCGCGAAGCGACATCGGCGAATTTCATCGTTTATTCGGAAGGCAGCGAGGCGGAGATCCGCGCATTTGCGACCAAACTTGAAAAGTTCAATTTCGTATTGCGCACCTATCATGGCGTCACTGCGGACCCCAGCCCCAACCGGCTCCGCGTTTTCCTGATGCCGACCATCCACGGCGTGCAGCGTTACGCGCCCGGAGCCGCCGGCTTCTACATTCGCCGCGCGCGCGGCCCGATGATGGTGGGCACGCGCCGGAATCTCTCAGCGCGCGGCACGTCCATCGATCCCGAAAGCGTCCTGCTCCACGAATATACCCACCATTTCATGTACCAGTATTTCCCCGCGACCTATCCGACCTGGTATTCGGAAGGGTTCGCGGAATTCTGGGGCGCCACCCGGCTGCTGGAAAACGATGTCGTGGAGGTGGGGCAACCTGCCAATTATCGCTACGGATCGTTCGCGGCCAATCGCTGGCTTCACGCCCGGCGCCTGCTCACCGCCCAAAGCTATGCCGATGTTCCGGAGCTGGACCTGCTTTATGCCCAGGGCTGGCTTCTGGTCCGCTACATGTTTGACGATACGCAAACGCGCCAACAGGTTCAGACCTATCTGAATGCGATCAATTCCGGTCGGACCTACCAGCAAGCGATGGACGAATCGTTCGACGATCTGGGACGCCTCAATTCGGATTTGTTCAGCTATGCCGGCCGCCGGATCCTGCAGGTGGTTCGTCTGCCGTTCCGGACCATCGATGTCGGCGACATAGCCGTCCGCACGCTCGGTCCCGCCGAACAGGCGCTCGTCCATTCCGAAATCCTGCTGAGCCGCGGTATTCCAACCAGCCAGATGAACGATTTCGCACGCGACCTGCGCAATGTCGCGGGGCGTTTCCCCGACGATCCTCATGCCTTGCGGATGCTTGTGGAAACGGAACGGCTGGCGGGCGACAATGCAGCCGCCTTGGCCGCAGCCGATCGCCTGCTCTCGATCCGGCCCGACGATCCCCGCGGCCTCATGTACAAAGGCCTGATCGAGGCTGAGGCGTTGCGCAGCGCCGGAAACAGCGACGAGGCGGCATGGGATGCGGCACGCGCCTCCATCCTGCGTGCCAATCGCGCCGCACCCAATGATCCACTGATCCTCGAAGCTTATTATGACAGCTTCGCCATGGCGGGAACGCTGCCGCCGGAATCGGCGCAGAATGCACTTTTCACGGCGATGGAGCGCGCGCCCAGCGACGACAATCTGAGGTACAGGGTCGCGGCCGATTTCGAGCAACGCGGCATGATCGAAGCCGCGATCGCGACCATTCGCCCCGCCGCCTATGTCGTGCCGCATCGCGGCGACGAAAGCGAAAGGGAACGTCGCCGCAGGGAGGAGCTGGAAGACCGTTACCGGATGGCCGGTACGACCCGTCGCGAAACCGCCCGCGAAATGTATGACAGGTTGCGCGCGCAACTCGGCCAGAATGTTGAAGAGGACGAAAGCGCCGACGACGGCGCCTAGCCGCGCCGTTCCTTCGCCAGCAGCTTTTCCTTGCGATCAAGCCCATAGGCATAGCCGCCCAGCGTCCCGTCGGTGCGGATGACGCGGTGGCAGGGGATGAGGACCGCGACATTGTTGTCGCCGTTCGCGCTGCCCGCCGCGCGCACCGCCTTCGGCTTGCCCACGGCGGCGGCGATCTGGGCGTAGGTGCGCGTCTCGCCCGGCGGGATCCGCGTCAGTTCGCGCCACACCGCTTCCTGGAACGCCGTACCGCGCACGTCGAGCGGCAGATCGTGCGGCTTTTCGGGCGCGTTCACGGCGCTGACCGTCCGGCGCAGCAGATCGGCCATCGCCGTGCCGCCGGGCTCGATCTTCGCCTTCGGGAAGCGGCGGTGCAGCTCCGCCTCGCCCTCGTCGAACGACAGGCGGCAAATGCCTCGGTCGGTTGCCGCGACCAGCATCGTGCCGAGTTCGGTCTCGGCAGTCGCCCAGCGGATCGTGGCGCCCCGCCCGCCGTCGCGCCAGGCGGAGGGCGTCATGCCCAGCCGTCCCTTCGCCTCGGCATAGAAACGCGCCGGGCCGGAATAACCGGCATCGTAGATCGCGTCGGTGATCCGGCCATTGTCGGCCAGCGCCGCCTCGGCCCGGCGCGCGCGCAGCGTCCGGTAATAGGCCGCCGGGGTTACGCCCGTGGCCCGCTTGAACAAGCGATGGAAATGGTGCGGTGAATAGCCTGCCGCCGCCGCCAGCGCGTCCAGCGACGGCGCTTCCTCGGCATCTCGGAGAAGGGCATAGGCCCTCTCCAGCGCCGCCTCCTCGCGATTCACGTCGTCGGGCGCGCAGCGCTTGCAGGGCCGAAGGCCGGCCACGCGCGCCTCGGCTCCGGTAACGAAAAAGCGCACATTCTCGCGCTTCGGGTGCCGCGCCGCGCAGGATGGGCGGCAATAGATGCCGGTCGAGAAGACGCCGGTGACGAAGCGCCCGTCCATCGTCCGGTCGCGCGACATGACCGCCGCCCAGGCGATCTCGTCGGAAACGGGCGCGGGATCGTTCACGGCCACCGATCTAAAGTCGGCAATGCTCGATGCAAGGCTTGCCATGATTCAGTTCCTTTCGATCTTCGCGAGAAAGCAGCCATGGGCCGCATTGTGGGCGTGGATGGCGGCGATCTCCGGCCGGTCGAGCAGCTCGCGGATTTTCGCGTCCGCTTCGCCCGGCAAGGCGAGCAACGCCCCCTTCAGCATCCCGTCCGCGCCGAAGCCGCGCAGCCCGAGCGTGCGCGTGTCGAGCATCGCCGGCGCTTCATCCTCATAGGCCGGGGCTTCCGCGTCCTCGCGCACATAGATGCCGTAAACGGTGCGGAACGGCGTCGATACGTCATGGGAGACATAATTGAGCAGGATCAGCCGCTCGCCCGGCGCAGCGTCGGCCAGCGACACGCGGCAGGGATAGCCGCTCGGCGAATCTGCCGTGACACGCCGCGCATTGCGGGCCGCCAGCGCCTCATCGCTCATCGCGAACAGCGGCGCGAATTCAGCCGGCGCCAACCCTTCAATACGATATGCCATGCAGGTGTCTCCTTTGTTCTGTGACACCTTTTCTGCCCGATCCCGCACGCCCATGCGTCCCGGTGCTTGCTTTCAAAGCGCGCCGCCTTGCATCGCAGCAAAGCCCCTGCTACGGCGCCCGCGACCCACGGGGGGCGCTGCGCGCGCTCACAACCCGACGGGGCCAAAAATCCGATCCAGGAGTCGACACGCGCGTGGATATTTCCGGCGGCATTCAGGCAAGCCTCGCGGGCCGTTACGCCCTCGCATTGTTCGAGCTTGCCCGCGATGAGAACAAGCTCGATGCGGTCGCGGCGGACCTCGCCGCGCTGCGCGCTGCGCTCGACGAATCCGATGATTTCAAGGCGCTGACCACCAGCCCGCTGATCGGCCGGCAGGAAACTGTGCAAGCCGTCGCCGCGACCGCCAAGGCGATGAAGCTGAACGACGTCACCGCGAAGTTCCTGGGCGTGGTGGCCACCAACCGGCGCCTCGCTCAGCTCGGCGCGATCATCCGCGCCTTCAATCTCCTCGCCGCCCGTCATCGCGGCGAGATCAGCGCCGAAGTCACCTCCGCCTATCCGCTCGACAAGGGCCAGGTGGACGCGCTCAAGGCCAATCTGAAGAGCCGCTACGGCACCGACATCGCCGTCGAATCGCGCGTCGATCCCGCCATTCTCGGCGGCCTCGTCGTCAAGGTCGGCAGCCAGATGATCGACGGCTCCATCCGCACCAAACTCAACACGCTCGCGCAAGCGATGAAAGGCTAGAAATGGACATCCGCGCCGCTGAAATCTCCAAGGTCATTCGCGATTCGATCGCGAATTTCGGCACCGAGGCCCAGGTCTCCGAAGTCGGCACCGTGCTGTCGGTCGGCGACGGCATCGCCCGCGTCCATGGGCTGGACAGCGTCCAGGCCGGCGAGATGGTCGAGTTCGAAGGCGGCATCAAGGGCATGGCGCTGAACCTGGAAGCCGACAATGTCGGCGTCGTGATCTTCGGCTCGGACGCCGCGATCACCGAGGGTTCGACCGTCAAGCGGACCCAGACGATCGTGGACGTTCCCGTCGGCAAGGGCCTGCTCGGTCGTGTCGTCGACGGCCTCGGCAACCCGATCGATGGCAAGGGCCCGATCCAGTATACCGAGCGCAAGCGCGTCGAGGTGAAGGCGCCCGGCATCATCCCGCGCAAATCGGTCCACGAGCCGGTGCAGACCGGCCTCAAGGCGCTCGACGCGCTCGTGCCCGTCGGCCGCGGCCAGCGCGAGTTGATCATCGGCGATCGCCAGACCGGCAAGACCGCCGTCGCGATCGACACCTTCATCAACCAGAAGGGCGTCAACGCCGGCAATGACGAGAGCCAGAAGCTCTACTGCATCTATGTCGCCGTCGGCCAGAAGCGCTCGACCGTCGCGCAGATCGTCCGCCAGCTCGAAGAGAATGGCGCGATGGAATATTCCATCGTCGTCGCCGCCACCGCGTCGGAGCCCGCTCCGCTGCAATATCTCGCGCCCTATACCGGCGTGACGATGGGCGAATATTTCCGCGACAACGGCATGCACGCCGTCATCGTCTATGACGATCTGTCCAAGCAGGCCGTCGCCTATCGCCAGATGTCGCTGCTGCTGCGCCGTCCGCCGGGCCGCGAAGCCTATCCCGGCGACGTCTTCTATCTCCACAGCCGCCTGCTGGAGCGCGCCGCCAAGCTTAACGACGACAATGGCAACGGTTCGCTGACCGCGCTGCCGATCATCGAGACGCAGGCCGGCGACGTGTCCGCCTATATCCCGACCAACGTGATCTCGATCACCGACGGCCAGATCTTCCTCGAGACCGAATTGTTCTTCCAGGGCATCCGCCCGGCGATCAACGTCGGCCTCTCGGTGTCGCGCGTGGGTTCGTCCGCGCAGACCAAGGCGATGAAGAAGGTCGCCGGCTCGATCAAGCTGGAGCTGGCCCAGTATCGCGAAATGGCCGCCTTCGCCCAGTTCGGCTCCGACCTCGACGCCTCGACCCAGCGCCTGCTGAACCGCGGCGCGCGGCTGACCGAGCTGCTCAAGCAGCCGCAGTTCAGCCCGATGCCGGTTGAAGAACAGGTCGTCTCCATCTTCGCCGGCGTGAACGGCTTCATCGACAGCGTGCCGACCGATCAGGTCACCCGCTTCGAGAGCGCGCTGCTCGCGCATTTCCGCAGCGACCATGCCGATGTGCTCGCCACGATCCGCGACACCAAGGCGCTCGACGACGACACTTCGGCCAAGCTGAAGTCGATCATCGGCGATTTCGTGAAGACGTTTGCATAACTGACTTGTGCTCCCGCGGAAGCGGGAGCCCAGACCGGGTTCCCGCCTGCGCGGGAACACAAGAAGGAATAACATGGCCAGCCTCAAGGCGCTCAAGAACCGGATCGCGTCGGTCAAATCGACGCAGAAGATCACCAAGGCGATGAAGATGGTCGCCGCAGCCAAGCTGCGCCGCGCGCAGCAGGCGGCCGAGGCCGCGCGTCCCTATTCCGAGCGCATGGCGGGCGTGATGGCGAGCCTGGCGGGATCGATCCAGCCCGGCCCGCAAAGCCCCAAGCTGCTCGCCGGCACCGGCAAGGACGACACCCATCTGCTGGTCGTCGCCACGTCCGATCGCGGCCTCGCCGGCGCGTTCAATTCGAACATCGTGCGCGCCGCGCGCCGCAAGGCGGACGAGCTGCAGGCGCAGGGCAAGACCGTTTACTTCTACCTGGTCGGCCGCAAGGGGCGCGCGGTGATCCAGCGCTTCTTCCCGAAGCAGATCATCCACCAGCACGACACCAGCGCGATCAAGTTCGTCGCCTTCGCCGACGCGGCCGAGATCGCCAACGACATCGTCGATCGCTACACGACCGACGGCATCGACGTCGTCCACCTCTTCTACGCCAAGTTCCAGTCGGCGTTGGTCCAGGAGCCGATCGCGCAGCAGATCATCCCGGTTCCGCCGGTCGCCGCCGAAGGCAAGGCCGTCGAGGGCATTCCCGCCGCGATCGAATATGAGCCGGACGAGGACGATATCCTCGCCGAGCTTTTGCCACGCAATGTCGCGGTCCAGGTCTTCCGGGCCTTGCTCGAGAATGCGGCTTCGGAGCAGGGCAGTCGCATGACCGCCATGGACAATGCGACTCGCAATGCCGGCGACATGATCAACCGGCTGAGCATCGAATATAACCGCACCCGTCAGGCGGCCATCACCAAGGAGCTGATCGAGATCATCTCCGGAGCGGAGGCCCTGTAACATGACGAAATATTCCGTGCTCGCCCTCGCGCTGGTGTCCAGCGCCGCATTCGCCCAGGCCACGGCCCCGACCGCCGCGCAGTTTCAGGCCGCTCTGGCCGATGCCTGCCCGCAGCCGCGCCAGGCGACGCGCAACATCGCCTGCGCGATCGAGGACCAGGGCTCCGTCCAGTATAGCTGCCGCTACGAGGCGCAGGGCGCCGACGGACGCTGGACGCAGAAGACCGCCATTTTGCAGCGCGCCGAAGGCCAGTGGGTCTGGATCGACGGCCCGACGCGCTGCGACGACACGAACCCCGAATTGAACTGAGCAGGAAACGAGAACATGGCCACCGCCGCTAAGACCGCCAAGCCCCGCGCGACCAAAAAGGCCGCCGCCACGCCGGCCGCGACCGCCGGCACCGCCACCGGCCGCGTCAGCCAGGTGATCGGCGCCGTCGTCGACGTCACCTTCGATGGCGCGCTGCCCCACATTCTCTCCGCGCTGGAGACGGACAATGGCGGCAACCGCCTCGTCCTCGAGGTCGCGCAGCATCTCGGCGAGAGCACCGTCCGCACCATCGCGATGGACTCGACCGACGGCCTGACCCGCGGCCAGCCCGTGACCGACACCGGCTCGCAGATCCGCGTGCCCGTCGGCCCGCGCACGCTGGGACGCATTCTCAACGTCGTCGGCGAGCCGATCGACGAGCGCGGCCCGGTCGACACCGATCTCACCGCGCCGATCCACGCCGAGGCCCCGCTCTTCGTCGACCAGTCGACCGAGACCAGCATCCTCGTCACCGGCATCAAGGTGATCGACCTGCTCGCGCCTTACGCGAAGGGCGGCAAGATCGGCCTGTTCGGCGGCGCCGGCGTCGGCAAGACCGTGCTGATCCAGGAGCTGATCAACAACATCGCCAAGGGCCATGGCGGCACCTCGGTGTTCGCCGGCGTGGGCGAGCGCACCCGCGAGGGCAACGATCTCTATCACGAGTTCCTCGACGCGGGCGTCATCGCCAAGGACAAGGACGGCAACCCGACGCCGGACGGCTCCAAGGTGGCGCTCGTCTTCGGCCAGATGAACGAGCCGCCGGGCGCCCGCGCCCGCGTCGCCCTTTCGGGCCTCACCATCGCCGAATATTTCCGCGATCAGGAGGGCCAGGACGTGCTCTTCTTCGTCGACAACATCTTCCGCTTCACCCAGGCCGGCTCGGAAGTGTCGGCGCTGCTCGGCCGCATTCCGTCGGCGGTGGGCTACCAGCCGACGCTCGCGACCGACATGGGCGCGCTGCAGGAGCGCATCACCTCGACCAACAAGGGCTCGATCACCTCGGTGCAGGCGATCTACGTGCCCGCGGACGATCTCACCGATCCGGCGCCGGCCACCTCCTTCGCCCACTTGGACGCCACCACCGTGCTGTCGCGCGCCATTTCGGAGCTGGGCATCTACCCGGCCGTCGATCCGCTCGACTCGACCAGCCGCGTGCTGGAGCCGCGCACCGTCGGCCAGGAGCATTACGAGACGGCCCGCCGCGTCCAGGAGACGCTGCAGAAGTATAAGAGCCTTCAGGACATCATCGCGATCCTGGGCATGGACGAGCTCTCCGAAGAGGACAAGCTGACCGTCCAGCGCGCCCGCAAGATCCAGCGCTTCCTGTCGCAGCCCTTCCACGTCGCCGAAGTCTTCACCGGCATCCCGGGCAAGTTCGTGTCGATCGAGGATACCGTCGCGAGCTTCAAGGCGGTGGTGAACGGCGAATATGACCACCTTCCCGAGGCAGCCTTCTACATGGTCGGCGGCATCGAGGAAGCGGTCGCCAAGGCCGAGAAGCTGGCGCAGGACGCCTGAGCCCCATGGCCGATCTTCACTTCGAGCTGGTCACACCGGAAAAGCTGGTCCGGTCCGAGGACGTCCACATGGTGGTCGTCCCCGGCACGGAGGGCGATTTCGGCGTGCTGGCCGGCCACGCGCCGGTCATGTCCACGATCCGCGCCGATGCCGAGCTGGCGATCTACAAGACCCAAGGCGCCGAGCCGGAGCGCATCCGCGTCGAGGGCGGCTTCGCCGAGGTCAACGACAAGGGCCTGACCGTGCTGGCGGAGAAGGCCGAGGCCTGAGCCTCAATCCGGCGTCTCCGCCACCGCCGGCGCCTTTTGCGCCCGCCATAGCCAAAGTCCGCCGGCGATAATGAGCGCCGATCCCGCCGCCATCATCGGCGTCGGCACGTCGCCGAACAGCGCGACCCCCGCCGCCGTCGCGATCAGCAACTGCACATAGGTCATCGGCGCCACGGTCGCGGCGCTCGCCAGCTCGGTCGCGCGGAAGATGAACCAGTGGCCGATCGTCGCGGTCACGGCCACCACCGCACAGCGCGCCACCACCGTCCAGTCCGGCATGTCGATCGCCAGCGACGGAACACCGGAAAGATGTCCCGCCAGCGCCATGGCGAGCAGCACGGGCACGGCGGTCAGCGCGACCAGCCACTGCATCACGAAGACCGGTGCCAAGCCCGCCGCGCGCCGGTTCAGCATGATCAGCGCCGCCATGCCCATCGCGGCGATCAGCGGCATCAGAGCCTCCACACCGAATGCGAGCACATTGGGCTGGAGGATGAGCAGGACGCCGGCGGTGGCGAACAGGATCGACACCATCGCGCCGCCCGGCGCCCGCTCGCGCAGCAGCAGCATCGACAATGCGACGGTCCAGACCGGGCTGGTGAAGACGATCGCGGTCGCGTCCGCAAGCGGCATCACCATAACGCCGAGAAAGAAGCCGCAGGTCGCCACCGCCACCGCCGCGCCACGCCCGAACTGGAGCGCAGGCCGGGGAAAGACGAAGCCGGCGCGGCCATAACGCATCGCCACCAGCACGGTGAGCCCGACCGCGCCGAAGACGTAGCGCAGGGTGGCGATCGCACTGCCCGCCCACTGGCCCGCCATCGTCTTCACCACGGCATCGCCGACCGAGAGCATGGCAAAGCCGGCAAGCGCCATCAACAAAGCGGTTCGGGCGGATGTCGGGGTCATGGCGCCCCTTCGGGCCGGGTTAGGCAATTGTCAAAGTTTCCGGCTTATTCACCATTTCAACCTAGGGAAATTCAACTCCGAAACGGCAAGGTTCGCTGGCTTATGGGTGCGTTTGGACGACGGAACGGCATGGGAGGAAGCTCCGGCGGGCGGCCGAGCTTCGGCACGGCTGCGCCCATGAAGGGCCCTGCGCCCGCGCGCCCGAGCGAGGGCGGCGAGCAGTTCCCGCCGATCGAATCCCTGCCCGAGACTGTGGCCGAAGACACGGCAGCGCCGCTCGATCGCAGCCCGACCGGAGCCATGGCGCGACTCGACGATCGCCAGGCCCAGACGAGCGAGCAGGGCTCGTCGAAGAATGAGGGCTTCGAGGCCTCGATCCACCGCATCAAGGAGCAGGTGCTGCCCCGCCTGCTGGAACGAGTCGATCCCGAGGCCGCCGCCACGCTTTCCAAGGACGAGCTGGCCGAGGAATTCCGCCCGATCATCGGCGAGGTGCTCGCAGAGCTGAAGATCAACCTCAACCGGCGCGAGCAGTTCGCGCTGGAAAAGGTGCTGGTCGACGAACTGCTCGGCCTCGGCCCGCTCGAAGAGCTGCTCAACGACCCGGATGTCAGCGACATCATGGTCAACGGGCCGCTCCAGACCTACATCGAAAAGAAGGGCAAGCTGCAGCTCGCCCAGATCCAGTTCCGCGACGAGGAGCATCTCTTCCAGATCGCCCAGCGGATCGTGAACAAGGTCGGCCGCCGCGTCGATCAGACCACGCCGCTCGCCGACGCCCGCCTCCAGGACGGCAGCCGCGTCAACGTCATCGTGCCGCCGCTCAGCCTGCGCGGCACCGCCATCTCGATTCGTAAATTCTCCGAGAAGCCGATCACTGTCGATATGATGCGCGGCTTCGGTTCGATGTCGGAGAAGATGGCGACCGTGCTCAAGGTCGCCGGCGCGAGCCGCATGAATATCGTCATCTCGGGCGGCACCGGCTCGGGCAAGACGACGATGCTCAATGCCCTCTCGAAGCTGATCGATCCGGGCGAGCGCGTCATCACGATCGAGGACGCGGCCGAGCTCCGGCTGCAGCAGCCCCACTGGCTGCCGCTCGAAACCCGCCCGCCGAACCTCGAGGGGCAGGGCGCGATCACCATCCGCGATCTCGTCATCAACGCGCTGCGTATGCGTCCGGACCGAATCATCCTGGGCGAAATCCGCGGCAGCGAGTGTTTCGATCTGCTCGCCGCGATGAACACCGGCCACGACGGCTCGATGGCGACGCTTCACTCCAACTCCCCGCGCGAATGCCTCGCGCGTATGGAGAACATGGTGATGATGTCGGACATCAAGGTGCCGAAGGAAGCCATCTCCCGCCAGATCGCCGACTCCGTCGATCTCATCGTCCAGGTCAAGCGCCTGCGCGACGGCTCACGCCGCACCACCAACATCACCGAGGTGATCGGCATGGAAGGCGACGTGATCGTGACGCAGGAGCTGTTCAAGTTCGAATATCTCGACGAGACGCCCGACGGAAAGATCATCGGCGAATATCGGAGCATGGGCCTGCGCCCCTACACGCTGGAAAAGGCCAAGATGTTCGGCTTCGACCAGCCTTATCTGGAAGCTTGCCTGTGAGGCGAGGCTTCGCGCCGGGCAGTCACGGGCCGCTTATTTACCGCTCCGTCACCTTCCACGCGTAAGCTCCGCGCATGAGCGCCACTTTCAAAGTCACTTGCGATCCCGATCGCGACCTGATCCGCATAGCCATGTCCGGCTTCTTCACGCCGGACGACATCGCGGCCTTCTTCGAAGCGCGCCGTCAGGCTCATGCCCGCCTGCGCTGCGGGCCTAACGCCCATCTGACGCTGAACGATCTGCGGGGGATGAAGATTCAGCCCAGCGAATCGGTCGCCGCCTTCCGCGAACTGCTGTCGGATCCGGCCTATCGCTCCCGCCGCCTGGCCTTTGTCGTCGCGTCGACTTTGGCGCGCGGTCAGCTCGCCCGCGCCCTTACCGGTCGCGACGCCCGCTTCTTCGAGGATCCGCGCGAAGCCGAAGCTTGGCTGCTGCGCGACGAGCAAGAGGAAATGCCGCTCCGCCGCGCGGCGGGCTGACGTCGCGCGCCGCCTCAGCGGTGCATTGCCAGGATCGTGAACCCGATCGCGGCGAAGAGGGCAGCGACCTGGATGCCGCGCCAGGGTATCCAGCCCGGATCGTCCAGATTCGCGCGCCGCGTCCGGCGCCATTCGGCCAGTCCAGCGACCAATGCGACCAGAAAGGCGGCGATGTCGCCCGCCCACATCCATTCTTGCGTCGTCATGCCCGCTCCGTCATGGGCTTGTCTCACAAAGCATATCTAGGGAGAGACGCATGATCCGCCAGACCCCCGTTCGCCGCATCGCCGCTTTCGCCGCAGGCGCGGTATTGCTCGCCTCCGCAGGCGCCATCGCCGCGCAGCAGCACGACAATCATGGCGGCCACGGCGCCCATCCCGGCCAGCACCAGGCCGGACATCAGCATCAGGAATGGCACAGCGCGCTCCATGCCGCCGTCAATGCCGGCACGCGCACCCCGGCCAATGTCGCGCGCGATCCGCACCGCCGTCCGTTCGAGACGCTCTCTTTCTTCGGCGTCCGGCCCACCGACACCGTGGTCGAGATCTGGCCGGGCGGCGGTTGGTACACCGAAATCCTCGCACCCTATGTCACCCAGGGCGGCGGCACCTATTATGCCGCGGCGATGGGCGAGACCGGCCATAATGGCGTGCGCCGCCTGATGACCGCCAATGCCGGCCTCTATGGCAATGTCCGCACCGCCGCCTTCCCGGCCTGGAACCCCGGCGAGGCGCGCGTGCCCGACGGCACCGCCGATGTCGTCGTCACCTTCCGCAACGTCCACAACTGGCAGATGGGCTATCAGCGCGACAGCCAGCCTTACGGCGAAGAGGCGTTCCGCCAGATGTTCGCGATGCTGCGCCCCGGCGGCACTCTGGGCGTGGTGGATCATCGCCTGCCCGAAGACGCCGACGCGGAGCGCGAGAGGACCAGCGGCTATGTGAAGGTATCGACGGTGCGCCGCCTGGCCGAGGCCGCCGGCTTCCGCCTCGTCGAAGCCTCGGAAATCAACGCCAATCCGCGCGACACGGCCGACTGGCCGCGCGGCGTGTGGACGCTGCCGCCCTCGCTGCGGCTCGGCGACGAAGACCGCGAGCGCTATGTTGCGATCGGCGAGAGCGACCGGATGACGCTCCGCTTCGTGAAGCCGGAATGAGAGCTTAGTCGCCCAGCTTGTCGAGCTTCGTCTGGAGCGCGGCGAGCTGGGCTTTCAGCTCGGCCAGCTCGCTCTTCGTGTCGCTCCCCCCCTCGGCACGGGGCGCCGCGGGGGCGCCTTTGCCGGACGCGGCGGCGGTGAACATCTCCATGTTGCGCCGCGCCATCTCGGCGAAGGGATTGGCGGCGAGCGCGCCGGCCATCGCGTCGCGAATCTGGCTCTGGTTGCGCTGCAGCGCGTCGAGGCTCGCCTCCAGATATTGCGGCACGACGCCCTGCATCTGATCACCGTACATGCCGATCAGCTGGCGCAGGAAATTGACCGGCAGCATCTCCGCGCCGCGCGCTTCCTCATCCATGATGATCTGGGTGAGAACTGAGCGGGTAAGGTCCTCGCCGCTCTTGGCATCGACCACTTTGAAGTCGCGCTTCTGGCGCACCATCTGCGCGAGCCGCTCGAGCGTGATATAAGCTGAACTTTCGGTGTCATAGAGGCGCCGGTTCGCATATTTCTTGATGATGACTGGATCGTCTTCGGACCGGGGCGCCGCCATGCCGAACTCCTCGAATGCTGGGGACAGCGCTCTAGCACCTTCTTTTGCCGCGCCGCAACACAGGCCGCGCCCGCTGCCGCTGTTCCTCTCTATGCTGCAGGCCGAAACCGCAGCAAATCCGGAACGGATGCGCCGCGCTCTGGCTGGCCTGGCGCGGTATCAGCAGGCCGATCGCACCCCACCGCACGCGCCGATGCCGGCGATCGCGACGGCCGAAGGCGCGGCTCTCCGCGACTATGGCGGAAAAGGCCCCCTCGTGCTGTTCGTGCCCTCGCTCATCAACCCGCCGACCGTCCTCGACCTCACCGACCGCTCCTTGCTTCGTTGGTTGGCGACGCAGGGCCGACGCGTGCTGCTGCTCGACTGGGGCTGGCCCGATGCTGCGCGCCAAGGCCTGTCCGTCGCCGGCCATGTCGAGCATATCCTGCTGCCGCTGATGGAAGAGCTGGGCGAGCCGGTCGATCTGGCCGGCTACTGCCTGGGCGGGACGATGGCCGCCGCCGCCGCCCGGCCCGGCAAGGCGCGCAGCCTCGCGACCATCGCCGCACCCTGGCATTTCAATGGCTTCGACGACGAATCTCGCGCCGCGCTAGCCCGACTCTGGACACAGTCACGCGCCGTCGTGGACGCGCTCGGCATGCTGCCGATGGAGGTGCTGCAAAGCGCCTTCTGGAATCTCGACCCGGCGCGCACGATCGCCAAGTTCGAGGCCTATGCGGACATGACCGGCGACGCGGCCGCCGCCTTCGTCGCGCTGGAGGATTGGGCCAATGACGGCCCGCCCCTCCCCCGCGCCGCCGCGCGCGAGATGATGGAGGATCTGTTCGGGGCGGACCTGACCGGCAGCGGCGCCTGGCGCGTGGCCGGCGAGATCGTCGATCCCGCGCGGATCGACGCGCCGATGCTGCACGTCGTCTCCACCACCGATCGTATCGTGCCCCATGCCAGCGCCTTCCGCGTCGGCGAGCGGCTGGACCTCGCGCTCGGCCATGTCGGCATGGTGGTGGGATCGCGCGGGCGGCAAGCGCTGTGGGAGCCGCTCGCCGCATGGCTTTCCCGCACCGCAGCAAAGTGCTAGCCCTCGCGTGAAAGTTTCACATCCGAAGAGGCCAAGTCCATGACCGACGTCGTCATCACCGCCGCCAAGCGCACCCCGGTTGGCTCCTTTCTCGGCAGCTTCGCCGCGACACCCGCGCATGAACTCGGCCGGGTCGCAATCGAAGCCGCGCTCGCGCAGGCCAATGTCGCGCCGAACGAGGTGTCGGAAGTGATCCTGGGCCAGGTGCTGACCGCCGCGCAGGGGCAGAATCCCGCCCGCCAGGCATCGATGGCCGCCGGCGTGCCGAAGGAAGTTCCGGCCTGGGGCCTCAACCAGGTCTGCGGCTCCGGGCTGCGCGCCGTCGCGCTCGCCGCCCAGGCGATCCAGACCGGCGATTCCACCATCGTCGTCGCCGGCGGGCAGGAGAGCATGAGCCTGTCCGCCCACGCCCAGCATCTGCGCGGGGGCACCAAGATGGGCGGGCTCGAGCTGATCGACACGATGATCAAGGACGGCCTGACCGACGTCTTCAACGGCTATCATATGGGCATCACGGCCGAGAATCTGGCCGAGCAATATCAGATTACCCGCGACGCGCAGGACGCCTTCGCCACCGCATCGCAGAACAAGGCGTCAGCCGCCCGTGCCGCCGGCCGGTTCAAGGACGAGATCGCCCCCGTCACGGTGAAGAGCCGCAAGGGCGAGACCGTGGTCGATACCGACGAATATATCCGCGACGGCGTCGAGCAACCCGGCCTTGCCGGCCTGCGCCCCGCCTTCAAGAAGGACGGCACGGTGACCGCCGCCAACGCCTCGGGCCTGAACGACGGCGCCGCCGCGCTCGTGTTGATGAGCCGCGAGGAAGCCGAGCGGCGTGGCGCGCCGATCCTGGCGCGCGTCGCCTCCTGGGCCAGTGCCGGCGTCGATCCCTCGATCATGGGCATCGGCCCGGTTCCGGCTTCGCAACGCGCGCTGGAGAAAGCCGGCTGGACGATCGGCGATCTCGACCTGATCGAAGCCAATGAGGCCTTCGCCGCCCAGGCGCTGGCGGTCGGCAAGGAGCTTGGCTGGGACGCGGACAAGGTGAACGTCAATGGCGGCGCGATCGCCATCGGCCACCCGATCGGCGCCAGCGGCGCGCGCGTGCTCACCACGCTCATCTACGAAATGGGCAAGCGCGACGCGAAGAAGGGCCTCGCCACTTTGTGCATCGGCGGCGGCATGGGCATCGCCCTGTGCGTCGAGCGGGATTGACCCGAGCTTTTCCGCTCAGCCGTCATGCTGAACTTGTTTCAGCATCCATGAACACCGTCTTGCAGATATTCGAACTGCCGTGTTCATGGACCCTGAAACAAGTTCAGGGTGACGATTTTGATAAGGTCGCAGCGTTTAGCGCCAGACCCGCTCGAAGCGCGAACCGAGCGTCGTCAGCAACTCATACTGGCTGAGGCCGGACTGCGCCGCCGCATCGGGCAGATCGTAATCCACCTCCGCCCAGTCGCCCTCCTCGATCTGCGGTGCATCGTCCACGACAATCGCCAGCAGGTCCATCGACACCCGCCCTGCGACGGGTGCGACAACGTCGCCGATCCGCGCCCGTCCGCTGTTGGAGAAGCCGCGCAGATAGCCGTCGGCATAGCCGATGTTGAGGATCGCCAGCTCGTGCGCCCGTTCCGCAACGAAGGTGCCGCCATAGCCGACGCGGTCGCCCGGCCCGATCCGGCGGCGCTGGATCACCTGCGCCTCGACATGGACGACCTGTCTTAGCTGGCCAGCCGCCTCCGCTCGCGGCACGCCGCCGTAAAGCGCGAGGCCGGGCCGGGTGAGATCGAAGCCATAATCAGGCCCCAGGCAGATGCCCGCGCTGTTCGCCAGGCTGCGGCGTTTCGCCGGCACTTTCGCGGCGATATCGGTGAACGCCGCAAGCTGCGCCGCATTGGCGGACGAATCCTCATCGGCGCAGGCGAGATGACTCATCAGCGTATCGATCGCGAGGCCGTCGAGCAGGCCCGACGCGGCATCCGCGACCGAAAGGCCGAGCCGGTTCATGCCGGTGTCCACCATTACGTCGCAGGGCCGCCCCGTCCCGCGCCAGCGTGCCAACTGCTCCGGGCTGTTCAGCACAGGCCGGGCGGGTGAGGCCGATGCCGCCGCCATGTCGTCGGGGCCCGCGCCGTGCAGCACCGACAAGGCCGCGCCCTCCGGCAGCGGCCTCAGCGCCTCGGCCTCCGCCCAGGTCGACACGAAGAAGTCGCGGCATCCCGCCGCCGCCAGCCGCGCCGCCACGTCGCGCGCGCCGAGTCCGTAGCCATCCGCCTTCACCGCCGCGCCGCAGGTCGCGCCGCGCCCCTGGGCGCGCAACCAGCGCCAGTTCGCGACCAGCGCATCGCCATCGAGGAGCAGCCGCAGCGGGTGATGGACCATGTCCGCGCCCGTAACCCGGCGGCGCGGCCTAGTCCAATCGCTTTCCGGCCGTTTCGGGCAGCCAGATCGCGGTGACGATCAGCGCCATCGCCACCACCGCCATCGTATACCACAGGCCGGCGAAGGGATCGCCGCTGCGCGCCACGATATACTGGCTGATGAAGGGCAGGAATCCGCCGAAATAGCCGGTGCCGATATGATAGGGGATCGACATGGAGCTGTAGCGGATGCGGCTGGGGAACAGCTCGGTGAGCAGCGCCGCGACCGGGCCGTAGGTCATCCCCGAAAGCGCGGAGAGGGCGATGATCGCGAGCAGGATGATGGCGATGCGGCTCCCGGTCGGCGTGACCTTGTCCAGCGAATAGCCCGCCTCGGCCAGCGCCGCGTTGAGCGCCTCGGGGCTGGTGTCCGCCATCGGCCGGCCGCCGATCGTCACGACCGCGACCTGCGCATCCTCCTTCTGGTAATGGAGGCCAAGCCGAGAGAAGTGATCGAGCAGCCGGCCGCATTCGGTCGCCTGGCCGCGCGTCGCGAACGGATTGTAGGTGCAGTCCGGCCCGGCGACGACGATCGGCGCGCGCCGCCCGGCCTCGGCGAGGTCGGGATTGGCCGCATTCGCGATGACGTGGAAGATCGGGAAGAGCAGCAGCAGGGTCAGCACATAGCCGACCACGATCGGCTTCTTGCGCCCGATCCGGTCGGAGAGCCTGCCGAAGAAGACGAACCAGAACAGGCCGACCACCGCGCCCGCGCCGACCAGCAACTGCGCCGTCGTCTCCTGCACCTTGAGCCCGTTCTGCAGGAAATAGAGCACCTGGAACATCGCCGTGTACCAGATCACCGTGAGCCCCGCCGCGATGCCAAGCATGGCGACCAGGATCAGCTTCACGTTCCGCCAGGTCGAAAAGCTTTCCTTCAGCGGATTGCGGGCCAGCGCGCCCTTCGCCTTCATGGCCTGAAAGACCGGGCTCTCGCTGAGTTTGAGCCGCATCCACAGCGAGATGGCGAGGAGCAGGATCGAGAAGATGAAGGGAAGCCGCCAGCCCCAGTCCAGCCATTGCGCGTCGGTCAGGAAGAGCTTGGTGCCGAGCACGACGATCAGGCTCAGGATGAAGCCCGCCGCCACGCTCGCCTGGATGAAGCCGGTATAGAAGCCGCGCTTGTTCGCTGGCGCATGTTCGGCGACATAGATCGCCGCGCCGCCATATTCGCCGCCAAGCGCAAGGCCCTGGAGGATGCGCAGCAGGATCAGGATCAGCGGCGCGGCGATGCCCAATGTCGCATAGCCCGGCAGAAAGCCGATCGCCGCCGTGGCGACACCCATCAGGGTGATGGTGACGAGGAAGGTGTATTTGCGCCCCAGCCGGTCGCCGAGATAGCCGAACAGCACCGCGCCCAGCGGCCGGAAGCCGAAGCCGACCGCGAAGCCGGCGAGCGCGAGCAGGAATTGCAGCGTCTCGTTGCCGGCGGGGAAGAAGGCGCGGCCGATGATCGCGGCCAGCGTCCCGTAAATGAAGAAATCATACCATTCGAAGACGGTGCCGAGCGACGAGGCGATGATGACCTTACGGTCGCGTTTCGGATCGACGACATAATCGTCGTCCGGCATCGCTTGTCCGCCCGCCACCGCGTCCGTCATGCACCCCTCCCCATTATTTTGCGGGAGATTATGACGCCGCGCGCACGGCGACAAGCGGCGGATAGCGTTGCAATTGCTGCAACGGTAGATTTGCATTCGCCTCAATTTTAGAAACGTCCTGGGCGCGCTATATCCGCCTCATGACCCAGCCGAGTCTCTTCCTTTCCCACGGCGCGCCGGACCTGCTGCTGAGCGATGCGCCCGCCCGCCATTTTCTCGCGGAGCTGGGCCTGCAGCTCGCCCGGCCGGACGCGATCGTCATCGCCTCCGCCCATCACGAGGCCGAGGGTGTCGCCGTCCGCGCGCCGGCCCGCTTCCGCACCTGGCACGATTTCGGCAATTTCGATCGCCGCCTGTTCGACATGCGCTACGAGCCGCCGGGCGATCCGATACTGGCCCAAGAGATTATGGGTCTGCTCAACCGGGCGGGCCTGTCCCCGCGCCGCGATCCGGACGATCGGATCGACCATGGCGCCTGGGCGCCGCTGTCGCTGCTCTTCCCGGCGGCGGACATCCCAGTCGTGATGGTCTCGATCGACCCCCAGCGTGATTCGCGCTGGCACGAGCGGATCGGCCGAGCGCTGGCGCCGCTGCGGGCACGCAACGTGCTGCTGATCGGATCGGGCAGCATCTCGCACAATCTGCGCGCCGTATTCGCGCCCGGCTCGGGCGAGGATGTCGCCTGGGTGGAAGGCTTCACATCCTGGCTTGAGGACACGATCCGGCGCGGCGACGGCGACGCGCTGCTCGACGCCATGCAGGACGCGCCGGATGCGGCGCGCAACCATCCGACCGACGAACATCTGCTCCCGCTCTTCTTCGCTTATGGCGCGGGCGGCGGCGCGCCAGGCCGGCGGCTGCACCATAGCTACACCTGGAACGTGCTGGCGATGGACGCCTATGCCTTCGGCGAGGCAGCCTAGTCCAACGCGGCGGCCGCCTTCTCCCAGTTGCGCCCGTCGAAGGCGCGTGCCGTCACCTGCAGCGCCGAAGCATCGTCGAGCGCATTGAGATTCACGCTCCACGCCTCGGGATGCGAGCGCGGCTGGTAGAAGCTTTTCACCCCGCAGACCGAGCAGAAGAGATGCTCCGCCGCGCCGGTCCCGAACCGGTAGCTGGTAAGCCGGTCCGCGCCGGACAGCAGCCGGAAATCCTCATGCGGCACGATCAGGTGCCGAAAGCCGGTCATCGCGCAGATCGAGCAATTGCAATCGAGGATCTCGACCGCCGCGGGCACCTCCGCCTCGAACCGCACCGCCTTGCAATGACAACCGCCCTGAACTTTCATGTCGCCGTCATGCACCATTGCTTCCCACCCGTCACCCGCTCCAACACGCGCCTGCTCGTCCTCGGTAGCCTGCCCGGTGCCGCTTCGCTCGCGGCCGGCCGCTATTACGCCCATCCGCGCAACCAGTTCTGGCGGCTGATGGGCGATGTCATTGGGAAGGATCTCCTAAACCTCGATTACGAGGCGCGCCTCGCGGCCCTGCTCGATGCCGGCATTGGCCTGTGGGACACGGTCGCCGCCGCGATCCGCAAGGGCAGCCTCGACGCGGACATCCGCCTCCATGCCGCCAGCGATCTCGCTGCCCTCATCGAAACGCTGCCTGCGGTGCGCGCGGTGGCGTTCAACGGCGGCACATCGGCGCGGATCGGGCGGAAGCAGCTCGGCCAACAGCCCGATCTGGAATTGATCGACCTGCCGTCGAGCAGCCCCGCCTACACGCTGAATTTCGAAGCGAAGGCCCGGGCCTGGCGGCGCCTGCGCGACTTTCTCTAGCGCACCGTCTCCTGTCCGCGCCCGCGCCGCGCGAGGAGAAAGAGCACGAGCGGCCAGAAAACCGTGTTCACGAAATCGAGCAGGGACGGAATCAAAACCCATCCAGGCGAATAATAATCGGCGACCTCATTCGCGAGAGCCAGGACGGCGACCACCGCGAGCGGAATCGGCGAACGCATGCGCCGGCGCAGCAACAAAGCGGTCACCACGAAGATGGCCAGCCCGACATGAACGTGGATCAGATCCTCGGTCATCCCGGTAAAGACGCCGAGGTCGTTTTTGAACGTGGAATAGGAAGTCAGCATCATTCACCCTTGCCCTTGCGCGCCCGGACAAAAGCCACGACCCGTTCGGCGAGTTCCGGCCGGCCGATCACCAGATCGGGCACGCGCGTGTCCGCGCAATTATAGACCAGTGGTGCGCCGTCGATCCGGCTCGCGTGCAGCCCCGCGCCCAGCGCCACTGCCGCCGGCGCGCAATTGTCCCATTCGCGCTGACCGCCGGCGTGGATGTAGAGGTCGGCCTCACCCCCCACCACAGCCATCGCCTTGGCGCCGGCCGAGCCCATCTCTTCCACGTCGGCGCCGATATGAACCGCGATCGCCGCGGCTTCCTCGGGCGGTCTGCTCCGGCTGACCAGCATCACGGGCCGCGCGCGCGGCGCGGCGGGCACGGCCGGACGGTCCGAGCGAAAGACGCGCTCCAACGCGGGAATCGCCACCGCGCCCGTCGCCGCTCGCCCATCCACGGCAAGGCCGACATGCACGGCCCAGTCGGTCCGAGCCTCGCAATATTCGCGCGTGCCATCGAGCGGGTCGATGATCCAGACGCGCGCGTGCCCCAGCCGCGCGGGATCGTCGGGACTCTCCTCGGATAGGATCGCATCGTCCGGCCGGTGTCGCCGCAACGCCTCGATCAGGAAGGCATTCGCAGCCTTGTCCGCTTCGTGGCCCAATGCCAACAGATCGGGGCAAGGCCCGGCGCGCATCAGCATCAGCATGCGCCCGGCCTGCTCGGCCAGCGCCGCGGCAAGCTCCTCGTCGGTCAATCCGCCCTCCGGCATTCGATGCGGCCTCATGCGTCGGCGCGGGCGCCGGCACAAGCTTTGCGCCTCTTCCAACCTGTGCTTAGCTGCGTTCGGGGGAGAGGATATGCGGGTGCTGTCGGTCATCGGGACAAGGCCCGAAGCCGTGAAGATGGCGCCCGTGCTGCGCGCGCTCGCCGCCGAGCCGGGCATCGATTCGCGGCTGTGCGTGACCGGCCAGCATCGCGAGCTGCTCGACGACGTGCTGCTTTTCTTCGGTCTCGCACCCGATATCGACCTTGATCTGATGGCGCCGGGACAAGAGCTCAATGCCTTGTTCTCGGCGGGCTTGCACCGGCTCGATGGGGTGCTCGCCCAGATCGCGCCGGATCGGGTCATCGTTCAGGGCGATACGACTACCGCCTATGCCGCTGCGCTCGCCGCGCACCATCGCGGTATCCCGGTCGCGCATGTCGAAGCGGGGCTTCGCACCTATGCGCACCATCCTTGGCCGGAAGAGGCGAACCGCAGGGCGATCGCACTCCTCGCCGATCTCCACCTCGCGCCCACGCCGGCGGCAGGGGCCAATCTCGCCGCCGAGCGCGTGCGCGGCCGCGTCTTCGTCACAGGAAATAGCGGAATCGACGCGCTCCATATGGTGCTGGCCCGATGCGATGCGGCGCCGGACACGATTGCTGGCCTGCCCGTCGATCGCCGGCTGATCCTGTTCACTGGCCACCGCCGCGAGCATTTCGGCGCGCCGTTCGACAGCATCTGGGCCGCGCTGCGCGAGATCGCCGAGCGCCCGGACATCGCCATCCTGTGCCCGGTTCATCCCAATCCCCGGATCGGCGGGCCGATCGCGGAGGCGCTGGGACAGGTAGCGAATATACGCCTCGTTCCGCCCCTGAGCCTTGTCACCTTCGTGCGGGCGCTGCGGCGCGCCGATCTCGTGCTCACCGATTCGGGCGGGGTTCAGGAGGAAGCGACGGCGCTAGGCAAGCCGACGCTGGTGCTGCGCGACGCCACCGAAAGGAACGAAGGGATCGAAGCCGGACTGGCGAAACTGGTCGGCAGCAATCCGGCGCGGATCGCAGAAGCGGCAGCGCAATGGCTCGATCGCCCACCCCTTCTCGCTCCGTCGGGTGTTTATGGCGACGGTCAGGCAGCCGGCAGAATCGTCGATGCACTGCTCGACCGCGCGGTCGAGGAATTCGTTCCCGAATTGCGTGACCCTCTTCCTTGAATCGGTTAGCGCGCGCCATGACCGATTCGGATTTCCTGATCATCGGCGGTGGCATCGCCGGTCTTTCCATGGGCGCGGGGCTGGCCACACATGGCCGCGTGACCGTGCTCGAGGGCGAAGATGCCCTCGGCTATCATTCGTCCGGCCGCAGCGTCTCGTTCAGCCATTACGGCATTGGCGACGCTGCGGTGCGCGGGCTGACACTCGCCAGCCGCGCCTTCTTCGAAACCCCGCCTGAGGGTTTCGCCACCGCGCCGCTCGCCGCGACCGCAACCGCCCTCTATTTCGCCCATGCCGAAGACATGGCCCGGCTTGAGGCGCTTGGCGCCGGCATGGTGCGCTTCACCGATGCGATCCGCAGCGTTGATCCGGCGGAGATCGCCCGGCTCTGCCCGATCGTGCGGACTGGCGACAGCGCCGCCGTCACCGCTTTGTTCGATCCCACCGGCCTCAAGCTGGATGCCGACGCATTGCTGCAATCCTATGTCCGTGCGTTGCGCGGCGCCGGCGGAGCGGTGCTGACCGGCCAGCGCGTCGTCGCGGTCGAGCGGCATGGCGAGCTGTGGCAGGCGCGCACCGAAGCGGGCGAAGCCTTCGCGGCGCCGGTGCTGGTCAACGCGGCCGGTGCCTGGGCCGACCGGATCGCCGGCCTGGCCGGGGTGAAGCCTCTCGGCCTGACGCCGAAGCGCCGCACCGTGATCGTCGTCGAGCCGCCCACCGATGCCGACATCGCCCGCTGGCCGTTCGTCCACAGCGCCGCGAGCGATTTCTACATGCTGCCCGAGGCCGGTCGGCTGCTCGTCTCGCCAGCCGATGAAGTGGACGACGAGCCGTGCGATGCCGGGCCGGACGATTACGACATCGCGCTCGCCGCCGATCGGCTCGAACATTACACGACGCTGTCGGTGAAACGGATCGCCCATCGCTGGTCGGGCCTTCGAACCTTCACCGCCGATCGCGTGCCCACCGCCGGCTTCGCGCCCGACGCGCCCGGCTTCTTCTGGCTCGCCGGTCAGGGCGGCTACGGCCTGCAGACCGCGCCCGCCATGGCCGAGGCGGCATGCGCGCTGGCTACCGGCGGCACCTGGCCCGAAGATCTCATTCGAGTCGGCGTGACGCCGGACATGATCCGGCCCGAGCGATTGTTCGGCGCTTGATCATCGCCCGGATATCGTGCTGCTAAGAACGATGGCCGAAGCGGACACAGCCCAGGCTCCTCCACCGGCGCGACCGAAGCTGTCGCGCGCGCGTCTCGTGCGGCGCGGCTTCAAGCTGGCCGCCGCTCTGTTCGCGCTGATCCTGTTCTGGCTGATCGTCACCGCACCGCTGTCCAGCTCGCTTCAGCCCGCCAATGCCCCGGGCCTGACCATCCTGTCGGCCGATGGCGAACCGATCGCCCGGCGCGGCGCGATCATGGACGAGCCGGTCGATGTGACCCAATTGCCGCCCCATGTCGGCCAGGCCTTCGTCGCGATCGAGGACCGGCGCTTCTTCCGTCATATCGGCCTCGATCCCTGGGGGATTGCGCGGGCCTTCGCGCGCAACCTGCGTTCAGGCCGGGTGCGCGAAGGCGGCAGCACGATCAGCCAGCAGCTCGCCAAGACCAGCTTCCTGACGCCCGACCGCACGCCCTCGCGCAAGGCGCAGGAGGCGTTGATCGCGCTCTGGCTGGAGGCCTGGCTGTCCAAGGAGGAGATCCTCAGCCGCTATCTCTCCAATGTCTATTTCGGCGACAACGTCTATGGGCTGCGCGCCGCCGCCCACCATTATTTCGATGTCGAGCCGGACGAGCTGACGCTGGCCCAGGCGGCGATGCTGGCGGGGGTCGTCAATGCACCGTCCCGCCTTGCGCCGACGACCAATCTGGAGGCAGCACGCGACCGCGCCCGGCTGGTGCTGCGCACGATGGAGGAAGCCGGCTTCATCACCGAGGCGGAGCGCGAAGCGGCCCGCCCCGCCCGTATCCGCCGCGGGGATGACGACGACGTGCCGACCGGCACCTATTTCGCCGATTGGGTGGTGCCGCAGGCCAGCGAGCTGGAGGAAGGCAGCTATGGCGAGCGCCGGGTGGTCACCACGCTCGACGCCAATCTCCAGCGCATCGCGGCGCGCACGATCCGCCGCGCCGGACTGGGGCGTTCGCAGGCGGCGCTGGTCGCGATGCGGCTTGACGGGCGCGTCGTGGCGATGGTCGGCGGGCGCGATTATGCGCAAAGCCAGTTCAACCGCGCCACCCAGGCGCGTCGGCAGCCCGGTTCCGCCTTCAAGCCCTTCGTCTATCTCGCCGCCTTTCGCGCGGGCATGACACCGGACATGCCGGTCGACGACGTGCCGATCCGTTTGGGCGACTGGCAGCCGCGCAATTACGGCAATTCCTATCGCGGCCGCATCACTTTGCGCGAGGCGGTCGCGCAGTCGAGCAATACCGTCGCCGTGCAGGTTCAGGAACGGGTCGGGCGCGATGCCGTGATCCGCGCCGCGCGCGATCTTGGCATCACCGCGCCGCTGCGGCCCGATCCCAGCCTCGCGCTCGGCGCGGGCGGAGTCAGCCTGGTCGAGCTCACCGCCGCTTATGCCGCGATCGCCGCCGGTCGTTATCCGATCGTCGCGCGCGGTCTGCCGGAGCCTCCGGCCGGCTGGTTCGGCGGCTCGCTCGCCGATCGGCTAAACCGCGACCGCGCCTTTCCGATGCTGCGCGACGTGCTTTACGCGGTGGTCAATGATGGCACCGGCCGTGCCGCCGCTTTGTCGGTGCCCACCTTCGGCAAGACCGGCACGACCTCCGATTATCGCGATGCCGTCTTCGTTGGCTTCGCCGGAGACTTGGTTGTGGGCGTCTGGGTCGGCAATGACGACAACCGCCCCCTCCCCGGCACCAGCGGCGGCGGTACGCCGGCCCGCATCTTCCGTACCTTCATGACCGAAGCCCTCGGCATCCGCCCGGCGCGGCGACAGGCACCGCCGCCTGCCCCTCCGGCGGACGAGGCGCTCAATCAGGCCGATCTTCCCGTGGTGACGCCTGCGCCCTTCCCGGGCCCGCAGCCGGCGCCGCAGCAGCCCGAAACGCCGCAAGCGGCGACGCAGCCGGCGGCGCCGCGCGAGGAACCGCGGCCGAGCCAGTAAACCGGATCAGCCGCGCGACGTCGTCGTGATGTCGGGATTCGCTGCGCGACGGGCGCGGCGCCGGTCGTAGAGCTTCTTCGCGCCATAGGCACCTATCGCGACGACGCCGATCGGCGTGAAGGCGCGGCGCAACACCCAGGGGACCGCCGCCCCTATCAGCGCGCCTTTGAGGCCCTGTCCCGGGCGGGCCACACGCCGCCCGATCTCCGCACCGATCAACTTGCCGATCATGCCCGTCTCCCTACGCACCGGCCTCCACTGCCGGCGACGAGGAAGATGTGGATGCACCCGCGCGGTTTCAATCCAGAAAGAGCTCCGCCGCGGCTTCGACGATGGCATCCACGTCGAGGCGATAGGCGCGATAGAGATCGACGAGATTGCCGGTCTGGCCGAACCGTTCAACCCCGAGCGGGCTGACCTTGTGACCGGCGACCCCGCCGAGCCAGGAGAGTGCGGCCGGCGATCCGTCGATCAGGGTGACCAGCCCGGCATCGCGCGACAACGGCGCCAGCAACGTCTCGACATGGCTGGGTTTGGCGCCGGCCCCGGACCAGCGCCCCGCTTGGCGCTGGCTCCAGCCCCGATGCAGCAGGTCGGGCGAGGTGACGGCGAGCAGGCCGAGACCCGGCACGTCGTCCTGCAACGCCTCCCAGGCGGCCAGCGCCTCCGGCGCCAGCGCGCCGCTGTAGACCAACGCCGCCTGGGCGCCCGGAGCAGGTTCGCGGAGCCAGTAGCCGCCGGCGACCGCAGCGTCGCGCCAGCCATCGCCATCGCGTGCGACCTGCGCGATGCTGCGGGTCGAGAGGCGCAGATAGACGCTCTCGCCATTTTCGGCCTGCATCAGCCGGAAGCTCTCTTCCATCAGCAGCGCCAGCTCGTCGGCGAAGGCCGGTTCGTAATGGCGCAGGCCCGGCTGGCCCATGGCGATGAGCGGCGGATTGATCGACTGGTGCGCGCCGCCCTCCGGCCCGAGCGTCAGGCCCGACGGGGTCGCGACCAGCAGGAATCGCGCATCCTGGTAACAGGCATAATTGAGCGCATCGAGCCCGCGCGCGATGAACGGATCGTAGACGGTTCCGATCGGGAACAGCCGGTCGCCGAACATGTCTCCGGCCAGCCCGAGCGCGGCGAGCATCAGGAACAGGTTGTTCTCCGCAATGCCCAGCTCGATATGCTGACCCGCCTTGCCGCCCGCCCATTTCTGGGCCGAAGGTATCTTCGCTGTGGCAAAGATATCGGCGAGTTCCTGTCGCCGAAACAGCCCGCGCTGGTTCACAAAGGCGCCGAGATTGGTCGAGACCGTCACGTCCGGCGAGGTGGTCACGATCCGATCGGCAAGCGGCCCGCCGGCCTTGGCGAGATCGAGCAGGATGCGCCCGAACGCCGCCTGGGTGGATTGCTCCTCGCCCGCCGGCGGCGCAATCGCCGGCACCTCGGCGACATTCCAGCGCCGCGCCTTCTTCGCGCGCGCGATCGCGCTGCGCTCGGCCAGCGCCTTCACGGCCTCCGCGCTGTTGCCGCCGAGCCCGGCCCAGGGCGTCCATTCCTCGCCTTCCGCGATGCCCATGCTGTCGCGCAATGTCGCGATCTGGCCGGGATTCATCAGGCCGGAATGATTGTCCTTGTGGCCGGCGAAGGGCAGCCCGAAGCCCTTGATCGTGTAGGCGATGAAGAAGGTCGGCACATCGTCCCGAGCACCGTCAAAGGCTTCGACCAAAGTCTCCATGCAGTGCCCGCCAAGCCCGGTCATCAGCGCGGCCAGCGCCTCGTCGTCGCGGGCGTCGAGGATCGGCTTGACGGCCTTGCCCAGGTCCTTCTCCAGCCGCTCCCGCCATGCCGCGCCGCCGAGATAGGTGAGCGCCGCATAATCGACGTTCGGACATTGATCGATCCACTCGCGCAGCCTCGCGCCGCCTTTCTCGCGAAACGCCGCCTCCTGCGCCTTGCCATATTTGAGCGTGACGACGCGCCAGCCGCAGGTTTCGAAAATATCGTCGAACCGGCTGAACATCCGATCCGCCGTCGTCGCGTCCAGGCTCTGCCGGTTATAGTCGACGATCCACCAGCAATTGCGGATGTCGTGCTTCGCCGCCTCGATCAGGCATTCGTAGATATTGCCTTCGTCCAGCTCGGCATCGCCCATCAGTGCGATCATCCGGCCCGCCTCGGCGGGATCCATCATGCCATGCGCGATCAGATAATCCTGAACGAGACTGGCAAAGGCCGTGACGGCGACGCCGAGGCCCACCGATCCGGTCGAAAAATCCACCGGAATCCGGTCCTTGGTCCGGCTCGGATAGCTCTGCATCCCGCCAAAGCCGCGAAACGCCTCCAGCTGTTCGCGCGACTGCGACCCCAGCAGATAGTGGATCGCGTGCAGCACCGGCCCGGCATGGGGCTTCACCGCCACCTTGTCGTTCGGCCCCAGCGCATGGAAATAAAGGGCCGCCATGATCGCCGTCATCGAGGCGCACGACGCCTGATGCCCGCCGACTTTCAGCCCGTCCGCGCTCTCGCGCAAATGGTTCGCATTGTGGATCGTCCACGCCGACAGCCAGCGGAGCCGATCGTCCAGCAGCTTCAGCGCATCGAAATCCGCGCTCTCGGTCTTCTTCAGCATGCCAGCGTCTTACCGGTGCTTCCTAGCGTGTCGAGAGCAGCTTCAGCGGATTCTCGATCAGGCCCTTCAAATCGCGCATGAATTCGGCCGCGTCCCAGCCATCGACGACGCGATGATCGCAGGACAGCGACAGGTTCATCAGCTTCCTGATCTCCAGCTCGCCATCCACCACGACCGGCGCCTCGCGCACCTTGTTGACCGCGACGATGGCGACTTCCGGCCGGTTGATCACCGGTGTCGAAGTGATGCCGCCCATCGGGCCGAGGCTGGAGATGGTGAAGGTGGAGCCCGACAATTCCTCGCGGCTCGCCTTGCCGGTGCGCGCGGCGTCGGCGAGGCGCGCCACCTCGGCGGCGAGGTTCCACAGGTCGCGGCCGTGCGCGTCGCGGATGACGGCGACCATCAGGCCGTTCGGCGTCTGCGTCGCCATGCCCATATGGACGGCGCCGTGCCGCGTGATGACCTGCGCGTCGTCGTCATAGGTGGCGTTGATCTGCGGATATTTCGCCAGCATCCGCGCAAAGGCGGTGATCAGGAAGGGCAGCATGGTGAGCTTCGGGTTGTCGCCGCGGTCCTGGTTCATCATCGCGCGGGTCTGCTCCAGCGCGGTGACGTCATATTCCTCGACCAAAGTGAAATGCGGGATGCGGCGCTTCGCCTCCTGCATATTCTCCGCGATCTTGCGCCTGAGGCCGACGACCTTGACCGTCTCGTCCGCCCGGCGCGGCGCGGGGCCGCCGGCGACACCGCCGCCATTGTAGAGAAGGTAAGCGTCGAGATCGGCGTGGCGGATGCGGTCGCCGGCATATTTCACCCGGCCAAGATCGATCCCCAGATCGCGCGCGCGCTGGCGCACGGCGGGCGAGGCTTGGACCAGCTTCTTTCCCCCATCCCCGTTCGGGCTGAGCTTGTCGAAGCCCTGCCCTTCCTTCTTTTCGGCGCCGGAAGAAGAAGGCCGCCCTCCGACAGGCTCAGGACGAATGGCGGGGGCTTCATCCACCACCGGGATCGCCTCTTCCTGCGCCTCGGTCGGCTCGACCAGCCCGTCGGACAGGGCTACCGTGTCTTCGCGCGGCGCGTCCGCTGCGAGCACCTCTTCCGCCGGCGCATCGCCCTCAACCTCGAATTCGACCAGCACCGAGCCGATCGGAATCTGGTCGCCCACTTCGCCCGCCAGGCTCACAACCTTCCCCGCGACCGGGCTTTCCATCTCCACCGTCGCTTTGTCGGTCATCATGTCGGCGATCTGCTGGTCCTCGCTGACCGTGTCGCCCACCTTGATGTGCCAGGCGACGATCTCGGCCTCGGCGATGCCTTCGCCGATATCGGGCAGCTTGAATTGGTAGCGCGCCATGGCCGTATCAGTCCTCCAATGCCTTCTTGAACGCGGTGCCGAGCCGGACCGGTCCAGGGAAATAGGCCCATTCCAGCGAATGCGGATAGGGCGTGTCCCAGCCCGTCGCGCGCTGCACCGGCGCTTCCAGATGATAGAAGCAGCGCTCCTGCACGAGCGCCGCCAGCTCCGCGCCGAAGCCCGCGGTGCGCGTCGCCTCGTGGACGACGACGCAGCGGCCGGTCTTCTTCACCGATTGCTCGATCGTCTCGATATCGACGGGGACAATGGTGCGCAGGTCGATGACTTCCGCATCGATCTCGGCCGCTTCGGCCGCGGCCAGCGCGACATGGACCATCGTGCCATAAGCGAGGATGGTGAGCTGCTCACCCTCGCGCGCCACCGCCGCCTTGCCGATCGGCACGGTATAATGGCCTTCCGGCACCTCGGACGCCTCATGCTTCGCCCAGGGCGTCACCGGCCGGTCGAAGAAGCCGTCGAACGGGCCGTTATAGATGCGCTTGGGCTCGAAGAAGACGACCGGATCGTTCGCCTCGATCGCCGAGATGAGCAGCCCCTTGGCGTCATAGGGATTGGACGGGATCACCGTAGTGATGCCGGCGATATGCGCGAACAAAGCCTCGGGCGACTGGCTGTGCGTCTGGCCGCCGAAAATGCCGCCGCCATAAGGCGAACGGATGGTCAGAGGCACGCACCATTCGCCGGCGGTGCGGTAGCGGATGCGCGCGGCTTCGGAGACGATCTGGTCGAAGCCCGGATAGATATAGTCGGCGAACTGGATTTCCGCGATCGGCCGCAGGCCATAGGTCGCCATGCCGATCGCGACGCCCATGATCCCGCCTTCCGAGATCGGCGTGTCGAACACGCGGCTGCGGCCATATTTCTTCTGCAGTCCCTCGGTCGCACGGAAGACGCCGCCGAAAAAACCGACATCCTCGCCGAGCGCAACGGTCGAATCGTCCCGCTCCATCATGACGTGATGGGCGCTGTTGATCGCCTGGATCATGTTCATGACGGTCATTTGCGCTTCTTCGCCTCCAGCTCGGCGACCATCTGGTCCTGCTGCTCCTTCAAATGCCAGGGCATCTCCTCATAGACGTCCTCGAACATGGTGCGGACGTCCTGCGGGAAATCGATCGTCGAGGCGATGAGCGTGCCCTGCTTCTCCGCCTCCTTCTGGGCGGCGCGGACTTCGGCATCGACCTCCGCGGCC
Source organism: Alphaproteobacteria bacterium (assembly GCA_037190625.1). Taxonomy (GTDB): domain Bacteria; phylum Pseudomonadota; class Alphaproteobacteria; order Sphingomonadales; family Sphingomonadaceae; genus Allosphingosinicella. The sequence continues at coordinate 227,425 of JBBCJP010000007.1, forward strand.
AACGCTTCGTGACGGGCATCGTCCCACTCGCTCAAGGCCGCCAGATGTTGCTTCAGCCGCTCGATCGGATCGCCCAGCGGCCATTTCCGGCCCGCGCCTTGCGGCCGGTAGGCATTGGGATCGTCGGAGGTGGAATGCCCCTCGACGCGGTAGGTGAACATCTCGATCAGGGTCGGGCCGAGATTGGAGCGGGCCCGGTCCGCCGCCCAGCGGGTCGCGGCATAGACGGCCAGCGCGTCATTGCCGTCCACCCGGAGGCCGGCAATGCCATAGCCCACCGCGCGCGCCGCGAAGGTCGTCAGCTCGCCGCCGGCAATGCCGGAGAAGGACGAGATCGCCCACTGATTGTTGACCACGTTGAGGATCACCGGCGCGCGATAGACGCCGGCGAAGGTGACGGCGCTGTGGAAATCGCCCTCCGCCGTCGATCCGTCGCCGATCCAGGCGGCGGCGATTCGGCTGTCGCCCTTGATCGCGCTGCCCATCGCCCAGCCCACCGCCTGCGGATATTGGGTGCCGAGATTGCCGGAAATGGAAAAGAAGCCCTTCTTCTTGTCCGAATACATGATCGGGAGCTGGCGTCCCTTCAGCCGGTCTCCCCGATTCGAGTAGATCTGGTTCATCATCTCGACCATCGGATAGCCGCGCGCGACGAGCAGTCCCTGCTGGCGATAGGTCGGGAAGCACATATCCTCGCCGTCCAGCGCATAGGCCGCGGCCACCGCCACCGCCTCCTCGCCCAGCGACTTCATGTAGAAGCTGGTCTTGCCCTGCCGCTGCGCGCGGAACATCCGCTCGTCGAACGCGCGCACGGTCAGCATGTCCCTCAGCATCCGGCGCAGCGTGTCGGCGTCGAGCCGGGGATCCCACGACCCCGTCGCCTTGCCATCCTCGTCCAGCACCCGCACCAGCGTGAAGCAGAGCGGATGGGTATCGACGGCGGCGGCGGCGATGTCCGGGCGCGACGCGCTGCCCGCGGCGGGAATCTCGATCCGGCTGAAATCGACCTCGTCGCCGGGCCGCGCTTCGGGCTCCGGAACGTGGAGGGAGAGCGCCGGACGGTTGCTGCGGCGCTCGGTCTTGCTGGGCATCCTCGATCCTGTGTCTGCTGTTGGGCGAGCCCTAGAGGATTTTTCCGGGCGTTGCACCCCTTGTCGCGTCCGTCCCGGGCGTTCAGTGTAGCGGTGACTGGAGGCCCTCATGCCGCACAAGCACTGGTTCGCGCCGTTTGCCCTGCTTGCAGCTTTGCTGCTGCCCGGATGCGCCACGACCGGCGACATGACGACGGCCGATTCCGGCATCTATGTCGTGCGGCATCTCCACACGCCCGAAGGGGAACGCGATCCCGATCTGCTGCCGGAAGGCCGGCGGGTCGCGATCCTGCTTGGGGAACGGTTGGCTGGAGAGCGGATCGCGGCGATCTATATCAGCGATTTCAAGCGCACCCGCCAAACCGCCGGACCGCTCGCCGAACGGCTCGGCCTCACACCGATCCTCTACGACCCTCGCGACACCGCTGGGCTCGTCGCGCGCGTCCGCGCCGGACCGCTGCCCGCCTTAATCGTGGGTCACAGCAACACCGTTCCGGACATCGTCGAGCAGCTCGGCGGAACGCGTCCCCGGGACCTTTCTCATCCCGATTTCGGCGATCTCTGGCGGATCGGCCCGGACGGGGCGACCGTTCGGTCGCGGATCGAACGATAAAAAGGGCCTCTCCCCTGAGAGGAAAGGAGAGGCCCATCCCCGCTCGCGGGGAAACTCAAGCGGTTCTTTCAGGGATCGATGCAGGCCGCGATCGTTTCCAGCTTGCGTACTCGTTCCTTCAGGTCCGCCATCTCGATCAGGTCGGACATCTCGCCGCGCGGTTCGCGCCGGCCCGAACCGCTCAGCTCCATCCGCCTGACCTCGAGCCAGCCCTGCCAGCCCTTCAGGCCCGCCACGACGGTGACACACAGGCCGGTCAGGCCGAAGCTCGCCAGGATGACGCTGGTCATGATCTCGTCCATGTCCTCCTCCCTCCTCTATTCTTGCCTCAGCGCAGGTCCTCGATCTCGCGGGCGAGGCGGCTGTTGGCGCTGGCCGAATAGGTTTCGATCGCGCGCAGGCGCAGCTCATCGCGCCGCAGACGGTCCGGCGAAACCTCGTCGCGCGCACCGATCCGCTCCCGATTGCCGCCCCGGCCCTGGAAGTGGCCGTAAGCGGCCAGGCCGCAATAAGCGACCAGCGCGAAGGTGAAGCTCGCGAACAAAGCGGTCAGCACCACGCCGATGCGCACGATGGTCGCATCCACACCGGTGGTCCGGGCGATCCCGGCACAGACGCCGAGCAGCTTGCCCTCGTCCCGGTCCAGCTCGAACTTCACGCCCCGCATGTTCATTTCACCCTCCTCGTCTCCGGGCTTTCCTCGCCCGTCTCCAAAAGCTCTTGCTCGCGCGCCTCGATCCGGCGCGGCGTCTCATTAACGTCGCCCACGGCGCGTTCCAGCACCGCCAGCCGTTCCTCCATCCGCGCGATCAGGCGGACCATTTCCTCGGCAGTCTCGGCGTCGATCTCCCGCGCCACCGGTTTGCGTCCCCGCTGCCGGCGCTCTTCGCGCACATGGCGGGGCGGGCGAACCATCAGCCAGACCAGGAAGGCCCCGATCACCATCATGACGATGGTGCCGACGACGATCGCCGTGGCGACCGCGTTGCCGATGTCGGTGCCGTCGATCGAGACCGTCATGCCGCTTCCTTCCGGACCCGGGCCTTCATCGCCTCAAGCTCGGCGTCGACCCGTTCGGCGACCTTGAGCTCGGCAATCTCCTCCTCCAGCGATTTGGGCGGCGCGGCCAGCGCCAGCGCCTCGGCATGGCCTTCGGCGAGATCCGCCTGCCGCTCGAGCAAAGCGAAGTTGGAGAAGGCGTCCTCCACGCGCGAGCCGGCATACATTTCGCGCATCCTCACGCGGTTCTCCGCGCTTTCGATCCGGGTCGCGATCGCCGCCTGGCGGCTGCGCGCCTCGCGCAGCTTGGCCTGGAGCTTGGTGATGTCCGCCTCGGATGCGCGCAGCGCGGCGTCGATCTCGGCGACTTCCTGGGCCAGCTCCTCGGCGAGGTCGGTCAGCTTCTCCTTCTCCATCAGGGCAGCGCGGGCGAGATCGTCGCGGCCGCGGGAAAGCGCCAGCTCCGCGCGTTCGGTCCAGCTCTCCTGAAGCGTGGCGAGCTGCGCGATCTGGCGGCGCTTCTCCTTCTGGTCGGCGATGCTGCGCGCTGCCGAGGCCCGGACTTCGACCAGCGTCTCTTCCATCTCGAGGATGACCACGCGGATCGTCTTCGCCGGATCGTTCGACCGTTCGACCAGGTCGATCACGTTGGCGGCGATGATGTCGCGGGTTCTGGAGAAGATGCTCATCGGTGGGTGGTCCTCGAAGGTGGCGGATCGTCTTGATGGCGGCCGGGACGCATGGGGGTGGGCGACGTCCCGGCCGCCGGGCTTCGGGTCAGGCGTTGGCGGCCTGGACCGAAGCGGAAGCATAAGTCGCGGGGGCGGCGGCATTGCCGGTCGCCGGGCCGACGGCGGCGGCGATGCAGGCGGTGGAGATGACCAGCGCGCCGAGGGCGGCGGTGGCGGTGCGGGCGATCTGGTTCAGCTTGGTCATTGTCTTGCTCCTTTGTGCGTCGCGTTGAAACTGTTGCCCAAAGGATAACAAGAGCCGTGCCAAACGGATTTTCTGGCGGATTTCCGCCATTTTTTGATTTTCCAGAGACGTCAGCAGGGAAATCGCGCCACCGCGATTTGGGAAATTACGCCAACTCTTGGCGGGCGCGCTCGAGGTCGCTCTTGCGACGCCGCTCGCGATTGTCCGGTCGCGTGAATTCCATCAGCCGTGCGCCGGCCAGGAAGACCGCGCCGGTACAGGCCGCCGCGAGCAGCCAGCCGAAGAAACCGGGATAGACTTCGAGATAATGCCGCCCGCGTTCGATCGCGCCCAAAGCGAGCGCGTAGATCACGACCATCGCCTCCCAGCGTGTCTTGATCACGAACAATCTGCCAATCCGTCGCAGCATCGCTTCGAAAAGCAGCAAGGACCGGGCCAGCGACGGAAATGCGCGGGAAACATGGTTAACGGGTTAACGGCTTGTAAACCATTCCGACAATGCCGGCGGCATTGTCGGAATGCCCCGGCGCAGGCCGGGGCCCAGCAAGTTATCCGAAGCTCTCCACCTCCAGCGCCAGCAGCGCGAAGGTCGCCAACCAATGCTCGCCCATATAGTCGCCCGCCACATGAGGCAGGCTGGCATCGAGATGTGCGTCGGCCGTCGCCAGCGCCCTGGCCGCCATTGCCGGCTCCAGCGCGTCCGCGATGCCGCGCCAGCACCAGGCGCGCGACAGGTTCACGCCGTCGAGATGGGCGATCTTGCCGTCGGACCGGTCGGAGACGAAGGCCGGCGTGAACAGGCTGGCGGGCAGTCCGTCGGCCAGATCGGGCAGGAAGGCGTCGAACCAGGGCCGGAACGCCGCTTCGGGCAAGGCGCGCCGCATCAGCAGCGCCTCGGTCAGTGCGGAGGACAGGAACTCGTCACCGCCCGGCTCCCACGCCTGACAGCCGCGATCGGCGCCGAACCGGTCCTGCGCCCATGCCCGGATCAGATCGGCAAGCGCGGCATCGTTTCCCCCCGCCCATTCGAGCGCGAGGATCGCCGCGAAGGCGGTGTTGAAGTGCGTCCCGACCCGGATCGGATAAGTGAGCTTGGGCAGATAGAGATGGAAACGATCGGCGAACGCCTTCGCCAGCGGCGCCAGTTCGTCCGCCCAATGCCGGTCGTGCCCCTGCAATTCCGCATGGAGCGCCAGCAGCCAGGCCCAGCCATAAGGCCGTTCGAACCCGCCCGTATAAGCGCGATCGAGATAGGCCAGTTCGCCCGCGACCTTCTCGCCGGTGATCATCTCGTCCAGCAACGTCCGGATGCGCACATTTTCGGGCATGTCCGGGTAAAGCCGCAGCAGCCGCGCCAGCAGCCAGTAACCGTGGACGCAGCTGTGCCAGTCGAAGCTGCCGTAGAAGATCGGATGCAGCGCCTTGGGCCCCAGCACATCCTCCGGCCCGTCCATCACATGATCGAGCTTGTGCGGATATTGCTTGCGGACATGGCGGAGCGCGATGCCGGCGAAGCGGCTGGCGATTTCAGGAGTGAGGCGATGGGTCATCAATTTCTCCGTCACCCTGAACTTGTTTCAGGGTCCATATTTCCATCCGCACCGCTGCTCGTCGATGGATGCTGAAACGAGTTCAGCATGACGGAAAAATTCATCGGAAGGCGAACCAGTAGATGAAGAGGATGTTGATCGCGAGCAAAGGCAGCGCGGTCGCCACCTGCATCTTCACCACGCCGTTGCGGTCCTTGAGCTCCAGCAGGGCGGCCGGCACGATGTTGAAATTGGCCGCCATCGGCGTCATTAGCGTCCCGCAGAAGCCGGCCAGCATGCCTATCGCGCCGACCACCGCCGGATCGCCGCCATAGCCAGTGATCAGCAGCGGCACGCCGATCGCGGCAGCCATCACCGGAAAGGCGGCGAAGGCATTGCCCATGATCATCGTGAACAAAGCCATGCCGATGCCGAACACGGCGACAGTGAGGAACACGCTGCCGGGCGGGATCGCCGCGCGGGTGGCATCGCCGATGATCGTGCCGACGCCCGCCGCCGCGAAGACGACGCCCAATGCCGCCAGCATCTGCGGCAGCACGGCGGCCCAGCCGATCGAATCGATCAGGCGGCGCCCTTCCTCGAGCGGCGCGATGGCCGGCGGCTTCAGCCACACGAAGATGACGAGGATGGCGAGCAGCACGCCGATCCCGAGCAGGATATAGGTCTCGCGCCGTTCCTCGAAGAGCCCGGACTGACCGAAGGGCGTGTAATAATAAGCGAGCGTGCCGAACAGGGCGACGGCCGGGATGATCAGCGCGGGCAGGAATAGCTTGTTGCCGCGGATCTCGGCGAAGGCGATCCGCTCCTTCTCGCTGGTCGTCTTCGGGCTACCCGGCCCGATGAAGCCGAAGCCCGCCAGGCCGACCAGCCCGAGCACCAGCAGGCCGTTGTTGAAATCGCCCAGCCGCGATCCGGCGAGCAGGCTCAAGGCCATCAGCCCCCAGAAAGCGGCATTGCCGAAGCGCTTCTTCGATTTGCGATCGAGCAGGCTCAATAGCGAGAAGGCCGCGAACATCGATCCGGCGAGGATGTAGAGCCATTCCAGCGTGATCATGGCCGGGCCCTCCCCAGCCGCCGATCGAACATGATCAGCCGCGATCCGTGGACGATGAAGGCGGCGATCGCGGTCGGGATCGCCCACACGGCGAGCTGGAGCGGCGCGAGGTGGATGTCGTAGGCGGCCAAAGTCTGCTGGATCAGCACGATCGATCCGATCGCGAAGAAGATGTCCTCGCCGAAAAACAGGCCGACATTGTCGGTCGCCGCCGACATCGCCTTCACCTTCTCGCCCGTCGCCTCGTCGAGCTTGCCGCGTTGCTGCTCTGCGGCAGCGAGCGTCATCGGCGCGATCAGCGGGCGCACCGTCTGGGCATGGCCGGCGGTGGAATAGAGGCCGAGCGCGGCGGTGATCTGGCGATAGCCGAGATAGAGGAGCAGGATGCGTCCGGCCGTCGCGTTGCGGAAATTGGTGATGACCGCCCGCGCCCGCTGCTGCAGCCCGTAGCGCTCCAGCAGGCCGATCACCGGCAGCACGATCCAGACGATCGCGATGATGCGGTTGTCATTGAACGCCTTGCCGAACAGGGCGATCACGGCGGCCAGATCCATGCCGCCCAGCAGGCCGGTCGCGATCGCCGAAACGGTGACGACCAGCATCGGATTGAGCTTCAGCGCGAAGCCGACGACGACGATCAGGATGCCCGCGAGCGGGAGATATTCAGTCATGCGGCCGCGTCCGTCTGGTCCTGGCCGAACACCAGGACATAGCCATTGGGATCGGCGATCTCGAACTCGCGCATCTGATAAGGCTGGTCGCAGGGCGGGCGCCGGACCTGCACGCGATCGGCGATGGCCGCGAACAGGCCGTCCATATCAGTCAGATAGATATAGGCGTCCCACGCCCCGCCGGGACGGAGCGGATCAAGATCGGGCTTTGCATAGCCCGGCGAGCGCTGGAGCATGATCTCCACGCCATCGCGACGCAGGCTGGCCCATTCGAAGGGCTCGATCTGCGGAAAGGTATCGAAGACGAAGCCGAGCACGTCCCGATACCAGCGCGCCGTCGCGCCGACATCCGCCACCAGGAATGCCGGGGCGATCTGCCCGAACCGGCTCATCGCTCACCTTCCCCCTTTTCAGCCCTGCCCATATCCCCCGCCCCCCGGCGTCCAGATTTCGAATGCGTCGCCCGCCTGCATCTCCGCCGATCCCGTCGCGCCCAGTCTTTCCTCGCCGCCGTCGCCCCGCAGCACGCGGTTCACGCCCGCCGCCGCGTCCGCCCCGCCCAGAATGCCGTGCGGCGCGATGCGGCGGCGGTTGGACAGGATGCCGGCGCTCATCGGCTCCAGGAAGCGCAGTCGCCGCTCCACCCCGTCGCCGCCACGATGCGCGCCCGCGCCGCCCGATCCGCGCCTTATCGCGAACCGCTCCAGCACGACGGGAAAGCGCGTTTCCAGGACCTCGGGATCGGTCAACCGCGAATTGGTCATATGGGTCTGCACCGCGCTCGCCCCGTCGAAATCCGGCCCGGCCCCGGCGCCGCCCGCGATCGTCTCATAATATTGATGACGGGCATTGCCGAAGGTGAAATTGTTCATCGTCCCCTGGCTCGGCGCCAGCGCGCCGCAGGCGGCGAGCAGGCAATCGGTGATCGCCTGGCTGGTCTCGACATTGCCCGCCACCACCGCCGCCGGATAATGCGGATTCAGCATCGATCCATCCGGCACCCTGAGCTCGATCGGCCGCATGCAGCCATCGTTGAGCGGGATCGGATCGTCCACCAGGGTACGGAACACATAGAGCGTCGCGGCGCGGCAGATCGAATAAGGCGCGTTGAAATTGGTCGGCTGCTGATCGCTGGTTCCGGCGAAATCGACTGTGGCCGAACGGGCCAGTTTATCGACGGTCACAGCCACGGAAATCACCGCGCCGTCATCCATTTCATACCTAAAATATCCGTCGGAAAGCCTGTCGATCAAGCGTCTTACGGCCTCTTCCGCATAATCCATGACATGCGTCATATAGGCGTCGATCATGCGTCGTCCCTGCTCGCCCGCGATGCGCCTGAGCTCGCTCGCGCCGCGCGCGCAGGCGGCGATCTGGGCCTTCAGATCGGCGACGTTGCGGTCCGGATTGCGCGCCGGCCAGCGCCCTTCGGCGAGCAAGGCGCGCAGCTCCGCCTCGCGGAAGCGTCCTGCATCGACGAGCAGGAAATTGTCGATCAGCACGCCTTCCTCATCGACGCTCCGGCTGTTCGGCGGCATCGATCCCGGCGCGATCCCGCCGATATCGGCATGGTGGCCACGCGCCGCGACGAACCAGGCCGGGGTCCCATCGCCGTCATCCGCGAAGACCGGCATGACCACGGTGATGTCCGGCAGGTGGGTGCCGCCGCGATAGGGCGCGTTCAGCACATAGATGTCGCCGGGCTTCATGCCACGCCCGTCGCGAAGCTCGCCCCGCGCCGCGATGATCGTGCGGATGGAATCGCCCATCGATCCCAGATGGACCGGGATGTGCGGCGCGTTGGCGATCAGGTTCCCATCCGCATCGAACAAGGCGCAAGAGAAATCGAGCCGCTCCTTGATGTTCACCGAAGAGGCGGTGTTGCGCAGCGCCACGCCCATCTCCTCGGCGATCGCCATGAAGAGATTGCCCATCACCTCCAGCGTCACCGGATCGACCTGCGTGCCCATCGCCGGCGCGGTTTCGCGCGGGGTCGCACGGGTGAGGATGAGGTTGCCCAGCGCATCCACCTCCGCCCGCCAGCCCGGCTCGACGATCGTGGTCGCGGCGGGATCGATGATGAGGGCGGGGCCGGTGATCCGATCCCCTCCGGAAAGGTGCTCCCGAAGGTGCAAGTTGTTCCCCGGCGAAGGCCGGGGCCCAGGCGGCGCCGTCGCGCCGTTTCTTGTTGAGGACTGGACCACGGCCTTCGCCGGGGAGCAGGAAACTTGCTCACCCTTCCCCACCGCCTCGACGATCGCCGTCTCGACCACCACCGACACTTCGGACACGAAGCCGAAGCGCATCCGGTGCGCAGCGATGAAGTCCGCCGTCATGGCGTCGGAGACGTCTACCTCCAGCGCCGTGTCGCTGCCCTCGTAACGCAGGGCCGCGCGGTGCCGCACCTCGGGCCGCTCGACGCCCTGCGCCTGCAATGCCGCCACCGCCTCGGCCTCCAGCTCCGCCAGCACCGGCGCCAGCTCCGCCCCCGCCAGCGTCCGCTGCCGGATCTCCACCATGTCGGCGAGGCCCATGCCATAGGCGCTCAACACCCCGGCGAGCGGATGGACCATCACCCGCTCGATGCCGAGCGCATCGGCGACGAGGCAGGCATGCTGCCCGCCCGCGCCGCCGAAACATTGCAGCGTGTAGCGGGTCACGTCATGGCCGCGCGCGATCGAGATCTGCTTGATCGCATTGGCCATATTGTCGACCGCGATGCGGATGAAGCCTTCGGCGACGGCGTGCACGTCCATGCCGGCCCGATCGGCTATAGCCTGGCAACGCGCCAGCGAGGCCGCGGCGTCGATCGGCTGGTCCGCGCCGGGCCCGAACACGCGCGGGAAATGCTCCGCCCGGATCTTGCCGAGCACGACATTGCAGTCGGTGACGGTGAGCGGCCCGCCGCGCCGGTAGCAGGCCGGCCCCGGCACCGCCCCGGCGCTGTCCGGCCCGACCCGGAAGCGGCGGCCATCATAGGAACAGATCGAGCCGCCGCCGGCCGCGACGGTGTGGATTTCCAGCATCGGCGCGCGGACCCTGACGCCCGCGACCGCGCGCTCACTGGTTCGTTCGTAAGTGCCGGCGAAATGCGACACGTCGGTCGAGGTGCCGCCCATGTCGAAGCCGATGATATGATCGAACCCGGCCTCGGCAGCGGTGCGCGCCATGCCGACGATCCCGCCCGCCGGTCCGGACAGGATCGCGTCCTTGCCCCGGAAGGCGGCGGCGTCGGTCAGCCCGCCGTTCGATTGCATGAAGAAGAGGCGCCCGGCACCGTCCAGCCCGGCCACGACCCGGTCGACATAGCGGCGCAGGACCGGCGAGAGATAGGCGTCCACGATGCAGGTGTCGCCACGGCCGACCAGCTTGATGAGCGGCTCCACCTCGTGACTCGCCGACACCTGCACGAAGCCGATCTCCCGCGCCATGTCCGCCAGCGCCGCCTCATGCGCGGTCCAGCGCCAGCCGTGCATCAAAATGATGGCGAGCGCGCGATAGCCCTCGTCATAAGCGGACTGGAGATCGGCCCGCGCCTTCGCCGCATCGAGCGGGGTCAGCACGGTCCCGTCCGCCATTACCCGCTCGTCCATCTCGATCACATGGTCATACAGCGGCTCGGGCAACACGATCCGGCGCGCGAAGATGTCGGGGCGGGCCTGATAGCCGATCCTGAGCGCATCGCCGAAGCCGGCCGTGATGGCGAGGCAGACATCCTCGCCCTTGCGCTCCAGCAGTGCGTTGGTGGCGACGGTCGTCCCCATCTTGACCGCGCCGACCGCGCCGCCCCCGGCTTCGCTCAGGATCGCCCGGATGCCGGCGACCGCCGCATCGTCATAATGTTCGGGATTTTCGGACAGCAGCTTCTTCACCACCTGCCGCCCATCCGGCGCGCGCGCGACGATGTCGGTGAAGGTGCCGCCGCGGTCGATCGAAAAGGTCCAGGCGGCGGCGGTCATCCCGGTGGAGTAGCAAAGGGCGCTTGACCGGGCCAGCGGCTTGGGACAGCCCATCGCATATGGAAAAGCCCGATCCCGATACACCGCCGCCGCCCTTCGGGAGCGCCGATTTCCACACCATCGTGCAGAAGCAGATCGCCGCCGCCGCGCAGGAGGCGATCGGCAATGCGAAGCTCGGCTGGGAGACGATCGCCCCGGTCCTGGAGGCGGCGCGCGAAATGTGCCGCGCCGACATTCACGAGGGCGGCGGCCTGCGCCTCCATGCCGAGCAGGAGGAAGGCGGCGAAGCGGAGGAGGCTTTTCTCAGCCTCGGCATCGCCGACCGCGACGATGGGACGGAATGGCTGTCGGAAAGCTGGTGGCTGTCCGATCTCGCCATCGCCGAGGAAGACCCGGCGCGCATCGACGCGATCGCCCGCGCACTGGAGCGCAGCGTTGCGCGCATCGACGCCTGGCTCGCTGAAAATGAAAAGGGAGGCGACGCTGGAACGCCGCCTCCCGGTCCCGCTCAGGCTTAATTGCCTTCGCCGGTGACTCCACGCTCGTAGAGCTGGATGCAGCGATCGTCGCTGGCCGCGCCGGAACAGGGCGGATAGCCCGTTTCGGCGATCGGGCCGCCCATGCCTTCATAGGCCTGGCCGTCAACCGGCAGCGCCGGATCGGCAGTGTCGGTCATCGCGGTCTGGATCGGTTCGGCATGACCATAATCGTCGGCTTCATCGGGGCCGCCCATGGCCAAGCGGGTCTCGCCGTCCTGAAGACCGCCGGTCTCGCCGGTCCAGCTCGCCAGCGCGACCTGCACGCCCGGCTCGTAAAGCTGGATGCAGCTGTCGTCGCCCGGCCCCGGCTCACAGGCCGGATAATTCTGCGCCGCCGGACGCGGCGTCAGATCGAGTGCCGCGGTCTGGACCGGGGCGGCCTCGCCATAAGCGGTCGTCGCATCGAGCGTGTCGACCGGCGCGCCGGTCCCCGCCGGATCGGCTGCGGCCCAGGCATCGTCCATGCCCTTGCCGGTATAAGCCAGCGGCTCGCCGGTCGGCACCATGCCCTTGTCGATCGCCTGGCCGAAGCCCTCGCTCCAGCTTGCCGCGACCGGCTTGGCCGCGAGCGCCGGATCGGCGCCATCGTTCGCCATCTTGCCGGCCAAGGCCGACGTCCCGAGCAGCAGCGCCGCCGCTCCAACATAATATGCTTTCATATTGGCCTCCGTGTGAACCGGCGAATCTCGCCGGCCGAAAGCCCCCCACGCCCGCACGGTTAAAGTGCAGTGTGGCCCAAGAACGACCGAAAGCCGGTTTTTCTCCCTGAGGTCAAAAACGCCCGTCAATGTGCCGCGCGAAGCCACCATTCGCGGGCGCGAAACCCGCTGCGGTAAGTGCAGTTCGCATCGTCTCGTCTGTCGGGCGGATGTTGAGGTCGATGCGGTAGCGCCCGTCCGCGAACAGGCGCAGCGCGAGGCGCTCCATGCCGGTCTGGCTGGAGAGCGGGATCAGCACCGCGCCGTCAGCGCAGGTCACATTGCCGGTAAAGCCGGACGGCAGGCCGATGCCCGCAATCTCGCCCGAGAGTATCGCGCGCGCCTGCCCTTCGGCGCGGCTGCACTGCCCGCCGGAAAAGCCGGCGGTGACGCCCTCCAGGTCGATCGCGGCGATCGGCAGCGGCGCGAACAAAGCCGCGACCCGCAGCCGCCCGGTCATATCGTCGATCCCGAAGCCGCCGGGGGACGCGGTTAATGCGCCCTCGAACGGATCGACCTCGCCCGGCCGCGCCAGCGCCACCCGCGCCTTACCGATCAGCAGCGGAAACACGCGGAGCCGCGCCGACAGGTCGCCGAGCGGCACCCGGCCAAGCTGCGCCTCGCTGAGTCGCCCGCTCCACACGCTCCCCGCCGCCTCGCGCGCAGACAGCCCCCGGTCGTCTAGCCCCAGCCAGCCCGCCACCACGCGCAGCGGCAGGGTCGCGATCAAGGCCAGCAGGAACACCGCCGCGAAAAAGGCGATCCGCCGCTTCACGGCGCGCTCCGGATCGCGAAACTGGCTTCGAGTTGGATGGTGCGGTCCTGATTGGGCCGCGCGCGCAGCCCTTCCACCGTCACGCCCTGCGCCTCCAGCGCGCCGATCCAGCTTAACAGCGCCTGCGGCCGCCCGGCCTCGATCACAAGCGCCGCCCGCGTCGGCCCCTGCGCATCGATCCGGGCATTGGCGAAACCGGCGTCGGACGCGGTGCGGGCGAGCAACGCGTCGATCGGCGGCTGCGCCGTCGCTGTGGCCTGAGGTGCGACCACCGCTACGGCCGATCGGGCCCGTGCTTCGGCCAGAGCCGTCACCGCCGTCTCCAGCCGCAGCCGCGCATCGGTCTGCGCATTGCCGAGCGGCCGGACAATGCCCAGCCAGCCGACCACCAGCACGATCAGCGCGAACATGACGAGCAGCATCCAGCGCTCCCGCGCCGTCCGCCCGGCCCACCAGAGCTTCAGCTCCCCGCTCATGACGGCCGCACGATCAGGTCGGTGGCGGGCCGTCCGCCGGCGCTGCCCGCCGCGCCCTGCTCCACCGCATGGCCGCCCGCCTCGATCCGCCCGCGCAGCGCGGCGAGGGTAGCCGGGCTGTCGGCGTGGATGCTTAAGGTGAAGCTGCCGTCGGGGCGATATTCGATCCGCGCCAGCTCCGCATTGGGCGTCGCGCGGATCGCCTCGAACAATACTGCAGCCGCGCCGCCGAAGCTGCGCGGGCCGGACGAGACGGCGGGCGCGGCGAGCGCCACCGCCTCGGCCTCCAGCCGCGCCGCCGTGCGATTGTGCCGCACGATGTCCACGATCTGCGTAAGGAGAATGAGCGCGACGAGCGCCAAAGCAAGCACCGCCATCCGACGCGCCCAGCCCTGGTCCGACACCCATTGCGTCCGCTTCGCGAATGGCCCCTGCCGCAAATTTATCGCCGGATCGGCCAGTGTCCCGGCCAGCCCCGCCTCGAAACGCGGCCCGTCCAGCTCCATCACCGTCGCGCCGGCGATCAGCGCCTCAGCCAGCTCCGGCTCCAGCGTGAAGGCCGCGCCCGCCGCGCGATAATCGTCGCCATGCCGCGCATAGCCCGCATCCGGCGCGGCGAGCAGGAAAGGCGCGGGCACGATCGCGTCGGGATCGACGCCTATCGACTGCGCGGCGACCAGCCATTCCGCCATCCGCGCCGAGGGCACCATCGCAACCGGCGTCAGGCCCGCCTCCGCCCGCCCCGCCGCGCCATGCAGATCGGCGAGCGGCGATGCCACGCGATCCGCCAGCATCAGCCGCGCCGCCGCCACCGCCTGGGCCGACGCCAGTCCCTCGTCGAGTTCCAGCCAGTGCACCGCGACGTCGCTGCCGGGCACGGCGAGCACCACCGCCTCGCCCGGTTCCGGCGCCGGCATCTCGCCCGCGCCGCGCAGCACCGCGCCGTCGCGGGCCAGCCGCAGCCAGCCGCCGCCGTCGGCGAAGATCAGCAGGGTCGGATCAGTTGGTAATGTCGGCATTGTCGCCGTCGCCGCCCTCGCGCCCGTCCGCGCCGAGCGAGGAGATCTGGAACGGCCGCCCCTCCGGCCCCGGCGCCGCATAGCGATAGGGATTGTTCCACGGATCGTCCGGCAGGCGGCGGACATAATTGCCGTTCACCAGCGCCTGCAGCCCCTCCTCGCTCGTCGGGTAGCGCATATTGTCGAGCCGATACATTTCCACGCCCTGTTCCAGCGTCTGGATGTCCGCCCGCGCCTTGGTCACCGCCGCGCGGTCCGCCGCCGGCATGACATTGATGACGACGATCGTCGCCAGCAGGCCGATGATGACGATGACGACCATCATCTCGACGAGGGTGAAGCCCTTCTCATTGTGCCGCGCACGCCGGCGCCGGGGGCGAAATCGAGTCAACAGCATCAATATCCTCCGGCGAGCGTGTCGAGTTGCAGGATGGGCAGCAGGATCGACAGCACGATGACGGCGACGATCACGCCCATGATCACGATGATAGCAGGTTCGAGCAGCGACAGCGCGGTCGAGGTGAAGGAATCGAATTCCCGCTCCAGATAGTCCGCCGCCCGCTCCAGCATCATGTCGAGCCGGCCCGAAGCCTCGCCCGACGCGGCCAGATAGACCAGCAAGGGCGGGAACACGCCGGCCTTGCGCAGCGCACCGGACAAGCTGCCGCCGGTCCGCACCGTCTCGGCGATCTCGGCGCTCGCCTTGCGCAGCACGCGATTGTGCACGGTCTGCGTGGTCAGCGTCAGCCCCTCCAGCAAGGGCAGGCGGCTCGCGATCATCGTCGAAAGCGTGCGCGCCATCCGCGCTGCATGGAGATCGCGGATCAGGCGGCCGATGATCGGCAGTTTCAGCAGGGCGGCATCGAACTTCATACGGATGCCCTCCTCCTTGAGCGCCCGCCCGGCGAGCAGCACCGCCGCCGCCAGAGCGATCAGCAGCGCCCACCACCAGTTCGCCAGAAAGTTGGAGATCGCGATGACGATCCGGGTGAGCAACGGCAATTGCTGGCCCACATCCTGGAATTGCTCGACCACCTTGGGCACGACGAAGATCATCAGCGCGAACACGACGAAGGCCGCCACCACCGCCAGCACGATCGGATAGGCCAGCGTCGACAACACCTTACCCCTGATCTGCGCCTGCCGCTCCAGCAGGTTGGCCAGCCGCTCCAGGATCGACGGCAGCGTCCCCGATCCCTCGCCCGCGGCGACCATCGCGCGGTAGAGCGGCGGAAAGCTCTTCGCCTCGCGCCCCATCGCATCGGCCAGCCGGCGGCCCTCGACCACCCCGGCATGGACGTTGCCGAGGATGCGCTGTTCGTCCTCGCGCTCGGACTGGCGCGACAGGGTACGCAACGCCTCCTCGAGCGGGGCGACCTGCGCCAGCGTCGCGAGTTGGCGTGTGAAGAGCGTGAGCTGCTTGGCCGACAGCCGCCGCCGCGCGATCAGCCCGCGCGAGAGCAAGGGCGGTCCGGCCGCCGCTTCCGTCGCCGGCTCGATCTTGACGACATAGAGCCGTCGCTCCTTGAGCTGGGCCTTGGCCGCGTCGGCGCTGTCGGCGCGCAGCGACCCGCGCCGCTCGCGCCCCGCCGTGTCGAGGCCGACCCAGGCGAAATCAGGCATCGCCGCTCTCGTGGCGCGACACGCGCACGGCCTCCTCCGGGCTGGTCGTGCCGGCCAGCACCAGCTCCCGCGCCGCGCCGGAAAGGGTCGGCGCGGCGCGGAAGGCGTGGGCGGCGATCGCGGTCTCGTCGCCGCCGGCATTGATCAGGCGCCGGATCGTGTCGTCGATCCTGACCGCCTCGAACAGGCCGATCCGGCCCTTGTAGCCGCTGTTCGTGCAGGCCGGGCAGCCGACCGGTTCATAGACCGTCGCGCCCGCCGGAATCCCCAGCGTTTCGGCCAGCGACCCCATGGCTTCGACCGGGCGCCGGCATTCGCCGCACAGCCGCCGCACCAGCCGCTGTGCCAGCACCGCGCGGACGGTCGACGCGATCAGGAAGGGTTCCACCTTCATGTCCCTGAGCCGCGTGATCGCGCCCACCGAATCGTTGGTGTGGACGGTCGAGAGCACCAGATGCCCGGTCAGCGCCGCCTGCACCGCGATCTCCGCTGTCTCGCGGTCGCGGATTTCGCCGACCATCACTGTGTCCGGATCCTGCCGCAGGATCGCCCGCAGCCCGGTCGCGAAAGTCAGCCCGACCTGCGGGTTGATCTGCGTCTGGCCGACCCCGTCCACCGCATATTCGACCGGATCCTCGACGGTCAGGATGTTGCGGCTGCCGTCGTTGAGCAGCTTGAGGCCGGCATAGAGCGTCGTGGTTTTGCCCGATCCGGTCGGCCCGGTGACGAGCACGATCCCGTTCGGCTCGCCCAGCGCCTCGGCGAACAGGCGCTTCACCGCCTCGCTCATGCCGATCTGGTCGAGCCCGATCCCGGCATTGTCCTTGTCGAGGATGCGCAGCACGACCCGCTCGCCGGCCCGGCTCGGCAAGGTGGAGACGCGCACGTCGATCAGCTTGCCGCCGAGCGTCAGCCCGATCCGTCCGTCCTGCGGCAGCCGCCGCTCGGCGATGTCGAGCCTGGCCATGACCTTGACGCGGCTCACCACCACCGGCGCGACATGAGGCGGCATCCGCAGCGTTTCGCGCAGCACACCATCCATCCGCATCCGCACCACGAGACCGGTTTCGTAGGGCTCGATATGGATGTCGCTGACGCCCTGGCGCGCGGCATCGGCGATGATGCCGTTGATCAGGCGAATGGCCGGCGCATCGTCCGATGTGTCGAGCAGGTCCTCGGCGCTCGGCAGGGCGGCGGCGAGATGGCCGAGATCGTCGCCGAAGCCGAGCGAATCGGCCGCGTCCGCCGCGACGCCCGCCCCGGCACCGTAGAGATCGGACAGCAGCCGGTCGAAGTCCGGCGCACTCACCGGCTGGAGCGCGAAGGGCCTGGCGAGGAAGCGACGCAACTCGACGATGTTCGCTAGGTCCGCGCCTTCGCGCATCGCGACGTCCAGCCGCCCCTCCGTCTCGCCAGTCGCGGCGAAACCGTGGCGGCGGGCGAAAGAATAGGGGATGCGCGCCGGCGCTTCGGCGGGAATGGCCGTCTCGCTGTCCTCGCCGCGCGCGATCCTCATCGCGGGTCGACCGCGCTCGGCGGAACCTCCACCGGCGTCACCACCTGGTCCTGCGGCCCTGGCGCGCTGGCCGAGGGCGGGACGGTACCGAGATAGTCGCGTACCAGCTCGTCCAGCGAGGGCTCGCGGTCCGGATTGCCAAGCAATTGCTGGCCGCGCGCATAATTGTAGCGCTGCGCGCTCATCGCCCGCGCGTCGGCGGCGGTGCGCATGATCGTCGGGCGGATGAAGATCATCAAATTGGTCCGCCCCCGCTCCCGCGAGCGCGAGCGGAAGAGCTGGCCGATGATCGGAATGTCGCCGAGCACCGGCACGCGCTCCAGCGTGCGCCGCTCATTCTCGTCCAGCAGCCCGCCGATCCCGACGATCTCGCCATCGTCCACCGTGATCGTCGTCTCCAGCTCGCGCTTGTTGAGGATGATCTCGGGATTGGTGGTCGAAAGCCGTCCGGCGATCGAGCTCACCTCCTGGCGCAGATCGAGCCGGATCGAGCCGCCCGCATTGATCTGCGGCCGGACCTCCAGCGTGATGCCGACATTCTGGCGCTGCACGGTGCGGAAGGCGTTGTCAAAATTGGGGCTCAATGCCTCGCCGGTGGTGATCGGGATTTCCTGGCCGACCAGAAAATAGGCCTGCTCGTTGTCCAGCGTCATGATCGACGGCGTGGAGAGCAGGTTGGACTGGTTGTCGTTGCGCACCGCGTTGACGATCGCGCCGAAGATCGCGTTGCCGCTGCGGATGATGCCGCCGCCGATGCCGCCGGTGGCGCCCGCCAGGCTGCCGATCGCGGCGTCGCGAAGCTGCTCGGTCAGTTCCTCCGATGCGCCCAGTTCCTCGGCCGCGATCGCGCCGGCGACTAGGTTCATGTTCGGCGCGATGTTGGAATAATTGGTGACGGCGAAGGGGATGTTGGAGCCGCGCAGCCCCGACAGGAAGAGCTGGACGCCGAGTTGCTGCGCCGCGCCTTCGGATATCTCGACGATGATCGCCTCGACCAGCACCTGCTGGCGGCGCACATCGAGCTGACGGATCACTTCACCCAGCATGCGCTGGATGTCCGGCGTGGCGGAAATCACGATCGCATTGGCCCCGGCGAAGCGGGTGACGGTGGCGTTGCGTGCGGCGAGCGGCGCTTCTCCGGCTGGCGCGGCGGCGACCGGCGCAGCAGGCGCCGGGGCGGAGCTGTCGCCCGCCATGCTCGGTCCGCCGCTCGTGCTGCGGCCGGAGGGATTGCGCGCCGCCGGGCGCGGCGACGTCGCCGGCTGGGTCGCGGTCTGGCCGAGCAGGGTCTGGAGAACCGGCAGTAATTGCTCGGCATCGGCATGTTCGAGAAAGACGACGCGGATTTCGCTGCCGCTCGCCGCCCGCGCGTCCAGTTCATGTGCGATTGTGGCAAGCTGCGCGACCGAGGCCGGGTCGCCGCGCAGCGCGATCGAATTGGCGCTGTCCACCGGCACCACCGAAACGCCCTCGCTCGCCAGCTCGCGCAAGGCGGCGGCGATCTCGCGCGCGCCGGCATTGTCCAGGCCGATCAGCCGGGTGACGCCGCTGTCCACGTCGATCTGGGAAAGCGCCGCCCGCACGCGTCGCACATTGTCGGCGAAGTCCGAGACGATGATCGATCCGCGCCCTGCGGTGATCGATCCGTCGCGGCTGACCAGCGGACGAAGCGTCTCGACCGCCGCCGCCGCGTCCACCCGGCGCACCCGGAAAATCTCGGTGACGAAGCCGCTCGGCCCGGTCCGCTGCGAGGCCCCGAGCGGCGCCGAAGACGACGCGCCCGCCACCGGCTGCACCCGCAGCGCCCCGCCGGCGGCCGGCACCGCGACATAGCCGTTGGCGCGCAAAGTGGAGAGGAACAGCTCGAAATATTCGCTGCGCGACAGCGGCCGCTCGGTCACGACCGAGACGCGCCCCTGCACGGCGGGGTCGATGATGAAGGTCCGCCCCGTGACCCGCGACGCATCCTGGATGAAGGCGCGCACGTCCGCCTCGCGCAGGTTCAGCACATATTGCGCCGACGCGGGCGCGACGGGCGCGAGCGAGGTGGCGGCGAGCGCCAATGCCAGAGCGATGGAAAAGCGCTTCACTTAGAACCTCACCGAAATCTGCACGTTGCGGCCGCCCCGCTCCACGGTCAGCGTCGCCGTCCCGCCGCCGGCGCGCAATATTTGCTCGGCCTGGGCGGGCGACGTGACGCGCTGGCCGTTCACCGCGACAATGACGTCGCCGGGCTGGAAGCCGGCGGCCCGAAAGGCGGCCCCGCCATCGCCGCCCGGGGCGACGGTCAGGCCGTCGATCTGGCTCTCACCCGCGCGCGGTTCGAAGCGCAGCGGCGCGGCGCCCGGAGCGGCCTGGGGCGTCGCGGAGATTAAGGGGACCGGCACCTGCGTCGCCGTCGTCTCGCCGGTCGGCGCCGCGGCGGGCGCGGGGGTGGATTGATCGAGGAAGAGCTGCTCGCGCGTGCCACCCCGGTCGATGGTGATGCTGTCGAAGCCGACCTCGGCCAGCGTCACGCCCGGCATGATCTCCTCGCCCACCGCGAAGCTGCTTTGGCTGCCGTCGGGCAGCTGGATGATCGCCGATCCGCGCCCAGTCGCCCGGTCCTCGCGCACGCCGAAAAGCTGGAGATTGAGCCCGGTCACCACGCCCGGCCCACCTTCGCTCAGCCGGAAGAAGGGATCGAAGCTGCCCAGCGCGCCGCCTTGCGCCGGTCCAGTCAGCGCGGCGGGCGCCTGCCAGTCGCCGAGCGGGCCGAGCGGCGTGACGGTCGTCCAGACCAATCGCGCCGCCGCCACCGCGACGAGCGCGATCAGCGCCAGCTCCAGCGCGGTGGCGGGAGTCGGGCGGGGCAGCCGGCCAAGCAGCCGGACGGTGCGCGGATCAGACTCCAGGCGCATCGACGAAACCGAATCCCTCCCCGAACCGGGCCATGACGCCCCCAGCTATGTCGGCCCGATGACTCAAATAAGACAAGTCACGGGCGCGCGAGACGGCTCGAACGATGAATCGGATGGCGCAACGCCTCCCCTTCCCCGAAGAGTCGCATGAACGCGAAGGTTCACAGCTTTTTCGGGGCCGCGCAAGGGCTTGATCGCGAGAGGAGACCGACGGGCGCACCGGCGCCGGACGCAAGTCGGGCGGCGCCTCTAGGGAAGAACGCCGCCCTCAAGTCTCTGCGATAGCCCCTTCAATATGGATGGAGGCTGAACGCGACCGCCAGCCAGACCGGCCAGGCGGCGAGCGCCAGGAAGGTGCCGAGCGGCAGCCGCGTCGCCGCGCCGACGTCCTGCCCGCGCAGCCGCATCAGCGCCACCGACACCAGCCCGATCAGCCCCGCGCCGAGCAGGATGAAGGGCAGGTGCCACGCCCCCACCCAGGCGCCGATCGCGGCGAGCAATTTGGGATCGCCCCCGCCCAGCCCCTCGCGCCCGCGCAACAGCCGGTAGCCAGCCGCGATCAGCATCAGCGTGCTCCAGCCGATCGCCGCGCCCGCCAGCCGGTCGACGAGCGGCGGCCCCAGTCCCGCCCAGCCGATCGCCAGCCCGACCGCGATCAGCGGCAGGGTCAGCCGGTCCGGCAGCCATTGATGCTCCAGATCGAGCAAGGCGAGCAGCAGCAGCCACCAGCCGAGCAGGGCCGTGGCGAACGCCAACGGCACCGGATGGGCGACGAAGGCGACCAGTCCCACGCCCGCCGCCGCCAGCTCGACCGCGACATGGCGCGCATCGATCCGCGCCCCGCAGCGCCGGCACCGGCCGCGCGCCAGGACATAGGAAAGAACCGGCACCAGATCGCGCGCGCCCAGCGCCGCGCCGCACGCGTCGCAGCGCGACCGCCCGGCCATCGCCCCCTCGCCCTTCGGCCAGCGGATCAGGATAGTCGCGAGGAAGCTCCCAATGATCGCGCCCAGCACGACGCCCGCCGCGCCCCGCGCGAGCGGGTCGGCGAGCCAGCGGTCAAGCAATGGGAGAAGTTCGGTCACGCCCTCGAATTATAGGCTCGCAACCTTGTCGTCACCCCGGCGAAGGCCGGGGTCCAGTTACGGCTTTCGAGTCTGGACCCCGGCCTTCGCCGGGGTGACGGAAGAGGCCGTCAGTTCCTCGCCCGCGCCGTCTCGTAGCGGGCCAGCGCCTCGCGCGCGATCTGCGCGGTGGAGACCCAGCGGCCGCCTAGCGTCTCGACCTCGACATGCCGGTTCGACGCCAGCGCTGCGCGCCATGCCGCGACCGCCTCGCCGCCGCGCCCGGTCTGCGCATAGACCTGCCCGAGATTGATCAGCCGGGCCGGATCGGCCTGATCGACACGCCCGTCATTCAGCAACGCCTCGGCCCGTGCCCAATCGCCGCGCTCGATCGCCGCGACCGCGAGGCCGCCGCGCGGATAGCCTTCCTCGACCGATTGCGCCGACGCCAGTACCGGAATCATCGCCGCCCCAAGGGCCAGGATCACAAGCCTTTTCATGTCCATCCTCCGCTTATCGCTTGGAACGAACATTACACTTGCGTGACTCTTCCCACAAACTTTCGTGACGCTTTGGTGACTGCAAAGTGACTAATGCAGCTTCTGCACTTACGGCCCCAAGATGCGCCGCGCCTGCACCAGATGGGGCCGATCGATCATCTTGCCGTCGAGCTGCAGCGCGCCCGCCTCCGGATTCGCCTCGAACGCAGCCACCACCGCCTCGGCATGGGCGATCTCGTCCGCGCTCGGCGTGAAGGCGGCGTTGATCACCGGCACCTGCGCCGGGTGGATCGCCATCATGCCGGTGAAGCCGTCGCGCCGCGCCCGCGCCGCATAGGCGGCCAGCCCGTCCAGATCCTTGAATGCCGGATAGACGGTCTCGATCGGCGCCACCCCCGCCGCCGCCGCGCCGAACAGGGTCAGCGCCCGCGCCACCTCATAGGGCGCCGTATAACTTCCGTCCGCTTCCCGGCTGGTCGCCGCGCCGATCGAGGCGGGCAGGTCCTCCGCGCCCCAGGTGAGCGCCGTCAGCCGCTTCGCACCTTTATAGCTGCCGAGGCCGAACACTGCGGCAGGCGTCTCGGTGCCGATCGCCATCACCTGCGCCGTCGCATTGCCGCGCGCCGTCAGCCGCCGCGCCAGCTCGTCCACGCTCGCTCCGCCTTCCGACTTGGGCAACACGATCCCGTCGGGATGGCCGGGCAGCACCGCGTCGAGGTCCTTCTCGCTCTCGCCGCCATCGAGCGGGTTCACCCGCACCCAGAGCTTCGCTCCCGGATGGGCCGAAAGAAACGCCGCCACCTGCCGCCGCGCCTCCGGCTTGGCCGCCGGCGCCACCGAATCCTCGAGGTCCAGGATCAGCGCGTCCGCGCCCAGCCCCAGCGCCTTCTCCATCCGCTCCGGCCGGTCGCCGGGGACGAAGAGGAAGGAGCGGATGTTCATGCCGCGCTCCGCTGCATCAGGGCCGCGCGCTCCATCACACAGACCAGCTCGTCCCGCTGATTGAACATGCGATGTTCGAAGGTGACGATCCCGGCATCGGGCCGGGATTTCGAATCCTTGAGGCCCACCACCTCGGTCTCGGCGCGCAGCGTATCGCCGATGAAGACCGGCGCCGGCAGCTTCACCTTGTCGAAGCCGAGATTGGCGACGAGCGTGCCCAAGGTCGTGTCGCCCACCGACAGGCCGACCAGCAGCGAGAAAGTGAAGGTCGAATTGACGACGATCCGCCCGAACTCCGTGCCCTTGGCATATTCCGCGTCGAGATGGAGCGGCTGCGGATTGTGCGTCATCGTCGAGAACAGGAGATTGTCCGTCTCGGTCACGGTCCGGTGCGGCTGATGCCGGATCGTGTCGCCAAGCGTCCACTGATCGAAGTAACGGCCGGGCATCACGCTCCCTCCTTAATCGTCATGCTGAACTTGTTTCAGCATCCATGAACACCTGCTTCGGCGAACCCGCACTTTCCGTGTTCCTGGACCCTGAAACAAGTTCAGGGTGACGCAAAGCGCCATCACCCCTCCTCCTTCCCGATCCGTGCCAGCAGCGCACCTTCGCTCACCTGCGCGCCGGCCTCGGCGTTCAATTCCGTCACCACTCCGTCGAACGGCGCGACGAGGCTGTGCTCCATCTTCATCGCCTCCAGCGTCAGCAGCTTCTGCCCCTTGACGACCATATCGCCCGCCTTCACCTCCAGCGCGATGATCTTGCCCGGCATAGGGGAGATGATGGCGCCGTCTTCGGCGACCGCTCCGGCACCGCCTTCAGCGCGCCAGGGGGTGATCTTCCATGTCATGCCTTCTTCGACGGCATAAACGGCTTCATCGAGATACAGCATCTCGACATAAAGCTCGTCCTCATCAGGCAACAGCGAAACGGTGACATCCAGCCGCTTCCCCTCTGTGGCCAGGCTTATCCGCTCGTTCAAAGCTGCATTGAGCCGGAAGCCCATTGGAGTGTTCCATGGTCCGGACGGCCGCCCTGTCGATCGAGAAGACGCCAGACTCTTCTCTACCAACAGCCTGCGCGCGGCATTCTTGAGCAGGTCCGGGTGCGGCACATCCGGCCCGGCGAGAGCTTCGCCATGCTGCTCGATAAAGCCTGTCGTCAGCTCGCCCGCGCGAAAGGCATCATGCTCAAGCGCCTTGACGAGAAACGGAGCGTTCGTTTTGACGGGCCAGATCATCGTGTCGGCCATCGCGTCGGAAAGTCTGTCGATCGCCTCTTCACGATCTTCACCCCAGACGATCAACTTGGCGATCATCGGGTCATAATAGGGCTGGACCGTGTCGCGCGCCGCTACGCCCGTATCGATGCGCAGATGTTCCTCCTCATAGCCGCGCGAAAAGCTGCCGAGCGTCATAAGCTGGATCTTGCCGACGCTCGGCAAGAACCCCTTAGCCGGATCCTCCGCATAAAGCCGCGCCTCCATCGCCCAGCCGTCGATCCTCAGCTCCTCTTGCCGCTTCGGCAGTGTCTCCCCGCTCGCCACCCGAATTTGCCACTCCACCAGATCGACGCCGGTGATCTCCTCGGTCACCGGATGCTCGACCTGGAGGCGGGTGTTCATCTCCATGAACCAGATGCGGTCCGCCCGAAGCCCCTCGCTCGCATCGGCGATGAACTCGATCGTCCCCGCGCCGACATAGTCCACCGCCTGCGCCGCCTTCACCGCCGCGCCGCACACCGCCGCGCGTGTCGCCTCGTCCATGCCCGGCGCGGGCGCCTCCTCGATCACCTTCTGGTGGCGGCGCTGGAGCGAGCAATCCCGCTCGAACAGGTGAACGACATTGCCGTGGGTGTCGCCGAACACCTGCACCTCGATATGGCGCGGGCGCAGGATATATTTCTCGATCAGCACCCGATCGTCGCCGAACGAAGAGGCCGCCTCGCGCTTGCAGGAGAGCAAGGCGTCGGCGAACTCCGCCGCCGCATCGACCCGCCGCATCCCCTTGCCGCCGCCGCCCGCGACCGCCTTGATCAGCACTGGATAGCCGATCGCGTCCGCCTCGGCCTTGAGCCGGTCCGGCGCCTGGTCCTCGCCCAGATAGCCCGGCGTCACCGGCACCCCGGCCTCGGCCATCAATTTCTTCGCCGCGTCCTTGAGGCCCATGGCGGTAATGCTGGAAGGGTTCGGCCCAATCCACACCAGCCCCGCGTCGATCACCGCCTGCGCGAAGGCGGCATTCTCGGACAGGAACCCATAGCCCGGATGGATCGCCTCGGCGCCGGTCTGCTTGGCCGCCGCGATGATCTTCTCGCCGACGAGATAGGATTCACGCGCCGGGGAGGGACCGATATGAACGGCCTCATCCGCCTCCCGCACATGCAGCGCCTTCGCGTCGGCGTCCGAATAGACCGCGACGGTGCGGATACCGAGCCTGCGCGCGGTGCGGATGACCCGGCAGGCGATCTCGCCGCGGTTTGCGATGAGGATGGAAGAAATCATCTGCTTTCAATCTCCTCCAAAGCCTTCAGAGCCGCCTCATAATCCTCTAGAACGATATATCTGTTCGCTCGGCCCCAGAATTCCACCTGCAAAGTTCGTGGCAGCTTCTTGCGGATCATCCCTGCGTCAAATGCCTTCCTCATCTGATCCACGCACTTTGCGAAGAGCGGAAACGTGCCCGGAGTGCTCAGAGCATCCTCTCGAAACTGCAGAAACTGTTCTACAAAATTGGAAGCAGCTTGATGCCAATAGAGCTGTATGAACTTCTCAAGCTCGGGATAGTTTTCCAGATGATCTTCGCGCATCATCACATCCTGAACACGCCGAACTTCGCCCGCTCCGGGATCGGCGCGTTCAGCGTTGCGGCGAAGGCCAGCCCGAGCACGTCGCGCGTCTGGGCCGGATCGATGATCCCGTCGTCCCACAGACGCGCGGTGGCGTGATAGGGGTTGCCCTGCGCCTCGTAATCGTCGCGGATCGGCTGCTTGAAGGCTTCGGCCTGCTCCGGCGTCCAATTGTCCGCGTCACGGTGCACGGTGGCCAGCACGGACGCCGCCTGCTCGCCGCCCATCACGCTGATCCGGCTGTTCGGCCAGGTGAACAGGAATCTCGGCGAGTAAGCCCGCCCGCACATGCCGTAATTGCCCGCGCCGAAGCTGCCGCCGATCAGGACGGTGATCTTCGGCACCTGCGCCGTCGCCACCGCCGTCACCAGCTTGGCGCCGTTCTTGGCGATCCCCTCCGCCTCATATTTGCCGCCGACCATGAAGCCGGAAATGTTCTGGAGGAACAGCAAAGGCGTGCGCCGCTGGCAGGCCAGCTCGATGAAATGCGCCCCCTTGAGCGCGCTTTCCGAAAACAGGATGCCGTTGTTCGCCAGGATCGCGACCGGCATCCCCCAGATGCGCGCGAAGCCGCAGACGAGGGTACTCCCGTAGAGCGGCTTGAACTCGTGAAATTCGCTGCCGTCGACGATCCGCGCGATGATCTCGTGCACGTCATAGGGCGTGCGGACATCGTCCGGGATCACCCCGTACAATTCCTCGGGATCAAATTTCGGCGGCACCGGCTCGGCGAGGTCGATGTCCGGCGCCTTCACTGTGTTCAGCCGCGCCACGATGTCGCGCACGATGGTCAGCGCATGTTCGTCATTCTCGGCGAGATGATCGACCACGCCGGATTTGCGCGCATGGAGATCGCCGCCGCCCAGATCCTCGGCCGAGATCACCTCGCCCGTCGCCGCCTTCACCAGCGGCGGGCCGCCCAGGAAGATCGTGCCCTGATTGCGCACGATCACCGTCTCGTCGCTCATCGCCGGCACATAGGCGCCGCCCGCCGTGCAGCTTCCCATCACGCAGGCGATCTGGGCCAGCCCTTCCGCCGACATCTGCGCCTGATTGTAGAAGATGCGCCCGAAATGCTCGCGGTCGGGAAAGACCTCGGCCTGGTGCGGCAGGTTGGCGCCGCCTGAGTCGACCAGATAGATGCTCGGCAGCCGGTTCTGCAGCGCGATCTCCTGCGCGCGCAGATGCTTCTTCACCGTCATCGGATAGTAAGTGCCGCCCTTCACCGTGGCGTCGTTGCACACGATCATCGCCTCGCGGCCCGACACGCGGCCGATGCCCGCGATCATCCCGGCGCCCGGCACCTCGCCCTCGTACAGGTCGCATGCGGCCAACTGCCCGATCTCCAGGAAGGGCGAGCCCGGATCGAGCAGCCGCTCCACCCGCTCCCTCGGCAGCAGCTTGCCCCGGCTCACATGCCGCTCGCGCGATTTCTCGTTGCCGCCCAGCGCGCTCGTCGCCACCCGCGCGCGCAGCTCCTCGGCCAGCGCGCGATTGTGCGCGGCGTAGCGCCGGACCTTCTCGTCCTCGGCGGACAGTTTCGAAGTCAGGACCGGGCCGCTCATCTTGCCACCGCGCCCGTACCGGCGCAGAGCGCGCCGCGCACATCCTTCCGGGGAACGATCATGCCGACCATCCTGCTCCTCGTCCTCTCCAATGTCTTCATGACCATCGCCTGGTACTGGCATCTGACCCGCGACGGGCTGGCCAAGCCGCTGCTCACCGTCATCCTGCTGAGCTGGCTGATCGCCGGGGTCGAGTATTGCTTCGCCGTGCCCGCCAACCGGATCGGGTTCGAGACGGGCTGGACGCCGGGCCAGCTCAAGATCACGCAGGAGGCCATCGCCCTGCTCTGCTTCGGCGTCTTCATGGTGACGTTTCTGGGCGAGCCGCTGCACTGGCGCCATCTCGGCGCGTTCGTGTGCATCATGGGCGGCGTCGCCTTCCTGTTCGTCGGCAAATAGGCGCGCGTCACGACGCCGCCTCCGCCGGATGCACCGGCTGCTTGCGGATCAGGTAGCGATAGATGCCCAGCGCATTGATCGCGAGCAGCACTGCGTTCTGCGTCGTCAGTCCGCCCGTCTCGTCGATCAGCCCGAACCAGATCCACGCGACGTTCATCGTGCAGAACAGGACGAAGCCCCAGCCCGTCACCCGCCGCCCCCAATCCGCCGCGATCATCAAGGCCGCGGCGATGCCGCTGATCGTGGCATACCATTCGAGGATGCCAGCCAGATTCATGCCGCGCCGATCAGCTCGCGGCCGATCAGCATCCGCCTGATCTCGTTCGTCCCCGCGCCGATGTCGAGCAATTTGGCGTCGCGGAAGAACCGCTCCACCGGCCAGTCCTTCGTATAACCGGCGCCGCCCAGCGCCTGGATCGCCTCGCCCGCCACGCGCACCGCATTCTCGCTGGCGTAGAGGATCGCGCCGGCCGCGTCGAAGCGGGTCGTCTTGCCCGCGTCGCAGGCGCGCGCCACCTGATAGACATAGGCCCGCGCCGAATTGAGCGCGACATACATGTCCGCGATCTTCGCCTGCATGAGCTGGAACGAGCCGATCGCCGTCCCGAACTGCTTCCGCTCGCGCACATAAGGCAGCACCACGTCGAGGCAGGCCTGCATGATGCCCAATTGGATGCCGGCGAGCACGGTCCGCTCGTAATCGAGCCCGCTCATCAGCACGCCGACGCCGCCATTGAGCGGCCCCATCACATTCTCTTCGGGCACCTCGCACTCGTCGAAGATCAGCTCGGCGGTGGGCGATCCCCGCATCCCCATCTTGTCGAGCTTCTGCCCGATCGAGAAACCCTTGAAGCCCTTCTCGATCAGGAAGGTCGTGATTCCCCGGCTGCCCTCGCCGGTCTTGGCGTAAACGACAAGCGTGTCGGCATAGGCCGCGTTGGTGATCCAGAATTTCGTGCCGTTGAGGACGTAGCGGTCGCCCTTCCTCTCGGCCTTCAGCTTCATCGAGACGACGTCCGATCCCGCCCCGGCCTCGGACATGGCGAGGCTGCCGACATGCGCGCCCGAAATCAGCTTCGGCAGATAGCGCGCCTTCTGCTCCTCATTCGCCCAGCGCCGGATCTGGTTCACGCACAGATTGGAGTGCGCGCCATAGGACAGGCCGATCGAGGCCGAGGCCCGCGCCACTTCCTCCTGCGCGACGACATGCTCCAGATAGCCGAGCCCGAGCCCGCCATCCTCTTCCGCCACCGTGATCCCGTGCAGGCCAAGCGCGCCCATTTCCGGCCACAGCTCGGTCGGGAACCAGTCCTCCGCGTCGATCCGGGCGGCCAGCGGCGCGATCCGGTCGTCCGCGAAGCGCCGCGTCGTGTCGCGGATCGTGTCCGCCATCTCGCCCAGTTCGAAATCGAGACCCAGCTCGGACATATTCCTCTCCCTGTCGCCCGCCGCCCTAGCAGAGCCGCGAAGATTTGAACAAGGCGCGTGAGGAGCCTATGTGAGCCGCGCACAACCACGCGTCATTGCGAGGAGCGGAGCGACGAAGCAATCCAGCCGGCGCCGTTCTGGATTGCCGCGCTTCGCTCGCAATGACGAACGCCAGGAGTAGTCCGCACCATGTCCGATCCCGTCGTCATCCTCTCTTACGCCCGCACCCCGATGGGCAGCTTCCAGGGCAGCCTCGCCGGCGCGACCGCCGTCGATCTTGGCGCCGCGGCGGTGAAGGCGGCGGTCGAGCGCGCGGGCGTGGACGGTGGGGCGGTCGAGCGCATCTATATGGGCTGCGTCCTCCCCGCCGGCCTGGGTCAGGCCCCGGCGCGGCAGGCGGCGCTGAAGGCGGGCCTCCCCCAGTCGGTCGAGGCGACCACCGTCAACAAGATGTGCGGCTCGGGCATGCAGACGGTCATCATGGGCGCCGAGGCGCTCGCCGCCGGCTCCGTGGACCTCCTCGTCGCGGGCGGCATGGAGAGCATGACCAACGCCCCCTATATCCTGCAAAAACATCGCGGCGGCGCCCGCATGGGCCATGACCGCGTCATGGACCATATGTTCCTCGACGGTCTCGAGGACGCCTATGAGCCCGGCCGCGCCATGGGCACCTTCGCCGAGGACACCGCCCAGGACTATCAGTTCACCCGCCAGGCGCAGGACGATTACGCCATCGCCTCCCTGACCCGCGCCCAGGCCGCCCAGGCCTCCGGCGCCTTCGATCGCGAGCTCGTCGCCGTCGAGGTCAAGACCCGCAAGGGCGTGGACACCGTGGCGCAGGACGAACAGCCGCCCAAGGGCAATGCCGAGAAGATCCCGACGCTGAAGCCCGCCTTCGCGAAGGACGGCACGATCACCGCGGCCAATGCCAGCTCGATCAGCGACGGCGCCGCCGCTCTCGTTCTAACCCGCCAGAGCGTCGCCGACGCGGCCGGCCTCACGCCCGTCGCCCGCATCGTCGCCACCGCCGCCCATGCCCACAAGCCGGCGCTCTTCACCACCGCACCGGTCAATGCGATCCAGAAGGCGCTCGACAAGGCCGGCTGGAACGTCGCCGATGTCGATCTGTTCGAGGTGAACGAAGCCTTCGCCGCCGTCGCGATGATCGCAATGCGCGATCTCGGCATCCCGCACGACAAGGTCAACGTGAACGGCGGCGCCACCGCTTTGGGCCACCCGATCGGCGCCAGCGGCGCCCGCATCCTCGCCACCCTGATCGCCGCCCTCCAGAATCGCGGCGGCAGGAAGGGCGTGGCGAGTCTGTGCATCGGCGGCGGCGAGGCGACGGCGGTGGCGCTGGAGCTGGTGGACTAGGGCCAATCGACATTCAGGGAAGCAGCCCCCTCTCCCCAGCGGGGAGAGGGTTGGGGTGAGGGGGCTCGGCGGCAGCGGGCAATCCCCATCGCCCTACACCCTCACCCTACCATGACCAGATGGACAGCGCCCCGCGCTGTCAAGGCCATGCCGGGGGCATGGCCGACCCGGTCATCCCTCAAGGGAGAGGGCGCGAGAACTGAATGTCGATTGGCCCTAAGTTCTCTCGCCCGACAAAGAAGACGAACAACGCCCCATTGGCAAGCATGGCCGGCCCCGGCTAACCTCCCGCCCGCAAACACCTGCGGGGGCGGGGGATGTTTCAGCGCGTTTACGAGGTCAGCACCTTTGTCTTCCTGCTGCAGGGCGCGCTGCTCGTCCCGCTCATCCTGTGGGCCTGCTACGCCTGGTACCGGCAGATGGCGCGCTGGTCCGCGCTCGAAAAGGCGCTGGGGGAGGACCGCGAGCAGCACAAGCGGACCCGTTCCCGCCTGCTGGAGCGCCTTCCGCATCTCCAGCCGATGAACTGCGCCAATTGCGGCGGCGCGCTCGCGCTGGAAACCGACAGGATGACCTGCACGGCCTGCCGCGACCGCACGCCGCTGCCGGAGGATTACACCGCCACGATCGCCTTGCGCCGCCGACTACGCAGCGTCACGCGCGCGGCGACGCGCGACTGGCGGATCGCGCGCCTGCTCGTCGCCTCACCCGTGCGTATCTTCTTCCTGTTGTGGATTTTCGCGCAGCCGGCGATGTTCGGCATCCTCATGATCGGCGCCGTCGAATATCCCGACAGCGCCATCGAGCGGGTGATCGCGCCGCTTGGCGAAAGCTGGGCCACGTTGCTGATGGGCCTCTCCTTCGCCGGCTTCATCATGTGGATGATCGCGTCCATCATGCTCGCCAATCTCGCGAAGGAGCTGCGCGGCCGGCAGCGCGATTTCCCGGCACTGGCCGCGCTGGCCGTGCCGATCACGGCCGGCGGCGTCGCCTATGACAATTGCCAGAGCTGCGGCGGCGGCGTGCGCTTCGATGCCCGCGCCTTCGCCTGCCTGTGCAATTATTGCGGCGTCGAGAATTACCGCGCCGCGAAGACCGCGCGCGAACGCGCCGACACCGAAGCGCGGCACCTCGACACCGGCACCTCCCTGTTCGGCGCGATGGAGATCATCGAGGATTTCACCGCCACCTTCGCCATCACCATGACGATCCTGGGCGTCGGGTTCCTGCTGCTGTTCTTCTTCTCGGCGCTCAGCGGGGACTGACCCTATCTCGCGCGCATGCCGGTGCTAATTCCCGTTGCGCTGCGCTTCCCCTTCGCCGCGCCGCAGGTCGATATTGACCTCCATGTCGCGGGCATTGTCGATCACCCGCTCGGCGCGCTCGGTCGCGTTGCCGATGTCGGAGACGGATTGGCCGACGGCATTGCCGACCTCGCCGACCGCATTCTCGATCGGCTGGGAATCGTAGCGGATCGTGGTCGAATCGTTCTGCGGATCGTTTTCGACGCTGCAGCCGGCTGCGGCCAGCACGACGAGCGGCAGGACAAGTATCGGTCGCATGACATTCCTCCTGATTGCGCGCATCAACGCCCTTGCGCCGTTTCGGCTCCGGCTTTCCTACAGCAATCCTATATGGTATATGATTGATACTATGATGAACCATATAGATACGTTTTCTCGGCGCCCGCTGACGAAGGCCCGCGAACATTCTTCGTCCGCGGCCGGGGCCATATTCCTTGCCGCGGCGACGGACGTTTCGGGACGCCGGCTTCGTCTGGAGAGGGCGCTGCGCCCCGACGGGGCGTCAGGTTCGTCAACTTCCGCGCCGCCGTCCCGATCGTTCGGGAACCGTTCAGCCGGTCGCGCGCTAAGCCGGGCGGACGGCGCGGCGCTTCTCTTCGCGCCGCGGACATGTCAAAAGTCGTAACGTCCGCGTAAGGAGACACGAGATGAAGACCAGCATGATGGCCCTGGCGGTCGCAGCCATGGGGTTGACCGCTTTGCCCGTTGCAACGCCCGCTGCCGCGCAAAGCCGCGCCGAGCAGCAGCGCTGGGATCAGGCGCAGCGCCGCTTCGACAACGAGCAGCGCCTCTACGATCGCGAGCGCGCGCGCTACGAGGATGCGATGCGGCGCGACCGTTCACGGTACGACAATCGTTACGACAACCGGTATAACGATCCCTATGTCAGCGACTATGACGCCTCGCGCTATTATCGCGACGATCCGCGCTATCAGGAGCGCACCCTGACGGAGAACGACCGTGTGTATCGCGGTTCGGACGGGCGCTATTATTGCGAGCGCAGCGACGGCACGACCGGCCTGGTCATCGGCGCCGGTGCAGGCGCCCTGCTCGGCCGCGCGATCGACGGCGGACGCAACCGGGCCGGCGGCACGATCGTCGGCGGCGTGCTGGGCGCGCTGCTCGGGCGTACCGTCGAGCAGCAGAGCAGCCAGGTCCGCTGCCGCTAAGCTGATGAAGGGTCAGGCGGCGACGGGGCGTTCCGGCTTCGTCGCCGCCTCGGCCTCCGGAACGGGCGCGCCGCCACCCGCCAATGCGGCGACGAAGGCATGGCGCCAGGCGAGCACGTCATCGCGCCGCACGCTGTCGATCATCGCCTCCCAGCGGCGGACCCGCTCGGCCTTCGGCATGTCGAGCGCCCGGCGGATCGCGTCGGAAATCTCGTCCTTGCTATAGGGATTGATCAGCAGGGCCTCGCCCAGCTGATGCGCCGCGCCGGCGAAGCGGGAGAGGATCAGCACGCCGGGATCGGCCGGATCCTGCGCCGCCACATATTCCTTGGCGACCAGGTTCATTCCGTCCCGCAGCGGCGTCACCAGCCCCACTTCGGATGCGCGGTAGAACCCGGCCAGCGCCGCGCGCGGATAGCCCCGGTTAACATAGCGGATCGGCACCCAGTCCACGTCGGCGAACTCGCCGTTGATGCGTCCCGAAAGCTCGTCGAGATCCTCGCGGATATGCTCGTAGGTGTGGACCTCGCCCCGCGAGGGCGGGGCGATCTGGAGGAAGGAAACGCGCCCGCGCCAATCCTCATGTTCCTCCAGGAAGCGGCGATAGCCGTTGAACCGCTCGGCCAGCCCCTTGGAATAGTCCAACCTATCGACGCCGATGATCAGCTTCTTGCCCTCGACGCTGCGATGGAGCGTCTCCTGCGCCGCGCGCGCCTGCTCGCTGGCAGCGGCGGTCTCGAAGTCCTCGTCGTCGATGCCGATCGGGAAGGCGGCAGTGCGCACGGTCCGCCCGTCCAGATGGACCGTCCCGTCCGCATCCACCGTACCGCCCAGCTCGCGGGTGATGTAATGGTGGAAGCTCTCCAGCCATTCGACGGTCTGGAAACCGATCACGTCATAAGCGAGCATCGACCGCACCAGCCGCTGGTGGAAAGGCAGCGACACCATCAGCCGGTAGGGCGGCCAGGGAATGTGCAGGAAGAAGCCGATCCGGTTCTTGAGCCCGCGCTGGCGGAGCTGCTGGCCGAGCGGGATCAGATGATAATCGTGGACCCAGACCAGATCGTCCGGCTCGATCAGCGGCGCCACCGTCTCGGAGAAGCGCTCGTTGACCCGCTCATAGCCGGTGCCGAAGCTGCGGTCATATTCCGCGAGGTCGATGCGGTAGTGAAAGAGCGGCCACAACGTCCGGTTGGCGTAGCCGTTATAATATTCCTCGACATCCTGCGCCTCGAGATCGACCGTCGCCGTCGTCACCCCGTCATAACGCTGCATGTTGATCTGGCCGGTGAAGTCCTCCGTCGTCTCCCCCGACCAGCCGAACCACAGCCCGCGATATTCGCGCAAAGCGGCGGTCAGCGCGACCGCCAGTCCGCCCTGCGCGCCGTCGGCGCTGCGCGGCTTGGGCGCGCTCACCCGATTGGAAATGACGATCAGCCGACTCAGCGGACGAAGCTCCACGGCCGGGAAAGCAGCCCGGCGCAATTGATGAGTCCCACCAGCGAATAGGTCTGCGGATAGTTCCCCCACAGTTCCCCGGTTTCGAAATCGCTGTCCTCCGAAAGCAGCCCGGCCGGGGTCAACCGCTCGAGCATTCCCTCGTAAAGCTGCCGCGCCTCCTCGCTGCGCCCGGTCAGGTGCAGCGCCTCGATCAGCCAGAAGGTGCAGAAGTTGAAGGCCGTCTCGGGCAGTCCGAAATCGTCCTCGGCGGCATAACGCAGCATATGGGCGCCGCGCCGCAGCCCCTTCTCGACCGCTTCGAACGTGGCGCGGAAGCGCGGATCGCCGGCCTCCAAGAAGCGCATGTCGAGCAGTTGGAGCAGGCTGGCGTCGAGCTCGTCGCCGCCGAAGGTCGCGGCGAAGCGGGCTTCTCCCTCATGCCAGGCCTGCCCTTCGATCGCGGACCGCACTGCGTCGGCGCGCTCGCGCCACACCGCCTCGCGGTCCGCCTGTCCGATCTCGGCGGCGATGTTGGCGAGCCGGTCGCACGCCGCCCAGCTCATCACCGAACTGTAGGTGTGGACGGCCGTGCGCGTGCGCAACTCCCACAGGCCGGCATCCGGCTGGTCGTGCGTCTGCCACGCGCGTTCGCCGACCTTCTCCAGCGCGGTGAAATCGTCCGCCGTCGCCTTGCGCAGCAGCCGTTCGTCGAAGAAGGCCTGGGTATTGGATAGGACGATCTGGCCATAGGCGTCGTGCTGGATCTGCGTATAGGCGGCATTGCCGACGCGGACCGGTCCCATGTCCCGATAGCCGGCTAGGGCCCCGGCCTCCCATTCTTCCAGCTTGGGCTCGCCCGACACCGCATAGAGCGGCTGGATATGCCCGTCCTTCGCCTCGTCGACGATGTTGCGCAGATAGCCGAGATAGCCTTCCAGCACGTCGAGCGCGCCGAGCCGGTTGAGCGCCTGCACCGTGTAATAGGCGTCGCGGATCCAGCAATAGCGATAGTCCCAGTTGCGTCCGGAATTGGGCGCCTCGGGGATCGAGGTGGTGAGCGCGGCGACGATCGCGCCGGTCTCCTCGTGCTGGCATAGCTTCAGCGCGATCGCGGCGCGGATCACGACGCGCTGCCATTCCAGCGGGATGGCGAGCCCGCGCACCCAGTCGCGCCAGTGATCGGCGGTCTGGTGCAGCATCGTCTCCAGCGTCTGCGTCACCTCGCCGCTGAACGGCTCGTCCGGCCCCAGGAAGAAGTGCAGCGTCTTCTCGATCCGGAAGCTCCGCCCTTCCAGCAGATGGATGACCGGCGCATCGGTGGTAAGCCGCAGCGGCTGGGGCTTCAGCAGATAGCGGATATGATTGGTGCCGCTGGTCCGCTCGGCATCGCCAGCGCCCCAGTCCTTGGTCGGATTGAGCGTCACCTTCAGTCGCGGCGCGCCCGCCACCGGCCGCACGATCCGCACGAAAGCGACCGGACGGTACATGCGCCCCGTCCGTTCGAAGCGTGGGCAGAAATCGCAGACATCGACCGCGCCGCCCTGCGCGTCGGTCAGGCGCGTGACGAGGATCGGCGTGTTCTTGACGTAGCGCGCGGTAGCCGAGACCTGATCCTCCAGCGCGATCCGCCAGATGCCGCGTTCGCCGGTGCCGTCCTTCGGCTCCATCAGCGCGCTGAACAGCGGATCGCCGTCCACGCGCGGCTGGCAGCCCCAGACGAAACCCGCCGCGCTGTCGACCAGCGCGCTGACCTGGCAATTGCCGATCGGCCAGAGATCGAGCCCGCTCATGCGGCGGCGCCCAGCCATTGCGCGACGGCCTCGACCGAAGGCAGGCGATAGCGCGCCGCCGTTGACCGCGCCGGACCGACAAGCACGCCCGCCCCGCCCAGCGCGGCCACCGCCTCGAAAGCATGTTCGTCGGTCAGATCGTCGCCCACGAAGACGGGAATGGTCGCGGCGAACACTGGTTCCATCATGAACGCCCGCACGGCATCGCCCTTGTCGGCGCCATGGGCCCGCAACTCGGCGACCATCTTGCCGCTTTGCAAGGTGAAGCCATGCGCCTGTCCAAGAGCCGTCATGAAAGCCTCCACCTCGGCCTGTTCCTGAGGCGCGAGCCGATAGTGCAAGGCGATGCCCGCCGGCTTCTCCTCGATCAGCAAGCCGGGCCGGCCATCGACAAATGCCGCCACGGCTTCCCGCGTCGCATCGAGGCCGGCGGGGACGCTGAGCGGCAGGCGGGTGCCGTCGGCGAGGCGCAGTTCGAGCCCATGCGAGCCGGAAAAGGCGATGCCGTGCAGCGGCAAATGCCGCTCCAGATCGGCGATCGACCGGCCGCTGACGATGGCCAGCCGTCCATCGAGCCGCGCGCGCAGCCGCTCCAGCATCGGCGTCAGCCCCGGCGCGACCTGGATGGCATCCGGCGTATCGGCCAGATCGACCAGGGTGCCGTCAAAATCGAGGAACAGGGCGGCGCCGTCGAGCAGGTCCGGCGGGGGCGGCGGCAGACTGGCCATGCCCCCACTAGGCAATGGCGGGGCGGAAGCTCAACCCCGCTTGTCCTCAGTTGAAGCTTTCGGCCGCGTCCACGCCCCAGATCTGGTCGGTGCGGATGAAGCCGCTGCGGCCGCGCACGTCGAGCCGGCACCAGCCGTTGGCGCAGCGTGAGAGACGGCCGACCACGCCCGGTTCGGCGCGGAAACGGACCGGCGACGCAGCGTCGGGCCGCTCGCGCAGTTCGCGGGGGCCATCGCCCCGCACGATCGCGGTGCGCGTGTCGCTGAGCAGGCTGACCAGCATCCAGCCGGTCGCGCCGTCCGGATCCTCGATCTTGCGCCAGTCCTGATAGACCTCGACCACCCGGATCGGCAGGTCACGCCGGACATAGAGCCATTCGCCCGGATAGGTCCGCCCCGGCCCGCGCCGCATCATCGCCTCACCCGAGGCGATCGACGCCCAATAGGGCGTCTCGCGCCGGTTCTGCGCATCCGCGGCGGTCAGCGAGGTGCCGACCAGAACGACCATCAAAAGAGCCGCGATGCGCTTCATCTCAATATCCCGTCTGGATGCGCTCCACGAGCTGCTTCACCGTCGGCACGAAGCCGTTGGAATAGAAGGGGTCCTTCTTGAAGCGGAAAGCGGCGTGGCCGGCGAACATCAGATTCTCCTCGGTCGGGCCGCCATGGGCGATGTCCTGCAGCGTCTTCTGGATGCAGAAGCTGCGCGGATCGGCGAGGCGTCCGGTCGAGTTCTTCTCATTGTCCGCCCAGGACGAGAACTGACACTGGCTGAGGCAGCCCATGCAATCCGCCTGGTCCTTGCGGATGATCTTCTTATCCTCCGGCGTCACGAAGACGAGCGTCTCGTCCGGCGTCTTGAGCGCATCGGTGAAGCCCTGCGCATACCATTCGCGGGCGTGGAGCAGATCGCCCTTCGTCACCCAGTAATTCTTCTTGCCGAGCACGCCGACGTCGAGCTGGAATTTGTGATCGCCGATCTCTTCCTTGGTGAAGGCGATCTGGCGGTGCGAGCGGGCCTCCAGGCTGCGCAAGAACGGATTGCGCACGGCGGAGGAATAGAAGCCGGTGGGCGAGAAACGGTGGAGCAGGACATCGCCCTCCTCCAGCGTCATCAGGCGCTGCTTCCACCCGTCCGGGATCGGGCTTTCCTGGGTGAGCAGGGGACGGGTGCCGAACTGGAAGACGATCTGCCCCAGCTCCTCATTGTCGATCCAATGCTCCCATTCCTTCAGATTCCAGACGCCGCCCGCCATCACGATCGGCACGCTGTCGTCGATGCCGCCGGCGCGCATCGTGTCGCGCAGTGCTTTGACGCGGGGATAGGGATCCTGCGGCACCAGCGGGTCCTCGGCATTGGATAGACCATTATGGCCGCCAGCGAGCCAGGGGTCTTCATAGACGACCGCGCCCAGCCATTCCGCCGCCTTGGAATAGGCCCGCTTCCACAGCGCCGAGAAGGCGCGCGCGGAGCTGACGATCGGCAGGTAGGAGACGTTGTGCGACGCCGCGATCTCGCTGAGCTTGTAGGGCATGCCCGCGCCGCAGGTGACGCCGGCGACAAGGCCCTTGGTCCGCTCCAGCACGCCCTGCAGCACCCGCTGCGCGCCGCCCATTTCCCACAGCACGTTGATGTTGATCGCGCCGCGCCCGCCGGCGATCTCATAGGCGCGCTGCACCTGCTGGACCGCGCCGTCGATCGCGTACTGGATCAGCTCTTCATGCCGCTCGCGCCGGGTGAGCGCATGGTAGATTTGCGGAATGATCTTGCCCTCGGCGTCATAGCTGTCCGCGTTGACCGCCGAGACGGTGCCGATGCCGCCAGCCGCAGCCCAGGCGCCCGAACTCATATGGTTGGTCGCCGCCACGCCTTTGCCGCCCTCGACCAGCGGGAGCACTTCGCGGCCCGCATAGAGGATCGGCTTGATACCCTTGAACATTCCACCTCCGGAAGAAAGTGCCCCATTTATAGGCGCATCGCGCGCGCCAGGCAAAAATCATGCGCGTACAGCAAACGCATCGGGCCGTCCGATAGCCTCTCCATAGAGCCGCGCATAGGCCGAAATCATGGCCGCATCGTCATAGCGGGACGCCGCCAGCTCGCGATTGGCGGCGCCGATCGCGCGCCTCAGATCGTCCCGCTGGGCGAGGCTGTCGAGCGCATCGGCGAAGGCGGGCTCGTCGAGCGGATCGACGATCAGCGGCAGATTGTCGTCCGACAATATGTGCAGCACGTCGCCCACCTGGGTCGTCACCGCCGGCAGCCCCGCCGCCATCGCTTCGACCAGCGAAATCGGGAATTGCTCGCTGTCCGACGACAAGGCGAAGATGTCGAAATGGCCGATCCAGCGGGCGGGATCGGCGAGGAAGCCGGGCATCAGCACACGATCCGCCACGCCCTGCGCACGCGCCTCGGCCGCGATCGCCTCGCTCTCCGGCCCGGTGCCGACGATGACGAGGCGGGCGGCCTTATGCTCCATCGCGGCGAAGGCGCGGACCAGACGGGGCAGGTTCTTGACCTTGCGCAGCCCCGCGACCGTGCCGATCACGATCTCGCCCGGGCGCCGCTCGAAGCCGGGGATCGCGCCGGGCACGGGCGGGTTCGCATAATGCGCGACCGGGATGCCGTTCGGGATGCGCGTCACCCGGCGATCGGGCTGTACCCAATCCCACACCGCGATGTCGGCGAGGCGCTGGGACGGGACGACGAGGCGGAAGACGGCGGGCAGGCCGAGCCGGCGATAGAGGCTGCGCGCGGTCTTGAGCTTCCGCGCCTCGTCCTCGTTGAAGCCGTCCTCGTGATGGATCACTGGTGGGCCGCCGAAGAAGCGCCGCGCCATCACCGCATCGAACGCGCCCCAATTGTAGGTCAGCACCAGATCGAAGCCGCGCATATAGGCGGCCAGCGCCTTCAGCCTACCGGGGGTCGGCCGGCCAGTGAGCGACGGCGCGTCGGCCGGGAAGGCGACCGCGATCCCCTTGTCGATCGCGGCGCGGGCGTCGAGCCGGTCCGGCATGGCGCTGAGGATGGTATGTTCGGCCGCATCGCCGAACGCATTCATCAATCGCACCGCCCGCGCCTCCTTGCCGCCCAACGAGAAGGTGGAATGACAATGAAGGATGCGTACGGCCATGCGTGCTTATGGCGCAGCCGAGGATTGAGGGCCAGCGGGAGAGCCGCGATTCGGGCCGCGCGCAATTCTATCGGCGCGGAGGCGCGGCTTGGCCCCGCTCTCTCTGTTAAGTTGACAAAGTTGACAGGGTGAGGGGTGTTTTGGCGGGGGCGCTAGCGGACATCGGGCCGAAAATTTCAAAGAGCCGAACGCCAGATACGAACTCGATATCGGGCTAAGCCTGACAGAGTATTTCCTACATTGGAAGCGAGGAGCGAACGGTCTGATATCGACCCATCACGGGCGTTCAGCGCGGTACACGACTCTCTGCGATCGCAAGGCGCTTCAACTGCGCTGGGGACAGAAGGTCTCGAACAGGCATCAGGGTCTGGACGTAGTCGGCGTAGCGCTCGCTATCCCAATAGGGTGCTGCTTGCGAAAGAGCTTGCTGAAGCTGATGCTCATGCCACCCAGTCTCGTTATTCTTGGCGCGATCGACAGTGAATGTCGTCAGCCAATCAGTTTCGGCGAAGCTCTCCATATGGTGGCGTGCTTCGAATGGCACCGCCGTCCAAAGGGTTTGCGGCCCCAAGGTTAAGGCGATGCCATACTCATCCGCAGCAGCCGCAAGTATCTGCTCAAACCACCGCGAATGGCTCCAATCGCGCGGTGCAGGGCTAAAGATAGCGGACGCCTCCTTGTCCCAGTCCACACCCATCGCTGCTCGGTAGATTTTGTCGAAAGTGGTCTTAGTCGATCTTACGAAAAGGCGGCCTAATTCGTCGATTCGAACTTCTGCGATTGGCTCATGCCTCATAGACACGGGAATCTGACAAGCTTGTGCTTTGATGTCCAGCCAACGTCCGCTTCCTACCCATAACGGACACTCAGTCGTCGCCCTCATCACACCTGATGCGGCATCCTGTCCGGCTGGGCTTCCAGTTCGTCGACTTCCTGCCAGAGGACGTCGAGCAGGCCGGTGAGTTCGGCGATGTGGGGGACGTCGTGGCGGCGGGCGCAGCGATATTTGCGGGTGAGCATCGAGACTTCGGCGAGGATCAGCCGGGCGACCTCGCCATGGGCGTCGAGCGAGGGGATCGCCTCGAACGCGGCGAAGGCGTCGGCGCGGGCCATCGTCTCGGACTCGCGGACCTGACCGGCATGGACGTTCATCTCACACTCTCCAGCAAGACGGCGAGCCGGGCATCCAAACCCCATTGCGCGCCGAACATCAGATAGGCGGCGACGGCTCCAGCCAGCGCCAGGACAAGCAGGACGGCAAGCGCCCACGGCCAGCGCCGGGATCGACGGCGGCGAGGCGGGCGCGGCGCTTCGACCGGCGCGGCATGCGCGGCGGGGGCGACGGCGCTGAGCAGCAATTCCGGTTCCGGGGCGGGCATCGGCGCGGACGCATCCGGCACCGGGCGCAGGGCGGGGCCGAGCTTGCCGCGCGCCAGCACGACGCGCTGCTCCATCAGATCGTGCTTCTGCGCCTCGATCTCGCGGCCGATCCCGTCCAGCTCCGGATCGGGGATGGTTTCGATGAAGCGGGCGAGCTCGCGGTCGAGGCCGACCAACTCGTCGATCGCCGCCATGATTCCGCGCCGGTCTTCCCGCTCCATGGCGAGCTGGAGGCGCATCACCTGCATGTTGCTGGCGCGCAGAAAGGTGAGCCCCCGGGCGAGATCGGCGGCCATCACCGCGCCGTCCGCTTGCCCGAATTCGGGCGATCCCCGCACATTTTCGCGCAACAATTGAGCGCCCTCCCAGCCTTGGGATGCGAATTGGGGTGAAGCGCGCGGCTTCCCGCAAGGGGACGGAGCCGATCTGTTTCGGGCGTGCGACGAAAAAGGGAAAGATGAGGCTTTTCAGTGACAAGCCGTTGACGTTCGGCGACTGGGCGGCGCGCGACTCTTGCCAGCCGGAAACTTTGGGCGCATCCCCTACTGACAAGAATGTATAAGATTGAGGGGAGGCCTGACATGACCAAGTTCACCAGGGCAATGCTGTGCGCGGGCGCGGCGATGGCGGCCGCCACGAGCCTGGCCGCGCCGGCCTCCGCCCAGCGCGTCGGCAAGATCGTCGCCTTCGGCGATTCCTATGCCGACGACGGCAATCTCTTCCAGCTGCTCGGCATCGCGCCGCCAGCCGTCTATCCGCGCGGCCGCTTCAGCAACGGCACCAATTTCGTCGACACGATGGGCCAGGGGCTGAACGTTTCCATCGACAATTTCGCGATCGGCGGCGCCTTCACCGGGCCGGGCAATAGCGGCTTCGACAATATCAACGGACCGGGCATTCCGGGCTTCGTCGCCGAATGGCAATCCTATCTGGCCGGCGGCGGGCCGGCCGCCTTCCCCCGCACCAACGGCCGCTTCGCGCCGGACGATTTGCTGGTCATCTCGATCGGCGGCAACGACGCGCGCTATTATCGGCAGAATGGCGGCACCGTGGCCGGCGCGCCGGCGGCGGCGTCGATCAGCGTGGCGGAGGCGACGGCGGGGCTCAACGCCCTGGTCAATGCCGGGGCACGCAACATCACCTTCCTGGCCGGCGACGTCGGGCGGCTGCCGGAAGTGGCCGGAACCCCCGCCGCGGCGCCGGGCACCGCCTTTTCCAGCGCGTTCAACGCCGGCATGCGCACCCAGCTCGGCAATCTCGCCAATCAGGGCGTGATCGTGAACTATCTCGATCTCAACCTGATCGGCGACAAGGTGGCGGCCAATCTCGGCGCCTTCGGATTGCAGAGCGCGGGCGCCTGTCCGGTCGCCTGCGTCACCACCAATCCGGAATTGCTCGACCGCTATCTCTTCTATGTCGACCAGGTCCACCTGACCTCGGCCGGCTTCGCGATCGTCGGGCGCTATGCCCTGCGTCAGCTCGAGGCGCCGCTGCACCTGGAGGCGCCGGCCGATCTCGGCCTGCTCGCCGCCAACGCATTCGGATCGACGCTTCAGGGGCGGATGGACCTGTCGCACAGCCGCTTCGGCGCGGCATCGGAGCGCGGGCTCAACCTCTATGCCAGCGGCAACACGGCCGGGCTGACCCGCGATCCGGGGATGATGCGGCTCGGCTATTCGATGGACACGTTCGGCGGCACTTTGGGCGCGGAATATGACACGGGCGCGGGCGCGATCTTCGGCGCGGCGGTCAACTATTCCCGGTCCGAGGCCGACATGGACACGGGCAGCGGCCGAGCCGAGGCGCGCGCCTGGCAGATCGGCCTCTATGGCGGCTGGGCGAGCGGCGGCGCCTTCGTCCAGGCCCATGGCGGCTATGGCTGGCTCGATTACGACATCACCCGCGACGCCGTGATCGACACGATCGCCGCCGAGCCGGGCGGCAATGTCGTCACCGCCGGCGCGCGGGCGGGCTATCTGTTCGGCCTTGGCGGCTGGCGCGTCGGCCCGGTGATCGGCCTGCAATATGCCGAGGCCGACCTGGACGGCTATCGCGAGACGGGCGATGCGGCGCTGACCCTCGAAGTGCGCGAGCAGGGCCTCAAGAGCCTGGTCGGCAGCCTCGGCCTGGAGGCGCGAGGCGAACTCGACATGGGCGGGCTCGCGGTGCGGCCCTATGCGGCGGCGACCGTGGAGCGCGAGTTCGACGGCGACGGGCGCACTCTCCTCTATTCGCTCACCGCCGCGCCGGAGATCGTCAACCGCTGGGTGCTGCCGGAGCGGTCCGACGACATGTACGGGCGGATCACGGCGGGCGTGAATTTCAGCCTGGGCGAGCGGGTGAGCCTGCAGGTGCAGGGATCGACTTCGATCAGCCGCGACGACGGCAATGACGTGGCGGGCTTCCTGGCGTTCCGGCTGGGGCTGTAACCCGGCTCGGGGCTTCAGTTTTTCCGTCATTGCGAGGAGCGTCAGCGACGAAGCAATCCAGCCGCACTGGATTGCTTCGCTACGCTCGCAATGACAGGGTGGGTCTTATCCCGATATCCGCGCCAGCAGGGCGTCGATCGCGGCGACGGATTCGGGCTCGTCCAACGTCGGGGCGTGGCCGACGCCGGGGACGGTGACGACCTCCAGCTCCGGATTTTCGGTCTGCATGCGCGCGACCGTCGCCAGGCTGAGCAGATCGGTCAGCTCGCCGCGCAGCAGGGTGAGGGGGCGCCCGGCGAGCGCGCGGAAGGCGGGCCACAGATCGACGCCGACCTCGCCGCCCGGCACCTTGAACGGCTCCGCCAGGCGCATGTCG
Source organism: Alphaproteobacteria bacterium (assembly GCA_037190625.1). GTDB lineage: Bacteria > Pseudomonadota > Alphaproteobacteria > Sphingomonadales > Sphingomonadaceae > Allosphingosinicella. The sequence continues at coordinate 271,716 of JBBCJP010000007.1, forward strand.
TAATCATAGACGATCCGCCCGTTCTGGCCGAGCTTGGCGACGCGCTTGGCGTAAACCAGCCACTGATCGATGTCCCAGTTCGGATAGCGATCATTCTGCGCCTCGGCGATGGCGCGCGCGGCGTGCATCCAGGTCGGCCAGTTCTGCGGCCGGCCGACATAGGAGCGGATATGCTCCAGCCCGCGCGTTTCCAGCTCCGGGCCGATATCGTTGATGAGCGCGCCGGCGATCCGCTCCGCCCCGCCCATCGCCAGCAGCATCGACATGATCCCGCCCAGCGACGTGCCGAACAGGACGAAACGCTCCAGCTTCAGCTCGGCGACCAGCGCCTCGAGATCCTGGAGATAGGTGAGCGGCACATAGCTCAACGCATCCTTGGCATAGCCGCTCTCGCCGCGCCCGCGCAGATCGACGCAGATCAGCCGCCAATCGCCGGCGAGGCGCTCCGCCACCCCTTCGAAATCGCGCGCGTTGCGGGTGAGGCCTGGAATGCAGATGATCGGCGGACGGCTCGCATCGCCGGCATAGTCGCGATAGTGAAGCCGAAGGCCATCGTTCGACCACCAATAGCCATCGGACCAACCCGCCATGCGATACCCCTTGCAAACCCCGCCCCGTATCCACCGATGACCACGCTTCCGCAACCCGGCGCGTATCGGCCCGAAACCGCGATCCTGGAACTGGGCGGGGACCATTACGATGCCGTCCGCGCGGCGGCGTTTCCGCAGGCGATCCTCAGGTTTCGCAACGATCGCTGGGCGGGCTCGGTGGGGCTGGCGGGATTGAGCGACGCCGAATGGATCGCCCATTTCGGCCGGTTCGAAGCGCTGCCGGGCAATCTGCCCGAGCCGCTGGCGCTGCGCTATCATGGCCACCAGTTCCGCGTGTACAATCCGGACATCGGCGACGGGCGGGGCTTCCTGTTCGCGCAGCTGCGGGACGGGAACGGGCGGCTGCTCGATCTCGGCACCAAGGGATCGGGGCAGACGCCCTATAGCCGCTTCGGCGACGGGCGGCTGACGCTGAAGGGCGGGGTGCGCGAAATCCTGGCGACCGAGATGCTGGAGGCGCTGGGGGTCGAGACCAGCAAGAGCTTCTCGCTGATCGAGACCGGCGAGGCGCTGGAGCGCAATGACGAGCCCTCCCCCACGCGCGGCGCCGTGCTCGTGCGGCTCAGCCATGGACATATCCGGATCGGCACCTTCCAGCGGCTGGCGACGATCGGCGAGACGGCGAATATCGGGAAGCTGGCGGAGTATTGCCTGCGCCACTTTTTCTCCGAGCCTCGTCATTGCGAGGAGCGCAGCGACGAAGCAATCCAGACTGGATCGGCGGCCGATGCTGGATTGCTTCGCTCCGCTCGCAATGACGGAGAGGGTGACGCGGTCCTGTTGCTGCGCCATGTCGTGCGCGGCGCGGCGCGGCTGGCGGGGAGCTATGTCGCCGCCGGCTTCGTCCACGGCGTGCTCAATTCCGACAATATCAACGTTACCGCCGAGAGCTTCGACTACGGCCCGTGGCGCTGGACGCCCTATTGGGAACCGCATTTTACCGCGGCTTATTTCGACCATGCCGGGCTCTATGCGTTCGGCCGCCAGCCCGAGGCGATCCACTGGGATCTGGTCCAGCTCGCCATCGCCTTGCGCGGCGTCGCGGAAGCAGACGTGCTGACCGCCGAGCTGGAGGCGTTTCCGCGCCTGTTCCAGGAGGGGCTGCGCGACGCGGTCTTCGCCCGGCTCGGCATCGCGGCGGGCGACCTGGGCGAGGACATGAAGCTGGTCGCGGCGATCGAGGAGGCGCTGGGACGGCGGACCGTGACGATCGACCGCTTCTTCTTCGACTGGCGGGGCGGGGCGCCACGCAATCCCCTGCCCGCTTATGACGATTTCACGGAGCTGCGGGCGCTGATGGCGCGCCATCGGCCGCTGCCCGGCGCGACCGGCCACGATTACTGGTCCGGCGCGGAGCACTGCGCCATGCACATCGACGAAGTCGAGGCGATCTGGGCCCGGATCGATGAAGCGGACGACTGGTTGGCGCTATACGCCAAGATCGACGCGATCCGCCGGATGGGTGAGGCTTATCGGGCCTGCAACACGCCTTGCCAGCCGGGGGCGGCAATGTGATGGTCTCCCGGCAAATGGAGGGGGAAACATGCTGTTCGAGATGATGGCCGGCGTGGCTCTGGCCGCTGCCGCGATGCAGGAGGAGACGTCCTTCACGACCTTCGACAACAGCATTCCGGGCTGGTCCGTGATCCGTCGTTCGGACGGCTGCTTCACCTTTTCCGAAATCACGAACACTGCCGTCACCATCTTCTACCGGACAAGCAAGGGCGGCGACCCGCTGCTGCTGCTGTTTTCCGATCGGTCCTGGATGGTGCGCGAGGAAGATGTCGGAGGCTATCGCGTCCAGTTCGCCGGATCGGCCGGCGACTGGGTCGGCCTCAACGGCTCCACTTTCCCGGACGAGGGCGAGCCGGGCGATGAGAAAAGAGGCGTTGTCACCTTGCCGTTCAGCACGGATGCGATCGTGCCGATGCTGAACGATTTCGCCGATGCGCCCAGCCTCAACTTCTACCGCGATGACCGGCTGCTCGCCCGCATTCCGCTGGACAACAGCGAACACGCCATGCGCCGGCTGCTCGATTGCGCGCGTGCCGCCGGCGGCCAGAACGTGCCGTCCCTCCCGGCACGCTGATGAGCCGGCGGGCGCCGCATCCGCAAATGCTTGAAAAATCCGCGCATCTCGGCATGTAAGGCGCGCATGGCCAGCCTCACATCGACAGAACCCGCCACCGGCACGATTCTCTGGACCGGGGAGGCCGGCGACGTCGATGCGGAAGTCGCCGTCGCGCGCGCCGCCTGGGCGGGATGGGCGGCCAGGCCCTTCGCCTACCGCGTCGAGACGCTGCGCCGCTTCGCCAATGTGGTGCGCGCCAAGCTGGAGCCGTTCGCCGACAGAATCGCCCGCGAGACCGGAAAGCCGCTCTGGGAAGCACGCAGCGAGGTCGAGATCGTCATCAAGAAGGTCGACATCTCGGTGTCGGCCTATGCCGAACGCACCGCGCAGCGCCGGCTGGAAGGCGCGATGGGCGCGCGCGTTTCCGTCCGCCACAAGCCGCATGGCGTGCTCGCCGTGCTGGGACCGTACAATTTCCCCGCGCACCTACCCAACGGCCATATCGTCCCGGCGCTGCTGGCGGGCAATGCGGTCGTCTTCAAGCCGAGCGAGAAGACGCCGGCGACCGGCGAATATCTCGCCGCGCTCTATCACGAAGCGGGGGTACCCGAAGGCGTGGTGCGCCTCGTCCAGGGCGGGCCGGAGACCGGCAAGGCACTGGCGGCGCATCCCGGGCTGGACGGCCTGCTCTTCACCGGATCGGCGCGGGCCGGCGGCGCGCTGGCGCGCCAGTTCGCCGAAACGCCGGGCAAGATCCTGGCGCTGGAAATGGGCGGCAACAATCCGCTGGTCGTGTGGGACGCGAAGGACATCCAGGCCGCCGCGACGATCGCGGTGCAATCCGCCTTCCTCTCCGCCGGCCAACGCTGCACGGGCGCGCGCCGGCTGATCCTGCGCGACGGCGACCACCAGGAGCTGATCGAGGCGATCACCAAGCTGATCGACCGGCTGATCGTCGACCACCCGCACGCCAATCCGGCCCCTTTCATGGGCCCGGTGATCGACAATGACGCGGCGGACGGCCTGCAGGGCGCGTTCCTCGATCTGCTCGGGAAAGGCGGCAAGGCGATCCGGCGGCTCGATCGCCCGCATGCCGACAAGCCCTTCCTCACCCCGGCGCTGATCGACGTCACCGATGTCGACCAGCGCCCGGATGCCGAATTGTTCGGCCCCGTCCTGCAGGTGATCCGGGTCGACGATTTCGACGCCGCCATCGCCGAAGCCAATGCGACCCGTTATGGCCTGTCGGCCAGCCTGGTGGGCGGCGCGCCCGATCTCTACGACCGTTTCTGGGCCAATGTCCGGGCCGGCGTGATCAACTGGAACAACCCGACCAACGGCGCGCCCTCGACCGCCCCGTTCGGCGGCCTCGGCCTCAGCGGCAATCACCGCCCCAGCGCCTGGTATGCCGCCGATTATTGCGCCTATCCGGTGACGAGCTCCGAAGCCGAGGCGGCGCGGGCCACGATCAGCACCGGGCTGGCGGATAGCGGGAAATAAGTCACTCGATCTTCACCGTTCGTCATGCCGGCGAAGGCCGGTATCCAGAGCCTCTATGAACAAAATTCTTGCCAGGACTGGGCCCCGGCCTTCGCCGGGGTGACGAGCAAGGGCTTCAGCCGCGTATCTCCGGCAGATGATCCGCCTCGATGTGATCCGAGAAGCGGGTGATCTTCGCATCGAATTTCAGCTTCACCTTGCCGGTGGCGCCGTGACGCTGCTTGGCGACGATCATCTCGGCCATCTGATAGACGCGCTGCATGTCGCGCTGCCATTCCTCATGCGCTTCCCAGACCTTGGAATCGTCGCCTTCCATGGGCCGCTTGGGCTCGCGCGCGGCGACATAATATTCCTCGCGATAGACGAACCAGACCATGTCGGCGTCCTGCTCGATCGAGCCGGATTCGCGCAGGTCCGAGAGCTGTGGGCGCTTGTCCTCGCGCTGCTCGACAGCGCGGCTGAGCTGGGAGAGGGCCAGCACCGGCACGCTTAGCTCCTTGGCGAGCGTCTTCAGGCCGCGCGAGATTTCGGAGATTTCCTGCACGCGATTGTCGTTGCCACCCCGCCCCGTGCCCTGGAGGAGCTGGAGATAATCGACGATGACGAGGCCGATCCCCTTCTGCCGCTTCATCCGCCGGGCGCGGGTGCGCAGCGCCGCGATGGTGAGGCCGGGCGTGTCGTCGATATAGAGCGGCAGCGTCTCCAGCTCGGCCGCGGCGCGGGCGAGATTGCGGAAGTCGTGCTGGCTGATCTTGCCCATGCGGAGCGCCTCGGAGCTGATCCCGCTATTTTCGGCGAGGACGCGCGTGGCGAGCTGGTCGGCCGACATTTCGAGGCTGAAGAAGGCGACGCCGGCGCCGGCGCGCTTGGCCGGATCGATTCCATCCTCCTCGTCCTGCAGCCAGCGCCGCGCCGTGTTGAAGGCGATGTTGGTGGCGAGCGCCGTCTTGCCCATGCCCGGGCGGCCGGCGAGGATGACGAGATCGGAGCCGTGCAGGCCGCCGGTCTTGGCATTGACCGTCTCCAGGCCGGTGGTGAGACCGGACAGCCCACCGCCGGAATTGAGCGCCTTTTCCGCCATCTGGACGGCCATGCGGGTCGCCGCCGCGAAGCTCTTCACCGAGCCTTCGCCGCCGCCTTCCTCGGCCACCCGGTAAAGCGCCGCCTCGGCCTGCTCGATCTGGCCCTTGGGATCGACATCGTCCGACGTGTCGAGCGCCTGCTCCACCATCTCGCGCCCGACGCCGACCAGGGCGCGCAGCAGCGCGAGATCGTAGATCTGGTCGGCGAAATCGCGCGCGCCGATCACGGTGGCCGAGCCCGAGCCGGTGAGCTGGGCGAGATAGGCCGGGCCGCCCAGCTCCTTCATCTGCTCGTCCGCCTCGAACAGCGGGCGCAGGGTGACGGGGCTGGCGATCATGTTCTTGTCGAGCAGGCGCAATATCTGATCGTAGATGCGCGCGTGGAGCGGCTCGAAAAAATGCTCGGGCCGGAGACGGATCTGGATATCCTCGGCCAGCCTATTGTCGATCATCAGCGCGCCGAGCAACGCCGCCTCGGCCTCGACATTGTGGGGAAGCGATTGGGTCGCGGGCTCGGATTCGACGAGATTGAAATTGGGCTGGGCCATGACGGCGACCCTAAGGCCAACCGGCCATGAGGAATAGAGACGAACGCAAATCTTATCGTTGGTCGAACTGTGGATGGAGAGCCAAGCCATTTGAAAAAAACACGGAATCCATCCCCATGCCGTCATCCCGGACTTGATCCGGGATCCATGAACACGAATCGCGCGCTTGATCCAGCGCGGTGTTCATGGATGCTGAAACAAGTTCAGCATGACGATGAGCGTATCGGACTGGCGCGTTTTTGCTGCGCCCGCTAACGAAGACGGATGGGCAGCCCGCGCATCATCGCCATCGAGCTGGACGAGCGATCGATCCTGCGGCGCAGCGCGGATATCGAGCAGGAACGGCGGATCGCGATCTTCGATCTGCTCGAGGCGAATCATTTCGATGTGGATGGGCAGCAGGGCCCGTTCCGCGTGATGCTGCGCGTCGAGGAAGGGCGGCTGGCGATCGAGCTGAACGACGAGGCCGGCGCGCCGCTGGAGACGATCCGCATCGGCCTCGCCCGTTTCCGCCGCCCTATCCGCGACTATTTCCAGATCTGCGAATCCTATTTCCGGGCGGTCCGTTCCGACAGCCCGCGCGGCATGGAGGCGATCGACATGGCACGGCGCGGCCTCCACAACGAGGCGGCGGCCCTGCTCGTCGAACGGCTGAAGGGCCAGGTCGAGATGGATTTCGACACCGCCCGGCGGCTCTTCACCCTGATCTGCGTGCTGCACATCAAAGCATCGACGACGGCGGTTGACTCGCACGGGGGCCACCACGCATCCAACGCGGCATGACCCGCCGCCCGCTCCCCCGTTTGATTCGGGGCCCCGCCTAGATGTCCATCCTCTCCGATCGCTGGATTCGCGCACAGGCGAATGCGCACGGCATGATCGAGCCCTTCGTTGAATCGCAGCGGCGCGAGGGCTGCATCAGCTACGGCCTGTCCTCCTACGGCTATGACGCGCGCGTGGCGGACGAGTTCAAGATCTTCACCAATGTCGACAGCGCCGTCGTCGATCCCAAGGATTTCGCGGCCAACAGCTTCGTCGACCGCAAGACCGATTGCTGCATCATCCCGCCGAACAGTTTCGCGCTTGCCCGCACGGTGGAGTATTTCCGGGTGCCGCGCGATGTGCTGGTCATCTGCCTCGGCAAGAGCACCTATGCGCGTTGCGGCATCATCGTGAACGTGACGCCGCTGGAGCCGGGCTGGGAAGGCCATGTGACGCTGGAATTCAGCAACACGACGCCGCTGCCCGCCAAAATCTACGCGAACGAAGGCGCCTGCCAGTTCCTGTTTTTGCAGGGCAACGAGCCGTGCGAGACCAGCTATGCCGACCGCGCCGGCAAATATATGGGCCAGAAGGGCGTGACCCTGCCGAAGCTGTAACCTAGATCGACGGCGTTTCGCGCCGCGGAAGTTGACGAACCTGACGCCCCGTCGGGGATGAATCCCTTCCCCGCAAGCATTTTCAGGCTGCAACGAAAGACTGAGACGAGGCGAAAGGGCGAAGATCATGGCGCGCTCCGAGTCGAGGCGAGCCTGACAGAGCAATTCCTACATTCCAAGCCCCGGTCAAAAGCTCAGCTTGCCGCGTCGTCGGCGAGCTCGCCCGGGCCGCGCAGGATCTTCTCCACCCAGTCCGCATAAGCGGCGATGAAGCCGGTCAGGAGCTTGACCGCCTTGCCGTCCTTGAGCGCTCCATTCTCGTCGAACCAATCGCCGACATTGCCGAGATAGGCCTCCGGCTGCTGCATCAGCGGGATGTCGAGAAAGACGCAGGACTGGCGCAGGTGATGATTGGCGCCGAACGCGCCCAAGGGCCCCGGCGTCGCGCTGACGATCCCGCCGGGCTTCTTCGCGAAGACCGACTTGCCATAGGGACGCGAGCCGACGTCGATTGCGTTCTTGAGCACGCCGGGGATGGAGCGGTTATATTCGGGCGTGACGAACAGCACCCCGTCGGCCGGCCGAACCTGATCGCGGAATTCCTGCCACGCCGCCGGCGGGTCGTCGGGGTCGAGGTCCTGGTTGTAATGGGGCAGATCGCCGATCTCGACGATCTCCAGCTTCAGCTGCGTGGGGGCGAGCCGGGCCAGCTCCCGCGCGATCCTGCGGTTGAACGAATCCTTGCGGAGGCTGCCGACGAGAACGGCGATGGTGCGGCTTTGGGTCATGCACAGGCTACGCACGACCCGGCGCCGCGTTCCCCCAAGGCACCAACCCTAGATCGGATCGGCGACCCGCATGCCGGCATCGCGCAGCTCGGGCAGCGCCTCGAGCTGCGGGCGCACCGCGCCGAGATCGCCGACCACCACGATCGTCATCCGATCGAGCGGCAGGCGCCGCGTCGCCGCCGCGCTAATCCGCGCCGCATCGACGGCGAGGACGGCGGGGACATAGGTGTCGAGCCAGTTGGCCGGCAGACCGTACAGATCACGGCTGGCGAGGCTCTGGATGAGGCCGGCGGGGCTGGCATTGGCGAGGATGAAGCCACCGGCCAGCCAGGTGCCCATGCCGCGCGCTTCTTCCACTGGCGGCGCTTCGGTCTGGAGCCGGCGGATTTCGGCAAAGACCTCTCGCAAAGCGGCGCCCGTATCGGCGGTGGTGACGTCCGCCTGGAAGGTCCAGCGGGCCTCGCCCGGATGGCGGCTCACGCTCGCGCCCGGCGAATAGGTATAGCCTTTGTCCTCACGGATATTCTGGGTGATGCGCGAGGTGAAGGCGCCGGCGAGCAGCGCGTTCATCACCTGCATGTCGACATCGCCCTCCGTGCCCGGCGCGGGCGCGGGGAAGGCGATGCGCAGCGTGGATTGCGGCGCGCCGGGCCGATCGACCAGCAGCACTTGCGGCCCCGTCCGCGGCGCCGGCGGCAGGCGCAGCGGCTCCGCCCCGGCGGCCCATCCGCTAAATGCCTGTTCGATCGCCCCGCGGACCGCAGCGGCGTCGAACCGCCCGGCGACATAGAGCCGGGCGCGCCGCGCGCCGAAATTGTCGCGATGGAAGCGGCGCACATCGTCGATCGTATAGGCGGCGAGCTGCTCTTCGGCCGGCAGCACGCGTCCATAAGGGTGATCGCCATAATAGGCCCGGGCGAGCACCGCTTCGGCCACGGGCTGCGGCTGGGAACGCGCCACGGCGATCGAGCGGGCCAGATTCTGGCGCACCCGATCGAACTCGCCGGCCGGGAGATCGGGGCGCGTGGCGACATCGGCGATGAGCTGGACCGCATCGGCGACATGCTCGCTCAGGATATTGAGCTGCAACGTGGTCGCATCCTGGCCGACATTGATGGCGAGCTGATCGCCCATGCCGGCGGCGGCGACGGCGATCTGCTCGGAGCTGCGGCCGGCGGCGCCCTCGCGCAGCATCTCGCCCGCCAGATCGGCGAGCGCCACTTGATTGCCCTCGTTGAGGTTGCCGGCGTCGATCTGCAGGCTGATCACCGTCTTCGGCGCGACGCCATAAGGGACGAGCGTGACCTCGAGGCCGTTGGGCAAGGTGAAGGACTGCGTCTGCGGCAACCGGAACGCCCGGGTGGCGCCGGGATCGGGCTGCGGCGGATAGCTCTGGGCGGAGAGCGTGACAGGCGCGACGAGGAGGAGAGCCGCCAGCGCGGCGATCGTCCGGCGGATCATTGTTGCGCTCCTTGCTGGGCGGCGCCCGGCTCGACGAGCAGCACCGATCGATTGGTGGGGCGCAGATATTCCCGCGCCGTGCGCTGGATCAGCTCGGGCGTGACCGCGGCGAAGCCCGCTTCGATCGCGTTCACCGCGGCGGGATCGTTATCGAACAGCGCATAGGAGGCGAGCAGATCGACCAGCCCAAACCGGGTGCCGGAATTGACCTGATCGTAGAGGAAGGAGCGGATCTTGGTGCGGGCGCGGGTCAGCTCCTCGGCGCTTACCGGCCGGGTGCGCAGATCCTCGATCACCTCGTCCATCGCGCGCTGGATCGTCTCCCGGCTCTGATCCGGATCGTGGACGAAGGCGACCGACCAGAGCATCGGCCCATTATAATTGAACATGTTGCCGAGCATGTTGATGCCGCCGAACACGCTGCCGGCGATGCCGGTTTCCTGGACGAGCTTGCGATGCAGCCGGCTGTCCTCGCCCTGCAGGAGGATCTGGTCGATCAGGCCCATCGCATACCATTCGGGGGTGCCGCGATCGGGGATGTGATAGCCCACCGAATAAGCCGGGCGGGGCGCCAGCGGATCGCGCCGGACGCGCGAGCGCTCCTGCGTCTGCCGGGGCTCGCGAATGTCGGGCAGAGCGACCGGCTCGCCGCGCGGGATCGGGCCGAAGAAGCGATCGATCATCGCCCGCGTTTCGGCATAATCGATGTCGCCGGCGACGACGAGCACGGCATTGTTGGGCCGGTAATAGCTGTTGAAGAAGCCGATCGCGTCCTCAACCGTCGCGGCCTCCAGATCCGCGAGCTCGCCGTAGAAATTGTGGCTGTTGTACCAGTTCTGGTTGGCGAGCATCGGCAGATCGATCCACGGCCAGCCGCCATAAGGCTGATTGAGGACGTTCACCCGGACCTCGTTGGCGACGACGCCCTGCTGGCTGGTCAGCACCTCCTGATCGATGACCGGGCGGGCCATCCTGTCGCCCTCCATCCACAATACCAGCTCAAGCGCGTTGGCGGGCACGACCTCGTAATAATTGGTGAAATCGAAGCGGGTCGAACCGTTGTTGATGCCGCCGGCATTGTACATCAGCCGATCGAACTGGCCGCGTGGCACATTGGCCGAGCCCATGAACATCAGATGCTCGAACAGATGGGCGAAACCGGTGCGGTCGCGCGGCTCGATCCGGAAGCCGATCCCGTAATAGACCGCGACCGTCGCGGTCGGCACATTGGCGTCGCGCGACAGCACCACCCTCAGCCCGTTCGGCAGGGTGTAATATTGGGTCTCGATCCGCAGGCCAGCCGCAGCTTCGGCAGGCGCCGCCGGCGTCTGGGCGGTCGCCGGCGCACCGGCAAGCAGGCCAATGGCCAGGACAGCCGCGAACCATCTCATGCGCATGCCACACCCTCCCAACGCTGTGTTGATTGGGTAAGACACAGGAGCGTGGCGGTCAACGGTCTTTGACTATCCCTTCATTGCGCCAGGCGTTGCGCCCGCGCGACCAGGTAAGCGTGGATCGCGGCCACCTCTTCGTCCGTATAGTTCGACGTGTCGCTCAGCGCGATTTCCCGCATCAGGCCGAGATCGCGGCCATGCGGCGCCACGCCGGTGCGCATCAAGGTACGGAACCGGTCGAGATCGTAGGCGCCGGCGATGGTGAGATCGGGCGCGATGAGCCCGGGTATCGGCTCGTCGCCGCGCAGGTCCGGACCGTGGCAGCCCGCGCATTGGATCGCGGTGAGGCGTCGCCCCGCGGCATGTTCGGCGCCGAGATCGAACGGCTGGCGCACGCGGAAATCCTCCATCATCGCCATTGCGGGGCGCATACCGCCGCTCGCCAACGCGAACCGCCCGATCGGGCCCCATACGAGCGGCGATACCGCTTCCCCCGCACGCGGCACCGAGCGGATATAAGCGATCAGCGCCGCGACCTCCTGATCGGTGAGGCGCGCATAGACTTCGGAGGGCATATCGAACAAAGCCCGCCCGTCGGCGCCGATCCCCTGGCGGATCGCCTGGGCGAGCTGCTGATCGCTGACCCGCGCCGCCAGCTCGTTGAGATTGGGCGCCCAGAGCTGCACCACGTTCGGCACATCGGCCATCATCCGGCCGCGCAGCCCCTCGCCATGGCAATTCACGCAGCCGAGGATCCGCGCCTGCCGCCCGGCATCGGCAAGCTGGGCGGGCGTGGGCGCGGCGAGGCTTTCGGTCGCCGCCTCATGGCGCGCACCCAATATCTGCGCGGAGGCGAACCACACCCAGGCAATGAAACAGAGCGCGAGCACCAGCAGCCCGGCCAGTGCGTAGCCCAGCCAGCGAAACAGCGTCTTCATGAGGCCCCCTCCCCACATCACTGCCCTGCGGAACAGTGCGTTTGCGAAGCAGACGAGCCGGGCGGGATCGAATCCGCCTAACGCTCTCCGCCGCAACTGAACGTCATCCGCCGGGCGCCACTATCCCATATCATGCGGCTGCAATCCAGCAGCCGATCGAGCCCGACATGCACCGTGAACAGCGCGCGCTGACGGCTGCCCGCAGTCACCACGACTTCGTCCGGATCGGCGTCCGGATCGGGCGGCAGGCTGAGATCGCCGCGATTGTCGCCGGTGCGGACCAGCACGCCGCCGATGCCGAGCGCGGCGATCTCCAGCGGCCGGCCGAAACGCAGCGGTCGGACGGGGCGGACGACACCGAACTCGATCACGGCATCACGCGCCTCGCCGGTCCAGGTGCCATCGAGCTGCGCGGCGAGATGCGCGCCAGCGCCCGCCGTGGCCAGTGTCGCCGGCTTGCTGGTCGAGAATTGGACGCGCACGATCTGGTCGCCGATTTGCAGCGGATGGAAGAGGCCGAAGCTGCGTTCCCATTCCAGCGGCAGCTCCACGGTGCGTTCGCCGGGCCGGGGCGGCGCGATCTCGAACGTCACCCGGTCATAATGCATGTCGGCCGGGCCGATCAGCCCATCCGCGCCCTCGACGGCCTCGCGATCGAGCCAGACCATCCGGCGGCGCCCCGTCCACTCGCCGATCGACAGCTCCGCGACCCGGGACGCGCCCGTTAGCCGCACCGGCCCGATCCGCGTCTGTGAACCGATCATCGTGCGGCGCAGGCCGAGCCGCTCCGCCGTCGCGGCGTTGAGGACGATATAGCCGGACGTCTCGGGATCGACCCTGAGCCGGACCGGCTGGCCGTTGATCGTCGTATCGATCAGATAGCCGTCGGCCGCGCGCACGACGAGGTCGGCGGCGAAGGCGGGCCGGGAAAGGGAGAGAAGGGCCAGGCAGCCGAGCCAGAGGAGACGCATGGCGGATGGCTGCCCGACAAAAAAGGCGGGAAAATGTCGCCTTAGCGCCGGCGTCCCTGATGACGGATGTTTCCGGGGCGGCCACGCTTGCCGATCACATGACCGGCCTTGTCGCGGCGGGGTCCGCGCGGCCCCCGAGGCGCCCGGCCTTTCCCGCCGCGCGGGCCGTCGGGCAGCTCGAAGCGCAGATTGCCGCTGACCGGATCGGCTTCGGCGAGGCGCAGCGGCAGGCGCTGCCCCATCGTAAACGTCTCGCCGCTATTCTCGCCGATCAGGCTGTGGCTGGACTCGTCGTAGCGGAAATATTCGTTGCCGAGCAGAGCCGCCGGGACCAGGCCGTCGCCGCCCAGCTCCTCGACCGTCGCGAAGAAGCCGAAGGGCTGCACGCCGGTGATCCGGCATTGCAGCACCTGCCCGACATGATCGGCGAGATAGGCGGCGACATAGCGGTCCATCGTCTCGCGCTCGGCGATCATCGCGCGGCGCTCGAGATTGGAGATGAGCTCGCCCGTCGCGTCCATCGACGCGGCCTCCTCGCCGCTCAGCGCGCCTTCGCCCAGCCGATACGCGCCGACCAGCGCGCGATGGACGATCAGATCGGCATAGCGGCGGATCGGCGAGGTGAAATGGGCGTAGGAGCCGAGCGCGAGGCCGAAATGGCCCTGGTTGCGCGGCGCATAATAGGCCTGGGTCTGGGTGCGCAGCACCTGCTCCATCACCTGCGGCCGGAAATCGGCGTCGCCGATCCGCGTCAGGATGTGATTGAACGTCTCCGGGCGGATCACCTGGCCCATCGCGAATTCGAGGCCGAACGTGTCGAGATAGTCCTTGAGCGCGACCAGCTTCTCGCGCGCCGGCGGCTCGTGGACGCGGTACATGACCGGAACCTTCTTCGCCTCCAGCGCCTTGGCCGCCGCGACATTGGCGGCGATCATGTAATCCTCGATCAGCTTGTGCGCATCGAGCCGCTCGCGCGGAGCGACGGAAAGAATCCGGCCCTTCTCGTCCAGCATCACCCGCCGCTCGGGCAGGTCCAGCTCCAGCGGAGCGCGTTTCTCCCGCGCCTTGTAGAGCGCGCGCCAGCAATCCCAGAGCGGAATCAGGGTGGAGTGGACGAGGGCGCGGGGCACCGGGCCTTCGCTCTCGATATCGGGCATCGAGCAGGCGGGCGAGGCGACCTCGATCCGCTCCTGCCCCGCCTCGGCATCGATCGCCGCCTGCGCGTCCTCATAGGCGATGTTGGCGGCGATGCGGACGCGGGCACGGGTGAAGCGCCAGGATTTGAGCGCGCCGGCCTTCGTTACCTGCAAGTGACAGACGAGCGCGGCGCGGTCCTCTCCTTCCTTCAGCGAACATATGCCGGCGCTCAGCTCCTCGGGCAGCATGGGCACGACCCGGTCGGGGAAATAGACGCTGTTGCCGCGCTTGCGCGCCTCCCGGTCCAGCGCCGAGCCGGGGCGGACGTAGAAGCTGACATCGGCGATCGCGACGATCGCCTTCCAGCCACCGTCATTGGCGGGATCGTCATCCGGCGCGGCCCAGACCGCATCGTCATGATCGCGCGCATCGGCGGGGTCGATGGCGACGATGGGGATGTGGGTAAGGTCTTCGCGGTCTCCCAGCAGTTGCTTGGCCACCTGCCCCGCCTCGGCCAGCACGGCGTCCGGAAACACATGCGGGATATCGTGCTTGTGGATCGCGATCAGGCTGAAGCTGCGCGGGGCGAAGGGATCGCCGAGGATCGTGTCCACCCGGGCGGAGAGGCGCGGCGGGCGTCCGGTCTTCTCCGCCAGCACCAGATCGCCCACCTGCGCGTCGCCGAGATCGGAGATGGGCAGTTCGCGCCGCTCCTTTTTCTCGACGGGCTTCAGCCAATGCTTGTCGCCCTCCTGATGGATGACGCCGAGCAGCAATTCGCTGCCCTTCAGCAGCTTCTTCATCGGATGGGCGATCCAGCCGCCGTCCCGGCCCTCTTCGTTGCGCGCCAGGATGCGATCGCCGACGCCGAGCGCCGGCCCGCGCCCCTTGCGCTCCATCACGCGCAGGCGCGGCGGCGGCTCCTCCGCCTCCCAGCGCTCCGGAACCGCGAAGGCGCGGCCGGCATCGTCCACGTCGACGACGCGCAGCACCGTTACTTTCGGCACCCCGCCGAACCGATGGAAGGCGCGGCCGGGGCCGGCATCGATCAGGCCCTCGTCGCCCATATCCTTGAGCAACGCCTTCAGCGCGATCTTCTCATTGCCCTTCAGGCCGAACGCCTTGGCGATCTCGCGCTTGCCCGCCGTCCGGTCGGACGACTGGATGAAGTCGAGGATCTGCTCGCGGGTGGGAAGGCCGGGCTTGGGCTTTCTGGCCATTCAGGCCGAAACCACTTCCTGCGCGATGGTTCCGAAGATCGGGTGGCCGGACGCATCGTCCATCCAGATGCGGACGCTGTCGCCGGCCTTGAGGAAGGGCGTGGCGGGCTTGCCGTCCAGGATCGTTTCGACGGTGCGGATTTCGGCAAGGCAGGAATAGCCCTTGCCGCCGCGGTCCACCGGCTTGCCGGGGCCGCCGTCCGCATCCTTGTTGGAGACGGTGCCGGAGCCGATGATCGAGCCGGCACCGAGGTTCCGGGTCTTGGCGAGGTGGGCGATCAGGGTGCCGAAATCGAAGGTCATATCGACGCCCGCGTCGGCCCGGCCGAAGGGCTGGCCGTTGAGATCGACTTTCAGCACGCCGTGCAGCTTGCCGTCCGCCCAGGCATCGCCCAACGCATCGGGCGTCACGAAGACGGGCGAGAGCGCGGAGGCGGGCTTGGACTGGACGAAACCGAACCCCTTCCCGAGCTCGGCGGGAATGAGATTGCGCAGGGAGACGTCGTTGACGAGGCCGACCAGCCTGATGTGGCCGAGCGCCTCTTCGCGGGACACGCCTTGTGGCACATCGCCGGTGACGACGACGATCTCCGCCTCGAGGTCGCAGCCCCAGGCCTCGTCGGCGAGCGGGATCGGATCGCGGGGGGCGAGCATCTCGTCCGAGCCGCCCTGATACATGAGCGGATCGGTCCAGAATGTCTCCGGCATCTCGGCGCCGCGCGCCTTCCTGACCAGCTCGACATGGTTCACATAGGCGGAGCCGTCCGCCCACTGATAGGCGCGCGGCAGCGGCGCGGCCGCCTCCCGCTCGTGGAAGCGTTCGCGCGGGATAGCCTCATGCGCCAGATCGGTCGCGAGCAGGCGCAAGGCCGGCTCCACATTCGCCCAATCGTCGAGCGCCGCCTGCAAGGTCGGCGCGATATGGGCCGCGTCCGCGCACCAGGCGAGATCGTTTGAGACCACCACCAGCCGCCCGTCGCGGCCACTCTTCATGCTGCCAAGTTTCATGGCATCCCACTGGCATTTCCATCGCCCCTTGGCTAGGGCCACGGGCGATCCGGCCCTTTCGAGTCACGAGGATATCATGCGCAACATCGATCATTTCGTCGCGGGCGCCGCCTTCGCGTCCGGCGAGCGCCACGGCGACGTCTTCAATCCCAGCGAAGGCGATGTGCAGGCCAAGGTCCGCTTCGGCACCGCCGCGGATCTCGAGAAGGCGGTAGCGGTCGCACGCGCGGCCTTTCCCGACTGGGCCGCGACCAATCCGCAGCGCCGCGCCCGCGTCATGTTCAATTTCAAGGCGCTGGTCGAAGCCAATATGGACGATCTCGCCCTCCTGCTCGCCTCCGAGCATGGCAAGGTGATCGCCGACGCCAAGGGCGATATCCAGCGCGGGCTGGAGGTGATCGAGTTCGCCTGCGGCATCCCGCACGCGCTGAAGGGCGAATATACGATCGGCGCCGGTCCCGGCATCGACGTCTATTCGATGCGCCAGCCGCTCGGCGTGGTCGCCGGCATCACCCCGTTCAACTTCCCGGCGATGATCCCGATGTGGATGTTCGGCGTCGCCATCGCCTGCGGCAACACGTTCATCCTGAAGCCGTCCGAGCGCGATCCGAGCGTGCCCGTCCGCCTCGCCGAGCTGATGAAGGAAGCCGGCCTGCCGGACGGCGTGCTCAACGTCGTCCATGGCGACAAGGAGATGGTCGACGCGATCCTCGACCATGACGACATCCGGGCGATCAGCTTCGTCGGCTCTTCCGACATCGCGCAATATATCTATTCGCGCGGCACCGCGAACAACAAGCGCGTCCAGGCCTTTGGCGGCGCCAAGAATCACGGCATCGTCATGCCCGACGCCGATCTCGACCAGGTGGTGAACGATCTGGCCGGCGCCGCCTTCGGCTCGGCGGGCGAGCGCTGCATGGCGTTGCCCGTCGTCGTGCCGGTGGGCGACAAGACCGCCAGTGCGCTGCGCGAGAAGCTGATCCCGGCGATCGAGGGGCTCCGGGTCGGCGTCTCCACCGATCCCGACGCCCATTACGGCCCGGTCGTCACCGCCGCGCACAAGGCGAAGGTGGAAAGCTACATCCAGATGTGCGCCGACGAGGGCGGCGAGCTGGTGATCGACGGGCGGGGCTTCACGCTGCAGGGCCATGAGAAGGGCTTCTTCGTCGGCCCGACCTTCTTCGATCATGTGAAGCCGACATTCCGCTCCTACAAGGAGGAGATTTTCGGACCCGTGCTCCAGATGGTCCGCGCCGAGAGCTTTGAAGAGGCGGTGCGCCTGCCGAGCGAGCATGATTACGGCAACGGTGTCGCCATCTTCACCCGCAACGGCCACGCGGCGCGCGAGTTCGCCGCGCGTGTGAATGTCGGCATGGTCGGCATCAACGTGCCGATCCCGGTGCCCGTCGCCTATCACACCTTCGGCGGCTGGAAGCGTTCGGGCTTCGGCGACATCGACCAGCACGGCCCGGAAGGCGTGCGCTTCTGGACCAAGAACAAGAAGGTCACGCAGCGCTGGCCGGACGGCAGCGCGGGCGGCGAGAATGCGTTCGTGATTCCGACGATGGGGTGAGGCGCGGGTGTGGATGAGTTCACCGCGTCATCCTGACGAAAGTCAGGACCTATGAACACGGAGCGCGTGAGCTCGCGCACTCCGTGTTCATGGATCCCGAATCAAGTTCGGGATGACGGGTGTGGCGACAGAGGAGGAAACCCAAGTTCAATGGCCCGGTCTTCCCAGAACGGATTGTGTTCCTCGATCAGCGCGATTTTCCAGGCCCGGCGCCAAGCCTTGAACTGCTTCTCCCGCGTGATGGCGGCATCCATGTCGGCGAACATCTCGAAATGAACGAGCCGATGCACATGATATTCGCTGGTGAAGCCCTTGAACGTGCCCGCGCGATGCTGATGGAGCCGTACCAGCAAGTCCGAAGTCACGCCGATGTAGATTGTGCCGTGCCGCCGGCTCGCCAGTATGTAGACGCACGGCTCCTTCGCCATCACCCTCTCCTATCCGTCATCCTGACGAAGGTCAGAACCCATGAACACCGCACCGGAAAACTTGCAGCGCCGTGTTCATGGGTGCTGAATCAAGTTCAGCATGACGCTAAGGGGGCGATATGACCAACCAGTTCGACCTCACCGACGAGCAGCGCCAGATCCAGGAGATGGCGCGGGCGTTCACCGCCGATGCGATCTCGCCTTATGCCGCCGAATGGGACGAGAAGCATATTTTCCCGCGCGACACGATCCGTTCGGCCGCCGAATTGGGCTTCGGTTCCATCTATGTGTCCGAGGATTCCGGCGGCATCGGGCTGGGGCGGCTGGAGGCGGCGCTGATCATGGAGGCGATGGCCTATGGCTGTCCGTCCACCAGCGCCTTCATCTCGATCCACAACATGGCCTCGTGGATGATCGACCGGTTCGGCAGCCAGACGGTGAAGGACAAATATCTGCCGTCCATGGTGACGATGGAGCGGATCGGCTCCTATTGCCTGACCGAGCCGGGCTCCGGCTCCGACGCCGCCGCGCTCAAGACCAAGGCGGTGAAGGACGGCGACCATTATGTCGTCACCGGCTCCAAGGCCTTCATCTCCGGCGGCGGCGAGAACGAGATCTATGTCTGCATGGTCCGCACCGGGGTGGACGGGCCGAAGGGCATTTCCTGCCTTGTCATCGAAAAGGACATGCCGGGCGTCAGCTTCGGCGCGAACGAGAAGAAGCTCGGCTGGCATTCGCAACCGACCGCGCAGGTCAATTTCGACGGCGTCCGCGTGCCGGCGGAGAATTTGGTCGGCGCAGAGGGCGAAGGCTTCCGCATCGCGATGATGGGGCTGGACGGCGGGCGGCTCAATATCGGCGCCTGTTCGCTGGGCGGGGCGCAGCGCTGCCTCGACGAGGCGATCGCCTACACCAAGGAGCGCAAGCAGTTCGGCCAGGCCATCGCCGATTTTCAGAACACCCAGTTCACGCTGGCCGACATGGAGACCGATTTGCAGGCGGCACGGATGCTGCTCTATGCGGCGGCCGTGAAGGTGACGGAGAATGCGCCGGACAAGACGCGCTTCGCGGCGATGGCCAAAAGGCTCGCCACGGACAGCGGCTCGTCCATCGTCGATCGCGCGCTTCAGCTGCACGGCGGCTACGGCTATCTGCAGGATTACCCGATCGAGCGCTTCTGGCGGGACCTGCGCGTCCATTCGATCCTGGAAGGCACCAACCAGGTGATGCGGATGATCGTCGGGCGGGAGCTGACCCGCCAGTGACGGAGACGACGGACCATCCCGCGCGCATCGCCGAGCAATGGACGGCGGCGCTGCAGCAGCTTGGTGAGGCGGCGCAGGCGGCCGTGCGGGGCGCGCCGCCCCTCGCGACGTCCAAGCCCTATGATCCGCTCGCGCTTTTCCAGACCATGGCCGAATTCGCGGCGAACGTCCGGCCCGAGCAACTGTTGCAGGTCCAGCTCGACGCAGCGCGCGAATGGACAAGCTTCTGGGCCGATGCGCTGACGCCCAGGGCGCCGTCGGACGCGAAACCGCGCGACCGGCGCTTCGCCCATCCCGGCTGGGAGGAACAGCCTTATTTCCGGGCGCTGCGCGACGCCTATCTGCTCGCCTCGAAGCAGCTGCGCGAGAGCGTGAAGGCGGCCGGCGGCGAGGGATCGAAGGCGGCGATGATGAACTTCCTCGCCGATCAATATCTGAACGCCGTCGCGCCGACCAATTTCGCGATGACCAATCCCGAAGTGATGCAGCGCACGGTGGAGACGGGCGGCGCCAATCTGGCGGCCGGTTTCGCCAACCTGCTGGAGGACGTGGCGGCCGGCAAGGGCATCGTGAAGCGCCGCACGACGAGCGATTTCACGGTCGGCGAAACGCTGGCGGCGACGCCGGGATCGGTCGTCTTCCAGAACGACCTCTTCCAGCTCATCCAATACGATCCGGCGACGGACGAGGTGGCCGCCGAGCCCCTGCTCTACGTCCCGCCGCTGGTGAACAAATATTACATGATCGATCTCCAGCCGAAATCGAGCCTGGTCAAATGGCTGGTCGATCAGGGGCGCACCGTGTTCGTCATCTCCTGGGTGAATCCAGACGAGCGGCACCGCGACATGGGCGTCGCGGAATATGTCCGGGACGGCATCGTCGAGGCGATCGGCGCGGCCCGCAAGGCCGCGAAGGCGGACAAGGTCGATCTGTTCAGCTTCTGCCTGGGCGGGACGCTCGTCGCGATCGCCCTCGCCTGGCTCGCCGCCAAGGGCCGCGCGGACGAGGTGAACAGCGCCACCCTGATCGGATCGATGGTCGATTTCGCCGACATGCGCGACTGGTCGGCCTTCGTCCACGAGGCGCATCTCGACGCGCTGGAGGGTCATCTCGCCAAGCGCGGCTTCATCGATTCGACCGAGCTGCAGCAGCTCTTCGCCGCCGTGCGCTCCAACGATCTGATCTGGTCGTCGGTGGTGAACCATTACCTGCTCGACAAGCCGGCCCCGCCCTCCGATCTGCTCCACTGGTTCGAGGACGGCGCGCGCATTCCGGCGGCGTTCCTCAGCAGCTACAATCGCGGGCTGCTCGCGAAGAATGCGCTGAAGGCGGGGAGCGGTTTCGAGGTCGGCGATGTCGCGATCGATCTCGGCGCGGTGAAGACGCCGCTCACGATCATCGCGCTCAAGGACGATCATGTGTCGGCCTGGGAAGCGGTTTACGACGGCACGAAATTGTTCGGCGGGCCGGTGCATTTCGTGCTCGGCGGCTCCGGCCACAATGCCGGGGTGATCAACCCGCCGGCGGCGAACAAGCATGGCTATTGGACGAACGATGCCCGGCCGGAGACTGCGCAGGACTGGCTCGACCGCGCCACCCGCCATGACGGCTCCTGGTGGCCGCACTGGACGGCATGGCTCGACGCGCACGGCTCCGGCAAGGTGAAGGCGCGCACGCCGAAGAATGCCATCGAGGCGGCGCCGGGGAGCTATGTGAGGATCGTGCATGATTAGTTGCCGTTCCCCGGCGGAGGCCGGGGTCCAGGCGGCGCGAAGCGCCGATCGCGCTATCGCGCGATGTGATATTCGGGACTGGACCCCGGCCTCCGCCGGGGAACGAGGTGGGATGTGACGGAACTGACCGACGACACGCTCACCTATATCGACGGCCGCGTGGGGCGCCTCAGGCTCAACCGGCCCAAGGCGCTGCACGCGCTGAACCTGGCGATGGTGCGGCAGATGACGCGCGCGCTGCTCAACTGGCGCAACGATACGGCCGTGCGCCTCGTCATCATCGATCATGCGGAAGGACGCGGTTTCTGCGCCGGCGGCGACGTGGTGACGATCGCGAAGAGCGCGCAGGGCCATGGCGAGGCGGGCCGTGCCTTCTTCTTCGAGGAATATCGGCTGAACCACCTCATGTACACCTATGCCAAGCCGGGCGTGGTGTTCATGGACGGGATCACCATGGGTGGCGGCGTCGGCATTTCCTGCCCCTGCCGCTATCGGGTGGCGACCGAGCGGACGGTGTTCGCCATGCCCGAGACGACGATCGGCCTGTTCCCGGACGTGGGGGGCGGGCGATATCTCTCCCGGCTGCGTGGGCGGGTCGCGCAATATCTGGCGCTGACCGGCGCGCGGATCGACGGAGCCGATTGCGTCGCGCTCGGCCTCGCCAATTTCTACATTCCCTCCGAACGGCTCGATGCGCTGAAGGCGCAGCTCTGCCGCGAGCCGGAAAAGGCCGAGAGCCTGCTGGCCGGCGAAGCGGTCGCGCCGCCGCCGTCGAAGATCGCCGATCTGCTGCCGGCGATCGACCGGCTGTTCGCGTCGGACGATTATGAGGAGATCCTCGCCGCCCTGCGCGCCGACGGCGGCGACTGGGCGACCGAGCAGCTGGACATCCTCGCGAAGAAGTCGCCGACCGCCTGCAAGGTCAGCCTGCGGATGCTGGTCGAAAGCCCGCGCCAGCCGCATTTCCTCGACGAGATGCGGATGGAGTTCGCGATCGTGACGCGCATGTTCCGCCACGGCGACTTCTACGAAGGTGTGCGGGCGCTGCTGATCGACAAGGACAATGCACCGCGCTGGAACCCCGCCACGCCGGAAGAGGTGACGCGCGAGATGGTCGACGCTTTCTTCGCGCCGCTGCCGCCCGGCGAGACCTGGACCCCGCTGCCCATCGATGGAGACGAATGATGCCCGCCTACGAAACCATCCTGGTCGAGCAGAAGGGCGCGGTAACGCTCGTCACGCTCAATCGCCCGCAGGCGCTGAACGCGCTCAACAGCCAGGTGCTCGCCGAGCTGATCGACGCCTTCGCGGCCTATGATGCGGATGCGGGCCAGCGCTGCCTCGTCCTCACCGGATCGGAAAAGGCCTTCGCCGCCGGCGCCGACATCAAGGAGATGGAGGAACAGGGCTTCGCCGACATGTACGGCTCCAACTTCTTCGCCGGCTGGGAGAAGGTGACGGCGACGCGCAAGCCGTGGATCGCGGCCGTGTCCGGCTTCGCTTTGGGCGGCGGCTGCGAGGTCGCGATGATGGCGGATTTCATCATCGCCGGCGACAACGCGAAATTCGGCCAGCCGGAGATCAAGCTGGGCGTCGCGCCCGGCATGGGCGGATCGCAGCGCCTCACCCGCGCGATCGGCAAGGCCAAGGCGATGGAGATGTGCCTCACCGGCCGGATGATGGGCGCCGAGGAAGCGGAGCGCGCCGGTCTCGTCGCCCGCGTCGTGCCGGCCGCCGAACTGGTCGACGAGGCGCTGAAGACCGCCGAGACGATCGCCGGGATGGGCCCGCTCGCCGCCATCGCCAACAAGGAGATGGTCAACGCCGCCTACGAGAACAATCTGGCGCAGGGCATCCTGTTCGAGCGCCGGCTGTTCCACGGCCTGTTCGGCACCGAGGACCAGAAGGAGGGGATGAGCGCCTTCGTCGCCAAGCGCGCGGCGGAGTGGACGGGGCGTTAGATTTAGCTGTTCCCCGGCGAAGGCCGGGGTCCAGTTCCGAACAAGATCGGCGCGGTAGCGCCGCCTGAACCCCGGCCTTCGCCGGGGAACAAGAAAGGTGAAACATGGCACGCGTCGCATTCATCGGGCTGGGCAATATGGGCGGCGGGATGGCCGCGAATCTCGCCAAGGCGGGACATGACGTGCGCGCCTTCGATCTTTCCGAAGAGGCGCTGGCCCGCGCCGAGGCGCGCGGCGCGTTGCGCGCCGCCTCCGCCGAGGAGGCGGTCGCCGATGCCGAGGCGGTCGTGACCATGCTGCCGGCGGGCAAGCATGTCCGGCAGGTCTATGCCGACGCGATCATCGGCAAGGCGCCGACTAGCGCGATCCTGATGGATTGCTCGACGATCGACGTAGAGAGCGCCCGCGCGGTGATCGAGCAGGCGCAGGCCGCGTCCTATCTGATGGTGGACGGTCCCGTGTCCGGCGGCATCGCGGCAGCCGAGGGCGGCACGCTCACCTTCATGGTCGGCGGGACCGATGAGGCGTTCAAGCGTGCCGAGCCGTTCCTGGGCGAGATGGGCAAGGCCGTGATCCACGCGGGCGGCGCGGGCGCGGGCCAGGCGGCGAAGATCTGCAACAACATGCTGCTCGGCGCCTCGATGGTCGCGACCTGCGAGACCTTCGCGATGGCGCGCAAGCTGGGCCTCGATCTCCAGACCTTCTTCGACATCTCCTCCAAGGCGTCCGGCCAGTGCTGGTCGATGACGAGCTATTGCCCCGTCCCCGGCGTCGGCCCGGAAACGCCCGCCGACCGCGACTATGAGGGCGGCTTCGCGGCGGCGCTGATGCTGAAGGACCTGCGGCTCGCCATGGAGGCCGCCAAAAGTGCCGACGCCTATACGCCGATGGGCGCCCATGCCGAGGAGCTCTACACCCGCTTCGCAGAAGGCCTGGGCGGCGGTGGCAAGGATTTCTCCGCGATCATCAAGATGATCGACGACAGCTGGACGCCGCCGGCGAAGGGCTAGCCGATCACGCTGTCGATCGCCCCGCGCCATCCTGCCAGCCGGGCTGCGCGCGCCGTCGCGTCCATCGCCGGGCTGAAGCGCTCGACCTCCCCGCGCATCGCAGCGGCTTCGTCGAGCGAGCCGAACAGGCCGGAGCCGATGCCGGCCAGCATCGCCGCGCCGAGCGCCGTCGTCTCGACGAAAGCCGGCCGTTCGACCTCGATGTCGAGCATGTCGGCAAGGTCCTGTGCGATCCAGTCGTTCGCGGTCATGCCGCCGTCGATCCTGAGGCGCGCCCATTCAGCGCCATTGGCGGCGAAGGCGGTCATCAGATCGTGCGTCTGGTGAGCCATCGCCTCCAGCGCCGCGCGCACGATGTGCGCCCGCCCCGCGCCGAAGCTGAGCCCCGTGATCGCCCCGCGCGCGTTCGGCGCCCAGTAAGGCGCGCCGAGCCCGACATGGGCCGGCACCAGATAGACACCTTCATTGCTTTCGACCGACCGCGCCAGCGCCTCTGTTTCCGCCGCCGTCGCGACCAGCCCGATCGCGTCGCGCAACCATTTGACTACGCTGCCCGCGACGAACACCGAGCCTTCCAACGCATAGGCCCGCTCGCCGCCGAGCTGCCAGGCCACCGTCGTCAGCAGCCGGTTCGTCGATGCCGGCGCATCGCGCCCCGTATTGGTCAGCACGAAGGCGCCGGTGCCATAGGTCGCCTTGGTATCGCCGGGCGACAGACAGGCCTGCCCGATCGACGCCGCCTGCTGGTCGCCGGCAAGACCTGCGATCCTGACCGGCGCGCCGAGCAGATCGGTCGTGCCGAAATCCCCCGCGCAATCGACGATCTCCGGCAGCGCGTGGCGCGGCACGCCGAACAGATCGCACAGCCCCTCGTCCCAGCGCCCGGCATGGATGCCCATCAAGGCGGTGCGCGAGGCGTTGGTGGCGTCGGTGATGTGGAGCCCGCCGGTCAGCCGGAAGACCAGCCAGCTTTCCACTGTGCCGATGGCGAGATCGTCGCCTGCCTCGCGGAGCTGAGGCCAGTGCTCCAGCGCCCAGGCGATCTTGGAGGCGGAGAAATAGGGATCGAGCAGCAGCCCGGTCTTGGCCTGCACCGCCGGCTCGTGCCCGGACTCCTTCAGCCGTGCGCAGAAATCGGCGGTGCGCCGGTCCTGCCAGACGATGGCGGGGCCCAGCGGACGGCCCGTACGGCGGTTCCAGAAGACGATCGTCTCGCGCTGATTGGTGATGCCGATCGCGCCCACCCGCGCGCCATTGTCCACGACATGTCGCGCGCAGCCCAGGCTCGCCAGCCAGATTTCCTCCGGGTCATGCTCGACCCAGCCGGGCCGGGGATAGGATTGGGCGATCTCCCTGCCGGCACTGTCGAGGCAATTCCCGTCCGGCGCGAACAGCATCGCCCGCGTGCTCGTCGTGCCTTCGTCGATGACGAGGATCTGCGCTTCGGCCATGGCCCCTCCTTCATCTCCTTTAACGTCATTCCGGCCCAAGCTGAAAACCCGCATGCGCTGGAATGAGGCGCGCCTCGACACCACATGCGCTTTCGATGACCGAGCTTTCTCCTAAGCCACGCCGCGCCACGCTGCATCGCATGGTCATGCCTAGCCATGTCTGCCCCTATGGCCGCAAGGCACTCTGGCTGCTGCGGCGCAAGGGCTATGCGGTGGACGATCGCTGGCTCACCACCCGCGCGGAAACCGACGCCTTCAAGGCCGAGCATAAGGTCGCGACCACGCCGCAGGTGTTCATCGATGGACGCCGGATCGGCGGCTATACCGATCTGCGCGTGCATTTCGACCTGAAGGTGCGCGATCCCAAAGCGACCTCCTATGCGCCGGTGCTGGCCGTGTTCGCCGTCACCGCCCTGATGGCGCTCGCCTTCAGCCAGTTCAGCCAAGGCAATCCGTTCACGATCCGCGCCGCCGAATGGTTCATCGGGCTTACCATGATGACGCTCGCCATGCTGAAGCTGCAGGACGTGGAGAGCTTCTCCAGCATGTTCCTCAATTACGATCTGCTGGCGCAGCGCTGGGTGCCCTATGGCTATATCTATCCCTTCGCCGAGCTGGGCGCAGGCGCGTTGATGGTCGCGCACGCGCTCGACTGGCTCTCGATTCCCGTGGCGCTCTTCATCGGCACGATCGGCGCGGTTTCGGTGTTCAAGGCAGTCTATATCGACCGACGGGAGCTGAACTGCGCCTGTGTCGGCGGCGGCAGCAACGTGCCTTTGGGCTTCGTCTCGCTGACCGAGAATCTGATGATGATCGCGATGGCACTGTGGATGCTGACGCCGTGGAGCAATCTCTCGCACTAGGCTTCCGGTCGCCCTATAGTCGCGCGATGGACTTCGACGATCAGCTCCGCCGCCATTTCGGGACCGCCGATCTGGACACGCTCGCCCCCGATGCGATCGGAGCGGGAATCGAGCGTATGCAAGTCGAATTCGGCCTCGAGAAGGACCGGGACCGCCGCTTTGCCTTATGGACCCTCCTCCACATGCTCGGCGCCGCGCCCGATCTCGATGTCGCGTTCAAGGACGAAGAGGACCGCGAGGCGGCGCGCGACTTCATGGACATGATCGACGCGGCGGACGAGGACTGACGTCTCTCCAACTCGTCATCCTGACGAAAGTCAGGATCCAGGAACACGCAATGCGCAGTTTCCGCCGAGCCGCGTTCATGGATGCTGAAACAAGTTCAGCATGACGGTAAAGGGCGCCATGGATTCCTTCGACCTCCTCGTCATCGGCGGCGGCATCAACGGCTGCGCGATCGCGCGCGACGCGGCGGGGCGCGGCCTCGCCGTGCTGCTGGTCGAAAAGGACGATCTGGCGAGCCATACCAGCTCCGCCTCGTCCAAGCTGATCCATGGCGGACTGCGCTATCTGGAGCAGTACGATTTCAAGCTGGTGAAGGAATCGCTCTACGAGCGCGAGACGATGCTGCGCACCGCGCCGCACATCGTCCACCCGCTGCGCTTCGTCCTGCCCCAGCCGCCCGGCGGGCGCCCCTGGTGGATGATCCGCATCGGCCTGCTGCTCTACGACTTTCTGGCGGGACGCCGCTCCAGCCTGCCGCGGTCCCGAGGCGTGGGCAAAGCGGACATAGCCGCCCGCGGTCCGCTGCGCGATCAGAGGGCGAAGCTCGCCGCTTATTGGGACGCATGGGTGGACGATGCCCGTCTTGTCGTCCTCAACGCGCTGGACGCGCATGAGCGGGGCGCCGAGATCGCGACCCGCACCGAATTCCTGTCCGCGCGGCGCGATGGTGATCGCTGGCACGCGGAGCTGTCCGGCGGACGCAAGGTGACGGCGAGCATGATCGTCAATGCCGCCGGCCCCTGGGTGTCGGAGGTGCTGAACGGGCGGCTGGGCGAGCAGGGAGAAAGCCGCGTCCGGCTGGTGCGGGGCAGCCATATCGTCGTGCCCCGGCTCCATGACGGCGACCATGCCTATATCCTGCCGCAGCGGGACGGGCGCGTCGTCTTCGTCCTCCCTTATGGCCCGCACAGCCTGATCGGCACGACCGACGCGCCGGCGGACAGGCCCGAGGACGCCGCGATCACGCCGGCGGAGACCGGCTATCTGTGCGCCGCCGCCAACGCCTATCTGCGCCGGCGGATCGCGCCGGCGGACGTCGTCTGGTCCTATGCCGGCATCCGCGCGCTCCATGACGACGGCGCGGCCGAGGCGAGCAAGGTGACGCGCGACTACCGGCTGGAGCTGGACGACGCGCCGGGGCCGAAACTGCTCTCCGTTTTCGGCGGCAAGCTTACCACCGCGCGCGCCCTTGCCTCGGAGGCGTTGGACAAGCTCCGGATCGGCGGTCTTAAATTCACCACCACATCGCCCCTGCCGGGCGGGCAGATCATGCCGGGTTTCAACGCCTGGCTGGGCGAATTGGCCGAATGGATGCCCGCGCCGATGCTCGACCGGCTAAGTCGCGCCTACGGCACCCGGCTCGACCGCATCCTTGACGGCATCGACGACATCGCCGGCATGGGCCGCCATTTCGGCGCGGACCTGTACGAGGCGGAGGTCCGTTATCTCATCGCTCACGAATGGGCGCGCACCGCCGAGGATATCCTGTGGCGCCGCACCAAGCTCGGTCTCGTCCTCACCCCGAAGGAGCAAAAGACGCTGACGGCCTGGCTCAAATCCGCATGAGCGTCAGCGCAACCAGCCCCGCGCGGCCGCCATGTTCGAAAACCAGAGCAGGACGATCCCCAGTACAATGATGACAAGCGGGAAGGTCACCGCTTCGGCCAGCGGATACACGCTCAGGATCGGGCTTGCCAGGAAGACCCAGCCGAACTGGATCAGCACCGCAATCAGGGACGCCAGATAGGCGGTCCGTGCCAGTCGCCGCCGGAGCAGGAGCGCCACCGCACCCGCCAGCGAAATCCACACGGCCAGGGCATAGGCGCCCGTCACCCAGCCCGGCATCGACTCCCAGATCTGCCGCTGCGCCTCCGGCAACTGCGCGAAATCCTCGGGGCTGATCGTGACTTGGGAGACATAGGCGAAGCAGCCGGCCGCCGCCCAGAGCAGGGCCAACACGGCCACGATCCAGTACCAGCCCGGCACCCGCGCATTCGGATTGCTCGCCATTGTGTCCTCCCCTGCGAAACCGCAGCGATCATGCGCCGCTTGCGCGGCCGCCGCAATCGGTATCGGCTTGGCGAGCGGCCCAACGAAAAAGGGGGCCGCACGGGCCCCCTTCATACGCGCGAAACCGAAGCGCCGATCAGGCCGCTTCGAGCTCCTCGTCCGCGCCCTGGACCGGACCCGAATCCTGGCCCTTGGCGTCCGGATCGCGATCGACCAGCTCGATGATCGCCATCGGCGCGGCGTCGGAGGCGCGGATGCCGGCCTTCAGCACGCGGCAATAGCCGCCGGCGCGCTCGGCATAACGCGGCGCCAGCACGTCGAACAGCTTCACGAGCTGCGCATCGTCGAGCAGGCGGGCATGGGCGAGACGGCGATTGGACAGGCCGCCCTTCTTGGCGAGCGTGATCAGCTTCTCGACATAGGGCCGCAGCTCCTTCGCCTTGGGAAGCGTGGTCGTGATCTGCTCGTGCTTGATCAGCGCGGCAGCCATGTTGCGGAACATGGCGGTGCGGTGGCTGGAGGTGCGGCCGAGCTTGCGGCCGCCGACGCGATGGCGCATGTCTTCATCCTTCGTTCGTCCCGGAGCCGTTCAAGGTACTCCGGACCAGGCCGTCGAGAGGGGGACGGCCCAGACCCCGAAACGCAGACGCGGACCAAAGGCCCGCCGCGCGACGAGCGCCTAGAGCGGATCGGGACGGGGATGTCAAGTTGCGGGGCGCGGGCTTTTGCATTCCCCGGGAACGTTTCGCCGTCGTCTTCGTATCTCGCCTCGTCCATGGAATCCATTTTTTGGAGGGCATGATGAAGGGCCGTCTCATTCTCGCCGCTGCCGCTGCCGCCACATTGACCGGCCCGGCAGGCGCGCAACCCGAGGAGCGGCGGCCCACCCCCGATTTCCGGGGCGAGGCAATCATCTATCGCGATGTCGGTTTTTCGGGCCCGGCGGTGAACATCAGCCGCGCCGAGCCCAATCTGCGCCTCACCTGGCCGGTGCGCTCGATCCGGGTGCGCCAGGGACGCTGGGAATTGTGCACGCTCGCCAATTATCGCGGCCGCTGCGAGACAATCGACCGCGACACGCCGGACCTGCGCCGCCAGGTCAATGTCCTCGACCGGATCGGGTCGATGCGGCCGCTGCCGGGCGGCGGGCCGCCCGAGCCGCCTGTGCAGGACCGCTCGCTGCGTGGCATGGCCGCCGAATTCTTCCCCGCGCCCAGCCGCAACGGCCGCCGGATCGAGGCTTGCGAGCGCGGCCAGGCGACCGCGAGTTGCGCCGCGCAGACTGCGATGCGCTTCTGCCGTGAACGGGGCTGGAACGGGTCGTCTCACCAGACGCTGGAGACCGTGAACCGGCGCGTTTATCTGGCCGACACGCTCTGCACCCGTACGGGGCGCTGACAGCGTTGTCAGAATCGGGACCGAAAGCGGTCCGGAGCGCTTGACTCCTCCCGCCCCACCACCTATCTGCGCCCTATCCCGCTAACCGGTCACCCGGCGGCGCGTTCGCGCGCGCGTCGGCTTTATCTGTTTGGGGGTTTTCAAAGCGCTGAGATGGGCCGCCCCGCCATGCGGCCCGTGGAGCAGGAGAATATAGAATATGGCACGTATCGCGGGCGTCAACATCCCGACCAACAAGCGCGTCGAAATCGCGCTGACCTACATCCACGGCATCGGCCGCACCAAGGCCAAGGCCATTACCGCCAAGCTGAACATCCCGGCCGAGCGCCGCGTCCAGGACCTGACGGACCAGGAGGTCCTGCAGATCCGCGAGACCATCGACGCCGATCATACCGTCGAGGGCGATCTGCGCCGCGAGACCGCGATGAACATCAAGCGGCTGATGGATCTGGCCTGCTATCGCGGGCTTCGCCATCGCAAGGGCCTGCCGGTCCGCGGCCAGCGCACGCACACCAATGCGCGCACCCGCAAGGGCAAGGCCAAGCCGATCGCCGGCAAGAAGAAGTAGCAGCGAAAGCGCGGCGCGCTTTTGCGTCACTTCTTCTCCGCCGGAGGCATCCGGCAAGAAACAGGACAGGGCTTCGACAGGCTCAGCCCGAACGGATTTAGGGATTGAAATCGAATGGCACGTGAACCGCAGCGCCTCCGCCGTCGCGAGCGCAAGAACATCACCGCCGGCGTCGCCCATGTGAACGCCAGCTTCAACAACACGATGATCACCATCACCGACGCCCAGGGCAACGCCATCGCGTGGAGCTCGGCGGGCATGATGGGCTTCAAGGGCAGCCGCAAATCGACTCCCTATGCCGCCCAGGTCGCCGCCGAGGACGCCGGCAAGAAGGCCGCCGAACATGGCGTGCGCACGCTCGAAGTCGAGGTGAAGGGCCCGGGCTCGGGCCGCGAAAGCGCGCTGCGCGCCCTCCAGGCGGTCGGCTTCACGATCACCTCGATCCGCGACGTGACTCCGATCCCGCACAACGGCGTCCGCCCGTCCAAGCGCCGCCGCGTGTAATTCCGGCGCCCGTCTCGGCGGGCCGCCGCACCGTTTCGAAGATACCCAGGGAAGCCCGCCCAGGCTTCCCCAACAGCCAAGGGAACATCATGGCCGTCAACGCAAAGAACTGGCAGGAAATGAAGAAGCCCAACGCGCTGGAGAAGAAGGCCGGAGGCGACAGCCGCCGCAAGGCCACCTTCGTCGCCGAACCGCTCGAGCGCGGCTTCGGCCTGACGCTCGGCAACTCGCTCCGCCGCGTGCTCCTCTCCTCGCTCCAGGGCGCCGCCGTCACCTCGATCAAGATCGAGGGCGTGCTGCACGAGTTCAGCAGCCTCGCGGGCGTCCGCGAGGACGTGACCGACATCGTGCTCAACGTGAAGCAGGTCGCGCTCAAGATGGAAGGCGAAGGCACCAAGCGCCTGCAGCTTTCCGCCACCGGCCCCGGCGAAGTGACCGCCGGCCAGATCGCGGTGACCGGCGACATCGAGGTGATGAACCCCGATCTCGTCATCTGCCATCTCGACGAGGGCGCGACGCTGAACATGGAGCTCACCGCCGAGACCGGCAAGGGCTATGTCGCCGCCGCCGCCAACCGCCCGGCCGACGCGCCGATCGGCCTCATTCCGGTCGATGCGCTGTTCAGCCCGGTGCGCCAGGTCAGCTACAAGGTCGAGAACACCCGCGTCGGGCAGGAGCTCGATTACGACAAGCTGACGCTGACCGTCGACACGGACGGCACGGTGAGCCCGGACGACGCGCTCGCTTATGCCGCGCGCATCCTGCAGGACCAGCTCCAGCTCTTCGTCCATTTCGACGAGGGCATGGTGAGCGTGCCCACGATGGCCGGCATCGCCGCGCCGAGCGCCGAGCAGAGCGAAGCCGACGCCAACCAGCTCAACCGCTACCTGCTCAAGAAGGTGGACGAGCTGGAGCTGTCGGTGCGCAGCGCCAACTGCCTCAAGAACGACAACATCATCTATATCGGCGACCTCGTTCAGAAGACCGAAGCCGAGATGCTCCGCACGCCGAACTTCGGCCGCAAGTCCCTGAACGAGATCAAGGAAGTGCTCGCCAGCATGGGCCTGCGCCTCGGCATGGACATCCCCGGCTGGCCGCCGGAGAATATCGAGGAAATGGCCAAGAAGCTCGAGCAGGAATTGCTGGGCTGATCCTACACCAAGCGTGACAAGCGAAGGGCCGCCCCGATGGGGCGGCCCTTTTCTTATTGGGCCCTCACTCGTCAGGCGCGCGGGGGACGGGCGGGAGCGAGGTGTTGCCCCAGCCATAGGCGTCGGCGATGGTGCGCTGGATGGCGGCGGCGAGGGCGCCGCCATTGTCGCCGTTGGTCATGATCACCAGCCCTTCGCGGGCGCCGTCCAGAAAGGCGACGAAGCGGCACTGGAAGCCTTCGTTCGACCCGCCATGGGTGACGATCGTGCGCCCGTCGCTGTTGCCGATCATCACGCCGAGACCGTAATGGGCCTGAACCGGCGCCATCATCGCCCGCGCGCTCTGCCAGGTGAGCAGCGCGCCGCGCCGGCCGGCCCAGGACTCCTGCAGCGCGATCAGGAAGCGTCCGTAATCGGCGGGGGTGGTCCACAGGCCGGCGGCGGCAAGCTCGGGATAGGCATGGGCGCCGCCCGGCACCGGCACGCCCTGCGCATCGTGGCCGTGGGCGGCATGGGCCGACAGGTGCTGATCGAAGGTCGAGCGGGTCATGCGGGCGGGGCGCAGCACGGCATCGCGCATGGCCCGGGCGAAATCGCCGCCCGCCTGCTCGGCGATCAGGAGCTGCGCGACGCTGTAGCCGCCCCCCGAATAAGCGAGCTGTGCGCCCGGCACGGCGAAGGCGCGGACCGGCGCGGTGTTGGCCGGCGGGCGCCCGGCGAGGCTGTCGGCAATGCCCGGCACGCCGGCGCCGACGGCATAGCCGGGATAACCGGCGACGCTGAGCCCGGCGGTGTGGCTGAACAGGCGGCGCAGGGTGACGCGCTCGGAGCTGGCCTCCGGTGCATCGGGCACGCGCCAGCCGCGCAGGCGCTGGTTGACGTCCTCGTCGAGCGACAGCCGGCCGCGATCGACCAGGCGCAGCGCCCCGGCGGCGGCGACCGCCTTGCTCATCGAGGCGGCCTGGAAGAGCGTGTCCGGCGTCGCCGCGCGGCCCGAGCCGGCGACCGCCTCGCCATAGGCCCGGGTCCATTTGACCCGACCATTTTCGATATAGGCGACGCTGACCGCCGGCACGTTGCGCTCCGCCATGCGGCGGGCGAGCGGCGCCGGGCCGTCGCCGGGGACGCGCGGGCCGGGGAGCGGCACGACGCGCCGCTCCAGCGCCTCGATCGCGGCACGATCGCGGTCGTTCAACATATTGGCCGGCGCCGCCGTCGCGAAGGCGGCGGCGAGCACCAGGACGAACCCGTTAAAGATGCGCATGAAGACCCCTCCCGGCGTGTGTTGTGGGACTAAAGCAGGGCGGCATAGTTCCGGCAAGGCGCCCCTGTAGATCGTGCTTGCGCATTTCGATGGAGGGTGACGCGGCCAGGTGGGCCTGCCATGAGCGCGGCATGACGTCGCCGGCCACTTCCTATGATGCGATCATCCTCGGCGCGGGCGGCGCGGGGCTGATGTGCGCGGCCGTGGCGGGGCAGCGCGGGCGGCGGGTGCTGGTGATCGACCATGCCGAGCGGCCGGGGAAGAAAATCCTGATCTCCGGCGGCGGGCGGTGCAACTTCACCAACATCCACGCCGCGCCGGACCGGTTCCTGTCCGCCAATCCGCATTTCGCCAAATCGGCGCTGGGCCGCTACACGCCGGCCGACTTCATAGCCCTGGTCGATCGCTACAAGATCGCGTGGCACGAAAAGACGCTGGGGCAGCTTTTCTGCGACGGTTCGGCGAAGGAGATCGTCGGGCTGCTGATGGCCGAATGCGCCAAGGGCAATGTCCGGATTTCGCTGGGCCGGTCGATCGCGGAAGTCGGCCATGCGGACGGGCTCTACACGGTGCGTTATGGCGATGAGGCCGCGACCGCGCCCGCGCTGGTGATCGCGACCGGCGGGCCTTCGATCCCGAAAATGGGGGCGACCGGCTTCGCCTATGAGCTGGCGCGGCAATTCGAGCTGAAGGTGGTGGAGCCGCGCCCGGCGCTGGTGCCGCTAACCTTGAGCGGCGAGGACCTGCTGTTCCGCGAGCTTTCCGGCGTTTCGGCCGAGGTGATGGCGCGCGCGGGCAAGGCGGCGTTTCGAGAGGCGGCATTGTTCACCCATCGCGGCCTGTCCGGCCCGGCGATCCTGCAAATCTCCTCCTATTGGCGAAACGGCGAGGAGATCGGCGTCGATTTCCTCCCCGATAAGGCGGCGGACTGGCCGGTCGCCGCCAAGCGCGCACGACCGAAGACGCATTTCCACACCCTGATCGGCGAGATGCTGCCGGACCGGCTGGCCGAGGCGCTGGCCAAGAAGATCGGGCTGTGGGGCGAGCTCGCCAACCTGCCCGACGCGAAGCTGCGCGCGGCGGCGGCGCGGCTGGCCGACTGGCGCTTCCGGCCCAGCGGCAGCGAAGGCTTCGCCAAGGCGGAAGTGACGGTGGGCGGGATCAGCACGGCCGATCTCTCCTCCCAGACCATGGAGGCGCGCAAAGTCCCGGGCCTGTATGCGATCGGCGAGGCGGTGGACGTCACCGGCTGGCTTGGGGGCTATAATTTTCAGTGGGCATGGGCTAGCGGGTGGGCCGCCGGGCAGGCGCTTTAGGGTGAGTCCCCAGCCTATGCCGGCATGACATGGTGCGCGACGCGCTTTGCGCCGACACCGCAACTGGACGACATATGACATTCGAACATCTTCCGCCGCTGCTCGGCGAGGCGCTTGCCGCGCGCGGCTATGCGGCGCCGACGCCCGTGCAGGCCGCCGTGCTGGAGGCCGAGGCCGATGGCCGCGACCTCATCGTTTCCGCCCAGACGGGCTCTGGCAAGACCGTCGCCTTCGGCCTCGCCATCGCGCCGCAATTGCTGGGCGCGGGCCATGCCATTCCCCCGGCCGGCGCGCCGCTGGCCCTGGTGATCGCGCCGACGCGCGAGCTGGCGCTGCAGGTCAGCCGCGAGCTGATCTGGCTCTACGGCAAGGCGGGCGCGCGGATCGCGACCTGCGTCGGCGGCATGGACCCGTCCAAGGAACGCCGGAATCTCTCCTACGGCGCGCAGATCGTGGTCGGCACGCCGGGCCGGCTGCGCGACCATCTGGAGCGCGGGGCGCTCGACCTCTCGGCGCTGCGCGTGGCCGTGCTCGACGAAGCGGACGAGATGCTCGACATGGGCTTTCGCGAGGATCTGGAAGAGATTCTCGACGCGACGCCGCAGGAGCGGCGCACCCTGCTCTTCTCCGCGACCATGCCGAAGCCGATCGTGGCGCTGGCGAAGCGCTACCAGAAAGACGCGCTGCGCATCTCGACGATCGGCGAGGAGCGCGGCCATGGCGACATCACCTATCAGGCGATGACCGTCGCGCCGGCCGAGATCGAGCATGCGGTGGTCAACCTGCTGCGGCTGCACGAGGCGGATTCGGCGTTGCTGTTCTGCGCCACGCGCGACAATGTGCGGCGGCTCCATTCGAGCCTGACCGAGCGCGGCTTCAACGCCGTGGCGCTCTCCGGCGAGCACAGCCAGAGCGAGCGCAACCATGCGCTGCAGGCGCTGCGCGATGGGCGGGCGCGCATCCTGGTCGCGACCGACGTGGCGGCGCGGGGCATCGACCTGCCGAAACTCAGCCTGGTCGTCCATGTCGAGCTGCCGCGCGACGCGGAGACCTTGCAGCACCGTTCGGGGCGGACCGGGCGGGCGGGCAAGAAGGGCATCGCCGTGCTGGTCGTCCCCTATCCGCGCCGCCGCCGGGTCGAGCAGGTGATGCGAAACGCCGGGATCGAGACGCAGTGGATCGCACCTCCGACCCCGGCGGACATCGCCAGGGCGGATCGCGAGCGGATGCTCGCGGCCTTGCTCGCCCCCGTGGAGATCGAGGCGGAGGACCGGGAGCTGGCCGCGCGGCTGCTGAAAGAAAAGACGCCGGAGGAGATCGCGGCGGCCCTGGTCCGCACGCACCGGGCGAAGCTGCCGGCGGCGGAGGAAGTGTCCGACGCCAGTGTCCGGCCCCAGCGGCCGGAGGGGCCGCGCCCGGGGTTCGAGGACACGATCTGGTTCCGGATGGATGTGGGGCGGCGGCACAATGCCGATCCGCGCTGGCTACTGCCCTTGCTGTGCCGGCGCGGGCACATCACCAAGACCGAGATCGGCGCGATCCGCATCGCCGCGAACGAGACGATGTTCGAGGTGCGGCGCGAGGCGGCGGGGAGATTCGCGGCGGCGCTGAAGCGCACCGCGGGCCGGGATGCGGATGGCGAGGGCGACATCCGGATCGAGCCGGTGCAGGGAACGCCGCGCGAGGCGGCGAAGGCGAACCGGCGCAGCGGCCCACCGCCGGCGCGGCATCATGCCAAGCCGTTTCGGAAGGGGCCGAAGCCTCATCGCGGCAGAGGGAAGTAGGAAGGGCGTCGCGGCAAAGCCGCGCCGTCCGGTCTGCGCGGTCTCTTCGTCTAAGCGGGAAAACGCATTCGCATTTTCCCGCTTAGTCTCGGCCGCTTAGACGACCCCGAACGCCAGCATCGCGTCAGCCACCTTCTTGAAGCCCGCGATGTTCGCGCCCTTCACATAGTCGGTATAGCCGCCGCCGCGGTCGCCATATTCCAGGCAGCTCTTGTGGATGCCCTCCATGATGTCCTTGAGCATCTGCTGGAGCTCGCTTTCCTTCCAGGCGCGACGTTCGGAATTCTGGCTCATCTCCAGGCCGGAGACGGCGACGCCGCCGGCATTGGAGGCCTTGCCGGGCGCGTAAAGGATCTTCGCGTCCTTGAAGACGTGCACGCCCTCCAGATCGGTCGGCATGTTGGCGCCTTCGGATACGCCGATGCAACCGTTCTTGACGAGCGTGCGCGCATCCTCGCCGAGCAATTCGTTCTGGGTCGCGCAGGGCAGCGCGACATCGCAGGTCACGCCCCAGGGCGTCTTGCCCTCGTGGAAGGTCGCGTTCTTATATTCCTCGGCATATTCGGCGATCCGGCCGCGCCGGCGGGTCTTGTGCGCCTTCACCCAATCGATCTTGTCCTGCGTGATGCCGTCCGGATCGTGGATGAAGCCCTGGCTGTCGGACAGGGTCAGCACCTTGCCGCCAAGCTGGTTGATCTTCTCTGCCGCGTGCGTCGCGACATTGCCGGAGCCGGAGATGACGGCGGTGAGGCCGCGCAGGTCGCGGCCCTTGGTCTTCAGCATGTTCTCGAGGAAATAGACGGCGCCATAACCGGTCGCCTCCGGCCGGATCAGCGAGCCGCCATATTCCATGCCCTTGCCGGTCAGCACCCCGGTGAACTGGTTGGTGATCCGCTTATACTGGCCGAACATATAGCCGATCTCGCGCCCGCCGACGCCGATATCGCCCGCCGGCACGTCCACGTCCGCGCCGATATGGCGGTAGAGTTCGGTCATGAAGCTCTGGCAGAAGCGCATGATCTCGCCGTCCGACTTGCCCTTCGGATTGAAGTTCGCGCCGCCCTTGCCGCCGCCCATGGGAAGGCCGGTCAGCGCGTTCTTGAAGGTCTGTTCGAAGGCGAGGAACTTGAGGATGCTCTCGTTCACGCTCGGGTGGAAGCGGATGCCGCCCTTGTACGGGCCGATCGCATTGTTGTTCTGGACGCGATAGCCGCGCTGGACGCGGATATTGTGATTGTCGTCCTCCCAGCAGACGCGGAAGCTGACGATCCGGTCCGGCTCCGCGATGCGGCGCAGGATCTGCCAGCGGTGATAATCCTCCTTGTCATTCATGAACTCGAAAATGTCCTCGGCAACCTCCTGGACCGCCTGGACGAATTCGGGCTGGCCCGGATTGCGCCGCTTCACGCCCTCCATGAAGCCGTTCAGATCGACATGCTCGCTGGCACCCGTGCTCATACCCTACCCCCCTCGCTCATATGATGACGCCCCGGCCGGACAGACCGGAGTCGCGCGGCGCAAAGTCATAGCACTTTTTCGCCGATTCCAAGCGGCTCCGCTTAGCGGCTCAGATGCGCGCGCAGACCGTCGAGTTGGAGGGCGTTCACCCGATCGACGATCGGCGCGAAGCCCTCCGCGCCGGGGCCGCGGATCAGGCCGCCGACCAGATAATTCATGACGATCCGCGTGCCGCCACCCTCGGCCGGCGCGAAGGTGAATGTGAGCGTGCCCGTCACAGCTTCCGACTGCAGCGGCCCCAATGCGGCGCGCAGGCGCAGCAGCCGGCCCGGCTGGGCGAAGACCACACGGCCATGCTCCACCGAGCCGCCGGACTCCGGCAGGGCCTCGCAGAAGCAACCGCCGGCGCGCGGCTCAAGATTCATGTTCGCCGCGGCGCCCGACCAGCTGTGATCGCTCGGCCACCACTGGCCGATCCGCGCCATCGCCGCATAAGCCTCCGTGGGTGAGACCGGCACGGTGACTTGGTTTTCGACTTCGAAGCCGGCGGCGGAAACCGATTTCACCTCCGCGGTGGCGGGGGTGGCAAGCGCCAAAGCGGCGGCGCACAGCATCATGCGAGACATAGCCGGACTCCTTCATCCAAAAGAAGGATGCGCACCGTTTGAACGATCGTTCAAGTGGCCATCTTGCAAAATGGCGGATTTGTTCCTATGAATGATATGAAAGAATATTGTTCAGGTGAATGAATATGGACACAATCCACGCACTCCGTAATCCCAACCAGAGCCGCGTGCTGACCGAAGCGGTCGCGCGGGTGGCTGAGTGCTGGAAGCTGACCAACGATCAGCTCGGCGCCATTCTCGGCCTGTCGCCCGCCACCGCTTCGCGGCTGCGCTCCGGCGGCTTCCAGCTCGACCGGCCGGGGAAGGCGTTCGAGCTGGGCCAGTATCTGGTGCGGCTGTTCCGCAGCCTCGACGCACTGATGGGCAGCGACGATACGGCCTCGATCTCCTGGCTGCGCACCGCCAATCTCGATCTCGATGGACGGCCGATCGATCTGATCCGGACGGTGCGGGGCCTCAGCGACGTGGCGGATTATGTCGACGATCACCGCGCCCGGGTCTGAGCCCGGGACCACGCACTTCAGGCCCTATCGCAAGACCGTGTGGCGGATGGTCGAGGCGCAGCACCGCATCTCGACCAACCGGCTGGCGGCGAATGCTGAGGATCAAAGGCTGCTCGAAGAGCTGGTCGAGGAGGTGAAGCCGGTCCTGCCGCCGGCGGCGCGCGGGCTGCACTATCTGCTCGCCACGCCCTTTCGCTACGGCCACAAGAAGGGCTCGCGCTTCCGCCGCGCCGGCGAGCGGCCCGGCATCTTCTACGCCTCCGAACAGATCGCGACGGCGGTGGCGGAAACGGCTTATTGGCGGCTGCTCTTCTTCTCCCGCTCGCCCGGCTTCGCGCCGCCGCGCAGCATCGTCGAGCACAGCGCCTTCACCGTGCCGGTGCGGACGGCGCGGCTGATCGACCTGACCGAAACGCCGTTCGCGGCCAACGCCGAGTCATGGGCGAATCC
This sequence comes from Alphaproteobacteria bacterium, assembly GCA_037190625.1. Classification (GTDB taxonomy): domain Bacteria; phylum Pseudomonadota; class Alphaproteobacteria; order Sphingomonadales; family Sphingomonadaceae; genus Allosphingosinicella. The sequence continues at coordinate 311,425 of JBBCJP010000007.1, forward strand.
GGACGATTATGCGGCCTGCCAGGATTTCGCGGCGCGCGCGCGGGCGATCGAAGCACAGGCGATCCGCTACGCCTCGGCGCGCGATCCCGAATGCCGGGCGAATGTCGCCCTGCTCGATCCCGCCGCCTTCGCTGCGTCGGCACCTAAAATCGTGCAGACTTGGCTCTTACGCTACGAAGCCGGCCGCATGACCGCCTTCGCGGCTTTGCCGTCGCAGGAACGCTACGATTTCAGCTTCGACCAGTTCGGACTCGAAGCGCCCTAGCCGTCCAGGATGGCGTCCACGGCGGCGCCGACTTCGGCGATGCCGGCCATGCCGTCAACCCGCGCGACCAGGCCGCGCGCGTCGTAGAGCGGCAGGATCGGCGCGGTCTTGGCGCGATATTCGGCCATACGGGTGCGTACCGTTTCCTCATTGTCGTCAGGGCGGCGCTTGAAATCGTGGCCGCCGCATTCATCGCAGGTGCCAGCCGCCGCCGGGCGCTTGTAGCGGTCGTGATAGCCCTCGCCGCAGCTGGCGCAGGTGAAGCGGCCCGTGATGCGATCGACCAAGGCGTCCTCGTCCACCTCCAGCTCGATCACATGATCGAGCGCGCGGCCGTGCTTCGCCAGGATGCCGTCCAGCGAGTCGGCCTGGGCGGCGGTGCGCGGATAGCCGTCGAAGATCGCGCCGGCGTCCGGGCCCATCTCCGCCAGCTTGTCGTCGATCAGCGCCGAGACGATCTCGTCCGAGACGAGCTCGCCCGCCTCCATCACCGCCTTGGCCTTGAGCCCGACCGGCGTGCCCGCCTTGACCGCGGCGCGCAGCATGTCGCCCGTCGAAAGCTGGACCATGCCCCGATTGTCGACCAACCGGTCCGCCTGCGTGCCCTTGCCGGCGCCCGGCGGGCCGAGCAGGATGATGTTCATCGCCGTCATGATCTGGCCCCCGCCTGCGCCGCGGCCGCTAGATGCGGCGCGGCCCTCCGCCCTTCAGCTTCGCCTTCTTGATGAGATCGCCATATTGATGGGCGATGAGATGGCTCTGGATCTGCGTCACCGTGTCCATCGTCACGTTGACGACGATGATCAGGCTGGTGCCGCCCAGGTAGAAGGGAATGCCCGCCCGCGCGATCAGATATTCCGGGATGAGGCAGGTCAGCGTCAGGTAGGACGCGCCGACCACGGTGATGCGGGTCAGCACGTAATCGAGATATTCGTGGGTGCGCTTGCCCGGCCGGATGCCCGGGATGAAGCCGCCATGCTTCTTCAGGTTCTCGGCCGTCTCCTCCGGATTGAAGACGACGGCGGTGTAGAAGAAGCAGAAGAAGACGATCAGCGCGCCGTAAAGGAACATGTAGAGCGGCGCGCCGTGCTGCAGCGACGTCGTGATCGTGATCATGAACTCGCCCCAGGCGCTGTCCGCGTCCTGCTGCTGCCCGGCGAACTGCGCGATGGTGAGCGGCATCAGCAGGATCGACGAAGCGAAGATCGGCGGGATCACGTTCGCGCTGTTGACCTTCAGCGGCAGGTGGCTGCGCTCCTGCTGGATCTGGCCGCGCGCGCTCTGGCGCTTGGGATATTGAATCAGCACCCGTCGCTGGGCACGCTCCATGAAGCAGATGAACAGCACCAGCGCGATCGCCATCACCACGATCATGAAGATCAGGAAGGGATCGAGGCTGCCGGTACGGCCGCCTTCGAAAAGCTGCGCGAGCGCGGTGGGGAGCTGGGCGACGATGCCCGCCATGATGATCAGCGAAATGCCGTTGCCGACGCCCCGGCTGGTGATCTGCTCGCCCAGCCACATCAGGAACATCGTGCCGCCGACCAGGCTGATCACCACGGTGATGCGGAACAGCATGCCCGGATCGATCACCGCCGACTGGCCGGTGCTCGCGCCCCAGCTTTCCAGCGCCACCGCCATGAAATAGCCCTGGATCGTGCAGAGCAGGACGGTGCCGTAGCGGGTATATTGGTTGATCTTCTTGCGCCCGCTTTCGCCCTCCTTCTTGAGGGCGGCGAGCGTCGGCGACATCGAGCTGGCGAGCTGCATGACGATCGACGCGGTGATGTAGGGCATCACGCCCAGCGCGATCAGGCTCATGCGCTCCAGGCTGCCGCCCGAGAACATGTTGAAGAAATCGAGCACGCCGCCGCGCGTCGTGTCGAACAGGGCGGACAGCGAGCGCGGGTCGATGCCAGGCAATGGCACGAAGCTGAGCAGGCGGAAGACCACGAGCGCACCGAGCGTGAACCACAGCCGCTTCTTGAGCTCGGTCGCCTTGGCGAAATTCGCCAGGTTGATATTGGCGACCATCTGGTCGGCGGTGGATGCCATGGGTGATCTTGCCTTGAAAAAGATGAAAGCGGCGGCGGGCCGTTCAGCCCCCCGCCGCTTCATATAGTGTCCGGTTCGGGCTTGTCAGCCTTTACCGCAAGCGGCGAGGTTCAGGCCTGCGCCTTCTTGGCCCGGCGCTCGCTCTTGCCCTTCTTGGCGGCGGCCTTTTCGGCGGCCGGCACGATCTCGATCACCTCGACGCTGCCGCCGGCCTTCTCGATCGCCTCGCGCGCGCCCTTGGAAACGCCCGCGACCTTGAAATTGAGCTTCGCGGTCAGCGCGCCCTTGCCGAGCAGCCGCACGCCGTCCTTGCCGCCGCGCGCCACGCCCGCCGCCTTCAGCGCGTCATGATCGACGACGCCCTTGGCGTCGAGCTTCTTGGCATCGACCAGCTTCTGGATCGCGCCCAGATTCACCTCGGCATAATCCTTGGCGAACGGATTGTTGAAGCCGCGCTTCGGCAGCCGCATGTGGAGCGGCATCTGGCCGCCTTCGAAGCCCCAGATCGAGACGCCCGAGCGGCTCTTCTGGCCCTTCTGACCACGCCCGGCGGTCTTGCCCAGGCCAGAGCCGATGCCCCGGCCGACGCGCACCCGGCTCTTGCGGGCGCCCTTGTTGTCGCGGATGTCGTTGAGTTTCATGTTGCTTGCACTCGCTTTCGCTTTTGTCGCGCAGGATCGGACGCGGGCTTAGCCCTCGACCGACACCATATGCCGCACCGCCCGGATCATGCCGCGCACCTCGGGGGTGTCGTCGAGCTCGACCGTCTTGTGCATCTTGTTCAGCCCCAGGCCGATCAGCGTCTTGCGCTGGTCGGGCGTACGGCGGATCGGAGAGCCCGTCTGGGTGATCTTCAGCTTCGCCATGTCGGTTACTCCGCGACCGCTTCGGCCTGGGCGTCCGCTTCGGCGGCCGTGAGGCCCTCGCGACGCGCCATCAGGTCGGCGATCTTCTTGCCGCGGCGCTGCGCGACGCTCTTGGGCGAGGTCTGCTCGCCGAGCGCCTCGAAGGTCGCGCGGATCATGTTGTAGGGGTTCGACGTGCCGATCGACTTGGTCACCACGTCGGCGACGCCCAGGCTCTCGAAGACCGCACGCATGGGACCGCCGGCGATGATGCCGGTGCCGGCCGGAGCCGAACGGACATAGACACGGCCGGCGCCGAAATGGCCGAGACCGTCATGGTGCAGGGTGCGGCCCTCGCGCAGCGGCACGCGGACCATCGCCTTCTTGGCCGCTGCGGTCGCCTTGGAGATCGCCTCCGGCACTTCGCGGGCCTTGCCGTGACCGAAGCCCGCGCGGCCCTTGCCGTCGCCGACCACCACGAGCGCCGCGAAGCCGAAGCGCTTGCCGCCCTTCACCGTCTTGGAGACGCGGTTGATGTGGACGAGCTTCTCGATCAGCTCCTCGCCGCCATCCTCGTCGCCGCCACGACCGCCACGGCGATTGTCGTCGCGACGGCCGCCACGGCCGCCACGATCGCCGCCGCCACGGCCACGGCCGCCGCGCGGACCGCGCCCGCCACGGCCTTCGGGACGATCGCCGCCTTCGGCCGGAGCCTGAATCGGCGCGGCCTCGGGGGCGGCTGCCTCGACCTCGGGGGTCTGGGTGTTTTCGTCAGACATTCTTTAGAACTCCAATCCGCCTTCGCGGGCGGCGTCGGCAAGCGCCTTCACGCGACCGTGGAACAGGAAACCGCCGCGATCGAAGACGACCTTGGTGATGCCGGCGGCCTTGGCGCGCTCGGCGAGCCGCTTGCCCACCTCCTGCGCGCTGGCGACGGTCGCGCCGGTCTTGGCCCGGGCGTCCTTCTCCAGCGTCGAGGCGGACGCGACCGTGCGGCCTTCGCCATCGACGATGACCTGCGCGTAGATGTGCCGGCCCGAACGATGAACGCTGAGGCGGGCGCGATCGCCAGCACGCTGGCGGAGCGACGTGCGGACGCGCTGGCGCCGCTTATCGAAAGTGTTGATCTTCGCCATGGCTTACTTCTTCTTCCCTTCCTTGCGGAAGATATATTCGCCGCGATACTTGATGCCCTTGCCCTTGTAGGGCTCGGGCTTGCGCCAGCGGCGGATCTCGGCGGCGAGCTGGCCGACCTTCTGGCGATCGATGCCGCTGATCTCGACCGTGGTCGCGTCCGGCGTCTTGACCTCGAGCCCGTCCGGGATCGCGATGTCGACGTCGTGCGAGAAACCGAGCTTCATGTTCAGCTTCTTGCCCTGCGCCGCGGCGCGATAACCGACGCCAGTGATCTCGAGCACCTTGGTGAAGCCTTCGCTCACGCCGGTGACGAGGTTCTGCACCAGCGTGCGCTGCATGCCCCAGAAGGCGCGCGCCTGCTTGCTGTCATTGGCCGGCTGGACGCTGATGCCGTCTTCCGAAATCTCATACTTGATCTCGTCGCGCATCTGCAGCGTCAGCGTGCCCTTCGGGCCCTTGACCGAAAGGGTCTGGCCTTCGGTGCTCGCCGTCACGCCCGAAGGCAGCGGCACCGGCCGTTTACCGATGCGGGACATCAGAACACCTCCGCGAGCACTTCGCCGCCCACATTCTGCGAGCGCGCTTCCGCGTCCGACAGAACGCCACGGGGCGTCGAGACGATGGTGATGCCCAGGCCGTTGCGCACGCGCGGCAATTCCTGCGAACCGGAATAGACGCGGCGGCCCGGCTTGGACACGCGGGCCACGTGCTGGATCGCTGGCTGGCCCTCGAAATATTTCAGCTCGATCCGCAGCCCCTTGTGGGCGCCCAGCGCCTCTTCGGAATAGCCGCGGATATAGCCTTCACGCTGCAGCACATCGAGCACGCGGGCGCGCAGCTTCGATGCCGGCGACAGGACGGAGTCCTTCTTCGCCTGCTGGCCGTTGCGGATGCGGGTGAGCATATCACCCAAAGGATCGGTCATCGGCATATCTGTGCCCTTACCAGCTCGACTTGGTGAGGCCCGGAATCAGGCCCTTGTTGCCCAGTTCGCGCAGCATGACGCGCGACAGCCGGAACTTGCGATAATAAGCGCGCGAGCGCCCCGTCAGCTCGCACCGGTTACGGATGCGGGTCGGGTTCGCGTTGCGCGGGATTTCGGCCATCTTCAGACGGGCAATGAGACGCTCGGTGTCGTCCTTGCTCTCGTCGTTCGCGATCGCCTTCAGCTTCGCATATTGGCCGGCATATTTCTTAGCCAGCTTCTTGCGACGCTCGTTCTTGTTCACGGAACTCAGTTTCGCCATGACTTAAGTTCTCTTCCTCTTATCCAAGCAGGAGGCCTCAGGCCGCCTGCTTCTGATCCTGGTCCTGCGGGAACGGGAAGTTGAAGAGGCGCAGCAGCTCGCGCGCCTCGTCATCCGTCCTCGCGGTGGTGGTGACGATGATGTCCATGCCGCGGACCTTCTCGATCCGGTCATAGTTGATCTCCGGGAACACGATCTGCTCCTTGAGACCCATCGCGTAATTGCCGCGGCCGTCGAACGACTTCGGGTTCAGGCCGCGAAAGTCACGCACGCGCGGCAGCGCGATCGTGACCAACCGGTCGAGGAACTCGTACATCCGCTCGCGACGCAGCGTGACCTTCACGCCGATCGGCATGCCTTCGCGCAGCTTGAACTGCGCAATCGACGTCTTCGCCTTGGTGATCACCGGCTTCTGGCCCGCGATCAGCTCCATCTCGGCGGCGGCGGTCTCGACCTTCTTCTTGTCCTGGGTCGCCTCGCCGACGCCCATGTTCAGCACGACCTTGTCGATCCGCGGAACTTCCATCCGGTTCTTGTAACCGAACTTCTCGATCATCGCCGGAACGATGCGCTTGTCGTAATCGGCGCGCATTCGCGCGACATATTTGGCGTCAGCCATTGATCAGCTCCCCGGACCGGGCCGCGACCCGAACCTTCTTCCCGTCGCGGATTTCGAAACGGACGCGCGTGGGCTTGCCCGTCTTCGGATCCTCGATCGCGACCTTCGACACATGCAGCGGCGCCTCGCTCCGCTCGATCCGGCCTTGCGGATTGGCCTGGCTCGGCTTGCGGTGGCGCGCCGCGACGTTGACGCCGGAGACGAGCACCTTGCCCTCCTTCGGCATGACCTTCGTCACTTCACCGTGACGGCCCTTGTCCTTGCCGGACAGGACGACGACCTTGTCGCCTTTCTTGATCTTGGCGGCGGACATCACAGCACCTCCGGCGCGAGCGAGATGATCTTCATATGCTTCTTCGCGCGCAGTTCGCGGACGACCGGGCCGAAGATACGGGTGCCGATCGGCTCCTGATTGTTGTTGACCAGAACGGCCGCGTTCGAATCGAAGCGGATCGTCGAACCGTCCGGACGGTGGATGTCCTTCGCGGTCCGCACGATCACGGCCTTGTGAACATCGCCCTTCTTGACCTTGCCACGCGGGGCGGCTTCCTTGACGGAGACGACGATGATGTCGCCAACGCCGGCAAAGCGCCGCTTCGAACCGCCCAGCACCTTGATGCACTGAACGCGCTTGGCACCGCTATTGTCGGCGACCTCAAGGTTGGACTGCATCTGGATCATCGATCCAATTCCTTCTCTTCACTTCAACCGGAACATGCCCGGCGATCAGTTGAAACGCTTATGCTTCGGCGGTCTCGGCTTCGGCCGGGGCAGGCGCCTCGGCTTCGGCCTTCTTCGCCTTGCTCTTGCCCTTCGGCGCCGACTTTTCCGGCGTCGCATGGGTGTCGACCCGGTCGAGCACCTTCCAGGTCTTCAGCTTCGAGATCGGGGCGGTCTCCTCGATCCGCACGGTCTCGCCCGCCTTGAACGCGTTCGCCTCGTCATGGGCGTGATACTTCTTCGAGAGCTTGATGATCTTGCCGTAGAGCGGGTGCTTCACCCGCCGCTCGACCAGGACCACCACGGTCTTGTCGGTCTTGTCGGACACGATGGTCCCGGTCATGACGCGCTTGGGCATCGATATACTCCTCAGGCCTGCGCTTTTGCGGCGCGGGCGCGCTCGTTCTGCGCCGTCTTGATGCGGGCGATGTCGCGGCGGACCTCACGGACGCGCGACGGCTTTTCGATCTGGTTGGTGGCCGCCTGAAAGCGCAGGTTGAACTGCTCGCGCTTCAGCTCGATCAGCCGATCGCTAAGCTGGTCGTCGGTCTCTTTCTGAATCTCGTCGAACTTGGCCATCTTAGGCGTCCTCAAGCAGGGATTCGCCAAGGCGGGCGACCACCTTGGTCTTGATCGGCAGCTTCTCCGCGGCGCGCTCGAAAGCGGCCTTGGCGAGCGGGCCGGGCACGCCGTCCAGCTCGAACAGGATGCGGCCGGGCTTCACGCGGGCGACCCAATATTCCGGCGAGCCCTTGCCCGAGCCCATGCGAACTTCGGCTGGCTTCGACGAAACGGGAACGTCTGGGAAGATGCGGATCCACAAGCGGCCCTGGCGCTTGATGTGGCGGGTGATCGCGCGGCGGGCCGCCTCGATCTGGCGCGCGGTGATACGCTCCGGCGCCATCGCCTTCAGGCCGAAGGCGCCGAAATTCAGCGCGGTGCCGCCCTTGGCGTCGCCGTGAATCCGGCCCTTGAACGCCTTGCGGAACTTGGTGCGTTTGGGTTGCAGCATTTTACTCGTTCCTTACCGGCGGTCGTCGCGGGCCGGACGGACGCCGGAGGTCTGAGCCTCCATCATCAGCCGGTCTTGGCTCAGCGGATCATGGCCGAGAATCTCGCCCTTGAAGATCCACACCTTCACGCCGCAAACACCATAAGAGGTGTGCGCGGTCGCTTCGGCATAATCGATGTGCGCGCGCAGCGTGTGCAGCGGCACCCGGCCCTCGCGATAGCCCTCGGTGCGGGCGATCTCGGCGCCGCCGAGACGGCCGCCGCAGACGACGCGGATGCCTTCGGCACCCAGGCGCATCGACGACTGCACGGCGCGCTTCATCGCGCGGCGGAACGCGATACGGCGCTCCAGCTGATCGGCGATGCCCTGCGCGACCAGGCGGGCGTCGATCTCCGGCTTGCGGATCTCGACGATGTTCAGCGACACGTCCGAAGAGGTCATCTCGCCGAGCTTCTTGCGCAGCTTCTCGATGTCCGAGCCCTTCTTGCCAATGATCACGCCGGGGCGCGCGGCATAGATGGACACGCGGCACAGCTTGGCCGGACGCTCGATCACCACCTTGGAAATGGCGGCCTGGGGCAGCGTCTCCAGGATGTACTTGCGGATCTTCAGATCCTCGAGCAGCAGCCGGCCGTAATCGTCGCCATCGGCATACCAGCGGCTGTCCCAGGTCCGGTTGATCTGCAGCCGGAGGCCGATCGGGGATGTTTTCTGACCCATTATGCTTCTTCCTGCTCGCGCACGACGACGCGGATGCGGCTGAACGGCTTGACGATCCGGGTCGACCGGCCCCGCGCGCGGGTGGCGAACCGCTTCATCGACAGGCTCTTGCCGACGCTGGCCTCGGCGACGACGAGGCTGTCGACGTCGAGATTGTGGTTGTTCTCCGCATTGGCGATCGCCGAGGCGAGCACCTTGCGGACATCGCGCGCCATCGCCTTGGGCGAGAAAGCGAGGATGTTCAGCGCCTCGTCCGCCTTCTTGCCGCGGATCAGGCCCGCGACGAGATTGAGCTTCTGCGCGGAGCCGCGGATCTGCGTGCCGACCGACAGCGCCTCATTCTCGGCGACGCGGCGGGGTGCCTTTGGCTTGCCCATGACTTACCTCTTGCCCTTCTTGTCGGCGGCGTGGCCCGGGAAGTAGCGGGTCGGCGCGAACTCGCCGAGTTTCATGCCGACCATGTCCTCGTTGACGGACACGGGCACGAACTTGCGGCCATTGTAGACGTTGAACGTCAGCCCGACGAACTGCGGCAGGATGGTGGAGCGGCGCGACCAGGTCTTGATCGGAGCGCGGCCACCGGCCTCCTGCGCGGTCTCTGCCTTCTTGAGCAGCGACAGCTCGACGAACGGACCTTTCCAGACGGAGCGGGCCATGACTACCTCTTCTTCTTCGCGTGACGCGACCGGATGATCATCTTGTCCGTCGACTTGTTGGAGCGAGTGCGGGCACCCTTGGTGGGCTTGCCCCACGGAGTGACCGGATGACGGCCGCCCGAGGTGCGGCCTTCACCGCCGCCGTGCGGGTGGTCGACCGGGTTCTTCGCGACGCCGCGGGTGAGCGGACGCTTGCCCTTCCAGCGGGTGCGGCCGGCCTTGGCGAAATTCTGGTTCTGGTTGTCCGGATTGGACACCGCACCGACCGTGCCCATGCAGGCCGCGTGAATGTAGCGCTGCTCGCCCGAGTTCAGGCGGACGATCACCATCCCCTTGTCGCGGCCGACGACCTGGACATAAGTGCCGGCGGCACGGGCGATCTGGCCGCCCTTGCCCGCCTTCATCTCCACATTGTGCACGATGGTGCCAACCGGCATCTGGCCCAGCTCCATCGCGTTGCCCGGCTTCACGTCGACCTTCTTGCCGGCCACAACCGTGTCGCCCTGGGCGAGACGCTGCGGCGCCAGGATATAGGCCAGCTCGCCGTCCTCATATTTCACGAGGGCGATGAACGCGGTCCGGTTCGGATCATATTCCAGGCGCTCGACCGTCGCGGGCTGATCCCACTTGCGGCGCTTGAAATCGATCACGCGATACTTCTGCTTGTGGCCGCCGGCGATACCGCGCGAGGTCACATGGCCCTTGTTGTTGCGGCCGCCCGTCTTGCGCTTGCCCTCGACGAGCGCCTTGACCGGCTTGCCCTTCCAGAGCGCCGACTTGTCGACGAGGATCAGGCCGCGCTGCGACGACGTGACCGGGTTATATTGCTTGAGTGCCATCTTGCCCTAGCCTCAGATACCGGTGGTGACGTCGATGCTATCGCCGTCCTTCAGGGTGACGATCGCCTTCTTGACGTCCGAACGCGTGTAGGGCTTGCCCTTCCAGCGCTTGGTCTTGCCCTTCGACGTGATCGTGTTGACGCCGGTCACGCTGACGCTGAACAGCGCCTCGACCGCCGCCTTGATCTGCGGCTTGCTGGCGCCGCCCGCGACCTTGAAGACGACCGCATTATGCTCGCTGAGCATGGTCGATTTCTCGGTGATGTGGGGGGCGAGGACGACGTCGTAATGATTGACGTCGACCTTCGGCGCCGCTTTCTGCTTCGCCTTAGCCATTGAACCGGGCCTCCAGCTTCTCGACCGCGGCGCGGGTCAGCACCAGAGTCTCGTGATTGAGGATGTCGTAGACGTTCGCACCGACCGCCGGCAGGAGATCGATCTCCCGCAGATTGGCCGAAGCATGGGCGAAGCCGACGTTCAGCGCGTCGCCGTCGATCACCAGCGCGTTCTTGCCAAGGCCGAGCTTGCCGAGCTGCGCCTTCAGCGCGGCAGTCTTCGCCTCGCTGAGATCGAGATTGTCGAGCACGACCAGGTTGCCGCCCTTAGCCTTCGCCGAGAGCGCCATCTTCAGGCCGAGCGCGCGAACCTTCTTGTTCAGCGACGGATCGAAATCGCGGACACGCGGGCCATGGGCCTTGCCGCCGCCGATGAAGATCGGGGCGCGGCGATCGCCGTGACGGGCGGTGCCGCCGCCCTTCTGCCGGCCGAACTTCTTGCCGGTGCGGGCGACATCGGACCGCTCGCGGGCGGCGCGGGCGGTGCCGCGGCGCTTTTCGAGCTGCCAGGTGACGACGCGGTGCAGGATGTCAGCGCGCGGCTCGACGCCGAACACGGCATCGTTGAGCTCCAGGTCGGAGCCCTTGCCCTTGCCGTCGAGGGTTTGAACCTTGACCTTCATGTTCAGCCTTCCTTGCTCTCGTCGGCCGCCGGCGCGTCGCCCTCGGGCTTCGCTTCGTCGGTGGCGGGAGTCTCTTCAGCAGCAGCGGCAGCTTCCGCCTCGATCGCGCCGGCTTCCTGCTCGGCGGCGATCGCCGCGACCTCCTCGTCGCTCGGCAGTGCCGGAATTTCGTGGACGGCGGCCTCGTCGACCAGGCCCGCGATCGGCTGCTCTTCCAGATCCGCCTTCTTCAGCAGTTCCTTGAGGCCGGCCGGATAGGGGGCGTCGCCGTGGCGATCGACCTTCACCGCATCCTTGACGATCAGCCAGCTGCCCTTGTGCCCGGGCACCGAGCCCTTCACGAAGATGAGGCCGCGCGGAATGTCGGTCAGCACGACTTCCAGATTCTGCTGGGTGCGATTGCGCGCACCCATATGGCCGGCCATCTTCTTGTTCTTGAAGACGCGACCCGGATCCTGGCGGTTGCCGGTCGAACCGTGCGAACGGTGCGAAACGGAGACGCCGTGCGTGGCGCGCAGACCGCCGAAGCCCCAGCGCTTCATCGCGCCGGCAAAGCCCTTGCCCTGGGTCACGCCCTGAATGTCGACCATCTGGCCGGCGACGAAATGACTGGCGGCGATTTCCGAACCGACGTCGAGGAGCGCATCCTCGGCGACGCGGAATTCGACGACCTTCGCCTTGGGCTCCACCTCGGCCTTGCCGAAATGGCCGCGCTCCGGCTTGGTCAGGTTCTTCGCCTTGGCCGCGCCCGCGCCGAGCTGAACGGCATTATAGCCATCGCGCCCTTCCTCGCGGCGGGCGACGACTTGCAGATTGTCGAGCGCCAGGACGGTGACCGGCACGTGCCGACCATCTTCCTGGAACAGGCGGGTCATCCCCACTTTCTTCGCGATCACGCCAGTGCGCATGATCCATACTCCTCATACAGAGGCCCCCGACCCACAACGGCTCGGGGGCGTGCTGACCCTCTAAAACGATGCGTGCCCCGCCTGGGCCAAAGTCCCGCCCGAAGGCGGAACGGCGGGGACGCAGACCCGGGCAAGCCCGGCGGTATCCTCCGTTCCCGTCATGCCAGCGAAGGCTGGCATCTCGCACCGGAAAGGCTCAGCCCTTCTTCACGAGACCCCGGCTTTCGCCGGGGCTGACGGTAAATTGGCTCACGCCAATTTAATCTCGACGTCGACGCCGGCGGCCAGATCGAGCTTCATCAGCGCGTCGACCGTCTGCGGCGTGGGCTGCACGATATCGAGCAGCCGCTTGTACGTCCTCACCTCGAACTGCTCGCGCGACTTCTTATCGACGTGCGGCGACCGGTTGACGGTGAACTTCTCAATGCGCGTCGGCAGTGGAATGGGACCGCGAATGAGGGCGCCGGTGCGGCGCGCGGTGTCCGCGATGTCGCCAGTGGCCTGATCGAGCACACGATGATCGAACGCCTTCAGGCGAATGCGGATATTCTGCGTTTCCATGTCCATTACCGATGCGAAAGAGCCACCCCGAAGGGCCGAAAACAAATATGGCCGATCCGGACCCCGAAAGGCCCGGAATGGCCTGACACACTCATAAAAAAGCGAGCCGCCCGAATCTCCCGAGAGACCCGAGCGGCTCGCCCTATATTACTTCGTGATCGTTCCGACAACCCCCGCGCCGACGGTCCGGCCGCCTTCGCGAATGGCGAAGCGCAGACCCTGGTCCATCGCGATCGGGGCGATCAGCTTGACGTTCAACGAAACGTTGTCGCCCGGCATGACCATCTCGGTGCCTTCCGGCAGAACCACTTCACCCGTCACGTCCGTCGTGCGGAAGTAGAACTGCGGACGATAGTTGGCGAAGAACGGCGTGTGACGACCGCCCTCGTCCTTCGACAGCACATAGACCTCGGCCGAGAAATCGGTGTGCGGCGTGATCGAGCCGGGCTTGGCCAGAACCTGGCCACGCTCGACTTCCTCACGGCCGACGCCGCGGATCAGCGCGCCGATATTGTCGCCGGCCTCGCCCTGGTCGAGCAGCTTCCGGAACATCTCGACGCCGGTGACGGTCGTCTTCTTGGTGTCCTTGATGCCGACGATCTCGACTTCCTCGCCCACCTTGACGACGCCGGTCTCGACGCGGCCGGTGACGACCGTACCGCGGCCCGAGATCGAGAACACGTCCTCGATCGGCATCAGGAACGGCTTGTCCAGCGGACGCTCCGGCTGCGGGATCCACTCGTCGACGGCGGCCATCAGCTTCAGGATCGCCTGCTTGCCGATCTCGTCATTCGAATCCTCGAGCGCGGCCAGCGCCGAACCCGCGATGATCGGAATGTTGTCGCCGTCGAAGTCGCGCTTGGAAAGCTCCTCGCGGATTTCGAGCTCGACCAGCTCGAGCAGCTCGGGATCGTCGACCTGATCGACCTTGTTCAGGAAGACCACCATGGTCGGCACGCCGACCTGCTTGGCGAGCAGGATGTGCTCCTTGGTCTGCGGCATCGGGCCGTCGGCGGCGGACACGACCAGGATCGCGCCGTCCATCTGGGCGGCACCGGTGATCATGTTCTTCACATAGTCGGCGTGGCCCGGGCAATCGACGTGCGCATAGTGACGCGCGCCGGTCTCATACTCGACGTGCGCCGTCGAGATGGTGATGCCGCGCTCGCGCTCTTCCGGCGCCTTGTCGATGTTCGCATAATCGACGAACGTCGCGCCGCCGGTCTCGGCGAGGACCTTCGTGATCGCCGCGGTGAGCGACGTCTTGCCATGGTCGACGTGACCGATGGTGCCGATATTGCAGTGCGGCTTCGTCCGCTCAAACTTAGCTTTCGCCATTTTGCCTAACCCTCGTCTTTCTGTTCACATCAAAGGAAGCACGCTCAGGCGAGCTTCGATTTCACCTCTTCGGCGACGTTCGCCGGCACTTCATCATAATGCGAGAACTGCATCGTGTACTGAGCGCGTCCCTGCGTGAAGGAGCGAAGCTCATTAACGTAGCCGAACATATTCGCAAGCGGCACCATCGCCTCGACGACCTGGGCATTGCCGCGGCTGTCCGTACCCTGGATCTGGCCGCGACGGCTGTTCAGATCGCCGATCACGTCGCCCAGATAGTCCTCCGGGGTCACGATCTCAACCTTCATGATCGGCTCGAGGATCGTGATGCCGGCTTTCTGCGCCGCTTCGCGCATCGCGGCGCGGCCCGTGATCTCGAAGGCGAGCGCCGACGAGTCGACATCGTGATACTTGCCGTCGATCAGGTGCACCTCGATGTCGACGATCGGGAAGCCGATCAGCGAACCGGTCTCGGCGGTTTCGCGCATGCCCTTCTCGACCGAAGGGATATATTCGCGCGGGATGTTGCCGCCCTTGACCTCGTCGACGAAGACGAAGCCGGAGCCGCGCTCGCCCGGCGAAACCTTGACCTTCACCTCGCCGAACTGGCCGGAGCCGCCCGACTGCTTCTTGTGGGTGTAGGTCAGCTCGACCGGCTTCTTCAGATATTCGCGATAGGCGACCTGCGGCGCGCCGACATTGGCCTCGACCTTGAACTCGCGCTTCATGCGATCGACCAGGATCTCGAGGTGGAGCTCGCCCATCCCCTTGATGATGGTCTGGCCCGATTCGTGATCGGTCGACACGCGGAACGAGGGGTCCTCGCGGGCAAGGCGGTTGAGCGCGATGCCCATCTTCTCCTGGTCGGCCTTCGTCTTCGGCTCGACCGAGAGCTCGATGACCGGATCCGGGAACTCCATCCGCTCCAGGACGATCGGCGCCGACGGCGCGCACAAGGTGTCGCCGGTGGTCGTGTCCTTCAGGCCGGCCAGCGCGACGATGTCGCCGGCATAAGCCACCTGGATATCCTCGCGGTCATTGGCATGCATAAGCAGCATGCGGCCGACCTTTTCCTTCTTGTCCTTGACCGAGTTCATCACCTGCGACGAGGTTTCGAGCTTGCCCGAATAGATACGGGCGAAGGTCAGCGTGCCCACGAACGGGTCGTTCATGATCTTGAACGCCAGCGCGGAGAAGGGCGCCGCGTCGTCGGACGGACGCGTGTCCTCGTCGCCGTTCGGCAGCACGCCCTTGATGGCCGCGACGTCGAGCGGGCTCGGCAGATAATCGACGACGGCGTCGAGCAGGGGCTGGACGCCCTTGTTTTTGAACGCCGAGCCGCAGACGACCGGCACGAACGCCATCGCCAGCGTGCCCTTGCGGATCAGCTGCTTCAGCGTCGCCGTGTCGGGAAGGTTGCCTTCGAGATAGGCCTCCATCGCATCGTCGTCCTGCTCGACGGCGAGCTCGATCAGCTTCTCGCGGGCGGCGGCGGCCTTGTCCTTCAGGTCATCGGGGATGTCCTGATATTCGAACTTGGCGCCCAGGCTCTCCTCGAGCCAGATGATCGCGCGATTCTCGACCAGGTCGACCAGGCCCTTGAAATCGCTTTCGATGCCGATCGGCAGATAGAGGACGGCCGGGGTCGCGCCGAGACGCTCGACGATCGAGTCGACGCAATAATCGAAATTGGCGCCGGTGCGGTCGAGCTTGTTGATGAAGCACATGCGCGGCACGCCGTACTTGTCGGCCTGACGCCACACGGTCTCGGACTGCGGCTCGACGCCGGCGACGCCGTCGAAACAGGCGACCGCGCCGTCCAGCACGCGCAGCGAACGCTCGACCTCGATCGTGAAGTCGACGTGGCCGGGCGTGTCGATGATGTTGATGCGGTGCTCGGGACCCTTGCCCTCTTCCGCCTTCCACACGCAGGTCGTCGCGGCCGACGTGATCGTGATGCCGCGCTCCTGCTCCTGCTCCATCCAGTCCATCGTGGCGGTGCCCTCATGGACCTCGCCGATCTTGTAGGACTTGCCGGTATAATAAAGGATGCGCTCGGTGGTGGTCGTCTTGCCGGCATCGATGTGGGCCATGATGCCGATGTTGCGATAGCGGTCGAGCGGATGGCTGCGGGCCATGTCGTTAATTCCTTAGCGATGTGGGGAGCCGGACGATCCGGCTCCCCACAATATAGGTGTCTGTCTTACCAGCGGTAGTGGCTGAAGGCGCGGTTCGCCTCGGCCATGCGGTGCGTGTCCTCGCGCTTCTTGACCGCATTGCCGCGATTGCTCGACGCGTCGAGCAACTCGCCGGACAGGCGGCCCGCCATGGTCTTTTCGGACCGGGCGCGCGCAGCAGAGATCAGCCAGCGGATGGCCAGCGCCTGGGCGCGCTCGGGGCGCACCTCGACCGGCACCTGATAGGTCGCACCGCCGACGCGGCGGCTGCGGACCTCGATGCCCGGCTTCACATTGTTCAGCGCCTCATGGAACACGCCGATCGGATCCTTCTTGGCCCGCGATTCGACATTGTCGAGCGCGCCATAGACGATGCCTTCGGCGGTGGACTTCTTGCCGTCGAGCATGATGTTGTTCATGAACTTCGACAGGACGACATCCCCGAACTTCGGATCGGGGAGGATTTCGCGCTTTTCGGGGCGACGACGACGGGACATGGTTCTGGTCTCCCCTTACTTAGGACGCTTGGCGCCGTATTTGGAACGGCTCTGCTTGCGATCCTTGACGCCCTGCGTGTCGAGCACGCCGCGCAGCACATGGTAGCGCACGCCCGGAAGGTCGCGCACACGGCCGCCGCGGATCAGCACGACGCTGTGCTCCTGCAGGTTGTGGCCCTCGCCCGGAATGTAGCTGATGACCTCGCGCTGGTTGGTCAGGCGCACCTTGGCGACCTTGCGCAGCGCCGAGTTCGGCTTCTTCGGGGTGGTGGTGTAGACTCGGGTGCAGACGCCGCGCTTCTGCGGATTCTGCTCCATCGCAGGGACCTTGGATTTGGCCTTCTGCGGCTCGCGACCCTTGCGGATCAACTGGTTAATCGTAGGCATTGAAACCCTTCACCTAAGTTACTCTACTGCAACGCAAAATGCGCAAGAAGTCTGGCGGCCCTAACCGGCCCCCCAGGCCCTTGCTTCACATGGCAGCAGCGTTCAGCTCTAAAAACGCCCCCGCGAACGGCGTGCGGCCCAAGGGCCACGACCAGGTGCGCGAGCGACGCGGCCTATAGCGGGGGGGGCGAAAAGGGTCAACGGGGTTGGTGCCGCGCCGGGACAGAGGCGCGCGAGCACGCGGCGCATGTCACGCGATCGGATCATGCCCCCAGTTCATCAGGCTGTAGCGCCAGCGCGAGGTGACCTGATTCTCCGGCCGCTGGGCGAGATGGCGGCGTACATAGCCGACCACCTTGCGCATATGGGCGTAATCGTCGTCGGTCAGCGCGTCCTGCCGCTTGCCGAGGATCGAGACGATCCGCCGGCCCGACGCATGACCCACGCTTTCCGTTGCGCCCTCCCGCTTGAAGCCGACCCGCTTGCTTTGCTCGGTTTCAAGCCAGGCCTCCAACTCCGCCGCATCCATGTTCACGGCCGCGGCGAAGTCGCGCCGGATGCGCGCGCGGTCAGGGGCGGCGGTCACTGACCACCGTGCCGCCCTGGATGACGACCGCGACATTGGCGAGCAGGCCGATATCGGCGATCGGATCGCCCGCCACCGCTACGAGATCGCCATAGCGGCCGGGCGCGATCGCGCCGACATCGGCGGTCCGGTTCAGCGCTTCCGCCGCATGGACGGTGGCGGACTGGATCGCCTGCATCGGCGTCATGCCGTAGCGGACCATCACCGCGAACTGGCCGCCGCCCATGCCGTGCGGATATACGGCGGCGTCGGTGCCGAAGGCGAGCCGCGCCCCGCCCCGCAGCGCCCGGCGGAAGCTTTCGCGCTGCGCCTGGCCGACCTGTCTTTCCTTGTCGAGATTCTCCGGCAGCAAGCCGATCCGCTCGCCCTCCGTCAGCAGCCAGTCGGTGAGGAAAATGTCCATGACCAGCCAGGTGCCGGCCTGGCGGGCGAGCCGGATCCCCTCGTCGTCGATCAGGCTGACATGCTCGACCGTGTCGACGCCGGCGCGGATCGCCGCCTTGATCCCCTCCGTGCCATGGGCGTGCGCCGCGACGCGCAGGCCGAGCCGGTGCGCCTCCTCGACGACGGCGCGCATCTCCGCCTCGGACAATTGCTGCTGCCCCGGATCGGTGTTGCGCGACATGACGCCGCCGGTCGCGCAGATCTTGATGACCTCGGCACCGTAACGGCGCTGCTCGCGCACCAGCCGGATCAGCTCCTGCGGCCCGTCGCCCACGCCCGCCCCGCGCGCACCATAAGAGGGCGGCAGCAGATTGTTGTCGCAATGGCCGCCGGTGGCGCCGAGCGAATTGCCGGCCGGGACGATGCGCGGCGCGGCGATCAGCCCCTCGTCGAACGCCTGGCGCATAGCGACGTCCGCATAGTTACGCGCGCCCATCGAGCGGATCGTTGTGAAACCCGCCTCCAGCATCGTGCGGGCGTTGGCGACGCCCTGCGCCGTCCAGAAATGATCGGTGAACTCAAGTCGCCGATAGCCGCCATAATTGGCGTTGCCGTCGAGATGGACATGCAGGTCGATCAGGCCGGGGAGCAATGTGTGTCCCGACAGATCGATCCGCCGCGCGCCCTCCGGCACCGCCGGCGGCGCGTCGCCGCGCGAAGCGACGGAGACGATGCGGCCGTCCGTGACGACCACCACCGGCGCCTCGACCACCCGACCCGCCACGACATCGACCATCCGGTCGGCGGTGACCACCACCGTCTCCGCCGGCGCGGCGAGCGGCCAGAAGAGGATGAGCAGGGCGGCAAGCTTAGGGTGCAAGGTCGTCATTCCAATCCTTCCGCGAGGCAAAGCGTCCGGCGCCAATCTACTCACCGAATATGCCGCCGCGCCAGAGCGATGATCGTCTCGAATTGACCAGGCGCATCGTCTCCGAAATCCTGTTCGGAATAGCGCCACTTCCGGCCATCCCTGCGGCCGACCAGCAGGCGCAGATGCGTATTTGGCCGGTATCCCGTCGATTCAGCAGGATCGGTTTCGATGTAAGCAACATCTTCCCACGGCACCATCGTCCCGCCGCGCCAGGAATCCAACAGCAGACCTTGCTGATAGACCGCGACTGCCGGTTGCGCGCGGTATCGGCGACGCACGAACAGGAGGAACATGACGAGCGTGGGCGCGACGTTGACGGCGAGCTTCTCCAGATCGAACGCTCCGCGCTGCGCATCCCACACCCCGAACAGCCAGAGGGCGACGGCCAAGAGCGCCGGCACGACCGCCTGCTCCTTGCTGAGGCCTCCATATTCATAGTGGATGGCCGCTTCAGGCGATGGACCAGGCGCCTCAAGCCGTCGCGTCTGATCGCGGCCACGAAAGGCGGCGAACAAGATATAGGCGAAAGCGGCAACGCCCGCTCCCGCCCCGATCATGAAATTAACCGGGTCCGTCGGCATCCAGTCGGCCAGGCGCTGAAGCGCGTTATCGATCAAGCCCCCCGCCCCCGGTTATCAGATATGCAGCGGCCTTCCATAAGCCGCCAGCACGCTCTCATGCATCATCTCGCTCAGCGTCGGGTGCGGGAAGGTGGTGCCCATCAGCTCCAGCTCGGTCGTCTCCAGCTCGCGCGCGACGGTGTAGCCCTGGATCAGCTCGGTGACTTCGGCGCCGACCATGTGGGCGCCGAGCAGCTCGCCCGTCGCCTCGTCGAACACGGTCTTGATGAAGCCCTCGGCCTCGCCCAGCGCGATCGCCTTGCCGTTGCCGATGAAGGGGAATTTGCCAGCCTTCACCTTGTAGCCGGCCTCCTTCGCCTTCGCCTCGGTCAGGCCGACGCTGGCGACCTGCGGGCGCGAATAGGTGCAGCCCGGGATGTTGCCGTTGGTGAAGGCGTGAACATCCTTTACGCCGGCCAACTTCTCGACGCAGACCACCGCCTCGTGCATCGCCTTGTGGGCGAGCCAGGGCGGGCCGGTCACGTCGCCGAAGGCGAGCACGCCGTCCACATTGGTGCGGCCATAGCCGTCGACGACGATATGGCCGCGATCCTGCTTCACGCCGAGCGCCTCCAGCCCGATATTCTCGGTGTTGGGCACGATGCCGACGGCGACGATGACATGGCTGAACTCGCTCGTCTCGCTCTTGCCGTCCTTGTTCTTGATGGTGGCTTTCACCCCGGCCTTGGACGTTTCCAGCTTCTCGACGCCGGCGCCGACCTGGATCTTCATCCCCTGCTTCTCGAACGCCTTGTGGACGAAGGCGGAAACCTCCTCGTCCTCGACGGGGAGGATGCGCGGCAGCATCTCGACGATCGTCACCTCGGCGCCCAAGTCCGAATAGAAGCTGGCGAACTCGACACCGATCGCGCCGGAGCCGATGACAAGCAGCTTCTTCGGCATCTCCTTCGGCACCAGCGCGTGGCGATAGGTCCAGATGCGCTCCCCGTCCGCCTTGGCGAAGGGCAAATCGCGGGCGCGGGCGCCGGTCGCGACGATGATGTTCTTCGCGGCCAGCTCGGTCTTCTTGCCGTCCTTGGTGACGGTCAGCTTGCCCTTGCCCGCCAGCGCGCCGTCGCCCTCGTACACCGTGATCTTGTGCTTCTTCATCAGCCCCTTGACGCCGGCATTGAGCTGGTCGGCGACCTTGCGGCTGCGCTGCACCACGGCGGGGAGATCGAAGCCGGGCTTCTCGACGGTGAGGCCGTAAGCGGCGGCATGCGTCATGTAATGATAGATCTCCGACGTGCGCAGCAGCGCCTTGGTCGGGATGCACCCCCAGTTGAGGCAGATGCCCCCCAGACGCTCCCGCTCGACGATGGCGACCTTGAGCCCGAGCTGGCTGGCGCGGATCGCCCCGACATAGCCGCCGGGCCCGGAGCCGAGGACGATAAGATCGTAGGTGTCAGGCATGGGAAGCTCCTTTAGCCCCTCTCCCCTCTGCGGGAGAGGGGTTGGGGAGAGGGGATTCCAGCGCATCGAAGATTTGCCGGCTCACGCCCTCTTCATTGGTCAAAATATCGTTGTTCCAGAACCGGAGAATTCGGAAGCCCTGACTGCGGAGATACGCGTCGCGCGTGGCATCCAACGACGCGCCGTGCTGTCCGCCATCGGCCTCGACAACCACACGCCGTCGCAAGCAGACGAAATCGGCAATGTAATGATCGATCGGGACCTGCCGTTTGAACTTGTAATCCGCCAGCCGCTTTGCACGCAGGATCGTCCACAGCTTCTGCTCCGCGTCCGTCGGCGCGCTGCGCATTGCCTTGGCGCGCTGACGAAGGAGCTGCGGCGTCGGATGAGGAATATCCCCTCTCCCCAACCCCTCTCCCGCAAGGGGAGAGGGGCCGTTCATGCCAGCATCCCCATCGGGTCTTCCACCAGCTTCTTGAACGTCTGCATCAGCCGCGCCCCGTCGGCCCCATCAATGGCGCGGTGGTCGAAGCTGCCGGTGACGCTCATGATCGTGGCGATCTGGAGGCTGTCGTCGATCACGGTGGGGCGCTTCTCGCCCGCGCCGATCGCCATGATCATCGCCTGGGGCGGATTGATGACGGCGTCGAACTGGGTGATGCCGTACATGCCCATGTTGGAGATGCTCGCGGTGCCGCCCTGATATTCGTGCGGCTGCAGCTTGCCCTCGCGGGCGCGCGCGGCGAGATCCTTCATCTCGGTGGCGATGGCGCTCAATACCTTGGTGTCGGCGCCCTGGATGATCGGGGTGATCAGCCCGCCGGGGATCGAGACGGCGACCGAAATGTCGGCGCGGCTGTATTTGAACAGCTGATCGCCGGAGATCGAGACATTGCATTCCGGCACCTCGATCAAAGCGACGGCCAGCGCCTTGATCAGCATATCGTTGACGCTGAGCTTGACGCCGCGCGCCTCCAGGCTGGCGTTGAGTTGGCTGCGCAGCTTCAGCAGCGCGTCGAGGCGCACGTCCACGGTCAGATAGATGTGCGGGATCGTCTGCTTCGCCTCGGTCAATCGGCGCGCGATCGTCTTGCGCATGTTGGAAAGCTTGACCGCCTCGTGCGGGATTTCGGTGTCGAACGCGGCGGGAGCTGCCGGAGCAGGCGCAGCCGACGGCGCGGCGGCAGGCGCGGCTTCGACCGCCTTCGCCGGCGCCTTGCCGGACGCGGATTCGATGTCGGCCTTGACGATCCGCCCGCCCGGGCCGGTGCCGCTGAGGCCGGCAAGGTCGATGCCCTGCGCCTCGGCGAGGCGGCGGGCCAGCGGGCTCGCCTTCACCCGATCGCCATCGGCGGATTTGGCAGCGGGGGCGGGAGCCGGAGCCGGAGTTTCGGCCTTCGGCTCCTCCTTCGGAGCGGGAGCCGGTGCCGGCGCTTCGGCCTTGGGCTCTTCCTTCTTCTCTTCCTTGGGAGCGGGCGCTGCGGCGGAAGCGTCCTCACCTTCCTCGGCGATCAGGGCGATCACCTCGCCCACTTTCACACCGTCCGTGCCCTCGGCGATCACGATCTTCGCGATCGTGCCTTCGTCCACCGCCTCGAACTCCATCGTCGCCTTGTCGGTCTCGATCTCCGCCAGCACATCGCCGGAGGCGACCGTGTCGCCCTCCTTCACCAGCCATTTGGCGAGCGTGCCTTCCTCCATCGTCGGAGACAAAGCGGGCATCTTGAGTTCGATCGGCATGAGAAGAGGCTTTCCTGTTCGCGCGCGGCCGCAAACCCTGTCCAAACAGCATCGGACCGCTTCCGGTCAAGGCCTGTCCGAAGCTGTCGAAGGGGGAGGCTTGTGCGCGGCTCCGATCTGGCGCACCGTCCGGACCTGACGCGACGCGATTTCGGGAGACGCAATGCGCTCTTATCTGGTGGTGATGGACGGGACGAAGGAATCCCGCGCCGCCCTGCGCTTTGCCGCGCGCCGCGCCGCGCGGACCGGCGGCGGGGTCGAAATCCTGGCGCTGATCGAACAAGCGGAATTCTCGCAATGGGGCGCCGTCCAGGCGGCGATGGAAGAGGAGGCGAAGCTGCGCGCCGAGGCGATGCTGGCCGAGGCCTCCGGCACGATCGCCGAGGAAGCGGGCATCAAGCCCGCCATCACGGTCAAGCAGGGCGATCCGGCCAAGGCGATCACCGAATTGCTGAAGGACTCGGAGGATATCGTCGCGCTCGTGCTGGCGGCGGCGGAGGGCGCGCCGGGGCCGCTTATCGGCCATTTCGCCGGATCGGCGGCGGCGAACCTGCCCTGCCCGCTGATCATCATCCCCGCCGCCCTGGGCGACGAGGCGCTGGATCGGCTGGCGTAAGGGCTAACCCCGCTCGCCGGCGGGCGGCGGGGGCGGCGCGGCCGGAGGGGGCGGCGGCGCGGGACGCGGAGCCGGGCAGTTGCACGCCGGACGCGGCGGCGCGGCATAGCGCGCGGCGCGGCGGCGGGGACGCTGGCGGACTTCGACCACTTCCTCGACGATCTCGGTCGTGTAGGCCTGCACCGGGCGCGTGACCGTGGTCTCGATGATGATCGGATAGGCATAATAACCATAGCCGCCCTGGGGCGCGGCGTAGCCGTAGGCATAGCCTTGCGGCCCCGGCCCCCGCTCCCAGCCGCCCTGCTCGCGCGCCCAGGCATAATCGACGTCGCCGGGATGCCATTCGTTGCCGCCATGATAAGCGGGAATGCCGTCGCGCAGCTCCCATTGCTCGCCATATTGATCCCAATCGAGCCCATGGCGCGCGTCCATCACCCGGCCGCTGCGATCGACCAGATAGGCATCGTCATAATAGCGCACCCAGCGCCGGTCCGCGCCCGGATCGGCGAAGCCGTAATGGCCCCAGTTGCGGATATGAAATTGCGGGCCGAACCAGAAGGGCGGCACGACATGGCCGCGCTGCAATTGGTGATGGCGGACCTCGACGCGATGATGCTCGCCGCCGCCCCGATGGACCATCGTGCGCGCGCCCGGCGCCTGGCCCTGCCAGGTCACGCCCGGCGGCGGCCCGCCTTGCGCGAGCGCGGCGGCGGGCGCCAGCAGCAGGGCGGAAAGGATGGTGACGCGCGGCAGCATGCTCATGGCGGATTCCCCGTTTCGCAACCGGGAATGTCTAGCCTTGGGGGACCGCCTCCGCCATGCCGGCAAACCGCGCGCCAAGCCTCTGTGCCAGTTCGGCACAACCCGCCACATCGGCCTCATCGAACCGCCCCGGAAGCGGACTGTCGAGATCGAGCACGCCGATCAGCACATCATCGACGACGATCGGCACGACCAGCTCGGACCGGCTCGCCGCATCGCAGGCGATATGGCCGGGAAAGGCGTGGACGTCCGCCACGCACTGCACCGCGCGCGTTGCCGCCGCCGCGCCGCATACGCCCTTGCCGAACGGGATGCGGATGCAGGCCGGGCGGCCCTGGAATGGCCCCAGCACAAGTTCCCCGCCGACATTGCGGTAGAAGCCGGCCCAGTTGAGATGGGGCAGGCTTTCCCAGAGCAAGGCCGCGACATTGGCCATGTTGGCGATCCCGTCCGGCTCGCCGGCGGTGAGCGCGTCGGCGGCGGCGATCAGTTCGCGATAAAGCGCGGGCTTGTCGGCGGCATCGATCTTGAAGTCGTACATTTTCGTCTCTTTTCTTCGTCCACCCGGCCTATGCCCTATCGCGACCGTAAATACATGTTTTGCGACAGTGAATTTGGGTCGTCCGGCTTCGTTTGGAAATATGCCAATGATCATCTATTCCTCACCGAGCACTGGCAGGGGCGTGGCCGGGGGATAAGATGAAGAAACTGGCAATCGTGTTCGGCCTGCTCATTGTAATCGCGCCGGTCGGCGCGAACGCCCAAAGCTGGCGCTTCGTCATCGAAAATGGGACTGCGCCGGACCGCTACGTCAACTTCATCGATACCGACAGCATTCGGCGGACCGATGACACCGTGAGTTTCTGGCAGCTGGAGATATTGGAATCCCCTGACGACACAGGTGTGATCCGCACCACCATCATGGTCCGCGCACGGTGCACCGACCGGCGCTACGAGAAGATGCAGACCACCTATTTCTACTCGAATGGGCGGTCCCGCACGGACAGCAGGGCACCGACGCAGCAATATGCGCTGCCGGGCTCGGTGCTGGCCTACAAGATTGACACCGTTTGCGGACGAAACCCCTTCGGCACGGTCGTAGCCGACCCAGAGAATAGGATAAGGGCGATCTGGCGAGGAGATGACTGAAGCCGAAGGTTAGTCCACCTGTACTTTGCCGCGCCCCTGTTTCACCGACCCGCGCGCCTTCTTCGTATCGACGCGCTTCGCTTTGGCCGACTTGCTGGGCTTGGTCTTCACGCGTCGTTGCGGGCGGATATGGGCTTTCGCGATCAGCTCCGCCAGCCGGGCGCGCGCATCGGCGCGATTCGCCTCGCGGGTGCGGTGGCTGCGCGCCGTGATGACGATCTCGCCGCCTTCCGTCATGCGGCTTCCCGCGAGCGTCTTCAGCCGCTTGTAGACGTCCGGCGCGAGGCCGAGGCGGAAGACGTCGCAGCGCAATTGCACCGCCGTCGCAACCTTGTTGACGTTCTGCCCGCCCGGCCCGGTGGCGGCGAGGAACGCCTCGCTCAGCGCCTCTTCGGGAAGCTCATAGTCCGACATCGTCGAAGCCCGCATTGACGAACGTCGGCGGCAGCGGCGCGGTCGCCTCGATCGGCGGCTTGGCGCCGCGCTCGACCCGCAAGGACAAAGCGTGGAGCAGCATCGGCCCCTTGCCCGCGCCATAGACCGGATCGCCGGAAATGGGCAGGCCGATGCCGGACGCCG
Source organism: Alphaproteobacteria bacterium (assembly GCA_037190625.1). Taxonomy (GTDB): domain Bacteria; phylum Pseudomonadota; class Alphaproteobacteria; order Sphingomonadales; family Sphingomonadaceae; genus Allosphingosinicella. The sequence continues at coordinate 337,146 of JBBCJP010000007.1, forward strand.
CATGGACGCGGATCTGGTGCGTCCGCCCGGTCTCCGGCGTGAAGACGATCACCGCGCGCCCGTCCCGCACCGTGGCGACGCGCCAATGCGTCACCGCCGCCTTGCCCGCCGCGTCCGGCACCATCCGCCAGCCGGTTTCCGCGGTCGAGGTCTTGTCGAGCGCCAGATCGACCGTCCCGCTTTCCGCCGCCGGGACGCCATCCAGCACCGCGACATAGGTCTTGCCGACGCGCTTCTCCTCGAACGCGCGCTGGAACGCCTTGTGCGCCTTGGGATTGCGGGCAAGCAGCAGGCAGCCGGACGTGTCGCGATCGAGCCGGTGGACCGGCAACGGTTCGCGCCGGAAGCCGAAGCGCAGGTGACGCAGATAATCTTCCAGGCTCTCCGGCGTGCGCGTGCCCGGATGGACGGCGAGCCCCGCCGGCTTGTCGAGCACGATCGCCTCGCCATCGATGAAAAGGACCTTGTCCTGGATCAAACCCGTCTCCCGCGAATCAAGCTCTGTGACCGTTTTGCATCATTACGCTTTTTCAACGATTCCATCGCATTAACATCAAATTAACCTTTTGCGTTCACATCTCTAAAGGTTAATGAACTTCGTGGGGCGATGAAGGGGCCGCTGGTCCGTCCCGACGACAGGAGGCGATTTCATGCGCGTGCTGCTGATCGAAGACGAGCCGACGACGGCGAAAGCCATCGAGCTCATGCTCTCCACGGAGGGGTTCAACGTCTATACGACGGACCTCGGCGAGGAGGGCTTGGACCTCGGCAAGCTCTACGACTACGACATCATCTGTCTGGACCTCAACCTGCCGGACATGCACGGCTATGACGTGCTGAAGAAGCTGCGCACGGCCAAGGTCGGCACCCCGGTGCTGATCCTGTCAGGCGTCAGCGAGCTGGATTCGAAGGTCCGGGCATTGGGCTTCGGCGCCGACGATTACGTCACCAAGCCGTTCCACCGCGACGAGCTGATCGCGCGCATCCACGCCATCGTCCGCCGTTCGAAGGGCCACAGCCAGTCGGTCATCAAGACCGGCAAGCTTTCGGTCAATCTCGACGCCAAGACGGTCGAGGTCGATGGCGCGCGCGTGCATCTGACCGGCAAGGAATATGCGATGCTGGAGCTGCTTTCGCTCCGCAAGGGCACGACGCTCACCAAGGAAATGTTCCTGAACCACCTTTACGGCGGCATGGACGAGCCGGAACTGAAGATCATCGACGTCTTCATCTGCAAGCTGCGCAAGAAGCTCTCGCTTGCCTGCAGCGGCGACAATTATATCGAGACGGTCTGGGGCCGCGGCTATGTGCTGCGCGAGCCCGAGGACGTCGAGGCGGCCGCGGTCGCCTGAACTCATAGGCGCAAGCGCTTGGCAAGACCGGCGTCCGTGGCAACACGGGCGCCGGTTTCTTTTTACAGATTCGAGAAACCGAGCAGGAACGCGAACAGCATCAATGTTTCCAGCAAGGCCGGCCAGAGAACCATCAGGATGCCAACCAGGCTGGCGGCCCAGGCCAATGTACGCACCACCGGCACGCCAAAGGCGTAAAGCGGCAAATAGATGATCCTCGCGGCGAGCCATATGAGAGACCCGAGGGCAGTCCAGTGAGACCCCGACTGATTGACGCTCACGATCAGCACCGCCGCGATCATCACCGGAAAGGTCTCGAAATAATTGGCCTGGGCGCGGGCGAGGCGGCCGACGATCGGCGCGGGCGGCGGCAGATCCTCGTCGCGGGCGCCCACATTCCATTTCGTGCCATATTGCCGGGTCTTGACCCGGACCGCGGCGAAAACGTGGACCAGCGCGAGCACGCATCCCCAGGTCAGCACGGCGAGTTCGGTCGTCATGGCGAGCAAGGCTAGGCGCGCATCCGGACCAAGTCCATCCCGCCCAACCTATGTTGCATCGCAAAAAACCTGCTTGCGGGCAGGCAGATTTGGTGCATGTTTCCCGTCTCCCGCGTTCGGCTTGGGAGGAGCATGGGGACCAAGACCGCCTTCGACGAGCTTTGGGGCGCGAGCCGGCGCCGGAAGCCGCGCGCCGGCTTCGAGCCGCTCGCCGACTGGCTGGCCGAAACCCCGCCGTCCGAACTGGAGCGCCGCCAGCAGGCCGCCGAGGCCGCCTTCCGGAGCCTCGGCATCACCTTTGCCGTCTACGGCGAGGCAGAAGCGGCGGAGCGGATCATCCCGTTCGACATCGTGCCGCGCATTTTCTCCGCCGCCGAATGGGGGCGGCTCGCCGAAGGGCTGGAGCAGCGCGTGCGGGCGATCAACGCCTTCATCGACGACATATATGGCGCGCGGCGCATCATCGCCGACGGCACGATCCCGGCCGACATCGTCCTCGCCAATCCGCAATATTGCACGGCCGTCGCCGGCGCCCGGCCGCCGCACGGCGTCTATGCCCATATTTGCGGCATCGACATGGTGCGCACCGGGCCCGACGACTTCTTCGTGCTGGAAGACAATGCCCGGACGCCGTCCGGCGTCTCCTATATGCTGGAGAACAGGGACGCGATGCTGCGCCTGTGCCCTGAATTGTTCGAGGTGCTGCCGGTCGCGCCGGTCGATTCCTATCCGGAGCTGCTGCGCGAGACGCTCTATTCGGTCGCCCCGGATGGCGCGCGCGAGCCGACCTGCGTGCTGCTGACGCCCGGCCATTACAATTCCGCCTTCTACGAGCACAGCTTCCTCGCCGACAATATGGGCATCGAACTGGTCGAGGGCGGCGATCTGGAAGTGGACGACGATATCGTCTGGATGCGCACGATCGACGGGCGGGTGCGGGTCGATGTCGTCTACCGCAGGATCGACGATGCCTTCCTCGATCCGCTCGTCTTCAATCCCGATTCCGTGCTCGGCGTGCCGGGGCTTATGGCCGCCTATCTGGCCGGCAACGTGACCCTCGCCAACGCGCCGGGCACCGGCATTGCCGACGACAAGGCGATCTATTCCTACATGCCGGAGATCGTGCGTTACTATACCGGCGAGGACGCGAAGCTTCCCAATGTCGAGACCTGGCGCTGCCGTGAGCCGCAGGCGCTCAAATACACGCTCGACCATCTGGCCGAGCTGGTGGTGAAGCTGGTCGACGGATCGGGCGGCTATGGCATGCTGGTCGGGCCGACCGCGAGCGCCGAGGAGATCGAGATATTCCGCGCCGCGCTTCTGGCTGAGCCGCACCGCTATATCGCCCAGCCGACGCTGGCGCTCTCCACCGTGCCGACTTTCACGGAGGCGGGCCTGGCGCCACGCCACGTCGATTTCCGTCCGTTCGTGCTGTCCGGCGCGGAGGGCGTCTCGATTGTGCCCGGCGGTCTCACCCGGGTGGCGCTGCGCAAGGGCTCGCTGGTGGTCAATTCCAGCCAGGGTGGCGGCACCAAGGACAGCTTCGTCCTCGAAGCGGACGGGGACGGCTGATGCTCGCGCGCACCGCCGCCAGCCTCTACTGGATCGGCCGCTACATGGAGCGCGCCGAGTTCATCACCCGCCTGGTCGAGGCGACGGTCCGGCTGAGCGCGCTCGGCGATCATGACGAAGGCGACCAGGCTTGGTCGAGCGCACTGCGCGTTGTCGGCGCCTATGATTCGTTTGCAGCGACGGGCGAAGGCTTCAGCGCGCTGAACGCCCGGCGCTACCTGACCCTGAGCGAGGACAATCCCAGCGCGATCCGCGCCTGCCTCGCTGCCGCGCGCGACAATGCCCGCGCGGCGCGCACCGCGCTCACCGTCGAGGCCTGGGAGGCGATCAACCGTGCCTGGCTGCTGATCCGCGATCGCGCCAGCCCCGGCGGCGCGCAGGCGACCTTGAACCTGGTCGATGGGCTGAAGGCGGAGATTCGCGGGTTCGACGGCGCAGTGGCGCGGATGCTGCGCAGCGAGGGCCTGTGGTTCCTCCATCTCGGTGCGGCGATCGAACGCGGCGACAACACCGCGCGCCTGCTCGACGTCAAATATTACCTTCTCCTTCCCCCCGGCCAGGAAGTCGGCGGCGCGCTCGACCGCGATCAGTGGACGACGATCCTCCAGATCGTCTCGGCCAAGACCGCCTATCGCCACATCTACCGCGAGGCGCTCCAGCCCTGGCTGGTCGCCGACTTCCTGATCTTCCGCGACGAAATGCCGCGCTCGCTCGCTGCCTCCGCGGCCGAAACGGTGGACCTGCTTGGCCATCTCGCCGCACGCTCGGGCCGGCAGGGGCCCGCCGACCGGCTGGCGCGCCAGCGACTCGGCCGGATCGGTGATCTCGATATTTCGAAAGTGTTCCAGGAGGGGCTGCACGGATGGCTGCAGCTCTATATCGGCGAGAATGCCGCGCTGGACCAAGCCATCGCCCAGCAATTCCGGTTCGCCTGATGCAATTGTCCATTCGCTACACCACCGCTTATTCCTATGCCGAGCCGGTCCGCCGGGTGATCCAGCTGCTGCGCGTGACGCCATCCAGCTTCGCCGGCCAGGCCGTGCTCGACTGGCGGATCGACGCCGATTGCGACGTCCGGCTGCGCGAGGGCCGCGACGGCTTCGGCAACATCACGCACATGCTGTATGTGGACCGGCCGGTGCAAACGCTGCGGCTCACCGTGGCCGGCAAGGTGTTGACCGAGGATCGGGCCGGCATCGTCCAGGGGCTTGCCCACGATCTGCCGCCGCAGGTGTTCGCGCGGTCGACACCGCTGACCGAGGCCGGATCCTCCATTGCCGCGCTCGCCCAGGATATCGCCAATGCGGGCGGAGGCACACTCGACCGGCTTCACCGCCTTGCCGCACGCCTCTACGACACGTTGCGCTTCGACACCGAAGCGACAGCGGTGGACACGACCGCCGAACGAGCCTGCGCCGAAGGCCATGGCGTGTGCCAGGACTTCACTCACATCTTCATCGCCGCCGCACGCCAGATCGGCATCCCGGCGCGTTACGTCTCCGGCCACCTGTTCCGGCGCGACGGCGATCATGCGCAGGAGGCCGGCCATGCCTGGGCGGAAGGCTGGGTCGAGGATCTGGGCTGGGTCGGCTTCGATCCGGTCAACGGCATCTGCACGGACGACGCCTATGTCCGCGTCGCCTGCGGGCTCGATTATCTGGGCGCGGCGCCGGTCGCCGGCGCACGTTCGGGTGGCGGCGCGGAGGATATGGCCGTAGAAGTGCGCGTCAGCGACGCGGCCGCCCAGGGGCAGGCGCAAGCCCAGGCACAGGCCTGAACGCGCGAAGCAAATGGTGGGAGACGGATGACCTATTGTCTTGGCATGCTGCTCGACGCCGGGCTGATCCTGATCGCCGACACCCGCACCAATGCGGGCGTCGACGACATCTCTTCCTACCGGAAGCTGCATTGCCTGGTCGACGGCCCGGACCGCTGCATCTTCGCCGCCTCGGCCGGCAATCTTTCGACCACCCAGACGGTGATCAGCCTGCTGCAGGAAGGCCTGCCGAGCGACGACGATGCCGGGATGCTGCGCACGATCAATGAGCCGACCAGCATGTTCCGCGCCGCCCAGCTCGTCGGCGAAGCGGTTCAGCTCGCCAACGAAACGGTCGGCCGGGCGCTCGCCTCGATCAAGATCAGCGGCGCCTCCTCGATCCTTCTGGGCGGGCGGATCGGCGACAATCCACCGTCTCTCTACCTCATTTATTCCGCGGGCAATTTCATTGAGTGCAAGCCGGACGTGCCGTTCATGCAGATCGGCGAGACCAAATATGGCCGGCCGATCCTGGACCGGACGATCAAGCCCGCGACCACATTGGGCGAGGCGATGAAGATCGCCTTTCTCTCCTTCGATTCCTCGATCCGCTCCAACCTCGCGGTGGCGCGGCCGCTCGACCTGATGGTGATGCCGACCGCGCCGGGCGCCAGGGTACTGACTCGCCGGATCGGCCATGACGACACGTATTTCGATGACCTGTCGGCGCGCTGGGGCGATCTGCTCCACGACGCCACCGCCGCGATCCCAGACCCGCCCTTCATGCGGGAGCTGGAGAGCTAGGCTGCCACTTCGGACAAAACGGCCTCTGCTGCCAAACGCCCGGTCTGGACGGCGCCGTTCATGTAGCCGGGCCAGGCGTCCGACAGCCATTCGCCGGCGAGATGGACCGGGCCGAAGCCGCTGGCGCGCACCTCTCCATCCTCTTCAAGGCTCATCAGTTCGCCGAAGCGCGTGATCTGGCCGGGACGGTAATTGACATAGGCGCCCTTGGTCAGCGGATCGTCGCACCAGCGGGTGCGCCGCACGATTCCGTTGGGCGCGGACAGGCCCGGCAGGACGCGGCGCGCGGCGGCGTGGAATGAAGCGGCGAGCGCTGCGGTTTCGGACAAAGCGGCGGCATCGACCTGATCCCCGCCGAGAAAATAGCAGAGCGCGCCCGGCCCGCTGCCCGCTGGCGAGAGCGAGGCCGCGTCCCAGCCGGCGGCGAAGGGCTGGCCGGCCCACAGCGCGCCGCCGAAGCCGATCGTGCGCCGCCAGCTTGTGTCGGGATAGCCGACCACCAGCTTCTCGTTGCGGCCCAGCCGCACCTCGTCGAACAAGGCGCGCCAGAGCGGGGGCACCGGGCCTTCGATCCGAAGCTCGCGGATCAGCGGGGCAGGCAGCGCCAGGATGACACGATCGGCTCCGACCTCCTCGCCATCGGCGAAGGCGAGGCGCACGCCGGGGCCGGAAACGTCCAGCACCGCCAGCTTCTTGTTGAGACGGATCGACGCTTCATGTTGTCGCCCCAGCGCGCGGGCGATCTGGTCGGTGCCGCCGGAAACCAGATAATGCTCGTCGGACAGGCCGATCCGGGTCAGCCGCGCGCCGTCCACGCTCGGCAGGTTGAAGATCAGCTCCAGCGCCGAGGCCTCGTGCGGTTCGGCGCCATATTCGGTGCGGATGCCGGCTTCCAGCGCGTCGCGCGCATCGCCGGCGGCGAGGCCGTGGCGATCGAGATAGTCGGCAACCGAAAGCGCGTCGATCTCGCGCGCCACGCCCTCGTAATCCTCGTCCAGCCGGTCCGAATCCGCCGTGATCCGCGCCGCGATGGCGCGCAGCGCCCGGGCGAGGCGCGCTTCGGGAACGGCGCGACCGTCGCGGCCGATCTGGACTTCGTGATGGGCGCCGAACGCCTTGCGATCGACCAGCCTGAGGCCGAAGCGGCGGATCAGCCGGATCATGTCTTCATGATCGCTGTTCACGAGTTGCCCGCCCTCGTCGAAGGCAAAGCCTTCGCCGAACACGCCGCCGACGCTGCGCGTGCGCCCGCCGACCGCGCCGCGCGCTTCGTAGAGCGTCGCCGCAATCCCCTGCGATGCCAGCGTGTCGAGCGCGCTCAGCCCCGCGAGGCCGCCGCCGACGATGACGATGCGCGGCGCCGCCTGCGCGAAGGCCGGGATGCGCGGCAGCAGCAGCGCGCCCGCACCGCCACCCAAGGCGGCGAGCACCCGCCGCCGCGTGATGCCGTCCCCGCCGGGCCGCGCCGGCGGCTCGCCATTGTCGCGAAGATTGAGTGCCCGCGCCCGATCGAGCGCCCGCCAGACATAGGATCCACGCATGCCCCGCCCCCCTAGCCGTGGGACAGGGAGGCTATCGCAAATATGCCGCCGTTGCGACTCTAGAAGGCCAGCTCGCGCTGCTCCGGATCGAAGCGGCGCCAGCCGCCGGGGCCGAGCTTCTCGAGCGGGCGGAAGCGCGATTTGTAGGCCATGCGCTTCGATTCCTCGACCCAGTAGCCGAGATAGACATAGGGCAGATTGGCCCGTCCGGCCCGGACGATATGGTCGAGGATGATATAGGTGCCGAGGCCGGATCGCCGCTCGCTGTCCGGTTCGAAAAAGCTGTAGATCATCGACAGGCCGTCGGCCTGCTGGTCGGTCAGGCAGGCGCCGACCAAGCGGCCGGGACGCCCGTTTTCCGAAGGCTCGCGATATTCGACGATATAGGTGCGCACGGGACTCTGCTCGACCATGTCGGCGAAGTCGTGCTCATCCATATCGACCATGCCGCCTTCGGGGTGGCGATGCTTGAGATAGCGGCGGAGCAGATCATATTGCTCCTCCGTCGCCCAGGCCTTGCAGGCGGTGACTTCGAGATCGGCGTTGCGTTTCAATGTCTTGCGCTGCGTCGCGCTCGGGCGAAACTCGCCGGCGATGACGCGGACCGAGACGCAGGCGGTGCAGCCCAGGCAGGACGGGCGATAGGCGACATTCTGGCTGCGGCGAAAGCCGATCCGCCCCAGCGCGTCGTTGAGATCGCCGGCATGCGGGCCGGTCAGTTCGGTAAAGACCTTCCGCTCCGTCCGCCCCGTCACATAGGGGCAGGGCGACGGCGTCGTCACGAAGAAACGCGGAAAGCGGAAGGGTGCGCTCAATTCGACTCCAGCGGCTCGGCGGTTGCTGCGGTCTTTATGAGCCTTGGCCGGAGGCTTGAAAAGGGCGCGGCGGAGGTCCGTCGAGGGCGTATCAGGGCGGGACGAACGCTAATCGATTGCTACCGCCTGCGCCTTGTAGCCTTCGTCGGCGAGCGCGGCGATCAGCCGTTCGATCTGGGCCGCATCGCGCGCCTCGCAGGCCACCTCGATCGCCGCGTCCTTGGCCGGCAAGGTGGTGAACACCCGCTGGTGGTTGATCTCGACGATGTTCACCTGGCAGGCCGAGAAAATCTTCATCACCGCGACCAACGCGCCCGGCCGGTCCTGCAAATGGATGCGCAAGCGCGTCAGCCGGCCCGAGCGGACGAGATCGCGTAGCAGCACATTGGCGAGCAGGTGCGTGTCGATATTGCCGCCGCTGAGGACGAGGCCGACGCGGCGCCCCGCGAAGCGCTCGGGATAAGCGAGCAAGGCGGCGAGGCCGGTCGCGCCCGCCCCTTCCGTCACCGTCCTGGCGGCGCGCACCAGCAGGCTGATCGCATGTTCGATCTCGCGCTCGCCGGCCAGCAGGATGTCTTCGACGACGTCGGCGATGATCCGCGCCGTTTCCTCGCCCGGCGCCTTGACCGCAATGCCCTCGGCGATCGTATCGCCGCCGCACTTCACCTGCTTGCCGGTGATGCGGGCATACATGCTGGGATAAAGCTCGGCCTGCGCGCCGATCACCGCGATGCCGGGCTTCAGCGCCTTGGCGGCCGTCGCGATCCCGGAAATGAGTCCGCCGCCGCCGATCGGAATGATCAAAGTATCGAGATCGGGTGCGTCGGCGAGCAATTCCAGCGCCACCGTCCCCTGCCCCGCCATCACCGCCGGATCATCGAACGGATGGACGAAGGTGAGGCCGCGCGCGTCGGCCAGGCGCAGCGCCTCGGCATAGGCTTCGTCGAACAGGTCGCCGTGCAGCACGACCTCGGCGCCATGTGCCTCGGTCTGGCTGATCTTCACCGTCGGCGTCGTTTTCGGCATCACGATCACGGCGGGCACGCCGAGGCGACGGGCATGCCAGGCGACCGCCTGGGCATGATTGCCGGCCGAGGCGGCGATGACGCCCCGCGCGCGCATGTCGGGATCGAGCAACAGCAATTTGTTGAGCGCGCCGCGCTCCTTGTAGGCGCCGGTATGCTGGAGATTCTCGAATTTGAGGAAGACCTCCGCGCCGGTGCGCTCGGAAAGCACGGCGCTGCGCATGGTGGGCGTGCGCATGACGGCGCCCGCGATCCGCTCGGCCGCGGCCTCGATATCGGAAAGGGTGATCGTCGCGTTCGTCGCGCGCGCGGGGCTCGCCATGGCGGGAGGGTCTAGACCATCTGGCGCGGACGGCAAACAGGCCTTATCGCCGCTCCCCATGGCACGGATCGCTTTTCTCGGGCTCGGCGTGATGGGCGCGCCCATGGCCCGGCACCTGGCGGCGGCGGGACACGAGCTCATCGTCCACAATCGCAGCCCCGAAAAGGCGCGCGCCTGGGTCGCGGCGCATGGCGGCGCGGCGGCGGGCAGCGCGGCCGAGGCGGCGGCGGGCGCCGATGCCGTCATCGCCTGCGTCGGCGCGGATCCGGATCTGGAGCAGGTAACGATCGGTGCCGACGGCGCGTTCGGCGCGATGGGTAAGGGCGCGCTGTTCATCGATCACACCACCGTTTCGGCCAGGATCGCGCGGCGGCTGGCCGAGGAGGGTGAAGCGCGCGGATTGCTGGTCGTCGACGCGCCGGTTTCGGGCGGGCAGGCCGGGGCGGAGAACGGCAAGCTGGCCATCATGTGCGGCGGCACGGAGGCGGCGCTGGCCGCCGCCACGCCGGTGATGCAGGCCTATGCGGCGCGGATCGTCCATGTCGGGCCGGCGGGCGCGGGACAGCTCACCAAGATGGTCAACCAGATCTGCATCGCCGGCGTGGTCCAAGGCCTGTCCGAGGCGATCCACTTCGCCCACCGCGCCGGGCTCGATGCCGACAAGGTGTTCGAAGCGGTGTCGGGCGGCGCGGCGCAGAGCTGGCAGATGAACAATCGCTGGGCGACGATGGACAAAAGCGAGTTCGATTTCGGCTTCGCGGTGGACTGGATGCGCAAGGATCTGGGCCTGACGCTGGAGGAAGCCCGGGCCAACGGCGCCCGCCTGCCGCTCACCGCTTTGGTCGATCAATTCTATGCCGACGTGCAGGCGCTGGGCGGCGCGCGGCAGGACACCTCTTCCCTCATCCGGAGGCTCGAACCTTGAAGCGTTTCCTTCTGCTCCTCGCGGCGTTGCTCGCCGCCGCGCCCGCGCTCGCGGATTCGCTGGTGGACAATATCAACGGCTATACGATGCGCGAGGATGGGCGGCTGCACCGCTTCACCGGCATCGTGATCGACGACGAGGGGCGGGTGAAGCAGCTCCTCCAGCGCGGCGACCGGCGGCCGGAGCGGCCCCGTTATCTGCTCGATGGGCAGGGCCGCACGATCATCCCCGGCCTGATCGACGCGCACGGCCATGTCATGGGCCTCGGCCTCGGCGCGCTCAGCCTGGACCTTTCCGACACCAATTCGCTGGAAGAAGCGCAGCAGCGGATCGCCCAATATGCCGCCGCCAATCCCTCCCCGCGCTGGATCGTCGGGCGCGGCTGGAACCAGGAACGCTGGGGCCTCGGCCGCTTCCCGACCGCCGCCGATCTCGACGCGGTGGTGCCGGACCGGCCGGTCTGGCTGATCCGCGTCGACGGTCATGCCGGCTGGGCCAACACCGCCGCGATGCGCGAGGCGGAGGTGACTGCCCAGTCGCAGGCGCCGTCCGGCGGACGGATCGAGCGGACCGGGCGCAATCCCAGCGGCGTCTTCGTCGATGCCGCGATGCCGCTGGTCGGCCGCATCGTGCCGCCGCCGCTGCCGATCCATCAGGACCGCGCCTTCGCCCGCGCGCAGGAGATCATGCTCGCCAACGGCCTCACCGCCGTCGCCGACATGGGCACCGGCGCGGAGGGCTGGAACGTGATGCGCCGCGCCGGCGATGCCGGGCGGCTGAACGTGCGGATCATCTCCTACGCGTCCAGCGTCGAGGACCTGCTCGCCACCGCCGGCACGCGACCGACGCCCTGGCTCTATGACGGACGCCTGCGGATGGTCGGCGTGAAGCTCTATCTGGACGGCGCGCTCGGTTCGCGCGGGGCCTGGCTCAAGGCGGACTATCGCGACGCCGCCGGCCAGCGCGGCCTGCCGCTGATGGGCGACACGATGCTCAAGAATCTGATGAGCCGCGCGGCGATGGACAATTTCCAGCTCGCCGTCCACGCGATCGGCGATGCCGCCAATGCCGAATTGCTCGGCGCGATCGAGGAGCTGGCCGCCACCTATACCGGCGACAGGCGCTGGCGGATCGAGCATGCCCAGATCGTCGACCCCGCCGATCTCACCCGCTTCGCCCGGCACGGCATCATCGCCTCGATGCAGCCGGTCCACGAAACGTCCGACTGGCGGATGGCCGAGGCGCGGATGGGCATGGAACGGCTGGGCGGCGCCTATGCCTGGCGCTCGATGCTGGCCAACAATGTGCCGCTCGCCTTCGGCTCCGACTTCCCGGTCGAGGATCCCAATCCCTTCCACGGCCTCGCCGCCGCGGTGAGCCGCGAGGACGCGCAGGGCCAGCCGCCGGGCGGCTGGATGCCAGAGCAGCGGCTGGGCATGGAGCAGGCGTTCGATGCCTTCACCCGGGGCGCGGCCTTCGCCTCCTTCGCGGAAGACCGGATCGGCACGCTGGAGCCAGGGCGGATGGCCGATTTCGTGATCCTCGACCGCGACATCTTTACCGCCGAAAGCCCGACCGCGATCCGCGAAACGCAGGTGCTGGAAACCTGGCTGGGCGGCCGGCAGGTCTGGGGACGTGCGGTTTCGGCGGCGCGGCAATCAGACGCCGAGAGACGCTAGAGTCTGTTTCAGCTTAGCTGAAACGGAGCGGCACCGGCCCAATATCCGGGCGCCTGCAGATGCGGCTCTTGGAATGTAGGATTTGACCTGTCAGGCTCGCCGCGATTCGGAGCGCGCTTGATCTACGGCCCCTTGCCTCGACCCCCTTGTTCTTTCCACCATGAATGTTCTTGCGGAGAGGGGGATGCCCCCCGACGCAGCGTCAGGTTCGTCAACTTCCGCGCCGCGCAAACTGCTGGCCGCTGCCGCGCGGATGCATATCGCATCCGCTCAGCTTCCCAACGCGGTGAGTCGGCTTACGGTGAGAATCTGCGGCAAAATCTCCGCCTCGCGGCCAGGCGCGTAATAAAGGTAGAGGGGTACGCCGGAGCGGCCGTGGCGCTCCAGGAAGCGGGTGATGCCGGCATCGCCGCGCGTCCAGTCGCCGACCAGCACGGCGATGCCCTTTTCGCGGAAGGCGGCGGCGGTTTCGTCCTGGTGCAAGGCGGCGCGCTCGTTGACCTTGCAGGTCAGGCACCAATCGGCGGTGAAGTTGACGAAGACGGGGGTGCCGGCGGCGCGCAGTTCGGCGAGGCGCGTCTCACTGAACGGCTCGGAAGCGAGTGCGTCCGGGGCGGCGGGTGCGGCCTCGGCGGTCCGGATGAAGGGCATCGGCCCCAGCACCGCGGCGGCGACCAGCGCGAGCGCGAGCCAGATGCGCCCGCTTTCCTGCCGCCGCCCGAGCCACCACAGGCCGAGGCCGAGCAGGATCGCCGCGCCGAGGCCAAGCGTCATGCCGTCCACCCCCGCCTGACGGCCCAGCACCCAGGCGAGGCCGAGCGCGGTGGCGAACATCGGCACGGACAGGATGCGCTGGAACCGCGCCATCCACGCGCCGGGCTTGGGCAGGCGGCGGCGCAGGGCCGGCACGAAGCCGAGCAGCAGGAAGGGCAGCGCCAGGCCGAGGCCGAGCCCGGCGAAGACGGCGAGCGCCGCCCAGGTCGGCAGCACCAGAGCCGCGCCGAGCGCGAGGCCGAGGAACGGCCCGACGCAGGGCGTCGCGACGAAGGCGGCGAGCGCGCCGGTGAAGAAGGCGCCGCGCGTGCCGCCCGACTGGGCCAGTTTGTCGCCGCCCGACAATGCCGGCAGGTGGAACAGCCCGGCGAGATTGAGCGCGATCGCGGTGACGAGCAGGAGCAGGAGCAGGATGACGCGCGGCTCCTGCAACTGGAACGCCCAGCCGGCCGCGACCCCGGCGGCACGCAGCGCGAGCAGTCCGGCGCCGAGCGCAAGGCAGACGAGGATCACGCCCGCCGCATAAGCCAGCGCTTCGCTCCGCGCCGCGCGCTCGTCCGCGCCGGCCCGGGCGAGGCTCAGCGCCTTGAGGCTGAGGATCGGAAAGACGCAGGGCATCACGTTGAGGATGAGGCCGCCGGCCAGCGCGCCGAGCAGGGCGAACAGGATCGACGCATCGCCGCCCGCCATGTCGCCACCGGCAAGCGCGCTGTCGCCGCTGGTGGTCGCGATGACTTCGCCCGTGACCGGCACCTCGCCCGGCACGGCGGTCAGTTCCAGCCCGGCGCCGTCGCCGGTCGCCAGCACGCCTTCGAGACTTTCGAGCGAGGCGGCCGCGCGTCCGCCCGCCGTCTCGACAATCAGATAATCGCCGGCGCGCGAGACGGTCTGCGCGGCGGCATGGTTCAGCGCTTCGAGCGTGATCGGGAAGAAATAGGGATCGGCGATCGGCGCGCCGGCCGGATAGGGAATGGCGATCCGCACCCGATCCCCCGCCACCGCGAACCGCGCCGGCTGGCCGAGCGGGCGGGGCAGGGCGCGGCGGAAGTTTTCGAAGGCCGCGTCGCGCGCGCCGAGCTGCATGGTGTGCAGCTCGATCGAGACATTCGCCGTCTCCGGCACGCACAATTCCGCCGTGCAGACCAGATAATCGAGCCGGGCATCGACCGGCACGGTGACGCCGGGCTCGGCCGTCTCCGGCACCCTGAGCGTCGCCATCAGCGCATAATCGCCTTCGAACACATAGTTCATCAGGCCGAGCAGGGTCTTGCGTGTCGGCACCGGATATTGGAGCGGACCGGCCTGCCAGCCCGGCGGGAGCCCCCATTGCACGGTCGGCTCGGCGCCCGCGTCGCCGGGATTGCGCCAATAGCCGTGCCACCCGGCGGCGGGCCGCATGACGAAGGCAAGGGTGATGCTCTCGCCCGGCCGCACGCTTTGCGTCTCCGCCGCCAGCATCACGTTCATCCGCGTCTGCGCGCCGGCTGGGGCGGCGAGGCCGAGCAGGATCAGCGCGAAGAGGAAGATGGCGCGGAGGCGATTCATGGCAGGGCTATAGCCCGCCGCCTCCGGAAACGGGAAGAGTGCGGCTCAGCGCCGCTCGAGCCGGGCGATCTGGGGATCGAGGCGGTTGTTCTCGATCGTGATGCGCTCGCCGCTGCCGTCGACGACAAAAGTGGTGCGGCGCGCGCCGGGTGCGAGGCTCGCCTGATTGTCGGTGATGGTGAGGCCGGCGGAGCTGTGCTCGTCGCCTTCCGGGGCGACCATGATCAGCGCGCTGTAATTTTCCTTCTGCGCGCCCTGCACGAAGACATTGCCGGCGATCCGGCCGGTCGCGCCGTTGGAAAGGTCGATCAGGTAATTGGTCGCCTGCCCCGCGCTGTCGTCGAAGCTCGATTCGGTGACGTCGATGCGCCGTCCCCGGCTCTTGAGATAATGGCCGCCCGTGCCGCGCTCGAAGCGGGAGCGCACCACGGTCAGCGCCCCGGTGCCGCTATTGTAGATGCCGTGCGAGCAACCGGCATCTTCCGGACACAGGCCGAGCCGCGAGAAGGTCGATTGCTCGATCCGGATCGGCGCATCGTGGTCCATCGCGACCAGGATGCCGTTCTCGCCCTCGCGGAACAAAGTCTCGCGCACCACCAGCTCGCCGGACTGGAGCCGGATGCCGGCGCCGTTGAGGTCCGGCACGCGGATATTCTGGAAAATGAGGCCTTCCACGCGGGCGGCGCGGCCGTCGAGAACGAGCGCCGCTTTGCCCTCGCACGCGACGCCGTCGAAGATCGCCGTGCCGGGCTCGCGCGCGACATAGGCGATGCTGCCCGCCTCCTGGACCGCGCATTGGCGGTAGCGGCCCGGGGCGATCAGGATCGTCCCCTCGCCATTGCCGATCGCCGCCACCGCATCGGCGAGCCGCGCATAACCCCGCCCGGTCTCGGCGACCGTGAACGGCGCGTCCGCCGTCTGGGCGGACGTGGGCATGGCCACGATCAGGCAGGCAAGCGCAAGCGCGATGAGGAAACGCCGGTCCATGGCGCGGGAAGTGACGGTTCGCACCCTGTGCTGTCGAGGCCGGAACAGGGTTAACAAAATCCTGCCCCGGATCGGGACGCTATTGGCGCGAAGCTTCAGTCCAGGTTCGGGCGCAGCCAGCGGGTCGCCTGCTCGATGCCGACGTCGCGGCGGACGGCATAGTCTTCGAGCTGGTCGGGGCCGATGCGGGCAACGCCGAAATACTGGCTGTCGCGGTGGCCGAAATAGAAGCCCGAGACGGCCGAAGCGGGCAGCATCGCATAGCTGTCGGTCAGGCTGACGCCGGCCGGGCCTTCGTTTGCACCCTGCCCGGCCAGCATCGCGAACAGGATCGGCTTCAGGCTGTGGTCCGGACAGGCGGGATAGCCGGGCGCCGGGCGGATGCCGGCATAGGTTTCGCGGATCAGGTCGGCATTGGTGAAATGCTCGTCCGGCGCATAGCCCCAGATCGAATTGCGGACATGGGCGTGGAGCGTCTCGGCAAAACTTTCGGCGAGCCGGTCGGCGAGTGCCTTCAAGAGGATGTCCGAATAGACGTCGTTCTGTTCCTTGAAGCGGGCGAGATGCCGGTCGATGCCGTGGATGCCGACGGCGAAGCCGCCGATCCAGTCGTCGCCCGCCGGATCGATGAAGTCGGCCAGGCACATATTCGCCCGCCCCTCGCGCTTCTTCACCTGCTGGCGTAGGAAGGCGAGCCGCGTCTCGTCATTGCCGGCGAGGACATGGACGTCGTCGCCTTCGCGGCGGCAGCGCCACAGGCCGACGCTGGCGCGCGCCGTCAGCCAGTGCTCGGCGATGATCCGGTCGAGCATCGCCTGCGCGTCGTTGAACAGCGACCGCGCGCTTTCGCCCACCACTTCGTCGTCGAGGATGACGGGATAGGTGCCGGCCAGTTCCCAAGCGCGGAAGAAGGGGGTCCAGTCGATCGAATCGCGCAGCTCGCGCAGCGGCCAGTCGTTGAAATGGTGGACGCCGGGGCGCGCCGGGGCGGGCGCCTTACCCGCGGGATCGTAGGCGAAGCCGTTGGCGCGGGCCTCGACAAGCGTCGCCAGCTCGCTTTGCCCCTTGTTCGCGCGCGCGACGCGGATCGCTTCATAATCCTCGGCCGTCTTGTCGACGAGCGGCACCTTCTGCGTGTCCGATACCAGGCTGGAGGCGACGCCGACCGCGCGGCTGGCGTCGAGGACGTGGAGCACGGGACCGTCATAGGCCGGATCGATGCGCAAAGCGGTGTGGACGCGGCTGGTGGTCGCGCCGCCGATCAGCAGCGGCATCGTCATCTTCTCGCGCTGCATCTCCTCGGCCACCGTCACCATCTCGTCGAGCGAGGGGGTGATGAGGCCGGAGAGGCCGATCATGTCCGCCTCATTCTCGTTGGCCGCCTTCAATATGTCCTGCCAAGGCACCATCACGCCCAGGTCGACGATCTCGAAGCCGTTGCACTGGAGCACGACGCCGACGATGTTCTTGCCGATATCGTGGACGTCGCCCTTCACGGTCGCCATCACGACCCGGCCCTTGCCCTTCGAATTCGCGTCCTTCTCCGCCTCGATGAAGGGCAACAGATGGGCGACCGCCTTCTTCATCACGCGGGCGGATTTCACCACCTGGGGCAGGAACATCTTGCCCGAGCCGAACAGATCGCCGACGACGTTCATGCCGTCCATCAGCGGGCCTTCGATCACCTCGATCGGCCGGGCGGCGGCCTGGCGCGCCTCCTCCGTATCCTCGACGACATGAGCGTCGATGCCCTTGACCAAAGCATGTTCCAGTCGCCTGGCGACCGGCCAGCCCCGCCATTCCGCCTCGGCCTTCTCGCGGACGGGATCGCTGCCCAGATATTTCTCGGCGATCGTCACCAGCCGCTCGGTCGCATCCTCTCGCCGGTTGAGGATCACATCCTCGCACGCCTCGCGCAGTTCGGGATCGATCGTGTCGTAGACGTCGAGCTGGCCGGCATTGACGATCGCCATGTCCAGGCCGGCGGGAATGGCGTGATAGAGGAAGATGGAATGCATCGCCCGGCGCACCGGCTCATTGCCCCGGAAGGAGAAGCTGAGATTGGAAAGGCCGCCCGAAATATGGGCGTGCGGGCAGCGTTCGCGGATGATCTTGCACGCTTCGATGAAATCCACCGCATAATTGCGGTGCTCCTCGATCCCCGTCGCGACCGCGAAGATGTTGGGATCGAAGATGATGTCCTCGGGCGGAAAACCGTCGGCGACGAGCAGGTCGTAGGCGCGCGAACAGATTTCGATCTTGCGCGCCGCCGTGTCGGCCTGGCCGGTCTCGTCGAAGGCCATCACGACCACCGCCGCGCCATAAGCGCGCACCTTGCGGGCGAGGCGCAGGAATTCCTCCTCGCCCTCCTTCATGCTGATCGAATTGACGATCGGCTTGCCGGACACGCATTTGAGGCCCGCCTCGATCACCGCCCATTTGGAGCTGTCGATCATCACGGGCACGCGGGCGATGTCCGGCTCGGCGGCGATCAGCTTCAGGAAGGTCGTCATCGCCAGCTCGGCGTCAAGCAGGCCTTCGTCCATGTTGACGTCGATCACCTGCGCGCCGTTTTCGACCTGCTGGCGCGCGACCTCGACGGCGGCGGCATAATCGCCCGCCATGACGAGCTTCTTGAACCGGGCAGAGCCGGTGACGTTGGTCCGCTCGCCGATATTGACGAAGGTGGCGCGAGGCGGGGTGGTCATGATGTCAGGCGGCGAGCGTCATCGGCTCGAGGCCGGCGAGGCGGGTCACGATCGGCGGCGTGGGCAGCTTGCGCGGCGCGAAGCCCGCCACCGCCTTCGCCATCGCGGCGATATGGGCCGGGGTCGAACCGCAGCAGCCGCCGATGATGTTGACCCAGCCGGCCTCCGCCCATTCGCGCAGCAGCGCCGCCGTCTGCTCCGGCAGCTCGTCATATTCCCCCAGTTCGTTGGGCAGGCCGGCATTGGGATAGGCCATGATCAAGGTGTCGGCGATCGCCGACAGCGCCTGGACGTGCGGCCGCAATTGCTGCGCGCCGAACGAGCAATTGAGCCCCACCGTCACCGCATCGGCATGGCGCACCGCGTGCCAGAAGGCCTCGACCGTGTGGCCGGAGAGGTTGCGCCCGGACAAATCGGTGAGCGTCATGGAAATCATCAGCGGCACATCGCGGCCCAGCGCCGCGCCCGCCTCGCGCGCGGCCATGATGCCGGCCTTGGCGTTCAGCGTGTCGAAGATCGTCTCGATCAGGATGAAATCCGCCCCGCCCGCGATCAGCGCGTCGGCCTGCTGGCGATAGACGGCCTTGAGCTCGTCAAAGTCGATCTCGCGGAAGCCGGGATCGTTGACGTCGGGTGAGAGCGAGAGCGTCTTGTTGGTCGGCCCGATCGCGCCGGCGACGAAGCGGGGCTTGCCATCTTTCGCTTCGAAATCGTCGGCGGCGGTTCGGGCGATGCGGGCGGAGGCGATGTTGATGTCGGCGACCAGATGTTCGGCGGCATAATCGGCCTGGCTGATCGTGTTCGCGCTGAACGTGTTGGTCGAAACGATGTCGGAGCCGGCGGCGAGATAGGCCCGGGTGATCTCGTCGACGATGTCCGGCCGGGTCAGCGCCAGAATGTCGTTATTGCCCTTCTGGTCTCGCGCCAGATCGAGGCCGCCGCGATAGTCGGCCTCGGCCAGCTTGCGGTTCTGGATCTCGGTGCCGAACGCGCCGTCGGTCAGCAGAATGCGCTCAGCGGCGGCGGCATTGAGCTTTTCGCGTGCGCTCATCGCACCCCTCCGTCATGCTGAACTTGTTTCAGCATCCATGCCTCCACCGGCAGGGCGCATGACCAGATGGACCCTGAAACAAGTTCAGGGTGACGACAGAGGAGTTTCATGCCGCCTGCTCCTCGCGCGCCGGCCCGGGCCTGAGGCCGAGCAGGTGGCAGATGGCGTAGGTCAGCTCGGCGCGATTGAGCGTGTAGAAGTGGAAATTGCGCACCCCGCCCGCGTAAAGCTGCGCGCACAATTCCGCCGCGACGGTCGCCGCCACCAGCTTGCGCGCGTCGGGCAGATCGTCCAGCCCCTCGAACAGCCGGTCCATCCAAAGCGGGATCGCGGCGCCGCAGATGCCGGCGAACTTGCGGGTCTGGGCGACATTGGAGACAGGCAGGATACCGGGCACGATCTCCGCGTCGATTCCCGCCGCCGCCGCCTCGTCGCGGAAGCGCAGGAAGCATTCGGGCGAGAAGAAGAACTGGGTGATCGCACGGTCGGCGCCGGCGTCGATCTTGCGCTTGAGATTGTCGAGATCAGCGGCGCGGGTCGGCGAATCCGGATGGCATTCGGGATAGGCGGCGATCGAGATGTCGAACGGCGCGATCCGCTTCAGGCCGGCGACCAACTCAGCGGCATTGGCATAGCCGCCGGCGGGCGAGACGAAGGCGGCACCGGGCTCGGACGGGTCGCCGCGCAGCGCGACGATGTGGCGCACTCCGGCCTCCCAATAAGCGCGGGCGACCTCGTCGATCTCCTCGCGCGTGGCATCGACGCAGGTGAGGTGCGCGGCGGGCGTCAGCGCCGTCTCGCGCACGATCCGCGCGACGGTGGCGTGGGTGCGCTCGCGGGTCGAGCCGCCGGCCCCATAGGTGACGGAGACGAAACGCGGGCCGAGCGGGGCGAGCATCTGGATCGAGTCCCAGAGCGTCGTCTCCATCTTCTCGGTCTTCGGCGGGAAGAATTCGAAGCTGACCGCGATGTCGCCGGTCGCATCGGCGAAGAGCGGGCGGCCGATCCGCTCCAGCGCGGGCGCGGCGGGGCTCATGCCACCACCTTCAGCCGCGCGTCGGCGCGCCGGGCGAGCCAGATCGTGACGGTGAGCTCGCCGCCGCCCAGATGCTCGACCACTTCGCCTTCCAGCCCCGCCTCCGCCAGGTAGCGCAGCATCGCCTCGTCGGCGAAACCCAGGCGAACATGCGCGTCGCGGGTGCGCAGATCTTCCCGCTCATGCGCGGCGAAATCTGCGATCAGCAGCCGCCCGCCGGGCGCGAGCAGCCGTGCCGCCTCGGCCACGGCGGCGGCCGGGTTCTGCGCATAATGGAGGACCTGATGGATGATCACGGTATCCGCCGATCCCGATGGCTGCGGCAGCGCATACATGTCGCCCTGCCTGAGTTCGGCCGCATCGAGACCCGCCTCGGCCAGCTTCACGCGAGCAAGGCGCAGCATCTCGGGCGAGCGATCGATGCCGAGCGCGCCATCGGACGCCGGGCCGAACAATTCGATCATCCGCCCCGTGCCGGTGCCGATATCGACCAGCCGGCCGAGCGGTTCGCCGCCGAGCGCGCGGCCGATCGCCGCCTCGACCTCGCTCTCTGCGACATGGAGCGAGCGCAGCGCGTCCCATTGCTCGGCATGGCCGGCGAAATAGCGCTCCGCCGCCGCCGCCCGATCGGCGCGCACCGCCTTCAGCCGCGCGGCATCCGCCACCGTCCAGGCATTCTCCCCGTCCAGTTCCGTCCAGCGGTCGATCAGGTGGAAGAGCGGCTCGACCCGTTCGCGCGCGCCGAGGCTGACGAACACCCAGCTGCCTTCCTTGCGCCGCTCGGCGAGGCCGGCATCGATCAGGATCTTCACATGGCGCGACACGCGCGGCTGGCTCTGCCCCAGCACCTGCGCGATCTCGCCCACGGAAAGCTCCATCGCCCGCAGCAGCGCGAGGATGCGCAGCCGGGTGGGATCGGCGAGGGAAGCGAAAGTCTTGGGCGCGTCAGCCATGATTTTCGGATATAAAGATATCTTTATATCCTGGTCAAGTCGCGCCGGGCGCCGATCAGTTCCTCATCAATGAGCGGATTTCGTCCTTAACGCCTATCGTCTCTTCATAGGATGCGGACGGGGAATCCGCCGCGACCGTGATCAATCCAAGTGCGCCGCCGTCGCTCGAAAAACAGAAAATCGTCACGAACATGTCCGGTTCGAGCGCACCCTGAACATGATTGGTGCCGGCCGATATGCTCGAAAAGCCGTAGCGTTCGGCTGTTATCAGGGCACGCGACATGCAGGAGGCGACGTCCGGATAAGGGTCGTAACTCCAGGCGAAACTCACCGCCAAGGCCGGCGACGGTGCCACCACCAATCCGGCGACACTCGCCGCCAGCAACATCTTTCTCATGATCATCGAATCCCCCCAATGGTCCGATGCCGAGCCTAATAGGCGTTCGCGCCCCCCTGCAAGGAGGCGGCAAGCTTCGAGATGAGACAAGTGCTTTGAAATGGATCATGAAATCGGTCAGGCTGAAGCCTGCATGTTTCGCAAAAGGGGCACATGATGAATGCACCGCCGATCAACCGCCGCCAGTTCGCGCTCGGGGCCGCCGCCCTCGCCTTCGCGGCGCGGCCCACCTTCGCACAATCGGGGGGCGGGCTGGACGGCGTGGTCCGCCATGCGCGCGAGCTGGGGGTACGCGGGCTGATGGTGCTGCGCGGGGGCGAGGTGCTGCTGTCCGAGGGCGCGGTAGACGAGGTGAAGCGGATCGCCTCGTGCCGCAAGTCGATCGTCAGCGCGCTCTACGGCATGGCGGTTGCGGAGGAGCGGGCCGATCTCGACGCGACGATGGGGGCGCTCGGCATCGACGATTATGTGCCGCTGACCGAGACCGAGAAGAGCGCCACGGTGCGCGATCTCCTGAAGGCGCGCTCCGGCATCTACCTGCCGACCGCCGCCGAGACACCGGCGATGCGCGAACGCCGTCCCGCGCGCGGCAGCCACGCGCCCGGCACCTTCTGGTATTACAACAATTGGGATTTCAACGTGCTGGGCGAAATCTACCAGCGCATAACCGGCGAGGGGCTGTTCGCGGCGATCGAGCATCGGCTTGCGCGGCCGCTGGGCTGGCAGGACTTCGATCCGCTCGCCCATATGCGCTGGGCCTATGACCCGGCCGCGCCGCGCTTTCCGGCCTACAATATGTGGATGTCGACCCGCGATCTGGCGCGATTCGGCGAGCTCTTCCTGAATCGCGGCGCTTGGGGCGGGCGGCAGCTCATCCCGGCAAGCTGGATCGACGAAAGCACCGCGGTCTATTCGACCACGCACCAGGCCGGCGGCGCGCTGGGCGGCTATGGCTATATGTGGTGGGTGGTCACCGACCGGGACGGCAAGGATCCGATGGGCCTGCCGCTCGGCGCCTACAGCGCGGCGGGCAATGGCGGGCGCTATATCACTGTTTTCCCGGAACAGAATCTGGTCGTGGCGGTGCAACCGGACGAGCGGCCAGGCCAGCCGCCGGTGCCCCTTTATGCCGTGCCGGACGCCTATTCGCTGCTGCTGAGGCGGATATTGGAAGCGGTCGCTTGAACGGCGCCGGCTGATTGACAACCGCATTGGTAGAGAAGTGCTAGACTCTCGCCGTAACATTATTTACAAACGTCGTTCGCTGGAGGGCCGGAGGGGGGCTCGTGTGCCCGTTTGGCGCTCGCCAGCGATTATACTGTTCTCTCCTCGCAACCAATGAAGGATACAATCGTGAAGAAGATTGCCTTTGCTCTCGTCGCCGTTTCCGCGCTCGGCCTGGCCGCCTGCGGCGGCACCGAAACCGCCAACACGACCACCGACGCCGAGAACGTGATCGATCAGGCCAACAGCGACCTCGCCAACGCGCAGGACGCCGCTGCCAACCTGCTCGACCAGGCCGCCGACGCCACCGCCAATGTCGGCGAAGCCGCCGACAATGCGGTCGACGCCGCTGCCGCGACGGTCGACGCTGCTGCCACCAACGCGCAGTAAGCGTTTCGCATCTCGATGCGACGGGGCCGCGCGCCATTTCGGCGCGCGGCCCTTTTTCTTGCCTGGCGCCGGGGTTAGGATGCGTCCGGGCGAAAGGAGAGGATCGAGATGAAGACCAACATGGCCCTTGCTGCCGCCGGCCTGGCGCTGGCTCTTGCCGGCTGCGGCGCTGAGCCCCAGGGCGGCCTGACCACCGAAGAAGAACGCCAACTCGACAATGCCGCAGCGATGCTGGAGGACAATGTCTTCGACACCTCTGCCGACAGCCTGGTGGCTGACGAGACCGCGCTGGAGAATGGCGAGGCCGCATCGGAAAGCAACGTCTCCGGCAACGCCCAATAGGCGCCTGAACGCGGACAAAGAGAAAGGGCCGGGGAAGCGATTCCCCGGCCCTTCTCGTTTCGCCTGAGCGTTCGACTTAGAAGTCCATGCCGCCCATGCCGCCGCCGGGCATCGCCGGCATGGCGGGCTTGTCTTCCGGCAGCTCGGACACGGCGGCTTCCGTCGTGATGAGCAGGCCGGCGACCGAGGCCGCGTCCTGGAGCGCGGTGCGAACGACCTTGGTCGGATCGATCACGCCGGCGGCGACGAGATTCTCGTAGGTGTCGGTCTGAGCGTTGAAACCCAGATTCTCGTCATTGCCGTCGATCAGCTTGCCGGCGACGACCGCGCCGTCGCTGCCCGCATTCTCGGCGATCTGCCGCAGCGGCGACTGCAGCGCCTTGCGGATGATGTCGATGCCGCGGGTCTGATCGTCGTTCGCGCCCTTCAGGCCGTCGAGGGCCTTGGTGGCGTAGAGGAGCGCGGTGCCGCCGCCGGGGACGATGCCTTCCTCGACCGCCGCGCGGGTGGCGTGGAGAGCGTCGTCGACGCGGTCCTTGCGCTCCTTCACCTCGACTTCCGAAGCGCCGCCGACCTTGATGACGGCCACGCCGCCGGCCAGCTTCGCCAGGCGCTCCTGGAGCTTCTCGCGATCATAATCGGACGTGGTGACCTCGATCTGCGAGCGGATCTGCTCGATCCGGCCCTTGATCTGATCAGCCTCGCCCGCGCCATCGACGATGGTGGTGTTGTCCTTGTCGATGGAGACGCGCTTGGCGGTGCCGAGCATGTTGATGGTGACGCTTTCGAGCTTGATGCCGAGATCCTCGGAGATCATCTCGCCGCCGGTCAGGATCGCGATGTCCTGCAGCATCGCCTTGCGGCGATCGCCGAAGCCCGGGGCCTTCACGGCCGCGACCTTGAGGCCGCCGCGCAGCTTGTTCACCACGAGCGTGGCGAGCGCCTCGCCCTCGATGTCCTCGGCGATGATCAGCAGCGGACGGCCCGACTGGACGACCGCTTCCAGAATCGGCAGCATCGCCTGCAGGTTGCTGAGCTTCTTCTCGTGGATCAGGATGTACGGGTCGGCGAGCTCGACCGTCATCTTCTCCGGATTGGTGATGAAGTAGGGCGAGAGATAGCCGCGGTCGAACTGCATGCCTTCGACGACGTCCAGCTCGAATTCGAGGCCCTTGGCCTCCTCGACAGTGATCACGCCTTCCTTGCCGACCTTCTCCATCGCCTCGGCGATCTTCTCGCCGACGACGGTGTCGCCGTTCGCGGAGATGATGCCGACCTGGGCGATCTCGCTCGAGCCGGCGACCGGCTTGGAGCGGGACTGGAGATTCTCGACGACCTTGCCGACCGCGAGATCGATGCCGCGCTTCAGGTCCATCGGGTTCATGCCGGCCGCGACCGACTTCATGCCCTCACGGACGATCGCCTGGGCGAGCACGGTGGCGGTGGTGGTGCCGTCGCCGGCCAGGTCGTTCGTCTTCGACGCGACCTCGCGCAGCATCTGCGCGCCCATATTCTCGAACTTGTCCTTGAGCTCGATCTCCTTGGCGACGGTGACGCCGTCGTTGGTGATGCGCGGCGCGCCGAAGCTCTTGTCGATGACGACGTTGCGGCCCTTGGGGCCCAGGGTAACCTTCACCGCATCGGCGAGGGTGTCGACGCCGCGCAGGATGCGCTCCCGGGCGTCACGCGAAAAGCGTACGTCTTTGGCTGCCATGTGGCTTACCTTTCAGTTCGTGAAGTTGACAAAGTTGACAGGGTGAAGCGGTCTCAGCCGACCCTCGCCTTCGCGAGGGCAGGCCATTGTTGGTCAACCAACAATGCCGAGGATGTCGCTTTCCTTCATGATGATGAGGTCTTCGCCGTCGATCTTGACCTCGGTGCCCGACCATTTGCCGAACAGGATCTTGTCGCCGGCCTTGACGTCGAGCGGGGTCACCTTGCCGTCCTCGGCCTTGGCGCCGGCGCCGACCGCGACCACCTCGCCCTCCTGGGGCTTTTCCTTGGCGGTGTCGGGGATGATGATGCCGCCGGCCGTCTTTTCCTCGGCCTCCACGCGGCGGACCAGCACGCGATCGTGCAGCGGACGAAAAGCCATAAATCCTACCCTTTCCTAGACGCGCGGCAGCCTTTCCTGGAAGAAAGCCGCGCCGATGATTCGCGTGTTAGCACTCACTTCCGGCGAGTGCCAACGCGCGCTGATTTAGGCGCGCCCGGGACGGGGTCAAGGGCACAGGCCGGCTTTTCTTCGGACGGGTACGATTCAGGGACGGAGCGAGACCCGCCAGCCCAGCGACACGCGCCAATCCGATGCGTAGTCCGCGAACGGCCGATCGATCGTGCGGGCATATTCCAGTTCGATCATCGCCTTGTCGGTCCAGGCGAGACGCACGCCCGCCCCGGCCGAGGCGAGATCGAAGTTCTGCCCGGCAAAGCCCGGCCGCGACAACAGGCGCACGGCGGCGATGTCCGCGAAGCCGTACAATTCGCTCGCCGCGAAGCGTCCGCTCGCGATCGGGCGCCAGCCAATTTCGCCAAGCCCGGCAAGGCCGCGATCTGCGCTGACGATCGCTGCTTCAAAGGCGCGGCCGAAATCGGCGCCGCCGACCGCGAAACGCTCGATCGCCGGCAACGGATCGCGCGTCCACTGGCCGCTGGCGCGCAGCCGCAGCACCGCGCGGCGTCCCAGCGCCTGATCCACCCCGGCGCGGCCATTGATCTTGAGGAAAGTCGCATCGCCGATCGCGTCGGCGACATCCGCGCCGAATATGCCAACGCCCCGGCTGACGGTCAGCCCCGCGCTGAGTGCGCGGCGCTCCGCCACCTGGGCATAGCCGCCCGCCGCGCGCAACGCGCGGGTCCGCTCGGTCGCGATCAGGGAGCCGAAGGCGGCGTCCTCGCTGTCCAGCCCATCGAAGGCGAGGCTGAGCGTCAGATTGCGCCGATAGGCGCGGATCATCGGATAAGCGAGGACGAGGCCGAACGAGGTGGCTTCGCCTCGCCGACCTGTCGCCGGCGGGCGGGTGACGAGATGACCGACGCTGCCGGTCAGCCGCATCCCGTCATTGCCGAGCGGAGTCGAATGGCTGCCACCGACATAGAGATAATCGTCGAAATCCACCGAGGCGGCGGCGGCGAGCTGCGTCTCGTCGCCTTCGCGCAGCAGGCCGTAGCCGCGCGCCGTGACCTGGAACTGGCCGTCGCGCACCAGCCGCGTGGTGCGGTTGTCGAAACTCGCGGACAAGGTTGGCCGGCGATAGTCGAGCGCCAGGACGAGCCGCACGCCGCCCGGCCCTTCCCCCATTTCGAGCCGGGACCGGACATCAAGGCCGGGGATGTCCTGGATAAGCGAGAGATAGCGTTCCAGCGTGCGGCGGCTGGTCGGCCGTTCGCGCGTCAGCCGCTCGGCATAGCCGCGCGCCAGCCGCAGCGGCCGTCCCTCCACCTCGCCGGTCAGCAGCACCGCCTCGACATGGCCTTCGCCGATCCAGACGGTGATCTCGCCGGTCGAAAGATCCTGTTCAGGGATGGCAATGGTAAAGAGCGCGACCTGCGAGCGGCCATAAGCTCGCGACATCGCATCGGCGAGCGCCTGGAGATTGGCCCGCGTCGCCGGCCGGCCCACAAATTCGAGCGCGGCGCGCGCGACGACGGCGGGGACGTTCGTGCCCTGAAAGGCGATGGTGCGGATCGGTGCGGCCGCTTCGTCGCCTGCCTCGATGCTGACCGCCCCGGTCGGAGCGGACGGCGCGTCCGTCATCGGCGGCGGCGCTACGGGCTGGGCGCGATCGACGCGGTCGCGGTCGATCGGCGTGCTGGTTTGCGCGCCGGCCATGCTCGCGCAGGCGAACAAGGCGAGCGCGCTCAACGAAAATGCTTTCATCGCAGCCCCCTGCTGAAAAGGCGGAGGCGCCCGAAGCGCCTCCGCTTGTTGCAACGCCGGTCAGTCGTTGTTGCCACCGCCGCCGAGCGGCAGGCCGAGCAAGCCGCCGCCCTGATTGCCGCCGAGGGCACCGGTGACGCCCTGGACCACCCCCTGCACGGGATTGCCCGGGTTGCCGGGTTGCCCAGGCTGCGTGCCCGGGACCGCGCCGGTCACCGTCTGCACGACCTGACCCACGACATTGCCGGGAGTGCCGCCGCCATTGCCGCCCGGCCCGGCCACGGTCAGCAACTGCCCGCCCGACCCGGCCCCAACGGTCAGCGCCTGACCCTGGGTCTGGGTGGGGGAGAGCACCGAAGCGCCGATCAGTGTCGACTGACCCTCGGCGCCGATAACGCGGGCATTGCCGACCGAGACGTTCACCAGCGCGCCCGGCGCGGCGGTGAGGCCGTCCACCAGATAATCCTGACCGTTGCCGGTGCGGACCAGCGCCTGGCCGGTATTGGCGACCACCTCGACCACGCGGCCCGCGATCGGTATCGACCCCGGCAAGGCGGCATCGACGCGATCGGCGAGGATCACGCCATGGCCCGCGACTCCTTCCAGCGCGCCGCCCGTCGCGACGAGTACGCCGGAAACCGCCGGAATGCGGCTGTTGGGATCGCCGGTATTGGCGAGCAGGCCCGTGCCGGCAATGCCGTTCGGACCGACCAGCCCGCCAATGGCGAGATTGCCCGCCGGCCCCAGGCCGACGCTGCCGCCGGGTGCACCGGCAGGGCCTTGTGGGCCAGCCGGCCCTTGCGCACCCGCCGGCCCCTGCGGACCTTGCGCCCCTTGCGGTCCGGCCTGCCCAACGCTGGAAAAGCGCGTAGAGCCGCTAGATTCGCATCCGGCGAGTCCGACCAAGAACACAGTCGAGCAGGCAGCGGTCATTAGTTTTTTGACTGATGCATGCATGGGTTGAACTCCTCTCCTGTTGTACCCAGGAAAGGAGTAACTCACTTTTATTTGAGTTTGTTCCAACTCATCATCCGTATTGGATGAGACTACTTGATTTGTATTAAACAGGATTTGCCATTTTTGAAAACTTCTTGCTTATTTTGTGATAATTTTTAATTGATGTTTAGCGGTTCCTTGCTGCCGTTTACATGCGATGCTCGGTGCGTTAGCCCGACAGGACGGCTTGGAGGAATGGTATGAGCTTCGCGGGCAAGGTCTGGCGGCTGCTGGTCGGGATCAAGGACGCACTCGTTCTTATCCTCATGCTGCTTTTCTTCAGCGCCCTTTACGCGGCGCTGTCGGCCAGCCCCTACAAGGACAGCGCACGCGAGGGCGCGCTGGTGATTGCGCTTTCCGGCGCGATCGTCGAGCAGCCGGCTGAAGCCAGCCCAATCGACGCGCTGGCCGGATCGATCGCCCGCGAGCACCGGCTCGCCGAGATCGTTCACGCGCTCGACACCGCCGCCACGGACGATCGGGTCAAAGCGGTCGCGCTCGACCTCGACATCTTCACCGGCGGCGGCCAGGCCGCGATCGCCGATGTCGGCGACGCGCTCGACCGGGTGCGTCGAGCCGGCAAGACCGTTGTCGCCTATGCGGCGGGCTACAGCTATGACAGCTACCAGCTTGCCGCCCATGCCGACGAGATCTGGCTCGATCCGATCGGCGCCGTGGTCGTGGCCGGGCCGGGCGGTTCGAATCTCTATTATGCCGGACTGATGGAGCGCCTGGGCGTCACTGCCAACGTCTATCGGGTCGGCACCTACAAATCGGCGGTCGAACCCTATACGCGGTCCGGCATGTCGCCGGAGGCGCGCAGCGCGACGCAGGCTGTGGCGGATTCGCTGTGGGAAAGCTGGCTGGAGGATGTCGGCCAGGCCCGGGCGGATTCGCGGATCGCCGATTGGGTGCGCGATCCGATGCCGTTCGTGCGCGCCGCCAATGGCGATCTCGCCCGCGCCGCGCTGGACGCCGGGCTGGTTGACCATGTCGGCGACCGCACCGCATTCGGCCGGCGGATGGCGGAGCTGGCCGGGCGCGACCGCTCCGGCCTGCCCGGTGCATTCCGCACGATTTCGTACGACGCCTATGTCTCTGACAATCCGGTGAGCCGGCCGGGCGGGCGGATCGGCGTGCTGACCATTGCCGGCACGATCACGGACGGGCGCGCGTCGGCGGGCACGGCGGGCGCCGAGACGATTGTCGAGAATCTGGAGCGCGGCCTGCGCCAGCACCGCCTCGCCGCCCTGGTCG
Source organism: Alphaproteobacteria bacterium (assembly GCA_037190625.1). Lineage (GTDB taxonomy): Bacteria > Pseudomonadota > Alphaproteobacteria > Sphingomonadales > Sphingomonadaceae > Allosphingosinicella. Next base: position 366,977 of record JBBCJP010000007.1, read on the forward strand.
TGCGGGTCGATTCGCCGGGCGGATCGGTGACCGGATCGGAACGCATTCGCCGCGCCATCCAGGCGGTGCGCGCGCGCGGCATTCCGGTCGTCGTTTCGTTCGGATCGGTCGCGGCGAGCGGCGGCTACTGGATCGCAACGGCGGGCGACACGATCCTGGCCGAGCCGGCGACGATCACCGGCTCCATCGGCGTGTTCGCCGTTCTGCCGAGCTTCGAAGAGGCGCTGCGCCGGATCGGCGTCGGCGCGGACGGGGTGCGAACCACTCCGCTATCGGGGCAGCCAGACCTGCTCGGCGGCATTTCCGGCGAGGCCGACGCCCTGCTCCAGACCGGCGTCGATGCGACCTATGCCCGTTTCGTCGCGCTCGTCTCCCAGGCGCGCGAGCTGCCGGTGGCGCGAGTCAACGAGATCGGCCAGGGCCGCGTCTGGGATGGCGGCACGGCCCGCCAGCTCGGGCTGGTCGACAGCTTCGGATCGCTGCCCGAAGCGATCGCCGAAGCCGCCCGACGCGCCGAGATCGAAGGCAGCGCGGCCCAGCCGGTCTTCCTGGAAAAGGCGCCGGGCTTTCTGGCCACCATGCTCGCCGGGCTGGGCGGCGCCGAAGCTCCGGCTGTCTCGCGCGACGCCTTCGCCCGCCTCGGAACGCGGCCGCAGGCGGCGATGGCGCGCGCCTTGGCGGATGTCGAGACGATGCTGGCGGGGCCGGCGATCCAGGCCCGCTGCCTGGAATGCCCGGTCGTCGGCGCGCCGCCGCCCGCGCGCCGCGCGAACGAATCACTGATCGCCCGGCTCATCGCTTTCCTCCAACCGGCATGACGATCCGGCGCGCCGGCGCACGGCTTTTGCCGATTTGTTAACCTTAATCGCGGATCACCGCATCGATGACCGAGAGCTTCGCCTCATGGTGCGATCGATCGCGCGTGCGCTGGGCCATGGCCGGCGCATTCCTGGTCGGCATGATCGCCACGCTGATCGCCACCGGCTTGCGCGTCGAAGGCGCGAACTTTCCAAATGCCGCGCTGGCGGGCGTGGCGCTTGCCGGCATTACCGCCCGCTACCGCCAGCAAGCGCGCGCGCCACAGCTTTCCGCCACCGCCGAGGCATTGCTGCTTTGGGTCCTTATCATGACGGCCGGAATCCTGCTCAGCTATGCGGCGGCCACTTCCGGCATGCCCTATCGAGACGCGGAGTTCCACGCCGCAGACATGATGCTGGGCTTCGACTGGCAGGCTTATGCCGCCCTGATCGATGCCAGCCCGACGCTGACCGCGCTGTGTCGCTTTGCTTATACCAGCCTGATTCCGCAGACGTTCCTGCTGGTCATCGCCCTCGCCGTCGCGCAGAAATACGGGACGCTGCACCGCTTCCTGGTCGCGCTCGTCATCTCGCTCGCCGTCACCTGCATCAGCTTTGCGCTCGCTCCGGCGGTCTCGGTTTACGAGTATATGAAGATACCGCTGGAATCGTTTGAGAACCTGCGTCCGATCAGCAATTTTCAGCATGTCGAGCCGATCGCCGGGCTGCGCTCCGGAGACATCACAATCATCAACCTGTCCGACATGCACGGGCTGATCACCTTCCCCAGCTTCCACGCCTGCGGCGCGATATTGCTGGCCTGGGGCTTCTGGTCCGTGCCGCTGCTGCGGGTCCCCGCGCTGGTCCTGAACGGCCTGATGCTGATGTCGACACCCACCGACGGAGCGCACTACCTGGTCGACATCATCGCCGGTGTGGCCCTGGCCGGCACCGCGATCTGGCTGTCCGGTCGGTTGGGGCGACGCTCAACGGCGGACAACGCCGTAGCCGGGCAGCGACCAGCCGCGCCAGATCGCCGTGCCGCGCAGCGCGAAGCCGAGCAGGGCGGCGATGGGCCCCGCCACGCCGCCGGGCAGGCCGGCGAAAGCGAGCCCCACCATCAGCGCGGCGGAAAGCGCCGCAGCGGTGACGTAAAGCTCGGGGCGCATCAGGATGGACGGCTCGCCAGCCAGCACATCACGGATGATGCCGCCTAGGCAGCCGGTAAGCACCCCCATGGCGAAGGCGGGCAAAGGCGCGATGCCGAACGCCATCGCCTTGGCCGCGCCGAAGGCGGCGAAGGCGGCAAGCCCGATCGCGTCGAACCAGAGCAAAGCCTTGTCGTGCCACAGCCGGCGCGGCAGCGCCCAGACGGCGAGCGCGCCGACCAGGCAGATCAGCAAGGTCACGTTGTGATGCACCCAGAAGACCGGTGCACCGATCAGCACGTCGCGAACCGTGCCGCCGCCGACGCCGGTGACGACCGCGAAGAAGGCGAAGGTAACGAGCGTCTGCCGCTTCTCCGCCGCGAGCAGCGCCCCCGACACCGCGAACACGGCGATGCCGGCGAGGTTCAGGAAATCGAGCGTCGGCCCGAGCGCATCGGGGAAGGTGGGCGGCATGCCAGCGCCTTATCACAGACGGCAAATTCCTCCCCTCCCTGATTTCAGGGAGGGGAATGAGGGGTGGGTGCGCGCGAAGCGCGCTTTGCTTGCTTATCCCCGCCCGAGCCGGCTGCGCCGGACCCACCCCCAGCCCCTCCCTTGCAGGGAGGGGAGATTGAGTCAGATGTGGATCGGCAGGCCGGTCACCGCCATCGCCGCTTCCTTGACCGCTTCGCTGTGGGTCGGATGGGCGTGGCAGGTATAGGCGATGTCCTCGCTGGTGGCGCCGAATTCCATCGCCTGGGCGGCCTGGGCGATCATCGTGCCGGCGACCGACGCGATGATGTGGACGCCGAGCACCCGGTCCGACTTGGCGTCCGCGATCACCTTCACGAAGCCGTCCGGCTCCTTGTTGGTCTTGGCGCGGCTGTTCGCCATCATCGGGAACTTGCCGGTCTTGACCTCATAACCCTTCGCCTTGGCATCCTCCTCGGTGAGGCCGACGCCGGCGATTTCGGGGAAGGTGTAGACGACGCTGGGGATCACATCGTGGTTCACGATGCCGACCTGCCCCGCGATGATCTCGGCCGCGGCGATGCCCTCGTCCTCCGCCTTGTGGGCGAGCATCGGGCCGGGCGTCACGTCGCCGATCGCGTAGATGCCGGCCGTGCCGGTGCGAAAATCGTGATCGACCTCGATCTGGCCGTATTTGTTGACCTCGATCCCCGCCTTGGCGAGATCGAGCCCGTCCGTATTGGGCTTTCGGCCGATCGAGACGAGCACCGCGTCCGCCTCGATCGTCTCCGCCTTGCCGCCGGCGGCGGGCTCGACGGTGAGGGTGACGGTCTTGCCCTTCTTCGTCGCGCCGGTGACCTTGGTCGAGGTCCTGATCTCGAAGCCCTGCTTCTTGAAAATCTTCGCGGCTTCCTTGCGCACGTCGCCGTCCATGCCGGGGAGGATCTGGTCGAGGAACTCGACGACCGTCACCTTCGAACCCAGCCTGCGCCAAACGCTGCCCAGCTCCAGTCCGATCACGCCGCCGCCGATCACGACGAGATGCTCCGGCACCTTGGCCAGCTCCAGCGCGCCGGTTGAGTCCACGATCTGCTTCTGATCGACCTCGACGCCCTTGAGCGGCGTCACCGACGAACCGGTGGCGATGATGAAATTCTTGGCGGTGTAGGCGGTGCCGGCGACGTCGATCGAAGTCTTCGACGTGAACTTGGCATGGCCCTTCAGCCACTCGACCTTGTTCTTCTTGAACAGAAAGGCGATGCCCTGGGTCAGGCCTTTGATCGCCTCCAGCCGCGCATCGTGCATGGCGCCGAGATCGAGCTCGACCTTGCTCGTCTTCACGCCCCATTTGGCGAGCGTCCCGTGGGCGGCCTCCTCGTAAAGCTCGGAAGCGTGGAGCAGCGCCTTAGACGGGATGCAGCCGACATTGAGGCAGGTGCCGCCCAAAGTCTCGCGGCTCTCGACGCAGGCGGTCTTGAGCCCCAGCTGCGCCGCCCGGATCGCGGCCACATAGCCGCCCGGCCCGGCGCCGATCACGATCACGTCGAAATTGGTGTCTGCCATTCTCTACCTCGTTCCCCGGCGAAGGCCGGGGTCCAGTCCCAAACAAGAGACGGCGCGGAAGCGCCGCCTGGACCCCGGCCTTCGCCGGGGAGAAAGTATCACAAATCGATCAGCAACCGCGTCGGATCCTCGATCGCTTCCTTCATGCGGACGAGGAAGGTGACCGCCTCGCGGCCGTCGACCAGGCGGTGATCGTAGCTGAGCGCGAGATACATCATCGGGCGGATGGCGACCTGGCCGTCCTTCGCGATCGGGCGGTCCTCGATGCGGTGCATGCCGAGCACGGCGCTCTGCGGCGGATTGATGATCGGCGTGGAGAGCAGGGAGCCGAACACGCCGCCGTTGGAGATGGTGAAGGTGCCGCCCTGCATCTCCTCCATCTTCAGCGTGCCGTCCTTCGCGCGCTTGCCGAAATCGGCGATCGTCTTTTCGATCTCGGCAAAGCTCATCGCATGCGCGTCGCGGATAACCGGGACGACCAGGCCCTGCGGCGCGGAGACCGCGACCGACACATCGAGATAGTCGCGATAGACGATCTCATCGCCCTCGATGGAGGCGTTGACCGACGGCACGTCGCGCGCGGCCAATGCGGCCGCCTTCACGAAGAAACCCATGAAGCCCAAGCGGATGCCGTGCTTCTTCTCGAACAGATCCTTGTAGCGGCCGCGCGCCTCGATCACCGCCGACATGTCCACGTCGTTGAACGTGGTCAGCATCGCGGCGGTGTTCTGTGCCTCCTTGAGCCGGCGCGCAATGGTCTGGCGCAGGCGCGTCATGCGGACGCGCTCCTCTTTCCGTTCCCCGGCGGAGGCCGGGGCCCAGGCCTTGTCTTGCGCAGGCGCAGCTTGCGAAGCCGACAATGCTTCCGCCTGCGGCGCCTGGGCCCCGGCCTCCGCCGGGGAACTGGCCTTCTGTGCCTTGGCGGCGGCGAGCACGTCGTCCTTGGTAAGGCGGCCGTCCTTGCCGGTGCCCTTGATCTTGCTGGGATCGAGATGATGCTCCAGCACGATCCGGCGCACGGCGGGCGACAGGGTCAGATTGGTGCCGTCATCCTCGTCGCCGGCCTCCGCCTCGTCCTTGGCCTCGATATTCTCGCCCGCGCCGCTCGGATTGACCGGCGAGGAGGCGGGCAGTTCGGCCTTGGCGGCAGGCGCGGCGCCCGCGCCGTCCCCGGCCTCGATCCGCGCGATCACCGCGCCGACCTCGACCGTGTCGCCTTCCTTGACGAGCTGCTCGGCGAGCACCCCGGCGGACGGCGCGTTGACCTCGACCGCGACCTTGTCGGTCTCCAGGCTGGCGATCGGCTCGTCGGCCGCCACCGCGTCGCCCGGCTGCTTGAGCCACGCGCCGAGCGTCGCTTCCGTGATCGATTCGCCCAGCGTCGGAACCTTGACTTCGCTCGCCATTCTCTACCCTTCAGCTCGCTTTGCGGCGCGAGGCCGCCTTCATGTCGTGACCCAGCGCCGAGGCGATCAAAGCCGCCTGCTCCGCCGCATGGCGCTTGGCGAGGCCGGTCGCCGGCGAGGCCGAGGCGGCGCGGCCGGCGAAAACCGGGCGGCGCGGCTTCACGCCGGCCTCGTCGAGGCAGCGTTCGATGCGCGGATCGACGAAATCCCAATAGCCCTGGTTCATCGGCTCTTCCTGCGCCCAGACCACCTCCTGGAGATTGGTCATGCGCTTCAGCCGCTGCACCAGCGGCTCGGCCGGGAAGGGATAGAGCTGCTCGATCCGGACGACGGACGTGTTGCGGTCACCCGCCGCGTCGCGCGCCTCCATCAACTCGTAGGCGACCTTGCCGGTGCACAATACGAGCCGCTTCACATCCTTGTCCGCCGGCGGAGCGAGATCGGACAGGATGCGGCGGAAATGGCTCTCGCCGGTGAATTCCTCCGCCTTCGACACCGCGAGCTTGTGCCGCAGCAGCGACTTGGGCGTCATGATGATCAGCGGCTTGCGGAAGCCGCGGTGCATCTGGCGCCGCAGGATGTGATAGTAATTGGCCGGCGTCGTGCAGTTCGCAACCTGGAGATTGTCCTCGGCGCAGAGCTGCAGGAAGCGCTCGGGCCGCGCCGAGCTGTGCTCCGGCCCCTGCCCCTCATAGCCGTGAGGCAGCAGCATCACGAGGCCGTTGGCGCGCAGCCACTTGGCCTCGCCGGACGCGATGAACTGGTCGATCATGATCTGCGCGCCGTTGGCGAAATCGCCGAACTGGGCCTCCCAGAGCACGAGCGTCTTGGGGTCGGCGCTGGCATAGCCATATTCGAAGCCGAGCACGCCATATTCGGAGAGCGGGCTGTCGCGCACCTCGAAACGGCCGGGGCCGACCTTGGTGAGCGGGATATATTTGGCCCCGTTCTCCTGATCCACCCAGACGGAGTGGCGCTGGCTGAACGTGCCGCGCCCGCTGTCCTGGCCGGACAGGCGGACCTGCACGCCCTCGCGCAGCAGCGTGCCGAAGGCGAGCGCCTCGGCGGTCGCCCAGTCGAAGCCCCCGCCGCTTTTGAACATCTCGGCGCGCGCGCCGATGATCCGGCGCAGCGTCTTGTGGACCGCCACGTCGTCGGGAACAGTGGTGAGCGTGTGTCCCACATCGGCCATGACTTCGGGATCGACGCCGGTCGGCGCGTTGCGGCGCTCGTCCTCCGCGCCCTTGGGCTTGGAGAGGCCGGTCCAGCGGCCCTCGAACCAGTCCGCCTTGTTCGGCAGATAGGATTTCGCCGCCTCGAACTCGCTTTCCAGCAAGGCGGTGAAGGCCGCGATCTCGCCTTCCACCCAGCCTTCGGGAATGATGCCTTCCTCGCGCAACCGGGCCGAATAGATCGCGGATACCAGCGGATGCTTGCGGATTTCGGCATACATGAGCGGCTGGGTGAAGCTCGGCTCGTCGCCCTCGTTATGGCCGAAGCGGCGGTAGCACCACATGTCGATGACGACGTCGCGCTTGAACCTATGGCGATATTCCATCGCCAGCTTGCAGGCGAAGGTCACCGCCTCCGGATCGTCGCCGTTGACGTGCAGGATCGGCGCCTGGACCATCTTGGCGATGTCGGACGGATAAGGCGACGAGCGCGCGAATTGCGGCGAGGTGGTGAAGCCCACCTGGTTGTTGATAACGAAATGGAGGCAGCCGCCGGTGTCGTAGCCCGGCAGGTCCGAGAAACCGAAACATTCGGCGACGATGCCCTGGCCGGCAAAGGCCGCATCACCGTGCAGCAGCACGGGCAGCACCGTCGAACCGTCCGTATCGCCGCGCGCCACCTGCTGCGCCCGCGCCTTGCCGAGCACGACCGGATCGACCGCTTCGAGATGGCTGGGATTTGGCACGAGGCTCAAATGCACGCGCACGCCGTCGAACTCGCGGTCCGACGAGGTGCCGAGATGATATTTGACGTCGCCCGAGCCGCCGACATCCTCCGGATTGGCCGAGCCGCCGGCAAATTCGGAGAAGATCGCGCGATAGGGCTTGGCCATCACGTTGGAGAGGACATTGAGCCGGCCGCGATGGGCCATGCCGACGACGATGTCCTGCACGCCATAGCCGCCGCCATATTTGATCACCGCCTCCAGCGCGGGGACCATCGATTCGCCGCCGTCCAGCCCGAAGCGCTTCGTGCCGACATATTTGCGGGCGAGGAAGATTTCCCACTGCTCGGCCTGGACGACCTTGGTCAGGATCGCCTGCTTGCCCTCCGGGGTGAAGCGGATCTCGGCCTCTTGCCCCTCCATCCGCTCCTGCAGGAAGCGGCGCTCGGCAAGGTCGTTGATGTGCATATATTCGAGGCCGACCTTGCCGCAATAATTGCGGCGCAGCACCGCGACGATCTCGCGCACGCTCGCCCATTCGAAGCCGAGCGCGCCGTCGAGAAAGACCGGCCGGTCGAGCGCGGCGCCGGTGAAGCCGTGAAATTCGGGAGTGAGATCGGCGGGCAGCTCGCGCTGGACGAGGCCCAGCGGATCGAGATCGGCGGCGAGATGGCCGCGCACCCGATAGGTGCGGATCAGCATCATCGCCTGGATGGAATCGCGCGCCGCCTGCTCCACCTCTGCGCCGGTTTTGCCGGCGGCGGAAGCGGCGGCCTTAGCCTTCTCGGCGACCTTCTCGATCGCCATCAGGGTGGGATCGAGGCCGGCATTGCGCTCGTCGAGATCGGTCAGCGGCCAGCCCGCGCGCGCCCAGCTCGGGCCCTGCTCCTGTTCGCTCGCCAAGGGATTGAGATCAGCCATCACATTGCTCCCCGGCGAAGGCCGGGGCCCAGGCCCGGCGCGAGCCGGGGTCAGGAAAACGTCGGGTAAAGATCGTCCCAGTCAAGATTCGTTTCCTCGATCAGCCTGATTTTCCAAGCCCGCTTCCATTCCTTCATCTGCAATTCGCGCCGTCGCGCTTCCTGCAAGTCGTCATATGCTTCGAACCACACGAGCAGATGGCATCCGTATCGCTTCGTGAAGCCCTCGATCAAACCCTCGCGATGTTCATACACACGCTTCAGGAGGTCGCTAGTCACCCCGAGATAGATAGTCCCGTTTTTTCGGTTCGCCAGAATGTAGACGAAGCCGGCTTTCATCGGTTCTTCAATTGGTTTCCCGGCGCAGGCCGGGACCCAGGCCGGCGCGAGCCGGACGCAGCCCTTCTTGCAGCCCCCTGCGGGGGCTCCTGGACCCCGGCCTATGCCGGGGAACCAATGAGCAAATCCTTCAAAGTCTCGCCCAGCTCAGATGGGCTCGGGGAGACGCGAATGCCAGCCGCTTCCATCGCGGCGATCTTGTCCTCGGCGCCGCCCTTGCCGCCGGAGACGATCGCGCCGGCATGGCCCATGCGGCGGCCCGGCGGCGCGGTGCGCCCGGCGATGAAACCGACGACGGGTTTCGAGCGGCCACGCTTCGCCTCGTCGGCGAGGAACTGGGCGGCCTGCTCCTCGGCATCGCCGCCGATCTCGCCGATCATGATGATGGACTCGGTCGCATCGTCGGCCAGGAACAGCTCCAGCACGTCGATGAAGTTGGTGCCGTTCACCGGATCGCCGCCGATGCCGACCGCCGTGGTCTGGCCGAGGCCGGCATTGGTCGTCTGGAACACCGCTTCATAGGTGAGCGTGCCCGAACGGCTGACGATGCCGACGCTGCCCTTGCGGAAGATGTTGCCCGGCATGATGCCGATCTTGCACTCGTTCGGGGTCAGCACGCCCGGGCAGTTCGGCCCGATCAGGCGCGACTTCGATCCGGACAGCGCGCGCTTCACCTTCACCATGTCGAGCACCGGCACGCCCTCGGTGATCGCGACGATCAGCGGCACCTCGGCGTCGATCGCCTCCAGGATCGAATCCGCGGCGAAGGGGGGCGGCACATATATGACGCTGGCATCGGCGCCGGTCTGCGCCACCGCCTCGGCGACCGTGTCGAACACGGGCAGGCCGATATGGGTGGTGCCGCCCTTACCGGGCGTGACCCCGCCGACCATCTTCGTCCCGTAGGCAAGCGCCTGCTGGGTGTGGAAGGTGCCGGTTTCGCCGGTCATCCCCTGGGTGATGACCTTGGTGTTGGCGTTGACGAGGATGGACATTTAATTCTCCGTAGGCGCCATGACGGCGATCGAAAGGCTCGGGGCCGCTTGTGTCCCCGTGGGCGCGAGGCGGACCATCCGGCCCTCTGCGCTGAAGAAGATCACGCCCTCGGCATCCGGGCGCGGAAGCTGGCCGCCCCAGGCCTGCTTGAACTCCTCGAACTTGCTGGCGTCCTCAAGACGGGCGGTGACGATGCACATCTCCTCGGGAGTGAGCATGATCATTGGTCTGCGTGAGCCATGGCCATAGACAGCCAAGGAAGAGTCGACCGCTCTTCCCTCCGATTCAAACTGGCCGCGTCGCCAGCCACGGTCCTCGAGCGCCGTCGGCTCAAATCCGTTCGGCATCACGACTGCGAAGCAATCGTTATAGGATTCATAAATCTCACCCAGCGGCGCCGGCCGAAGCTGCGCCGATGCCACTGAGGTCAGAACGGCAGCGCCAACCACCGCGAGGAAGGTGAGCGGCTTACGCAAGGCTGGAGTCGATGCCCTTGCAGACCTCGAGCAGCTCCTTCACCGCATCGACTGAGACCTGCAAGTTGGCCTTCGCTTCCGCATCCAGCTCGATCTCGACGATCTGCTCGACGCCGCCGACGCCGATAATCACCGGCACGCCGACATAGAGGCCATCCAGCCCGTATTTGCCCTCGACGAAAGCGGCGCAGGGCAGGAGGCGCTTCTGGTCGCCCAGATAGGCTTCGGCCATCGCAATGCCGCTGGTGGCGGGGGCGTAATAGGCCGAGCCGGTCTTGAGCAGGCCGACGATCTCGCCGCCGCCGCCGCGGGTGCGCGTAACGATCGCGTCGATCCGCTCCTGGGTCGAGCGGCCCTGCTTGATGAGGTCCGGCACCGGAATGCCGGCGACCGTCGAATACTGGACGACCGGGACCATCGTGTCGCCATGGCCGCCGAGCACGAAGGTGGTCACGTCACGCGCCGAGACCTGGAATTCCTCGGCGAGGAAGTGGCTGAAGCGCGCCGAGTCCAGCACGCCCGCCATGCCGACCACCTTCTCGTGCGGCAGGCCGGAAAATTCGCGCAGCGCCCAGACCATCGCGTCGAGCGGGTTGGTGATGCAGATCACGAACGCGTCGGGGGCGTTCGCCTTGATGCCCTCGCCGACCGCCTTCATCACCTTGAGATTGATCCCGATGAGGTCGTCGCGGCTCATGCCCGGCTTGCGGGCGACGCCGGCGGTGACGATGATGACGTCCGCGCCGGCGATGTCGGCATAATCGTTGGAGCCGGTGATCTTCGCGTCGAAGCCCTCGATCGGGCCGCACTGGCTGAGATCCAGCGCCTTGCCCTGCGGCACGCCCTCGACCACGTCGAACAGGACGATGTCGCCCAGTTCCTTGATCGCCGCCAGATGGGCGAGCGTTCCCCCGATATTGCCGGCGCCGATCAGCGCGATCTTCTTGCGAGCCATGGAGCCCTCCCGTGCTTGAGCGATTCACATGCGAAGAGGCCGCGCAAGGCGGCCGGGACGTGGCGCGGGCTTAATCCCGTCGCGCGCGAGGAGCAACCGGGAGAGCGGGCTTTTTCGACTTATTCGGCCGAGGGACCGCGGGAGAGGATGTGGCGGGCGAATTCGCGCGCTTCGCCGCCCGGCGTCATGACGCTGTCGACGACCTCGAGCCGGCCGTCATCGCGCAGACTATAGACGGTCCGGCCGCGCTCGGTTTCGGCCGAGCCCCAGTCGGACGTCAGCGTCCGATCGGCCAGCGCAGCCTCGATACCGAAGCTGATCCCGCGATTGTCGAACCAGGTCGCCCGCCAGCGTCCTTCGCCGTCTGCGCGGTAGAAGGCCCGCCCTTCGAACCGTCCTGCGCGCCAGCTCAGCTCCAGCCAGCGGCCGCCGAGCGCGGGGCGCACGTCCAGCACCGCTTCGCTGGCATTGCCGAACATCGTGCCCGACCCCTGCCATCGCCCCTCCAGCCAGGCGAGCGGCTCCGTGTGATTTTGCGCGACGACGGGGGCAACAGGTATCAACCCCAGCGTCATTGCGAGCGCAGCGAAGCAATCCAGAATCCAGCGCCTGACTGGATTGCTTCGTCGCGGCACTCCTCGCAATGACAGAGAGGTTTCGGCGCGGCTCAACCTAGCCATGGGCCTGGCTCAAATCCTGGTAGAACATCAGCGCATTGTCGTCGGGATCGTAGAAGGTGAGCAGGCGGACCATGCCGGGAATGTCCTGGATGGGCCCGTCCTGGCGGACGCCGAGGCGGTCGAGCTCGGCCTTGGCGGCCTCGATGTCGTGGACGCCGAAAGTGAGCGTCGCGCCGCCCTTGCCGCCGGCCTCCTCGACTTCGGACAGGCCGACATTGACCCGGTCCACGCCGGTCTTGAGCTCGCCCCAGGCCATATCCTCCAGCCTGTAAAGCAATTCGAAGCCCAGCACGTCGCGATACCAGGCGATGCCCGCATCCAGGCTCTTCACGCCCAACGCGCAGGTCAGCCCGCCATCATAACCGATCGCCATGTCCCGCCCTTTCGAATCATCTAAGTTCGATTTTTATATCGCATATACTTTTCGGGCGTAGTAGCAAGAGGGCATGATCGGCGACGAGGCATTGCGGCGGTTGATCGCGGGGCGCTGGCTGATCCCGCTGATGGCCATGCTGGACGAGGGCGGCGGCGGGCGCTTCGCGGCGATGCTGGCGCGGCTCGGCCTGCCGCGTTCCACGCTGGCGACGAGCCTGGGGCAGCTCGAAGCGGCCGGCTGGCTCGCACGCAATCCCGGACATGGCCATCCGCTCCGGCCGGAATATGTGCTGACCGGGGCGGGCGCGCCGGTCGCCGCCTTCTGCGCGCGGGTGATGGCGGGGCGCGAAAAGCTGGGGCTGGAGCCCGGGCAAATGCCGCGCTGGTCGCTGCCGGTCGTGGCGCGATTGCGCGAGGCCCCCGCGCGCTTCACCGCATTGCGCGACGCGCTCACTCCGGTAACGCCGCGCGCCCTGTCGCTGACGCTGAAGCAGATGCTGACCGTCGATCTGGTCAGTCGCGCGCTGGAAAACGATTTCCCGCCGGTGCCGATCTACGGGCTCACGCGACGCGGGGAAGTGCTGGCGGCGGCTTTGCGCTGAGCGCCTATTCCACCCCATGCCCCTTGGCCATGTAGTCCGCGCTCTGCATCTCCATCAGGCGTGAGGCGGTGCGTTCGAATTCGAAGGCGCCGTCGCCGGCGACATAGAGGTTCTGCGGCGCGGCATCGGCGGCGGCGAGCAGCTTCACCTTATGCTCGTAGAGCGCGTCGACCAAAGTAACGAAGCGCGCCGCCTCGTTGCGATTCTCCGGGCCCATGCGGGGAATGCCGACGATCAGGATGGTGTGGAAATGGCGGGCGATGGCGAGATAGTCGGGCGCACCCCGCGCCTCGCCGCACAGCCGCTTGAACGAGAAGACCGCGACGCCCTTCAGGCTCTTGGGCACATGCAGGCTGCGGCCGCCGGGAATCGCCAGCTCCTCGGTCGGCACATTGGCACGGTCCTCGGGCGGATAATCGGTGAGGCGGAAAAAGGCTTCGGACAAGGCCGCCGTCGCCGCCGGGCCGTTCGGCACATGCCAGGTCGGCATCCCGCCCAACCGCTCCAGCCGGTAATCGGTGGGGCCGTTGAGGCCGACCACCTCGAGCTTTTGCTCGATCAGGGCGATGAAGGGCAGGAACAGCTCGCGGTTGAGACCGCCCAGATAAAGATCGCGCGGCGGCCGGTTCGAGGTGGTGATGACGGTGACGCCGGCATCGAGCAGCTGGGTGAACAGGCGCGAGAGGATCATCGCATCGGCGCTGTTGTTCACCACCATCTCGTCGAAGCAGAGCAAGCGCGCCTCGGCGGCGATCGCCTTGGCCACCGGCGGGATCGGATCGCCCGCCTCCTTCGCCCGCTCGGCGCGCAGGCGCTCATGCACCTCCTGCATGAATTCGTGGAAATGGACGCGGCGTTTCGGCTCATGGGCGATGGTGTCGAACGCCAGGTCCATCAGCATGGATTTTCCGCGCCCGACCCCACCCCACATATAGAGTCCGCCCGGCGGCGGCGCCTTCTTCCCCGCGATCCGCCACAATATGCTGCCCTTCTTCGGCACCTCGGCGAGCTGGACGGCCAGCCGGTCGAGCGCCGCCACGGCGCGCTGCTGATCGTCGTCGGGACGAAGCTCGCCCGCCGCGACCAACTCGCGGTAGCGCTCGGCGAGCGGCGTCACGCGCCCCGCGCCTTGTGCAGCGTGCCGGAGAAGGCGGCGACCAGCTCGCCGTCCTGCACGACCTTGCCCTGGAGAAAGACCAGGCGCTTGGTTTCGCGGAGCAGCTCGACTTCGGCATCGAGCGGCACGCCGATCCGGCCCGGCGACAGGAAGCGCGCGTTGCAATCGAGCGTCACGGCCCACACCACCGACGCGCCAGCCAGCGTCCCGCCGGCGAACAGAGCCATGTCGATGAAGGTCAAGATCGCGCCGCCATGGACGATGCCGCCCAGATTGGTGTGGCGCCCTTCCGGAAACATCCGGCAGGTCGCCCGCTTCGGCCCGTCGGCACGAACCAGCAGCCGCCCGATCACCTGGTGAAAGCGCTCGTCATCCGGCAGCTCCCAGCTCCACCAGCCGGGATGATCCGGCGCGGGTTCGTGGCGGATGAGGGGGTGGATGTCCATTTACCCCCCCTCCCGCTCGCGCGAGGGGCCGGGGCTGGGGTCAGCGGAGGTCGGGCCCACCCCTTGATCCCCTCCCGCAAGCGGGAGGGGAGAGATCAAACCGCGCGCTCCAGCAGCATCTTCTTGGTCTCCGCGATCGCCTTGGCGGGGTTGAGGCCCTTGGGGCAGACGTTCGCGCAGTTCATGATCGTGTGGCAGCGATAGAGGCGGAACGGATCCTCCAGATCGTCGAGCCGCTCGCCGGTATATTCGTCGCGGCTGTCGGCGAGCCAGCGATAGGCTTGCAGGAGGATGGCCGGGCCGAGGAAGCGGTCGGAGTTCCACCAATAGCTCGGGCAGCTCGTCGAGCAGCAGGCGCACAATATGCACTCGTAGAGGCCGTCCAGCTTCGCGCGGTCCTCAGGCGATTGCAGCCGCTCCTTGCCCGCCGGGTCCGGCGTCTTGGTCTTCAGCCAGGGCTCGATCGAGGCATATTGGGCGTAGAAATGGGTGAAATCCGGCACCAGATCCTTGATGACGTCCATGTGCGGCAGCGGGGTGATGCGCACATCGCCTTTCAGATCCTCGATCGCGGTGGTGCAGGCCAGCCCGTTCTTGCCGTCCATGTTCATCGAGCAGGAGCCGCAAATTCCCTCGCGACAGGAGCGGCGGAAGGTCAGCGTCGAATCCTGCTCGCTCTTGATCTTGATGAGCGCGTCCAGAACCATCGGGCCGCAGCTGTCGAGATCGACGTCGAACGTATCGTAGCGGGGATTCTCGCCGCTGTCCGGATCGTAGCGGTAGATCTTGAAGGTGCGAGTGCGCGTCGCTCCCTCCGGCGCCGCGTGATGGCGGCCCTTCTTCGTGATCTTGCTGTTCTTCGGAAGCGTGAACTCGGCCATGCGCGTCTCCCCTGGCGGGGGAGATAGCCGGTCAGGCGCTCAGGCTCAATGGTGCGGCGGCGCGTTTTTCGAGCAGCAGGCTCGCGATCCGGTAGGTGCGTTCATTGTCGACGTCGATCGCATGGGCGCCGTCGTCGAGGAAGATCGCCGAAGCGGCGACGCCGAAGCGGCGGCCGAGCCGGCGCATCGCCGCCTCCACGGTCAGCGCCGCGAGCCGCATCAGCACCAGATTGGTCACCCCGAAGGCGCGCGCGATGCGCAGCGGATGGGCGAAGAAATGGCCGCCGCCGCGAAAGCTTTCGGCCGCGCCCAGCCCGCGCCGCGACAGGCCGTAGAGGTTGCAGTTCGAAATGCCGCCGTCGCGGAAGCGGTAGAAATTGCGTTGCCCTTCCGGATGCGCGGCGAGCACCGCCTCCTTGCGCGCGAAGGCGACCACCACATCGTCGCCGGCGGCGAGACGGTCCGCGACGCCGCGCACCGCGCCCGGGGTGAGCAGCACATTGTCCGCCGTGGTGACGACGAAATTGCCCGGCGCGCCCTCGGCGGCGGCATAGACGCTGTCGGCGAGATTGGATGCGGCCGGCGTGAAGGCCACCGGCAGGCGGGACGCTTCGGCGATCGGGCGAAGCAGCGCCTCGGCCCCCGCCTCCACCGCGACCCGCACGCTTTCGATCCCTTCGACCTCGGCCAGCGCGTCGAGCACATGGGCGAGCAACGGCTTGCCGCCGATCGGCACCAGGCATTTGTGGCTGACCCCGGCCTCGGCGGCGAGCGGGTCGAGCTTGCCGTCGCGCTGGGCGGCGAGGACGATGACGCTGAAGGGCTCAGCCAAAGGACAGCACTCCCTGGCGGCGCATGCTCTCGGCGATGATCGTCTCGAGCAGCTGGCCGTGGCTGAAGCCGGCGGCGGCGGCGGCCTTGGCCATCACCTTTTCCGACCACAGATTGCAGTTGAGGTTGATCTCGATGAAATTGACCTCGCCCTTGGCGCGATCCAGCCGGAACTCGATCCGGCCATAATCGAACGGATCGAAGGCTGCGGCGACCTTCGCGGCATAATCGGCGACGATCGGCGCGAATTCCGGATCGTCGAAGCGCTTCAGCGACGATTTCTCGTTATTCTGAATGAGATCGCGCTTCTCGTAATAGGTCCACAGGCGCGTCGTATCCTCGCGCTCGTAGATCAGCATCGGCAGCATGACCGGCCGGTCGTTGGTGATGAAGGCGACCTGCACGTCATAGCCGTCCAGATAGGGCTCGACGATCGCGTCATGGCCTTGGGCGTGGATGTCGGCCACGGCATTGGCGACGCCCGCCCAGTCGAACGCATCCGAGATAGCCCAGGAGGCGGAGGAGGCGACCGGCTTGATCACCCAGCGCTCCGCCCTGGGCAGCGCGCTTTCCTCGACCGGAGCGCCGCGGCGGTAGCAGGTCCAGGGCGCGGTCGGCACGCCGGCGCGCTCGGCGACCAGCTTGGACAGATGCTTGTCGTCGCCCAGCCCGCGCACGATCGGGCTGCCGCCGACATAGGGCAGGCCATGCTTGTTGCAGAGCAGCGGGATCAGCATCTCCGAATTCACGAAGCCGCCCCGGTTGAGCAGCGGGAAGACGAAGTCCACGTCCGGCTTCTCGAACAGCACGTCGTAGCGGTTGGCGAAGCGGAGGTTCAGCCCCAGCGCCTCCAGCGCGGTGCGGACCTCGTGATGATAGATGGCGTGATTGCCGTCCTCGGGGTGCATGCCGCCGCCCCACAAGGCGTGCTTGGCCATGAACAGGATGCGCAGCCGCTCCCGGTCCGAAGAAGGGATGGCGCGGGGTTCGACAGTGGACAAGGGAGCCGGAGCCTCCACACAGAAGACCAAACGCCGGGCAGCTAGTCCTGCCCGGAAAGGCGCGCAACGCTCGCGGCCGAACATGGCGAAAAACAAATGTTGGGAACAGCGCGCTTGCGCCGGGCCGCGCCACCCGCCAACCATGGCCCACGGGAGAGGCGATGCGGCTCGATCACTGCCACAATGTCGAGGATTTCCGGCGGCTGGCGAAGCGCCGCCTGCCCGGCCCGGTCTTCGACTATATCGACGGCGGCGCCGACGACGAGGTTACGCTCCGGCGCAGCACCCATGCCTTCGACACCTGCGATCTGGTGCCCAATGTCCTCGCCGGGGTCGCGGATATCGACATGTCGGTGACGGTGCTGGGCAGGACCGTACCGACGCCGCTGATGCTCTCCCCCACCGCGATGCAGCGCCTGTTCCACTGGCAGGGCGAGCGCGCCGTCGCGCCGGCGGCCGAGAAGTTCGGCGCCTGGTTCGGCATTTCGACGATCGGCACGGTCAGCATCGAGGAGATCGGGCGGCTGGTTTCGACACCGAAGCTGTTCCAGCTTTATGTCCACCGCGATCCGGGGCTGAACCGCGCGCTCGTCCAGCGCTGCAAGGAGGCGGGGTTCGACGCGATCGCGCTCACCGTCGACACGATCGTCGGCGGCAATCGTGAGCGCGACCTGCGCACCGGCTTCACCACGCCGCCACGCTGGACGCCGCGCGCGCTGGCCAGCTTCGCCGCGCATCCCCGCTGGACGATGGACTATCTGCTGCGCGAGCCGTTCAGCCTCGCCAACATCAAGGACTATGTGACGCACGGCAGCTCGGTCGCGATGGGCGTCGCCGAATATATCGACAGGATGTTCGATCCGGCGATGGACTGGAAGGCGGCCGAGGCGATCCGGGCCGACTGGGGCGGTCCGTTCGCGCTGAAGGGCGTGATGTCCGTCGCCGACGCCAGGCGCGCGGTCGAGATCGGCGCCACCGCCATCTACGTTTCCAACCATGGCGGCCGCCAGCTCGACGGCAGCCGCGCGCCGTTCGACCAGCTCGCCGAGATCGTCGATGCGGTGGGCGGACAGATCGAGGTGATCTGCGACGGCGGCATCAGGCGCGGCAGCCATGTGCTGAAGGCGCTCAGCGTCGGCGCGACGGCCTGCTCGGGCGGGCGGCTCTATCTCTACGCCCTCGCCGCCGCCGGCCAGGCCGGCGTGGAGCGCGCCCTCACCAGGCTCCACGCTGAAATCGCCCGCGACATGCGCCTGATGGGTGTGACGCGGCTGGACCAGCTCAATCGCGACAATCTGCGCTGGCGTTAGCGCAAAGACCCGTCATTGCGAGGAGCGAAGCGACGAAGTAATCCAGACGGACTCGGAGGCCAATCCGGATTGCTTCGCTATGCTCGCAATGACGGTCAGGCTTGGACCGCCGCCTCTTCCCGCGCCCCGCCCCAATCGAGGTTACGGGTCACGTACATCACCGCCGCCAGCGCCACGAAGAGCATCAGCGCGCCGATCAGCAGCGAATAGGCCTCCAGGCTGAGCAGCACGTAGAGCGTCGCATAAAGGCCGACGAGCAGGGCGCCGATCACGCCCGCGCGCCGCCAGCTTTTCAGCACCGCCGCCGAATAGGCGGTGTTGAGCCCGGCGATCGCGCCCGCCGCGACGAGATAGGCCCAGGTGAAGCCGATCACCTCGGCGAAGGCGAGCAGCAGCACGAAGAACAGCACCAGGCTCGCGCCGACCAGCAAATATTCCACCGCCGACACGCGCTGCCCGCCGATCACGTCGAACATCAGGAAGGCGAGGAAGGTGAAGCCGATGAACAGGAAGCCGTATTTCACCGACCGATTCACCCGCGAATAGAGATCGACCGGCTGGATCAGGCTGACCTGCGCGACATGGCCGCCGCCGGGCGAGATCACCGGCGCGGACGGATCGGCGGACGCATAGGCCATGTCCGGCGACACCGAGCGATCCGGGGCCGCGCCCGCATCGCCGGTCGTCACCAGCGACTGGCCGAGCGCGAGATTGCCGAGATTGTAGGTCGCGGTGAAACCGCCGTCGCTTACCTCGCGCTCGGCGGGCAGGAAGCTGCCCTGGAAGCTGGGATGCGGCCAGGGCGAGGTCAGCTGCCAATGCGTCTCCCCCGCCTGCGGCGCGAGGCCGAGCGAGCGGTTGCCCCGGAAGGAATAGGCATAATCGACCTCGACCGGCGCGCCAGCCAGCGCCGCCGCGTCGAGCCAGGCGAAGAAGCCCGCCCCGCCGCTGCCGCGCGTGCCGCCGCCCGGCTGGAGCCGCAGCGCATTCCCGCCGACATTGACGCGCGGATTGGCGCCGAGCCCACGCGGATCGGAAAGGCCGAAGCGCAGCTCGGCGCGGGTCAGGTCCATCTGCGGAACGGTGACGCCGAAGCGCGACAGATCGGCCGGCATGACGAAGCGGGACCGGCCCGACACCTGCGCTTCATAGACCACCGCTTCGTAGATCGAACGGTTGCGCGGCTCGGCCTGCACCTCAGTCTCGATCCGCGACTGTTCCGGCGACAGGGTCAGCTCCTTCCAGACCTGACGGGTGCGCGTGACCGGCCGATTGTTCTCGGTCACCGTTTCGACCACGTCCTCACGATAGGGGATGACGAGCAGCGGCCCGCCGATCACCTGCGGCCCGCCCCAGCCTTCGACGATCCCCGCCTGCGCGAACTCCGATTGCTGCTGCCGGTCATAGACCAGCAGCCAGACCGTGAAGAGCGGAAAGGACAGCAGGAACCCGATGAGCAGCGCGAAGCCGAG
Source organism: Alphaproteobacteria bacterium (assembly GCA_037190625.1). Taxonomy (GTDB): domain Bacteria; phylum Pseudomonadota; class Alphaproteobacteria; order Sphingomonadales; family Sphingomonadaceae; genus Allosphingosinicella. The sequence goes on from JBBCJP010000007.1 coordinate 386,660, forward strand.
CTTGGCGCCCGGCGATCGCTCGGTGGCGGAAAAGGTCATGGGAGGGCTCCTTGGAAACTCAGCTCATCGTGCATAATGCACGGTTCGTCGTCAAGTTCCATTCAAGCGTCCCGATAGTTGCGCCTTGCAAAGACCCTTTAAAAGACCTATAAACAGGTCATGATCGACACCATTCTCGCCGACAGCAGCGTCAGCATCAGCGACCTTAAGAAAAACCCCAGCGCCGTGATCGCGGCGGCGGAGGGCTTTCCCGTCGTGGTGCTGAACCGCAACACGCCCTCCGCCTATCTCGTCCCCGCCAAGGCCTGGGAGGCATTGATGGACCGGCTTGAGGATATCGAGCTGGCCGAGTTGGTGCGCCAGCGCGAGGGGCAAGAGGAGATCGAGGTTTCGATTGACGACCTATAGGCTCACCTTCCTCCACGACGCGAAAAAGGAATGGGACAAGCTCGGATCGAACATCCGCGACCAGTTCGCGAAGAAGCTGCTTGAACGTCTTGACAATCCACGCATTCCTGCGGCGCGGCTCGCCAACATGCCAAACTGCTACAAGATCAAGCTGCGCACGGCTGGCTATCGACTCATCTATCGCGTGTTCGACGATCGGATCGTCGTGCAGGTCATCGCCGTCGGCCGCCGTGATCGCAACCTCGTCTACAAGATCGCGGCGGGGCGGGTGGGCCACTGAAGATGGTCATTCGCGTGTTCCCCGCCTTCGCCGTCCATCCGGGCGACTGGCTGCGCAGCGAGATCGTCGAGCCGCACGGCCTCAACGTGACCGACGCCGCGCGCCATCTCGGCGTGACCCGCCAGGCGATGAGCGCCCTGCTCAACGCCCGCGCCGGCCTGTCGGCGGACATGGCGATCCGCTTCGAGAAGGCGTTCGACGTGAAGGCGGACACCCTGCTGCGGATGCAGACGGCCTATGAACTGGCGCAGGCCCGGGCGCATGAGGAGGAGATACGGGTGGAGCGGTTCAGGATGGCGGCTTAACGCCGTTTAGGCGCTTTGAAGAAATCTCGATTGCCTTCTTCGGCAAGGTCCAAAAAACGATCATAGGAAATGATCGCTTCTCTGCCCTGTTTGGGCCTGCTCCTGTGAAAGTGCACGCCCTGCTCGTCAAATGAGATCGATGCCTGCCGTCCCTTAGAGTCGCGAACGTTGACAATGACGTTTTGCACGACTGCGTCGGTAAATTTAGCAGACATCAATAAACCCGCGCCTTCGGCTTGATATAGGCCACCTCGTCGGTGAGCGTATATTCGTGGACCGGGCGGTAATCGAGGGTGACCTTACCGCCCTGGCCGCCCCAGCCTTCGAACCAGGACGCGGTGTGCTTCATCCAGTTCTTGTCGTCGCGCTCGGGATAATCCTCGTGCGCGTGGGCGCCGCGGCTTTCCTTGCGGTTGACCGCGCCGGCGATGGTGACGCTGGCCTGGCTGATCAGATTGTCGAGCTCCAGCGTCTCGACCAGATCGGTGTTCCAGATCAGCGAGCGGTCGGTGACGTGCAGGTCGTTCATCCGTTCATAGGTCTTGGCGAGCTTCTCCACGCCTTCGCGCAGAAGCTCGTCGGTGCGGAACACGGCGCAATGCGTCTGCATGTTGCGCTGCATCTCGATCCGGACCTCGGCAGTCGGCGAGCCGCCGCTGGCGAAGCGGAACCTGTCGAGCCGGGCGAGCGCGAGATCGGCGCCGTCACCCGGCAACGGCTTGTGCGCGGTGCCGGGCTTGAGGGTTTCAGCCAAACGCAGGCCCGTCGCGCGGCCGAACACGACCAGGTCGATCAGGCTGTTGGAGCCGAGGCGGTTGGCGCCGTGGACGGAGACGCACGCCGCCTCGCCCACCGCGAACAGGCCGGGGACGACGCTGTCCGGATTGCCGTCCTTGATCGTCACGACCTCGCCGTGGAAGTTGGTCGGGATACCGCCCATATTGTAATGCACGGTGGGCGTGACCGGGAGCGGCTGGCGGGTCAGATCGACGCCGGCGAACACCTTGCCCGATTCGGTGATGCCCGGCAGGCGCTCGGCCAGGATCTTCTCGTCGATATGATCCAGGTGGAGATAGATATGGTCCTTATGCTCGCCGACGCCGCGCCCCTCACGCATCTCCATCGCCATCGAGCGCGACACGACGTCGCGTGAGGCGAGGTCCTTCGCGGACGGGGCGTAACGCTCCATGAAGCGCTCGCCCTCGGAGTTGGTGAGATAGCCGCCCTCGCCGCGCGCGCCCTCGGTGATGAGAACGCCCGCGCCATAGATGCCGGTCGGGTGGAACTGGACGAATTCCATGTCCTGCAGGGGCAGGCCGGCGCGCAGCACCATGCCGCCGCCGTCGCCGGTGCAGGTATGGGCGCTGGTCGCGGTGAAATAGCAGCGGCCATAGCCGCCGGTCGCCAGCACCACGGCATGGGCGCGGAAGCGGTGGATGGTGCCGTCCTCCATGCACATGGCCACGACACCCCGGCACGCGCCGTCCTCCATGATGAGGTCGAGCGCGAAATACTCGATGAAGAAATCGGCGTCGTAGCGCAGGCTCTGCTGATAGAGCGCATGCAGCATGGCATGGCCGGTGCGGTCGGCCGCCGCGCAGGTGCGCTGGGCGGGCGGGCCTTCGCCCATATTCTGCATCATGCCGCCGAACGCGCGCTGGTAGATGCGCCCTTCGTCGGTGCGGCTGAAGGGGACACCGAAATGCTCCAGCTCGTAGACGGCGGCCGGCGCCTCTCGGACCATATATTCGATCGCGTCCTGGTCGCCGAGCCAGTCGGAGCCCTTGACCGTGTCGTACATGTGCCAGGTCCAGTGGTCCGGACCCATATTGCCGAGGCTGGCCGCGACGCCGCCCTGCGCGGCGACGGTGTGGCTGCGGGTCGGGAAGACCTTGGTGATGTTGGCGGTCTTCAGCCCCGCCTGGGCGGCGCCCATCGTGGCGCGCAGCCCGGAGCCGCCGGCGCCGACGACGACGACGTCATAGGTGTGATCGATGATCTTGTAGGCCTCGGCCATTATGCGGCGCTCCCGGCGATGGCGATCTTGAGAATGGCGAACAGGGCGATGCCCGCGCCGAGCAGGCTGAGGAAGTTGATCAAAGTCAGCCAGAACAGCCGCGCGCCGTCATGGACATAATCCTCGACGACGACGGCGAGGCCCAGCTTCAGGTGCCAGAAGGTCGAAATGACGAGCAAAGCCATCGGCACGCCGGCGAGCGGCGATGCGAGCCATTCGACGACCGTGCCGCGATCGAGCGCCGGCAGGCGGACCAGCGAGACGATGAACCAGCCGAACAGGATCAGGGTCGATACCGAGGTCAGCCGCTCCAGCCACCAGTGATGCGCGCCCGAGCGCGCCGCGCCGAGGCCGCGCACCCGCTTCAGCGGGGTTTCCATCCGGCCGCTCATGCGCCCCTCCCGAACACGATCCATCCCCAGGCGGCCGCGGTCAGCAGCAGCGCGCCGACGATCGTCGCGATGGCCCAGAAGCGGTTGGTCCTGAGCTCGTAGCCCGCGCCGGCATCCAGCACGAAGTGCCGCAGGCCCGACAGCAGATGCTGGAAGAAGGCCCAGACCAGGCCGACGCCGATCGCGACGCCCAGCGCATAAAGCAGCCAGTCGGCCGCGCCCGCATTGTCGGCGGCGCCCGCGCCGGTCAGCCAGCCGATGAAGCCGGTGAAGGTCGCATAGGCCTCCGCCCCGCTCGCGGCGGCGGCCAGCCACCAGACCAGGATCGCGGAGCCGAAGACGGCCAGACCCGAGCCGGTGATCCGGTGCAGAATGGAGACCAGCATGTGTGGGCCCCAGCGCCAGATGGTGAGATGCGGCGACAATGGCCGGGACGGATTTCGATGCATGAAGCGACGCTCCCCTTCGCTGGGACCGCTTTAGGGCGTGCGTGCCGAACCGGCAATGGTCGTGATCGTCCGGAGAAGGCCGCCGGCAAGGAGGGCGGTGCAGACCGGGCTTTGTTGCCCGGGCCAGCCGACCGACGCAGCCGGCGGCCTTCTCCGGACGACCGCGAAGCGGCGGGCGGCTTTCGCGCCAGGGCTGCGTCGCTCGTCGGTCACGATGCGAAGCATCGCTCCCTCCTCGCTCCTTGCCCTGACCCGAAATCCATCCCGTCACGGCCGTTGCCGGTTCGGCACGCACGCCCCAGGCCGATAGACGGACGTTGCAAGGGTGGGGCGCGCGCCTCGGCAATGGCTAACGCCATCTTAACCAATTGCCCCCTAACTGGGCGCGCGCAACGGTGCGTGAAGGGAATGCGAGACATGGGCGGCAATATGGGTCAGCGGGACGAGATCGATCTGAAGGGACGCGTCGTGCTGTTCGACACGCGCGGCGATCTGGCCGAACTGTGCCGTGAAATCTGGGCGATCATCGAGCCCGACAAGCGCGCCGTGGCGCGCGCTTATTGGGAGCAATATGCCCGCGCGCCGGAAATCACCCGTGCGATCAGCGCCGACAAGATGGAAGAGCTCACCACCCGCATCGTCCCCCATATCGAAGGCAAATATACCAATCTCGCCGGTTCCGACTGGGCGCATCGGGTGCGCGATTATGTCGATGCCGCCGCACGCGGTCAGGTGTCGCCGTCGACCCTTTATGCCGGCGTCGCCGCCTGCGCCGACAAGATCCAGGCGCTGCTCGATGTCGCGCTGGCCGATCAGCCCGAACAGCGCAACCGCCTGAGCAAGGCGCTGATCTGGCTGACCGCGATCGAGATCGACATCTTCACCGCTTATTACGACCTGCTGCGCGACAAGGCCGAGCGCGAACGCCGCAGCGCGCAGGGCAACGAGTTCAACAAGGAAATCGTCAGCGTCGTCGAGACGACCGCCAGCGGCAGCCGCAAGCTCAAGGACCAGGCGGCCGAGGCGAGCACCGCCGCGCGCGGCATGCTGGGCAAGACCAGCGAGGTCGCCGCCGCCGCCGAGCAATCCGCCGTCGCGATGCGCGAGGCGGCGCAGACCGCCGCCGGCCTCATCATGGCGATCGAGGAAGCCCGCAACGAAGTGGAAGTCGCCGCCGGCGTCGCCAGCCGCGCCGGCGACCAGGCCCATGCCGCCGTGCAGGTCAGCCAGGCGCTCAGCAGCCATGTCGAGGCGATCGAATCGATCCTCGGCCTGATCCGCGACATTGCCGGCCAGACCAACCTGCTCGCGCTCAACGCGACGATCGAGGCGGCGCGCGCGGGCGATGCGGGGCGCGGTTTCGCGGTGGTCGCGAGCGAGGTCAAGCAGCTGGCCGGCGCGACCGGGCGCGCGACCGACAAGATCGCCGGCCTCGTCGCCAGCGTTCAGGAGGGCGTGGATGCCGCCGCCACCGACCTCGAGCTCGCCTCCTCGGCCGTCACGGAGGTGGCGGAGGCCGCGGACGACATCCGTACCGCCGTCGCGGCACAGGGCAGCGCGGCGCAGCGGATCGCGCAGAGCGTGCATGAGGCGCGCGCGGGGGCACATCTGATCGCCGAGCGGATCAGCCATGTGGCGCAGGCGGTCAATGCGGCCGGAGACCTTTCGAGCGAGGTCCGCGACGCGGCCACCCAACTCGCCGACCTCGCCCGTCGCCTGCGCCTTTCAACATTGGGCTTCGTCGAGCATCTGCGCGGTGCGCAGGGCAGCCTGGACGACGTCGCCGCCGCGTGAACCCGCCGCGATACGGTAACCGCTGATACTTTTTTCGGTGTCTTCGGCTCGGCCTGCGTCTTATGAGGGTGGGCAA